>CAVTWB010000012.1:0-365397 GCA_963738245.1 uncultured Verrucomicrobiae bacterium
CTTTCTGCCAGCACTTCGTTCAGGTTGGTCTGCTCCGATGGCGAACGCACCGACCAGTTTTTCCGCGAACGCTTCGCCGAGTTCCAGATACATTCCAGGAATCACCGCGACGTCGGTGGCTTGTTTCACCGGCCGGCCGCGTTCGGCGAGCCATTTTCGCAGTTCCTTGTGATTGTCAATTTCGCCGTTGCAGACCGCGACCACGCCGCTCGCCGCGTCAATCATCGGCTGCCGGCCGTCGTCGCCGCCGCGAATCGCGAGCCGCGTCGCGCCCAGCACGGCGCATTCGGAGGCGTTCAGGCCGACGTCATCGGGGCCGCGATGCGACAGCGCCTGCAGCATCGCGTTGACGCGCAGCCGGACGGATTCCGGCTGGCGTTCGCCGGAAATATTTACGATGCCGCAAATCCCGCACATGGCAAAATTAAGGGGCCGGCAGCAGGACGCCGACGTATTGCGGCGTCAGTTGCTGGATGTTGGTTTTCTGAATTCCCGCGACGGCTTCAAGTCGGGCCTGCTCGCTTGAGCGGGCCAAAAGATAAACCGGATGTTTCCGCGCGGCCAGCCAATGATCGAATTCCGTCACCGGCACCAGATTCGTCGGCCAGTTCGGATCGTTCTTCAAGCCGGAACAAAATGTAATTGCTCGAACTCGTGATTTCACCGCCGTCCTTGCGTGAGCAGCGTGGCCGTGCGGTTGAGATAAAACGGCAGGCCGTTGGGGAAACATTCCAAGAAGGCCAGCCCGGTGTCCGGCGGCAGCGCGGGAATTTTTTGCGCGAGCTGGCGGGCGGATTTGAAATTGAAAACAATTTCGATCGCGCCGAGGTTCAGCGTGAACAACAGCAGCGGAAAAACGGCGAAGAGGGCGAAGCAAAATCCGGCATCGCGGCGAAATCGCGCCAGCAATCCCAGCACGCCAACCACGGACAGCAAAATAATCGGCGTGATGAAATGTTTTCCCAGCGCATTGGCGTCCTCAACCGGAAGCCGCATCGGCTTGGCCAGCGACGCCATGCGCGGCGAAAGATAAATTGCCGCCGCGGCGACGATGAAACACAAAACCGCCAGCGTGACCGCCGCGCGACAAATGATCCGCGCAGCTTTGCCGGCGGGATTGGCCATTGCCTGCTGAAAAAATCGCGCCGTCAAAATTCCGCAGGCCACCGTCACGGTCAAAATGTAGCCCGGCAGTTTTGATTTCGAGAGCGAGAAGAAAATCACCACGACAATTGCCCAGACAAGGCACAACCGGTCGGCGGACGACAGGAATTTCTTATTTTTCCACGCCGCCACGCCGGCTTCGGGCAGAATAAAACTCCACGGCAGAAACAGCCCGGCGACAATCAGCGCGTAAAAATAAAACGGCTGCGAACGGTGAAAGCTCGTGGTCGTGAAACGGTGGAATGATTCCTCGACGAGTCCGTAATACGGAAAATCCGGATGTTGCAGCGAAAGCCCGATGAACCACGGCAGCGTCACGCCGAAGAACACCAGCAGGTTTAACGGCGCGAAAAATCGTTTCCAGACGCCGCGCCGGCCTTCGACGCGATTGAAAATAAACAGCACCAGTCCGGGAATTAAAAATCCCACCGGCCCTTTCACCAGCGTCGCAAAACCCGCCGCGAGCGCGCCGAGCAGATACCATTTGCGCCGGGATTTGCCTTCGCATTCTTCGGCGAGAGAACCGGCAAAAATCGCCGCCGACACGAAAAACGCCAGCGTCATGTCGAAAATAATTGTCCGCGAAAAAACCACATAAAGCGGCATCGTCGCGATGATGACGACCGCCATGACGGCGCAGCGCGTTCCAAAAGCGCGCCGGCAAAAAGCAAAGGTGATTGCCAGCAGCGCCAGTCCGAAAATCGCCGACGGCAGCCGCGCCGCCGTTTCGTTGTTGCCAAACGCCGCCAGCGAAAGCGCCACGGCCTTGAAATAAAACGCCGGTTTGTCGAGATAGGTAATGCCGTCGTAGGTCGGCGAAAGCCACGCGCCCGACTCCTTCATTTCGCGGGCGACCTCGGCGTTCCGGCCCTCGTCCGGCTGGAGCAGCGGCAGGTTGCCCAGTTGGAAAAAAAGCGCAAACCAGACAACGGCAAAGACGAACAGGAGCCAGATGGTTTCCGATTGCGGGATCAAAGATGGGCGGCGCGGTTCGATGCGGATATTTTGCCAGCGACGATTGGCAACGCAAGTCCATCCGCAGTTTTCGGCGTATAATATCGACGGCGCAATTCGACAAAATCACGCGGGCTGATAAAATCTGAAGCACTGGCAAATGGAAAATCCGCCCGCCAATTCAACCGTCACGGAACTGCACGTCACTGGCATGACGTGCAACAACTGCGCGCGCCACGTCACGGAAGCCATTCAAAGTGTCAGCGACGTCCGCAGCGCCTCCGTTTCGCTGGAAAAGAAACGCGCCACTGTGCACTGGAATTCCGCCGAGGCGATAAATGTTCCCGAAATCCTTGCCGCGATTGCCAAGGCTGGGTTCACGGCCAAAGAAATGCCTGCCGTCGCTGACGGCTCCAAACAAAGCCGCTGGCAATGGAATTTGATCATCGGTCTCGTCATCACCGCCGCGCTGATGATCGGTGAATGGGGCTTTGGTTTGATGATGACCGGCTGGTTCCGCTGGATGTCGTTTTCGCTCGCTGCCGTGGTGCAGATTTTTTGCGGCGCGCAATTTTATCGCGGCGCGTGGCGGCAGCTCAAGGTTGGCAGTTCCAACATGGACACGCTGGTCGCGCTCGGCTCGACGACCGCATTTGGGTTTAGTTGCTGGGTTTTGTTCAGCGGCGCTGGCGGACACGTTTATTTCATGGAAACCGCCGCCATCATTTCGCTCATCAGCGCCGGCCACTGGCTTGAAGCGCGTGTCAGCGACAAGGCGAGCGGCGCGCTGAAATCTTTGCTCAATCTCGCACCGCAAACGGCGCGGCGAATTCAAAGTGCCGTTTCAGTTCAGCCAAAAAGTTTTGATCTCCGCGGCTTCAATCCTGTCGCTGCCGTTCAAACGACCGAAGTCGACGTTTCCGTCTCCGAATTAAAAATCGGCGACCGCATCGCGCTGCGGCCCGGCGACCGCGTGCCGGTGGACGGCATGGTGCTCGAAGGCGAATCTGCCGTGGATGAAGCCATGCTCACGGGCGAATCCGTTCCCGCCGACAAAAAATCCGGCAGCGAACTTTTCGCCGGCACGATGAACCTGAACGGCCGGCTCGTCATGCGCGTCACCGCCACCGGCGAGGCGACCGCACTGGCGCACATCATCGCCGCCGTGCAGCGTGCGCAGACCAGCCGCGCCGACATCCAGCGCCTCGGCGACCGCATCAGTAATGTCTTCGTGCCGGTCATCGTCGCCATCGCGCTCGCCGCCGGGATTTTCTGGACGTTTCATTCCGGCGCGGAAAAAGCCTTTGTCATCGCGTCGGGAATTCTTATTGTCGCCTGTCCGTGCGCGATGGGTCTGGCGACGCCCGCCGCCATCATGGCCGCCGCCAACGCCGCGGCGCGCCGGGGAATTTTGATCCGCGACGGCGTGGCATTGGAAAAAGCCGGGAAAATCACGGCGGTGATTTTCGACAAGACCGGCACGCTCACTGTCGGCAAACCCGAAGTGGCCGCAGTGGGAACGCCGGTCTCCGACCCGGCGAGTTTCAACGCCATCGCCTTCCGTGCCGGGTCGGAGACCGGCGCTCTGTTCGCGCTTGCCGCCGCGCTGGCGCGCAATTCCACGCATCCCATCAGCCAGGCGATTGCCAAAATTTCTGCCGACAAGATTGAAGTTGCCGATTGGAAAGAAATTCGCGGCGCGGGCGTTGAAGCAAACATTCAATATTCAACATTCAACGCCCAACAACCAATGCCGAAAGTGCGCCTCGGTTCGCTCCGCTGGCTTCGCGAATCCGGCGTGGATTTGGCGGCGGGTGAAGAATTCATCGCCGAATGGTCGGGGCAAGGCGCGACGATTGTCGGGCTGGCGTCGGACAAAACTTTGCTTGGATTGTTTGCCGTGCGCGATGCGGTGAAGGCGAATGCGAAACAAGTTGTGGAACAACTCCAGCAGCAGGGTCTGAAAATTTTTCTGCTCACCGGCGACAATTCACTCACGGCGGCGAGCATCGCCAAGCAGGTCGGCATCGCGGCGGAAAATGTTTTTGCCGAAGTGCGGCCGGAGCAGAAGGCGGAGTTCGTGAAGAAGCTTCAATCATCGGGCGAGCGCGTGGCGTTTGTGGGCGACGGCATCAACGACGCGCCGGCACTCACGCAGGCCGACCTCGGCATCGCCGTGAGCCGCGCGAGCGACGTGGCGCGCGAGGCGGCGGACATCATCCTGCTGAAATCGGAGATCGAAGCCGTGCCGGAGGCGCTCGGCCTGGCGCGGGCGACGTTGCGGACGATCAAACAGAACCTGTTCTGGGCGTTTTTCTACAACGTGCTCGGCGTGCCGCTGGCGGCGATGGGATTCATCAGCCCGATTTTCTGCGCGGCGGCGATGGGCGTGTCCGACTTGGTTGTGATTGGCAACGCGCTTCGGCTGCTGCGGTGGCGGAAGTGAATTTGCCTCCGACAGACGGTCGGCGGCGCTTTCCCGACGCTCGTTGTCGCTTCCGTTTTGACCACTGGCACCCTCCCGGCGAACGTTGCCATTTTCCCGGTGGCCATCGGCTGCACCGTTTTGACCGCTGGCGCTGCCCCGGCGAATGCTGTCAGTCGCCCGACGACCATTGACTGTTCCGTTTTGACCACTGCCACCTTCCCGGCGGACATTGAATGTCTCCCGGTGGCCACCGTAAGTCTCCCGGCGGACGTTGACTGTCTCGTTTTGCCCACTGAAAGCCTCCTGGTGGACCCCGGCGCTGGCCCGAAAGCCGCTGATTTCAAGGAATTAACAGCATCTAATCCGAATCTGTCAAAAAAATACTACTTTACCAGACCGGTTGAAAATGCACCCGCGTTTATGGTAAAACGGGCATCGTCGTAAAAGAAAATATCAATCACAAAAAATCATGAATATAAAACAGCAGGCCCACACCAAGATGTTCATCGCCGTGCTCGGCGTTCTGGACAGCTTCAAAACCGTCTGGCAGGCCGTCGTCGCCTTTGCCGGCGCCCACGATGCCCTCGCCGCCGCCATCACCGCCATCCGCGCCGAGGAACTCAAACAGTCCGGCACAACGGTGGGCGTCACGGAAAACAAACGGCTCGCGCGTCAGGCCATGTGCTCGTCCGCCGCCATCGTGGGTGGCGCGGTGGCGCAATGGGCGGAAACGCACGCAAGCATGACCTCTTTGATTCCGTGGATTTCAGCGCGCCCGATTTGCTGCACGAGACCGAACAGGACTGCCTGACCAACTGCACCGCCATTTACAACGCGGGCAATGCGAACATCGCCGCGCTCACCACCTCCGGCACGCTCGCCGCCGCCGATCTGGCCGACCTCAACACCAAGACCGCCACCTTCAACACCCTGCTTACGGCACCGCGCCAGACCAAGGCTGGCACGAAGGCCGCGACGGATTTGCTGCCCGACAAGATGGATGACGCCGACCGCATCTGCGAACGCCAGCTTGACCGTTTGATGGAACGCTATCAGACCAGCAACCCGGATTTCTACGGCGCGTATCAGGTCGCCCGCGTCATCGTGGATGCGGGTGGCGGCAGCGGCACGCCGCCCACGCCGCCGCCGGCACCGACAACACCGGCAACACCGAAGCCGTAAAAATCAAATCCAGAAAATACAAAGCGGCCTTTGGAAACAGAGGCCGCTTTTTAATGTCATGGCGAAGGCACCCTGCGAACGGCTGCCGGCGATGGGTGTATCCGACTTGATTGTGATCGGCAACACGCTACGGTTGCTGCGGTGGCGGGAATGAAAAGTAATAACTTAGGAGTTTTTTTGACTGCCGAGTGGCGATACTTGGCGATGCTCAACTATGAGATTGAACCCGCGGTTCTCGCTCCGTTTGTTCCCCAAGGCACGGAGCTTGATTCGTTCGATGGCAAAATATTTGTAAGCATTGTCGCATTTTTGTTTCTGGATACGCGCATCGGTGGAATTCCAATTCCATTTCATAGAAACTTTGAAGAGGTTAACCTGCGGTTTTATGTCCGGCGCAAGGTGGATGACGGCTGGCGGCGGGGAGTAGTTTTCATCAAGGAACTGGTTCCGCGAAGCGCCATCGCCTTCGTCGCAAGAAAATTTTACAACGAAAATTACGTCGCTCTGCCCATGTCGCATCGGATTGAAAAAGTTCAGGAAAAAGTCAAATCGGTTTCGTATTCGTGGCGGCTTGACGGCTGCGAAAGCATTTTGAAACTGGCCGTTCATGGACCGGCGCAACCGCTCGTGGTCGGTTCGATTCAGGAATTCATCACCGAACATTATTGGGGCTATGCGAGGCAACGCGACGGCTCGACGATGGAATATCGCGTTGAACATCCGCGCTGGCGGGTCTGGGATGCAAAAACGACGGGATTGGATTGTCAGGTTGCCGGATTGTATGGCGAAAGATTCGGACACTTTTTAAACCAGTCCCCTGCTTCCGCATTTCTTGCGGACGGTTCGGAAGTGAAAGTCTATAAAGGAGTCAGATTACCAGCATGAATCAGGTCAAATACGCCCAGGCGTTTCAGAATTGGGACGACCTCACGCTCGCGTCGTTGTTCCATCGGCTGGAAACGCGCAAATGGTGAATTGTTCCAAAGCAGATTACGCGGCGACGACTTCTACGCGGGGAGAAAAGCCAAGTTTGTGCAGCAGTTCTTCGCAATCGTCCCACGCCAGGCCGAAGGCACGCACGTCGGCCACGCCGAGGCGGGCAATGACGGATGAAATGGTTTTGGCATCACGCTCGGCCAGCTCGCCGTCCAGCAGGGCGTTCTCCGACCAATCCACCAACTGCGCCAGCGTGATCTGGTGATGAAGATACGCGGCAATCTGATCGGCGACGGTTTGTTTCGTGATCGTCATGGTTGCAGCCTACACTTTCTGGTGTCCTTTATCCACCGGGAATTTCTCATGGGTTTCGACCAGCTTTCCCTGGTCATCGTAAATCTCCTGCCAGAAACGCAAGGTGGTTTCGTCCGCGTCCACTTCCTTCAAATATCTTGCCAGCCAGCCCAGGCGGCCGGCCACGTCCAGCCGGTAACGCCGTTTGCCTCCGGGCAGTTCTTCCCACTGGCCGAACTTCTTTTCATTTTGACTGCGGGTGCTCATTGGGAGGTGCGGCGGAGAGGTCGCGCGGCAGCTTCATCACGGGTTCAGCATAACAGGGGGTGAGGTGACGGGAAAGAAGTTATCGGCTCTGGATTTCCTGCATCTGCATTTCAAATGGCGAGAGAAACCGGATTGCCCGACAAATCCTTTTTCTTTGCGCGAATTTTCCTTATCCTGCGCGCATGGCATTTGAATCGGAATCGCCGCTCGACGCGCTCTGGAAGGAATACGCCCGGGCGTTTCAGAATTGGGACGACCTCACGCTCGCGCGCTGGCTGGCGCAGACGCTCGGCCAGCTCGAAGGCCGCGCGTGGCGGCTCTCGCATCCGCTCGTCGGCGCCTACCGGCTGGGCGCGCAGCTCGCGCATGACCGGCAGATCTGGTTCAAGCGGCTGGCCACGCCGCCGGCGGCCTATGCGGAATCGCCCTGCTGCCGCGCGCCGTTCCTGCCGCTGCTCACGCGCGACGTGCGCGAGTCGGGACTGATCTGCCAGCATTGCAGCGAAACGCTCGTGCCGTTCGAGGAAATTGCCGCCGAGGTCCGTGCCGAGGTCGAGGCGTGGGCGAAAGAATATGAACCGGTCCATGCCGTCGCGCATTGGGACGACCGCCAGCGGCGCGGCGCGGGAAATTACGACGCGGCCTACGAGAATGCGGCGGAGCAGGCGGAACAATTGCTGGCGCGCGCGGGCCGCGATCTCGCGCCGAAGCTGCTGCAAGTTTATCCGACGATCGTCTGGGAGGATCAGGATGAATGCCTGGAAGTCCGGCCGGAGGATGTGCCGGTGTGATTGGTTGAATCATAAAATCGTTGAATTGTTAAAACGGAACAGCAGCGCTACGATTCAACTGTTTGACAATTTAACGAATGATCAAATTCATTTTCAAATGGCTGTTGCGGCTGTTCATTCTGGCGGTCGTGCTGGTCGTTATTTTCTTCCTGTCGCTGGATTCGATCCTGCGCGTGGTCATGGAAAATCGCATCCGCGCGCAGACCGGCATGGACGCGGAGATCGGGAAATTCACGCTCGGCCTCGCCGAGCCGACCGTCACCATCAAGGATTTCAAATTGTTCAACCCGCCGAGTTTTGGCGGCACGCCGTTCCTCGACATCCCGGAAATCCACGTCGAATACGACCGCGCCGCGCTTGCCCGGCATGAGATTCACGTCACGCTGCTGCGCTTCAATCTCGGCGAACTGGACATCGTGAAAAACGAGGCTGGCCAGACGAACATTTTTTCCATCGCGGCGCTGCCGTCGGTGAAAAAATCCGGCGGAGGTGGTGGAAAATCTTTTGCCAAGGAAACGGGTTTTGAATTCACCGGCATTGATGTGCTGAATGTCTCCGTCGGCACGGCCAAATACATTGACCTGAAGGATTCAAAGAACAACCGCACGCAGGTCATCGGTCTTGATAATTGCGTCACCCCAAATGTAAAGTCACAAGCCGATCTCATGCCCATGATCGCAATCGTTGTTTTACGCAGCAACGGCTTTTTCAAATCACTCGTGGATGAAAAAAATTCGAACTCTGACATTCTAAAACAACTCGGGTTGTGATTCGCCGCCACTTTCGCCTTTTTTGCGCACGGAATTTTTTCTAACCTTGCCGCGTGCATCGTGACATCCTCAAATCCGCCGCGCGCATCGTCGTGAAACTCGGCACCGGCGTCCTCACCGACAGCCGGAAGCTGATTGACCCGGCGCAGTTGGAGCAGCTTGTCGCACAGATTACCGCGCTGAAAAAATCCGGTAAGGAAGTCGTGCTCGTCACCAGCGGCGCGGTCGGCGCGGGCATGGGCGCGCTCGGCCACGAAACCCGGCCCACCGACCTCGCGGAAAAACAGGCCTGCGCCGCCGTCGGCCAGTCGCGGCTGATGACAGCCTACGACAAACTTTTTTCGGCGCATGATCTTGTTGTCGCGCAGGTGCTGCTCACGCATGAGGATTTGGAACATCACGAGCGACATCTCAACGCGCGCAACACGCTCGTCTCACTGCTCAAGCGCGGCGTGGTTCCAATCATCAACGAAAACGACGCCGTGTCGTTCACCGAAATCAAGTTCGGAGACAACGACACATTGTCCGCGCTCGTCGCGTCACTGCTGCCGGCGGATCTGCTGGTGATTCTGACGACCGTGGACGGCGTCATCGAAAATTTTGGCAAAAAAAATCCAAAAACCATTTCCGTCATCGAACAGATTGATGCCGCCATCGAAGACATGGCGGGCGGCACGACCAGCGAGACGGCCGTGGGCGGGATGAAATCGAAAATCGAGGCGGCGAAGATTGTCGTGCGCTCCGGTATTCCGCTCGTGATTGCGTCCGGCAAAAAGAAAAATGTGCTCGCGAAAGTTTTGGGCGGCGAGGATGAAGGCACGTTGTTCGTTGCGCAGCCGAACAAATTGCAGGGCCGCAAACGCTGGATCGCCTTTTTTCATCATCCCAAAGGCACTCTGTTCGTGGACGACGGCGCAAAGAAAGCATTGCGCGAATCCGGCAAAAGTCTGTTGCCGCCCGGTGTGGCGCGTTGCGAAGGCGAATTCGCGGCAGGCGATGTGGTGCGAATTTGCGATCTGGACGGGACGGAATTTGCGCGCGGCATCGCCAAATTCGGTGCCGACGAAATCCGTGCCAAAAAACTTGCGCGCGTGGAACTCGTGCATCGTGACGATTTGGTGATTTTATAAAAGCTTTAAGATCTACGGATGGACACAGATCAACACGGATAAGACTTTTCATGTGTGTCCATTCGCTGATCGTATATGCGGTTAAATCTAACATGAAAAAACAACCGGCGATAAACGATCTGCTCAAGGTCATGGCGAAACTGCGTTCGCCGAAAGGCTGTCCGTGGGACCGCGAGCAGTCGCACCTGACGCTGCGCCGCCACGCGATTGAGGAAGTTTATGAGCTGATTGACGCAATCGAAGCAGGCGACGACCACGAGATGGCCGAGGAACTGGGCGATTTGCTGTTGCAGGTCGTCTTTCATTGCCAGCTTGCGCGTGAGCGTGGCGCGTTTGATTTCGAGAAAGTCTGCCGCGTGCTCGTGGACAAGCTCATCCGCCGCCACCCGCACGTTTTTGGAACGACGAAGGTCAAAAACGTGGACGAGGTCTGGGCGAACTGGGAGAAAATCAAAAAGGCGGAAAAACACGGCACGCATCTGGAGCGTAAATCGGCGTTCGACGGTATTCCGAAACATCTGCCGGCGCTGCTCCGAGCCGAGAAGCTTTTGAAGAAAGCCAGTAAAGCCAAAATCCCGGCTGATGACCACAATTCAAAGCAACGGCTGACCAAAACCGCCCTGGCGAAAGAACTATTTGAACAGGTTTCATTCGCCCAAGCGCGCGGTTGGTGCGCGGAGGAATTGCTGACCGGTGAAATCAAGAAGCGGGAACAACAGTTGCGAAAACTGGAGACTTCGCGGACAATGACAACGTGTTGATACGGTCATCTACCAAACAAACCAAAACACCGTGGCCATCATTTAACGCTTTGTGGTCGCTGCTTTGGCGGGCGGTTCTTTTTGCGCCGTTCGCCGTTGTGTTTGGCGGGATTTGGCTGATGGTCTGGCTACTGCTGATCATTTTGCCTTTTTGCGAGATTTTTTACTTGAGTGAGCACGATTGGCTCTGGGCTTCAATCGCACCGGTTGTTTGGGTTTTGCTATTCCTTTTAACGCGCACCAAATGGTTCAAAACCGATCGCAAGGATTTTCCGAATGATCAGGAGAATGTTTGAACCAAGCCAGTTCATCAAAAAACAGGCGTTGACAGTTTCCGGAAATCTGGTTTAATCCCCGACCCTTTGCGGGAAAATAATTTTATGTATGCTGTTTTAGAAACGGGTAGCAAACAATATCGCGTCGCGGCGGGCGACACGCTGGAAATCGAACGTCTCGAAACCGAGGCGGGCAAGCCGGTCACGTTTGACCGCGTGCTGCTCGTCAATCGCGACGGCAAGCTCGCCGTGGGCACGCCCACCGTCAGCGGCGCCACCGTCGAGGCCGACGTGGTCGCGCACAAGCGCGGCGAACACAAGCTCACTTTCAAGATGAAACGCCGCAAGGGTTATCACAAAACCATCGGGCATCGTCAGGAACTGACGGTCGTCAAAATCAAGGAGATCAAAGGTTAATTTTTCAGGCTTATGGCACATAAAAAAGGTCAAGGTAGCGTAAGAAACGGTCGCGACAGCGTCAGCAAGCGGCTGGGCGTAAAAGAATTTGGCGGGCAGGTCGTCACGGCGGGCAGCATCATCGTCCGCCAGCGCGGCAGCAAATTTATCGCCGGCAAAAACGTCGGCACCGGCCGCGACTGGACGCTGTTCGCGCTCACCGACGGCAAGGTGAAATTCGACAAGAACAGCCGCCGCGTGAACGTGGTGGCGGAAGCCGCCGCCGCGAAAAACTAATTTTCGCCAACCGATTTCAAGGCGGGGCTTCGGCCTCGCCTTTTTTTGTTGGCGCGACTGCACCATGTTCATTGACGAAATAAAAATCTACGCGCAGGCGGGACACGGCGGCAAGGGCTGTGTCGCGTTCCATCGCGAGGCTTACATCACCAAGGGCGGCCCAAGCGGTGGCAACGGCGGACGCGGCGGCAGCGTCATCCTGCAGGCCGACCACGACCTCAACAATCTCATCGCGCAGTATTACGTCCCGCGCCTCATCGCGCCGCCCGGTGAAGGTGGCATGGGCAAGGGAATGGACGGCCACGCCGGCAAAGACCTCATCATCAAAGTTCCCTGCGGCACCTTGGTCTGGCGGCTGCCCAGCGCCACGCCTCCGCCGGTGGTGGAAGATTCCGGGGACGAGGACGACGAAGCTGAAGATGCCGGAAAAAATCCGCTATTCAGCACCGGCACGAGCCAGCGGCCGGTGTTGCGCGCCACCGCCGGCATTCGCGGCTTGGAATTGGATTTGTCGAAAGAAGAAGATGGCGAAAAACTTTCCGTCAATTCACCCAAAGGCGAACTCGTCGCCGACCTCACGCAGGACGGACAGCAATTTGTTTTGTGCAAAGGCGGACGCGGCGGACTGGGCAACCGCAATTTCGCCACGGCCGCGCGCCAGACGCCGCGCTTCGCGCAGCCGGGCGAGCCGGGCACCGAAGGTGATTTTCTCTTGGAACTGCGCATCGTCGCGGAAGTCGGGCTGGTCGGTTATCCGAACGCGGGCAAATCCACTTTGCTCACGGCGATTTCCAAGGCGCGGCCGAAAGTCGCCGCGTATCCATTCACCACGCTGCATCCGCAGATCGGCATTGTTGAATATCCCGACTGGAAGCGGCTCACGGTCTGCGACGTGCCGGGCTTGATTGAAGGCGCGCACCAGAACGTTGGCCTCGGCCACAAATTTTTGCGCCACATCCAGCGCTGTAAAATCCTCGTGCTGCTGCTCGACATGGCCGGCACGGACGGCCGCAAGCCGTGGGACGATTACAAGCAACTGCTCAAGGAGCTGGAGCTTTACGATCCCGCGCTGCTCGAAAAAGAGCGCCTCGTCGTCGCCAACAAAATGGACGAGGCCGTCGCCGAGAAAAACCTGAAGCAGTTCAAAACGAAAAATAAAAAAGTGAAGGTGCTGCCTGTCTCCGCCGCATTTGACCAGGGCATGGAAAAGTTCCTTAAGACGATTCGAACGGAAGTCGAAGAGGCAGAGAAAGTTTAAGCCACCTCCAAAAACCGCATCACGGTGTCGCCGTGTTTGAGCGCTTTCACTTCCGACCATGGCGCGACAATTTCCAGCGTGTCGCGTTTTGTGTGGCCGAGCACAAATTTTCCGCCGGGCGCGAGCAGCCTCGGCAGATTCTTGTCGTCGAGCAATTGCTGGGCGAATGAAGCGGAGCGGCGATTGACGTTTTTTTCGCCGTAAGGCGGGTCAGCGAAAATTAGATCAAACTGCCGCCCGCTTTCCGCGAGCTGGTTCATCACCGGAAAAACATCCTGCGTCCGCGTTTCCAGAATTTCCCCGAAGCCCGCCGCTGTCCGCGTTGCTGCGGATGAATTCCGCGTGCCGGGGCGATTTCTCGATGCACATCACGGCAGCCGCGCCCCGGCTCAAACACTCCAGGCTCAACGCGCCGCTGCCGGCGAACAATTCCAGCACGCGCGCGTCTTCGACCCACGTGCCGAGCGAATTGAAAACCGCCTGCTTGACCAGATCGGGCGTCGGGCGGACGTCGAGTCCTTTGGGGACTTTCAAAATCCGCCGCGCTGCTTTGCCGCCGGTGATGCGCATAGTTTCGTTAAATTGTTAAAAGGTTGAAATGTTGAATCAAAAACGATTTAGCGGTTTACAATTCAACGAATCACGTTATTGGAAAATTTCGGCGAAGAAATCCTTCATCGCCTGCCACGAGCGCTTGTCGGCCTTTTCGTTGTATTTTGCGCCGGCATTGACGAAGCCGGGATTGGGCTGCGTGAAGGCGTGAACCGCACCGCCGTAAAAAGTTATTTGCCAGTCCACTTTGTTGTCGCGCATTTCATTTTCAAACGCGGTCAGGTCCTCCGGCTTTTGAAACGGGTCGTCCGCGCCGGCGAGCACGAGCACCTTGCATTTGATGTTTTTGGCATCCGCCGGATTCGGCGCGTCCAGCCCGCCGTGAAAACTCACCACGCCGGCGATGTCCGCGCCGCTCAAGGCGAGTTCCAGCACCGTCGTGCCGCCGAAGCAGTAGCCGATGGCGGCGATGCGCGACATGTCCACGAGTTCATTTTTCTCCAGCGCGTCGAGCGCGGCGTTGACGCGGGCGCGCAGCAAAGCGCGGTCGGTTTTATATTTGCCCGCGAGTGCGCCGGCTTCGCTCACGTCTTTCGGACGGCTGTCCTTGCCGTAAATGTCCGCACAAAATGCGACGTAGCCGAGCGCCGCGAGCTGTTCCGCCCGATGCTTCTCGTAATCCGTCAGGCCCAGCCATTGATGGACGACGAGCACGCCGGGCCGCTTGCCCGAAATGGAATCGTCGTAGGCGAGATAGCCTTGGAGCGTGGTGTCGCCTTGTTTGTAATCCACCGCCTGGGTCACGATTTTTGCGTGAACGGAAACCGCGGACGCCAGCGCTAGCAAAGTTGGAATCATGATTTTCATAACAAATAATTCATAAACCGCAAACCGCCCGAACGCCAGCAACTTTATTGGCCGCGCAAAGGCGGCAAAATTGGCGAAGGATATTTTTCTCCTTCGATTTCTTCGTGTCCTTCGCGCGGCAGAATTTTCTTGTCGGCATCGGTTGAGTTTCGCGCTTAAACTTTCCGCGCGTGAAACAGCTCGCACCGCCGGATTCGCACCATCTCGACGCCGCCACCGGCTGGCTGGGGCTGGGCTGCGCTGATGACGCCCGCGCGGAACTGGCGAAAATTTCCGCCGCCAATCAAAAAAATCCCGACGTGCTCGAAGTGCGGTGGACAATTTGCGCGCATGAAAAACAGTGGCGCGACGCGCTGGAAATCGCGGAGCAGGAATTAAAGTTCACGCCCGGTGAATCCTCCGGCTGGCTGCATCGTGCCTATGCCTTGCGGCGGGTGAGCGGCGGCGGCCTGTCGCAGGCGTGGGATGCGCTGCTGCCGGCGGCGGAGAAATTTCCGGCCGAACCAGTCATCGCCTACAATTTGTCCTGCTACGCCTGCCAGTTGCAGCAACTCGACATCGCACGACACTGGCTGAACCGCGCGGTGGCGGCGGGCAAAAAGGATGCCATTAAGAAAATGGCGCTGGCCGACGACGATTTGAAACCGCTTTGGGAAGAAATCAACCTTTGGTAAAAGCCGATTTATTTGTGATTTACGATTTGCGATTTACGCACGTTCCGGTTTAAGGCTCGTAAATCGCATATCGTAAATCGTAAATTCACCGCCGGTGAAAAAAATTGATTCCACCAAAACCATTTTATCCGTGGCCAATCTGCGCATCGAACGCGGTGGCACGGTGATTTTGCGCGACGTAAGCTGGCGCGTGCAGCGCGGTGAGCATTGGGTGGTTCTTGGCGCGAACGGTTCCGGCAAAACCTCCCTGTTGAGCGCGCTCACCGGCTATTTGATGCCGACGAGCGGGGAAATTTTCCTGCTCGGTGAAACTTACGGCCAGTCCGACTGGCGTGAATTGCGGAAGAAAATCGGCCTCGTCAGCTCGTCCGTGCGGCAAATGATGGCCGATGACGAGCCGGCGCTGGCAACCGTCGCCAGCGGCAAATATGCGATGATTGATTTCTGGGGCCGGCTGACGAGCGGTGAAAAAATTCAAGCGTTGAAACTCCTGCGGCAAATCGAATGCAAACATTTGGCGGCCCGTCCGTGGCGCGTGCTCTCGCAGGGCGAACGCCAGCGCGTGTTGATTGGCCGCGCGTTGATGGCGAATCCGCGCGTGCTGATTCTGGACGAGCCGTGCGCTGGGCTGGATCCGTCGGCGCGTGAACATTTTCTGCAATTCATCCAGCGGCTCGGCGCTGGAAAAAATTCACCGACGCTGGTGCTGGTGACGCATCACGTCGAGGAAATCATGCCGGTGTTTTCGCGCGTGCTGGTTTTGAAAGGCGGCCGCGTGCTGGCGGCGGGGAAAAAACCGGACGTGCTGAATTCAAAAAATCTCGCCGCCGCGTTCGGGACGCGGATGCAATTGCGGCGGACGGGAAATCGTTACTTGCTGACGGTCACGGCGAAATCGCGCGGGATGATGTAGCCCGACTGCCGGTTCAATAGCCGCCGGTTCCGGCGATTCCTTGCACGATGGCGATGCCGCTGGAAGTGCCGAGCCGCGTCGCGCCGGCCGCAATCATGGCGAGCGCGGTCTGCGCATCGCGGATGCCGCCTGAGGCTTTCACGCCGAATTTCGGGCCGACCGTTTCGCGCATGAGCTTCACGTCGGCAATCGTCGCGCCGCCAGTGCTAAAGCCGGTGGACGTTTTCACAAAATGCGCGCCGCTCTCCACGACCAGCTTGCAGGCGCGGACTTTTTCCTCGTCCGTCAGCAGACAAGTTTCAAAAATCACCTTCACCGTGCGCTCGTCGGCGGCTTCGACCACGTCCACGATTTCGCGGAAAACATATTTGTCGTCGCCGGCCTTGAGCCGCGCGATGTTCAGCACCAGGTCAATCTCGTGCGCGCCGTCGTCAACGGCGGCTTCCGTCTCAAACCGCTTCACGTCCGCCGCCATCGCGCCGAGCGGGAAGCCGACCACGCTGGCGACCTTCACGTCCGAATCTTCGAGCCGTTGATACGCGGTGGCGACCCAGGAACCGTTGACGCAGACGGCGAAGAACTGATGTTCGCGCGCCTCGGCGCAGAGTTTTTCGATCTGCGCCAGCGAGGCGTCGGGCTTGAGCAGCGTGTGGTCAATGAACGCGGCGAGTTGCGCGGGGGAAAGTTCAGTCGTTTTCACCGGGGAAATTTAGCCACAGATGGCGACAGATGAAACACCGATTTTTCGGCAGCCCGGAAAAACCAAACCGCCGGTGACGCAGGATTTTCCCTGCCCCACCGGCGGCGTTGAAACGGCATCGGACGATTACGCGGCCTGGAGCGGCTTGGCGGCCGGCACCGGGGCGGGCGTCGGGGCGGCGCGCTCGCTTTTGCGCGTGCCGCCGGCTTCCTCGTATTCGTTGCTGTCCTTGCCGTATTTCACGCCGACCGCGGCGAGCATGGATTCGCTCAAGGTGTTGAGCGATGTTTCGGAAGCCTGCAGGTTGTTCAACTGTCCGTCCAACGACGACAACGTCGCGTTATAGACCGCGAGCTGGCCGGTGTTGGGCGCATTGATTTTGGCGATGGCCGTGTTGTAGGCGGCGAGGGTCAGGCCGTTGCCGAGGTCCAGCGTGGAGCTGATGGATGAGAGCGCGGCGGCGCGCGTGACGGCCTTTTCGGCGGCGGGCGATGTTCTTTTCTTTCGAGCCATAATTGTTTTCTTTTTGTTAAGTGTTAATGGACATGTCGAAAATGCCAAAATCACGCAGGCGGTCAATTATAATATTTCAACCCGATTCAACCACCTGCTAGTTCTGCTAATGAAGATTTCCGTTCACCTAATGGAAGGTTTGGTCAACCCGCCGGGGGCTTTGGCGGTGTGCTGATTTGAACGAAGCGCGGGGATCCTCACCCGCAGCCGGTGAAAACGCGATTCAGTTGCAAACGATCCGGCTTTTGCGGCGATGCGGTTCTCCCCGCCCGCTGCGACCGGGAGAATCGCGCTCCTAAAAATTGAGAATCAGGACACGGCTGCGACGATGACCTGAACCGGGGCGGACTCGGTCAACGGCATGGCGATTTTGGCCAGGCCGGGCGTTGCCGGAGCCGGTCGTGCGGCGGGTTTTGCCATTCCGAAAGCTGCTTGGGTCATCACCAAAAAAACTTTTGCCAGCGTCATGAAAGCTTTTGCCGTCACCAAAGCGACAACAGCGGAAACAAAAGTCGGGCATCTCAAAGCAAAAGCTGCTTTTACCGTGACCAAAGCAGCTTTTGGGCTGGCAAAAGCGAGGAAGATGAAGGCAAAAGCTGATAGAATGATGACAAAAGCTGCAAAAAAGCCAATGAAAGCGTGAATTGTTGAAGATTTGGCCGCCGCGCGGCTGCCGGACGCCTGTGCGCAGAGCCATCCCGAAGGGATTGGGTTTGCTGGTTGGACGACCGCCCTCATCCCGGCCTTCTCCTCCAAGGAGAAGGAGAAACGTGCGCCGCCTCAAATTAACCGGCAACTTGAACCGTGACCGCGACTGGCCGCTGCCTTCTCGTTTAATCTATTAAGGCCACAAGTCATCAACTTGCATTATATTTTAGAGTGTAATGAGTCAATTGATTTCCAATATAACCAGTTATTACCACACCGGTAGGAAGACCACTCATATCCTGTTTTTGCTGGATGGGTGTGCCTACCGGTGTCCCCGGTGGGATTCCAGATTTATGCCAATCCGCATCATTAGTCTGTTCAGCCGTCACCTTCGAATCGGCTTCGGCCATAACCTGGCGTTTACCATCAGCAAGAATGGTTTCCGTAATGGTCCAATCTTTACCATCACCGACATTCACATGCTTCGGTATGTTTGGGGACAGCTCAATAACCCCCAAATCTATCGGGGTCGCGGGATCGCCCTTTGTTGTGGTTTGCGAGGTTTTGTTGCAACCATTTAGAAAAAACGTGCAGGCTGCCAATGCAAGTGCGGTTGATTTTCTCATAATTCAGTAGACACAAAAAATTCGTAAACCGTTCAGCGCAGCCTATCTCAAACCTGCAACAATTTAATCTGCTCATTTTCCTTCGCCGCCGCTTCGCCGAGGGTTTGCGTCTCTTTGCGGCGGCGTTCGATGATGTGTTTGTCCAACAGCGGGTCGTAAGGCACGGGATAATGGCCGTCGTAACAGGCCATGCAGAACGCCTCCTTCGGCTGGCCGGTGGCCGCCACCATGCCGGCCTGTGACAAATAATGCAGTGAATCGGCGTTCAGATATTTACGGATCTCGTCAATGGTGTTATTTGCCGCCATCAGCTTGTTGCGGTCGGGAAAATCAATTCCGTAAACGCACGGATTCATGTGCGGCGGACAGCTCACGGCCACGTGGACCTCTTTTGCGCCGGCTTCCTTGAGCGTTTTCACGCGCGAACGGCACGTCGTCCCGCGCACGATGGAATCGTCCACGATGATGACGCGCTTGCCCTTCACGAGCGACTCGATGAGGTTGAGCTTCACGCGCACATTGAAATCGCGGATGAGCTGCGTGGGCTGGAGAAAGCTGCGCCCGACGTAATGGTTGCGGATGAAGGCCATTTCGTAGGGGATGCCGGCTTCCTCGGAGTAGCCCATCGCCGCGCAGACACCGCTGTCGGGCACGGGAATGACGAGGTCGGCCTTGACGTTGTGCTCGCGCGCGAGCTGGCGGCCCATGGCCTTGCGGACTTCATAGACGCTGTGGCCGTTGATGACGCTGTCGGGCCGCGCGAAATAAACATATTCGAAAATGCAGAACGCGCGCTTCTGCTGTTCGGGAAAAGCCTGGATGCTGGTCAGGCCCTTGTCGTTGATGATGACGATTTCGCCGGGCGCAACGTCGCGGACAAATTGTGCGTGAATCAAATCAAGCGCCGTCGTCTCGCTGGAAAGCACATACGCGCCGTTGGCGGTTTTGCCGATGGAAAGCGGGCGGAAACCGTGCGGGTCGCGCGCGCCGATCAATTCCTTCTCGGTCATGATGACGAGCGAAAACGCGCCTTCGATGCGGCGCAAGGTGTTGACGAGCGAATTGGCGACGCCGCCGATTTCCGGCTGCGCGAGCATCATGATGATGATCTCGCTGTCCACGGTGGTCTGGAAAACGAGGCCGCGGCTTTCGAGTTCGTCGCGGAGCAGCGCGGCGTTGGTCAGGTTGCCGTTGTGCGCGACGGCGATCTGGCCGCGCGCGCAATCCACCGTGAGCGGCTGGGCGTTGCGGAGATTGGACGTGCCGGTGGTGGAATAGCGCGTGTGGCCGATGGCCATTTCGCCGACGAGGTCGTGCAAAATTTTCGGGTCGTTGAACACCTGCGGCACGAGGCCCATGCCGTGGTGCTTGTAAAATTTACCGTCCTGGCAACTGACGATGCCGGCGCTTTCCTGGCCGCGATGCTGGAGCGCGTAAAGTCCGTAGTAGGCGAGTTCCGAGGCGTTCGGGTGGCCGAAAACGCCGAAGACTCCGCAGTAATGTTTGGGATAATTTTGTGGTTCGTTATGCATCGCGCGCCGCTGAATTTGAGCAGAGAAAGGCCTTTTGTGCAAGCCGGAACCGGTTTAACCGCCGAGCCGCGGAGGTGCAGAGGAAAAATTGAGCTTCAAACTCTGCGTCGTTGTGCCTCTGCGGTTAAAACAGAGTTTCCGCATTCAAATACGGCTTCAGTTTTTCCGCCAATTCTTCCGGCAGGCGCTTTGGTTTTTCCTCGCGGCTGGTGCAGGCGTGAAACGTTTCGGCTTCGAGAATGAGTTTTCCGTCCTGATTCAAAATCCGGTGGCCGAAGTTCAGGCGCACATTGCCAATCTCCGTCAGCCAGACTTCAATCGTCAGCAAATCGTCATAGCGCGCCGGGAATTTGTAGCGCAGCCGCGCCTCGATGACGGGAAATATGTAATCGGCGTCCTGCAACGTCAGCACCGGCGTGCCGAGCGAGCGCATGAATTCGCCGCGCGCGGCTTCGAGCAAGTCAAGGTAGCGCGAATGGTAAATGTGGTCGCCGACGGTGCATTCGGCGTAGGTGACGCGGTGCGTGCAATGAAACATGGCCGGAAGTCTAGGCGGCGGCGTTCCGAGTTCAAAGTTTTTTGCGGACAGCGGCTTCGGGGCCGCGGTCCCGGACGGGGTTTTGCCGGCGGGTAATGATGAGAATTAGGCCAGGGCTTATATTAAAAATCCCTGTTGCACGGATGGCGTTTGCGGTTATGTTTCGTGCGTGAATTGTTGGTTCGCTTGCTGGCGACAAAATTTTTGGGCAACATTTTAATCAATCATGGCCGTAACCAAAGTCAGCTCCTCGGTTCATTTTATCGCGCGCGGCTCGGCGGTAAGCTCGCGCAACGGCGACGCCACCGGGCGTTGGGTGCCGAACACGGACGTTTACACCACCGACACTGGCCTGGTCATCAAGGTGGAACTGCCCGGCATGAAAAGCGAGAACCTCGAAATCACCGTCGAAGGCAACCGGCTGCGCATCGCGGGCAACCGCCCGGACTGCTGCCGCGCCGCCCACTGCAGCTTCCTCGTGATGGAAATCAATTACGGGCCGTTCGAGAGCGTGCTGGAGCTGCCGCCGGGCTTTGATTTGAGTCAGGCCAAGGCCATTTATGTGAACGGTTTTCTGCGGGTGGACGTGCCGCCCGCGCGCCCGTCGCACGCCAAGCCGACCAAAGTTCCGATTGCCGAGGGGAACTGACGGCGCGTAAATTCTTTCGCCCGCGCTGCCTTTTATTGACAGAATAACGACGATGTCATCGCCGGAAACAGAATTTGTCAGCATCAATGACGCCGCCGAAAAGGCGGAAGCGCCGCCGCGCATTTCGGCGCGTTCGCTGCCGGACACCGTGCCCATCCTCGGCCTTTCGGACATCGTGATTTTCCCCGGCGCCATCGTGCCGCTGCTCATCGAAACCGGGCCGAGCCTCAAGCTGATTGACGACATTGTCGCCGGCGACCGTTTGTTCGGTGCGGTGCTGCAACGCAAGGCTGACGTCGCCGAGCCGGCGCCGGCGGATTTGTATGAAGTCGGCTGCGTTTCGCGCCTGTCCAAAATGGTGAAGTTTCCCGACGGCACCGTCCGCGTGCTGGTCGAGGGCTTGTGGCGCATCCGCGTTAAAAAATTTGAGCCGCCCGCGCCGTATCTGCGCGCCAGCTACGAATTGTTGCGCGACGAGACGGAGGATTCCGTGGAACTCCAGGCCATGCTCCGCAACGCGCACAAGCAGTTCGAGGAAATCGCCAAGCTTTCCACAGCCTTGAGCGACCAGGTGAAAATCGCCGCGCTGAACACCGAGCATCCCGGCCATTTTGCGGATTTGATCGCGGGCAATTTAAATCTTTCGCTGGAAGACCGGCAGAAACTGCTCGAAACCGTTTCCGTCCGCGAACGGCTGCAAAAATTGCTGCCGCTGCTCAACCGTGAGCAGGAGGTGCTGACGTTGAGTTCCAAAATCCAGAGCGACGTTGCTTCGAACATCGCCAAGACGCAGCGCGATTTTTTCCTGCGCGAACAGATGCGCGCCATCCAGCGCGAACTCGGCGAAGGCGAACCCGCCGCCGGCGAGGCCAAGTCGCTCCGCGAAAGAGTAGCAGCGGCGGTTCTGCCGGCCGAAGTCCGCAAGGCCGCCGAGCAGGAACTTGACCGTCTCGCGCAAATGCCGCCCGCCGCCGCCGAATACGCCGTCGGCCGCAATTACCTCGATTGGATCCTCGCGCTGCCGTGGGAAAAATCCACGGTGGACAAGCTGGATTTGAAGGCAGCGGAGAAAGTCCTGAACGACGAGCATTTCGGCCTGGAAAAAATCAAGGACCGGCTGCTGGAATTTCTCGCCGTGCTCAAGCGCCGCAAGGAAATCAAAGGCCCGATTCTTTGCCTCGTCGGCCCGCCCGGCGTCGGCAAAACCTCGCTCGGCAAAAGTCTGGCCGACGCGCTCGGCCGCAAATTTGCGCGCATCTCGCTCGGCGGAATGCGCGATGAAGCCGAAATTCGCGGCCACCGCCGCACTTACGTCGGCGCGATGCCCGGACGCATCATCCAGACTTTGCGCCGCGTGGAGAGCAACAACCCGGTCATCCTGCTCGACGAACTCGACAAGGTCGGCGCGGATTTTCGCGGCGACCCGGCATCCGCGCTGCTCGAAGTCCTCGACCCGGCGCAGAACAATTCCTTCACCGACCATTATCTCGATTTGCCGTTCGACTTGTCGCGCGTGCTGTTCATCGCCACGGCGAACTGGCTGGAGCCGGTGCATCCCGCGCTGCGCGACCGCCTCGAAGTCATTGAACTGCCAAGCTACACCGAGTCGGAAAAACTCCAGATCGCCAAACGCTACCTCGTGCCGCGCCAGTTGGAGGAACATGGTTTGACCCGCAGCGACGTGAAATTTTCCGACGCCGCACTGCGCCAGCTCATCCGCGACTACACGCGCGAAGCCGGCGTGCGCCAGCTAGAGCGCGAAATCGCCGCGCTCGCCCGCAAGGCCACGCGCAAAATTGTTTCCCGCAATGGCTCGGCGGGGACCGTGAAGCTCGACGCGAAGGATTTGGAAAAATATCTCGGCCACGCGAAGTTCGTTTCCGAAAGCGCGGAGAAGATTCCGGAAATCGGCATCGCCACCGGGCTGGCGTGGACGCCGGTCGGCGGCGACGTGCTGTTCATCGAGGCCACGCGGATGCGCGGGCGCGGCAGCTTGATTCTCACCGGCTCGCTCGGCGAGGTGATGAAGGAAAGCGCGCAGACGGCGGTGAGTTATTTGCGTTCGCAGGCCAAAAAGCTCGATCTTGATTTTGACGATTACGGCAAATTTGATTTGCACATCCACGTTCCCGCCGGCGCGACGCCGAAGGACGGGCCGAGCGCGGGCGTGACGATTTGCGCGGCGCTGGCGTCGCTGATGACCAAACGGCGCGTGCGTTCCGACGTGGCGATGACGGGCGAAATCAGCCTGCGCGGCCGCGTGATGCGCGTCGGCGGCATCAAGGAAAAGGTGATCGCTGCGTCGCGGTTCGGCGTGAAGCAGGTGATTTTGCCGGAGGGCAACAAGCCGGACTGGCAGGACGTGCCGGCGGAGGTGCGCGCGAAGTTGAAGGTGCATTTCGTGAAGCAGATTTCCGAGGTGCTGCATCTGGCGCTCGCGGCGAAATAACCCCGCAATTTTCTCCCCTAAAGGTCGTGCCCCATTTCAAAAGGGGCGGTTTTTTCGTCAAAAGGGGTGCGCCCCATTTCGTAGGGGGTGCACCCCATTCCGCAGTTGCGTCACCAAAAACCAAATGGGGTGCACCCCATTCCGCAGTTGCATCACCAAAAACCAAATGGGGTGCACCCCATTTCGCAGTTGCATCGCCAAATACCGAATGGGGCGCGCCCCAAACCATATTTGATGCACCCCAAACCGAATGGGGCGCGCCCCAAACGGTATTTGAATCGCCCCATTTCGTTTGGGGTGGGGCATTTTTTGTGGAAAATCGCTGTTTTTTGCAAAAAACGACTCTTTTTCCAGGTTTTTGGCCGGCCTCAGCCCCTGCTGGGAGGCAAAAACCGGAGGAAGATGGGCTGGATGGCATCGGCGGCCTTCCTAGCCTCGAAAAGGGCACGGGCGACGAACCTTCTGGACAGGCACGAGCGGGCGGCCTAGCGTTGCCGCATGAAATTACGGACTGGTTTTCTCCGTGGTGGTGGCGCACTGGCCGCGCTGGTTTTGTTTTTTGCCATGGGCGCGGCGGCGGAGACGACGAATACTTTGTCCGACGCGGAAATTCAAGGAAGCCAACTGGCGCAGCAGCTTTGCGATGCACAGCCAACAGCTAATCTTCAGCAAACTGGGTGTTCTCAAAATTCGAAATAGCTGAAGGTAACAACTGAAGATGTTCATATTTCCATTTTTTTGAACCTTACGAAAACCAACTGGGAGAACAGCTATTTAGCACTCCACAGCTGACGGAAAATGTGTTGAGCGAGTCATTGTTTCGCACCAACTTCAAAAGCCAAATCAGTTATTTCTACAGAAGAACCTTTTGGCCTGAACATCGTACTGGAGATGACAGACATCGAAACCAAGGGAGCTGCGGTTAAAGTCGCCATTCGCCAATTCTGACTTTTGGATTACCGACCTCGGCCTGGAATTTTTCCACTGGCCGGCGCAGAAGATTTTGCCGAAGCCGACGAACCTGGTGCGCGGGCGCGAATTACACGCTTCTGGAAAGCACCAATCCGAATCCGTCCACCAACGGCTATTCGCGCGTGCTGTCGTGGATTGACAAGGAAACCGGCGGCATCCTCCAGGCCGAGGCTTACGACGCGAACGGCAAGTTGCTGAAGGAATTTGCGCCGAAGTCGTTCAAGAAAGTCAACGGCCAGTGGGAGCTTCAGGAGATGGAAATCCGCAACGTCCAGACCGGCTCGCGCACGCGGCTGGAGTTCGATCTGAACAAGCAGTGAATGGATTGGGAATAACTCGGCGGGCGGAACACTTGACTTCACCGCGCCGGCGTTTCAGGCTCTTCACGATTTTATGAAAATGCATTCTCGCCTGATTTTTTCCATGGTTTGCGCCGGCACAGTTTTTTGCGGGCAACTGGTCACCGCCGAAACCAATTCGGTTCCGGCAGAGCCGGCGTCCGACACGACAACGCAAAGCGTGGTGAACGGTTATCTGCAAATCCAGGCGCAGCTTCACGACACACAACTGGCGATCGAAAAAAGCCGCGAGGAAGCCGCCGCCGCCGCGAAGCAGAATGAAGTCGAAATGGCGGCGCGCATCCAGAAGCTGGAGGACAACCTCGCCGCGCAGCGCGCCAGCGACGCGGAACTGGCGCAGAAAAACCAGCAGGTCACGCTCATGCTGGCCGTCGCCTTCGGATTGATCGTGGTGGCGGCGGTGCTGTTCATGGCGTATCTGCAATGGCGCGCGGTGGCCCGGCTCGTGGAATTGTCCGCGCGGCGCGCGCAGGAATTTTCGTTCGGCGGCCATGCCGCGCCGCCGCTCATGTCCGGCGCCGCCGTCGAGCAGTCGAACGCGCGGCTGTCCGGCGCGGTGGAATCATTGCAGAAACGGATTTTGGAACTGGAACAAAGCGTGCGTGCGCCGCTGGCGGAAAAAATTCTGGTGGCCGCGAACGGTGCGCATAAACATTCCGATTCCAAGAACGGCATTTCGTCGGCCAGCGACCGCGACGAATGCGTCGCCAATCTGCTCACCGAAGGCCAGTCGCTGCTTGATGCGCAGCAGCCGGACAAGGCGCTGGAATGTTTTGAAGTGGCGCTGGGGCTGGCGCCGGAACACGCCGAGGCGCTGGTCAAAAAAGGCGGCGCGCTCGAAAAACTGGGGCGGACGGACGAGGCCATCGCCTGCTACGACCGCGCCATCGCGGCGGACGAAACACTGACCATCGCGCACCTGCACAAGGGCGGCCTGTTCAACCGGCTGGCGCGTTACGACGAGGCGTTGAAGTGCTACGAGCTGGCATTGCGGACGCAGGAGAAAAAAATGCCGGTCGAAAAAATCGCGGCGTAGTTTCAATTAAAATTCACGCGGTTGCCGGCGCGTTCGGCTTCAAGCTGGCGGCGGGTCATTTCAATCTTCATTTTCAACAGCTCGCGGTTTTCCTCGTTGCGCTCGGCAAGGTCGCGCTCCAAGTCGTGGATGCGGGTTTCGTAGGAATGCAGCCGTTCCTGGATTGGCGCCTTCAATTCGTCGAGCCGGTGGACCAGCTCGGCAATTTCCAGGGCGGCGCTTTGCTGGGCCTTGAGCAGTTCGCTGCGCTGCGCTGCGAGCCCCTGCACGACGGCTTCCTTCAGCGACGCCGCAAGTTGCGGTGCGAGGCTGGCCTTGAGCGCGGCCTGCGCCTGCTCCGCGCGCGCCTCGGCCTCCAGCGCGCGCCGCCGCCACTCGGCATCGGAAATGGCGCTGGCATTGGTTGAATTGACGGCGGAAACGCCCGGAGGAATCTGCACGGCTGGCACATCGTAAACGCTCGGAATTTTCATCGGATTCGGAGCACTGGGCGCGGCTGGCACGTTGGGCACATCATAGACGCTGGGAATTTTAGGAACGACCGGGACGACCGGCGCGGGCGGTTGCGGCGCGGGCGGCGTCGGCGCGATGCCCATCGCCTTTTGCGCGAGAAAAAGGTTCGCGGCGGAGGTGCCGTCCGTTTTGCAAACGGGGCACTTGACCGTCACCGGCATCTGGTTGTTCACCGGCAGCACGTCGAAGGCATACTTCTGGTTGCACTGGTGGCAGACCAGCTTGACATAAACCATCGGGTTCAGGTTCGCCATAGGAAAGATTCTTGTTCGCCAAGCAGTCGGTCATCAGCCCATAAAGTTGCGCGCCACGCGACGACCTCGCCAAATTTTTTATAATCGTCGCCGGCGAGCGGAAAGAAAGTCCAGTGGCGGAAAAAATGCGGCGTGACGGACTGTTCGAGCGTGGTCTGGCGCGGCAGATTGTCCGGGCCGATGCCGCGCAGTTCCAGCCGCAATTTTAATTTCGCATCGCCGACGTCCGTCACGCGCCACAAAACGTCGAAGCGGATGGCGGAAATATCGTTGGTATGCGCGCGCAAATAAACCTGGTAGGCGTCGCGGTCGAACAGGCTCGGCGAAATTGCGTCGTGGCCTTTCAAGTCGAGAAACAGCGGCAGAACCTTGACGATGTGGCCGGCCGGGCGTCGGCGGCGGCCGCTGCGGACAGCGAACCGAGCAGGAACAAGGTCATCAAGAACCGGCGCATGGCGAAACAATAACTTTCAGCGCGGCGAATTCAACATTGTTTTCAATTATTTCCAGTAGAAGCCGACGACCTGGATGTCCGTGCCGGCGCCGCGATACAGAATGGCGGAGTATTCGCGTTTGGTCTGGCCGATTTGCGCGGTGACATTGACGCGCCAGGTCGAGCTGCCGACGGTGACGAGGCTGGCGGCCTGCGCGGCGGCGGCGGCATTCAACCCGGCGATTTGCAGCGCGGCGGCGGGGTTGAGGAAGGGCGTGTCGTCTTCCGTGCCGTCCACGCCGTCCGGCCCGGCGCGCCGCTGGAGGATGGCGGCGACGCCATTTGTGTCTATGCCGGGAATCAATTGCAGCACGTTCGCGTCCGCCGTGTTGACGTTGATTTTTCCGGACGAGACCGCCGTGAAAACATCCTTCAATCCGAACGGATAATCGGGTGCCTGGCCGGGCGCGACGCCGAAGCCCAGCTTGGGCCGTTGCGGCGCGGGGCTGTTCGACGAACCGCCGCCGTAACTTTTCGGGTCATACATTTCCGGCGTCACGCCCTTGACGAGCAGCAGTTCGGAGATGTCGTCGAGCGGCGCGTTCTTGGCGTTGTAAGGCGGCGTCAGGCTCTGGTAATAATCGCTCTCCGCACCGGCGACGCGCGGCGGCGCGGGCGGGCCGCGCCAGTCCTGGATCGAATCGGACACGACGGAAATGTCGTCCGCGTCCACGCCCATGACCGTGAGCGCCTGCTGCAACACCATCGGCGGCACCGTGTTGATGTTCGCGAAACGTTCGAGGTCAACGATCTTCAGGGAAACCGTCCCGACGAGTTCATCGGTTTTGCGATCGCGAATCTCAAAATTGTCCAGGGAAATTCCGGCCAGCGGGCCGTTGGTCTCGCTCGGCCCGCCTGGTCCGCCGGCCCAAATCTGGTTGAGCGAATCGTAAGGCTCGGCAGGCGGATGCTGCGACAAAATCCACCGCGCATATTCCACGCCGGAGCGGCCGAGCCAGAGCAACTGCTGCTCGTTCTCGGCGTTGCTCGCGAGCTTCGTCTCCACCTTCATGGAAAACGCCAGCGCCGCCGCCAGCGCCGAAAACACCGCGATGGCGATCATCACGACGATGAGCGCAATGCCACTGGAATTTTGGCGGGAGGTTTTTTTCACGGATTTCGTCACGGGCCGGGGCCGGGGTTGTTTATCTGGCGGCGGTTGAACGGCGAATTGGGATTGTTCGGATTGTTGCCGTTGGGATTTGCACCGGGCTGGTTTGGATTGCCTCCGCCGCGCAAATTAATGCCTCCTCCTCCGAAGCCTAATGGCGAGCCGGTTTGGGCGATGGCGGGCAGGGTGGCGGACGGCACGGCGATTTCGCGCACGACGGTCGTGAGCGGTGCGGCGTTTCCCGAGGCGAGCCGGTTGCCGCCGAACGTGAGCGTGACGCGCACCAGCGGCGGCAGCGAGTTGGTGGAATCCCATTCCGTCTCCCAGTCCAGCGCGTTCGTGTCGCAGCATTCGACGACAAATTCCTTCACGTTGCGCGCCAGCACGAGCGGCGTGGCTTGTTCCGCCGCATCAATGTCCTGGAGAATTTCATTCTGCCGCAGCACCAAATCCGTTTCCGCGTCCGGCCCGGTCTCCAGCGAGAAATTGAGCCGGCGCAGATTGGAATCGAATTTTCCGTTGCGCGGAAAAACATCCGGCACGCGCGCCACGAAGCTCAAGGCCGGCTGGTCGCCGTTGGTGACGTTGAAAGCGTAATACTGCATGGAGGCTTGAAACGACTGGATGCACGTCAGCGAATCTTCGAGGGTGCGGACGGCGATGCGCTCGCGTTGGGCCTGCGCCGCCGCCTCCTGGCCGACCAGTGATGATTTCAAAATCACCACCCACGTCGAATAAACCGCCGCGACCAGCAGCGAAAAAATCGCGATGGCCATCATGATTTCAATCAGGGTGAAGGCGCGGGCCGGTTTTGAATTGCGGATTTCCAGCGGCGGATTTTCCGTCCGCCGGTTTTCTGAAATTCGGAATTGGAAATTTGAAATTCGGAATTTCATCGTGGTCTGGCCACCGTGGCGCCGTCCAGGCTGCCCGCCGGTGAATGCGGCCGGAAAAACAGGACGCTCATTTTTTGCACGACCTCCGGGCTGCCGCTGCGCTGGACGATGTAATCCACCTGGAACAGCTTGTTGGTCATGATTTCGTTGATGTCCGCCGTCCAGGTGTAGCCCGGATACACCTTGCCGAAATCGCCGGATTGCGTCATCTCAACGAGCTGGTTGGTGAGCGAAAGTTCCGAGGCGATCATCGCCGCGTCCACCATCGGCCGCTGCAGGCGCCGGGCGTTTTGCAGCGCGCTGGAGACCAGCGAGAGAATCACGAACACGGACATGAAAAAAATGCCCATGGCGACCATCACTTCCATCAGCGAAAACGCCCGCCGCCGCGCGCCGGTTTTGATTTCCAATTTCATTTGGTCAGCGGCGACGCGTCCGCGATGGCGGTGGAATATTCCAGGGTGATTTTCCGCCAGTCCGTGCCGGAGTGCAGCACCAGCGTCAGCTCATCGGAGGTGCCGTTCGGATAAAACCAGACCTTCGATTCCTCGGTCTGGGAAAAATCCATGAGGTTGATGCCGATGGCTTCCATGGCGACGCCGTCGGGCAACGTCACCGATCTGCCGAAGGAGGAACCCAGCTGGTTGTTCGCCGGCCGGAATGAAACGTAGGCGTCCTGGCCTTTGAGGATGGCCTGCGCCCGCGCGTCGCCGAGCAAATCGGTCACGTCGCTGACGGTTTTGCGCATGCCTTCCCTTTGGATCATTTTGAGCAGGGAAGGAACGCCCGCCGCCAGGATCAGGCCGATGATCCCAACGACAATCATGATTTCGATCAGCGTAAAGGCGCGCGAGGGAAAATTTTTGGCATCCGCCGTTTTCATTTTGCAGCTCAAGAATGGATCTGGGAAATCAACTGGAACAGCGGCAGCAAAATGCTGATCAGCAGAAAACCCACGATGACCGCCATGACGATGATGAGCAGCGGCTCGATGAGCTGCGTCATCACGCGCAGGCCGATTTGCAGTTCGCTTTCATAAGTGTCCGCGAGGTTGTTCAACGCGCCGGGCACGTCGCCAGTTTCCTCGCCGATGCGCACAAGATCCACCATGAGCTGCGGAAACAGCTTGCTCTGCCCCAGCGGCTGCGCGAGCGTCTTGCCGTCCGTCACCGCGTTGCGCGTTTTCGCGATCGCGTCCTTGATCAGGCGGTTCGACAAAACCTGCTCCGTGATTTTCAACGCCGTCAGCACCGGCACGCCGTTTTGCAAAAGCGTGCCGAGCGTGCGCGCGAACTGCCCGAAGAGATTTAATTTCACCACCTTGCCGACAACGGGAGCCTTCATCTTCCATTCGTCAAGCTTCCACGCGCCGGCTTCGCTGGCCTGGAAGCGCTTGAACAAAATGACCGCCAGAATGATCACGAGCCCGATCACCCACCAGTAATTGATGAAAAACGTGCTGGCCCCCATCAGCATCCGCGTCGGCAAAGGCAGCTCAACGCCGAAGCCGTTAAAAATTTCCATGAATTTCGGCATCATGAAAAACATGAAGAACGTGACGATGCCCGCGCCGACGCAAATCACCATCGCCGGATAAATCAGCGCGGACTTGAATTTCGCCTGCACCTCGGCGAACTGTTCGAAATGGCTGGCCATGCGCCGCAGCACTTCCACGAGCGAGCCGCTTGACTCGCCGGCGCGCACCATGTTGATATACAATTCGGAGAAAATGTGCGGCTGCTTCGCCATCGCCTCCGACAAGCTGCGGCCCTCGGTCACTTCCTGTTTCAAACTGCGGCTGACATCGGCGGGAATGCCTTTCGATTCCAGGTGCGTCATGCTGTTGAGCGCGACCGTCAGCGGCATTCCCGACTGAAGCAGGTTTGCCATCTGGTTCGTGAACGTCGCCAGCTCCTGCAGCCTTGGCTTGCGCTTCTGCTGCAATTGCGCGCGCAACGTCGGCGGGAGGAACGAAAGAAAATCGGTTTTTTGCCCCGCGCGCGAACCGCCGCCGGCGCGCCCGGCTTGGCGGTTTCCACGGCAATCGGAAATAGTCCGAGCCGCTGGATTTGCGTCAGCGCCGCCGGCCGGTCGGCCACGTCGAGGACGCCTTCGACCAGTTCACCGCTGCGCCGGCGCGCTCTGTAGGAAAATTCCGCCATAATTCTTATTGTTACCAAAACCGGCGCGGCCTGAAAGTTGCAAATTTCCGCTGTTAGAAATGCGAATCTTGCTTGACGCGCGCGGCTTTTTCGATTGGAGTGTGGCGATATGAAGAATATATTTCTGGCAGCGTTGGTTGCGGCGGTCGTCGTCACCGCCGGTTGCGTCAGCACCGTCAGCGGCACCCATTCGCCTGCGCTGACCTGGTCCAAGGACCAGGTCACGGGCCGCTACGAACGTTCATTGGACCAGGTTTATCAGGCTTCGGTCGCGGTCATTCAAAACAACGGCGTGCTGCTGACCGAATATATCCCGCACGACAACACCAACTCGGTCCGCTCCATGCAGGGCAAGGTAAACGAGAAGAATGTGTGGATCCGCGTGGAGACGGTTGACCCCAAAATCACCGAAGTCACCGTCCAGACCCGCTCTTCCTGGGGCATCAGCGATGTGGATCTCTCGCATGAACTGGAAAAGGAAATTGCGCTGAAGCTGGCGTCGCAGTGAGCCGCATTGCAAACTGACTTCCTCTCGTAATCACCTCACTCGCGTCGTGCGGTCAAAGGCAGGTCGCACTGGTCCAGAAAAGGAGTGCAAAGATCGCGAAGGCCGAGGTGATAATCAACAACGTAACAGACTGCATCTGGCTTTGATGAGCGGAAAGATCGTGTTTCATGAGTGAAGTTCCCCCACCTCCTTGGTGACTTTCATGGTGCCAGACGGGTCGGATAGCCCGGTGGCAGATGAAGCGTTTCTTCTAAAGAAGCGCTTCTTCTAAACCCGGCTCAGTTAAAACTTTTCCGCCCGCCCGCACAATAGATGAAACTGCCCGACTTGGATGCGATTTTTCATTTACCATGGCTAAATAATTCACCTAGCCATCGTTTCGGGCCAAAAAACGCGAAGGGGCCGGCCCGGCCGTTGGTCAGGGTTTGAAGCCTTCCGACTGGACGGCCAGCCGGATCATCTGGGCGGTGCTCTTGAGTTTGAACTTTTGCCGGATGTTGGCATTGTGGACGGCGACGGTCTTGGCGCTCAAATGAATTTGCCGGGCAATTTCCTTGGCCGACTTGCCCTCGCCGAACAAATGAAAAATTTCAAATTCTCGATCGGTGAGCAGTTCCATCGGCGACCGGTTCGCCTGCGGCATCCTGGAGAACCGGCTTAAAAGGCTTTCGGACACTTCCCGGCTCACATAAACATGATTGTCCAGCACCTGCCGGATGGCCTTGACCAGTTCCTCGGAGGGTTGTTGTTTGGTGATGAAGCCGCTGGCCCCGGCGCGCAGCATCCGTTCGGCGTAGAGTGATTCCTCGTGCATGGAGATGGCCAGAATGGCGAGCTTGGGCTGCAACGCCTTGAGGTCTTTGACCAGTTCCAACCCGCTTTTTCCGGGCAGCGTGATGTCCACCAGCGCCAGATCCGGTTTCAACTTCTGGAGCGCTTCCTCAGCCTGCCGGGCATTCTCGGCTTCTCCGCAGACCATCATGTCCGGCTCGCGGTTGATGACCCCGCGCAAACCTTCGCGCATCATCGGATGGTCGTCCACAATCAGGATTTTTTTACGCGCCGCAATTGTGGGCGGGTGTGGAATGCCTTTTGCCATATTAATATTTCCCCATTTCAAATTTTCAAATTTTCAAATTTTCCCGCTTCAGCCTGGCTTGCGGGGCATGATGCACACCCGCTTCATGGGATGTCCGCACGGCGCAGGCGACGACGGTTCCGCCGCCTGCCGCTTTCTGGATTTTCAGCGACCCGCCAATGACGCTGGCACGATATCTCATGATGCGCAAGCCCATGCCCAGACTCTTCGACTGTCGTGCCGGCAGACCCACGCCGTTGTCTTTAACCTCAAGACAGACCCGCGCCGGTGTTCTAGTCAGGTTGATCTCGATGCGTCCGGGCCTGCCGTGCTTGATGGCGTTGGTGATGGCTTCTTGGGCGATCCGGAACAAATGCGTCGCCATCGAATTGTCCTTCACGAGGACCGGCCGCCGGCAACTGAAGCGGCAGCGGACGCGGAACATTTTTTGGGTTTGGGCGGCCAATGCCCCGAGCGCCACCATCAGGCCGTTCGTTTCCGGGGCCACGGGATGAAGGCCGCGCGCCAGATTGCGGGTCTGCCACACAGCCTCGTTGATCACCTCCAGAATCCGCCCCAGTTTCCGGGCCTGGGGCGGGGACTTCGCGAGATCCTTTTTCAACGTGCTGGTCAGGTAAGCCGTTCCCGCCAGAAGCTGGCCCAGCCCGTCATGCAAATCCTGCGCGATGCGCCGGTGTTCCCGCTCGCCGGCGTGCAAAATCTCCTGCTCCAGTTTTACGCGGCCGGTGATGTCCCGGATCGCGCTGAATACTACCAGCCCGTCTTCGGTGGCCACCGGACTCAATGTGATTTCCACCGGAAATTCGCTGCCGTCCTTCCGCCGCGCGGACAATTCCAGCCCGGTTCCCATCGGGCGCGAACGTGGCGCGGTAAAAAAATTAAGGAAATGATCCGCATGTTGTTCGCGGTGGCGTTCCGGCAGAAGCCACTCCAAAGGTTGTCCGGACAATTCCTCCGGCCGGTAGCCAAACAGCCTTTCGACCTGCACGTTCACCAGCACAATCCGCCCCTGTTGGTTCACCACCACCATGCCATCCGGTGCCGATTCCACAAAGCCACGGAACTTTGCCTCGCTGGTCTGGAGCGCTTGTTGCATCCGCAGGCGTTCGGTGATGTCATGGCCAATGGCCAGCACGGCGACCGGCTTGCTCTCGGCGTTGGCGAGCGGTTTGGTGAACCATTCGATTTGCCGGATGCCGCCGTCCCGCGTGCGGAGCGGCGTGACTACATGCTGCACCGCACGGCCTCGCATAGCCTCGTGCAGCAGTTGGCGCACCCGGGGCCGATTCTGCTTGGGCACGAACAACGTGATCATATTGCGCCCCTTGGTTTCGACGAATGGATAGCCCGTGATCTGCTCTGCGTAGGCATTGTTGCGAACCAGTTTGCCTTGCGCGTCCACCACCGCGATGATGGCGGGCGCCATTTCAATGAGGCTGTCGGAAAACTCTTTTTCGCCACGCAGTGCGGTATAGGACCAGGTCAGCTCCTTTGTTCGTTCCCGCACGCGCTTTTCCAATCCTTCCCGCGCCTGCTGCAACGCCGCCTCGGCCAGTTTGCGTTCGGTGATGTCGCTCATCATCACGAGACTGCGGTTCGCCGGTTCCGGTCCGGGTTGTTCCACGACAATTTCCAGCCGCGCGATGAACGGCTCCTTGCCCCTCCGCAACAAATGCACTTCGCAGGTCTGTTTTTCGCCATTATTCAAAAACTGCCGGCGGCACAGATAAAAAAAATCCTGCGATTCGGGCGCGATGAAATGCGTCAGCTTCTGGCCGGGCAGTTTGACTTGGTCAAAATTCAGGAGCCGCGCCGCGGCCAGGTTCGCTTCGCAGATGACGCCTTTGGCATCCAGTGTCAAAAAACCGACCGGCGCAGCGTCGTAAGGCACCCGCAATTTCTCGCGCGCGGCTTCCAATTCCAGTTGCGTCCGGCGCAGCTCGTCGTTCTGCATCTCCAGCTCGATCTGGTGGACCTGCAATTCGTGCACCAGCTTTTGCACGTCGTCCACCGGCATCGCCGCGACTTTGCGAGGCGTTTTGGCCAGCAACTTTTCGGCGCGGGTGCGCAGTTTTTTTGGAACTGAAGAAGCGTTGCGAATAGTTTTCATGCAACAGAATCTTTTCGGTTGCGACGCGATTTGGTTTCCGCTTCGCGTCCGGGCGTCACATCTTCAAACGCCAGCAGGATCATGCCCGGCGTGCCCGGCTCGTCTTTCAGCCGCCGCGCGTTCAGGAGCATCGTTCGCGGGCCGAGGCCGGGGAAATCATGTTCCACTTTGAAATCCTCGAAGAGGGTGTCGCGCGGCAAAATTTCTTCGAGCAATTTGCGCAACGCCGGAATGTTCCATTGCCCGTCGCCGAGCTGGTAAATCAAACGGCGCTCCACGTCGCGCGCGGAAGTTTTGAAGGTGCGATGAAACGCCGGGTTGGCCGAGACCACGCACAGTTTTTCGTCCAGCACCATCAGCGGTTGGCGCACGGTGGCGACGATGCTCTCGGCGGCGGCGCGCGCCTGCTGGCTGGTCAGCTCGGCGGACTTCAGCCGGTTGATGTTGACGAACGTGAGGCACAGCCCGTCAATCACGTTCTCCGTCGTGCGATACGGATGGATGCGCACCTGCCGCCACTCGCCGTCGCGCGTCTGCACTTCTTTTTCCTTGGAACCCAGCTTGCGCAGCACTTCGGCGGCGTCGGCTGCCAGATCGTCGTAATGCAAATTGGACGCGAGATCGCCGATCGGCCGGCCCACGTCCGATGGGATGAGCTTGACGAGCTTGGTGGCCTCGGCGGTGAAGCGCTTGATGTGCAATTTCTGATCCAGAAAGATGGTTGCGATGTTCGTGCTGTTGAGCAGATTTTGCATGTCGTCGTTGGCCTGCGCCAGATCGTCGAGCTTGCCCTGAAGCTGCGCGTTGACGGTCTGCAATTCCTCGTTGAGGGACTGCATCTCCTCCTTGGACGTTTCCAATTCCTCGTTCGCGCTCTGCAATTCTTCGTTGGTGGATTGCAGTTCCTCGTTCGTGGATTTCAATTCCTCGTTGGACGTCTGCAATTCCTCGACCGTGCTCTGCAACGTCTCCTTGGTGAATTGCAATTCGCGCTCAAGGTCGGTCAAACGGCCCGCCGCCGGCGAAGCTTTGGCGCGCTGCGAAGTTTTGCGCGCGGGTGCGGGAAGTTTTACAGCCGGTTCCATCTCAAACGTCACGAGCAGCAAACCGCGCACGGATTCCGGCTCGGTCAATTTCGCCACGGTCAGCCGCACGGAAGAATAGCTGCCGTTGGTTTTCACGCGCACGCCATCGTGAACGACCACGCCTTTCTGCGTCGCGGCCCGGCGCAGGGCCGAAGGCAGTTCAAGGCGCAGCCCTTCGCGCGCCATTTCCAGAATGTTCAAGCGCGGCGAGCCGGTGGCAGGTTCGAGATAATCGCCGGTGCGCCCGTGAATGTAGAGGATGTCGCCGCGATCATTGACGATGACGCTGGCCGGCGCATAGCGCGTCAGCAAGGTTTTCTCGATCATCGTCGAGAGCAGTTGCTTGCGGGTGCGTTCCACCACTTCGCCCGGGCCGGCGAAGCCCGCGCTCGGACTTGGCGTCCGCCGTGGTGAATTCGGATGGCAGGGCGCGGCCCGTGCCCGCGTCTTTGCGCGCGAAGATTTTCCATTTCTTGTTCATAATCGTGAAGTGGTCGCCCAGACCGGTGATGCTTTCCGAGGTTCCGAGAAAAAGAATTCCGCCCGGCTTCAGCGCGTAATGAAACAGCGAGAGCAGCCGTTCCTGCGCGGCGGGTTTCACGTAGATCAGCAGATTGCGGCAGGCGATGAGATCGAGCTTGGTGAACGGCGGGTCTTTCAAAACATTCTGCGGCGCGAAGACGACCATTTCGCGAATCTCTTTTTTGATGCGATAGCCGCCGTCTTCCTTGTTGAAAAATCGCGCGAGCCGCTGCGGACGCACGTCGCGCGCGATGCCGTCCGGATAAAAACCGAGTCGCGCCACGTCAATGGCCTCGCCGTCCAAATCCGTCCCGAAAATCTGGACTGGGAAACGCTGCTTCAATTTGTCCATGCCCTCCTGCAACGCCATGGCGAGCGAATACGCCTCCCCGCCCGACGCGCCGAGGCCGACGAGGGGGAAAAGTTTTGGAACTCCGGCTGTGCGCTGAACCGTGGCTGCACCAGCAGTAGATTTTACCGGATCTTCCCTCTTCAATTTCTTCCGACGGAAAGCCTGGTCAATCTTGAGCATTTTCTTTTTGCCCGCCATAATGCCAGCATGTCTGCAATTTTCCGGATCAACAGCGGCGAACATAGCAGGCTTACAAGGACAGCAAAGAAAATTCTCCCCCGTCAGAAAAGATGGCGGATCTTTTGCGCGGCAAACAAATCCGCTTGTAGCGTCAAAACACCAAAATTCAATCGCGCGAACGCGCAAAAAGTTTAATGAAATTGGAGCCTAAACCACGCCGGGTTTCGAACGGGCGTCCAATTTCACCGCGCCTGCACGCGGTAAAATCTCGTGTTGTTGGCGGCCGGATTGTTGTCGTAGAATAAATTTGTTCCGCCCGTGCCCAGCAGGGAAGCTCCGATGTTGGTCCAGGACGAAGAAGTGTCCAGCGTGTTGCGGCTTTGAAGCTGGAAACTCCAGTTGGTCGCCGTCGAGCAATTGATTTGGACATTGGTCGCGGTCACCGAAATTTGTGTGACGTTGAAAACCGGCGGAGTCGGAACGTCCGCTGCAATCAGCGGATTGATTCCGTTCAAATACTTGGTCAGGTTCGAAATGCCATTGCCGTCGGCGTCATCCGAGCCGCGCGATTTGTCAGCAGCCTCGCCAAGTGCGTGTCCGAAATACGCCAGCCGCCACCAGTCGGGAATGCCATCCGTGTCGCTGAACACGTCGGCGATTTTCTGAACCTGCACGCCGGAGACGCGCGCATTGTCCGCCGCGCCCGGCGTAAAAAGAATTTGCAGTTGGGAATTCGTCACCGCGCTGGTGAACACAAGGCTGATGGGAATGTTCTGTCCGCCGGCCGTGGCGTAAATGTCAAAGTTCGTCAGCACCTGCTGGCCTTGGATGAAGACGTTGAACTCGCGCTTGCCTGCGGCGCTCCAATATGTCTCCGCCTCCAGCAGCGTGATCTGGTAAACGCCTTCAGGTCCATCAAACTCGTAGTAAAATCCGCCGCTCGACGTGCTGTAACGCTCGCGCTGGTAAAGCGATTGCGCGCCGGAGCAAATGCCGCTGATGGAGTTGGCGACATAGCCGGTCGTGCCGCCGGAATAGCCGAACGCGCCGAAACTGTAAGCCGTGTCCTTGAGCCAGACATTGCCGGAGCAGTCGGTGACGTTCGCCGGATTGCCGCCGCTGACCCGTTGCAGATAATTTCCCGGCACGTTGAAAAAATTAACACCCACGGAGTTCGTCGCGGAGATGTTTCCGGACGAATCCGTCGCGCGGGCGGAAATCTGGTGCGGGCCGTTCAGAAAATTCGAGCTGTTCAAACTCACGCTCCACGAAGTCGTGCCGCTCGCGGTCTGCCACGCATCATTGTCGAATTGAAATTCCACCTTGGCCACGGCGACATTGTCGGTGGCGATGCCGGAAATGGCCAGGTTGCCGGCGATCACCGCGCCGTTCGTCGGCGATTGCATCGAAATGAACGGCGGTATCGCGTCGTGGACGCTGCTCGCAGCGGTGGAGAATTTCAATTCATACGGCGAGAACAACGCGTTGCCGGAAACAGCATCCACGGCAGAGTTGGTGACGCGCACGATGTAATTGGCTCAATCCGGCCAGACCCGCGCCGCCGGGCGTGAACGTCATTGTGTCGCCAGCGGCCGACCAACTGAACGTGCCGCTGACGGCCGGGCTGATATAGAAAGCGTTTTGAACGCTGTTCGTGTCCATCGGCATGCTGAACTGCAAAACTATCGGCGACCACGTCGGCACGTTGGTGGCCCAGTGCATTGGATAATTGGTAATCACGACCGGGTTCAGCGGCTGCCATTGCGGCTGTGCGATGAAAATTTTCGCCGTGGTGCTCGGCACGCTGATGGCGGGTGTCTGCGAGCCGGCGGTCAGCGTGTAGCTTTCGTTGGTGTTCAGCAGATTCACCAGCACGGTGCCGGCGGGATAAGTCAGCGTGGTCGCGGGCAATGTCTGGCTGGAACTGGCCGTGTTGAAAACCACAAACACTTCCTGCGTGTTCATCAAGCGCGAGTAGGCAAACAGTCCCGGCCCGGAAGAGTTGCTGGCGCGGTTGACGTAGGAACCGAGCGTCAGCGCGGGATACAACCGGCGAAAATTGTTCAACTGCGCGACCCACTGAAACAGCGGATGCGTCATGTTGAAATTATCCACGCCCGGCGAACTGAGCTGCAAGACCGTGCCGCCAGGGCCGTCCTTGAATTCACCGGCGAACATGTCTTCGCGGTCATTTGGATCGGTCGTGCCATCAAAGCCCTGCTCGGTGCCGTAATAAAGACACGGAATGCCGGGCGAGGTGTAAAGAAATGCCAGCGCCACTTCGAGTGCGTTCGTATTATTATTTGACTCGCTGGTGCTCAAAAATCGCGGGTTGTCATGGTTGTCCAGGAAGTTGACGAGTTGCATCTGCGCGGCGGGATCGTAATCGGCCGCGACCGCGTTGTAATGAGCTTGAATCTGCGACGTCGCTCCGCTGGCCGTGGCAAACACGTTGTTGATCGCGTAATAAAGCGGATAATCCAAAATGGAATCAAACTTGAACGGCCCGCCGCCTTCGCTCCCAGTGTAAGAACCAACCATGGTTTCCGAGCCGTTGAACGTTTCGCCAAACATGAAAAAGTTGGTGTTGCCGTTGGTAGCCGCGTAGGCATGAATCGCCGGACAGAAACTTTGCCAGAACCCCATGTCCACTTCCAAGGCCGTGTCTATCCGGAAGCCGTCAAAGCCGATCTGCTGAATCCAATATTCATAAATCGCCGCCATGTTCGAGCGGACGTAAGGCGTCTCCGTCCGGAAATCGTTCAGCCCGGACAGCCAGCCCAGAATCACCTGGTTGGTGTCGTTGTAATTTTGGATGTCGCCGTAATTGTGGAAAATATTCGTAAGGGCCGGATTGGTCGTCGTCAGATTGAACGGGGCCGGATAGGTTTTATTGGCGTTCGCATAACTCAAAGTATAGCCCGCCGGATAATTGAAAGTGGTGCCGCTGCTGTTGACGAGGTCGCCCGCGTGGTTCACGACGATGTCGTCAATCACCAGCAGTCCGCGCGCGTGCGCCGCCTGGACCAAGTGCTGCAGATTGGAGATGGAGCCCCAATGCGGAGCCACGGCGTAAAAATTCCACGCGGAGTAGCCGTGAAATTGCCCCTCGGTGTTCAAGACAATTGGCGAAATCCAGATGGCCGTCGCGCCGAGCGACTTGATGTAATCCAGTTTCTGCTCGATGCCCTCGAAATCGCCGCCATGCACCGACGAGCCGCCGTTGCCGGATGGCGCATAAGTGCCTTCCGCATTGTCGTTGTTCGTGTCCCCGTCGTAAAAACGGTCGGTGATAATCTGATAAATACTTTGCGCCTGCCAAAATGTGTTGGGAACCGATTGCGCGGAAGCCGGCATCGCCCAACAAAAAATTGCGGCGGCAATAATTAATAGCCCCAGCGCCCACGAGGTGTGGCGGGCACGGCCATTATGATTGTCGCGGCGTAATTTCATGGCGAACGGGCAAATGCTTTTCTTCCGACGACAGTTTGAACGGTCGAAGGCGCTGGCTGACTTCATTTCCATATCGGGACTAATCGAAGCAGAATAATTGAAAATCAACCCGTATGATACCGCATGTTTATGCGTTTCATGCAAAAGCACCGCCTTTGCTCAAAACAATTTTCCTCTTGACATCATTTGGACAACCTACTACCTTGTAAACAAAAGGTAGCTTGTTTTACTTAAAACCATGAGCGTGAACGAAAAATTTTCAGCGATCCGGAAAGGAATGCTTGAGTTCCTTTTGCTCCAGATCATCGCGGCGGAAAAAGTTTATGTGGCGGACATTTTGAAACAGTTGAGCGCGACCGAGTTCGCGACCCAGGAAGGCACGCTGTATCCTTTGTTGAGCAAGATGCGCCGCGACGGGCTGCTGGATTACGAATGGAAGGAATCCGAGGCCGGCCCGCCCCGCAAATATTACGAACTCACCGCGAAGGGCCGGGAGCAATTGCGCGAAACGATCGAGTATTGGGGCAAAATAAACGGGACGGTCAAAAAACTGGGACAAAAATAAAACGGAGACACCATCATGAACAAGGTTATCACAATCAATCTGGGCGGCACGGCGTATCAGCTCGAAGAAGGCGGCTATGATGTCCTGCGCGCCTATCTGGAAACCGCGACCGCGCGTTTGCTGGGCAATCCGGACCGGGACGAAATTGTATCCGACATTGAACGGGCAATTGGAGAAAAATTCCGCTCGCTTCTGGCCAGCCACAAAACGGTGGTCGAGGCGAAGGAAGTTGCCGCTGTCCTTGCGGAGATGGGACCGATTGAAGCGGACCCGGGCACAGAGCCGAATGCAAACGCGGGCAGCTCCGGCGGAACGGGAAATGAACAGTCAGCGAGGCGCAGCGAAGCTCCGCGGCGGCTCTATCGCATCCACGAAGGCGCGATGGTCGCCGGTGTCTGCAACGGGATTGCCGCCTATGTCAACTTAGACCCGACCCTAGTGCGGCTGGCTTTTGTCCTTTTAACGATGCTTTGGGGCACCGGGGTGCTGGTCTATTTGGTGATGGCAATCGTGGTGCCCGAAGCCCGTTCGCCGGAAGAAAAAGCGGCGGCGTCCGGCGACCCATCAACGGCGCAGGAATTCATCCGCCGCGCAAAAGAAGGCTATTATGAGGCGATGAAAGGCTTCCCGGACCGCAAGGCCCGCCGCGAATGGAAGCATCGGTTCAAGCGAGATATGCGCGCGAACGCGGATCAGTGGCGGCATAACTGGCACTCCTATTGGACCGAACATACCCCCGTTCATCCCGGAATGGGCTTCGCGCTGCCCGTCCTCTCAATGCTGCACGGCGCAGTGAAAATCTTTTGGATCTGCGCCCTCATCTCGCTGCTGGCGACCGGTGCCGTGTTCGGGCTGGCATTGCCGGCGAACGTGCCGGTGTGGGTCGCGGCGCTCGTGTTATGCTTTGCCTACGGCATCGTCGCGTGCCCGCTGAAAATTGCGCGACGCGCATGCTATCACGGGTTGGGCCAGCCGAGCTGGGTCTGGTCCTTCGTGTTTTTGATGGATGCTGTGGTCTGGCTCGCGGTTGTCGCCGTGCTCTTATGGCTGGCGGTTCACTATTTCCCGGAATTGCGCGATGCTATTCAGGGTGTCCCTTCGCTCGCGCATCAGGCGGCGGATGACATCCGGACGTGGTGGCATGGGAAATAAGGCGGGCGTGGGAAAATTGCCGGATTACAAAAATGGGTTGGGGTGGTAATTCTGCCGGCGGCTTGGTAATTTCGTCAGGCACACCGGCATAATTTATGGCCACACTTGTTTTCGACATCGAAACCTCCGCGCTGCCCATTGAAAATTTCGACGAGGCGCAGCAGGAATACCTCTTCCGCGAGACCGAAAAAATTGACGCCGCCGCCGCCAAGGACGCCAAGCGCGAGGAGATCACGCGGTTCATGAGCCTGTGGCCGTTCACCTCGCAGGTCGTCTGCATCGCCATGCTCAACGCCGAGACCCAGCGCGGCCAGTCGCTGTTCGTCGCCGATGATTTTGAGGAAGTGGACGAGGCCGATGCGCCGGTGAAATTCATTCCCTGCGCGGACGAGACGGAACTGCTCACGCAATTTTGGGACGTCGCGAAAAAATACGATTCCGTCGTCACCTTCAACGGGCGCGGGTTCGACGTGCCGTTCATCTACCTGCGCTCGGCGATGCTCAACGTGCCGATCTCGAAGAAGAACTGGCTGGGCTACCGTTACGCCACCGAGCCGCACTGCGACCTCGCGGAGCAGTTCACCTTTTACAGCGTGAGCGGGCGCGACGGCGCGGCGCGGCGGTTCAACCTGGATTTTTACTGCAAGGCGTTCGGCATCGAATCGCCCAAGAGCGCGGGCGTGACCGGCATGGACGTGAAGGATTTGATGGCGGCGGGCAAATTCCGCGAGATTGCCGAATACTGCCTGCGCGACGTCCGCGCCACCGTGGAGCTTTACAAAATCTGGAAGGAACGGCTGGCGGGGATAAAATGAAAATATGAGCAATCGCCTTGTATTTGATGTTAGTAATGCCAAAAAAAGGTGGGTTGTTTACTTTGATCTTTTGGGTTTCAGAGATTTTGTTAAGGACGGCCATATTGTTAATACCTTTTTTCATTGGGAAAAATGTCTAAACACCTTTCATAACAATTTACATAAATATCCAGAACTGGATTACGCGCATTTCTCCGACACCTTTTTAATTTACGCGCCGGATGATTCAAAAAGTTCATACGCTAAAATAGACTCTTGTTCTCGGTGGTTTTTTCAACACGCAATCTTGCAGCAAATTCCATTACGAGGAGCATTGGGTTGGGGTGAATTTTACGCAGACAAGGCAAACAGTGTTTTTTTGGGGAAGGCTCTTGTCACTGCATATGAATTCGGCGAGCAATTTAATTGGATTGGTTACATGCTTTCTCCTTCCTCACTTTCTCGGATACAGCATTCAGATCTAAATTTACCTTCATGTCCCGTTCATTTCCGAAAGACAAATGTGCCAACAAAGTTGGGTTCTGAAGATTGTGTTGCACTTCTGTGCGGCGGAGGAAAAGGACGAAATTATATCAGACCTTTGGAAGAAATGAAGCGGCTGTCACTAGTGGATATGAAAAGAAAACAAAAACCTCCGATCAAATCAGAAGAGTTACGGAAAAATACGACAACACCATCCAATTTATCAGGCGATTTGAAGTTACAGTTTGAAAAAGTGATGTTCCCTCCCATTTGCTCTCCCTGTAAGAAGAAGCCGCGCCGTTTCGGAAAATCGCCCGGCCCAAAGCGCCAGTCTTCCGCCGCTTTTCTCCCGCAGCCGGGATAAACACCAAAAATCGGGGCAAAAGGGCGGCTCTCAGACGGCTGAAACCGGGATTTTAGGCGAAAATGACCCGTTTTTGAAGAAAAATTGTGCAAATCCGATGATTTTTGGCCAAACCCCAATGGTCAGGGGTGCAAACCCAGCCGTTGGGGGTGGAAAAGTAACCGTTGGGGGCGCAAACCCAATGACTGGGGGCGAGAAAATAACCGTTGGGGGCGGTAAAGTAACCGCTGGGGGTGAGCAAGTAACCGCTGGGGGTGAGCAAGTAGCCGTTGGGGGCGAGAAAGTAGCCGTTGGGTTTGGTAAAGTAATGGCTGGGTTCGCGCCCCCAACGACAGGTTTTGCATCACCAGCGGCAGGGTTTCCCGGCATCCGACTCCATCGGCAACGGCCAGCGCGAGAGTGGTTGCCGCCCGGCTGGCCCGATGCCACACTGGCCGGGTTCGAGCCCATGTCCACACTTGTCTGTTTCGCCCTGAAAGAAGAAGCCGCGCCGTTTCACAAAATCGCAGCGGGTCGGCCCGGCGTTTTCACCATCCTCGTCGGCATCGGCCGGCAGCATGCCGAGAAGATCCGTGCGCAGCTTTCTGGCGGCCAGTTCGCCGGAGCTGGTGCTGACCTGCGGTTTCGCCGGCGGACTGAATCCCGATTTGAAACTCGGCGAAGTCGTTTTCGAACTTTCAACGCACAATATTCAACTCTCAACCCGTCTCCTCGCCGCCGGCGCGAAGCCCGCAACCTTTTTCTGCGCCGACCGCATCGCCACCACCGTCGCCGAAAAGACGAAATTGCGCTACGAAACCCGCGCGGACGCGGTGGAGATGGAATCGGCGGCCATCCACGCCGTCTGCGCGGAAAAGAATATTCCCTGCGCGACCGTGCGCGTGATTTCCGACACGGCGAACGAGGATTTGCCGCTGGATTTCAACGCGCTCGCCAAGCCGGACAAGAGCCTGGATTTCGTAAAATTGTTTCTGGTCATCGCCAAGTCGCCCGGAAAAGTCGGCGCACTGATGGAATTGCAGAAAAAGACGAACTTCGCGGCGGAAAGTCTGGCGCGCGTTCTGGCCCAAATCATCGCGGCTTGATTTTTGCCGGCGGGAAGTCACGGTGTGCCGTAATTGGGCGTCTGCGCGCCTGAAGCGAAACGAATCCACGAGCGCAAAACGAGAAATGCCTTCTGGCCGGCGGTGACGCGCACCGGTTCCTGGCCGAAAACATCGAACCGGTTCGCTTCAAGTTTGTTCAGGAGCTGCCAATAAACGGAGCCCATCAATTCAGCAGCAACCATGGCCTTGCGGTCTTCGGCGGGCAAAGTCTGGCGTGCAAGCTGATAAAATTTTCTGGCGTGTCCGGCGAAGCTCGCGGCGAGCGCGTGGTAATTCTCCGAGAATTTGGAATTTAGAATTTCCTCCTCGCGGACGTTGAATTTTTTCAATTCAGCCAGCGGCAAATAAATCCGGCCGCGCCCGGCGTCGGTGCGGACGTCGCGCAAAATGTTCGTGAACTGAAGCGCCTTGCCGAGATAAATTGCGTAATCGCGGCACGCCGGATTTTGATGGCCGAAAATTTCGATGCTCAACAGGCCGACAACGGAGGCGACGCGATGGCAATACGTTTCCAGTTGCGCGTAATCCTCGTAGCGCTTGATTTCCAAATCCATTTCGCAGCCCTTGATCAATTCGTCGAAGAGCGCGAACGGCAGGTGAAATTTGCGGATGATGGGCTGGAATTCCTGGTTGACGACCAGCTCCGGCGGCTGGTTTTCGCAGGCACGGCGGATGTCGTCGCGCCAGGCGGCAAGCTGGGCGCGGCGCTTTTCCGTGGGGACGGAATCCTCGTCGGCCACGTCGTCCACGGCGCGGCAGAAGGCGTAGAGCGCGGACATGGCGTCGCGTTTTTCACGCGGCAGCAGGATGAAGGCGAGCGCGAGGTTCGACGCGCTTTTGCGGGTGATGGCGCGGCTGTGTTGCATCACGGCGTCTGTTTTGTCGCGTCAGTTGGTTTTTCTTCGCGGGGAGGCGGCAGGCCGCCGCATTCGGCGAGCGTGGGGTTGAGCTGGGATTTTTCGTGGCTGTGCTGGCGGTGTTTGCGCTTCCTCTTTTTGCGAAACACAAGGAACCAAATCAACGAGCCGACGGACGCCAGCAGAATCGCGAGGGTCATGGCCAGAAAATCGAGCCATTCGGGCAACGGTTCCATGGCGGCCAGCATTGTCTCAGCAGAATTCATCACAATTCAGGTTTAGGAAATTTTCCCGGCGGCGGACGGCTCGACCGGTTCGTCGCCAGGGTTCATTTGCAACCGCTGCATCCGGTAACGGAGCGAATGCCGGGTAATCTTAAGCGACTCGGCGGCGCGTGTCAGGTTGAAAGCGTTTTGCGCGAGCGCCCCGGCGATGATTTCGCGTTCCAGGCGCGCGAGCGCGGCGTCGAGCGTTTCTTCAGGGGCAATCTGTGGCGACGCCGCTTTTTGGAGGCGCGTTTCGACCTGGAAATCCGGCAGGCTGGCAGCTTGGATTTCCGTCGTCGTCTCCAAAATCAGGGCGCGTTCGATGGCGTTGCGCAACTCGCGCACGTTTCCCGGCCAGTGGTGTGCCAGCAATTTTTGCCGCGCGGCGCGGTCGAGGCCGGTGACATGCTTGTTCATTGTGGCGCGGAACAATTTCAAAAAGTGTTCGGCCAGCAGCAGGACATCCTCGCCGCGCTCGCGCAGCGGCGGCAACTGAAACTGCACGACGTTCAGGCGGTGGAACAAATCCTCGCGGAACTGGCCGGCGGCGATGGCCTGCACGATGTCGCGGTTGGTCGCGGCGATCAGCCGGACGTTGACGCGCAGTTCCTGCGTGCCGCCGACGCGCGTGAACGTCCCGTCCTCCAAAAACCGCAGCAGCTTCGCCTGAAGCGGCTTGCTCATGTCGGCAATCTCATCGAGAAAAATCGTGCCGCCGTCGGCTTCCTCGACGCGTCCGGGCTTTTGCTTGATGGCACCGGTGAACGCGCCCTTTTCGTGGCCGAACAATTCGCTTTCCAGAAGCTGTTCGGGAATCGCGGCGCAATTGATGCGGACATAACGCGCATCGCGCCGCTGGCTCAAGCTGTGCAATGCGCCGGCGACCAGTTCCTTGCCGGTGCCACTTTCGCCCAGAATCAAAACGCGCGCCTCCGTCGGCGCCACAGTCTGGATTAAATTCCGGACGTCGCGGATTTTTTCCGAATCGCCGACAATTTCGTCGAGGTTGAAAACGTGTTCCGCGCGCGAACGCAACGCGGCGTTTTCGCGCAAAAGCTGGTGGCGTTCGGCGCAGCGCGCGACGGCGTGGAGCAGTTCCTCCGGGGCGAACGGCTTGGCGAGATAATCAATCGCGCCGGCCTTGATCGCCTCCACCGCGAGCTTCGGCGTGGCGTAGGCCGTGAGCATGACGGCGGGCAGATCCGGCCAGCGACCGTGGATTTTGCCAAGAAATTCATAGCCGCTCATGCCGCCGAGCCGCGCGTCGGTGATGACCATGAAAAATTCCTCGCGCGCCAGCAGCGCCAGCGCCTCCTCGGCGGATTCGACGGCGCGCGCGGCGTAGCCCTCGTCTTTCAGCACGGTCTGAAGCGACAGGCGCATGTTCTTCTCGTCGTCCACGACGAGCACTGGAGGCAGCACGCTCATTTTGGAAATTTCATCAATGCCTTCGCCGGGAAGATTACGGTGAATTTCGCGCCTTTTCCAAGCTCCGATTCCACGCGCACGCTTCCGCCATAAAGCTCGGCGTTGTGTTTGACGATGGCCAGGCCGAGTCCGCTGCCTTTTTCCTTCGTCGTGTAATAGGCCTCGAAAACGCGCCCGGTTTTTTCCGGCGCAATTCCCGGCCCGTCGTCCCGCACGGAAATTTCCACGGAATAGTCCCGGTGGCAACCGGCGGCGACAAAAATGTTTCCGTTGCCGGCGAGCGCTTCGCGGGCGTTTTGCAGCAGGTTGACGAAAATCTCCGACAGGTGGCCGCGTTGCATGAGCAGCGGCGGAAAATTCTGGCCGAATTCGCGGTGGATTTTTATTTTATCCGCCACGGCGGCCGGAAAAACCTGCGCGATGGCGCGATTGAGATCCTCGATGACGTTCAATTTTTCGACGCGGCCCTCGCTCAATTGCGCATAGCCCATGATTTGCGTGATGACCTTGTCGGCGCGTGCAACTTCCTCCTGGATGATTTCGATCTGCTGGGCGGCGGGTGCCTTGCCGTCACGCGCCGCGCGTTGCAGCGAAAACGCGGCGTTGTTGATGACGGCCAGCGGGTTTTTGATCTGATGCGCGAACTCAGCGGCGAGTCGGCCAGCGGAACGCAACTGCCCCTCGCGCGCGGCAAATTCCCCGGCCTCCTCGGCGGCGAGCCGCTGGCGTTCCAGCAGCAGTTCCAGGCCGGAGCAACAAAGCGTCGTGAGCGCCAGCACGACCAGCCGCAGCACGAACGGATCGCCCAGGTCTTCATGCGCGGTCAGGTCCAGCGCGCGCTTGGTATGGTCATCCAGATTTTGAAAAACCGAAACATCGAGCACCGCCACCAGCACATAACACAGGCTGATGACGAAATTGGAAATTAACTGCGAAACCCCCGGCGGCACGCTCACGGAATTGCGGATGATGAGCGCGACGAACAGCCAGAAGAGGATGCTGTCCAGTCCGCCGGTCAGCAGCGCCATGCCCGCGACGAAAATTCCATCCACGAAATTGCTGGTGACGACCGTCCACTGCACCACCGCCAGCGGCAGCCGTTCCGCCGCCAGCAAAAATGCCGCCAGAAGAATGTTGGCCAGGATGTAAAACCAGAAGATGAACTGCACCGTTTCCACCACCACGTCGAGCGTGCTGTTGGCCATGCCCACCCAAGACGTGATGTCGAAGGAATACGAAATGATCGCGATGAACACCGCCTTGACCGGCAGCATGATGTCGCGCTCCATCATCACGATGCGGCGCAGCAGGCGCGGCGGGTCGGGTGCCGGAATCTCGAACAGCGCGGGCAGCCGCTTCAGCCACTGGGCATGGCTTGGTTTCATAATTCGTCAAACCGTTGAACGGTTAAGCCGCCGAATCGGAAAATATTTTTGATTCAACGATTCACGATTTAACGCTTCAACGCAACTTGGGCAATCTTTTCCACCGGCCACATGCGCCCGATGCCTTCGTAGCCGCACGACAGCATTCCCTCGTCCGGCCCGATGAATTCGACGCCGCGCCTTTTCAGCGTCGCGACATTTTCCTGCGTCGCCGCGTGGAGCCACATCTTTCCGTTCATCGCCGGCGCGATCAAAATCTTCGCCCGCGGATTCAGCGCCAGCGCGATGCAGCTCAACGCGTCGTCCGCAATTCCATGCGCCAGCTTCGCGATCACATTCGCCGTGGCCGGCGCGATAAGCAGCAAATCCGCCGCGTCCGCCAGCTCGATGTGCGCCGGTTTCCAGCCTTCGTCCTCGTCATAAAGATCCGTCACCACCGGATTTCGCGTCAGCGTCTTGAACGGCAGTGGCGTGATGAAACGCTGCGCATCCGCCGTCATCACCACGCGCACGTCGCACTTCGCCTTGGTGAGCAGCGACGCGAGATCCGCCGCCTTGTGCGCGGCGATGGAGCCGGTGACGCCCAAAATAATTTTATTCGCTTTGCTCATAAAATTTGTTGAATCGTTAAAAGGTTAAATCGTTTTGCGACTTCGCGCCATCACCGATCCACCGATCTAACGATTCAACCCTTCAACGAAATCAAAACTCCGGCGCCGGCGAACGCGCCGAACGCATTTTTTCCGCCTCGATGATCGCCAGCGTCCGCCGCAAATCCTCCTGCTTGCTGCCGCTGATCAGCAGGTAGTCGAAATTTTTCCACTGCGCGATTTCCTGCCGCGCCACCGCCAGCCGCTTTTGGATCACGGCCTCCGCATCCGCGCCGCGTTTTTTCAACCGCTGCTCCAGCACCACCACCGACGGTGGCGTGAGAAAAATCGTCACCAGGGCGCGTTTCAATTCCGGCTCGGTTGCCGCCTGCTCGCGGATCGTCGCCGAACCCTGCACGTCCACGTTAAGCAAAACGTCCCTGCCTTCGCGCAGCCTGCCGAGCAGCTCCGATTTCAAAATGCCGTAGCTGTTGCCGTAAACCGTCGCGTGCTCGATGAAATTGCCCGCCTGCAGGCGCTTCAAAAATTCCGCCGCGTCAAAAAAATGATAGTCCACGCCTTCTTTTTCACCAGGACGCGGCGCGCGCGTCGTGCAGGTGACGGCGCGCGTCATGTGCTGCTGCGCGTCCAGCAGCAGGTTGACCAGCGTCGTCTTGCCCGCGCCCGACGGTGCGGAAATAAGAATCAGCAGCGGCGGCGCGGAATTCTTTTGGGCCGCCAACTTTGGACTTTGGACATTGGACTTTGGATTTTTCATCATTCCACATTCATCGCCTGCTCGCGGAATCTTTCCAGTTCCGTTTTGAGCGTCACGACCTCGCGCGAGATGACGGCGTCATTCGCCTTGGAGCCGATGGTGTTGATTTCGCGGTTCATCTCCTGCGCGAGAAAATCCAGCGTGCGGCCGACCGGCTCCTTGGATTTCCGGCAATCCTCGAACTGCTGAAAATGGCTTTGCAGCCGCGTCAGTTCCTCCGCGATGTCCGACCGGTCGGCAAACAGAACAATTTCCTTCAGCAGCCGCTCGTCGTCCGGCGCGATGTTTTCAATGCCCGCAGCCTTGATGCGTTCGAGTAGATTTTGCCGGTAATTTTCCGCCGTCGTCGGCGCCCGCTGCTGGACTTTTTCGACCGCCGCGTGCATCACGCCGATGCGCGACGTCAAATCCTTCGCCAGATGCGCGCCCTCCCGTTCGCGCATTTTCAGCAGCGCGGCGAGCGCGTGATTTAACGCCTTTTCCACCGCCGGCCACAAATCCTCCGTGCCCGCCAGCTCCTCGTCCGTCTGGAAAACGCCGGGCGCGCGCAGCACCTGGTCGAGTGTCACCTCGCCGGAAATTTTCAACTGCCTGCCCAGCCGCGCGAATTCGGCGGCGTAATCCTTCGCCAGCGCGGCGTTGATGTGCTTGCGCACGGAAAGTTTGCCGGCGGCGGCGTGGAGCGAGACGCGGGCGTTCACGCGGCCGCGCGCGACGAGGCGATGGATGGCGTCGCGGATTTGCGCCTCGAGCATTTCCAGTTCGCGCGGGAGCGTCACCGAAACCTCGGCCTGCTTGCGGTTGACCGAACTCAACTCGATGGTGATCTTGAAGCCGTCCTGCGCACATTCGCCGCGCCCGTAGCCCGTCATGGATTTCATCCGGCGCAATATGCAAAATCTTCCGGCGGCAGGCGAATCAATTTTCAAAACGCGCGCCGGGCCGGAGGAAATCGAACCGGCGACGATGAAAGCGGTGGCCGGCGCAAAACACAAACCGGCACCGGCCAACTTTGAACTTTTAACTCCCGGCGCGGAACTTTAGTCTTCCGGCATGGCTGCCGCTCAAATTGATGTCAAATACGTCGCGCACCTTGCGCGCGTCGCGCTCACGCCCGACGAGGAAAAAAAACTTGCCGCGCAACTCGGCGGGATTCTGGGCTACATCGAAAAGCTGAAGGAGCTCGACGTCACCGGCGTCGAACCGACCGCGCACGCCGTCCCGCTGGTCAATGTCACGCGCGCCGACGAAATCCGCCCATCGCTCGCGCACGACGACGCCCTCCGCAACGCGCCGCGCCAGGCCAACGGCCTCTTCATCGTGCCGAAAATCGTCGAGTAATTTTACGATGCTCAACCAACTGACCGTCTCCGAACTCGCCCTGAAACTCGCCCGGCGCGAAGTTTCCGCGCGCGAAGCCACACAGTCGTGCCTCGACCAGATCGCCCGCGTGGACGGGAAAATTCACGCGTTCATCAGCCACGATGCGGCGGACGCGCTGGCGCAGGCGGACGCGGCGGACCAAGAAATTGCCGCCGGGAAAACTCATTCGCACAAGCCATTGCTGGGCGTGCCGGTTGCCGTCAAAGACGTGCTCGCCGTCAAAAACCAGCCGCTCAACTGCGGCTCGAAAATCCTCGGAAAATTTATTTCGCCCTACGACGCGACGGCGGTGGAAAAACTCAAGGCGGCTGGCGCGATTGTTTTTGGCCGGTTGAACATGGATGAATTTGCGATGGGCAGCTCGACGGAAAACTCCGCTTTCGGCGTCACGCGCAATCCGTGGGACACCACTCGGATTCCCGGCGGCTCGTCCGGCGGCTCGGCGGCGGCGGTCGCGGCCGACGAATGCATCGCGTCACTTGGTTCGGACACCGGCGGCTCCATCCGCCAGCCGGCCGCGCTCTGTGGCTGCGTGGGACTGAAGCCGACTTACGGGCGCATTTCGCGCTACGGCCTCGTCGCGTTCGCCAGCTCGCTCGACCAGATCGGGCCGTTCACGAAGGATGTGCGCGACGCGGCCACTTTGCTCGGCGTTTTGAGCGGCGTTGACCCGCGCGATTCCACCAGCGTGCCGGAGCCAGTTCCAAATTATTCCGCCGCGCTCGACGGAAAAATCAAAGGGCTGAAACTGGGCCTGCCGAAGGAATACATGATCGGCGGCCTCGACCCGGAAGTGAAAGCCGCCGTGGACGCCGCCGTGAAGCAGTATGAAAAGCTCGGCGCGGAGATCGTGGAAATTTCCCTGCCGCACACGGATTACGCCGTCGCGACCTATTACATCATCGCCACCGCCGAGGCGTCGGCGAATCTCGCGCGGTTCGACGGCATCCGCTACGGTGCGCGAATTGACGGCAGTGATCCGCTTGAACTTTATGCCAAAACCCGCGGCGCGGGTTTTGGCGCGGAGGTGAAGCGGCGGATCATTCTCGGCACCTATGTTTTGAGCAGCGGCTATTACGACGCGTATTATTTGCGCGCGCAAAAAGTCCGCACGCTCATCCGCAACGATTTTCTCAAGGCGTTTGAAACGGTGGACGCCATCGTCACGCCGACCACGCCGACGGCGGCCTTCAAAATCGGCGAAAAATCCGGCGACCCGCTGCAAATGTATTTGTCCGACATTTTCACCATCTCCTGCAACCTCGCCGGCATTTGCGGAATCAGCCTTCCGTGTGGATTCACGAAAAACCCAAAGCTGCCCATCGGTTTGCAACTGCTCGGCAAGCCGTTTGGCGAGGAGACGTTGCTGAAGCTCGCGCATGCCTACGAGCAGAGCACCGGCTGGCACCAGGAAAAGCCGCCGCTGGCCGCCGGAGCCTGAACCAAAAATCGGGCTTGCGTTACAAGTAACCTGATGGTTACTTATACCGACACGCATGGCCACACCCGCCAAATCTGAAAACGGCGCGACGCGCAATCCGGAACGGACGCGCGAGCGCATCCTGTCCGCCGCGCTGAAGGAATTTGCCGCCCACGGCTTCGCCGGCGCGCGCGTGGACGCGATCGCGTGCCGGGCGGCGATCAACAAGCGGATGCTCTACCATTATTTCGGCGACAAGGAAGGTTTGTTCAAGGCGGTGCTGCGCCGGAAAATCACCGAACGGCAGGCGTGGGCCGAAAGCTTGTCGGGCGATCCGGCGGAAAGCCTGCCCTTCTGGTTCGAGGCCGCGTGCAAGGACATGGACTGGGTCCGCATGCTGGAATGGGAGGCGTTGCAGGGGGTCGGACAAAAAGCTGATTGACTCCAAGCAGCGGCTCGCGGCGGTGACGAGCGGGATTGAAGCGCATCCGGCAGCGGCAGGCGCGCGGCCAGATTTCCGAGCGAATTGGACCCGCGCCATGTGATGCTGGCCATGCGGTCGCTGACGATGTTTCCGGCGGCATTCCCGCAACAGACGGAATTGATCATGGGCCGGCCGGTTTCCGATGCAAAATTTCAGCGCGAGCGCGTGGCGTTTTTAAAAAAATTTGCGGTGGCGTTCCAGCCGGCGGTCAACCACCACAAAAAATCAGATTTCGAAGGGATGATGAGCCGCATGAAAAATCCATTTCGCATTTTCCACGCCGGTGTCGCGGCAGCCCTGCTGGCGGCGGCGGTTTTGGCCGGCGGCTGTTCGCACGGCAGGCGCGCCAAAGCTAGTCGCCGGCGTGCCGGTGCTCGTGGCGCAGGCGGTCGCAACCAACCTGCCGGTGCAGATTGACCCGCCGCCGGTCGGCCATGTGACTGCCCATTTCAACGGTGACCATTCACTCGCAAATCGGCGGCATCATCAGCGAAGTGCATTTCAAGGAAGGCCAGGAAGTCAAAGACGGCGATTTGCTGTTCACGATTGATCCGCGCCCGTCGCAGGCGGCGTTGGACTCGGCGCGCGCGGCCCTGGAACGGGATGAGGCCCAGTTGAATTACGCCAAAATCAATTTCGCACGGGAACAGAAACTGTTCGACCAAAAATTGATTTCCCAGGACGAGCTGGACACGAACCAGTCGAGCCTGGACGCCTTGCTGGGCACGGTGGCGGTGGACAAGGCGGCCATCACCAACGCGATGTTGAACGTGGAGTTTTGTTACATCCGTTCGCCGGTGGACGGGGTCACGGGCGGCCTGCAATCGTTCGCGGGCAACGTCGTCAAGGCGCCGGACGACGTGTTGCTGACCATCAACCAAATCCATCCGATTTACGTCGCGTTCGCCGTGCCGGAGCAATATCTGCCGGAAATCAAAAAGCAGATGGACGGCGATCCGCTGTCCGTGACGGCGACGTATGAAAATTTGGACGGCCCGCCGCCGCAGGGCGAATTGACTTTCGTTGACAACATCGGTGGACGCAGACGACCGGCACGATTCAACTCCGGGCGACATTTCCGAACCAGCGCGAAAAATTGTGGCCGGGACAATTTGTGCAGGTGACGCTGACGCTTTCGGAATTGACTAACGCGGTGGTCGTGCCGTCGCAGGCGGTGCAGACCGGGCAGAACGGCCAGTTCATTTACATCGTGAAGCCGGACCAAACGGTGGAAGAGCGCCCGGTAAAAACCGGCATAGCGTATGACGGTGAGACGGTGGTGGAAAGCGGCTTGCAGGCCGGCGAGACGGTCGTGACCGACGGGCAGTTGCGGCTCGCGCCCGGCGTCCTGGTGAACATCAAAAGTTCCATCCAGCCGACGGCGGCCGCGTCCACCAACATCACGCCATGAGCGTTCCCGAACTGTTCATCCGCCGGCCCGTGATGACCACGCTGGTCATGTCGGGCATTTTGCTGTTCGGACTCATCGGCTACAGCCTGCTGCCGGTGAGCGATCTGCCGAGCGTGGATTACCCGACGATCAATGTCTCGGCCAGTTTGCCCGGTGCGAATCCTGAAACGATGGCCTCATCGGTGGCCACGCCTTTGGAAAAACAATTTTCCACCATCGCCGGCGTGGATTCCATGACTTCGATCAGCGCCCAGGGCTCCACGTCCATCACCATCCAATTTTCGCTGGACCGCAACATTGACGCGGCGGCGCAGGACGTGCAGGCGGCCATCGCCAAGGCGGCCAAACAACTTCCGCCGAACATGCCGACGCCGCCGACTTACAGCAAAGTCAATCCGGCGGACGCACCGGTTTTGTATATCGCCATGTCTTCGCCGACATTGCCGCTCTCGACGGTGGACAATTACGCGGAAAACCTGCTGGCGCAACAAATTTCGATGATCAACGGCGTCGCGCAGGTCAGCGTCTATCGGCTCGCAGCAATATGCCGTCCGCATCCAGGTGGATCCGAACAAGCTGGCGGCATACAGCCTGGGCATTGACCAGGTCGAGCAGGCGGTTGCCGCGGGCAACGTGGACCAGCCGACGGGCATGCTCTACGGCAAGCATCAGGCGTTCACCGTGCAGGCCAACGGCCAGCTCGAAGACGCGGCGGCGTTCCGCCCGATGATTGTCGCCTATCGCAACGGCAATCCCGTCCGGCTGCAGCAACTGGGCAACGTGCTCGACAGCGTGCAGAACGACAAGGTGGCGCGCCTGGTATAACACGGCGACCAATTCCACCCGCGCCATCATTCTGGCCATCCAGCGTCAGCCGGGCGCGAACACCGTCGCCGTGGTGGACAACATCAAAAAATTGCTGCCGCAATTCCGCGAACAGATTCCCGCCGCCGTTCATCTCGACATTCTTTTTGACCGTTCACAATCCATCCGCGAATCGGTAAAGGATGTCGAAGGCACGCTGTTCCTGGCCGTCTGCCTCGTGGTCATGGTCATTTTCATTTTTTTGCGCTACCTTTCGGCGACCATCATTCCCAGCCTGGCGCTGCCGATGTCCATCATCGGCACGTTTGCCGCGATGTCGCTGCTCGGTTACAGCCTCGACAATTTGTCGCTCATGGCGCTGACGCTGTGCGTCGGCTTCGTGGTGGACGACGCCATCGTGATGCTGGAAAACATCGTGCGCCACATGGAAAACGGCGATCCGCCGATGGAGGCCGCGTTGAAAGGCTCGAAGGAAATCGGCTTCACGATTGTTTCCATGACGCTTTCGCTCTCGGCGGTGTTCATTCCGGTTTTGTTCATGAGCGGACTGCTCGGCCGCCTGCTGCACGAATTTGCCGTGACCATCGTCTGTCGCCGTGCTGGTGTCCGGGTTTCGTTTCGCTGACGCTGACGCCGATGATGTGCAGCCGGTTCGTGCATGCGGAGCAGGGAGCGCAAACACGGCCGGATTTACAACGTTCTTCGAGCGGTTTTTCGACGGCGTGCGCGACCTTTACGACCGCACGCTGCAAGTGGCGCTGCGCCACCGCCGCGTGACGCTGTATGGTGTCGCATCGCGATTTTCTTCGCGACGCTGTTTTTGTTTTAGTCATTCCCAAGGGCTTTTTCCCCAGATGAGGACACCGGCCAGATTTTTGCCATCACCGAGGCGTCGCAGGACATTTCCTTTGACGCCATGAAGCAGCACCAGATGGCCGCGAGCAAAATTGTCGCCGCCGACCCGAACGTGGACGGTTTCATGTCCGCCATCGGCGCCGGCGGCTCGTCCGCCAGCGCTGAACAACGGCCGCATGTTCATGCGTTTGAAGCCGGCTTCCGAACGCAAATTGAACGCGAACCAGATCATCCAGGAACTCGCGCCGAAACTCGCGCAGATGCCCGGCATCAACGTCTATCATGCAAAATCCGCCGCTCATCCGCGTCGGCGGCAATGTTGACCAAGGCGCTGTATCAATACAGCCTGCAGGACACCGACACGAAGGAGCTGTTTCATTGGGCGCCGATGTTGATGGACAAAATCGCCGAGGACAAAGCCCGTTTCAAGATGTGACCAGCGATTTGCAGATCGCCAACCCGCAGGTCAATGTGGACAATTGACCGCGACAAGGCCGCCGCGCTCGGCGTCACCGCGCAGCAAATCGAAAATGCGCTTTACGACGCCTACGGCGAAACGCAGTCGTCCACGATTTACGGCGACGTGGCCGAATACTGGGTCGTCTTCGAAGTCGAGCCGCAATTCCAGCTCGAACCCGGCGCGCTCTCGCAGCTTTACATCACCAGTTCGTTCACCGACACCAACGGCGCGCCGAAATTGATTCCGTTGAGCGCCGTCGCCAGGCTCACCCGCAGACCTCGGGCCGACGAGCATTTCGCACGTCGGCCAGTTGCCGTCCGTGACCATTTCCTTCAACCTCGCGCCCGGTGTTGTCGCTGGGCACCGCCGAAGATCGATTGAATAAAATTGAAGACGAATTGCATCTGCCCGCGACTATCACCGGCAGCTTTCAAGGTTCGGCGGCGGTTTTTCAATCGTCACTTCAAAGGAATGTTGTTTTTGCTTATAGCGCGATTCTCGTCATCTACATCATCCTCGGCATGTCTTTACGAAAGTTTCATCCATCCGATCACCATTTTGTCCGGTCTGCCGTCGGCGGGTTTTGGCGCGCTGATCACACTGATTATTTTAGCTGGTGCCATATAGACACGCTTTACCAGCTTACGCATCCAGAAAGCATAAAAGCTTTTTTCAACACGTTGGTTTCTCACGCCGATCTGAACATCTACGGTTATGTCGGTCTCATCATGCTGGTCGGCATCGTGAAGAAAAACGCCATCATGATGATTGACTTCGCCATCGAGGCGCAACGAGCGGCGAAATCTGCCGCCGAGGCGATTCACGAAGGCTGTCTGTTGCGGTTCCGGCCAATCATGATGACCACGATGTGCGCGCTCATGGCGTCACTGCCAATCGCGCTTGGACTTGGCGCGGGCGGCGAAGCCCGCACAGTCCCTCGGCCTCGCCGTCGTCGGCGGCTTCGTCGTCTCCCAATGCCTGACGCTTTTCATCACGCCGGTGGTTTATCTCTACATGGAAAGATTCCGTGAATGGACCTCGCGCAAGCGTGAGCCCAGAAATGTGCCGGCAAAAACAGGGATGAAACCAGCCACGGCGATTTAAAAAGTTACGCGACTTCCTGCGGGCCTTTGCCGCCGTTGAGCAGAAACAAAACCGCCATGCGCGCGGCCAGCCCGTTCGTCACTTGCTCCAGAATCAGCGAGCGACCACAGTCGGCGATTTCGCTGTCAATTTCCACGCCGCGATTGATCGGCCCCGGGTGCATGATGAGCGCGTCGGGTTTGGTTTTGGCGAGCCGCGCCTTGTTCAGGCCGAAAAGATTCGTGTATTCGCCGATGCCCGGAAACATCGTCTTGCGCTGGCGTTCGTGCTGGATGCGCAGCAGATGGATGATGTCGGCGTCGCGCAGCGCCTCGTCCACGTCATGCGTCACGCGGCAGCCCATCTGCTCAAATGTTTTCGGCACCAGCGTGGACGGCCCGCAGAGCGTCACCTTCGCGCCGAGCTTGGTCAGCGCCCAGATGTTCGAGCGCGCCACGCGGCTGTAAAGGATGTCGCCGAGAATCGTCACGTTCAGCCCGGCGATTTTTCCCTTGTGCTCGCGGATCGTGAACGCGTCGAGCAGCGCCTGCGTCGGATGCTCGTGCGCGCCGTCGCCGGCGTTGATGATGCTGGACTTCACCACGCGCGACAAAAAATGCGGCGCGCCCGACGCGCTGTGGCGGATGACGATGAAATCGGCGTTGAGCGCCTCCAGATTGCGCGCGGTGTCCTTGAGCGTCTCGCCTTTTTTGAACGACGACGCGTCGGCGGAAAAATTCACGATGTCGGCGGTCAGCCGCTGCGCGGCCAGTTCAAAGCTGATGCGCGTGCGCGTGGACGGCTCGATGAACAGATTGACCACCGTCTTGCCGCGCAGCGCCGGGACTTTTTTGATCGCGCGCTCGCCGACGGCCTTGAACGCCTTCGCCGTGTCGAGCACGGTAACGATTTCGTCCGCCGTGAGCGATTCGATGTCGAGCAGATGTTTTCGGTTCCAGCTCATTTCATTTTTCCAGCACGACCTCGTCCGGCTGGCCGGGAATGTCCAGCCGCACGCGCACTTTTTCAGTGATGGCCGTCGGCACATTTTTGCCGACAAAATCCGCGCGCACCGGCAACTCGCGATGGCCGCGGTCAATCAGCACGGCGAGCTGGATGTTTTTTGGCCGGCCAAAATCGTTCAGCGCATCCATCGCCGCGCGCGTGGTGCGGCCGGTGAAAAACACGTCGTCCACCAGCACCACCGTCCGGCCGGTCACGTCAAACGGCATGACGGTCGGATGAATCGTCGGCGCGGCGCGCTGATCCAGATCGTCGCGGTGCATGCTCACATCCAGAACTCCGACCGGCACTGGCAGCTTCCAGATTTCCGACAAAATTTTTCCGAGCCGGAACGCGAGCTGGTCGCCCACGAGCGGAATGCCGACCAGCACGACTTCCGCGCCGGCCTCGTTGCGCTCGGCGATCTCGTGCGCGATGCGCGTGAGCGCGCGCTGAGATGGCGGTGGCGTTGAGGATGACGGTGGCTTCAGGCATTGGAAGCAAGTTGCTCCTCGATGTTGAAAGTCGATGGTCATCCTCGACTATGAACGAGGACGACGATAGGAGCGACGGCGACGATTGGAAAAGAAAAATCGCGAACCCACTCCGCCGTTGTGCGGAGCCGATTCGCGTTGCGCGTTTGGCGTTCATGATTTCCTTCGCCACCTCGCGGGGCGGCGTTAAAGGAACAAATTTTTAGTTCAGTTCGTGGCGGCGGCCTGGCGGTTTTTGCGCCAGCTTGAGCGGTGCTTGATGATCCAGTCCGTCAGCGCCTGCTCGAAGCCGATGTCGCGACCGGCCTTTTCCGACTCGATCCATTTGTGACGTAAAATTTCCTCGCGCTCTGCCTGAAACTCGCGGTAGAGCGAAGAGTTCTTCAGCAAATCGTTCGCCGATGATGATTCTTTTGCAGCGTTCGACATATTTGTGAATTCAAAGTTAATTCTTCATGGCTAAACGCGCAATAGAAATATGAACCGGCAGCGTCGCATGAATTGACGACATGTCTGCGAAGGATCATTTTGGATTTTTTGAAACAAGTTGTTTATGGACTGATGGTTAGAATTGCATCTTATCTGTAATTCGGTCGTCGCCATGACTGGCAATCATTCTTCAATCTAATTTTCCCCGCAGCGCTTCCGCGATTTGAATGAACGCCTTTCCCGCCGGATGATTCGGCGTGGAAACCACAATCGGCATTCCGCGGTCGCCGCCTTCGCGGATTTCGGTGAAGATCGGCACTTCGCCGAGGAACGGAACATTTTGCCGCGCGGCTTCTTCCTGGCCGCCGCCGTGGCCGAAAATTTCCACGCGCTCGCCGTTCGGCGCGGTGAAGTAGCTCATGTTTTCCACGATGCCGAGAATCGGCACGTTCACCTTGCGGAACATCGCGATGCCTTTGCGCACGACGCCGAGCGACGCCTCCTGCGGCGTGCTGATGATGACGCCGCCGTCGAGCGGCACAGTCTGACAAAGCGAAAGCTGCGCGTCGCCGGTGCCCGGCGGCAAATCCACCAGCAGAAAATCCAAATCGCCCCACTCGACGGCGAGCAGAAATTGGCGGATCGTTTTTGTGATCATCGGCCCGCGCCAGATGACCGGCTGATCATCGTCGAGCAACAGCCCGATGCTCATCACTTTCACGCCGTGCGCGACCGGCGGCACCAGGCGCTCCTCGGCGCTCACCGTCGGCTTTTCGTGAACGCCCATCATCAGCGGAATGCTCGGCCCGTAAATGTCGCAATCCAGCAAACCGACTTTCGCGCCGAGATGTTTGAGCGCACAGGCGAGATTCGCGGAACAGGTGGATTTGCCGACGCCGCCTTTGCCGCTGGCGACGGCGATGACGCGCTTCACGCCGGGAACTTTGTTTTGATTTGCAAACGGGCTGGCCGGCGCAGCCTGGCCGGCGGCAGGCTGCCGCACCTCGACATGAACGTGATTCACGCCGGGCAATGATTTGAGGACGCGTTCACTGTCAGCCTTGATTTGTTGCGCGGCCTCGAGATTTTGCGAAGTGAGTTGCATCGAAACGCTGACCGCGCCGTTGGCGGCGGAAATCTCTTTGACCAGCCCGAACGAAATGATGTCGCGCGAGTAGCCGGGATATTTCACGGCGGCCAGCGCAGTCTTGATGTCATCTTGCGTAAGCATGAGGTGAATAACTTGCCATCCGCGCGGGCGAAGGCAAGTTCGCTCCAAGCCGGCCGGCACGGGCAAAAATTGTTTTGGTAATCCTTCCGCCGGTATGGTAAGCCGTTTGGTTGAAACCCGCATGAAACGGTTGCGCGCATTTACGCTGATCGAATTGCTGGTGGTGATTGCCGTCATCACGGTGCTGGCGGCAATGCTGCTGCCGGCGTTGAGCAAGGCCAGGGCGTCGGCGCAGGCGGTGGCGTGTCGGAACAATCTCAAGCAATGGGGGCTGGCGATGCATATTTATACCACCGACAACAACGACGTTTTGCCGCCGGAAGGCAGAGGCACCGGCACGCCGCTGGATTCTGATCTGGCCAACCCGGCATATCAGGCGTGGTATGTCCAGCTTCCGGAATTGCTGGGGCTGCCACGTTATGCCGATATGCCGTGGCGCACCAACATTTCGGCAAACGTCGGCAACTCCATCTGGATCTGCCCGTCAAATCTGCGCCGTTGCAACACGAACAGCGCCACCAGCAATAATCTTTTTCATTACTGCATGAATGACGATGTGAACGGGACCGGGGCAAATAATAATCCCCACATGAAGCTTACGACCGTGCGGCAACCGTCTGTGGTTGTCTGGCTGTTTGACTCTAAAAATCTTCCGGCGCTGGGTTCGGCATCATTTGTCCACACCAACCTGCATAATCGCGGGGCGCAGTTTGTTTTTCTGGATGGTCATGTTCAACGCTTTAAGTCATCGGCTTATCGCGACATCGCCGGAAACGTCATCACCAACAATCCGGACTTGGTCTGGTGTCCCTGAAGTTTTACGGCACTCGGAAGATGCGGAAAAATCTGACCGGGTCGGTGACGTTGTTGGTCGTGAAATTGAAAGGTGAATTGTTGTTTGTGGTTAATAGGTTCGTGGCGAACGGCGTCCACGCGACGAGATCCGGCGAGGCTTCGATGTCAAAGGTGCGGTTGTTCTGCGATTCCCATTGCAGCGTGAGGCCTTGATTGGCCCGCGCGATGGCCAGCAATTTGAACGGCGTGTCGAACGGATTGTTTAAAATTATCAGCACCGGCAAATGGTCGGAGGCAATTTTGTCGTCGTTGCTGAAAAGATTGGGCGGAAAATTTGTCAGCAAATCGGTGCGGAAAACTTCGCCGCCCGCGATGTTTGAGAAAAGCAGGCTGCACGGCAGGATGTAATCGAAGCGCGTGTCGAGCGAGCCTTGAATGGATTCGGTCAGGTCGGTGTGCGTGACGGGATTGACGGGAATCGTCATTTGCAATCCCGTCGGCGCGCTGGTCAAGCGCTGGATCGGCTGGCCGCTGACATAATCCGTGTCGGGGAAAAATGCGTCCTCGTTCATGTCGCCGCACAAAACATACGGATGCGAGCCGTTCGCGCCCGGCAGAAAAACCGCGGCAAAATAATTTGAAATGGCGGAAGCCATCGCCGCGCGCTTGTTCGCGTCATCCTGCGGATTTGTTGAGCCGGTGGACTTCAGGTGCGCGACAAAAATGTGGAGCGGCAGCGGCCAGTTCGGCAGGGAGATTTGCGCTTCAAATAAATCACGCGTAAAACTGCTGCCGGTGTAGCCGAAAGGCGCGAGGCTGGAAAATGCCAGATGACTCGCCGAGCTGAGGATGGGAAACCGGCTGGCGACGACGCTTTGGATGTAGCCGTCGCCGGTCGAATTAGTCGCCAGAAAATAGCCGGGCAAAAACGCCTTCATCCAGTCCGGCATCTGCGCGACGCCGTTGGTCACGGGAATTTCGTTGAACGCGATGATGTCGGGATTCAAATACATCAGTTCGCGCCCGATGGCCTGGACCTGCGGCGAGGTCGTGCTCCAGTTCGCCGCGTTCGTGGCCGTGCCGCTGTTGTTGCCGGCCACGTTGTAAGTCAAAATTGTAATCGCGCCGTTCGTCGCCAGCAGCGAGGTCGGCGCGATAAAAAGCGTCACCGTGCTGCTGTTCGTCGCGCCGGCGAGATTTGTCACCGCGACGGAATATTTTCCCGCCTGCTTCGGCGTCAGATTGTTCAACAGAAGCGTGGAGCCGGTCGCGCCGGGCAGATTGGTTCCGTCGAGCTGCCATTGATAATTCGGCGCGGGACTTCCTGTCGCAATTGCGGAAAAAAGTGCAAAGCCACCTTCGCCTGCCGCCTCGCTTTGCGGCTGCGTCGTAAACACCGGCGGCGAGTTCCCGACCGCTTGAAAATTGACGGTGAGATTGTCAATCGCCACGCCGGGACTGCTGCCCGAACCCGGCCGCACGAGAAACCAGCGCAAAAATAATTCCTGTCCCGCCTGCACCACGACACCCGTGAGCGCAACGTTGGTGAAGACAGTTTGATTGGCTGCGGCCGTGCCAGCCAAGGCGCCCGCGCTGCCGCCGTTGACGGGCGTGGTGAAATTCAGCGTGGCAAATGACGTCCAGACAAAGGTGCCCGCGCCGTCGGCATTCGTCAGCGAAACCCCGGTGCGACAGGAGAAGGCGAGCGTTTGTGCCGCCGCATTGGCATTCCGCCATTGCTCGCCGGTGAAGGAAATCAAAATGTTGCTCTGCGAGAAAGCCGTGTCGTTGGTGAAGCGAAGCCCGAAGGCGATGTTGCCGGGCGTGTCGGAAACCAAAACGCCGAGCGCGCGACTGGCCGAGGCCGTCGAGCCATAACTGTAAAGCGAACCCGTCGTGAGCGAACCGGTGTTCGCGATGTAATTCGTGACGGCATTCGGCAAAACACTTTTGGAGGCATACCAGCCCGGCAGGGTTGAATTGTCAGTCCAGGCATTCACGTTCCCGCTGTCCGCCAGCGAATCAAAATTCTGCGAATATGTTCCGCCGCTCATTGGAACCTGCGCGCCGGCGAAATTCGCGGTAAAAATTGCCGCGATAAAAATAAGATGAAACGGTTTCACAAAATTCGGCGGCAAGTGCAACGCCCGGCTATCGCTTCTGATTGTATTCCGTCCGTGAAAATTTTCCTACGGCCAATTGATTTGCTGTTGCCAATAATTCCGCATCGGGCACGCCAGTCTGCCAGCGAACACCAAATTGCACAGCGGCCGCCGCAGCCATGGCCCGCTCCCAATCGCCGCGCGAAGCGGAAACGGCCGGCGGCTGCACCGAGCCTTGAATCAACAAGCCGAGTTTGTTCCGCCGCTGCGCCGCGCCCGCAATTTTTTTCCCATGCCAGAGCAGGTCGAACTTTTCATGGCCGGCAAAACACTGGCCGGGCAATTTTTTTTTGCAGCCCGGAGCGAGTTCGGTTTCGATGGTTAATTCCGCGAAGGCCAGCCGCAGCCAGTCATGAATGCGCCGGTAGCTTTCTTCCGCTTTCAGCGAGTGCCATTCGTGGCCCGGTGGAAATGTGGCGCTGTAAGTCCAATCAGCGTCGTGCGGCACGATGCCTCCGCCGGTCGGCCGCCGGATGAGCGGACGCAGTTTTGTCGTCGCCGCCACTTCGGAAAATTTCTGAAAATAGCCGAACGTCGCCGCCGGTTCTGTCCAGCCGTAAAAACGCAAAACTGGTTTGCTAAGTCGTGAGGCATTTTCCAACAACGCCTCGTCCAGCGCCATGTTGAACGCGGCGTCACCCTTGCCGGAATTGATGAGCCGCCAGTTCATTTCTTGATGCCGATCTGCGGGCAGAGTTTTTGGATTTCGCAGTTCGCGCAGTCTGGCTTGCGCGCGGCGCAGCGGCGGCGGCCATGCCAGATGAGCCAGTGGCTGAACAGCGTCCAATCTTTTTGCGGCACTAGCTGCATCAGCTCCTGCTCAATCTTCACCGCGTCTGTTTTCTTTGGTCAGGCCAAGCCGGTTGGCGAGCCGCGTGACATGCGTGTCCACGACCACGCCAACATTGATGCCGAACGCGTTTCCAAGCACGACGTTTGCCGTCTTGCGCCCGACGCCCGCGAGCGCGTGCAGTTCTTCCATCGTGCGCGGCACCTCGCCGCCGAATTTTTCCACGAGCGCGGCGCAGCAGGCTTTTATGTTCTTCGCCTTGTTTTTGTAAAAGCCGGTCGAACGGATTTCACTTTCCAGTTCGGAAATTTCCGCGTCCGCAAAATCTTTCGCGCTGCGATATTTTTTGAACAGCTCCGCCGTGACGATATTCACGCGCTTGTCGGTGCATTGCGCGGACAGAATTGTGGCGACGAGCAGTTCGAGCGGATTGGAAAAATTCAATTCGCAGTGCGCATTGGGATAAGTCCGCTGGAGCGCGGCGCAAATTTTTTTTGCGCGTTCCATTTTCGCAGCGCTGCTTTCGCGTGGCATCAAGGCGATTTTGTCACATTGCCGGGAAATAAAAAGCCCGGACGCGCACGTCCGGGCAGCGAAACCGGGTGAAAGTTATTTCGCCGGCACGGCGTTGGTCGCTGCGGAAATCATGGCCGGCACGGCGTTGGTGTTGGCGGCAGCGGCCTTGGCCTTGTCGAGCTTGTCCTGCTTGTCTTTGGCAATCTGTTCGCGAAGAGCCAGCGGCGGCGTGCCATATTTGCCATCAGTCCAATTGTAAAGCCGGCCCTGGCTGTCATTGAGGAACGCCCAGACAAACCAGAGCACAAACACGACGAGCAGCAGTTTGGGCCAGACGGACGGTTTCTCGGCATATTTATCCGCCGCGCCAAAAGTCGCTCCCGGCGGCAGAGCGGCCACGCCGGTCAACGCGCCGCCGAACGGCACGTTCATCTTCGCCTTGGCGTTCACGGCCCAGCCGTTGGCATCGAGAATCGGGCCGAGATTGCGTTTGCGCAATTTCAGCCACGCGATGGCCATGGACGGCGCGGAAATGACCAGCATGATGCCGAGAATGACCAGCGGAACCTGCCACGCTTCAAATTTGCCGAGGAAAACCAGAATGCCGCGCAACCGCCGCCGCCAAGGTGCCCAAGCGCCAAACTGATCAGGGCGATGACGCTTGGATCAAATGCCGGTTTTGACGGCGCTGCCGGAGCTGCCGCCGCCGGAGCGACGGGCGTGTTGGCTGCCGCGGTCAATTGCGCGTTGGCATCGGCGTCCGCCGCGGCGGCCTGCTTGGCGGCGCGCTCTTCGATCATCCGCACCAGTTTTTTATACGGCGACCAGAACGCCTGCCGGATGCTGATCGGGTTTTCCACGATCTTGGTGATGGTGGCGTCCCAATCGCGGCCCGCGCGGTCGTAGAAAATGCCGTTGCGGCCGACGATGAGATTGTCGGAATCGCCGCCGGTGAACGCGGCGACGATGGACAGTTTTTCGCCGCTGCCTTTGCGCACGCAATCGCAGTAAGCGAGATAAGTGCCGGCCATGCCCGCCATCGCGGCGTGCTTGCCCGCGTCATCCACCGTGAGGCACAGATCGCAACTGCGCTGGTCCAGATAAAGCGTGCCGGCCTGGAAAATGGCCTTGTCCTTCCGGCCGTAAAAATCGCGCGAAGTTGACAAAATTGCGGCAGAGCTTGGCGAGATCGCGATGATAATGAATCAGCCGGTGCAGGCCGATGACGGCGGTGGAATTGCCTTCCTCGGCCTTGTCCTTGGCGATCAGCGCGGTCAGAGTTTCCTTCGCCTTGCCGCGCAAGAATTTCCCGCGCGCGCGGCAAGCCGATTTTTTCGACGGAGCCGCCGGTCTTGCCGGCGTTCCAGGCATCAAACGCGGCGAGCTTGCCGGTGAGCGCGTTCCAATCAGCCTCGGTCAAAACCGTTTTCGCGCCGAGCAGCGGCGTGATGGCGTCGGCTTGCAGCGCGGCAATCGCATTGGCCCAGGCCGGATTGATGCCTTGCGTGAGCGGCAGCGGCGTCGTGGCGCCGACCTGCGCCAGCGGCAGGCCGGCGATGTCGGCGTGATTGCTCGTCAAATCTTTCGCGCCCAGCGCGGCGTATTCTTTTTCGTCGCGGTTCAGCGCGCTGACCGAGCGCGGATCAAAAGCCGCCAGCCGGCCGCGCGCAAAATAATCCTCCACCTTGGCCTTGACGGCCTTGACGGCGGCGGCGGCGGCCTCGGTGTTCAACGCCCAGCGGCAGCACCGACGCGTCGCCCTCGGCTTTTTTCCACCAGTCCGAATAAGCGGCGGCCTCGGCAAAAAATTGATCCACCCTGGCCTGGCTGATGCCGGGCTTGCCGCTGGCGTCCAGTGTCCGCGCCGAGACAATTGATGATGTCGGCAATGACGGCCTTGGTCGCATCGTCGCTGGCGGAATCGGCGGGCACAATGCCGTCGCCGTTGAACGGCTTCGCGGCAAACGTCTGCGCGGCGGCGGCGGCTTCGTCAAAAGTGACTTCGCCGTCGTCGGCCTTGCCCAAAACCTGCCGGGCAAAATTGGCGATCAATTTGCCTTCCGGCGTGGCGTCATTGATGGCGGCCGGCTTGAGCGTCGGGCTGCCCTTGAGCAGGTCGTCCGGGATTTTTCAGCAGGCCGCCGGCCCATTTGGCGGCGGCGATGAGTTCCGGCGCGCGGACGCGGCCGTCCTTGTCGGTGTCAATCAACGCGAGCGTGGTCTTGTCGAACTCGACGCCCGTGGTGGGACACGCCAGCGCGACCCAAAGCTTCTGGTCAAGCTGGTCGAGGTTCAGAAGGTCGGCCCCCGAACCGATGACGACCTGGTTAAATCCGCCGGCACGGAAGAATTTCCAAGTGTGATTTGCAGCCATAGTTTTTCCTTTTGCTCTGAATTTGCGGAAATCTAACCACGAAGACGCCGGGACGCCAAGAAAACATTAAGGCTGCCAGTTCCAGCAACCGCAAATCAAACCAGCTCCGGCTCGGCAATTTCTTTCGGCGGTTTGGCGAGCGGCGTGCCGTCGGGCGTTTCGGGATACTCAAAAACTTTCCCCTCGAAATTACGGATAAGCACGCGGCCGGCATTGCGGCATAAAACGTATTCGGGATTGATCGGCACTTTGCCGCCGCCACCGGGCGCGTCAATGACGTAGGTCGGCACCGCATAGCCGGTCGTGTGGCCGCGCAATTTTTCCATGATTTCCAAACCCTTCGCCACGCTGGCGCGCAGGTGCGCGGAGCCGGCGATCAAGTCGCACTGGTAAATGTAATACGGCTTCACGCGGCACATGAGCAGCTTTTGCATGAGCGCCTTCATCACGTCCGCGTCGTCGTTGACATGCTTGAGCAACACGCTCTGGTTGCCGAGCGGGATGCCGGCGTCGGCGAGCCGCCCCAGCGCGTCGCGCACTTCCGTCGTCAATTCGCGCGGATGATTCGAGTGGACGCTCAGGAAGAGCGGGTGAAATTTTTTCAGCATCGCGCACAATTCCAGCGTGATGCGCTGCGGCAGAAACGTTGGGATGCGCGAGCCGATGCGCAAAAATTCAACGTGCGGAATCGCGCGCAAACGGCCCAGCAGATTTTCCAGCTTCTCGTCGCTCAACAGCAGCGGGTCGCCGCCGCTCAACAGCACGTCGCGGATTTCGGGATGCGCGGCGATGTAGGCGATCTGCTTGTCGAATTCGGGATGGAAATCATAGCCGCTGGCGTTGCTGACCAGCCGAGAGCGCGTGCAATAACGGCAATAGCTCGCGCAGCGGTCCGTCACGAGAAACAAAACGCGGTCGGGATAACGGTGGACGAGTCCCGGCACCGGCGAATGCGAATCTTCACCGCACGGATCGCTCATTTCCCAAGACGCGGTGTGCGTCTCCTGAATTTTTGGAATGACCTGCTGGCGGATCGGGCAGTTTTCATCCGCCGGATCAATCAGGTTGAAAAAATACGGCGTGATGCCGAGCGCCAGCTTGTTGTTTGCGAGTTTGGCACCGGCGAATTCCTCCGGCGTGAGCGTGGGCAGGAATTTCTGCAACTGCTCGACCGTCGTGATGCGGTGCTTCATCTGCCAATGCCAGTCGTTCCAGTCGGCGTCGGAAACGTCATGCCAGAAGCCGCGCCCGGCGGACTTGAATTGTTTCAGGGATTGAGGCAAACCGCCTGCGGGCGGTTCGTCGGCCTTGCTCGATAGATTTTCAGCCTGCATTTTAACTATGCGCACTATAAGTTTGAATTTCGTCCTGTCAAGTTGACCGCGCTCCGCCGCCGGCGTTCAAGTAAAATTTCTGGGGCGCAAGTTTGTCAGTTTCGCGCCTCCGTATTTATGGTTGATTCAATCATCCGCCGCTGCGCATCGAGCGCGTCCAGTTTTTTCAGCGTCTTGGCCACACCGGTTTTTTTCGTGGCGGTGAACGGATGCCGGGACCTCGGCTGGCCGGACGGCAGGACGGAAGGCTCGCCCAGATAACCGGCCAGCGCCCGGCGGTAGCCGTCCGTCAGGGCCGCCAGTTGCGGCGCCATGCGCAGTTGCGCCAGCCCCAAATCGCGCAGCTTGTCCTGAAGAATCGCCTGCTGGCGCGCAAAATCCAGATTGAGAATCACAGTTTGCAGGGAAATTTCCGCGTGCGACGGCAGGCTGTTCGACGTCGCGCGCATTTCCACCGGCACGCTCAAAATGTCATCAAGCTTGTCGCGGCTGACCGCTGGTGTCCAGCCCGGCCCGCGGTCATGCGCGGCAAAATCAGCCAGCTGCAACGCCCACCATTTTTCCAAATCCAGCGGGCGCGGAAAATTTTCGGTGAAGGCCGACTGAAACGCCGTCTGCCAGTTGTAACAGCGCGGCAAGGATTCGAGCATCGTGCGCAACTGGAGCGCGCCGGATTTTAATTTCAGCAAATCGTCCACGAACAATTGCGCGCTGGCGCGATAAGCTCCGCCGTCATCGCCGTCCAGTTGCGCGGCGGTCGGCCAGGTCAGTTGTTCAAACGTCAGCGCCGGCAATTTTTCCAGCACGCGCCGCGCCTGGTCCAGCGGATCGGGATTGCGTTCGGTGGCGTTGACCCGTGTGACCGGCAGTCCGTTCACAATCTTGTCCGGCACCGACAAAATGGTTTCCGCCGAGCCGGCCGCCAGCATTTCTTCCGCCAGGCCGTCGGTCAGCCACGCGGGAATTTCCGCGGAACGCGACTGCGCGTGGCGGTTCGCATATTCCAGCAAAATCACGCCGGTCACCGCCCGCGTGAGCCGGCGATCCGACAGGACATCCGGCAGTTCGACGCGATAAAGGCAGCCGGCGGCGGTCAGCCGGGAAAAAATGGTCACGTTTTCATCCAGCGACTGCGCCGGATGGACCACGAGGTAAATCGTTCCGCGTGCGGACGCGGCCTTGCTGATTTCGAGCCGGTGATAAATCGAATCCTTCATTCGCTCGGCGGAAACGGCGAGCAGCGCCGGTTCGAGCCGGACCAGGTTGGTGTCGTCGGCGACGCGCGGCAGGCGGGCCAGTTCTGAAAATTGCGCCGGGCCGCTGGCGACAAACTGGCCGGAAATGCTGCGTGTGAAATTATTGTCCGATTTTGGAATTTGCGCGACCGCGGCCGGCGGGAAAAAAAAGGCGCAAAGAAAAACAACAATGCAGAGCGTGAAACCGTTGAACCGTTGAACCGTTGAATCGTGCAACCGGCGCAACGATGCAGCGGGGCAACGATGCAACGGCGCTTTCATTTCTTATCAGCTTTGGCGGCGGGTTTCGCCGGGGCGGGCTTGGCTTCGGCGGCGGCGGGCTTGGCGGGAGCCGCCTCGGATTTTGCGGATTTTTTGTAGCCGTCGCTGCGGTAATCGGTGATGTAAAAACCGCTGCCCTTGAAAAGCAGGCCGGCCCCCGCGCCGATTTTTTTGGTCACCTTGCCGCGCCCCCATTTTTTTTGGGCGCATAGCTCCTTGGGACAAACGCTCAACGGCTTGGCGGCCATTGAATGCAGGGCTTCAAACTCGTGGCCGCATTTTTTGCAGGCGTATTCGTAAGTCGGCATGGCTGGCGGTCGGCAAAAAATTTCGCGGCCCGCAGATCAATGGACGGCATTCGTGCCGCCCATCTCCTTCAACAGCGCCTCCCGCGCGGCGGCTTGGGCAGCAGTGTCCTGCGAGCTTGTCGTTGCCGGTATGACATGGACGGAGCCGTCTGAGCCGACTTCGACATTCAGGTCGTATTGCGGTGCGGGCTTCGGCGCTGATGCCGTGCCGGAAGTTTTGACAGGCACCGCCGGCGCGCGCTGCATCAACAACTGTCCGCCCTTGGGCTGGTTGTCGGGGTTGATCCCCGCATTCATCCACTCGAGGCGGCGGGCTTCAAACAATTCGTTGCGCAATTTTTTGACCTGGGCGCGGACATCGTCAATGTCGTTGAACCGGCGTTCCAGCTCGGCTTTTTCCGCCAATCTGTTTTTGCAGTTCGCCGGCGAGAAAAGCGTTGTTGGTCTGCGCGGTGGCCAGTTGTTGCTGCGTGGCCGCAATCTGGACATTCAACGCCACGATGCTGTTCGACAGCTCGGCGGCGTGGTCGTCCAGCGCCTTGTTCTGCGCTTCCAGATCGCCAATCCGCCCGTTCAGGTTGGTGATCATGTTCTGGTCGCTTTCAATCTGGGTTTTTGCGCCGGCGAGCTGGCCGGCGGTTTCCGCGAGATTGTTGGAGGCGGCTTCCAGCGTCTGGCGCGTGGACGCCAGGTCGTTCGTCAACATCAAGTTGACCTGGCGCTCGTCATTCAAATTGAGGTTGGCCGTGTCGAGCTGGTTGGAAAATTCCAGGATCGAGGCGGTGTCCTTGACATGCAGGTCGTTGGCCTGTTTTTTTGTGGCGATCAGTGCGATGAGCAACCCGGCGCAGACGACGACGAGAATAATGATTCCAATTTTTTTATTCATAACATTCCCAAAATGCCGCGTCCAAACGGAATTGGCAAGCCCGCGCGCAGCTTACGGCGCCAGGGCCGGCGCGTTGGTCAGCGCCGCCGCCGCCAGCGCCGCCGCCGCCGCCTTCAAATCGGGGTCAAGGATGTCAACGTCCGCCGCCTTGCTCAAGCCGGCCAGATAAGGCGGGGCCAGCTTTTCGGTTTTTTGCTGCTCCAGATAATCTTTGATTCGGGTCGGCGACTTTTGCGTAAGGCACCTGCTGGGCCGGCGTGATGTCGAGCAGCTTGATGATGTGGAAACCGTAATCGGTGGTGACAACATCGCTGATGGTGTTGGTCTTCATTGAAAACGCCGCGGCCTCAAATTGCGGCACCATTTCGCCGTGTCCGAATGGCGGCAGTTCGCCGCCATTATCCTTGGAGCCGGGGTCTTCCGAGTATTGCGTGGCCAGCACCGCAAAATCCTCGCCGGCACGGGCGCGCTTGAGAATGTCGTCAATCAGCTTGCGCTTGGCCGCAATCTGGTCGGCGGTCAGCGGCGCGTGGGTCACCGGATCCATGGTCAAAAGCAAAATGTGGCGGACATGCACGGTTTCCGGCTGTTCGAAATCCGTCGGATGCGCGGCGTAAAAATTGGTCACCTCGGCGTCAGTCACGGTCACGCCAAGCTCGCGCGTCAAGGTCACCGTCGCCGTCGCCTCCTGGGTGATTTTGGTGCGCAACTCTTCCGGCGTCATGCCGACCGCCTTCAACTGGCGGTCAAACGCCTCCTGTGAACCGGCGCGGGCCAGCAAATTGGTCAATTGCTGTTCGGCCTTGGCCTGGCCGGCGGCCTTGTCGGCGTCCGTGGATTTTTGCAGCAGCAGTTGAATTTGAATCAGCCGGTTGAGCATCTGGCTTTCGATGCCCATCAATTGCTGCGGCGGAATCGTTTGATTGTGCGCGGCGGCGGCGGACTTGATGCCCAGCACCACTTCATCCAGCGCGCTCTGCTTGACTTCCACGCCCTTGCCTTTGGCTATGACCGGATCGCCAAACAGCGCCGCCATCGTCGCCGACGGGTTTGCATTCGTGTCCACAACCGCCGCCGGGGCGGCATTGGTTGCCGACGGGTCGGTCGCCGCCAAAGCGGAGCAGGCCCCGAAAATAATCGCGGCCAGCGTGGCGGGAAAAATCAGTTTCAATTTGTTGTTCATGTGTTCGTTCGATTGGTTTGGATTCGGTTCGTTCAAAAAATGTTTATAACTCTACCACTTTCACATTGCTGATGTCAGCGTCTTTCTGCAGTTCATCCAGCACGGCCTGCGGCGGCTCGCTGTCCAGGCTCAACACCGTCAACGCCCGCCCGCCCGCCGTGTCGCGGCCCAGGCTCATGCTCGCAATGTTCACCTGGTGCTTCGCCAGCAGCGTGCCGAGCAGCCCGACGATGCCCGGTTTATCCGCGTTGTTCAACAGCAGCAATGTCCCCGTGACGGGAATTTCCACCGACTGGCTGAACAGCCGCACGATGCGCGGATTGTTCGGCGAACCGAAAAAGGTTCCGCCGGCCGAAATCAATTTTTTGCCGTTGCTGAAAACCTGGACGTGGACCCATTCGTTGAACGTCACCGGCTCGTCCGATTTCTTTTCCTCGACCGTGATGCCGATGCTCTGCGCCACGCTGCGGACGTTCACGTTGTTCACGTCCTTCAAGTTGCTGGTGGACAAAAAGCCGCGCAGCACCGCGCGCGTCACCGGATCAATGTTCGGCAAGATGCCGCGCATTGCCGCCATAAGTAATATGCAGCCGGTCGGCGCTCGCCGGCGTGAGCTGCGCCAGGAGTTTGCCCAGCGCCTCGCCGAGCGGCAGATACGGCTTGACCTGCTCGTAAGTTTTTGCGTCGAGATACGGCAGGTTCACCGCGTTGCGGACTTCGCCGGTGAGCAGATAACCCGCGATGACTTCGGCGACTTCAATGCCGCATTTTTCCTGCGCTTCTTCCGTGCTCGCGCCGAGGTGCGGCGTCAGAATCAAATTCGCCTGCTTGCGATAAGGATGATCGGCGGGCAACGGTTCGACCGCGAAAACGTCCAGCGCCGCGCCGGCGACTTTGTTCGATTCCAGCGCCGCGATCAAATCTGCTTCCGAAATGATTTCGCCGCGCGCGCAATTCACAATCTTCACACCGGGCTTCATCTTGGCGAAAGCCGCCGCGTTCAACATTTCCTTCGTCTCTTTCGTCACCGGCATGTGGACGGTGATGAAATCCGCGACGCGATAAACATTGTCCACTTCCGCCGCGAATTCCGCGCCAATGGCTTTTGCGCGGTCTTCCGTGAGATACGGATCATACGCGACGACCTTCATGCCGAACGCAATCGCGCGCTTGGCGACTTCCGTTCCAATCCGGCCCATGCCCAAAACACCCAGAGTTTTCCCGGCGAGTTCCACGCCTTGAAACAGTTTGCGGTCCCATTTGCCGGCGACCATCGTGGCGTGCGCCTGCGGCACCTTGCGCGCGAGCGCGAGCAGCATGGCGAAGCTCAATTCCGCAGTCGTCACCGTGTTGCCGCCGGGCGTGTTCATCACCACCGTGCCGTGCTGCGTGGCGGCCTCGATGTCCACGTTGTCCACGCCGACCCCGGCGCGGCCCACGACGCGCAACTGCTTGGCCGCCGCGATGACATTTTTGGTGACTTTGGTTTCCGAGCGGACGACCAGCGCGGTGGCGTCCGCAACGATGGGCAGAAGTTCCGCCTCGGGCAGACGCTTCGGCAGAACGACGACATTGAATTCGGGCCGCTGCTGGAGCAGCGCGATGCCTTTGGGCGAAATCGGATCACATACAACAATTTTCATAACAGAAAGAAAGCTGATTCTAGGGCAAGGTCGCGTCCCGGTCAAATAATGAATGGGGCGTAATTCACCCGGCCCCTGATTCAGGCAATCATTTCCACAACTGCCTTTGTCTCGGTGTCAAGGCGAATTGGTTTGGGGCGATGGGGAACTTTTCAGATGCTTCATTGGTGGGTTGGGCGTGCGAATCAGTTGAGGCGCGTATTTAAGGCCCAAATTGTTTGACCAAATTGCTCTTTTGGAGGGCATCGAATCGGTAAAATGTTTCATTAGTGATGGCGAGGAGCTGTTCAAAGTCTTTGATTTCAAGTTTTGGTTGGAGCATCAAAGAATCGTCAAACAAATGGTATTCGATCAGTTCCTTCGTCGGGCCGAAAACTGTCATGGTGACAGCCGGGAAGCTGTATTGAGGATGCCCACGAACCGGAATCGCACCCCATGAGATTTCAAAGATTGGCAATGGCGTCTCGCTGTGGTTCAACGGCACCAAATTACCATCGGGATGCTGATAAAAAAATTCCTGGTTAATCCGGCTCGGATATTTTTTCTCCAATGCTGTAACATCAATGCCCAAATTCATCAGCCAGTCCAAAGCCAGTTGATGGATGTCGTTCGTGCCAATTTGCGACGGCATTTTTGACCATTCTTCTTGTTGCGCCCGAATGTCTTTGATGGATTCGGGATGAAACTCCCATTGCCAGAAATTTGCAAGGTGATCGTGGCCGAAACCAAAAAAGAATTTTTTCGTGACAAGACTGCCGCCAAACCCCATCAGCCGCGGCGGGGCAACGCTGCAACGGGATAAAATGACGTTCGTTTGAGTTATCGGATGGTCGAGTGGCAAATGAGCTTGCTGCACGAAGAGATTGCAGTTGGTGAGCATCACCGCCAACGCCACATATTTGTAGGCGGCGGTGATGAGCAGTTTATTCTTGGCAGCAACAGCAAGAAGATTTGTCATAATTCAATGTTTAATGGCGCAAAATAATCGATAAATTTTCAAATAATTCTTCGATTTTGTTCCACCAAGTGAAAGCGGCGATTACAGATGGTAGCAGCAAAAGAACTGCGGCTGTGATTCGTTCTTTATGCGAACCTCGAATAAGCACTGGCAACAAAAATAGAATCGCCACGGTTGAAAAAAATGCTGGCAAGGCGAAGGTGGAATAATTGCAAACGAAATACCAAAACTTCGTGTCATTATACAGGCCGTAATCCCATTCTGGAAGTCGGACAACAAAAATCAATAATACACAAATGAGACTGACAACAATGCGTCCGAACGCATGAAGTGAACGCGCTTGAATTTTTTGGGAGTCGTTGTTCGAGGTTTTGTTCATCTCGAAAAATGCCTAAACAGCGTTATGATTGCGGATAAAAGAACCAATGTTGGGAAAATTGCTAATAACCAAGCAATGAGCCGTTGCCAAACTCCGCCGTAAATGGCAAAAGACACAAAATTCACCAATGGAATGACTGAAATCACAACTGCAACCCAACTCCAATAAATTTCGAGCGCAGAGCCATGCCAAAGTGAAAGATTTTCCCAGATGGAAAATAAAATCGCATTCAGAGAAAACATTGCAACAAGCCTCGATTTAGCAAAACGCATTCCTGTTTTCATCAATCGCCTCTTTCCAAGTCATAGCATCCCGAAATTCCCCACGAATCTTGGTTTTGAAACAAGCCCGGCGATGGCTGTAGATAAAGTATTTGAGTGCTAAAGTCACCTACACATTGATATATTGGATAAAAGCGTCATCACCGAACAAATTCGGATTTCGCGTGTAGGTGATATTGCCGCTCGCGTCATTGGAAACGCTGCCCATGCTCGCCGGATTGACGGCATAAAGAACAGGCGAGTTGCCGGAGGCATTCGTCAAAGCGTTGAACGTCACGGAATAAATGTTTGTTTGCAGGGTGATGATGAGATCGTTTGCCGAAGGCGGCGTATTTCCCGATTGGTTGACAAAAACGGTGACGGTTGCGTTTGAGGAAACATCGCCATAACCACTGGTGACGTTGTAAGTGAAGGAATCAACTCCGTAAAAGCCTGAATCTGGCGTGTATTGGAATGTCGTGGCGTCGGATGAATAATTGATGCTCCCATGCCGTGGCGAACTCACGTTGGCGACGTAAATCGGGTCGTCGTTTGGATCCGTATCGTTTTGAAAAATATTGAGTTGGTTGGCGGAACTGTCCTGATCAACCGCGAAAAAATCATCGTGCGCGTCGGGCGTGACATCAAAGAGCCTGTAAAAGTCAATCGGCTGGGTCTGAAGAATATTTGAGTGAACAAACGTCGTTACATTTGTGCCGGCGGCGGCCAAAAGATAATCCGCCAATTCGCCCCAGTGGGTTTCACTGGTCAGCGTTGGCCGCTGGTCAATCAGGTAAAGTCTGTTTGTCTGGCTCGTCCAGTGAAGAACAATGTTCATTCCTTGCAAACCGATGCCAAAAGCAAAGGCATCAGGGATGTAGGACGGATTGCTGCCCCCAAAAGCAGGCGATGCCATCTGCAATGAGCTTGATTGAGCGGAATAATCGAAGCTGCCATCGTCCAAGAGCCATGTGCCACCGCCTAAATTCCAGACTGGCAGGCCGTTTGGATTGCATGGCAATGGGGGCCAGTCGGGATTTTGGACGGAGTAAAAGGTTCCCAAAGAGGGTGCCGCGATGGCCGGCAGCGGCTTCGTTTGCTCTACCGCTTGCAACATCACGGCCAAGTCATCGGCGGACGCCGAGGCAGCGGTTTGGGCATAACTGTTCAAGGACAGGCAGCAGGCGAGAACACAACCTATTGTCAGCCTTCCGATGATGTTTCGTGTGGCTTTCATAGTTTTAATTTCCAATTGATTTTTGAATCCGAGCATTTTGCCCGGACTCGAATCGCCTGCCATTGCCTGAAAAGAGAGAGCGCGTCACCGGCACGCCCTCTCCGAGGCCACTACCACGCAGCCCGTTCAAAAGCACACCGGGACGCGCCGCTTGGGCGCGTCGAGGCAAACTTTGAACTTTGAAACTTGTGGTAGTGTTTCGGAGAGATTCGAGTCCTCGCAACGCAAAGACTCATGCCGGAAATTCAAAATTTCCGGCTATGTGAAAGAACTGCTGTCTTACTAGAACAAGGGGCTTGCAAACACAAGCCTTGATTTTTTATCCGGCGAACACCACGGTCACGATGTCGCTCGGCAGGCCGATCTGGTCATCACCCAGGATGCCGAACGCCTGATATTCCCGCACCTCGGACACCCCGGCCACGGCCAGCGGCGTGTGGTCGTCGTAGGGCGAGTTGGTGTCGCGCGAGACGAACTTCCAGCCCATCGTCCCCTTGATGCGCGTGTAGAGGTTGATGCCGTCCGCGCCGAATTTCTTGAACTTGAAGCGCACATAGCCGCTGAACACGTCGGCGGTGAACTGCGGTTTGTAGGTCTCCGGATTGAACGGTGCGCCGCCGCCGACAATCTGGAGTTCGGCGGAGATGGCGTCGGTCATGCCGTCGGCCACCTTCCATTTGGCCACCTCGCCGCGCAGGCCGGTGAGGCTGGTGGCAGACTGGGTCTGCTTGGTTTGGGAGGCGGTGAGCCAGACGATTTTCGCCTGCTCCGCCGCATCCATGGCCGTGAGGAGCGAATCGCACCAGCCGGTGATTTTGGTCAGCCGCTCGGGCGTGATTTCGAGTTGAGTGACCAATTCGGTAATGTTGGTCTTGATGTTGACGACCCATTTTTTAAGGTCGCCGTCATTGCCAGGCACGAAGTCTGACATATTACTATTCCCATCCTTTCCGGCCTTTGGCCGATTTGTTTAGTGGATTTGTTCATCCACGCCGCCCGTTCGGGGCAGGCAGGACGGTTTAGCACCCTTCGCCCGCATTAAGAAGATGATTTTTTTGGCCTTGTCTTCGTGGAAAGTCGCAAGTGACTGAAGATGAGAGTGAAATATCCGAGGCCGTGGCAAGGAATGCCAAGTAAATGCCAAAATAAGTCCAGGGAATTTTGGATATCTCCGGGGGATTTTCGGAAATTTCCCGGGAGCGGAGTGAAAAATCTCCGGGTCGCGCGGAAAGATCCGGGGCTGGGAGCGAATCAGGAGCGGCTGGCACAGTATCAGGAGTGGCTGGCGGAGAAAAGTTCCGGGGTCAGGGCATCCGCTCCCGGGGTCAGAAGGTCGGCTCCCCGGCGTCAACGCCCGGCTCCTGGGGTCCGCCGCTCGGCTCCCCGGCAACAACACTCCGCTCCTGGGGTCCGCCGCTCCGCTCCGGGGAAATCTCGCTCCCAGACGCCCACACTTCGCTCCCAGCCGCGCACATTTCACGGCCAGCCGAAGAAATTTTACTGCCAGCCCGCCAGACTTCCGGCGGCTCCGGGGAGATTTTTGCCGGTGCTCCGGGAAAATTCACCGAATCTCCGCCCGCGCATGGAATCTCCGCCCGGCGTTGTCTCAAGAAACTTACGGCAGCAATTTCTTCGCGTCAGCGTCCACGTCAATCTTCGTCGCGTTGACGTCCTTGATTTCCACCGTGGTCGTGCGGTCCACGTCGCGGTCGTTGCCGTTGAAGCTGACCGTGCCCTGGATGTGATACTGATATTTCACCAGCTTGCCGTCTGCGATCCAGAATTTCACCGAGCCTTTGGGATTGGTGATGTTCGGGCCGCCGCCGCCGTTTCCACGCCGCCGGAAGGACAATAATTCCTTCGCGCCAGCATCAGTCAGGTCGCCGGAAATCGAGTTGGTGTCCTGCTTCAATTCCTTCGCGGCGGCGGCCAGGCTCACGGCTTCGACCGCCGGCACCTTGTAATTCTGCACCATGCGCGCGGCGAACATCGTCCGGTTGAAACCGCCGTCGCCGTTGTCCTTCATTGCCTCGGCCAGCGTTTTCCAGCCGTCGTCCGTGTTGATCGCGCCGTTCGTGCCCTTGAGCACGGCCTCGGTTGTGTTGTCGCCGAAGCTGAAAGACAGCGTCGTATAACCGCCCTTCTCCGTTTTCCCGTCCGTCGGGCCGGGCTTGAACTGCGAATCGGCGGGGACTTCCACCGTTGCCTGCCAGGTGTAGCTGGCCTGGCTGCCGAGCGCCGCCGCCGCGTTTTTCACATCGTCCTTCGGGCTGGAGTCCGCCGCCAGGAGCGAACTGGCCAGCAAAGCCAGCGTGCTTAACAAAAGATTTTTCTTCATAATGATTTTGGTTGAATTGGAACGACCGGAACCTTGCACCCGCCGCCCGGTGAATACAATTCCAAAATCGCGCGTGAAAATTCGCTATTTCTTTCGCCGGAATCCGCTATTCTGCCCGTGCAAATGAGCAAGCTCCTGTTGATAGACGACGAAGAGGACGTGCGGTATTCGTTCCAGCGGATTCTTGAATCGCCGGAAATCGAGTTCGCCACCGCATCAAGCGGCGAGGAAGGATTGAAGCTCATCCCCAAGTTCAAGCCCGACCTCGTGCTCATGGACGTGCGCATGGGCGGCATGAACGGACTCGAAACCCTGCGCCGCATCCGCGCCACCCACCCCAAGCTGCTCGTCATTTTGATGACCGCCTACGGCACCACGCAGACCGCCATCGAGGCGATGAAGCTCGGCGCGTATGATTATCTGCTCAAGCCGTTCGACGCGGTGAAAATCAAGGAGCTGGTCGGCAACGCGCTCAAGGCCGCGCGCGACATGAAGCAGGTCGTCTCCTACGAGCCGATGCTGGAATCCGCCGACTACGAACTCGGCATCGTTGGCCGCACCGAGGGCATGCAGCAGGTTTTCAAGCTCGTCGGCCAGGTCGCCGCGAGCGACGCCACCGCGCTCGTCACCGGCGAAAGCGGCACCGGCAAGGAACTCGTCGCCCGCGCGATTTACAGCCACAGCCAGCGCAGCACGCAGCCATTTCTCGCCATCAATTGCGCCGCCATTCCCGAACAGCTTTTGGAAAGCGAACTGTTCGGCCACGAACGCGGCGCGTTCACCGGCGCGACTTTGCAGCGCATCGGCAAGTTCGAGCAGTGCAACCACGGCACGATTTTCCTCGACGAAATCGGCGACATGACGCCGGCGACACAGACGAAAATTCTGCGCGTGCTGCAAAACGGCACGTTCGAGCGCGTCGGCGGCAACCAGCCGATCCAGGCCGACGTGCGCGTCATCGCCGCGACGAACAAGCCGCTCGAGGCCGCCGTCGCCGCAAAACAGTTCCGCGAGGATTTGTTCTACCGGCTCAATGTCGTTCGCATTCACATCCCGCCCTTGCGCGACCGGCGCGAGGACATTCCGCTACTCGTAAATTATTTTCTCAAGAAGATTTCGCGCGAACAGCAGCAGCCGCCGAAATCCATCGCCGCCAGCGTCATCAAGACGCTCGAAAAATATCACTGGCCCGGCAATGTTCGCGAACTGGAGAACGCCATCCGCCGGGCGATCGTCATGGCCAAGAGCGACGCGATTTTGTCCGGCGACCTGCCGCCGGAAATTTCCGGCCAGAATGGCAGCGGCGCTCCGCCGCTTTCCGCAACCGCTGGCGTTGCTGGCAACGCCGCCACCACCGATGCCGCCGCGCTTGCGCGCCAGTTGTTTCAGTGGGCCAGGCGCGATCCGAAATTAAAAGTCATTCCCGCCGTTGAGCGCGAACTGGTGATTCAGGCGCTGAAGGAAACGAACGACAACCAGGTTCACGCCGCGAAGCTGCTCGGCATCACGCGCGCAACGCTGCGCAAGCGCATTGACAAATTCCGCATCACGCGCGAATTGACCGTGAAGTAAAATCTGCGGTCAGAACTGGTCTTCCTTTTCCTTGAACAGCACGTTGAACGTCGTCAGCGAGCCGTAGCTGCGCGTGATGTATTGCTGCATCTCCACCTTCTCGCCGTCGGACAATTTTTCGTGCGCGTTGATTTTCTGCTCCAGCACGCGCAGATTATTTCTGACCATCACGATTTTGTGGAAGAAAACTTCCAGCGGCACTTCCTTCGTCTGCAACGTCGCGTCCGCCGGATGCAACACCGCCTTGCCGCCATGCCAGCGCAGGCCGAGCTGTTCCACGACCGAATCCGGCTTTTGCAAACCGAGCCTGGCGACCGCCGCGTCCAGCGTCTGCTCGACGAATTGTTTCAGCGGCAGGTTCAGGCCGCTCACCGCCGCCTGCGGCTCGGCGGGTTCGAGGCCGGCGGCGGCGGGTTCCACCGTGCGCTTGCCGTCGGTGAACAAAATGTCCGCCGTGATTTCGGAGATGCTCTTGACCGTGCCCAAGCCGTATTGCGGATGCCGCACGCTCATGCCGATTTGCAATGCTTCGATTTTCATGCCGGAAATTTAACCACGGATGGACGCGGATGCACACGGATTTTTCATTGCCTGACTTTGAGGGACAAGTCATTGTGAATCGAATTGAATGGCTGCAAAACTAATTGACCGCTTTGAATTCGAACGCGTGCTGTGGCGGCGAAATGTTGTGCGTGTCGCTGGCGTGGACGAGGCTGGTCGTGGGCCGCTTGCCGGGCCGGTCGTGGCCGCCGCCGCTATTCTGCCGCCGCGCTGGGCGGAAACCGGTCTGCCCGCCGCACTCGCTGGCTTGAACGATTCCAAACAGCTCACCGAATCGCAGCGCGAAAAGTTTTTTGAATTTCTCACCGCCTGCGCGGAAGTCGAGTTCGCCATCGCCGCCGTGGACGCGGGCGTGATTGACGAGATCAACATTTTGCAGGCGACGCATCGCGCAATGAATGACGCGCTGGCGCAATTGTCACCGCTGCCGCCGCACGCGCTCGTAGACGGTCGTCCGGTGAAAACGCTGCGCGTGCCGCAGACGGCCATCGTGAAGGGCGACGCGCGGAGCTATTCCATCGCCGCCGCGAGCGTGCTGGCCAAGGTCACGCGCGACCGGCTGATGCTGGAATTTCACGCGCAGTTTCCCGAATACGGTTTCGCCGAGCACAAAGGCTACGGCACGGCGAAACATCTGGCGGCGATCGGAAAGTTCGGCGCGTGCCCGATTCACCGGAAAACATTTGCGCCGCTGAAGCAGCCGGAACCAAAACTGTTTTAGCCACAGATGGCACAGATAAACACAGATAAAAAATCCGAGCAGAAATCATTTTGCTTCATTTGTGTTTCATCTGTGAAAATCTGTGGCCGGAAGAAATGAATCTTTTGGAAAAATTCAAATCGGTGTTTGCCGGCAAGGCGAAGCCGGAGCATCTGCGGCGCGGCGAACTGGGCGAGCGCGCGGCGAAAAAACATCTGCAGAAGCTCGGCCTGAAATTTCTCGCGGCCAACTTCCGTTCCGCACGCGGCGAGATTGATCTGATTTTTCGCGACAATGATTGCCTCGCATTCGTTGAAGTTAAAACCCGTTCGTCCGAAGAGTGGACGCGCCCGGCGGCGGCGGTGAATGCGCGGAAACGGCGGTTGCTGTCGCAAACGGCGCTGGATTATCTGCGGCTGCTGAAAAATCCGCCGGTGAAAATCCGGTTTGATATCGTGGAGATTTTGCTGGCGGACGGTGCGGTGCGGGAAATCCGCCATCTGCCGAACACATTTCCGATGGCCAAGCCGCATCGCTACGGCTGAAATTTGGCAGTGCCCTAATTTGAATTTTTTTGTTAAATTCATTTCTGCTCCTGATTTCTACGCTTTTTACCATCCGCAACGATGCTAACCCGCACCGCATTTATGGCGGATTCAACCGGCGGGATTTCAAGCACGGTCACAAACCGCTCACCTTCGTCATTCCTGCCATCACGATGCGACCAGCCGTAGCAGCGTTTAGCCTTTGGGTGTCCTGTCAGATCGAAAACCTCAACCTCTCCTTGCCATACGGTTTCGCCGCGAAAGACTTCATGGACAGGCACGGTTTCGCGCCAAACCGCTCCGCAGTTGTGCAACTGCTGAACGGTCACTTGCAACCGAGCCAGATAATCCTGTTTATTCACCGCAGTATTTAACCAGTTCTTCAACCGTCCACGCGCTGCTTTCGATGCCTGCGGCCTGCGCTGGCGTCATGCGGATGGCACGGTTTGTTTTGCAGAAATTGTAATAAGCGAAATTCAGCGCAACCGCAGCTTCAAAGTTCTCATACTTTTTGCTGAACGCATTGGTGAGGCGCGTTAGACGGCGGCAGTGCATCCGCAGCGTGTGATTCTGCTTTTCAATGTGAGACGTGGAAATCCGGTCAACCTTCGGCATTCCGCAAATGACGTTCTTTTCGATGGCAACCACTTCCGCAGGGCTATACCGAACGGCTGCGGCCTTACCGAGCGGGGTAACGGCGTAGGTTTTTACGACCTGCGCGTAATCCACTTCCGAACCAAAGGCGCGTTCTGTGGCGTCCTCATAGGCCCTCATCGAATCGGAACTGATTTGCACCCGATTAACCAAGCGGCTCGCCAAGTCGCTCATAAACGCTTTGGCATGATAGCCGTCGCGTTTTCCGACAACGAATGAAGGAATCAGCTTGGTATCGGCGTCCAGCGCAATAAAAGTCCAGACATCGCCGTATGCGCCTGCGCGGTTGGCGTTCTTTTGTTTCGCGCCGATGAATCCCCAGATTTCGTCCACTTCGATTTGCTTGCAGGTCAGGCCGCGCATCTTGGTGTCCATGATTTTCTGGCAGGCTTGCCCGATACGCAGGGCCAGACGACCAATTGTATCGCCATGAATGCCCGTAATGCGTTCAACGGCGCGGATGCTTGCACCTTCACAGAGCATTGAAATCACTGCCACTTTCTTTTCGGTTTTAAGGATGTTTGCCATATCATTTATTTAAGTTGACTAAATGTTAAACGAAATATATCGTTATGTCAAACATTTTGTTAAACAATTTATGAAACTGAAAATGGGACGGCCAAAGCTGCCAAAAGGCGAAACCAAAGACACCCTGATAGGCGCACGATTCTCGCCGGATGAAACTAGGGCAGTGAATGCCGCCGTGAAGCGGTCGGGACAGGTCAAATCCGTGTGGATACGGAAAGCATTGCTATCCGCTGCGGGGAGTGATAAATCAGCGTCATAATACAGTGGATGCGGCGAGCCTCGGACTCGCAATCTGCGATTGTAAGGAACGCCAAGTTTGCCAATTAACTTACGCACCCAAAACGATTTTATATTTGCATACATTGTGGGATTTACAAATTATTTTTTGATGAAAAATCTAAAAAATTGCAAAAGGACAAAAACTATCAAAGCACCGCGCAGAATGTAGGGTGCGGCAAAATCAACTTTTTCATCCATGTGCCTTTTTGATTCGTTGTTCTCATTACTTGGATATTGTTGGGAATTTTCCACCAGACACCCCGCCATCACATTGGTGCTTCTGGGCGTGTTGGGGGAAGGGTTTGAAATCCTCTCGAAAAAGTTTTTTAAGCATTGGTATGAAAAGCATGAATCATCCGTTGAGACCTTTGGGGTAATTTGTTGGGCTATTGTAATGCTCGGACTGGCTTGGGAAATCCCTGATTCAGCCAAGGCGGATAGGGACGCAGCGGCATTAAATAAAGAGGCTGCGGATGCGCGGTTGGAAACTGCCGAACTGCAAAAACAAATTGAACTCACAAAAAGAATTAGGGTTAGCGATTTGAGTTTTGCCACTAACCTACTAACAATTCCTGGCATAATGGTAGATTTAAGATGGGAGAATGACAATGATGCGAGATTAACGGTGTTAAATTTTATGTATGCTTTTTCGATGGGTGGCTGGCGAATTGCAAAGCTTGATGAATTAACAAATAGACCATCTAGTTCATGGCCATTAGCGATTACTCTAAAGGAGCCATTTGGGATCGGAATTATTTTTTCTAAAAAAGGAAGATTCCCAAACGATAAAGCAGAAAAGGCCGCCAATCTTTTGTATGGCGAATTATCAAAAAGGGGCGAAGCGGTCAATTTAGAGCAGAACGATGAAACAAATATACTCATAAATACAATAATTGTCGTGGTTGGACAAAGAGTTGGTTCGGAAGAATATTCAAATTATTTTGAAAATTTAAGTAAATGGCAAAAATGGTCGGACAACAACTTTCCAAATAATGTAAGAAAATAACTGTTTCTATATCTCCATTTCGCAATTTGATGCCAACCGCGTAGAACGCAAGCCCAAGCTGATTTCAAATTAGGGCACTGCCTGAAATTTGCTTGCGTTGACGCGCAATCGGGAGGAGCTTGATTCACTGCCATGCAACGAGCTTTCGACATCGTGCTGGGGACGGCCGGACTGGTTGTCACCATCGGCCTGGTCGCTTGGGGGTTTATTTACATGCTCAAAAAGAGCGACGACCCCGGCAAAATGCTTTTCAAGTGGGCGTTCACGGTTCCGTTCATCATCTTCACCATTCTGGCGGCGCACAAAATGGGGCCGTTCGGTCCGTTCCTGATTGTGTTCATGGCGGTGGTCTTGTCGTTCATGTGGACGCCGCATATTGGCGAATGGATCGCTAGTCCGATCACGAATCTTTTTGACGGCGGCAGTGAACAGCCGGAAAAGAAGCCGTATTATTCCGTCGCCATGACGAAGCGGAAATTGAACAAGCCGTTCGAGGCCATCGTGGCCGTCCGCGAACAGCTCGCGAAATTCCCCAATGATTTCGAGGGCGTGTCGCTGCTCGCCAGCATCCAGGCGGAGGACACGATGGATTTGCCGGGGGCGGAAATCACGTTCAACCATTTTTGCGAGCGGCCGGATGCGCCGCCGTTGCAGGTCGCCGCCGCATTCACGCAACTGGCGGACTGGCATCTGAAACTGGCGCAGGACGCGGATTCGGCGCGCGCGGTGCTGGAAAAAATCATCGCGCGGTTTCCAGACACGCCGCTGGCGGCGCAGGCGGCGCAGCGGATCGCGCATCTGGGCGGCGCGGAAAAAATCCTGCTGGCGGCGCACGACCGGCAGGCGATGTTGGTGCCCGAAGGCGTGAAAAACATCGGCCTGCTGAATTCGTCCGCGCACTTGATTCCCGGGGAAACGGACCCGGCCAAGCTGGCCGGCGAATACGTAAAACATCTGGAGCAGCACCCGCTCAACACCGAGGTGCGCGAAAAGCTGGCGATCATTTATGCGCGCCATTACAAGCGGCTGGACTTGGCGACGCTGGAGCTGGCGCAAATGATCAACGAGCCAAACCAGCCGCCGAAGCGCGTGGCGCACTGGCTGAACCTGCTGGCGGATTTGCAGGTTCACTGCGGCGCGGATTATGAGACGGTGCGCGAGACGCTGGAGAAAATCGTGGAAAGTTTTCCGACTCTGCCGGTGGCGGACCTCGCGCAATCGCGGTTGAACCGCTTGAAGCTGGAGATCAAGGGCAAACAGGAAACCTCGGACGTGAAGCTGGGCGTTTATGAGCAAAACATCGGCTTGAAATACGGCTCGCCGCGCAAATTTTAAGTCTCGAGCGGGATTGATTTTCCCGGTTCCGGAAACTTGCCTGACAATTGTTGGAAGTTTTCAAATCGAGTCGTTGGGAGACTTTCGCGACGTTATCCAGGCTGTCAGAACGGCTGCGCCCGGCAATTCACTGGTTGCAACGCGTGGCCGTCAAATCCGCTGGCCGAGCCAGTAGGCGGACAGATGGTCGAATCCCTTCACGTCAACGCGGTGCTTTGGCGCAAAAAGATATTTGTCCTTCAACCGTTCGTAAGTGGATTCGGCGATTTGAATTTTACCCGCTTCACCGGTGGATTCCAGCCGGCAGGCGAGGTTGACGGTTTCACCCCAAAGATCGTAGGCGAAGCGCTTGCGCCCAATGACCCCTGCGACGACCGGGCCGGTGCCGATGCCGATCCGCAGACGGATGGAGGTGTTATATTGTTGATTGAGTCGTTCAATCTCTTCGAGCATTTCTAGCGCGAGTTCGGCGCAGGCTTCGGCATGGTCCGGCCGGGGAAAGGAAATGCCACCGGCAACCATGTAGGCATCGCCGATGGTTTTAATTTTTTCCAGGTCATGATTTGCCGTCAAAAGATCAAAGGCGGAAAAAATCTCGTTCAATAATTGGACGATCTGCTCCGGACCAACATGGGCCGACAACGTGGTGAAGCCGACCAGGTCCGCCAGCATCACCGTGACGTCGGGGTGGTTGTCGGCGATGGTTGTCTCCCCCTGTTTCATCCGGTCCGCGATGGATCTGGGGAGGATGTTCAGCAGCAACCGTTCGGACTTTCTCTGTTCATCCTGAAGCTGGTCGTAAAGATGTTTGGCGTGAACGGCGTTGCCCACCCGCAACGTCACATCTTGAACATCAATCGGCTTGTTCAAAAAATCGTTTGCCCCGGCGTGAATGCCCAGCAGCCGGTCCCCGCGTTCGGAAAGCGCGGTCACCATCAAAATCGGGATGTGCGCTGTCTTTGGATCCGCCTTCAACCGGCGGCAGACTTCGAAGCCGTCCATTCGGGGCATCATCAGGTCGAGCAGAATGACGTCCGGCGGGCGCGCGACGATTTTCTCCAGCGCCTCCAAACCATTTTCGGCCTCGGCAATTTCATAGCCGCGCACCTCCAGCGGGTCGCGCAGCAGGCTGCGGTTATGTTCTTCGTCGTCCACCACCAGCACGTAGCCGGAGGAGGCGGCCGCTCCGGTGGCGGCGGTTTTCTCTACATTTACGATTTCGGTTTGCATAATGTTCAAGGGGTTGGTTGGTTTGTCGGGCGCAAATTTGCGGACGCCATAAATTTCTTCACCGTGGCGACGAAGGTCCGGGTGTCAATCGGCTTGGTGAGATAACCGTCGCAGCCCGCGTTCAAGGCGAGTTCCTCGTCGCCCTTCATCGCGTGGGCGGTGAGGCCGACGACTGTCACATGGCGCGTCGCGGGATCGGTTTTCAGATGTTTGGTCGCGGACAGGCCGTCCATGCCGGGCAGACTGAAATCCATCAGCACCAGGTCTGGCAACAGTTCGCGCGCCCGCCGCAGTCCTTCCTCGGCCGTTGGCGCCGAAGCGACCATGAAGCCGTTCGCCTCCAGCAAGTCGGTGGCCAGCTCCAGGTTCAGCACATTGTCCTCGATGATGAGTATTTTGTCGCCCGTCATAAGATGGTTGCGGTTTCCACCGCCTGATCACTCATCGCGCCCAGCCGTTCCAGTTCGGACAGCAGGTTTTCGCGCTCGGTTTTGGAGGTGATGGACTGCACGTGACCGGCGAGCCGCTGGCGTTCCTCCTCGTTGAGCACGGTGCCAGTGTTGATCAGGATGGGAATGTTTTTTGTGCGCGGGTGGGCACGGAGTTGTTCGACGATTTGCGTGCCGCTGAACTGGGGCATGTTGAAATCCAGGATGATGACATCCGGCAGATACTTCGTGGCGAACTCCACGCCGGTCCGGCCGTCCGGAGTCCGCAAAATCCGGAAACCTTTTTGCAGCAGGGTCCTCGTCAGCAGTTCCAGAATGGCCGGCTCGTCATCAATGAGCAGAACGGTTTTGAGTTCCTTGCCGATGGTGATGTCGGATTGGCGGATTGCGTCCACCAGCCGGGAACTCACCCGCCGGGAGACGCCCCCGGCCTTGCCCAATAAACTGAACTCCAGCCGGCCATTCCCGTCGTCCGCAAAAATCACCTGCGGGATTCCGACCGGGATGCGCGGGCGGGATTTGTGAAGATTGAGCGTGTCCGAAAAATCGGGCCGGGATTCTTCCAACGACTGGCCGCTGCCGGGCGGCCAGCCGCCCATGTTCCGGTCATTCGCCACGGCGTAGGGCCGGCGCTGATTCAATGCCGCCGTCATCGCCGCAGTTTCGGAAACCGTCATCACATCATAGCCTGCGCCGGTGAGATAATTACCAATCAGCTTTTGGCGCGAGTCATCATTGGTCACGACGACCACCAGCGGACGAATAATGTCATCACGCGCATCCGGCTTTTCGGTCAGTTGCGTCGGCTTGACTTCGGTTTTCAGAAGCGGGATTAAAAAAGTGAAGGTGCTGCCTTTGCCTTCGACGCCTTCACTCTCCAGCCAGATGCGCCCGCCGTGTAATTCGACGAGCCGTTTGGTCAGCGCCAATCCCAGTCCGGTGCCTTGCTGCTGCCGGCCGTAAGACGAGTCCACCTGCTCGAATTCATTGAAAATGCGTTCCTGATCATTCGCCTTGATGCCAATGCCGGTATCCGAAACGGCGATGCGCAAGCTTTCACCCATTTGACCCTGGTCGGTGTCGGCCGCGTTTTGGATGTCAGCGGCCACAAAAACTTTCCCGCCGTCCGAGGTGAACTTGATCGCGTTGCTCAGCAGGTTATACATGATCTGCTTGAACTTCGCTTCGTCCGCGAACAACGAAGGCAAATCCGGGACCATCCAGACCTCGATGCTGATATGTTTTTTGTGGGCGAGCGTTTTGACGATGGTTTGCACTTCCGCCAGCGCCTTGGCGACGTTGAACTCGTTGCGCATCAGTTCCACGCGCCCGGCCTCCACCTTGGCCAGGTCCAGAATGTCGTTGATGAGCTGGAGCAAGTGGCGTCCGCTGTTGAGAATGTTGTTGCTGTATTTGAGCTGCCGGTCGTTCATTTCACCGAATGTTTTGTCGGCGAGAATTTCGGAGAAGCCAATGATGGCGTTGAGCGGTGTGCGCAGCTCGTGGCTCATGTTGGCAAGGAACTGGCTCTTGGCAAGGTTCGCGGATTCGGCGGCTTCCTTGGTTTGTTGCAGGGCGGATTCGACCAGGCGGCGCTGGGTGATGTCCTTGAAAATTCCGTCGGCGCACATGATTCCCTCACGCTGCCAGGTGGTGAGCGCGCGGTTGTGCAGCCAGATCCAATCGCCGTCTTTCCGGCGGAAGCGGTATTCCTCGTCGAAGGTTTCGCCCTCGGAAAACAGCCTCTGATAAGCCTGTCCGACGCGCGCCACGTCGTCCGGATGAATCCGGTCCATCCGAATTTGCCTCCCTTGCTCAAGGAGTTCCTCGGAACTGTAACCCAGCACGTTGACGGCGTTGCTGCTGATGTAAATCAATTCCCGGTTCGAATCCGCCGTCCAGACCACGTCCGGGATGTGGTCAATGAGCGAACGGTATTTTTCCTCGCTGGCGCGCAGAGCCTGCTCGGATTGCTTGCGCTGCGTGACGTCCTGGATCACCGCCTGAAACTCCCGCGTCTCGCCCTTTTCCCCGAACAGCCGCCGGACGCGGTATTGGTGCCACACCTCCAGCTTGTCCGGCCCGTGCAAACGATGGTCGAACGAAACCACCGGCTCCTCCGGCGGCAGTGAATTGATGTAGCTCAAAGGCACGGCGGCGTCCTCCTCGGACAGCGTCTGGAAAAAATTGGTGCCGATCAGTTCCCCGCTGCGTTTGCCATGGAAGCGGCAGAACGCCTCGTTGACAAAGGTGAGCAGGCCGTCCGGCTTGAACCGGCAGATCAAATCCGTCTGGTCCTCCACCACCGCGCGAAAACGCTTTTCACTTTCCGCCACCGCGCGTTCGGCGGCGCGGCGTTCGGCGGCGGCGGCGGCCAGCAGCAAATTGGTGACCGCCAGGATTCCGATGTAACTGCCGATCAGCATCAGGCTTTCCGTTTCCGTATTGGTGACAAACGGTCCGGTTCCGTGATGAAGCGAATAGATGGCCAGCGCCGACACGAGCAATGTTCCAGACGTTGCGCCGCGCGGCCCAAACCGCAGCGCGCCCCAGACCAGAAACGGAAACGGCAGGTAGGCCAGCGGATAATTTTGTATCCCATAAACAAACCAGGAGTTGAAGGAAATCAGCGTGCCGCCGACCAGGCCGATGCCGCACAGAACCGCTTCGGCAATCAGCCGGGCATTCCAGCGCGTGGCCGACGGTGTCGCCCAGGTGATGATGAACGGCGCGACCACCAGGCCGGCCAGCGCGTTCGGCACCCACCACACCAGAATTGTGGAAAAAAGATTATCCCACGCCACTTCGCCGCTGTAGGCGAGGCTGACGACATTGAACGCCGCATTGACGGTTGTGCCCAAAAAACACGCCAGCCCGATATAGCCGGTCACATCGCGGGTGCGCTCCATCGCATTGTCGAAGGGGATGAGTTTTTTGAGCAGGAACGCGCAGACGATGGCGCCCATGGTGTTGCCGATGGCCGTTCCGAGCGTGAAAAATCCCAGCGGCATTCCGTTCATGAACGAAAACAAAACCGCGCCCACTGCCACGCCCGGCCAGAAACGGTAGCCGAACAGAAGAATGGCGGCGAGCGCGATGCCCGCCGGCGGCCAGACCAGCGCCACGCTGCCGGAAAGAAACGTGGTTTCTTTGCCGACCAGCCCGCCGATGAAATAAAGCGCAATGAGAAGCACCCCGCGCGTAAAGGTGGTCAGCTTCCGATTTTGTATGGTGCCAGCGTTGGTCATAAGACCGGGTCAATTTTATCCAGGCAATTCCTGACGGTCAGCGCGAGCTTGTGCGCTTCAAATGGCTTGGCGAGAAAGTTCACACTTTCATCCAGCGGGAGGTCGCGGTCCGCGACTTCAGCGCTGTAGCCGCTGGTATAGATAATTTTCAATTTAGGATTGGATTGCAGCAATTTTCCGGCCAGTTCCTTGCCCGTCATGCCGTCAGGCATCACCATGTCGGTGAACAGCAGACGGATTTTGTCGCGATGTTGATTCCAAATTGCCAGGGCGCTGGAACCCGTGTTTGCTTCGAGCACGTGATAACCGAGGCGCGACAAGGCGTTTCGCACGGAATTACGCAGTGCGGCATCGTCCTCGACGAACAGGATGGTTTCATCTCCACCGCGCATGGATTCCAGCGCCGGTGAAGCCGGTTCTTTGTTTGTGGCTTTCAGCAAACTCGGCAGATAAATGCGGAAGGTGGTTCCGTGGCCGGCTTCGCTGTAAACATTGATCCAGCCCTGATGCTGCTGAACGATGCCGAAAACGGTGGCCAGTCCCAGGCCGGTGCCTTTGCCCACATCCTTGGTGGTGAAGAACGGCTCAAAAATCCGCGGGAGAATTTCCGGCGGAATGCCACAGCCCGTGTCGCTCACGGTCAGGCAGGCAAACCGACCGGGCCGGGCCTTGTAAGATTGCGCCGCCGCCAGCTCATCAAATTCCACGATGGAAGTTTCCAGAAACAGCTCGCCGCCCGCGGGCATCGCGTCGCGGCAGTTGACCGTCAGGTTCAGGAGCACCTGGTCCAACATGCCGGCGTCGGCGTGGATGAACAGCGGGTTCGGCGCATATTTGAAGTGCATCTGGATGTCCTCGCCGAGGATGCGTTGCAGCATTTTGGTCATGTTGGCGATGACATCGTTCAAATCCAGGTCGCGCGGCTGGATGGTCTGCCGGCGGCTGAACACCAGGAGCTGGCGGGTCAGATTGGCGGCGCGCTGGGCGGCCTTTTCAATCTCGGTGGCGTAATCCATTTGGGCCTGGGACAAATCCTGTTCCGTCCGCAACATGCCGGCCTGCATTTGAATGACCGCCAGAATGTTGTTGAAATCATGCGCCACGCCGCCGGCCAGCTGGCCGAACGCCTCCATTTTTTGGGACTGGCGGAACTGCTCCTCCAGCTTCCGGTTTTCGGTGATGTCGCGGGAATTAATGACAATGAAGCCCTCGCGCTTCTGGTTCGGAATGCTCTGGCCGATGGCCTGCATGATGCGCCACGAGCCGTCCCGATGACGGAAGCGAAATTCCACCAGAAAGGGAGGCGCGTCAGGCTCGGCCACCTTGCGTTGCAACGCCTCCGCCGCCATCGCCACGTCCTCCGGGTGGATGAATTCAAAACCGTTGCGGTTGATCCACTCTTCCGGCTTGTAACCAAGGACGCGTTCGACGGACGGGCTTTGAAAGCGGATGATGCCCTGATTATTGATGACGGTGATGAGATCGGACGCATTTTCCGTGACGAGACGAAAACGCTCCTCGCTCTCGCGCAAGGCATTTTCCGCCCGTCGCCGTTCGGTCCTGTCTTCCTTGACCGCCACATAATGCGTCGGCCTGCCGCTGTCATCGAGGATGGGTGAGATGCTCGCCCATTCCCAAAAAAACTCGCCGTTTTTTTTGCGGTTGTGAAATTCCCCCGACCATGTGCCGCCTTGGCTGATGGTTCCCCACATTTGTTGATACACCTCAACGGGCATCTCGCCGGATTTCAGGATGCGCGGAGTTTTCCCCAACACTTCGGCGGCGGAATAACCGGTCACCTCGGTGAACTTGCGGTTGACATATTCGATGATGCCTTTGGTGTCCGTGATGACAACGGAGACGGGGCTTTGCTCCACCGCGTGCGACAACTGGCGCAACTTATTTTCAGCCTGTTTGCGTTCGGTAATATCTTGAGCCGTTCCGAACAAGCCCACCACTCTGCCGCCGGCATCCTTCGTCGCGTGCCCAATCTCCTGGATGGTCTTCAAGTTGCCGGCCCGCGTTTGGATGCGGTATTCCAACTCGAAGGAATTTCCGTTTGCCATGGCATCGGCATTTTTCTGGCGAACCCGGGGACGGTCGTCGGGCAGCACGCAGTTCAGGAAATTTTCAAATGTGCCGTGAAACGCCGCCGGTTCAACATCGAAAATCCGGTAAAGCTCATCCGACCATCGCACCTTTTCGCTGCCAATGTCAAACCGCCAGCTTCCCAGTTTGGACACCTGCTGGCCTTCGGCGAGGTCTGCTTCGCTCTGGCGCAATTTCTCATCCACCTGCTTGCGCTCGGTGATGTCTCGAACGGATGCAATCAGGTAATCGCGCTCCAGCCGGACGTGACGGACGTTGATTTCCACCGGAAAGGTCGAACCATCCTTTCGCTTTTGCCGGCCTTCGATAAACTTAAAACCGGCGCGGCGGATTTCTTCAATGTTTTCCCCCCACGAATCAAAACTTACCCCGACAATGTCAATGTCCGGCACCCTCATGGAAAGCAGCTCCTCGCGGGTATAGCCCAATCGCTGGCAGGTTGTTTCATTGACGTCGAGAAAACGGGCCGTCGCCGGGTCCACCACCTCAATGCCGTCGCTGGAGCGATCCACCAGTGTCCGGAACAGGTTCAAAGATGCCTCAGCACGCTTGCGTTCGTCGCGCAGGCGTTTTTGTTCCAGGGCATGATCCACCGCCAATCCTAGCCGGGCAATCCGGTCCTTGAGCAGATAATCGGTGGCGCCATGTTTCATGGCTTCCACGGCCACATCCTCGCCCACAGTCCCGGAAATCAGGATGAACGGTATGTTCAAGCCGCTCGCCTGTAAAAGTTCCGCCGCCCGCAGACCGCTGAACTGCGGCATGGAATAATCGGAAAGAATGATGTCCGGTGAATTTTTTATTTCCGCCAGGAAAGCCGGTTCGGTTTCCACGCGCTTCCATTTCGGGGCGAATCCGGCGTGTCGCAGTTCGGCCAGGATCAAATCCGCGTCGTCCTGCGAATCTTCGACAATTAAAACATCAAGCGGTTGGTCCATGAAAATCAGGGTTTGGGCGTCTGGTTGAGCTGGAGCCAGTAGTCGCAAATCAAGCGCACGGATTCGCCGAAGGCGGTGAAGTCAATCGGCTTGACGATATAGCTGTTCACTCCGAGTTTGTAACTTTCAATCAGATCGCTTTCTTCCTGCGAGGAACTGAACGCCACAATCGGAATGGTTCGCGTGCGGATGTCGGCCTTCAAACGCCGCAGCACTTCCAGCCCGCTCACCTTGGGCATCTTCAAGTCCAAAAAAATCACCTTGGGCCGGCTGGCCGGATTGCGGCTGGTGTGATGGCCGTTGCTAAAAATGAAATCCAAAGCCTCCTTGCCGTCCATGACCGTCTGCAGCCGGGCCGGGATGCCGGCCTTCTTGAACGTGCGGGCGAACAGCGCCGTATCATCGGGATTGTCCTCCACCAATAAAATTTCCACGGTTCCTTCAGGCATGTGGGTTTCCTCCATTCAGTGTAAAATAAAACGTCGCGCCCTTGTCGGGTTCGGCCTCGGCCCAGACCCGGCCGCCGTGACGATGAACGATGCGTTGCACGATGGCCAGGCCCACGCCGGTGCCTTCGAATTCCTCGGCGCTGTGCAGCCGCTGGAACACGGCAAACAATTTGTGGGCGTAGCGCATGTCGAAACCGGCCCCGTTGTCGCGCACGAAATAAATGTCCTCGTTTTTTTTGTGGTCGCAGCCGATTTTTACGACCGCAGGTTTGCGGCCGCGGGTGTATTTGAACGCATTGGAAATCAAATTGGCCCAGACCTGCTTGAGCAGCACCGGATCGCCGTGGCAGGCCGGCAGTTTCCCGACCTGCACCTTGATTTGCTGCCCGGCGCGTTCCGAAACGGACTCGTCGAGGACCGCCTGCACGAGTTTGGCGGAGTCCACGACCTGCCGGCTCATGGTCTGCCGGCTTAAGCGGGAAAACGCCAGCAGATCGTCAACCAATTCCCCCATCCGCTGGCCGGCATCGCGAATCCGTCCCAGATACTGCCGGCCCTCCTCATTTAATTGCGGCCCGCATTCCTCCAGCACGATTCCGGCAAATCCGTTCATCGCCCGCAACGGGGCGCGCAAATCGTGGGAGACGGAATAGGAAAATGATTCCAGTTCCTTGTTCGCCGCCTCCAGTTGGGCCGTCCGCTCGGCCACGCGCTGTTCCAGCTCGAGGTTGAGCCGGCGGATTTTTTCCTCGGCCTGCTTGCGTTCCGTGATGTCACGGGCGATTTTTGACGCGCCAATGATTTTGCCGTTGCCGTCCTTGAGCGGAGATATCGTCGCGGAAATGTCAATCAGCTTTCCGTCTTTGCGCACCCGCACGGTTTCAAAATGGTCAACGCTTTCGCCCCGCCTGATCCGTGCGAGGATTTCCGGTTCTTCATCGGCGCGTTCCGGCGGTATGAGCATCTGCATCGGTTTGCCGATGGCTTCCTCCGCCGAATAGCCGAAAATTTTCTCCGCGCCGTGATTCCAACTGGTGATGACGCCGTCCGGCGTTTTGCTGATGATCGCATCGTCGGATGATTTGACGATTTCCGCCAGGCGCGCCCGCGCTTCTTCCGCGTGCTTGCGTTCGGTGATGTCCGCGCGAATGGCGACGTATTGGCGCGGCTTGCCGTCGTCATTGAGGAACGGCACGATGGTCGTGTCCACCCAGTAGAATGTCCCGTCCTTGGCCCGGTTTTTAATTTCACCTTTCCAGACCTTGCCGTGCGTGATGGTGGTCCACAAATCGCGGATGAATTCCTTGGGATGATGGCCGGAATTGATGAGGCGATGATCCTGGCCGAGCAGTTCCGCGCGGGAGTATTTGGAAATGGCGCAGAACTTGTCGTTGACGTAAGTGATTTTCCCCTGCGGGTCGGTGATGGCGACGATGGCGTGCTCATCCAGCGCGGCTTTCAAGTCGTTAATTTCTTTCAGCGATGCCTTTAATTGTTGGTCAACCCGCATAAAACAAGCTCGGCAACTTTTACGCACCGGTTCTTGAAAATGCAGCAAGTTGCGCATCGCTGCAGGCGGCTTAAGCCTTTATGTCTCGCACGTCATGTTCCGGCGGCTTGAGCAGAGCCCAATCGAGATTCAATCGCGGCGTGGCCTGGCTCAACCGCTGTAAATTGACCGGCTTGGCGATGTAATTGTCCGCGCCCAGCCGCCGGCACTGCGCAATATCGCGTTGATCGTCGGACGCCGTCAGAATGACGACGGGGATTCTGGCCGTCCGTTCATCCTCCCGGATGCGGCGCAAAACCTCCAGCCCGCTCACTTTCGGCAGTTTCAAATCCAGCAGGACGACGCACGGATTCACCATCGCCCGGCGCCGGGAATTTTTCGCGTTTTGAAAAAGGTGATCCAAGACCGCTGCGCCATCCCGGAAGACCTGAACGTGATTTGCAAAACGCGCCTGCTTGAAAGCGTGCAGGGTCAGCTCCACATCGTCGGAATTGTCCTCGACCAGAAGAATCTCGATGAGATTTCCGTGCCCGTTGCCGCTGCCGGATTTGCCAATCCGGGATTCCGACGGGAAGAGGGAGGCGACGGAAATTTCCAGCGCGCGGGCGAGCTTGCTCATGCTTTCCAAGGAAATATTTCGCGCGCCGCGTTCGACATCCGAAATGTAAGTGCGGTGCAAATCCGCCCGCTCGGCCAGCTTCTCCTGGGAAATCCCGCGCTGGGTTCTCCAGGCCCTGACCGAATTTCCGAATCTCTTCTTGGAATCAATTGTTGGCACAGCTTTAATTTCCGTTCATTGTATCCCCCGCCACAACAGACGATAAGTGACTTTTGGAAAATTTATTCCGGTTTTGAATAATTGCAACCCGGCCAGCGGCGTTGGCCCGGCGGCGGCAATGGCGTCGGTCGGATTGACGGGCAGGTGCCGTCAAATGTTGAAGCGGGAACCGGTCCGAAGGCTGAAATTGGGCTTGCCGTTAAATGGGAGATGAGCATTTTGAAGGTGACTGCAATTCTGAACAGACGTGATTTGCAAATCACCTTGACGGATTGCCCCCATAGCTCAAATGGATAGAGCCCGCGTTTCCTAAACGTGTTATTCCAGTTCAATTCTGGATGGGGGCACCATCTGCGCCTGGATGCTGACCAGCCGCTGTTGTGCCGTTATGGCCACGGTTCATGGCCGAACCAGAGCAGGGGCATCCCCGTGGAGAAATTATTGTTCTCGTCCGGAAATGCCGACTGGCCCGGATGCCAGCCGACAGTTGTCGTCCACGACTGCGGACTCAATCCTTCAACCGGTTCCCGGTCGTTCCGCCAGTCCGTGGTTTGAACCGGTGCGAGCCAGTGGAACTTCAATTCTCCAACCGAAGAGATGGCCGCCGCAGACGAGATTTTGGTGTGCTGCTCCATTTGCTGCTGCGCCATGACATTCCCGGCGGCGAACAATGCCATCAATATTAATGTTAGCTTTGTTTTCATGGTTTAACCTCGGCCCAACCCGGGCAGTCTGTCAAGTGAACTTCGACCTGAAAATTCTGCGCAACCCTCTCATTGCGGAACGCCGGATGATTTGCGATAGTGCGCCATAGCAACTTAACAAAGGCGAAAGCATGGCGCAGGCAATCATGGATCCGGAAAAGGTGCGGCGGTTTGCCGAGGAACTGCAGCGCTTCAACAGCGACCTCGAAAACCGGATGGTGCTGCTGCACGCGCGCTTCGCGGCGCTGGGCGACACTTGGTCGGATCAGGAACACGAAAAATTTTCCGAGGAGTTCAAGCAGGCGCTGAAGGCGCTGAAAAAATTCGTCGAGCTTTCCAAGGAACACACGCCCTACCTGTTGCGCAAGGCGCAGCGCATCGAGGAATATCTCAACCAACGATGACCGTGCCAAAATCATTAAAATTCTCCTCCCCGTCATCCTCATGCTCATCCTCACATTTTGATTCATGAGGATGACGATGAAGATGAGAATGAAATGATATGCCAACGCAGGCCCAAATCACCTCCGTCGAAGCCATCGAGTCGTTCCGGGCCAAGTTCATTGTTTTTCTCGGCCAGGCGCGCCCCGTGCTGGAGGAGGCCAGTGCCGAGCTGGCACGCACGCGGCTCTGGTTGCAGGGCGAGCAACGCATGTTTTGGGAACAGCAACTGCGTTTGCGCGGACGCCGGCTGGAGGAGGCAAAACAGGAATTGTTCAACGCCCGGTTCGCCGATTTGCACGGGGCAGCCGCGTTGCATCAAATGACGGTGCAACGGGCGCAACGCGCCGTCCAGGAAGCCGAGGCCAAGCTGGTGGTTTTGAAAAAATGGGACCGCGAACTCGAAAACCGCGCCGCACCGCTGATGAAACAAACCGACCAGTTGCGGGGATTTTTCGCCACCGACCTGGCGCGGGCCGTCGCCTATCTGGACCAGGTGCTCAAGGCGCTGGCCGCTTATCGGAGCGTTCCCGCGCCGCGCCCGGCGGCGGTGACGGCAAAACCGGAGGAGGGAAAATGAGCATGAGCGGGAACAAGGGCCGGATCGTCGGGTTGACCCGGGACATCTCGCTCCAGTGGGCCGAGACAAAAAATTACTGGCGCGACGCGAAGAGCGAGGAGTTCGAGCGCCGGTTCATGAACGAACTTTCCGAGCACGTCAGCCGCGCGGTCGTTGTGCTGGAGCAACTGGAGGAGCTTTTGAAAAAAGCAAGGAGCGACTGTGAATAATCTTCCCGGGGTCGGAGAAATGCTCGCGCTGCTGGACGCGTTGAAGGACGCCGTCCGCGATTTCGTCGCCCGCGAGGAAAAACTGGACAGCGAATTCCGCGTCCAGTCCGCCACCGAGTCAAACGCCTTTTCCAGCCGGAACGAGGCGCAGGCGGAGGCGGCGGACGCGCAGGAGGAGAATTTGGCGGCGGCACTGGAGATGGAGAAGAAAAAACTCCAGGCCTGGTCCGAACAACGCCGGACGCGCATCAACCGCGCCCACGCCGCCGTTGACCGGCGCGTGCTGAACGAGATTGACGTGCGCGACGCCAAGTTGAATGACCGCGCCCGGCAAGGCGTGCGGGCGGCGGAAATCCACCGCGACGACCAACTGGCTGCCACGGCGGCCGCTTACGAAAATTACCAGCAAAACCTGTCCGCCGCCGGCGATGAATTAGCGCGGCTCGAAACGGCGGCCCGCAGCGCATTCCGCGGCTACGGCAAATTCCGGCGGCTGCTTGCGCCCGGCCGCCAGTGGCCGGAACCGGATTTGTCGGCGGATGAAAATATTCTTTTCGTCGGGCTTCAAAAGTTGCAGGAGAAAATCAACGGCGATCTGGCGCGGTTTAAACAATTGCCGCTGCCCCGCATTTTCAAATTCGTGCCGACGCGCTCGCTCGCCGGCATTTTGCTCGGTCTGGCCGCCAGCCCGCTGCTGGCGCATTTCTGGCATCATGAAATTTCGCCAGTGCCGGCCGAGGCCGCTCTCGCGGCGCTGGGCGCGCTGGGCGTGGTTTATTTTTTCGGCGGTCGCGCCGCCGCGCCGCTGGCCGCAACCATTGCCGGCGACGTGGCCAAAATGCGCCGGCTGTTTGACGCCTGCGGCGATAAATCTGGTGCGCATTTTCAACGGGAGCAGGAACGGATCGAAAACGAGTTCGAAACCACCAAACAAAATTACAATCAGGAATGGCGGCAGGCGGCCCGCGACCTCAAGCGTTCGCGCATCGTCCATCCGGGAGTTTTGAGCGAGAAGGCGTCGCGGCTTTTGCAAAAAACCGAGCAAAGGCTGCTCACGGAACTCGACCGGATTCAGCAGGATTACACCGCGGCCACGGCGCGTTGGAAGACAGCAGACGCCGCGCAGGTCCGGCAAATCGCCGAGGCGCACAAAATCAAGATGGCGCAGCTCGAAAGTGAATACCAGGCCGGCTGGCAGGAACTGGAGGCGGACTGGAAAAACCGCATCACGCCACAGTGCGAACAATTGCGCGCCGCCAACGCTGCGGCGGAAAAACTTTGTCCGGCGTGGGACGCCGCGCTTTGGAAAAACTGGACACCGCCGGCGGATTTTCAGAACGCCGTGAAATTTGCGCGGCTGGAAGGCGACGTGGAAAAATTTGTCGGCGCGCTGCCAAAAGATCCGCGCCTGAAATGGTTCGGCCCGGCGGCCATTTCCGCGCCGCTCTCGCTGGTGTTTCCGGCGCAAGGCTCGATTCTTTTTGAGACCGGAAAAGCCGGCGGCGACGAGGTGTTTAACGCAATCAACAACATCATTTTCCGGCTGCTGGCCACCACGCCGCCGGGGAAATTGAGTTTCACGATCTTTGATCCGGTCGGGCTGGGGCAAAATTTTTCCGCGCTGACGCACCTGACGGATTACGATGAGAGCAGCATCAACAGCCGCATCTGGACGCAGTCGGCGCAGTTCGAGGAGAAGCTCGCGGAGCTGAACGAGCACATGGAAAAAATCATCCAGATGTATCTCCGCAACGAATACGCGACCATCGCGGAATACAACGCGCAGGCCGGCAGCGTCGCGGAAAAATATCATTTCCTGGTCATCGCGTCATTCCCGGTGAATTTCAGCGAAACGGCAGCGAAACGGCTCCGCAACATTGCCGCCAGCGGCGCGCGCTGCGGCGTTTTCACGCTCATCCACTGGGACCAGCGGAACCCGGTGCCGCAGGATTTCGTGCCGGACGAGTTGCGCCAGAACAGCGTCTGCCTCGTCCACACGGACAGCGGTTTTGAATTGTCCGACTGGCGCGCGCCGGGGGTGAAATTGGTTTTCGACGCGCCGCCGCCGCCGGAATTCGCCACGGAATTTTTGCAGCGCATCGGCGAAGACAGCAAGGGTGCCAACCGTGTCGAAGTGCCGTTCGATCAGATTGCCCCTGCGGAACCGGACATTTGGAAAGAGGAAACCACCGAACTCCTCCGTGTGCCGATTGGCCGTTCGGGCGCGACGAAATTGCAATATCTCGAAATAGGCAGCGGCACGCGGCAGCACGTGCTCGTCGCGGGCAAAACCGGTTCCGGCAAATCCACCTTGTTTCACGTCATCATCACAAATCTCGCGCTCCGGTGCAGCCCGGAGCAGGTGGAATTTTATCTTGTGGATTTCAAAAAGGGCGTCGAGTTCAAATGTTACGCGAGCCGGCGTTTGCCGCACGCGCGCGTCGTGGCCATCGAGAGCGACCGTGAATTTGGCCTGAGCGTTTTGCAGCGCGTGGATGAGGAATTGCGCCGGCGCGGCGATTTGTTCCGCAAGATTGGCGCACAGGATCTGGCCGGCTACAAACGCGCCGGCGGCACGGAGGCGGTTCCGCGCTCGCTGCTGATGATTGACGAGTTCCAGGAATTTTTCACCGAGGAAGACCGTGTTTCGCAGGGCGCGGCGGTGTTGCTGGACCGCATCGTCCGGCAGGGCCGCGCGTTTGGGATTCACGTCATCCTCGGCTCGCAGACGCTCGGCGGCGCTTACACGCTGGCACGCGCGACCATCGGGCAAATGGTCATCCGCATCGCGTTGCAATGCAACGAGGCCGACGCTTATTTGATCATGGACCAGGACAATCCCGCGCCGCGTCTGCTGTCGCGGCCCGGCGAAGGCATTTACAACGACGCCGCCGGTGCGCTCGAAGGCAACAGCCCGTTTCAAGCCGTCTGGCTGTCCAACAAAGTGCGCGACGGTTATCTGACCAGAATTCGCGCCCGTGCCGATGACAATGCGGAAAAATATCCCGGCCCGATTGTGTTTGAAGGCAACGCGCCCGCCGACGTGCAGGAAAACATTCCTTTGCGCCTGGCGCTGCAAAAAGCTCCGACGCAAATCCCCGCGCAAGCCGGCGTCTGGCTCGGCGCGCCGAATTCCATCAAAGGCCCGACGGAGGCCATTTTCCGGCGCCAGAGCGGCGGCAACCTGCTCGTTGTCGGTCAGAGCGAAGAGCGCACATCAACCATTTTGGCGGTTGCGCTCATTTCGCTCGCCGCTCAATTTCCAAAGGCCGCCGTGCGATTTATTCTGTTCGACAACACGCCACCGGGCTTTCCGCAGCGTGAATTTTTGCAGCGCGTTATCCAGACGCTGCCGCACGAAGTCGTTCAAGGAAGCAACAGCAATCTGGCGGAAGTCATGTCCGGCCTCGCGGAGGAATTGAAACGGCGCGCGGAAAACGAATCATCCGGCCCGGAGATTTTTGTGATGATCCAGGGCTTGCAAAATTTCAAGAAGCTGCGGCAGGAGGACGAATTCAGTTTTTCCAGCGGCGGCACCGATGCGCCGAATCCCGCCGCCACGCTGCTGAATCTCATCACCGAAGGCCCGGCGCGCGGCATTCACGTCATCGCCACCTGCGACACTTACAACAATGTAAGCCGCAGTCTCGGCCGGAAAACTTTGAGCGAATTTGAAATGCGCGTCGTCTTCCAGATGAGCGCGAGCGACTCGGCCAGCCTGATTGACGCGCCCGGCGCCGCCACGCTCGGATTGAACCGGGCGCTTTATTACAACGACCGCGAAGGCAGCCTCGAAACCTTCCGGCCTTACGCGCAGCCGGACGACGACTGGATCAGCCATGTGGCGCGGCAGCCGGCTTTGGCTTAAGTCCAAAATCGCCGCGCGATGGCACGCCATTTCACTTTGCCATCCGGCGCGATTCCATTAACTTGCCGCCATGTTCAAACCCGCCGACCTGTTTGACCTGACGCAGACCGAACATGCCGCCATCTTCGACGGCTGCAACTTCGCGTGGGACGCGCTCAAGAAAATTGAAAGCTGCCTCGCCAGCGTGCCGAAACAAAATCCGCCCAAACGCTTTCCCGGCGCGAGCATTGGCGAAAAAGTTGTCATCGGCGAAGGCACAATTGTTGAACCCGGCGCGATGATCAAAGGCCCGGCCATCATCGGCAGGAAGTGCCAGATTCGGCACAACGCCTATCTCCGCGAAAACGTCATCCTCGGCGACGGCTGCGTGGTGGGCAATTCGAGCGAGCTGAAAAACGCGCTGCTCTTCAACGGCGCGCAGGTGCCGCACTTCAATTACGTCGGCGACTCGATTCTCGGCCACAAGGCGCACCTTGGCGCGGGCGTGAAGATTTCCAACCTCAAAATGACGCCGGGCAACATTTTTGTGGAGGTGGACGGCGTGCCGTTTGACACCGGGCTGCGCAAGTTCGGCGCGCTGCTGGGCGACGGCGCGGAAGCCGGCTGCAACGCCGTGCTGAACCCCGGCAGCATCCTCGGCCGCGGCGCGATTATTTACCCGAACGTTTTCTGGCGCGGCATCCTGCCCGCGAACATGATCGCGAAGAACAAGGCGGAGATCGAAGTCGTCGTCAAACGACCGAGGGAAAGCTGATTTGCCGCCACGACGCCAGGCAAATGTGAATCGCTTGACCATTGCTGAATTTTCTTATAAAACCGGCACAGTGAAGTTCAACCTCCGAAAAGCTGCCATAGGTTTGTGTTTGGCGTTCTTGATTGCCTCGGCATTCAAGTCAGGAGCTTTTGCCTTGCTCGGCCCGGTTCAGCCGTGGATGCAAGCAACCAACGGAGTAATCTTATCTGGCGACATTGGTGGGCCGATGGACATCAGCAATGGGTATCGTTGGAATGTGCCGGTGGTGACTTACGGATTCGACCAATCTTTTTTGAACTTCTTTGGAACAAACGGCGTGGCGGCGGTGCAAAGTGCGATTCAAGTTTTGAATGATTTGCCGCCGGCTTCGCAAATCGCGCCGACAAATTATCCGCTCTACACCCAAGCACAAAATTACGCAGCGGCGAGCCAATCACTTAATGATTTGAAGTCGCAGACACTTTCGCTGTTGCTTGAGCATCTGGGTTTGGCCGAGCCAACACGCTACGTTTATGTTTTGTATCAATGGACTCCGATGTTCATTGGCCAGAGTGACCAGAATAGTTGGGTGAGCTGGGCCATTCCTGATTACATCGTTCAGCGAAATTTTGATCCCCAGACGGTTTCGCCAACTCCTTATGTGAATCAAAGTCTGTATACGGCTGATGTGATTAGCGGGCCGCCACAGAATTTCATGGAGATAATCAATGTTGATCCGTTTCAGAGCTCTTATAATGCCGTTGCCGATGGTCGCCTGAATACGGGTGTGTTTTACACGGAACTGACATATGACGATGTCGGAGGTTTGGCTTATTTGCTGTCCACGAACAACGTCAATTACGAAGCTCTGCTGTCCGGCGTTGTGGGTGTCGGCACCAATGCCAATTCATTTGTGAACGGCGCGTGGCGTCCCGGCGTGGACAAAATCACATTTATTCCTCAGCCGTTGGATTCACAATCCGGCGCATTCCTGCCAACCACCAATTATTTTACGGATAGTTACCTGACCAATGGCGTTTTGATGCAACAGCAAATGGCGCGGATCATTTCTCAACCAGATTTTCTTTTCAGTGCGGGAGACGTAACGATTGGTGTTCCCGCCGATCCATTTTTTACGCGCACCGGAACAACCAACTGGCTGAATAATGCCGCAGCAAATGGAAATGCCAACGGTGCTGGTCCGGGCGTCATCCAGCCACAGGTTCAAATTGTTTTTAACAAACTCGGGCGGCTATTGGTCAGTAGTGGCAACATTTCCGATGTGCAGGTTTCTGATCAATCCCAGTTCTGGTCGTCCTTCGACGGTTCAGCAAACGCACCGATTGTATATCCAATTTCGCAAACCGGCACAGATCAGATGACGGTTCGCATGTGGCTAACATCTGGCGCAAATTTTCAGCAAAGTTTTGTTTGGAAGCCGAGCAGTTTACAGAATGCACAATTTGCAATGCAGACCACCACCAACTTGAATAATTGGACAACTTTATTCACGCTAACCAACAACGGCAGCGTTTGCACTTATCTGAATGAAAATCCAGCCAGTGCCAGCCGGTTTTATCGGCTAATTTCCCAGTAGTTCACAAAATCAATTGCTCAATCGTAGCTAAATTCCATCAAGCGCTTCCTCCGGCTTCAATTCCATCCATTCCGGGTCAGGCTGGCGGCGAAACCACGCCAATTGATCCAGCCAGATTTCGGGGGGGGGCACGCGCCCGTCGCCGGCCTTTGGCCCACCTGGAAGGGCTCCAAAACCGGTTTTTGGCAAAACCGCCTCTTTTCCCAATCAACCGGCTCCAAAACTGTCTTGTTTTGACCAAGTTCAACGGAAAGCATTGTAAATTAGCCAGTTTTCCTTGATGACTGCCCGGCGGAGGGGTGTCGGAATGACCTCATTCCTATCAGCAATAGACGAATTCCATACAGCAAACGAAGATTTCCTATCAGCAATCGGCGGTTTCCATACGGCGAACAGCGTTTGCTGATAAGCGACCGGCAAATTCCATACGGCGAACGCCGGTTGACGATACGCAAACAAGGATTTCCTATCGGCGGCGGGCGATTTCCGTAGCGCAAACGCCGTTTGCCGTAACTCAGCCGATAATTTCCTGCACGCGAACTGCGTTTTCCTGCCAGCAACGCCCGGTTGCTTTGCGCATTTGGCTCAATCCGCAATCATGCCCCAAAGCCCTGGCAAAGTATTTTCCGGCGGCTCGCCCTGCTTCAATTCAATCCATTCCATGTTTCCGTGACGGCGGAACCAGGTCAGTTGCCGCTTGGCAAACTGCCGCGTCCGGCTTTTCACCAGCTCAATCGTCTCCGTCAGCGGGCGTTCGCCGCGCAAATATTCCACCACCTGCCGGTAGCCGATGGCCTGCATCGCCGTCTTGTTTCCGGCGAGGCCGCGCTGGAGCAAGGCGCGCGTCTCCTCCACCAGCCCGCGCGCGAACATCGCGTCCACGCGGGCGTTGATGCGCGCGTGCATGTCCGCCGCCGGGCGCGTGAAGCAGAAAGAATTTGTTTTGATTGGGACGGCGCTCTGCGCCTTCCACTCGGCGCGCTGCTCGGAAAACTTTTTTCCAGTCAGGCGGATCACTTCCACGGCGCGGATGACGCGGCGCGGATTTTGTTTGTCAATCTTCTCGTAAGCCGCCGGGTCGCGCTCGCGCAGTTCGTGTAACAACGATTCAAATGACGCGGCTTCCAGTTCGGCGCGCAGTTCGGGATTGGTGGCCGGCGCTTCGCCGAGTCCGCTCAAAAACGCCTTGAAATAAAGCCCGGTGCCGCCGCAGAAAACCGGAACGCGACCGCGTGACTGGATTTCTTTAACGGCCTTTTGAGCCAGCCGGATGAATTGCGCGGCGTCGAAATTTTCCGTCAGGTCGCAAATGTCAATCAGATGATGCGGCACGCGGGCGCGTTCGGCGGGCGACGGTTTGGCCGTGCCGATGTCGAGTCCGCGATAGACCTGCATGGAATCGGCGGAGATGATTTCGCCGCCGATTTTTTCCGCGAGCCGCAGCGCGATCTCGGATTTGCCGACGGCGGTCGGTCCGGCGATGAAAATCGGAGTTGAGACAGAATTCACAAAATTAAAATATCAGCGGCGGCAAAGCTTCGGTTTTCGGTTCCACCATTTCAATTCTGATCATTCTGTCAAAAGTCAGTTTTGAATTGCCGGCGTGCGCCGCGAGAGAATGGCCGCGAGCGCCAGTCCGGCGAAAAAGATCGGGACGCTGACGAGTTGTCCGGGCGTCAGGCCGAAATGGTGGTGGGCATCGTTGTAATCGCCGCGAAAATATTCCACGAACGAGCGCGTGACGGCGTAGCCGATGAGATAGGTCGCAAAAATCTGGCCGTCGAATTTTTTGCGCCGGAACAGCCACGCAAGGAAACCATAGAGGATTAAATTCAGCAGCGCGTCGTAGATTTCCGTCGGATGCACCGGATAAGTCGGCGAGCCCAGCGGATTTCCCGGCGGAAAGCTGATGGCCCACGGCAGGTCGCACGCGCGGCCGTAGCAGCAGCCGTTGAGCAGGCAGCCGATGCGCCCGAAGACGCTGCCCAGCGCGATGCTCGGCGCGAGCGCGTCGGCGATTTTCCAGAGCGGCAGTTTTTTCCAGCGCAGATAAATTGTGCCGGCAATGATTGCGCCGATGAGGCCGCCGTAAAAAACGAGGCCGCCGTGCTGGATCATGAAAATTTCCGAAAGCGGCTGGCCGGCGAACTCGTCGTTCCAATACGTCGTCACATAAACGGTGCGCGCGCCGAGAATCGTGCCGACCATGATCCAGAGCGTGACGTCGCCGATGATTTCGCTGGAAATTTTTTCGCGCCTGGCGCGCAGCGTGGCCGTCCACAATCCAAATAAAAAGGCCAGCGCGACCATCACGCCATAGGAATGGATCGGGAACGAACCGAGATGAAACAGGATCGGATGCACGGCGGGAAATTAAGCTGCGGCGGCGGAAATGGCGAATTTGAAATTTGCCATTTCAATTGTGATTCGTGACCTCGCCGTTGTTGGATTCTCCGGGAATTGGAGTTACCCAGCCGACCGGCAGCGGCGGCCATTGCGGGACGTTGGCGACCAGGTCGCGCCAGGCCTGGCGCTCGGCGGGCGACATGGCCGACCAGCGCTCGGCGTTTTTCAGAAACTGGGCCTTTTCCGGCGCGCTCATGCTGGCGAATTTGGCGAACGCGCTGACGCATTCGTCGCGTTGTGACGGCGGCATTTTGTCGAATGCCTGCAAGGTTCTTCCCATTTGTTGGCGCTCGGCTTCGGACAAAGAATTGAGCGCCGTTTGCCTTTCGTCGGGCGTGAGTTCAAAAAACTGGTTGAAGCCGGCGGCGACCTGGCGGCGCTCGGGTTCGGAAAGCGCGTTCCAATGCGCCCGCTCGGCGTCGCTGGGCGCCTGGCCAAAATCTTCCGCCAGGCGGTTGGTCACTTCCAAGTGCGCGAAGTAGCGCAGGACATGCTCGTTGTCCAAAAACTCCTGCTGCAAAGACGGCGGCAGAATGCTCCATTCCGTGAGCCGGGCGTCAACGATTTCGCGCACGCCGGCCGGAATGTGTGCCAGCCGCGCGGCGCGGTTCGTCGGCGAATCGCGCAGCAGCGGCATGAGATACCAGCGCAACTCCGTCGCACGCAGCCTCAGCTCGCGCTCGTTCGGGTCGAGCGCCTCGTATTCGCCGACCTTGGCGAGGATGCGGGCGCGGATTTCCGGCGGCCGGTTGGTCAAAAAAATGTCGCGTTCGTCCGGCGTCATTGCCAGCAGTTGCCGGAAAAAATCCACGGGAGATTTTGTTTCCGCCGGCGATGACAGGCTGTTCGTCGGCGCGGAAACCATTGTCAGATCTTTGGCGGCCAGCGTGAATGCCCAGCCCATGCCCGCCGCGAAGACGGCGAGCCACCAGTGCGTCTGCCGCGAATGCTTCATTGCATGAGCGTCAGCAGTTCCTCGTCGGCGCGCGGCTGGCTCATGCGCTGGATGGCGTCGAAATTTTTCAATGCGTCCACACTGGGCAGCGGCTGCGAGCCGGCGACGAGCACAGCACTCCGGGCCAGTGCGGTGCGCCGGGCGGTGAGGTCGTAATGATGCAGCGTCATTCCGGCGAAAAGAATCAACGCCGCCGTGACCGCGATGCGCGGCAGGAGCATGTGCCAGTTCCAGCCCAATATTCCACGGCGCGGCCGGAGCCCTTCGTCCAGCTCGACCGCCTGCAACACCCGCGCGGTGAAATTCGACGGCACGGCGGCATCCGGCATTTTGGCCAGCGACTCGCTCAAGCGCGATTCGAGTTCCAGTTCCGCCGCCGTTTCCGGCCGGGCGCGCAATTCCGACCGCTCGGCACCGGTGAGTTTCCGCCGCCAGAGCAGCTCGCGCCATTCATTCTGGGAATTCTTGTCTGTCATTGCCGTTCCAATTAAAAACCGCCGCCGCAAAAAAGTTGCATGGGTAATTTCCAAACCTTCGCCTGTTCAAACCGCGTGTGGTGTGTTAAAGAATTTGCTGTAAAACGAATGAATGCCGCCGCCGCCATCAAATCCACCGCGCCCGCATTGACGAACCGCCAGCGTTTCCTCAATGCGTGTCATTGCCGGCCAAACTTGCGTCCGCCGGTGTGGCTGATGCGCCAGGCCGGCCGCGCGCTGCCGGAATACCGCCAGCTCAAGGAAAAATTCACGTTCGTCCAACTTGTCCAAAATCCCGAACTCGCCGCCGAGGTCACGCTCCAGCCCGTGCGCCGGTTCGGCTTCGATGCCGCGATTTTGTTCAGCGACATTCTGGTGATTCCTGAAGCGCTGGGACAGACGTATCATTTCAAGGAAACCGGCGGCGTGGTCATGGATTTTGCCGTGACGAGCCGGGCGGACATTGAAAAACTTTCCGTCGAGCGCGTCATCGAGCGGTTGAGTTATGTGGACCAGGCGCTGCGGATTTTGCGGAAGGAACTTGGCGACCAGACGGCGCTGCTCGGTTTCACCGGCTCGCCGTGGACGCTGGCGACGTTCATGATGGAAGGCGCGAGCGTGCCGAAATACAGCCGTGCGCTGCAGCTTTTCCGCGAAGACCCGAAAACCTATTTTGCGCTCGCCGAGAAACTCACCGAGGCCGTCACCGCGTATTTGAAAATGCAGATCGCCACCGGCATTGACGCATTGCAAATCTTCGACAGCCACGGCGGACACTTGGCGGCAACGGAATTTCAGGAAGCTTCCGGTCGCTGGACGCAGGAAATCATCGCCAACCTCGGCGGCAAGGTTCCGGTCATCAATTTCTCGCTCGGCACGCATGGCAACTGGCCCGATCTCATCGCCAGCGGCGCAAACATCATCGGCATTGACTGGCAGACGTCGCTGGCCGAGGCGCGGGAAATCATTCCGTCTAACATTGCGTTGCAGGGAAATCTTTCGCCCGCGCTCATCGCCGAAGCCGCGCCGGAAGTGGTTGCGGCGGAAACCAACAAGATTCTCGAAACCATGCGCGGCCGGCCCGGACACATTTTCAACCTCGGCCACGGTTTGACGCCGGCGGCAAAACTGGAAAATATCGCCGCCTTGGTGGAGACGGTAAAAAGTTTCAAATGAAAACGCTGAACGTAGATCTCGATCTGGTGAAAAAATACAACGTGGCCGGGCCGCGTTACACCAGCTATCCGCCCGCGACAAAATTCACCGACGCGATTTCTTGGGAGCAGCTTTCGGCGAAAATTGACGAGAACAACCGCGCGCCGCGCGATCTATCGGTTTATTTTCACATTCCGTTTTGCGAGACGCTTTGCTGGTTCTGCGGTTGCACCACCGTCATTACTCTCAATCACTCGCAAGGCATGGCCTACGTCGAGGCACTCGGCCGTGAAGTCGCCAAGATGGCGCCGATGCTAAATCCGCAGCGCAAGGCCGTGCAACTCCATTTCGGCGGCGGCTCACCCACGTTTTTGCGCCCGGACGAAATCCGCCGGCTCGGTGAAATCATCCACAAGCATTTTATTTTTTCGCCGGACATCGAGGCGAGCGTCGAGGTGGATCCGCGCCGGCTCACGCGCGAGCACCTGGTGGCGCTGCGCGAGATCGGCTTCAACCGCGCTTCGATGGGCGTGCAGGATTTCAACCCGAAGGTGCAGGAGGCGATTCACCGCATCCAGCCGCGGGAGATGACCCAGCAGGCGATGGATTGGATGCGCGAACTCGGCTTCGGCTCGATCAACTTGGATTTGATTTACGGCCTGCCGTTTCAAACGCCAGAATCTTTCAATGAAACGCTCGACACGGTTTTGCAGATGAAGCCCGACCGGCTTGCGGTGTTCAGTTACGCACACGTGCCGTGGATCAAGCCGTCGCAAAAAATTCTGGAGCAAAAAGTTTTGCCCACGCCGGAAACCAAGCTCGAAGTGCTCAAGCTCGTTATCGAAAAACTCACGGCGAACAACCAATACGTCTATATCGGCATGGACCATTTTGCGAAGCCGAACGACGAGCTCGCCGTGGCACAGCGCAACAAGCAGCTTCAGCGGAATTTTCAAGGTTACAGCACGCGCGCCGGCTCGGATATTTACGCGTTCGGCATGAGCGGCGTTTCGCAGATTCCCGATGCCTACTGGCAGAACGAAAAGGAACTGCCGAAATGGCAGGCCGCCGTGGACGCCGGCAACGTGCCGTTGCACAAGGCGTATTTCGTAACGGACGAGGACAAAATCCGGCGCGAAACCATCATGCGGACGATGTGCGACCTCTCGCTCGATTTCGCCGCGATGAGCGCGAAGCTCGGCATCAACTTCGAAAAGCATTTTGAAAAGGAACTCGCCTCGCTCGCGCCATTTGCCGCCGACGGTCTTGTGAAGCTCCAGCCCGGCGGCCTCGAAGTGACCGACGCCGGACGCCTCTTCATCCGCAATATCGCGATGTGTTTCGACAACACGCTCGGCGCGGCGAATGAGCAGAAACATTCCAAGACGATTTGATTCGGCGAATGAAATCCGTCGCAATCATCGGCGCTGGCATCACGGGGTTGACCGCTGCGTTTTATCTGAAACGCCGGGACGTGCCGGTGACGGTTTATGAGGCGGGTGGGCGGGTCGGCGGCGTGATCCAGTCCATCCGCAAGGACGGTTTCCTCGCCGAATTCGGGCCGAACACAATTCTTGAAACGTCGCCGAAAATCGCGCAGCTCGTCCGCGACGCCGGCCTCGAATCGCGCAAGCTCAACTCCGATCCGAAGGCCGAGGCGCGCTATGTCGTGCGTTACGGTCGGCCGATTGAGATGCCCGGCTCGCCGCTCGGATTTTTCACGACGCCGCTGTTCACCGCCAAGGCCAAGCTCGCCGTGCTGCGTGAGCCGTTCATCAAGCCGCGCCGCGATGGCGTGGAAGAAAGCATCGCGCAATTTGTCGTGCGCCGGTTCAACCAGGAATTTCTGGACCACGCGATTGACGCGCTGGTTGCGGGCGTTTACGCCGGCGACCCGCACCAGCTCTCGCTGCCGCACGCGTTTCCGAAGCTCAAGGCGCTGGAGGACAATTACGGTTCGATGATCAAGGGCCAGATTTTTGGCGCGCGTGACCGGAAAAAGTCCGGCGAAGTGGCGAAAGACCGCGCGGCGAAATTTTCCTTCGACGAAGGCTTGCAGGTGTTGCCGGACACGCTGGCGGCACAACTTGGTGACTCGCTGAAGTTGAACACGGCGGTCACGAAATTGGCGCAGACGGGCGACCGCTGGCGCGTGGCGACTTCCGGAGGCGAAGCGGAATTCGGTGCGGTGATTTATTGCGGCACGGCGCACAAGCTGGCGGAGCTGATGATTGAGGCGGCCCAACAGCACCGCCCTACCGAGGTTTTTTCCGAAATCAGCTATCCGCCGGTGGCGAGCGTGGTGCTGGGTTTCCGACGCGAAGACGTGGCGCATTCGTGCCAGGGTTTCGGAATGTTGATTCCGAAAATCGAGGGCTTCAAGATTCTCGGCACGATTTTTTCCTCGGCGCTGTTTCCGAACCGCGCTCCGGCGGGGCATTTGAATTTGACGAGCTACGTTGGCGGGGCGCGTTATCCCGAACTCGCAAGTTTACCGCCGGAAAAACTGGTGGAAGTGGTGCTGGCGGATTTGCGCGTGCTGCTGGGGGCAAAAGGAAAACCGGTGTTCGCGCATTGCGTCGCTTATCCGAAGGCGATTCCGCAATACAACGTCGGCTACGGCAAATACCGCGATTTGCTGAACGAAATCGAAACTATAGTGCCAAATTTATTTTTCGCCGGGCATTACCGCGACGGCGTTTCGCTGGGCGATTCCATGGTTTCCGGCGTGAACATAGCGGAACGCGTTGGCAGCCGGTTGAAAATTTAGCCCGCCAGATTCAACGCCAGAAATTCCTCGGTGCGCAGGTCCAGATTTTCAGCGGCGGGGCTGTTGGGCTGGAGCGCGAGGCCGAGCAGCAATCCATCGGGCCGCCGGGCGACGCGCAACTGGCCGTGTTCAAAAGTCCAGGTCAGCCAGCGAGGAGCGAGGCCGTAGGCGGAAAAAGAGTCGAATGAATCGGCGAGGTTTTGCAAAGTTTGATCGAGCCGTTCGCGCGGACAACTGTCGTGAAAACTCTGGCTGACGCAGGTGCCGTCCGGCAGGCGCACACCGCAGCCAAGGATTCCCGGCGCGAGGGCGCAACTGGCGAACCATTGGTTGATCACGTGATTCATAGTCCGGGTTGGGAACGTCCGGCTTCCGTGGCGACCTGCACGAAGACCATGCGGTCGGGTCTCACCTGTGCGACGGCGCGGCTGGTGGGCAGTTGGATTTCGAGCCGGTCGAATTTTCCCAGCGGCAGACATTGTCCCACGCGCGCCGCCTGTTCCGCGATGTCCTGCAGGAGCGCCACGCGGGCAATCACGTCGGGACACTGCCACTCGTAAAGCGGCGTGCCTTGACCGGAACAGATCAAGGTCTCCGCCACGTGCACGAAGATTTCCACGGCGGGGGCCGAAGGCTCCATTGCTGGTGGCGGTTCCAAAGGCCGGTTCAGTTCGGTTTCGGGCACTAGCGCGGCGTTTTCGTCGCGCACCCGTGCGGCTTCCATGAGCAAAAACTCCCACTGGCCTTCGATCGTGCGTTGCGGCGGCGGCTCGAAGGGTTGCAGCTGGAACGCGCCGCCCGCCAGCGCCAATAATTTTTGAAAGGCCGGCTCACCGGTCGCCGCGCCCGCAGCGGCGTGGATGATCCGCCCGTCTTCGATGTAAATCCGCCCGGTTATTTGCCGGTCCTGGATTTCAAGAATGGAGGAATTGCGGCCGAGACATTCCATCTGGATGACATCCTGCAGCCCGACCCGGCGCAACATGCCTTGAAAACCTTGCTGGGGCGCCCACAGGATGAGTTCGTCCAGCATGGCGAAGACGGATTTGAAGCCATCCGGCGAACGCGGTTTCTCGATGAACAATTCCGCGCCGGCGGCGAGGCATTGGGAACGTTTTTCCTCGGTGGCCACGGCGGTGAGCGTCACCTTTTTCAGGTCGGGATAACGGCGACCGAGCAGTTTGAGAAACTGGACACCGTCGAGCAACGGCATGTTGACGTCCACCACTGCGAGATCCATTTTTTGCCGCTTGAGCAGATCCAGGGCGATGTCCGTCGTGCTGGCGCAATGAATCACCCAGTTCCCGCCGCTTAACGGCGCGATGGTTTCTTCCGCCATTTGCAGAAAATCCGGCTCGTCATCCACGAACAAGACCTGGCGCGGCGGCTGATTGTTGGTTGCACTGGCCACGGTTGCTTCCGGCGAATTGCTCCACCACCAGACAGATTGCCTGTGGCGGGCGCTAAAATCAAATCAGTTCAACGCGACGAGCGCCCGTTCCGCCGCCTGCCGCACGAACGTGTCCTCATCTTGAAGGGCCGCGGCGAGGAGGGCCGCCGCACGTTTTTCGCGCAACTGGCCGAAGGCTTCCGCCGCCGCCAGCCGCAGGTCGCGGTCGCGGTCGCCCAGCAGCTCCGTCAAAATGTCAAAGGTTGCGGCCGGCAAAGTCGTGGGAATTTCCCCCGCTGACACCCTTTCCGGCGGTGGCGCGACGGGGGCTTCCACCATTTCGTCAGGGGCAACCTCCGGGATTTGCTCCAGCAACTGGGCGGCGCTGAAACTGATCCAATATTCCCGGTGTTTCCGCGCGGCCTTGATTTGCGGCAGTGCGCTGCGCGCATCGGCGGTGTGTCTCCAGTTCGGATTAATCTCGTCGAGCGAATTCTGCGCGGCGTTGCGCACAAAACTTTCAATATCCAAAAGCGCCAGCACCAGGGGGCGGATGGCGCGCGCGTTGCGGATCCGGCCCAGCGCCGCCGCCGCGCTTTCGCGCACGTCATGGTCACGATCCTGCAACGCCCTCGCCAGGCCGTCTATGGCTTGCGTGTCGCCGAGTTTGCCGAGCGCGCGGATGACTTCCCGGCGGACTTCCCACGAAACATCCCGCAACATGCCCACCAGCGCCGGCACCGCGCGGTTGCCGCCGCAACTGACCGCCGCGCCCACGGCGGCGGCGCGGATGTTCGGCTCCTTGTCCTTGAGCAGGCGTTCTACCGTTGCATAATTGTCCGGAACCGCCGCGTCAGCCACGAAATCCAGCGCCGCGAGCCGCACCAGGACATTGCGGTTGTTGAGCGCCTCCAATATCAGCCTGGGCACGCGCGGGTCTTCAATCTCGGCCAGGGCCTTGACGGCGGACAATTGCTTCTCCGGCGGCCCTTTCCGCATCAGGTCGGCCAGCAATCCGACGCCGTCCGAACCCAGTTCGGCCACACGGTTCATGTTGCCCGAAGCCACGATGTGCCACGTCCGCTCCGCCTCGCTTTCCGGCTGCCAGCCAAGCCGCTCCAGGCTGCGGGAAGCGCGCGACCGCACCGACGCATCCGCATCGCGCAACAAATTAATGAGCGGCGGAATCGCGCCGGGATCCTGCAGGTGAGACAGCGCCTCCGCCGCCGTCGCCCGCACCAGCGGGGCTGGATCGAGCAGCATCTGGATCAACGGCGCGACCGCCTGTTTGTCCTTCAGGTGCCCCAGCGCCAGCGTCGCCGCGCTGCGGACCTCAACCTCCTTGTCCTTTAACGCAAACAGCAGCGGCCCGACCGAATCCATGTTCTGGGAATCCGCCAGTTCGGCGATGGTCGCCAGCCGCGTCTTCAGGTTGCTCGACCGGAGCTGCTGATATTTCCACCACAACATCATAAATCAATTCTGCCAAAGCGATTTTCGGGCCAGCCACGCCAACCAAGGGCGGCTGCGGGCCGCGCAGTGTTTCAAGCCATCAAGATGCAGGCGAATGGAAAATGGGAAAAGTAAAAACCGACCGCAGCCCGCCGGCAAGAACCGTGTTCCAAAGTTTGGGATTTGCCACGCGGCCCGATCTGGGCGATAATTTGGCAAATTAAAATTCAATATGAGCACCGCTACGCAACTTGACCAGCTCAAGCAGTTCACCGTCGTCGTCGCCGACACCGGCGACTTTGTCTCGCTCAAGCAGTTCGCGCCGCGCGACGCCACGACCAATCCGTCGCTCATCCTGAAGGCCGCGCAGATGCCGGAGTATCAATTCCTCGTGGCCCAGGCGATTGCCGACAATAAGGCGAAATTCAGCGGCGAAGAATTGCTCGCCAATGTCCTCGATGATTTGATGATTTTGTTCGGACTGGAAATTTTGAAAATCGTGCCGGGCCGCGTCTCGACCGAGACTGACGCAAAATTTTCCTTCGACACGGAGGCGCTGGTTGCCAAGGCGAAGAAATTCATCGGGCTTTACCAGCAAAACGGCATCGGCCGCGAACGCATCCTCATCAAAATCGCCTCGACGTGGGAAGGCATCCGCGCGGCGGAAATCCTCCAGCGCGAGGGCATCAACTGCAATCTCACGCTGCTGTTCTCGCTCGCGCAGGCCGTCGCGTGCGCCGAGGCGAAGGTGAAACTAATTTCGCCGTTCGTCGGCCGCATCATGGACTGGCATAAGGCGAAGGAGAAAAAGGAATTTGCGCCTGCCGAAGATCCCGGCGTCTTGTCGGTGAAGGAGATTTATGCCTACTACAAAAAATTCGGCCACGCGACCGAGGTGATGGGCGCGAGCTTCCGCAACGCCGGCGAAATCCAGGAGCTGGCCGGCTGCGATCTGCTGACCATCAGCCCGCAACTGCTCGGCGAATTGCAGAAGAGCACTGCGCCGCTGCCGCGCAAATTAAGCCCCGAAATTGCGCGCGCCAGCAACATCGAGAGGCTGCCGCTGGATGAAAAAAAATTCCGCTGGCTGCTCAACGAGAATGCCATGGCCACGGAAAAAACCGCCGAAGGGATCCGCCTTTTCAACACCGATGCGCAAAAGCTGGCGCAGTTCGTTGTGGCGCAGTTGAAGTAGGGGGAAATTAAAAGGTTCGACTTCATAACCGGATTTTGACAAGGTGCAAAAATGGATTCGGAAGAACGTGAAATTTTTGATTTTCTGAAAACCCGGGGCGACGAGTTTGTCAGCGTCAAGGAAGTCGCCCGGCGGGCCAGCGGCAAGAAAAAATTCTACGACAATCCTGAATGGGCCAAGCCGCTGCTGATCCGGATGCAGGAGCGCGGGGTGCTGGAAAGCAATACCCTGGGACAGTTCCGCATCAAACCGGTTTCAAGAAAGAACAAGGACAAGCGCTGGGTCGCGCCCGACATCGCCAAAATTCTCCAGGAGAACGGCGTGCAGGTTGAGGGCACGGGCGAAACCGGTTCGGATGAATATTACGAAGGGTTGTAGCCGGACAGTTTTTTCACATGCTCGCCGGAAAAATCTGCGTTCCGCCGGCTTTCGTCCTCGTGTTCCATGATCGCCGCGTTTCTCACCACTTTTCTGTTCGCCGTCTCCGCCATTTGCGGCCACCGCACGGCCACGAAAATCGGCGGCGTGGAGGCCAATTTCTGGCGCATCGCCATCGCCACCATTTTCCTGACAATCTGGGCGAACACCCTCGGCGCCGGATTCGCCGGTGCCCCGGAATGGTTCATGTTGAGTGGGCTGTTCGGCATCGGCCTCGGCGACAGCGCGTATTTTCAGGCGCTGCCGCGTCTCGGCAGCCGCCGCACCGTTTTGCTCACGCAATGTCTTACCGCGCCGTGCGCCGCGCTCATCGAATGGCTCTGGCTCGGCTCGAAGTTAAATCTGCCGGAAATTGTTTGCATCGCCGTCATCTTGACCGGCGTCGCCATCGCGCTCGCGCCCGGCGATCATCTGCACATCGAAACGCGCCAGTTGAAAATCGGCGTGCTGGCCTGCGTGTTCAGCGCGATGAGCGGTGCAACTGGCGCGGTCATCATCCGCAAGGCCTTCGCGGTCGCCCATGCCGCCGGGGTTCATCCTGACGCCGGCACGACCGGCTACCAGCGGCTGCTCGGCGGCATTTTGTTTCCGGCCATTGCGCTGCTGGTTTTCAAATGGCGCTCCGCGCACGCGCACGGAGGATTGTTTCAGGGAAAAACCCTGGCCGTTTCCGGCGAAAAATGGCGGCGCATTTGGCCGTGGGTGCTGGCGAACGCGCTGGCCGGCCAGACACTCGGCGTGACGTGCATGCAATGGGCGCTCGAACAAACGAACGCCGCGATTGTCACCGCCATCATCGCGCTGACGCCAATTTTTCTGATGCCGATGACGCGCATCGTTGAGGGCGAAAAAATCGGCTTTCGTTCGCTCATCGGCGCGCTCATCGCCGTGAGCGGCGTGATTGGGCTGGCATTTTTGCGTTAATAATCCTCGTCATCCTCATCCTCTTCGGCATAAATCGAGGATGAGTATGACGATGAGGACGAGGATGAATATGAATACCGAACTGCAAACCGCCGTTGAAACGCTCGGCCTGGAAAAATTCCGGCGACATATTTTTCTGTGCGCCGATGCAACAGAACCAAAATGTTGCGCTCGCGAAACCAGCCTTGCGTCGTGGGACTTTTTAAAGCGGCGGCTGAAGGAATTAAATCTCGTTGGTCCGGAACCGCTGGTTTATCGCACGAAGGCGAATTGTCTGCGCGTCTGCACGCGCGGACCCGTCGCCGTCGTTTATCCTGAAGGCGTCTGGTATCATTCCTGCGCGCCGGAAGTTTTGGAACGCATCATCCAGGAGCATTTGATCGGCGGGAAAATTGTCGGGGAATTTGCCTTCGCCAGAAACCCGCTGCTGAAATCAAAGTAATTTTCCCTCGACGCGCAGGTTCTTTTGTTACAGGCTCCCTCTGGTTCCCACAAGAACGACACCATGGCAAGGCTGCTGGTCAAAACGGAAGGGGTCGGGCAACAGGCGCTGGTGCTGCGTCTCGGCGTGAACCGTGTCGGGCGCGACCCCGACTGCGAGTTCTGCATTGAACATCCCACCATTTCGTCGCTGCACTGTGAACTGGCGCTGACGAACGACGGCGTTTACATCCGCGACTGCGAATCCACCAACGGCACGTTTGTCAACGGTTCGCCGGTCCTGGAGGCCTGGCTCGATCCCGGACAAAATTTGCGGCTGGGCGACGTGGAATTGTTCGTCGAATCCACCGACGCCACGATGGCCATTCCGAAATACGAGCGTCCACGCCAGGTTTTGCCGCCGCCGGTGGTTTTGCCTGATGGCGTGGTTTCCTGCCCGCGCCATTCTGAAACCGCCGCGACTTACCGGTGCACCCACTGCAAGGAAGTGATGTGCAATGCCTGCATCCACGTCATGCGGCGCAAGGGCGGCTCGCCGCATTTTTTGTGCATTCTTTGCAGCCACGAATGCGAGCCGATCCAGGCCGCGCTGCCGAAAAAGAAAAAAGGGTTCTTCGGCTTTTTGCAGGACACGGTCAAGCTGAAGTTCAAGTCTCCCTTCGGCCACGCGGATCCGGACAAATAGCCGCACGGCGTTCGTTCAAAACCGCACGACCATTTTTTCCAGCGCCATGAGCCATTGCGGATGCTCGTTCATGCACGGAATCAACACCAGCTCGCCGCCGCCCGCCTTGAGAAAAGATTCGCGCCCGCGAATCCCGATTTCTTCAATCGTTTCCAGGCAGTCCGAGACAAACGCCGGACAGATCACCAGCAGTTTTTTGATGCCGCGCGCGGGAAATTTCTCGATTTCCATGTCCGAGTAGGGTTTCAGCCACAGCTCCTTGCCGAGCCGCGACTGGAACGCCACGGAATATTTTTCCTCCGGCACGCCGGCCTTCGCGACGAACGCCGCGACGGTTTTGAAACATTGCGCGCGGTAACACGTCGCGTGCGCCGGACTGGAAACCTCGCAGCAGTTTTCGATCTTGAGACAATGACAGCCCGTCGGGTCGGCTTTGCGGAGATGCCGTTCGGGAATTCCGTGAAAACTGAAGAGCAGATGGTCATAGCCGGTTTCCAGATGATTTTTCGCGCTCGCCACCAGCGCCTCGATGTATTCCGGCGCGTCAAAATACGGCGGCTGGATTTCCACCTTGATCTGCGGCGTCCAGCGATGCCGCGAGTTCCTTAACGCGCTCGGCGGCGGTTTCAAAACTCGACATCGCAAAATGCGGGAACAGCGGGATGACGAGCAGTTCCGTGACCTGCCGTTCCGTCGAGTTTTTTCAGCGCGCTTTCAATGGACGGATTTTGGTAGCGCATCGCCAGTTCCACCGGCACGGCCACGCGTGCCTGCAATTTGTCCCGCACACGGCGGCTCGTGACGACGAGCGGCGAGCCTTCCGGCGTCCAGATTTTCTGGTAGGCGTGCGCCGATTCCTTCGGGCGCGACGGCAGGATCGCAAAATTCACGACGCAGAAGCGCACCGGCCACGGCGCATCCAGCACGCGGCCGTCCATGAGGAATTCGCGCAGGTATTTCCGCACGTCGTGAACCGACGGCGAATCCGGCGAACCAAGATTGACCAGCAAGACGCCTTTGCTCATGCGCGAAGATTTATCACAAATCAGAAAAAACAAAAACGAAGATTTACAAATTCACCGCGTCACGGCCATTTTGTGCGGGTGGAATTGACCGCTTCAGAAATCCGCGCCGCCGTCAAAGCCGCGCTGGCCGAGGACATCGGCGGCGGCGACGTGACGACGCTCGCCACCGTGCCGAGAAGCCTGGCGTTCATCACCGTTATGCGCGCGCGCGAACCACTCGTCGTCGCCGGGCTGGATTTCGCCAAGGCCGCCTTCCGCCGACTTTCGTGGTCGGCTAAAATTGAATATCTGGTCCATGACGGAACGCAAGTTGCCCGCGGCGATAATTTGCTGCGCGTTTCCGGTTCCGCCCGCGCGATTTTGAGCGCCGAGCGCGTGGCGCTGAATTTTGTGCAGCACCTTTCCGGCATCGCCACGCTCACCGCGCAGTTCGTGGCCGCCGTCAAGGGCACGCGCGCGCAGATTCTGGACACGCGCAAAACGACGCCCGGCTGGCGGCGGTTTGAGAAATACGCCGTGGCCTGCGGCGGCGGGCGCAATCATCGCATCGGTTTGTTCGACATGGTTTTGATCAAGGACAATCACCTGGCCGCGCTGCGCAATGAAAAGCCGAACGCCGTGGCTGCGGCAATTCAGCAGGCGCGCAAAAAATTCCCCAAGCTGAAAGTGGAAGTCGAGGCCGACACGCTGGAACAGGTCGCGCAGGCCGCCGACGCCGGCGCGGACATCATCCTGCTCGACAACATGAACGCGGAGCAGTTGCGGCAGGCGGTGAAAATCGCCAAGGGCCACGCGAAGACCGAGGCCAGCGGCGGCGTGGACCTCGGCACCGTCCGCGCGATTGCCGCCAGCGGCGTGGATTTTATTTCCGTCGGTGCGCTCACGCATTCCGCGCGCGCAGTGGACATTGGTCTGGATTTTGAGGAATGACTACCGACGCCAAAATCCTTTCCGCATTGCGCGAAAATCCCGACGGCGTTTCCGGCGCGGAGCTAGCGGAGCAATTAAAAATCAGCCGCGCGGCGGTCTGGGCGCGTATCGAGGAACTGCGCCGCGTCGGCTTCGAAATTGATGCCGGCCCGCATTTCGGCTACCGGCTCGTGGATGAACCGAACGCGCTGTTCGCTGACGATTTGCTCGCGCGCCTGGGCAAAACCAAGGTTGTCGGCCGCGACATCCAGGTTTTTGAGCAGACAACTTCCACGAACGACGTGATTGAACTGCTCGCGCGTGACGGCGTGAAAGAAGGGGCCGTCGTTTTCGCCGAAGCGCAAACGAAAGGCCGCGGGCGGCTCGGCCGGAAATGGATGTCGCCGACACACAAGGGACTTTGGTTTTCCATTTTGCTGCGGCCAGAGTTGCGCCCGCAGGAAACCACGCAGTTGACCGTCGCCTCGGCCACGGCGCTGCGCCGCGCCATCAAAACCGTGACCGGCCTGTCGGCGGAAATCAAGTGGCCGAATGATTTGCTCATCGGCGGGAAAAAAGTCGTGGGCATCTTGACCGAAATGAGCGCGGAAGTGGATCGCGTGCGCCACGTCATCCTCGGGATCGGCGTGGACGTGAACCAGGATGCGGCGGATTTTCCGGCGGAACTGCGGAAGCTCGCCACGTCGCTGAAAATTGAATCAGGCCGGGAAGTTTCCCGCGCGGAACTGGCGACGGAAATTCTGCGGGAACTGGATTCGGATTACGCGCGCATTTGCGGCGGAAAATTTTCCGTTGTCGCCGACGAATGGGAAGCTGGCTGCGCGACCATCGCCAAAAATGTCTCGGTGCAGATGGGCGTGCGCCAGATTCGCGGCTGCGCGGAATCGCTTGACGACGACGGCGCGCTGCTCGTCCGCACGGAGCACGGCCGTCTGGAGCGTGTCATCGGCGGCGACGTCACTTTGGAAAAATGATTTTACTATTCGACATCGGCAACACGCACACGCACATCGGCCTGGCAAACGACCGGCGCGTGTTGAAACAGACGAACATCCCGACACGGGAATGGTTTCGCGGCGGCGCGGCGGCACTGGTCAAAAAATTCGCCGGCGCAAAAAAAATCCACGGCGCAGTTCTGTGCAGCGTCGTGCCGCGCGCGACACCACTCGTGCAAAAGACCATCCATTCAGTTTGGAAAATTTCTGCGCTGGAACTTAACGCCAAAACGATTTCTGGTGTCGGCATTGATTATCCCAAGCCGGCTTCCATCGGGCCGGACCGGCTGGCAAACGCGGTGGCCGCGCGCCAGCGCTTTGGCGCGCCGGTGGTGGTGGTGGATTTCGGCACGGCGGTCACGTTTGACGTGGTGAATGCTCGTGGCAATTACATCGGCGGCATCATCGCGCCGGGACTGGCGGCGATGACGGATTATCTGCACGAGAAAACGGCGCTGCTGCCGCAGCATCCAAATCCGCGAGATTCAAACCGCCATCGGCAAAAGCACCGAAACAGGCGATGCTTGTCGGCGCGGTGCATGGTTATCGCGGTCTGGTGCGCGGATTGATCGCGGAGCTGAAACGCGAATTGCGCGCGAAAAAATTGCCGGTCGTCGCCACCGGTGGTTACGCCAATTTGATCGCGGCGAAGCTGCCGGAGATTTCCGCTGTCGCGCCGGATTTGACGCTCGAAGGTTTGCGGCTGGTGTGGGAAGCCAAAAGTCTCAAGTCCAATGTCAAAAGTCAGACGATTGTGTGCGAGTTTGGACTTTAGACTTTGGGCTTTGGACTTTAGACTTCTTTTTGTATGTCGAGCAGCCGCAAACAATATCCGTTTCACCTGATCGAACCCAAGTGGCAGAAAATTTGGGACGAGCAGCAGGCATTCCGCGCGTTTAATCCGAACGAGGAAATTCCCGCGAATCATCCATTCGCCGCGCGCCATAAAATTTCCGGCAAAGTTTCCGCGCAGCAATTGCCGCCGAAATTTTACATTCTCGACATGTTTCCGTATCCGAGCGGCGCGGGCCTGCACGTCGGGCATCCGGAAGGCTACACGGCCACGGACATTCTCGCCCGCTATCGTCGCGCGTGCGGCTTCAACGTGCTGCATCCGATGGGCTGGGATTCGTTCGGTTTGCCCGCCGAGCAATACGCCGTCAAGACCGGCCAGCATCCGCGCGTGACCACCGAGGCGAACATCGCCAACTTCACGCGCCAGATCAAAAGCCTTGGCTTCAGCTACGACTGGTCGCGCGAACTCGCCACGACTGACGTGGAATATTTCAAGTGGACGCAGTGGATTTTCCTCAAGCTTTACAACAGCTATTTTGACACAGAAACAAACAGCGCCCGCCCAGATCTCGGAGTTAACCGCAAATCGAAAATCGCAAATCGACAAATGAATCCGCCGAAAGCCTGCGCGCTTTTGTTGATTCAAAGCGCCTCGCCTACGTCAGCGAAGCGCCGGTGAACTGGTGTCCCGAACTCGGCACGGTGCTGGCCAACGAGGAAGTCATTGACGGCAAGAGCGAAGTCGGCGGCTTTCCGGTCATCCGCAAGCCGATGCGCCAATGGATGCTCCGCATCACCGCCTACGCCGAGAAACTGCTGGCCGACCTCGACACGATTGACTGGAGCGATTCGCTCAAGGAAATGCAGCGCAACTGGATTGGCCGCAGCGAAGGCGCGGAAGTGGATTTTCAGATTGCCGATTGCCAATTGCCGATTGCGGATTCAAAGATTCGCGTGTTCACGACGCGACCGGACACGTTGTTCGGCGCAACTTATATGGTGCTGGCGCCGGAACACACCCTGATTAACGAGCGTTTTAAAAACGGTATTGTTCCGACCAAATGGCCCGAAGGCACACCAAAAGAATGGACCAGTGGTGCTGATAACCCTAATGACGCGATTGTTGCATACCAATGGACAGCACTATCAAATCGGATTTGGAACGCACGGAACTGGCGAAGGAGAAAACCGGCGTTTTCACCGGCGCTTACGCCATCAATCCGGTCAACGGCGAAAAAATTCCGATCTGGATTGCCGACTACGTTCTCGCCAGCTACGGCACGGGCGCCATCATGGCTGTGCCGGCGCATGACACGCGCGATTTCGAGTTTGCAAAGAAATTTAATCTGCCAATTCTTCAGGTGGTTCAGCCGAACGACTCCAAAACGGATTGGCAAAGTTTCACCGATGACGGCATCGCCGTGAATTCTGGTTTTATCACCGGCTTGCCCACCGCCGAAGCCAAGAAGAAAATCACCGCCTGGCTCGAAGAAAAAGGTCTCGGCAAGAAAACGATCAATTACAAACTGCGCGACTGGCTGTTCAGCCGGCAGCGTTACTGGGGCGAGCCGTTTCCGATCATTTGGAAAAAAGATGCTGCCGGAAATCTTTATCACGAAGCGTTGCCGGAAAGTGCACTGCCCGTGTTGCCGCCTGCGCTGGAAGATTACAAGCCCACCGCTGACCGGCGAACCGCCGCTCGCCCGCGCGAAGGATTGGGTGAATCTGCCCGGTGGCTCGATTCGCGAAACGAACACCATGCCGCAATGGGCCGGCTCGTGCTGGTATTATCTCCGTTACCTCGACGCGAAAAATGCGCCGCGTTCGTCGGCAAAGACGCGGAGAATTATTGGATGGGGTCGAACGGAAAATCTGCGGGCGTTGATTTATACGTCGGCGGCACGGAGCACGCCGTGTTGCATCTGCTCTACGCGCGGTTCTGGCACAAGGTTTTGTTCGATCTCGGCTACGTTTCCACGCCAGAGCCATTTTACAAACTCGTCAATCAGGGCATGATGCTGGGCGAGGACGGCCAGAAAATGTCCAAATCGCGCGGCAACGTGGTGAATCCCGATGGATATCCTGGTGCAGGAAGTCCGGCGCGGATGCATTCCGCCTTTACGAAATGTTCATGGGCCCGCTTGAAGACGGTAAAGCCGTGGAGCACGCAAAGGCGTCGAGGGCGTGTATCGTTTTCTCGGCCGCGTCTGGCGCCTGTTCGTGGACGAAAAATCCGAAACGGCGTTTGAACAAGCTGAGACAACAACCAAGGAACCAAGCAACGAAGAACTGCTCGATCTGATTTTGCTCGACGGTGCGATTGCCGACTTGGCCGCCACGCCCGCGCAACTCAAAACGCTCCACGCCTGCATCAAGAAAGTCACCGAAGACTTGGACGCGCTGCGCTTCAACACGGCGATTTCCGCGATGATGGTTTTTGTCAATGAAGCGATGACGTGGCAGACGAAGCCGTTGCCGGTGATGAAAACGTTTCTGCAATTGCTCGCGCCCTTCGCGCCGCATCTGGCCGAGGAGCTTTGGGCACGGCTGCATTCCACCTTCGGTCAAGCCGCTCCTTCGCTGGCTTACGCGCTGTGGCCGAAGTTTGATCCGGCGCTGCTCGTGGAAAACGAGATTGAAATTCCCGTGCAGGTAAACGGCAAGTTGCGCGATGTCATCAAGGTTTCGTTGAATGCAACGGCGGCGGAACTGGAGGCGCTGGCGCTGGCGAATGATAAAGCGAAGCCGTATTACGCCGGCAAGACGATCAAGAAAGTCATCGTTCTGCCAAAAAAGCTGGTGAACATTGTGGCGGCGTAGCGGGAATCCGAATTTCAGTCCGGCAAAAAGACTGTTGGTTTTTCGCCAAAGCGAGTATTGGCTCACGCGGCAGATTCACGGCAGAACGCTTGAATTTTTTCCACCGCCTGGGCAAAACTGCGCTGCACGTCGAGGGAAAACTCCTCGTGAAAGCCCAAATCCACGGCGGGAATTGTGAGCCACCAGGCTTCGGGGGCGCGGCCGAAAACATCGCGGGCCAGCGCGAGCATCGTGCGCGGATCGGCGGCGTGCGCCATGAGCTGCGAGGATTCATTCGGCTGCAGTTTGCGCCATTGGACTTCGTCCGGCGCATCCACGGCGGCATCCACGAAGATGACTTTGCCGGCGCGGGAAATCGGGTCGGCGAGCTCGGGCGTGAGCAGCGGGCAGATGAGCGTGCGCACGCCGGGCAGGCGGAGATGGCCGACCGCCTCGGCCACGCGCGGGCCGACGCCGTCGTCGCCGCGCAACGTGTTGCCGTAGCCGATGACGAGCAGTCCGGTTTCAATTGCAACATCGCAGTTCATAAAAAGTTTGCCGGCGGAGAAACGACCAAACCACGTTCCCCCGCCGGCGTTTTTTTGTCCAACCCAACCCGGACAAAAATTTCAGCCGCGCGCGACTTCGTCCAAAACCTTTCCATCCGGCGCGATGAGCTGAATGAGCAGCGGCATCTGGCCGACGGCGTGCGTCGAACAGCTCAAGCACGGGTCGTAGCAGCGGATGCCGTGCTCGACGCGGTTGAGCATCGGCTCGGGAATCGTGCTGCCACGCACATAATGCCGCGCGATTTGCGCCACGGTCTGGTTCATCGCCAGATTGTTCTGCCCGGTGGCGACGATGAGATTCACCTTTTGCAGCAGGCCATTTCGGTCCACGGTGTAATCATGGAACAGCGTGCCGCGCGGGGCTTCGCTCACGCCCACGCCGCGCAAGTTGTTGATGCCGGCATCGGCGCGCAGATCCTCGCTGGACAATTCCGCGTCGTCCATGTAACGCTCGACGTATTCGAGGCTCGCCAGAATTTCGATGAGCCGGGCGTAATGATACAGGAACGATGAGGTGACCGCGCCGTGACCGAGCTTCTTGAATTTTTTCAGTTCCGCGTCCGCCTTCGGCACGCCCATTTGCTGGCAGATGTTCAGCCGCGCGAGCGGGCCGACACGATACATGCCCGCCGGAAAACCGAGCGGTTTGTAATACGGCGACTTGAGATAAGACGTGCCTTGCACGGATTCGCCGATGTAATCCAGATAATTTTGCGCGTCAAGCTGGTCGGCGATGATGCTGCCGCTGCTGTCGGTGAAACGCAACTTGCCGCCGTGATGCTCCCAAGTGCCGTCTTCCGCGACGAGGCCCATGAAGAGCGACGGGAAATTTCCGAAAATCTGCAGTTCACGCTGGTGCGTATCCATCGTTTTTCCCCAGAGATCGAAAGCAACTTTTGTCGTGGCGAAAGCTTCAGGAAGCCACGCGCGGATTTTGACGCGGCCTTCTTCGGACAGCGCCGTGCGCACGCCGCCGGGAACGGCCCACGCCGGATGAATTTTTTTGTCGCCCAAAACCTCGATGATTTCCTGGCCAAACTGGCGCAGCCGGATCCCGGCACGGGCCAAATCCTTGTTAGACGCGATCAGCCCGAAAACATTGCGCTGCGGCTGCGGCGTGTCCCAGCCGAGCAAAAAGTCCGGCGCGCTCAAATGAAAGAAACTCAACGCGTGCGACTGGATGAGCTGGCCGAGGTTCAGCAGCTGGCGCAGCTTGTCGGCGGCGGGCGGGATGTTCACGGCCATCAGCGCGTCGCCGGCCTTGGCCGACGCGAGCGTGTGGCTCACCGGGCAGATGCCGCAGATGCGCTGCGTGATGCCGGGCATTTCCGTGTAGGGCCGGCCTTCACAGAATTTTTCAAAGCCGCGAAACTCGACGACGTGAAACTCCGCGTCAGCGACGTTTCCGGCGTCGTCCATGAAAATGCTGATCTTGGCGTGGCCCTCGATGCGGGTCACTGGATCAATGATGATGCGTTTTGACATAACAAATGTTTTCAGCCGAATTTCAGTTGTTCGCCTTCCTGTTTTGGTGCGGTTCCGGCCAGCAGTTGCGCGACCAGCGATTTGATCCGCGTGGCCGGCGGCGGGCAGCCCGGCAGAAAGTATTCGACAAAAACCATTTCATGCACGGGCCGCACGCGGTCGAGCAGTTGCGGCACGATGCCGTCGGCCTTTGGCACGGTCGGATTGTTTTGCGCGTTCTCGACATAGGCGCGCTGCAAGACGTTTTCCGCGTTATCAATGCCCAATTGATTGCGCATGGCCGGCACGTTGCCGGTGACGGCGCAGTCGCCGAACGCCACGAGCGTTTTCGTCCGCGCGCGGATTTTGTGGAGGATTTCCAAGTTGTCCTCGTTGCAGACTGCGCCTTCAATCAGGCACAAATCCACGTTTGCGGGATAATCCTTCACGTCCACGACGGGGCTGTAAACCAGCTCCACCGCGTCGGCGAGCTCAATCAGAAACTCGTCGAGGTCGAGGAACGACATGTGGCAGCCGGCGCAGCCGCCCAACCAAACAGTGGCCAAACGAATCTTCATAAAATAATTTTTAATCGGCGGCGACCCATTGTTTTTTCTCCCGCGCAGTGACGATGAATTCCAGCTTGTCGCGGTCGTGTTGCATTTCACCCACGGTCAGTCCTTTGTGGAACAGCGCGCCCGTCGGGCAGGCCATGACGCATTTGCCGCACTCGGTGCAGGAATCCGAACTGCCCCACGACTGGTTGAGGTCGGTGATGATTTTGGATTTGCCGCCGCGCCCGGCGACGTTCTTCGTGCCGGCGCCTTCGATGTGCCAGCACACGCGCACGCAGCGCGTGCAAAGCACGCAGCGGTTGTGATCCATCCCGAAAAGTTTGTGCGTCGTGTCCACGTTCCATTTCGGAAACGTGTAATCGTAGCGGACGTGTTCCATGCCCTGCGAATACGCGAGCGTTTGCAATTCGCAATGGCCATTGGACACGCACACCGCGCAGACGTGATTCCGCTCGGCGAACAACAGTTCCAGAATCATGCGGCGATATTTCCGCAGCCGGTCGCTGTCGGTTTTGATGTCCATGCCCTCGGCAACTTTCGTCGTGCAGGCGGGCAGCAATTTCGGAATGCCGGCGATTTCCACAATGCACAACCGGCATGCGCCGACATCATAAACGCCTTCGAGATGGCACAGCGTCGGAATTTTGATGCCGGCCTCGGCCGCGGCCTGCAACACCGTTGCGCCTTCTTCGGCGGTGATTTGCCTGCCGTCAATGGTCAAAGTTTTCGCAGCCATAAAATTATTTCGTCGCAAGTTCGGTTGGTTTCACCGCGCCGTTGGAATGCGGGCCAAACGGATCGGGTTGCAGCAGCTCCTCGTATTCCTTGCGGAAAAATTTCAGCGTGCTCAAAACCGGATTCGGCGCGGTCTGGCCAAGCCCGCACAGGCTGGTGCTTTTCACCAGGTCGCAAAGTTCCTCGAGTTTCGCCAGGTCGCGCGCGGTGGCTTTGCGCTGCGTGATTTTTTCGAGCAGATTGAACATCTGCACCGTGCCGGCGCGGCAGGGAATGCATTTGCCGCACGATTCTTCCATGCAAAATTCCATGTAAAACTTGGCGATCTCCACCATGTTCGTGCTGTCGTCCATCACGACCATGCCGCCGGAACCCATGATGGAACCGAGCTTGGTGAGCGATTCGTAATCCACCGGCGTGTCGAGATAATCCGCCGGGATGCAGCCGCCCGAAGGCCCGCCGGTTTGCACTGATTTGACCTGCCGGCCGTCCGGCGCGCCGCCGCCCATTTCCATGATTATTTGACGCAGCGGAATTCCCATCGGCACTTCGATGAGGCCGTTGTTTTTAATTTTGCCGGTCAGCGCAAAAACTTTCGTGCCTTTGCTTTTTTCCGTGCCGATGCCGGCATACCATTCGCCGCCGCGATTGATGATGGCGGAAATATTGGCGAAGGTTTCGACGTTGTTGATGAGCGTCGGGCAGCCCCACAATCCGCTTGCCGCCGGGAACGGCGGACGCGGACGCGGTGTGCCGCGCTTGCCTTCGACGGAGGCCATCAACGCCGTTTCTTCGCCGCACACAAATGCGCCGGCGCCGATGCGGATGTCCACGTTGAAGTTGAACGGCGTTTCAAAAATTCCCGCGCCAAGCAAGCCGAGCTGCTTTGCCTGCTTGATCGCAATCTGCAAGCGCGAAATGGCGAGCGGATATTCGGCACGCACATATAAATATCCCTGGTCCGCGCCGACGGCGTAGGCGGCGATGGCCATGCCTTCGAGCACGAGGTGCGGGTCGCTTTCGAGAACGCTGCGGTCCATGAACGCGCCGGGATCGCCTTCGTCGCCGTTGCAAACTACGTATTTTTTCGCGCCGGGTGATTTGGCGACCGTGCCCCATTTCAGGCCGGTCGGAAAACCGGCGCCGCCGCGACCGCGCAATCCGCTTTTGGTCACTTCTTCGACGACTTGCGCCGGCTGCAATTCGGTCAGCGCGTGATGCAACGCCGTGTAACCGCCGATGGCGATGTAATCTTCAATGCGTTCCGGATCAATGATGCCGCCGTTCGCGCGGACGATGTGCATTTGCTTGGCGAAAAACGGATGCTTGGGATCGCCGCGTTGCACCTTGCATTCGCCGCCTTTCAGCGCGGCAATAATTGACGGCGCATCCTCGGGTTTCACAAATTCCCACAGGCCGTGCTGGCCATTTTGATCCACGCCGACGAGCGGGCCCTGGCCACAGAAACCCATGCAGCCGACCCGGCGCACTTCGACATCCGCCTCCAAGCCCTGCGCCTTGGCCTCGGCTTCGAGATTTTTTTTGATCACGTCCGCCTGCGAGGACATGCAGCCCGCCGACATGCAGGAGCGCAGGATGATTTTCTTCCGGGAATTTTTGGTTTTCTCGGCAATCGCATTGAGGTCGTCCAATTGCATAATTAAATCCAGTTTTTGATTTTTTCGAGCGCGGCCTCGGGGGTTTGTTTCGCGGCGACGTGGCCGTCGTAGGTCACCGCCGGCGCAATGCCGCACGCGCCGATGCAGCGCGCGGTGAGCAATGAAAGCTTGTTGTCCGCCGTGGTCTCGCCGGACTTGATTTTGTATTTCTCCTGGATGCTGTTGATGATTTTGTCCGCGCCTTTCACATAACAAGCCGTGCCGAGGCAGACGACACAGGTGTGTTCGCCTTGCGGCTTGAGCTGGAAGAAATGGTAAAACGTCGCCACGCCATAAACGCGGCTCGGCGGCAGCTTGAGCTTGATGGCGACGAAGAGCAGCAGATCGTCTTCGAGGTAGCCGAACAATTCCTGCGCCTTGTGCAAAATCTCGATCAAGGCGTCCTGCCGGAACTGGTGCTTCTTCATGTGGACTTCCAAAATTTTGAAGCGCTTGTCCCCGCTGGCGTGTTTCAGCACGCGCGCGGCGTTTTTTTCTTTTTCCACTGAAAGCGTTGGCAACATAATTTTATGCGTTAATTTCCTGAACCAAAGATAACTTATGGGAAGCGCGGTTCGCCCGCTCCACGCCATTTGTCTTTGATTGGACATTTTTTGTGCAAAAACGGCCGGACGCATTGTATTTATTGATTTTTTCCGCAGTGACCGCCGGCGGGCACAAGTCAAGAAAGGCGAAGAAATTGACAAGAAATGGGAAGATTGCCGCCCCGAAATATATCAGAGTTAAGCTGCGGATTGCGTTACAAATTGAAACCGGCTTATGCAAAACGGCCGGTCCGGCAGAAAGAAATGGCAGGCCGGTGGCACCGACGGCGGCTTTTAGAACGCGTCCAGAAATTGACAGCGCAAAAATTAACAACAACCGGAATAATCGTTTCGACCTAAATAAAGTTTTATGCACTCAAAAAACCTACGTTCCCTCGGTCTCATTGTGGCGGCCCTCCTGGCCTCAACCGGCGGCCTGCACGCAGGCGAAGCCGACTTGAAAATTCCCGGCCTAGAACAGGTGAAGTTCGACGGACTGGGCGGCTTGAGCGGTCTGACGCTGATGTATCTGGGCATTGCCATGTGCGCCGTCGGCGCGATCTTCGGGCTGGTGCAATACTGGCAGACGAAGCGGCTGCCGGTGCATGAATCCATGAGCAGCGTCTCGCACACGATTTGGGAAACGTGCAAGGAGTATTTGTTTCAACAGGGAAAATTCCTCGCCATCCTGTGGGTGCTGATCGCGAGCTGCATCTTTTTTTATTTCCGGGTGCTTGAGCATAAGGAGTATGGCGACATCACCGTCATCCTGCTCGCCTCGATTCTCGGCATGTTGGGCAGTTATGGCGTCGCATGGTTCGGCATCCGCATCAACACGACAGCCAACAGCCGCACCGCGTTTTCGGCGCTCAAGGGCAATCCGCTCCGGACTTTGTCCATTCCGTTGCAATCCGGCATGAGCGTCGGCCTGCTGCTGGTCTCCGTGGAATTGTTTTTCATGATCAGCATTTTGGTCTTTCTACCAAAAGAACTCGTCGGGCCCTGCTTCATCGGCTTCGCCATCGGCGAATCTCTGGGCGCTTCCGTGTTGCGAATCTGCGGCGGCATCTTTACGAAAATTGCCGACATCGGCTCCGACCTGATGAAAATTGTTTTCAAGCTGCCCGAAGATGATCCGAAAAATCCCGGCGTCATCGCCGACTGCACGGGCGACAACGCGGGCGATTCGGTCGGCCCGACGGCAGACGGCTTTGAAACCTACGGCGTGACCGGCGTGGCATTGATTGCCTTCCTCGCACTGGCGCTGGCAGCCGATCCGTCGGTCTGCGCCACCTTGATCATCTGGCTGTTCACCATGCGCGCGCTGATGATCGCGACCTCGCTGGCCTCCTATTTCATCAACGACTCGGTTTGCCGGGCGCGCTACGGCAGCCAGAAAGATTTTGATTTTGAAGCGCCGCTGACCCAGTTGGTCTGGATCACTTCGGCCGTTTCAATCTTCGTCACGTTCATTGCGAGCTACGTTTTGCTCGCCAAGCAGACCGGGTTGCATCCCGATTTGTGGTGGGTGTTGTCGGCGATCATCTCCTGCGGCACGGCGGCGGGCGCGTTGATTCCTGAATTCTCGAAAATTTTCACCAGCACCAATTCGCAGCACGTGAAGGAAATCACCACCTGCTCCAAACGCGGCGGCGCGTCGCTGAACATCCTGTCGGGCTTCGTGGCCGGCAATTTCTCGGCGTTTTGGACGGGGCTGGTCATTCTGGCACTGATGTTCACGAGCTGCCTGTTTGCCATGTATCAAGGCTCGCCCGTCGTGGCGCTGATGCCTGATGCGCTGAAATTCGCCGCGCCGATCTTCGCGTTCGGCCTGGTCGCGTTCGGCTTTTTGAGCATGGGTCCGGTGACAATTGCCGTGGACAGCTTCGGGCCGGTCACCGACAACGCGCAATCCATTTATGAATTGAGCCAGATTGAATCGCGCAAAAACATCCGCGCCGACATTGAAAAACAATTCGGCTTCAAGCCCGATTTCGAAAACGCCAAATACCAGCTCGAAAAGGGTGACGGCGCGGGCAACACCTTCAAAGCCACCGCCAAGCCCGTGCTGATCGGCACCGCCGTCGTCGGCGCCACCACGATGGTTTTCGGCATCATCATCCTGCTCGACAACATCGGCAAGGCCGCCGACCCATCGTTCAGCATCGTTTCGAAACTGAGCCTTGTCCTGCCCGAAATGATCCTCGGCCTGCTCATGGGCGGGTCGGTGATTTACTGGTTCACCGGCGCCTCCTGCCAGGCCGTCGTGACGGGTGCCTACCGGGCGGTCGTTTACATTCAAGACAACATCAAGCTAGATTCCGCCACCGCATCGGAAAAAGACAGCAAGGAGGTTGTCCGCATCTGCACCGTTTATGCGCAGAAGGGAATGTGGAACATCTTCATCGTGATTTTCTGCCTCGCGCTGTCGCTGGCGTTTTTCAATCCGTATTTCTTCATCAGCTATCTTATCGGCATCGCGTTCTTCGGATTGTTCCAGGCAATTTTCATGGCCAATGCCGGCGGCGCGTGGGACAACGCCAAAAAAATCGTCGAGGTGGAATTGCGGCAGAAAGGCACCGACCTGCACGCCGCCACCGTCGTCGGCGACACCGTGGGCGATCCGTTCAAAGACACGTCCTCCGTGGCGTTGAATCCGGTCATCAAATTCACCACGCTCTTCGGCCTGCTCGCGGTGGAAATCGCCGCAACGATGCACAACCAGAATTTGAAGAACACCATCGGCGGCGTCCTGTTTGTCATCGCGCTGGTTTTTGTTCACCGTTCGTTTTATGGCATGCGCGTGCCCGAAGCCAAGGACGAAACCTTGTTGCCGCCGGTCAGTCATCCGCCAGAAAACGGGAAAATGTCCGAATGGATTCCGGCCGATCTGGCTGCTGAACCGCGCAGGTAAAATATGGCGATTCCTCCGGCCTTGGAGGAAACGCCTTTTGAGATTGGCCGGCCCAATAAAACTATTGCGACCGGCCAAATTTTTTCTCCAGCTCGCGGTAGTTCATTTCAATCAGCGTCGGGCGGCCGTGCGGACAGGTGTAGGGCATCGCGCAGCGGCGCAAATCCTCTACCAGGTTTTCCAGCTCCGCGCCGCCGAGCGGGTCGTTGGCCTTCACCGCGTGGCGGCAGACGGTCTTGGCCACGGTGTGTTCGCCGAGCCGCGCCAGGTTCACCTCGCGGCCGGCGGCGCGCAGCTCGTCCACCAGGTCAAAAACAAACCGGCGCGTGTCCGGCACCTTCACGAACGGCGGCAGCGCGTCGAGCAGAAACGTCCGTTCGCCAAATTCGCTCAAGCCGACGCCGAGCCGGGTGAGCGCGGCGAGCTGCTCGCGCAAAAACTGCGCGTCGCGCGGCGGCAGTTCAATCGTCTCCGGCAGCAATAATTTCTGCGACGGGGTGGAACCATTTTGTTCCAGGCGCGTCAGCATCTGCTCGTATAAAATCCGCTCGTGCGCCGCGTGCTGGTCGAGCAAAACAAGTCCGCGGTCGGACTCCAGCAGCACATATAATTTGCCGACAACGCCGACCAAACGCAGCGGGACGTTCAGCAAAGGCGTGGCTGCGCTGGAAGTTGGAAGTTGGGAGCCGGGAACTGGGGCGGCCGTTTTTAATTGTGAATTTTGAGTTTTTAGTTCGGCTTCTCCAGCAAACGGCGGCTTCAGGCCCGGCGGCGTTGAAAAGCCCATTTTCAAAGGCGTTTGCGCGGCGGGCGAAACCTGTGCCTGTGCCGGTTTTAATTTCTCGGGAAAGTTCGGCAGCGCGGTAGATTCCGGCAGCGGTTGCAATTCAGTTTGCTCGACGACCTTGGGCTTTGGGCTTTGGACTTTGGACTCCGGCCCATGAAACGCCAGCAGCGCGTCGTGAACGGCTTGCGCGACCAATCTCCGCACTTCAAACTCGCGGTGAAATCTCACCTCGCGCTTGGCGGGATGGATGTTCACATCCACCGCCGCCGGATCAATTTCTAGGAACAAACAGCAGACCGGATAGCGGCCCTTCATGAGCGAATTGTGGTAGCCCTCGATGAGCGCGTAATTAACGCCGCGATTTTCCACTGGCCGGCGGTTGACGAAAACAAACTGGCCGTCGCGCGTCGCGCGCGAAACGCCGGGCGAGCCGGTCAGCCCCCAGATTTGAATTTTTGATTTTCGGTTGTCAATTTCGGATTTTTCCGGCAGCGCCGTCTCAAAGGAAATTTCGGTTTCCTCGGGCTGAAAATCTTCTTCAAGCGACGCGGAAAAATTCACGGGCAGCAATTTTTCGTCGCCGAGCAGCGCGCGAAGGCGTTCGCGCAGGGCTTCGATGCGGCTGGAGGTGGCCGCGCCGGACTTGACGGCGGCCAGTTGCCAAACGTTGCGACCGTCCTTGACGAACGTGAACGCGACTTCCGGGAACGCGAGTGCGGCGAGCGTAAGATAATGCTGGATGTGCGCGGCCTCGGTTTCCTCGGTGCGCAAAAATTTCCTGCGCGCGGGCAGGTTGAAAAATAGTTGCCGCACTTCAACGCTCGTGCCGGGCGCGCTGCCGGCGGCTTTGACCTCGGCAATCGTGCCGCCGTTGATGATGATTTGCGTGCCTTCGGGCGAGGCGTTTTCGCGTTCGCGCGTGGTGAGCGTGAAGCGGCTGACGCTGGCGATGCTCGGCACCGCCTCGCCGCGAAAACCCATCGTGGCGATGGAAGCAAGATCTTCTGCGCGCTGGATTTTGCTCGTCGCATGGCGTTCCAGGCAGAGCAGCGCGTCGTCGCGGCTCATGCCGGTGCCGTCATCGGTCACGCGAACCAGGCTGCGGCCGCCCGCGCCGATTTCGACGGTGATTTTTTGCGCACCGGCGTCGAGGGAGTTTTCGACGAGTTCCTTCACGACGCTGGCGGGCCGTTCGACCACTTCGCCGGCGGCGATCTGGTTGGCGACCTGTTCGGAAAGAAGCCGAATGCGATTCATGTTGGTTGAATCGTTAAATGGTTAAATTGTTGAATCGGCGCAACGGTGTAAGTTTGTCCGGCTACGATTCACGATGCAACGGTTTAACGGATAAACAAACAAAATTATTTCGCCAGCGGCAGCGTGAAGCAAAAAATCGCGCCGCGTCCGGCTTCGCTGCGGACGGAAATTTTCCCGCCGTGATCCTCGACGATTTTTTTGCAGATGGACAGGCCGAGGCCGGTGCCGTGGAATTTGCCGTGCGTGACGAACGGCTGGAACAAGTCGGCGGCGATTTCCGGCGCGATGCCCGGCCCGGTGTCCTCGATTTCAGTGACGACTTCGTTTTCGTTGTGCCGGAAGCGCAGGAAGATTTTTCCGCCATTAAGCATCGCATCGGTTGCGTTGTGGACGAGATTGTAACAAACCCGGCTCAAACGGCGCGGGTCGAACCGGACTTGGACTGCGGGCGGCTCGCCTTGAAGTTCGACGCGTGCCGCCTTGAGTTCGGCCTCGGCGTTGAGGTCGAGCAGCAATTCAACAACGAACGCGCCGTAGTCCAGATTCATGGCGGCGGAATCGCGCTTTTTGCTCTCGGTGAAGATGAGGATGTCGCTGACCAAGTCGCTGATGCGCTGGACCTGGCGCTTGATGCGCAACTGCGACTCGGCGCGGACTTCCGGGCTGATGTCCTGCATGCCAAAAATTTCCGACGAAAGCCCGATGATGCTCAACGGATTTTTCAGGTCGTGGACAATGTCTTGCGCGAAACGGCCGATGACCGCGAGACTTTCGGCCTGGACAAGTTCGCGCAGGTGGCGCTGGTTGAATTCTCGCAGGCGGCGGCTGACCATGTGCAGCATGTTGAGCGCGAGACCGGGGGAGTTTTGAAGCAACATCCGCATTTCATCGAGTGGAAAAAAATAAAGCTCCGTGTCCGCAGCGGCCAGCGCCGTGGCCGAGCGCGTCTGATCCTCGATGACGGCCATTTCGCCAAAGGTTTCGCCCGCGCCAAACACCGAGAAAACATGGCGGATCTGCGCACCGACGACATGGGCAATTTGCACCGAGCCGCGGCTGATGACGTAAAGGCCGTCGCCGCGTTCGCCCTCGCAAAAGATTTGCGAACCTCCGGCGAAATGCTTTTGCCGCGAAATCTCCCGCAAGGCGGCCAGCTCGTTGCGGTGGAGCCCGCGGAAGAGACCCACCGCTTCCAGCTCAATCATGACGCCGGCAATTTAAGGCATATCCGCACCAGGTAAAGCCAAGATATTCGCCGCCGGCAGGCGTTAATTTGTTGACAAAAGGAAACCGAAACGTCACATTGAGCTTATTCGGGTAGCAGCACGTTTCTTCAGCGGGGTTCCCCACCCCCACCTCCTTGGCGTCTGCTGCCCGGATTTTCTCATACTGAAATTCCCAACCAAACCTTGACGGTGCGCGATTATTTTTTTATTTTCCATTCCCCCATCGCGGGGGTGTAGCTCAATTGGTTAGAGCGCTGCCCTGTCACGGCAGAGGTTACGGGTTCGAGCCCCGCCACTCCCGCCATTTTCGTTAACGTGACCCATTGCGTCAGCCAGTGTCAAAACGTGACTTTCACCAATGTTTCAATGGTTTTATTTGTTCTTACCCCGCCACTCGTTACGACAGGCGATGACGGTTTTGACCCTTGCGACTACAATCTTTGTGAGGCTCCTTGTGAGGCTCGTTCCGCATAGTTTGGCAATGCATCAAACGCCGACCAGGTGCCGAGCAGGTTTTCATCGGTGTAAATTTTATCGGTCAGCCGCCGGTCACTGTGCCGCATAAGCGCATTGCCACCCGGCTCGCCACTCCCCCGCGCGCCAGATTCGTTCCGAATGTATGACGCAGTGAGTGAAAAACTGCTTTGCGCCCAAACGCGTCCTGAAGGGGAATGCCCGCTTTATCAAATCCCTGCGAAACCGCTCGATTCGCGGAATCCGCTGAAAGACCGGTTCATCATCCAGCACCCCGTCGCCTTTGAAATCCCGCAATGCTGCCGCCAATTCAGGGTGCAAACGCATGTCGGCTGATTTGCCATTCTTGGTGGTGGAAGCCCGAATTTTCACGAACGGGGTGACCGCATCCAAGTGCAAATCACTCCATTTGAGCGCCGCCAATTCCGAACTTCGAAGACCAGTATGCACCGCCATCAAATAGATCGGCTTGCGTTCGCCAGCCGAGGCCAACAGGCGCAGCATTTCATCGTCGCTCAATGCCCGCCGTTCCTCAGCCCTGCCTTCTTTTGTTTTTGCCTTTTCCACCGACACCAGAGGATTGGAACTGGTGCGACCGAGCTTTATCAGCCAGTTAAAAAAACACCGGGTTGCCTCCAAATAATCGTTTGCGGTTTTATCTTTTAATTCCCGATGCACCCGTAGCCATGCTTGAAATGAATCTGCGGTTACGTCCTTCGCCAATTTCCAACCGCAATCCGTAATCAATCTGCTCACACGAAATTCGATGTTCGCCAGATATTTGTCAGATTTCCCACGCCGACGCATATCGCCGAGGAAATCATTCAGATGATCCGACAAACTGCGTTGTGCCGCTTCCCTTGCCGATTTCGGTAAAATCAACCCGTCTCGCTCGTGAAGTTTTTCTTCACGCAATTTGTCCCGGCGTTTTTCGGCACAGCGTTTGTCAGATGTTTCGAGTGAAACATCTGTAATTTTCTTGTCCATGGATTGTTGGCGAAACTTCCAACGCCAAATCCGCGAATCCTTTGGCTTGTAAATAAAATCAATCACGTCCTGTCCTTTCTAATTTGCACCTTGCTCGCTCAACCGTCGAAAATATTCTTTAACTTTGCTTTCCAGCATTCCCACCACGCCGCCGCTGTGAACCAATGGTGGCAACTCGCCGGCCTCCGCCTTCCGTCTCACCGTCCGCTTGCACACGCCGAAAATCCGTTCCAGCTCGGGCAGACGGATCAACCGGTCATTGAATTCATTTTCCGGCTTCATTTTCATCCTTCCACTTCCAAGTTTTCAGTTTCTTGTTCCACTCCACCCCGTTTTGCATCCGCTTCCGGTAAAGCTCGGCTCGCTTACCGCCCTTCGACGTCGCTGCCATTGCCGCCGCCAGCATGTATTGCAAATCCTGTGACGCATACCTCTCGATGATGACGTTTTTTCCTTTTTGATACCTAACTTTCCGGTTGCCCTTGTCTTTGGGGTCTTTCTCCGCAAATTCCTCGGCTTGCCGCATTTCCTCATCGGTTTGTGGCTCGTCCTCCTGCGACGCTGGCAGCAGGCGATAACTTTGCTCAATCGGCGTCTCATTCGGATCGTCCACAAAACCCACCCGGCGTTTCAACTCCTCCGCCCAGGCTTTGCATTCGCTCACGGAAACCACAATGAAAGGCCGCTCCTTGGCTTTGCGCTTTGCGCCGAACAACGTGGTTTCGTCGTGGGTAACGTAAAAGAAAAAGGCCGTCAATTTGCCTTCCCGGATGCGTTTATGGACGCCAGCACGTGAAACCGGCACGAACATGATGACGCCGTTGGTCGAAAGTCCCACATCCCCCTTGTAATGCTCGCCAAGGGCTTCAAACCATGCGCCGCATTCCTTGAAGGTGCTCGCCGATAAGCGCGGGTGCCGGGCGTTGGCTCGCCCACAATCCTGCGCAGTTCTTGCGGCACCTCGATGAACGGAAACTGTATGAACGGCATGGCCCGAATTTAACGTGTTAGATGCAGTTGTCAACCTAAAAGTGCAAGAGCATCTTTAAAAAATCGCGCACCATTTTGAATGCTATCTTGTGGATGGCTCGCAGTTGAACAGATCTGAGGCTAGAAATCCCGGGACGCCTTCCTGAACGCATGGGCGCACGCAAGGCGGCAATCACTGGCTCGCCGGTTTATGTGATCAGGGCAGCACTCCATTCCGGCAGCCAAGTTTCGTCCCTCAAAGGAAGTTAAATGGACTGGTCGTGTCCCAGGCGACACCACCAGGATAAATCAGGCGCGACCGGGCGTTATCGGCTGGCGGGCGTTTTTGGTTGCGAATGCATCTTCGCGGTCTTGCCACGCTCGTATTTTTAATTGAAAACAGTTGCAATCTGGCGATTAAAATGGAAATTGATGGCAGTTAAATTATGAGCGCGAAAGAAATTCTCCTCGACGTGGCGGAAAAACTGCCGCCGGAACGCGACATTCACGGACGCCATCTACGAATTTGAATTCCGCCAGGCGGTCAGGATGGTTTGGCCGAGTTGGATCGCGGCGAAGGCATTCCCATTGAGCAAGTCAAAGCACAGATCGCCTCATGGGCTGGCAAGTAATCATCGCCCCGTCGGCGCACCGATTTGGCGGACATTGTCCGCTACATCGCCCGGCACAATTCCGATGCCGCCGCCCGGCTCGGTTATGAATTGATCACTCGCGCCGAAAGTTTGACGCAATTTCCCGAAATCGGCCGCATGGTGCCGGAATTCCGCCAACCCGAATTGCGCGAAATCATTTGCCGCTCGTATCGCATCATTTACCGGCTGAAACGTGACGACAAACGAATTCAAATTGTCCGCTTCTGGCACGGCGCACGCGGCTTTCCCCACATTCCCGGAGCAGCTTGATTTATCGTGAAACTTCCGCGTGTTGCCAACGCGCAACTTTTGTGGAAACCTAACCACCAGGATGATCTTGCTCGTCGCATCACCACGAAACGCGGTGATTGTACATGCTAAAATGTTCAACGTGTGGCGCATGGGTTGGTTGGACCTGGTGACCAATCGTGTTTTCGATGCCGGTCCCATTGCTTGGATTACGCCTACGACCCACTCCGGCCCGACTACGGTAACAGCCGGTTCGTTTGTTCGCCTGAAGAACGCAAATTTGAAGTGATTGGCGTGCTAAATCAGCGGTTGCAAGCGGTGCCGCAGAGAACGTTCACAACCACATCCGGCGCAGCAAACCGAGTATTTTATCAATCCGTCCGCGACTACGACTCCGCGAATTGGGTCTTTGTTTGGTTGAATCGAGACCCGTTGGAAGAAGATGGTGGACTTAATCTCTATGCCTTTGCCTATTCAGATCCAATAGATTTGGTTGATCCAGATGGTGAATGCCCAGCTTTCTTGGCTGCACCTTTAGCTTCAGCGGAAGCTTTGGCCACCGCAACAGCAGCAGCTACTGCGGCGGCTGCTGCAGCGGCTGTGACTGCTGCTGGCGCTGTAGGCTACGGTGCTGGGACATTGCTCGACCAATATACCCCCATCGGGAACATTGGGACCCGCAATAGGAAACCTAGTTACTCCAATAGCTCCAGCTGTTCCTACGACTGTAGAGATGTCGCACAGGAAACCCCGACCTAGCACTTATGACAAACATACAAAACCGCGTTCTGGTGGACCAGAGAAGAAAGACGACAGAATGCAACCACCACCACCACCGAGAGGTCCAAAACCAACACCACCACCGAAGCCACCAGAATACTTTAAAGGTCCCAAGCAAAAAAACAGTTGTTCAATAAATGATGACAATTCAAGTTAGATCACTGGGATTTACAAGGTAGTAACTATATGAATTCATCACAAGTAAATGCCTGGGTGCAAGCCGCTGAAATGGGAGACGCAGAGGCGCAATTTCATTTTGGAAATATGCTTGCCGACGGTAAGTGGATAAAGAGAAATGATAAGGAAGCGTTCAAATGGTATCTTAAATCGGCCAAACAGGGCTATGCTGATGCTCAGTATAACCTTGCGGTAATGTATGACAAAGGCAAAGGGGTTGGTAAAAGTAACAAGATGGCCATAAAGTGGTATCGCAAAGCTGCTCAACAAGGAAATACTCATGCGCAATTTAATCTTGGCGTAAGTTTAGCAGAAGGAAGTGGGATCCGCCGCGATTTGACTCAGGCGGTAAAATGGTATCGAAAAGCGGCTACAAAAGGGCATGTTAAAGCGTGTTACAATCTTGGTCTTGCCTATTTTAATGGTGATGGAGTGCGCAAAATCCATTTCCAATCTATAGAATGGTTTCGCAAAGCAGCCAGACGCGGTCATGCTAAGTCTCAAAATTGGATGGGAAATATGTACGCCACTGGAGAAGGAGTAAAAAAAAATCGTGTTCGAGCGCGCAACTGGTATCAGAAGGCAGCGCAACAGGGAGACTTGGATGCACAATTTAATCTCAAAAAACTGCGAAAGGGTCAGCGTGAACGTGAACGGGTCTCAGCCCCACACTTTTAAATATCCCCCTTTGCTGGAGCGTGTCGTCATGCCGGCTGCGAAGGAAAGGCCAGCCGTCATGCCGTCACGCCCCAGCTTCGCCCCCAGGACAAAGTGAGTCTGCCCGTGGTGTCGTTCGTCACGCTGTCCGGGAGAGACGGGACGAATGAAGTTTGAATGTCTCTCCCGGTCATCGCGCCGAGCCGCCACCACCGGCAGCACAGGCAACGACCGCTGACGCTGCTAATTGAAGGGGTCAGTGAAGGGGTCAGTCCTAGAAAAGTGACATTTTAGGTTTGACGGCGGACAATGGAAACGGGTCGGTTCCTAGTAATGTAGTATTTTCCCCCTTCGCTGGAGCGTGCCGTCATGCCGGCTGCGAAAGCAAAGGCCAGCCGTCATGCCGTCACGCCCCAGCTTCGCCCCCAAGACAAAGTGAGTCTGCCCGTGGCGTCGTTCGTCACGCTGTCCGGGAGAGACGGGACGAATGAAGTTTGATGTCTCTCCCGGTCATCGCGCCGAGCCGCCACCACCGGCAGAACAGGCAACGACCGTCCCGCTCTGCGGTGACTGCTAAAATTGGTTCGCTCCCGCTCAAATGTGAAATACGAATCGCGCGCAAGTGAGGACGTGCTGCGTGGAGTCGGCCAGGGTCGCGCCGTCACGGCCTGTGCGGGAAGCGCCCTACCGCTCGAAGAAAAGACAAGTTTGCTCGCTCAGATAAGAGTCACATTGTGCAACATAAAACTGGCCGCTAGGGAAAGGCAACGGGCGGCCTGGCAGCGGGGAACCCCGCGAGACCCCGCTGCCACCGTTTTATGATGCACAATGTGTTCTTATCTTACGGGCGCGGGAGCACAGGCCGCGCCGTCGCGCCCCCGTCCGCCCCCACTCCGCAAATTGGAAAAGATGGGCGCGCGAATAGTGGAAGTTTGCCGCTTCGCGGGAGAGCACGACGCCGGCGCTGGCGCGCCGCTTGGAATCGCGGCGGCCGTCGCGGGCAATTTGAATGTCACTTTCCGCGTGCGACAGTTTTGGGTGATCCGAAAAGACGGCTTTTAGAAGTGGCGAGCTTGAAACGGCGACGCTCGCGGTGAAACTTCGACGCGCTCAATGCAATCGGGCGTCACTGGCCTGCTTTGTAGGCACTCTGGCTGCCGTGCCGGGCAGCGGAACGCTTCGCGCGATCCGGATGCCGGCGAGCAATCCAATGTTGCGGGCAATCGGCCGGTTTTCCCTGACGGCAGTTCGTGCGGGCCTGGTGCGATCCGCGCGCGCGGGGAAACGGTGCGTGTCGCTAACGCTCCACGGCACCGCGCAGCCCGCGCGCGCGAGGTTTTGGTAATGGAAAGTATTTTGAGCGCGCGGGCTGCGGGGAAACTCGTCGCTTGCGCTCCTCGAAAAGCAACGCCCCGAAAGCTTTCGGGGCTAAAAAGAAAAAACTCAGGCGTCGCCGTTGACACGTTGCGCCACCAACGCCTCGACGACTTCGGCAATCTTCTGTTGCTGGCGACGCGGCAGCTTGGACGCGGACTCGAACACCAACTGCAAACGGCCTTTGGCCGCCTGCTTCTTCGGCTTGGGCGGCGTGACGCCCAGCAGTTCGTCCACACTCACACCCAGGGCGTGCGCGAGCTTCGGCAACACTTCACCGCGTGGCGGCGTGCCGCTCAGTTCCCAAAATCCGATGTTGGACGGATGAACGCCGATGCGTTCGGCCAACTGTGTTTGCGTCAGGCCCGCAGCCTGCCGCAGTTCGGTCAGCCGCAGCCCCAAAGGAGGACGGTCTTTTTTGCGCATGACCGCATCATAATCGGCCACCGGGAAGAACTCGGACTGGTCAAAAGAAAATGCTTGCATGGAAACTAGAATACTAGAAACATGCGGACGTGCCAACTACTATAACAAAAAAGTTCACTTCGAGCTTGACGCTCTTTTCCCGAAAGGAGGTTGCCGATGCCCTGGCGCATTCCTGAAGCCGACCTTGAGCGCGTCAAGCGCGCCGATCGATCTGCGGGAGCTGGTGCAGAGCCGGGGCATCGAGTTGAAACGCCACGGCAGCAAGGACTGGATCGGGCGCTGCCCGTTCCACGAGGACCGCGACAACCCAAACTTCATCGTCACGCCGGGCAAGGGACTCTTTCACTGCATGGCGTGCGGGGCGGCGGGCAACGCCATCCAGTTCATCGAGCGGCACGACGGCGTTTCGTTCCGGCACGCCTTCGAGTTGTTGAACCAGGGCGGCAACGCCGTGTTCGTGGCTGTGCCGGCGTTGAAGCAGGCGACCGTGCCGCGTTTGCCGTGTCCGTTGGATCCGGCGGCGGACGACGCGACGCTGTTCCGCCAGGTGATGGGCTACTATCACGAACGGTTGAAGCTGACGGCGCCGGCGCGCGCGTATCTGGCGGGCCGGGGACTGGACAGCGACGAACTCATTGACCATTTTCAAATCGGCTTCGCCGACCGGACGCTGGGCCTGCGGTTGCCGGAGAAGCAATCGCGAGACGGGCGACACGTTGCGGTCCCGGCTGGCGCAGCTTGGCTTGTGGCGCGACAGCGGCCACGAACATTTTAACGGCTGCATCGTCGTGCCGTTGCTTGACGAAGCCGGGCAGCGTCGTCAGCCTTTACGGCCGCCGGGCGCAGAAAGGCGACCTCAAACACCTGTATCCGCCCGGCCCTCATCGCGGCCTGTTCAACCGGGAATGTTTGAGCGAGCCGGAAATCATCCTGTGCGAAGCGGTGTTTGACGCGCTGACGTTTTGGGCGAACGGTTTTAAGAACGTGACGTGCTTGTTCGGCACGGAAGGTTTTACCGATGAACTTTGGGAGGCGTTGAAGAAAGGTTCAGCGTGTCCGCATCGCTTACGATGCCGACGATGCCGGCGAGCGGGCGGCGCAGCGGGACGCGGAGCGTTTTCAGCAAACACGGCATTGAAGTTTTTCGCGTGAAGTTCCCGCACGGCATGGACGCCAACGAATACGCCTGCAAGGTGAAGCCTGCTGACAAATCGCTGGCGTTGCTTCTGAACTCGGCTGCAGTGGGCCGGCGCACGGCCACGGCAGCGCCGCCGCCAGAGCCACGCAAGCACGTCGCAATGCTGGTAGACGAGTGACGGCGACCCGCTACCTTCGTGGTATGAGTGCTGGAGCGGTGTGGGTTGGCAGCCAGAGCGTTGTCCGCGGCTAACGCGGAAGTGCAGGCGCATCTCTTTATTAGCTGCTTCTGTTAGCAGCCCAGAACCGGCGGCTAAAAAAGCAAAACGCCGCCGGCTTGGAACAGCGCGGCGACGCGTGGTTCCTCGACATGGAAGGCCGCGAGTATCGCGTGGCCGGACTGGAAAAAACCGTCGGCACCGACGCGCTGAAAATCGCGTTGCGCTTGCGTGCCGGCGAACGCTTCCACCTCGACCAGGTTGATCTGTGCCGGGACATGGAGCGCCGCCGGTTCATGGAACGCGCCGCCGAGGAAACCGGCCTCACCGCCGACTTGTTGAAGCGCGACTTGGGCAGCTGTTGCTCGCGGTGGAACAGGCGCAGGCGGAATTATCAAAGCCGCAGGAGCAGACCGGCCCGCCGTCACGCTGACGCCGGAGGAACGCGAGGCGGCGTTGAACTGGTTGCGCGAGCCGAACCTGATTGGCCGCTTGCGCGAGGCGTTCCACCAGGCCGGCATCATCGGCGAGGAAACCAACACGCTCGTTGCGTATCTGGCGGGCGTGTCGCGCAAGCTGGAACGGCCGCTGGCCATCATCATCCAGAGCGCGAGCGCCGCGGGCAAGACCACGCTCATGGACGCGGTGCTGTCGTTCTTCCCGGAGGAGGAGCGCGTCAAATACTCCGCCATGACCGGCCAGAGCCTTTACTACCTGGGCGAGACGAATCTCAAACACAAAATCCTCGCCGTGGTCGAGGAGGCCGGAGCGGAGAAAGCCAGCTATGCGTTGAAGCTGTTGCAGAGCGAAGGCGAGTTGACCATCGCCAGCACCGGCAAAGACCCGGCGACGGGCAAGATGGTGACGCAGGAATATCACGTCGAAGGCCCGGTGATGATTTTCTTGACGACCACGGCCATTGACCTGGACGAGGAGCTGCAAAACCGTTGCCTGACGCTGGCGGTGGACGAGAGCGCCGAGCAGACCGGGCGCATCCACCGGGTGCAGCGCGAACGGCGCACGCTGGCCGGACTCGTCGCCAGGGAGGAACGGCAGGACGTGTTGAAAAAACTCCGCAACGCGCAGCGGCTGTTGCAGCCGGTGGACGTCCTCAATCCGTATGCGCCGGCCTGACGTTCGCCACGGCGCGCACGCGCAACCGGCGCGACCACGAAAAATATCTGACGCTCATTGACGCCATCGCGTTGCTTCACCAGCACCAGCGGGAGACGCGAACGCTTGCCGAGCGGGCAACGCTTCATCGAAGTCACGCTCGATGACATCGCGCTGGCGAACGAGCTTGCGCCGGAAATCTTGGGCCGTTCGCTCGACGAATTGCCGCCGCAGACGCGCCGCTTGCTTGGGTCACATCCGCGAACTGGTGAAACAAGAAATCAGGAGCGGTGCAAAAGCCGCTTCCACTTTTAGCCGCCGGGAATTGCGCGACGCTTGCGGCTGGAGTCTGACGCAAGTGCGCGTCCATCTGGAGCGGCTGGTTGAACTCGAATATCTGGCCATCCGGCACGGGCGCTTGGGCAGCCAGTTCGTTTATGAAATGCTGTTTGACCTGGACGCGCCGGAGGCGTCGCCCACGTCGGCCTGATTGAAATCGCCAAGCTGCGGCACGACTACAAAACCAACCTGACGGGTTTTCGGCGGGGGTGGCGGGGCAAAACGGCCACCTGACGGGGGGTGGCGAAACACGCCCCGCCACCTGTTGCACCACTGGCATGCCAGCGCTTTGGCGCACAACCTGACGGCCTGACGGGTTCGCACATCAGGAACGCGCCGAAAAACATCGCATCGTAACCGTAAAACTGCATCGTAACCATGGCTGCACCCAAAGGCATCGCCGCCGTCGAAAAACTCGCCCGACGCACGCAAAGCGCAACGCGGCGGCAACGACCGGCGACCGGACCACTTCGACCGCAGCGCGCCCGACGCGCTCGCCTTGTGGCGCGACGCCTACCTTGAATCGCTCGGCGCGCGCAACTACGCCGAAGGCACGTTGGAAGGCCGGCGCGACGCCTTGAAAGTTTTTCTGGCCTGGGCGGCGGAGCGCGACCTGACGCGCGCCGGCCAAATCACCCGCCCGATCTTGGAAAGTTACCAGCGCTGGCTCTGGCGTTGCACCAAGGCCAACGGCCAGCGGCTGGGCTGGAGCACGCAACGCAACCGCTGGGCGTCGCTCAAAGATTTTTTCCGCTGGCTGACGCGGCAGGATGTCATCCTGCACAACCCGGCCAGCGAAGTGGAATTGCCCCGGATGGAAAAGCGGCTGCCCCAGGACGTGCTCACGCTGACCGAAGTCGAGCGACTGCTGGCCGTGCCCGACGTGGCCGACCCGCTCGGCGTGCGTGACCGGGCCATGCTGGAACTGTTTTACTCGACGGGCATCCGGCGCACCGAACTTTGCCGCATTGGAACTGCCCGACCTGAACACCGAACGCCGCACGCTCCACGTCCGTCTGGGCAAAGGCAAAAAAGACCGCGTCGTGCCCGTCGGCGCAGCGGGCCATTCACTGGCTGGAACATTACTTGCAGGAAGTGCGGCCGCGGCTGTGCCTGGACACGCGCACGCAGGCGTTGTTCCTCACCGGCTACGGCGAGCGCGTTCAATCCCGACGTGTGTCGCCGCATGGTGGCCGCGTGGCTGAACAAGGCCGGGCTGAAGCGCAAGGGCTGCTGCCACATCCTGCGGCACACCTGCGCGACGCACATGCTGGAAAACGGGGCGGACATCCGGTTCATCCAGCAGTTGCTCGGCCACGAGAAACTCGACACCACGGCGATTTACACCGAGGTCAGCATCAAACAACTGCAGGAAGTTCACGCCCGCTGCCATCCGTCCGCGAAACCTGACGGCAAAATACCGCTTCCACCACCGCCGCAAAAGGTGTAATCTCGCGGCGTGGTTGCAAGCGGTCAAAGTTGCTTCACTTTTTTAGCTGCTGGCCGGGTGTCAGCCGCCGCCGACTTGCCGACCCTCTCCCCCAAAACTCGCGTCGGGGTTTTTCGCGGCACGCATCGGGTCGCCTTTCACGGCGAGGCCGTGGCCGCTCAATAATCACGCCCGGTTCGAGGGGGTGTGCTTACAAAACCGTATCGGGTCGGCATGAATGGCCAAATCGCGATCCATTGGGAGAAGATGGTGGACTTAATCTCTAAAAAAAAAAAAAAAAAAAAAAAAAAAAAAAAAAAAAAAAAAAAAAAAAAAAAAAAAAAAAAAAAAAAAAAAAAAAAAAAAAAAAAAAAAAAAAAAAAAAAAAAAATTTTTTTTTTTTTTTTTTTTTTTTTTTTTTTTTTTTTTTTTTTTTTTTAAAAAAAAAAAAAAAAAAAAAAAAAAAAAAAAAAAAAAAAAAAAAAAAAAAAAAAAAAAAAAAAAAAAGGGATGCGTTGAAGGGCGTTGACAGGTTCAACGGTTTTCAACGCCCCGACTCAACGCAACTCAACACCATTCAACGTCAGCCATCCACGTCGCCGAAATCACCCGGCAATGTCACGATCAGGACGAGCGGACGTGAGCGGCTAAAAGTGGGAAGTATGCCATGACACTTACCCCGCCTCTGACGGTGAATCTGGCTGCCGGGAAAAAATCTGTGGCGTGCGTCAAAGGCCGCCGGTGAAAACGCCGCAAGGTTGTGCTGGTGAAGTTGTGCAATGGTGACGGAATGAAATCTGATTTGATGACGGACGCGTTGCCCCGTAGTTTCACACGGTTTTTACGGCTCGCCAAAATCTCGCTCGCCGATGATTGCGTGGAATCCCGCAAGATGGAAAGTGCAGCGTCTGACAAGACATCCTGCGAAATGCTTCGCTTATGCTAACCGTGCTGCGAACTTTGTTGCTTCGGGTGTTGCCTCGCGTGTTACCACCAGGTTGCAAGCCCCTGCTAAAAGTGCTGCTAACCGAAAAAACTTCCTTATATGGTGGCGCTACTGCCTTGTCGGGGCGGCGTTCGAACCTTTGCGGCTTCGTGTGGCTGGCGAAGGTCGTTGGCCTGCTTATTGGGCGCACTGGCTGCCGCGCCGGGCAGCGTGGTAATGCTGTCAGCTCGCTGGTGGTTTCGATTTTAGGCTGGCCTCGAATTCTTCCCGTTCCTTTGGTGTCATCATTTTCACGTTGGCGATGTGCGGTCCGCGCCACTTGTGTGAGGTGTTCTCACTTGCTGACGGTAAACCATTGCTCGCCGGCGCAATGGTCGGTGCGGATTTTGTGTCCGCGGCTGGCGCATTTTGGGATACGGCCGGAATGTTTGCGACTGGCGTAACTGTCTTGTGCTTTCGCCGTTTTCGCCGCTTGCCGCCTTCCAACATGATGCGGCCGTATTCAGCCACACGCGCCCGGCTTGTGTTCACGCCGTTCTGTTGCAGCAATTCGGCAATGATTGAATAGGAAGCATCTTTGCCCCGCAATTCCACGATGGCGTCATGGACCGGTTTCAAATTGTTGAACGGAACGCGGCGTGGGTTGGGTGTGAAGTTCTGAATCGCCTGACGCAGCGATTCAAGGTTGGGTGTTGATGGTGATGAGTTCATAATTGTTGGGAGTCAGTTTTGAAATCGTGATGACGCAATTCCAGGCCGTTATCTTGCGCGACGTTTCGCGAGATGTTGCATCGGCTATTGCGTGGATTGCGACGCGAACATTGCGTGCCGTTTGCGCGCCAACTTGCGAGTTGTCTTGCAAGTTGCCGCGTGGACATCTTGCGGCATTGCATTTGCCACTGCCCGGCAATTGCCCGGCAAATGTGCGGAAATGGGCGAGACATCTCGCCGGATTTCTTGTGGGATGGTTCGAGGCCATTGCGCGACCGTCTTGCGGGACTCAGCCGATTTTTCGACGAGCCATTGGCGAGTCGTAAAAACCTTACGAAGTTAAGGAGTAGGGCGTACCTATGTATAAAAATACAAATCAGTGACAAGCGACTGCGCCGCGATGTAAAAATTGTTGCACCAAACTTCTCACACTTCGTGAATGCAACTGTGCAAATTAACAATACGAATTGTGATGCGAAATTCCTCTTGTCGACGATTTGGTTTTTGTGAACGTGCCGGTCACAGTCTGATTGGCGGGAATGAAATGTGATCATGGTTCATCCATTATTTCGTCATCGCCATTTCGTGCCAGGTCAACATCGGTGATGACGATTGGCGGTGGTGATTGCAGCGGTGGTTGTATCGCGATGATGATGCCATGAATGACCGTAGCTGAGTTGTCATGTGGCCGTTTCCGCCGCAAGCCGCCGCTCAATATCCAGACAATCACCGCCAGGGACAACCAGACCAACAAGAGGTAACAATAAAAACCGTAATCCGAGATCAAGCCCTCCAGAGCGTTGAAGATGGGATTGAGCAATTTAGCGGGATTTAAGTTCATAGTTCGTCCTCAGTTTCATTTCCACGGTGTCACGTCCAAATCGAATCCGTGACGGTTGCCAGCCTCGCCAGCAGGTTTTTCGAGAGCGGTGGTCTTCCGCCCGCGCCCTTCGTTCGTAGGCGCGTAAAATTCGATTGCGACGCGCTCGTGCCATGTCGAATTAAATTTCATGGGGAGGTGCTCGTTGAAAAATCAATCCGTCGTCTTGATGATGGCGAGGATTGCGGCCTTGAGTGGCACCGGAAGTTTTCCCCAAGCGGTGACTACTTGGGACAGGTCGTGTCCCAATGCGACCGGATTTTGTGAGGCTATTTGTGAGGGTGAATCAGTTTTCGACAAGCTGGCATTGGATTTGTCACGGGTTCGAGCCCCGCCACTCCCGCCATTTTGCATCTCCTGTCACACCGCCGCTGCGGTTATCCAAAACGAGATTCATCAATGTGCCGCCATCGGCTTCTTGACGGACAGAACCCGTTTGAACAGGAATATCAGCGGAATGCCGCCGAGCGCCAGCAGGCCGAACAGATAGAAATTATCCACGAACGCCCACAAATGCGCCTGTTGGTCGAGCAGCGAATACATTGCGTTGTATGCCTGCCGCGTCGCCGTTACCGGATCGGTTTGATGGCCCAGCACGCTTTTGGCGGCAGCGAGTTGTTGTGTAAACGCCGGGTCAGTCGGCGTCAAATGTCCGACCATGAGCGCCTGATGAACCTGCGCCCCGCGCGCGAGCATCGTCGTGACGAACGCGATGCCGATGCTGCCGCCAAGGTTGCGCATGAGGTTGTAAAGGCCGCTGGCATTTCCAATTTGCTGTTGGCCGAGTTGGCTCATCGTCGCCGTCGTCAGCGGCACAAAAATAAAACTGATGGCGATGCCGTTGATAACGCTCGGCCAGATGACACTGCCCATGCTGACTTGCAGATTGATGTCGCTCAACATGAATGACGACGCGGCCAGCGTGACGAAGCCGAAGCACAACATCCAGCGCATCCGGATTTTTCCGACGAGCCGCCCGACAAAAAATGTGGTGATGAACGCCGCCACGCCGCGCGGACTCATCGCGTAGCCGGCCTGCAATGCGGGATAACCCATCAGGGTTTGCAGAAAGAGCGGCAGTTGCGCCGTCGTGCCGTAAAGAATGGCTGCGAGCGAAGTCATCAAAATCAAACCGACGGTGAAATTCCGGTTTTTGAAAACGCGCAAATCCACCAGCGGATGCTCGATGGAAAATTCCCACGCGATGAAACCGACGAATGCCGCGACGGAAATCAAGGTGAACCAGCGCACCCATTCCGCGCCAAACCAATCGGCTTCCTGTCCTTTGTCCAAAACAATTTGCATTGTCGCCAGCCAGACCGCCAGCAGCCCGAAGCCGACGAAATCAATGTCCGCCTTTTTGTTGCGCTTGATGTAGGGCGGATCTTCGACGAGCCATTTGGCCAGCAGCACCGCGAGAATTCCCACCGGCAGGTTGATGTAAAAAATCCAGCGCCATGTATAATTGTCCGTGATCCAGCCGCCAATGGTTGGTCCGAGAATCGGCGCGACGACGACGCCTTGGGCGAACACGGCCATCGCCGCGCCGCGCTTTTGCGGCGGGAAACTTTCGAGCATGATCGCCTGCGCGATCGGCACCATTGCGCCGCCGCCGATGCCTTGAAGAATTCGCGCCAGGATCAACGTCGGCAAATCCCATGCCAGCCCGCACAACGCCGACGCGAACGTGAACATGACGATGCACGAAATCAAAACGCGCTTCCGGCCGAAATAATTTCCCAGCCAACCCGTCATCGGCAGCACGATGGCGTTGGCCACGAGATAACTTGTGAGCACCCATGTCGCTTCTTCTGGTGTCGCCGACAAACTGCCGGCAATGTGCGGCAGCGCGATGTTGGCGATGGACGTGTCGAGCACCTCCATGAAAACCGCCATCATCACGCTGACGGTGATGAGCCACGGGTTGTGGCGCGGTTGCCATTCCTGATGCAAACCGTCAGGCATAAATTGCTATGCTCCTTGTTTCCGATTCAACTTTTGAAAACCAAACGCCGAAGCTGCGGCCAGGATGATTGCGAGAATCGCCGTCACAAAATCCGGCACATGGAACGAGCTGGTTTGGACGCTGGGCGTCACGGAAAGTCCCGGACCGATCGTGTGGTCGGCTGGCAGCGGTTCGTCGAAAAGGATTTTCACCGGCACGCGCTGGATGACTTTTACGAAATTGCCGGTCGCATTTTCCGGCGGCAGCAGGCTGAAGGCCGCGCCGCTGCCGGCCTGCACGCTGTCCACGTGCGCGCGGAATTTTTTTCCGCCAAGCGCGTCAACCTCCACGGTCGCCGGCTGGCCGGGCATCATTTTTTTCAACTGCGATTCCTTGAAATTCGCGACGACCCAGACTTCCACCGGCACGATGGACATGATTTGCTGCCCGGTTTGCAGATAATCGCCGGCCTCGACCTGCTTGCGCGTCACGCGCCCGTCGCTCGGCGCGAAAATTTTCGTGTAGGACAAGTTCAGTTGCGCCGACGCGACGTTGGTCTGCGCCTCATTGAATTGCGCGAACGCCATGTCCTTTTCCGCGAACGCGGCGGCGAGCTGTTTCTCGGCCTCGTCCACCTTGGAAATTTCCTCGTCCACATTTTCCCGCGCGGACTGCAAATCCGCCTGTGCTTTGGTGTTCGACGCGAGTTCGGAATCAAATTCCTGCTGTGAAATCGTTTTTTGATTCAGCAAATCCTGCGCGCGCTCGAAATCGGACTGCGCCTTTTTGGCGGTGGCTTCGGAGGCATCCGCATCGGCCCTGGCCTGGCGCGCGGAAGCCTCGGCGGTGGTGACTTTGGCGCGCATCAATTCATACGCGGCGACGATGGTGCGGAAATTGGCCTCCTGCGACGTCGCGGCGGCCTGCTTTTGCGCGACGGCAATCGCGTAATCCGACGGATCAATCTCCACGAGCAGATCGTTCGAGCGGACAAGCTGGTTGTCCAAAACGTGAACGGCGGAAACCTGGCCATCAATCCGCGGCGCGATGGAAACAACGTGGCCGGCGATGAACGCGTCATCAGTAGATTCGTGCGTCAGCGCGTCAAAAAAGTAATCCAGCCCGACAAACAAAAGCGCGGCGAGCAAAACCGCCGCCGGCCAGATGAAGAGCGGCGAATTTAATTTAGCGAACCGCTGGCCGTTGCCGGTGGCCGCCGGCGGCGTGGGTGGATTAGGATTTTCACTCATGTCAGGAAATTATTTTTCCACTTGCCGCGCCGTTTCGGCGGCGTGGTCCTTGGCAATCAGAATGTAAATGGACGGAATCGACCAGCAGCGTGAAGAACGTGCCGATGGTCATGCCGGCGACGAGCACGATGCCGATGGAATTGCGCGCCGCCGCGCCCGCGCCGGTGACGAGCGTGAGCGGAAAATTGCCGGCGACGGTCGCCACGCTGGTCATCAGCACCGGACGCAGCCGGAGCATCGCCGCCTCGCGGATGGCCTGCATTTTGGTGCGTCCCTTGCGCTGGAGTTCATTGGCGAACTGCACGATGAGAATGCCGTTTTTCGAGACCAGCCCGACGAGCGTAATCAGCCCGACTTCGGAATAAATGTTCATCGAAGTCGTCCAGCCATTCGTCCAAAACGCGAGGTTCGGATTCGGCATCTTCAGAAAACAGAAAATGGTCGCGCCGAAAATCGCCAGCGGCACCGAGCCGAGAATGATGATGAACGGGTCGCGGAAGCTGTTGAACTGCGCGGCCAGCACCAGAATGATCAGAACCACCGCGAGCAAAAATGACAGAAAAAACTGATTTCCTTCCGTGCGCTGGAACCGCGAATCGCCGGAATAATCCAGCTTGTAACCATTGGGCAGAATCCGGGCGCATTCCTTTTCCAGAAATTCCAGCGCGGTTTCCAGCGGCACGATGGCGACGCCGCTCATCTTGACGGAATTCAACTGCTGGAAGCGGTTCAGCGCGCGCGGCGTGGTGTGTTTTTCCAGATGCGCGAACGTGCTGACGGGGATCAACTGGCTGCCCGGCCCCTTGACGTAGGTGTTTTCCAACTGCCCCGCGTCCAGCCGCGCGCCGCGTTCGAGCTGCGGAATGACCTTGTAGCTGCGGCCGGCAAAATCAAACCGGTTCACATAATTGCCGCCGACCAGCGCGGACAAATCCGAGCCGACCGTCGCCATGTCGAGGCCGAGCGCGGCGACCTTGTCGCGGTCAATGACCAGTTCGAATTCGGGCTGGTCCACCTTCGTGTCAAGTTGCGGCGGAAAGGCGAACATGCCGTTGGTGGCGCATTCCTGCTGCAACTGCTGCGCGTATTTCAAAATTTCCGCCGGCTCGCCGGTGGAGGACAGGATGAGGTTGAGCGGAAAATTTTCGCCGCCCGTCGGCAGCGGCGACGGCGTGATCATATAAGTGTGAATGCCCGGAATGCGGTTCACCATCGCCTGCGCTTCGGGCAGGATTTGGAAAACGGTCCGCTTCCGTTCGCCCCACGGTTTGAGCACCATGCCGCCAAATCCGGAATCGGGAAAGGTGAGTTGAAAAATCTGCGCGGCCTCCGGCACTTTGGCAAACTCGCGCCCGGCCACGTCCGCATAAAACGAGGTCTGCTCGATGGTCGCGTCCGGCGGCGTTTCCAGCGCGCCGAAAATTACGCCCTGATCCTCCGGCGGCGCCGGTTCCTTCGCCTGCCAGGCCATGCTGAACATCGGAATCGTCAGCGAAAACAGCCCGATCCAGATGGTGTAAACCATCGGCCGCCGCGCAAGCGTCCAGTCCAGCACCCGCGCGTAGAAATTTTTCAGCCGGTCAAAATCGCGGTTGATGCGTCCGGCCAGGCCGTGTTCCTCGCGGTCGTGGTTCAACAGCACGGACGACATCACCGGCGAAAGCGTCAGCGCGACGATGCCGGAAATGAACACCGCGCCGGCCAGCGTCAATGCAAACTCACGGAACAGCGAGCCGGTCAGCCCGCCTTGAAACGCAATCGGCGCATACACCGCCGCCAGCGTGATGGTCATGGCGATGACCGGCCCGATGAGTTCGCGCGCGCCCATCAGCGCCGCGTCCACCGGCTTCAAGCCTTCGCGGACATGGCGCTCCACGTTTTCCACAATCACAATCGCGTCGTCCACGACGAGGCCGACGGCGAGGACAATTGCCAGCAGCGTGAGTAGATTCAGCGTGAAGCCGAAAATCTGCATCAGGAAAACCGCGCCGATGAGCGAGAGCGGAATCGCCACCAGCGGAATCAGCACCGAACGCAGCGAGCCAAGGAACAGGAAAATCACGATGGACACGATGATGAGCGTGATGACCAGCGTCTTGATCACCTCGCGCAGCGCGTCGGAAATATATTGCGTCGCGTCGTAGGCTATCCTGGCGTTGAGGCCGGTCGGCAAATTCTTCTCGATGGATTTCAACTGTTCGCGCACCCGCTTCATGACGTCGAGCGAATTCGCGTTGGGCAAAGCCCAGATGCCCATGAACACCGCGCGTTCGCCGCTGAAACGCACCTCGGAATCGTAATCCTCCGCGCCGAGCACCACGTCGGCCACGTCGCTCAACCGCACCAGCCGGTCACCGTTCTGCCGGACGACGAGATTTTTGAATTCATCAACGCTGCGCAAATCCGTGTTCGCCGTCAAATTGACCTGCACGAGCGAGCCTTTGGTGTGGCCGACGGCGGAAAGAAAATTGTTCGCCGCGAGTTTTTGACGGATTTCGTCCGGGCTGATGCCAAACGCCGCCAGCCGGTCGGGTTTCATCCAGATGCGCATGGCGAATGTGCGTCCGCCGAGGAGATCCGCCGTCTGCACGCCTTCGATGGCCGTCAACTGCGGCTGGACGATGCGCGTGAGATAATCCGTGATCTGGTTCGCCTGCAAAATGTCCGAGGAAAAACTCAGGTAGGCCGAGGCGAACTGCGAGTCGGCGGTCGTGATGGTGAGCGTGGGAATTTCCGCCTCGGGCGGCAGGTCGTTGCGCACTTGGTCCACCTTGGAACTGATTTCGCCGAGCGCCTTTTTGGAATCGTAATTCAGCCGCAGATGGACGGTGATGGTGGAAAGGCCGAGTTTGCTGGCCGATTCCATGTAATCAATTCCGTCCGCCGCCGCGATGGCGCGTTCGAGCGGCTGCGTCACAAAGCCGCGCACCAGGTTCGCGCTCGCGCCGACATACACCGTCGTCACCGTGACGGTGGCGTTTTCGCTGCGCGGATATTGCCGGACGTTGAGCGAGCGGATGGCCTGCAAGCCCGCGATCAGAATGATCAGGCTCACGACAATCGCCAGCACCGGGCGCCGGATGAAAAGATCCGTGAAAGATTTCATGCGCGGTGGTTCAGCTTTCCGGCGGTTTGGGCGACAATGAAGGTTGCGGCGTATCCACGTTGTTTTCCTGGACGCTGACGCCGTTGTGCAGTTTGAAAATGCCCGCCGTCACCACCCGGTCGCCCGGCTGCAAGCCCGATTCCACGCTGATGAAATCGCCGTGGCTCCGGCCCGTGCGGATGAACTTCTGCTGCACAATTAAATTCGTCACGCCGCCGGCCACCTGCGGTTCGATCAGAAAAACCGAGTCGCCGTAGGGCGCGCTCAAAATTGCCGTGGACGGAATGGCGAGGACCGGTTTCACGTCCGGCAATTCCACCTCCACGCGCACAAACATTCCCGGCCGCAGCAACTGGTTCGTGTTTTCAAACGTCGCGCGCAACGTCACGCTGCGCGTCGCCGCGTCCAGGTCGGGATTGATGGCCGTCAGCACACCGTCGAATTTCCGGCCGGGATAAGTGTCGCTGGTCACCTGCACCGCCAGGCCGGCCTTGAGCTGCGACAAGTTTTGCTGCGGCAGCGAAAAATCCACATACACCGGCGTGAGCGATTGCAGCGAGATCAGCGGCCGGCGCGCGTCCAGCGACGCGCCGACGTTCACCAGCCAGATGCCCAGCCGGCCGGCGAACGGCGCGCGGATGGTTTTCTTTTCGATGGCCGAGCGGATGACATCGGCGTTGGCCGCGTCCTGTTCGTAAGTCGCCTCCGCCTGATCCAGCTCCGACTGGGAAACCGTGTTGTCCGCGCGCAATTTTTTCGTCCGGTCGGCATTGAGCCGCGCCAGTTCCGTCTGCGCCTCGGCGGAACGCAGTTGCGCCTCCTCGGATGAGGTGTCGAGCTTGATCAGCAAATCGTCCTTCGCCACGATGGAGCCGTCTGGAACCGCGATTTCCGCGACCGTGCCCGGCACCTCCGAGGCGAGCGTCACGCCGTTCTGCGGGTCAACCGAGCCGATGGCGGTGAGCGTGTCCTGCCATTTTTCCTCGTGCGCGACGGCGGACGAAATGGTTTCCGGCGGCGGCACAAACGTGTTGTTGAACTCAATCATCGCGTGGATCTGCCACGCCTTGATTCCGGCCAGCACGACAAAAATCGCCGCGACAATTCCGATGGCGATAAAAATTTTCCGTTTCATGATTTTTTTGACCCCCGTTTCTGCTTCGCGCCCGCGCCCACCAGGAACAATTCCACGACGCGCTCGGCCGCCTTACGATTCGCACGGAAACCCGGCATGAGCAAGTGCGCCGTGATGTAAAAATTCGTCTGACCGTAAAAACCGTAGGCCAGCTCCCGGCTGTCAAAACGGCCGTCCAGCTCGCCGTTCTTCTGCGCGCGTTTGATGAGCGCATGCATGAACTCCAAGCTGTGCTGGCATTTTTGAAGATGATTCAAGTCCGACGGAATTTCGCCCGGCGCGGCATACGCGGTGGAAAACGCGATACGCGTCAGCTCGCGGTTCTGGTGAAAATAATCGAACAGCGCGACGAGAATCTCGCGCAACTGCTCCCCGATGTTTTTGGACTTCGCGGCGGCTTCCTGCACTACGCGGAAGCGTCCGTCATGCGCCTCGTTGACCAGCGCCTCGAACAGCGCGGCCTTGTCGCGGAAATGATAATACAGCGCCGGCTTGGAGACCTTCGCGTCGCTGACAATCTGCTGGACGGATGTGGCGGCGTAGCCGGCGTTGGCGAAATGCTTCAGCGCCGCGCGCAGGATGTGCTGCCGCGTCTCGGAATGGTTCGTGGCATATGCCATAAAAACTTACCGAACGGTAGGTAACAAACGGTGGTCTGTCAAATGAAATTTGCAGGTGAGGAAAAACTCGGGTGCATGACATAAGTGCTGTTGGCCCAGCCCGGCTTTCGTCAAGAATTGTTGCGCTTGAAACAAGATTGATACCCGGCGCGGAATTTCCTAGCCTCCCGCGAGCGAGTGGGACGGCGTAGAAAAATCATCATGCAAACCTTTGGAGCCATCATGAAAATCTGGCGCGGATCAGTTTTGGCCGCTGCGGCGGTTTCACTTTTTCTGGCCGGCTGCAGCAAACCACCGGGCGGCACCGCTGCGACCAGCGATGTTATCAAGGTTGGCGAATACGCGTCGCTCACCGGCAGCGAGGCCACGTTCGGCCAGTCGTCGCACAAGGGCACGCAGCTCGCCATTGACGAACTCAACGCCGCCGGCGGCGTGCTTGGCAAAAAAATCCAGCTTCTCACCGAGGACAATCAGTCGCAGGCCGGTCAGTCCGCGACGGTCGTGCGTAAATTGATTTCCAGTGACGGCGTGGTGGCAGTTCTCGGCGAGGTCGCGTCGTCGCGCTCGCTTGAAGCCGCGCCCATCTGCCAGGAAAATAAAATCCCGATGATTTCGCCGTCCTCGACAAATCCCAAAGTGACCGAGACCGGCGATTACATTTTCCGCGTTTGTTTCATTGATCCGTTTCAAGGCACGGTCATGGCGAATTTCGCGCGCAATACGCTCAAGCTGCAAAATGTCGCCGTGTTGTCCGATGTGAAGAGCGACTACAGCCTCGGCCTAGCGAAATTTTTCAAGGAAGGTTTTGTGGCCGACGGCGGAAAAATTATCGCGGACGAAAATTACAGCGGCGGCGACAAGGATTTCAACGCGCAGTTGACGGCGATCAAGGCGGCGAACCCGGACGGCATTTTTGTTCCGGGTTATTACACCGAGGTCGGGTTGATCGCGTTGCAGGCAAAGCAGCTCGGCATCACCGTCCCGCTGTTCGGCGGCGACGGCTGGGAATCTTCCTCGCTCGTGCCCATCGGCGGCGCGGCGCTGGAAGGCGATTATTTTTCCACGCATTTTTCGCCGGAAGACACGTCGTCCGCCGTGCAGAATTTTGTGAAGGCGTTCAAGGCCAAATACAACGAAACGCCCGACGCGATGGCCGCGCTCGGCTACGATTCGGCGATGATGCTGGCGGACGCGATGAAAAAAGCCGGCGCGACCGACGGCGGAAAAGTCCGCGACGCGCTGGCGGCGGAAAAGGATTTTCCCGGCGTCACCGGCAACCTCACGATGGACGCCAACCGCAACGCCTCCAAGCCGGCCGTGATTTTGACGATCAAAAACGGACAATTCAAATATGTCCAAACAGTGCAGCCGTAAGGCATGACTGAATTTTTACAGCAGTTGATCAACGGTCTGGCGCTCGGCTCGATTCTTGCGCTCATCGCGCTCGGCTACACGATGGTTTACGGGATTCTGCGGTTCATCAACTTCGCGCACGGCGACGTTTTCATGCTCGGCGCGTTCGCCGGATTTTATCTCGCGCCCAAAATCGCCGCGGTGCTGCCGCTGCCCTCGATTGCCGGCGCGCTCGTGGTCATGGGAATTTCCATGGGCGTCTGCGCCGCGCTCGGCGTGATCATCGAACGGTTTGCCTACCGCCCGTTGCGGAAACAGCCCAAACTCACCGTGCTGATCACCGCCATCGGCGTTTCACTTTTTCTGGAATACGCCGGGCAATTTCTTTTTGGCGCCGCGCCAAAAAAATTTCCGGCCATTCTGCCCGCCTTTCCGGTCACCCATCTTGGCGGCTTGAGTTTCAACAGCAATCAAATCGTCGTCATCGCCGTCACCCTGCTGCTGCTGCTCGCGCTGCGGTTCATCGTGTTGAAAACCAAAATCGGCACGGCGATGCGCGCCGTTTCCTTCAATCCCGAAGCCGCCGCGCTCATGGGTGTGAACACGGACATCGTGATTTCCTTCACCTTCGCGCTCGGCTCCGCACTGGCGGCGGCGGCGGGCATTTTATGGGCCATCAATTATCCGTCCATTGATCCGCTCATGGGCATTTTGCCGGGACTCAAGGCGTTTGTCGCGGCAGTGCTCGGCGGCATTGGCAACCTGCCCGGCGCGGCGCTCGGCGGCGTCATCATCGGTGTCACCGAAACACTCGTGTCCGGCTACGTTTCCTCGACCTACCGCGACGCCATCGCGTTCGCCGTTTTAATTTTGATTCTGCTCGTAAAACCCTCCGGCCTGCTTGGCAAAAAGGAAATCGAGAAGGTATGAATTTCCGCCACGCCAAAACTTTTCTGCTCGGCACACTCGCGTTGAGTTTTCTGGCTTCACTCGGCGCGGATAAAATAAATCCCTACTGGCTCTATATTTTGTATGACATCGGGATCAGCATCGTCATGGCGGTCAGCCTCAATCTCATCAACGGCTACACCGGACAATTCTCGTTGGGCCACGCCGGTTTCATGGCCGTCGGCGCTTACACTTCGGCGGTCATCACGAATCAGTTTGGCGACCTGAACATATTTGCCGCGAATGGCATTTTCGCCGTCGCGCTGCTCGCGGGCGGTCTCGCGGCCTCGCTCGCCGGCCTGCTCGTCGGCATTCCCACGCTGCGGCTGCGCGGCGATTATCTCGCCATCGTCACGCTCGGCTTCGGAGAAATCATCCGCGTCATTTTTCAAAACATGAACGCCGTCGGCGGCGCGCGTGGTTTGAGCGTCGCGCATGGCTGGACCAATTTGTTCTGGACGTTCGGCCTCGCGGCGGTGACGGTTTATGTCGTCGCGGCGCTCGTCAATTCCACCTACGGCCGCGGCTTCATCGCCGTCCACGACGACGAAGTGGCCGCCGAGGCGATGGGCATCAACACCACGAAATACAAGGTCACCGCGTTCGTTATTGGCGCTTTTTTCGCCGGCATCGCGGGCGGGCTTTACGCGCACTCCAAGCAATTTCTCACGCCCGGCGGCTTCGGCTTCATGCAATCCATCACCTTTGTCGTCATGGTCATCCTCGGCGGCATGGGCAACACCGTCGGCGTCATTCTCGCCGCGATTCTGCTGACGCTGCTGCCCGAGGGATTGCGGATGCTCGCCGGCTTGAATCATCTCGGGTGGATTGGCAACACGCGCATGATCATTTATTCGCTGCTGCTGATTGTGCTGATGCTAACGCGGCCGCAGGGACTTTTCAGTTTTAAAAAATCTCCCGCGCCAAAATAAAAAATGTCCGCGCTTCTCCAACTCCACCAGGCCACCATCCGCTTCGGCGGACTCACGGCAGTGTCGGAACTGGATTTGCAAATCGGTCAAAACGAATTGGTCGGGCTGATTGGCCCGAATGGCGCCGGCAAGACGACGGCGTTCAATCTCATCACCGGCGTTTATCAGCCGACCGGTGGCGGAATTATTTTTGACGGCCAGTCCATCGTCGGCATCAAACCGTATCACATCACGGCGCGCGGCATTGCGCGGACGTTTCAAAACATCCGGCTGTTTCCGTCGCTCACCGTTTTCGACAATGTCCGCGCGGTGTTTCACCTGCATCTGCGCGGTGACGTGCGACACGCGCTCTGGCGTGGCAAGGGATTTCACGCCGAAGAAAAATCCATTGCCGGCCGCGTCATGGAGCTGCTGGAAATTTTCCAGCTCGGCAAATTCCGCGACGAGCCGGCGAAAAGTTTGAGCTACGGCGACCAGCGCCGTTTGGAAATTGTCCGCGCGCTGGCGGCACGGCCGAAATTGCTTTTGCTGGACGAACCCGCCGCCGGCATGAACGCAACGGAAAAAGTTGAACTTACGCGGCTCATCCGGTTCATCCGCGATAAATTCCAGATTTCCATTTTACTGGTCGAGCACGACATGCAGGTCGTCATGGAAATTTGCGAACGCATCGCCGTGCTGGACTATGGAATCAAAATCGCCGAAGGCACACCGGCTGAAGTCCGCGCGGATTCAAAAGTGATTGCCGCTTATTTGGGCGAATAAAATGCTGGAAGTAAAAAATCTGACCGTGAGCTACGGCGCGATCAACGCGCTGCAGGGTATTTCCTTGTCCGCGCAGGCCGGCGGTCTGGTCACGCTCATCGGCAGCAATGGCGCGGGCAAAACCACGACGCTAAAAACGATTTCCGGTTTGCTGAAGCCCAAGTCCGGGGAGATTTTTTACGACGGCCAAAATATCGCCGGCCTGCCGCCGCACGAAATCGTGAAGCGCGGTTTGTCGCACGTGCCCGAAGGCCGGATGATTTTTGCGAACCTGACCGTGCTGGAAAATTTGCAGATGGGCGCGTATCTTGTGCGCGACAAGAAAATTGTCCGGCGGGAGCTGGAATTTGTTTTCGCCACCTTTCCGCGATTAAAGGAACGCGAACAGCAAATCGCCGGAACCCTTTCCGGTGGCGAGCAGCAGATGCTGGCGATTGGCCGGGCACTGATGAGCCGGCCGAAATTTCTGATGCTGGACGAGCCGTCGCTCGGCCTCGCGCCGCTGCTGGTGAAAACTATTTTTGAAAAAATTGTCGAGGTCAACCGCGAGCGCGGCTTGACGATCTTGCTGGTGGAGCAGAACGCCAAACGCGCGCTGGAAATCTCCAGCTTCGGCTATGTTTTGGAAACCGGCAAAATCACGTTGTCGGGCGACTCGGCGTCGCTGCGTCAGAATCCCCAGGTGAAAAGCGCTTATCTCGGTGGTTGAAATATCAGGTTGAGCAAGCTTTACCGGCGATGCCGGTTCGCTCGACAAACCGGGCGCTTCGGTTAGCTTGATTCAGCATGAAAGGTGAAGTCGTCTTCCTCTACGCATTTGATGTGGCGAATGAAATCCTCACGTCGCGTGTGCGGGAGATCCTTTCGGAACGGCCGTTCCCGTTCGAGATCCGCATGGACCGGACCCTGCCCAAGGACATGCCGCTATACAAACCGCTGGCCATTGAACCGCATTCACTGGCTTCGCAGCTCCATGGCGCGCCGGTGCGGCTGTTGATCCGCATTTACGATGTCGGCGTGGTCACGGTGATGATGCGGGCGGCGTTCGAGACAGGCGGTCTGGAAAATTTGATGGCATTTCACAATCCCAAACTGGACAACGGCCTGACGCTCGACACGGTGGCGGAGAAGTTGTGCGCCGAGGTTTGCGACAACCTCAAGGATTCAATCGTCGGGCGCACGGAATTTCCGCCGTCGCCGGAAGCCTACACGGTTTTTTGCCTGACCGTTCTGGACGGCGCGAAGGATGCGAACGTCTGGCTCGCCGGACAACGGCGTGCGGTCGCGGGCCTGCTCACGGAAACGGCGGCGGAAACGTTGAGCGAGGCGCAGGTGGCCGAGGTGCTGCGCATCCAGCGTTCATTTGAAAACACCGACCTGGTGGTGATTGACTGGGACGCGGCGCTGGTGGTGGATTTGTCCGGCTACATGGACGACGTGTTGTATGCGCTCGAACTGGCGAACCTGCAACTGGAGGAATTCCGCGTCATGGACCAACGGCTGGACAAATATCTCGACCGTGCCTACGAGGATTTGGAGCGGCGGCCCATCACGCTGTTCGGTGTCGCGAACAAAATCCTGCGCCAGTTGCGACGTTTCCGCGTGGACGTGGCAAAACTCACCGACGAGGTCACGCACATCACGAAATTTTTCGGCGATTGGCACCTCGCCCGCGTTTATCTCGGCGCTCGTGACCGATTTTATCTCGATCAATGGCGGGCCAGCGTGGAACAGCGCCTTGCCCAGCTCGACAAACTTTACAGTGTCGCCCACACCGAGGTGAACGAACAGCGGATGCTGTGGCTGGAAATCATCATCGTGATTTTCTTTGCGATTGATTTGCTGATTCTGCTGCGCGTGGGGCGCTAAATCTGATACGACTCCGTTTTTTCATACCGCGTGATTTGCCATTCTGGTTCTTAAGAAAGAACCAGAACAGTGATGCCGGTCAAACTGGCATTGAAACTTCATAGGATATTATCCATGGATCATTTTTACCGTTTATTTAATTGAGAGTTAAGATTGGCCAGGGTAAATGCTTAAAAGGCTTCGATCCGATAAAAGCGGCTGGAGGCCGGGGATGGATCATTGATTGGCTGGAGCCCGTCATTGCCGCCGACGGGGCTGCCAAGATTTGACCAGCCCGGGTCGGTCACGTTGTTCTTATATTGCAGTTGATAGGCATGCCAGGATTCGCCGGGAAAGGTGATCGCGGCGCCGGAACCGGTCATGCCGGCGATGATGCTGAACGTGGGATTGAGCCAGAGGCTGTTGGCCGTTGCGGTTCCGCCAAAGCCCGGACCGGAGAGTGTGGCACCGGTGCCGTTAATGATGTGATTGAGGGACGAGACGCCGCTGCCGCTGGTGTTTCCGGCGATGTAAACCGCAATCATGTCATGCATATTAACCTGTTGCGAATTGGTTGGCGTCTCGATGGCGTTGAAGCAGCTGATGTTTGTGCTGTCGATGAACACGGCATAGATGCCCAGTCCGTAGGCCTGATGGCTGGTGACCTGGTCCGCGACCTTGTAGGACGCATAGCCATCCACGCCGGGAGCCTCGGACCAGGCGCCTTGAGATGGCGGATCATAAGGCAATTCCGACTGGTAGAAGTAAAGCCGTCCCCAATTGCCGTTCCACAATGTTTGATACTGTTCGTGATGCTCGACAAACAGCCCATACATCGTCACCCGGTCGCCATTGACGATCAGACCATTATTACAGACGTTCTGGGTCCAGCCGACGCCGGTGCCATGGTCTGCGCGCCATAGCCAGAGGTTGTCCCCGATGACGTCATTTGCATCAATCTGCAGGCAGCTCAAGGTTGTGCCGGCGACCGCCCCGCCGACGCGCATGGAGATGTCATACAGGAATATCGGGTCGCCGGAATGACTCAGGGAACTGGCACCGGCTCCCACCTGCAATAATGTGGTGGACTGCACCGGGCCGGCGTCGAACAACAGCCCCGCCACTTTCACGCCATCCACATCGGAAACCGTCAGCGCGGGCGTCCCGGTTTGCGGAATCAGCGTCGGGTAGCCCAGCCCCAGGATGATGGTGTCCGGCCTCGTCACCAGCAGGCTGCCGGTGAGCTGGTAAACCCCGGGGGTCAGGATCAGATTCAGCCCGGAGTTCAAGGCGGCGTTGATGCTGGCGGCGGTGTCGGTGTCCGGGCTGGCCACATAGAACTGGCTGATGGGAATGGACGTTCCCGGCGTCGGACCGGAGGCCCAGGTGGTTCCCAAGCTGTTGGTCTCCAGGGCCGGAACCATGACGGCGTAATTACCGTTGGTGTCCAAGTATAAATACGGTTTTTCCGCAATCAGAGGAGTATTGGTAATGGTGGTATAGACTTTGGCCGGCCAGGTTCCCGCCGGCGGATTGGAAACACCGACGAACACCATGTTCCACACTCCCCCGGACCAGTTTCCAAAAACGTCGTTGCGGGAGAGCCATTGTTGCTGCGCGATGGAACTGATGGTGGTATCCACCATCGAATCAGCCAGAAACCCGCCGCTGGCATAGTTTCCATCCGTATGATTTGCCAGGTCCACCTCGCCGTGGACGTGCATGCGGCGGAAGGAGGTGCCCTGGGAAACCGCCCAGATGACGTAATTGCCGCTGTTGGTGGGAACCACGGCCAGATTTTCCGCCCCGCGCCAGAAGTTCACGGTCGCGTTTTCATTCACCAAAACCCCATCCGAATAGAGGTCGCCGGTAATGGTGGTGTCATCGGGCGACTGCCCCAGGCCAATCACCTGGGTGTAGTAGCCCAGCGGCAGGTCAAGGTTGGGATAGACTCCAGGCTTGAACATCATGGCGGTGCGCTGCGTGCCGAATTGGTTGTATTTCTGCTGCGCATAAACTGCGGTTATCTGGTCCTGGATGTTTGTCATCGTCGGATCAAATATCAGCACATTGGGCCCGAAATTCGGTGTCGAACTGACAATGACGGTCCGCGTGATCGTCCCCGGAGTGCCGTCGACGGTTGTGGCCGAATAGGTCACGGTATAAGCGCCCGCCACGGAAACATTCACCGGGTTGTTGGAACTCACGGGCAAGCCGGCTTGGGCGCACAGGTCATACGCCGTCGCGCCGGCGTCCACATACGGGTTGTTCAGCAGCAGGTTGACCGGGTTGGCGCCATTGAGCGTCATGACCGGCGGGGCTGTGTGCAGAACCGAAGTGATGGTCGCGATATTGGTCACAGAGTTGTAGGCATTTTGGGCAACCACCGTGTAAATGCCCGCGCTGGCGTCGGTCGGGTCCACCAGCGTGTAGCTGGCATTGGTGGCCCCGGGGATGGCGTTGGCCTGGTTGTCATACCATTGATAGGTGATCGGCGGCAAACCATTGACCGAGGCCGTGAATGTCACGTTGCTGCCGCATTGAGGAGCAATGGATGATGGCGTGATGGCAAGGTTCTGGAGGACCGGATCAACCACCTGCACTGTCCGCGTCAGGCTGCCCGGGACGCCGGCGCCCGTGGTTGCCGAATAGGTGATGTCATATACCCCCACCACGCCGGTGTTGACGCTGCCGGTGGTGGTCACCACCAGACTGTTCCCAGGACATGTGTCATAAGCCGTCGCCCCAAGCTCGGTGTAAATGCTGCCCAGCGCAATCACCATCGGGCTGGTTCCGTTAAGGGTGATGAGCGGCGGAGCGGAATCCACGGTCAGCAGCTGCACCGAATTTGTGAGATTGCCGGTCGGACCGGTCGCGACAATCGTGTAAGTGCCGCTGTCGGAGGGATGCGTGTCAGACAGCACGAGCGTCGTGGTGGTGGCACCCATGATCGGTTGGGAAGAAGGATCATACCATTGATAACTCGTGGCCTCGAACGGCGGAGTGGCGCTGAAGGTGGCCGAATCGCCACAATTGTTGGTCATGCTGGCTGGCGAAACGCTGAAGCCCACCTCGAGTTGCAGGTTCTGACCATTGATCACAATTTGCGGCAGGGAGCCGCCGGCAATTCCCTGGCCCGTGATGGTCGGCATGGGCAACGATCCATTCACGGCAAAGCCGTTGGTGGCGGTCATCAAGGTGTAGGTTCCCGCCGGCAGCGGCACGCCGGTCACATTGACGGTAATCGCATTGCCATTAAGAGTTACTCCGCCCTGAACATTGATCCCCCCGACGGTAACACTATTGCTGCTGGCATTGCCTGAAGCGGTAAAGGCCGCCTGTGCGCCGGTCGCCAGGATCAACGTGCCGGGACCATTCTTTGTGCTGGCTGCGATCGTGGCGGTCCCGGTTACGTTCGTGCCCCCAGAAAGAGTCTGGCCACCAAATAGCGTGAACGGGGAAGCCGAAGAAACATCGAGTGTGGTGCCGGTGGCCAGAGTGATGGTCAGCGTATTGGCAATTGAGCCATTCGTATTGATGATCAGTTTGCCGCCACTGACCGTAGTGTTGCCGGAGTAGGTATTTGTGCCACTCAACGTCACAGCGGCGCTGCCCGTCAGGGTCAATCCGCCATTGCCAATAATCGCGCCATTAAACTTCTCGGGACCGTTGCCGTTAAGCCCGTTGATCGTGAGTTGATGCCCACCGGTATCCAAATTACCAGCAAGGGTCAGAGTATATGCATTAGGGGTCCATTTCCAAGTCTGGTCGGCGCTTAAAGCGACACTGTTGTTCATCGTAAAGCTGTGAACAGCGGCGGATCCGTCAAGGCTGCCGGCACCCAGCGTCAGCGTGTTGCCACCGACAGTATCGGTGATGGTTACTGCCCCATTGGCGCCCATAACCAGACCATACCAGCTCGCGCTGGCACCAATATCCACAGTGCCTCCTGTGGAATTAGTATCCCAGACACCGAGACCATCGGTGGTCGGCGGACCGGCCGGACCAGTGCCTCCTTCAATTGCCGTCCAGCTCGCCGGCAAATTCAACGCGGTCGTATTGTTGACTTTGTAGAAGGTTTTTGGCGGCACGTTGAACAGGCTGCTCTGGACGGGGCTGAATCCGGAGACGCTGGCCGTCAGGAACAGCCCCGAGGAAATCGGCTGGATCGACAAGTCGCTAAATGTGGCTTTTCCGCCCGCATCGGTCACCTGCGGGTTGGTGCCCGAGAGCGTCCCGGCGCTCAACACCAGTGTTACCATGGCGCCACTCTGTGGAACAGCGTTGCCTAATTGGTCTTCAATTTGAACCACTATGCTGGGCATCGTCACCCCCACTGGCGTGGTCACCGGTTCGGAGGTGAAAACGATCTGCGTCGCCGCCCCGGCCACAAAGGTCACCGTCGGCTGCGCGTTGATGACGGTTCCGTCAACCGTCACGGTTATCGTTTTTGTCCCAGCCATGGTGGACTGGAGCGTGGCGGTGATTTGGCCGTTAACATCGGTCGTTGAACTTGGTTGCGTCAGAATGTTTCCCGAACCACTCACGGCCAGCGCCACCGTTTTCCCGGACAACGGATCGCCGCTCCCGTCCTCAGCCGTCACAGTAATCGTCGAAGCAGAGACTCCGTCCGCGACCAATCCTGTGTTCGGGCTGGCGACGGCGGTCGAATTAAAGGCGCTGACACCTTGTGCGGTAAAGGTGACTGTGGGCTGTGCGTTAATCTGGATGGAACCGATGGTGACGGTGATGGTCTTCGTTTCTGCTACAGTGGACGTGAGCGTTGCTGTGGTCTGGCCGTTGACACCAGTGGGTGCCGGAGTGGAGACAGCATTGCCTGAACCGCTCACGCTCAACGACACCGTTTGCCCGGCAATAGGATGATTGTAGTCGTCCATGACCGTAATGGTGATGGTAGAGGCGGTGCTGCCATCAGCGGCTACGGTGGTTGGGCTGGCCACGGCGGTGGAAGCAGTCGCACTGACCGGGCCTAGAATGAAATTGACCGTCAATGAAGCTGAATTGGTGGCCGTGCCAATGGTGGCAATTGCGGTTCCGCCCAGTTTGGCCGTTATCTTCGCGGTTCCGAGGTTGGTGGGCGATGTCAGAGTCGCCTGATAAGTTCCGTCACCATTGTCCGTGGTGGAACTGATGGCGCCGAGGGTATTAGAGAAAGTCACCGCCGCTCCACCGGTAGTAAGGTTGATGCCGTTGATATCCCGGGCCTGCAACTTCACCACTGAAGTGCTCGTTCCATTTGCAATCAGCGAAGTGGGGTTTGCACTGATCATCTCCGAATGAGCCGCGCTAACCGGTCCAGGCACATTGCTCGACGGCACTACCTGGGCCCAGTTCGTGCCGATCCGGACTTCATCCCATTTTTCACCAAAAGTGCTGTCCCCGCCACGGTATGAAAGTGTGAAATTGGCCAGATAGCCCAAGTCATAGCTATTCGTGACGGTTGCATCCGGGGGAGGTGCAGTGGCAGCTCCGTAGTTCGCACTGCCGGGATTCACCCAGAGGCCAACAACATCTTTGCTGGCCGGGTGGAAAGTGTAACGGGCCACGATCAACACCGTGTTGCTCAACGCCGTGGCCGCGCTTTCAAATTGTGCACCGGTATTAGTCGTCGAACCTGCATTTATTCCAATGTGGCCGGTGTGATCCATGAGCAGTGCCAGACCGGCATGTGCCGGCACAGGAGCACTGGAACTGGTTCCGATATTGGTCGAGTCAAGAAAAGCAATGACTCCAGGGCTGGTTGCGGGATAAGCGGTGACTTGATACAGGAATGAAACATAAACAGTATTGCCATCGGTATTGGTTTGGGTGGTGAATTGAGTTCCGGCGAATCTTGTGCCGGAAGAGGCTCCATAAACACTGTTCCCAGCGGAGGGCACAAATCCGGCCAGGGTCAGACTGTTGCTGGTGACGGCGATGTTGGCGGTGTTATAGCATGTTTCCCAGACGGTTGTCGAAGCGGCTGCCAGCCCGCCCGGCGTGTAATCAAAACTGTCATAGAACGGCAAAGTCTGGATTACCTGCGCTGCCGGTGCGCCTTGGGCGAGCAGTAATAGCATGGCCGACGCCAAGCCGACGATCGAGCAAATAAAGCCGTAGAGATTATAAAAATGCTTTTTCATGAACAAATGGTAAGGTTGGGCTGATATTAGATTATTTCGGCGCACTTTACAGTAATGAGGGCAGTCATATCCATCCCTCTTTCGAGGGATTCTCGGGCAATGTAATTCGTTATTTTGTCCTTTTCTACGATATCACTCTTCGCTCAATTTGCTTTTCTGGCCAAGTGGAACGGAAAGTGACGACTGTAAAACGCTATTGGTAGTGTTTAAGAATACCGGTCTCGTTGCCTTGGTTGTTAACATCGAAACCGGGGCAAACCATACCAATGAGTCGCAGACTTGAGCATTGCCCTTGTTACCAACTGCCTTAACAATGTTTGTTCCACCTGACAATGTCACCGGCCAGGTAAAAATACAGTTGGTGCTGGTGATGCTGCCCTGCGGAGTTCCGTTGACGAACAGTTCGACTGAATCACAATTGGCATATACCTTGGCGGTGATGCTATTGGTCAATCGGTTGGTGAAGGTATGTCCGGTGATATAAACCATCGGATTCGTCGTCCAGTTGGCCTTATAATAATAGAAGGCGTCCTTTCGAACTTGACGGTCATACGTCACCAACCCTTTGTCATTGCGTCCTGGAGTGTCCCCTTCATCGCGCCCGCCAACGGCGAAATCAAACATGTTCCAAACGAACTTGCACCAGATAAACGGCCGCGCCTGCAACGCCTGCCAGTAAGTTTCGTGAAAGAGATTCTGATATTCCTCGGGATGATAGTGGCCGGCCTGGGTGGGCTCTCGCACCGGATCCTCGCTGTGCTGGTTGATGCTGGCACCAGCGCCAAATTCGCTTATGCCAATTCGTCTTTCGGGATATTTCGCATGGATCTCGTCAAGCCATGGGCCAAATTCTTCCAGCGTGCCGTTATACCAGCCGAAATACTTATTGAAGGCATTCAGTTCGGTGCACCAACTGGATGGTTCATCGTCGCGGGAATTGGCTGCGGAGGTGGAAGGGCGCGTGGGATCCTCCTGCGCGGCAAGTGCGGCCAACTGGCGGACTAGGCTGACCGGCCTTGGGCCGGGTTTTAGAGTGACCTCGTTAAACACGCCCCAGCAAATCACTGACGGGTGATTGTAACGTTGCCGGATGAGTTCGACAAGCTGTTGCTTGGCACTGTCGTAAAACGCGGGAGATTCGGTAATGCGATTAACGAGCGGAAGCTCGGTCCAGAGAACAATCCCATTTTGATCCGCCAGTTGGTAGGTATGATCATTCTGTTCATAATGTGATAGACGAACAGCCGTGGCACCAATCTCTTTCAGGAACATGAAGTTTGTGTTTCTCTGCGAATCAGTGGTCGCCCAGCCGCGGTCCACCCAGTCTTGATGCATGCTCACACCGTGTAAATCGTAATGCCGGCCGTTCAGGAAAAATCCGTTGTTGGCATCCACTGTGTAGTAGCGAAAACCTAACGGCTGAACAACTAAATCAACGACTTTTGAGTTTTTCCAGACTTCCGTGAAAGTCTGATACAGATACGGGTCTGAAAGCCCGTCCCACAAATGCGGCCTGGCAATGGTTGTCGAAGCAACGACATTTGATGCTGCCGCCGGTGCCAGCATCACAACATTGGTAAGAACGGCCACAAAATTTGTCGCCGCGTCGGTGACAACGCTTCGGACTGTTACGATCTGCGTTATCGCAGTTGAATTGGAAAGGATGGCGGTCACTTGCAGATTCGCGGAATTGGAACTGACACCGGTCGTTTTCAAATAGATTCCGGGAGAGCCATAGTCCAGCGGAGATATCTGCACCGGGTCGGTAACGAGCAGATGGACGTCACGATACAAACCGCCGAAAAATGTGAAGTCTGCGGACAACGGAGGAATGTTGGTATTGACGGCGTTGTTAACCTTCACGGCAATCAGATTATCCCCACCGATATTGAGGTGGGGAGTAATATCGTAAACAAACGCTGAAAACCCGCCTTGATGCTCGCCGATGAAGGTGCCGTTGACGTAAACATCGGCGACAAAAGATGCGCCGTCAAATTTCAGGAAAAAATGACGGCCGGCAAGACCCTTATCCACCAGGTAATGTTTCCGATACCAGCCGATGCCGCGATAATAAGCCTCCCCGCTTTCCTGCCCGTCGAGATTATTCCACGTATGCGGCAAGGTTAAACCTGTCCATGTTGAATCATCAAAGTCGGTGTTTTGGGCTGCCGCGACATCCTGTCGGACAAACCGCCAGCCGGCATCCAAATTGATGTCCACACGATGATTGACCGGAGGGACATATTGCCGGGCAATCATTGACCCGGCTGCGCCAAAATAAATCACGCTGAAAATCACCAGCAACTTTTTTAAGGAAAATTTCATCACTCGCCTTTTATTATTTACAAACTGCCGGCAGTTTCATTTTACGCCAATCGCCTCGACGAACAGCTTCGCGCCGAAATTTCAAGAGCGTCCATTCTCGACCTGAATGAAGAACACCCAGTTCTTGTAAGGTCACTTCGTAGCATTTTCATTGCTTTATCTGCCATTGCGATGCCCATGATCAACCAATGCGCTCGAAATTTTGAGCCGCCTGAAATCGTTGCCATGTTAAGTCTTGCTAGAATTCTTATCATCCCTCTTTCGGGGGGGGGCATAAGAGAAAAGGCACCGAGTCCTGCTATTCGGCGGGCTGCTTAAAGACTTTACAGATGAATGATGCCTCGTTGAATGGCCGTGGTGACCGCTTCGGTCCGGTCTGACACACGGAGTTTGGCAAGAATGTTTTTCAAGTGATCTTTCACCGTATATTCGGTTATGTTTAGAACATCGGCAATTTCCTTGTTTGCCAGCCCCTTGGCCAGCAAGTTCAAAATCTGGATTTCGCGCTGGGTTAATTCTTCAAAAGTTTTCCGGGAAGCCAGCCGGCTGGCAACTTCTTTTGGAATCCAGCGCTGGCCGGCCAGCACCGATCGCAGCGCCGGAATGAGCTTCTCGCCGGAAGAATTTTTAAACACATAGCCTTGCGCTCCGGCCTGCAGCGCCTTGTGAATTTCTTCGTCACCGTCAAATGCGGTCAGCATCAAGACCTTCGCAGCGGGAAATCTGGCCTTAATCTCGATCGTGGTTTGGATGCCGTTTTTAATCGGCATCCGCATATCCAATAGTGCGAGGTCGGGATGAAATTGTCCAAAAAGCTCAAGCGCCTGGGCTCCATCGGCTGCTTCTGCCACCACTTCCATATCCGGTTCAGTGTTCACCAGCGCAATCAACCCGATCCTGACAATATAATGGTCGTCGGCAATCAGGATGCGGATTTTATCTGGTTTCTTCATGGAAAAATTGCAAACTGAAGTGTCCCGGAAGGCACTTCGATATTAGGATTTAGTGGAATTGCGACCTGCACAGTCGTCCCCTGTCCGGGTGCGCTGATCAGGTCGAAATGACCACCGAGTCGTTTAACCCTTTCCAAAATGCCCAACAGGCCAAAATGGCCCTCGCGCCGGCCGGCGGCATTCTGTGGATCAAAACCCTGACCATTATCCTGAATCCGCAAGACCACCTGCTGCGCGCCAAATTCCAGTTGAATGATCACCGAGGTCGCGCGCGAATGTTTAATAACATTGGTTAGCGCCTCATGTGTAATGCGCAGAAAGTTTTCTTCTATGATTTCCGGCAACGCACGCAGTTGGCCCTTGGTTTCGAGATCAACAAGGATTTTCGTATTGCCCGTAATCTGCCGGGCGGTCTCAAGCAAGGCGCTCGGAAGATCAAAATGTTCCTGAACCAGCCGGCGCAAATCCCAAACCGACTGGCGGACTTCCGTCTGGCTTCGGGACATCAGCTTGCGGGCCAGCTCGAGATGGTGGAGTGCGTCCGCCGGATTTTGTGCGTATAGTTTGACCGACGTGTCCAACTGCAAGGCAAGACCTGTAAGCGTCTGCTCAACCGTATCGTGCAGTTCCTGGGCCAGACGAGTTCTTTCCGCCAAAACAGCCTTGAATTGCAGCTCCGACTCTTTGCGCGCCGCTTTCTGAAATTTTAATTCCGCTGAAACCATGATGGTCCAGCTAAAAATTACAACCAGCAGGCCGCACACGACCAAAAAGCCGATCAGGAGACGTTGAGGCGTAAACCAGCTTGGCTTCCTGAGGATTTTAAAATCCCCGGGACTCGGCATCAGGATCTCAAACGATTTCAGCTTGCCAACGCTGTCAATTTCCGTCAGGCAAATCCCGTTTACTTCCACCAAACTACCGATGGGGATAGCTTCCAGCTCCTCCCGGCCCTGAATATCATCGGCTTCAGCAGTGAACGTGAAATTGGTTCCTTGCAGGACCAGAACGGTCGTGATATCCGACGATGTGTTGCCTGACCGGTCTCCCCGCTTGGCCGTTCGTTCTATCAACTGGCCGGTCAGCGAAACGTATTCCGCATTATGGAGGCCATTTTGCAATTCTTCAATGGTCGCAGGTTTGGGTGTTATCGGTGTCTTCGGTTCTTTTGTTCCTCGAAAAGTGGCATCCTGCAAGACTGGCAGGTAATTTTCAAAACTTGTAAAACCAACCGCCTCTATAACCTCTCCCGGCGATAAAACCTCGGATTGACGGGTATGAAGTTGAAGGCCGCCGCTGGCATCCTGTAGGAACACATATTCACCGGGTTTTTGATAAGTCACAGCTCCCCGAACATGAACCCGCTGGCCCAATGAATTTTCCCGCCGGTATTGTGCAAGCTTATTGAGAGGGATTAAAGGTTTGTCAAAAGGGTCGGTCAATTCTGGTGTTTCAACCACCAAATCCGAAAGATTGGGAATGTAGACTTCCACGAAAATCAACTGCCTCAATGATCGATTGTGAGCTTCTGCGGCAGTGCCGCTAATGTGAACCTGTGACCCAATCAATTTTATAGGCTGATAATTTAATGGGACCGTCACATAAGCACGAAAACGGTATCTGCCCTCCACCAGATCAATGGCCAGCCGGGTTCCGTCCAATTGCACATCTCTGACCATGCCCGGAATTTCGATTCGCTGGCTGTCTTCGGAACCCGACATCAATTGTTCCACGGAAACAGGTTTCGCTGGCGGCAGAGGAGCGACCCCAATCTTCCTCACATTTGGCGCAGTGATAGTTGGGGCATAAGCGCCGGCATAGGTTATCCCAGAAACTTCAACCAAATCGCCAGGCTCAGGACGAAGGCCGTGCGCGTTGTCCACAAACACTCCGCCTGACGAATCTTGAAGAAAGAATCTGCCCATCAAGGCCGGATCTGCGGCGGTCACCACGCCAGTTACTCTGACTTTTAGAAAACGTGAAGCCTGTTCTGCCGGCAGCGATATGACATCAACTGCGTCTGTCAAAATCTCGTTTTGCCCTTGCGCCGGAATCACCGGGCTGACGGCCATGAAAAGGCCTGACACGATCAAGATTGAGGTTGAAGCAAGCCTCAATAACCTCGAATTTGCGACCCGGCTGATAATTTTTACTCGGTTGCTGATTTCCAAATTACAAGTCTTACGATTAATAAAGTCCAGAATTATCTTGCTCGACGCAATTTCAAACGAATCCATTGGCGCGGATATGAACCTGGCTGTTTTGTTGCGAGATTCACGACGACAAAGGAAGGTTTCAAGGTTTAATGGTCATTTTGCTTAAAACATTTTGCCAGATTAGCTTGAATCACTGCAACCTGACCCGATAAAACCGTTGTGATTCAGAGGGTATTACAACATACGGCGATACAGCATTACCAAGATCAATCCATGGACCAGCAACATTGGTTGCGGATTGAAGGGCACCTGCCGGCCAGGTAATTGTCATGTTATTACCCGACGACAGAATGGAAATGAAGACCGCTTGAGACCCCAAAGGTGTTGCGCTGACTTCCGTAGGAGAGTTGGCCGTTTCAAGCCCTTCGCTGATCGAAGTTGCTGCTGAAATCACATAATAATAAGTCGTCCCGCTGACTGCGGTTGAATCAACGTAGTTTGTCGCTGCCACTGTGCCTGGTGACGAAATCGGGCTGTAAGGACCGCCGCTTATGGTTGAACGTTTAATGTTGTAACTGCTCGCGCCGAGTAAAGTATTCCAACTTAAACTGACCTGGTTATTCCCCGGCACAGCGGTCAAGCCTGACGGTCCCGATGCGGATTGCCGCACGCTTTCAACGAAACTTAAATCGCCCGCGCCGGTATAAAATCGGAAATCATCAATCCAACCTGCGAAACAACGGGCGCGGTCAGGGCGATTGCCCAGAAACAAAGAAGCCGCGCTTCCCAACGGAACTGTCTGCCCGGCTGCCGGCGTGGTGCTGATCAACGTCGCCGGCGTCACGTCGGTTCCTTCATAAATCGTCGCGTTCGTGTGGTCATAGGCCATCGCCACAAAAATCCAACTGTTCGTCGGCAGGTTGAAGCCAAACGCCGCCGTCGCCTGAACGGTGTTGACAAAAAAATACAAATCGGCCGCGTCCTGAAATTTCATCCCGATGCTGTTGGCCGTGCCGCAATCGCTGTTGGTGCTGTTGCCCAAAATGAACATTCGCGGACCGATGTTCGCCGGCAAAAGATACAACGGTTTCATCCACATCGTTACGACGAAGCTGTTGACGTTTCCGAAACCGAGGGCGGAATTGGTGACAGCAGCAAAATTACCGCTGACACCGGAAGTCCCCTGGTTGGGGTTTGAGGAAAGGTTCAACGCCCGGTTGGGATTAGTCAAACCCGCGACTCCGGAATTGGCGGCTCCGTGCAGGTTGGTGGTTCCGCCACTTTGATTGATCATTTGCAGGACGACATTCACCCCTCCGCCGCTGGTGTCGCTGGGCGTGGTTGTGCCGGGACCGGCATCGTCAAAAGGAAATCGCACATTGAGCGTCGGACCATACGGCACGTTGCCGACGACGACGGTCAATCCGGCGCTTGATGTCAAAGCTCCTTTTGTTGCTTGAAATTGTAAATTATAAGCTCCATTCGTGCTGAAGTTCGCCGTTGTCGCGAGTGCGGTCGTGTTTCCAAAAGTAATTGTGCCGGGACCGCCGGTTTGGCTCCAGGCGGTCGTCATTGCCGGCGCGGAATTTGATTCGTAATCAATCGCCGTCGCCGACAACGACAGCGCGACATTGGTGCTGTTGAGGAAAACCGTTGGCGTCGCCGGATTGACGATTGCAACCGCCGGCGGGGATGCTGGCGCAATCCAGATCAGCGAATCAGTGACATCAATTCCGCCTTTGATTCCAATGGCTTGAACAGAATTGGTCCCGCCCGAAAGAACGACCGGCCAGGTAAAAATGCAATTGGAACTCGTGACGCTGCCCTGTGACGCGCCGTTGACAAAAAGCTCGACCGAATCGCAGTTGGCATAAACCTTGGCCGTTATTGCGTTCGTCAGCCGGTTGGTAAAAGTATGGCCGGTGATATAGACCATCGGATTGGTCGTCCAGTTGGCCTTGAAAAAATAAAAGGCGTCTTTGCGTGTTTGCCGGTCATAAGTAACCAGCCCTTTGTCATTCCGGCCTGGCGTGTCACCTTCGTTTCGTCCATCCGAGGCGAAGTCAAAAGAAGTCCACACCAGTTTGCACCAGAGAAACGGGCGCGCCGCCATCATTTGCCAGTTCGTTTCAATGACGATGTTTTGCCATTCCTCGGGATGAAAGTTGCTGGCGGTATTCGCAGGAAATGTTGGATTCTCGCTGTGTTGATAGATGCTGGCCCCCGCGCCATATTCACTCACACCGATGCAGCGGGTGGGATAATTGGCGTGGATATTGTCAGCCCAGGCGCCTATTCCGTTCAGCGGACTTGAATACCACCCGTAATACTTGTTGAAGGCGATGAGCTGGGTGTAAAGGGTCGAAGGGTCATTGTCGCTGGTGTTGGCGGCGGCGGTGGAAGGCCGGGTCGAATCGTCCTGACCGACGAGCTGAACTTCCTGGTTGATGAGGTTGGTGGTGCTGAAGGTGCCGACGCCCTGATCGCCCATGCTCAGTGTGATTTCGTTATACACGCTCCAGCAGACCACGCTGGGATGGTTGTATCTCTGGCGGATCATTTCGCGCAGTTGCTGCAGGGCATTGCTGGTGAACGCCCCGGAAGTGGTGATGTAATCAATAATCGGGACTTCACTCCAGACGCAAATGCCATTTTGATCCGCCAGTTGGTAAGTATAGTCGTTGTGCTCGTAATGTGAAAGGCGGAGAAAAGTGGCGCCGATTTCCTTGAGAAATATGAAGTTCGTGTCCCGCTGCGCGTTGGTCAATGCCCAGCCGCAATTCAGCCAGTCTTGATGCATGTTCACGCCATGCAGGTCATAATGCTGACCATTGAGGAAAAAGCCGTTGGTGGGATCCACGCTGAAATATCGAAAGCCCAGCGGCTGCGCCACCACATCCACCACGTTCGTGCCGTTCCATACTTCAACGAAAGTTTTATAGAGATACGGATCAGTCAGGCCGTTCCACAGGTGCGGATTGGCGATGACCGTGCCCGCCACCACGTTTGAAACCGACGAGGCCGGGATAGTTACTACATTGGTCAGCGTCGTCACGATGTTTGTCGCCGCGTCGGTCACAACGGCGCGAACGGTCACCGTCTGCGCCATTGCCATGGAATTGGAAACAACGGTGTTAACCTGAAGATTGGCGGAGTTGGCACTGACACTGGTAGTTGTGAGATATACGCCGGACGAGCCGTAATCCAGCGGAGAGATTTGCACCGGATCTGTCACCAGCAAATGCACGTCCCGATAAATGCCGCCCCACATCGTGAAGTCCGCATTCAACGGCGGGAGATTAGTGTTGAAGGAATTATTAAGTTCAACGGCGATGACATTGTCCGCGCCAACATTGACGTAAGGGGTAATGTCGAAGACGAATGCCGCAAAACCCCCTTGATGTTCGCCAAGATAATTTCCGTTGATCCAAACATTGGCGTCCAAGAACGCGCCGTCGAATTTCAGGAAAAAGTGGAGTCCGGCATAACTGCTGTTCACCGTGCAATGAGCTCGATACCAGCCAATGCCACGGTAATAAGTCGTGCTGGGACCATCCTGTCCATCAGGAATGTCCCAAGTATGTGGCAGGTTCACATTCGTCCAGGACGAATCGTCGAAGTTGGTGGCTTGCGCTCCCGAAACGTTCTGCTGGATAAACCGCCAGCCGGAGTCTAGGACAGCATCCACGCGTTCATTGCCGGGCGGAGTATAGGGCTGGGCGACCAATGTTCCGGTTAAAGCAAAGATTGCCAGAAAGGAAAATGAGGCGCGGTTCACAATGCGTTTAATAAAATAAAAGTCGCACAATCCCCGCGTGCATCATTCACATACTTCATTGCGGAACCATAGAAGCCGAATACATATGCGCTATCAAGAGAGCTGGAAAATCTCTATTGTCCTGATAGAAATAACATTTCCTGCCGACGGTATCCCAAGTAGTCAGCATACTCATTTGTTGACTCTTTATCCACTGAACCGAACCATCGCAAAACACCTCATTGCCACCAGCGGGAAAGAGCGAAGTCCCCCTCTTGTGCGGAGGCAGGTTTACGTAGTTTTCAGGATCATCACCATTGCCAGGCACGCCACCCCAACCCGTGTCAACTTCGACCACAGCATCCGCCGCGAGCACCCACCACGGTTTGGCATTGCCAAGTTTTACAGGGCTGAAGCTTGGGGTTCCGGCAGGGTAAACCGGATTGACCCAAGTAGTGATGCCCCCGAAATATTGATAACCTATATTCCATTCATTATAGGTGGTGTCGTAGTTAGGAAAGGTGGGGCGGTCGGGACACGTCCAAATGGAAGGAACGTTCGACTGCACCATCAAGCCTATTGATTTTAACCCATTCGCATCCGACACATTCAAATCCAATTGCACCCATGCTTTGCTGCCGGCCACCTGTGTGCTTTGTGGGCGTGCTTGAACAACGACATCATTGTTGTCACCGGCGTAGATGGTCGTTCCGATGCCAATCTGCCTTAAATTACTAATGCACTTGGCACGTTTGGCCCTTTCTTTGGCACTAGCCAAAGCCGGCAAGAGTAAAGCCGCAAGAATGGCAATAATGGCTATTACTACCAGCAACTCGATCAAGGTGAAACCAGCTTGCCCGGCGTATCCGCCCCGTCTTAAAACGCCTGCGCCGGTTCCACCCGGGCCAGGGCGTGTTGTTTTCAGCACCGGTGTGTTTTCAAGCGCCTTTTTCATTGTAGCTGAATTGTCCACAACTTTGTCATCACGCTCATGATTTGAAAGCGGCAGCTTTTAATACATTGTCTCTCAAAGTTTGATCATTGAACCGCCAGCCGGTAGAAACGATGGCTTTGACTCGTCAAGCTGTCAGTCACCGACTGGATCATGCCATTGCCCGGCAACAGACTTCCCAGCGGCGTCCAACCGGGATCGGTCAGATTATTCTTATAATAGACCGTATAGTTGAGTCCCGATAACGTCGGGAACGAAAGGACGGCGCTTGACCCGCTGACAGATGCTTTTATGGCGGGCAGAACGGGCACAAGCATGAAGTAGTTCGCGTTTTCGTTGGCGTCACCCGTCATTTGGAGCGTCTCAACTCCACCGAGCGAAAGGATCACCAGCGAACCGGCGGCAGCGTTGGTGAGCGGCACATATTGCCAGGTGGCGAAACTGGTGCCTGAACCCACGAAACTGCCCAAAATGTTGGTCGTTTGGGTCATGGTTCCGGCTCCGCTGGTCACTTGCGCGCACGTCATATTGAAAGCGCCATTGCCGGCAGACATCCGGGCATAGAGAAGGAAATTACCGGTGGGTAATGTGCGGGTATAATCAATCCAGTTGGTGAAGAAATCAACATCGTAGTCCTGAATGGAAGGCTCGTCGTTTGCCAACTGGACGTTCAAGTATTTCTGCCGGAGCGTATCACTGGTGACTTCCGTTGACACGTAATCATTCACACCGCGATAGAGGTAAGTGCCGACGATGTCCTGGAAAAGTGGAGATTCATCAATTCCAGAATCGCCCGTTTGACCTAAATAACTGTTGGTCGCCGGGCTGTTAGTCAGGACCGGATTATCAATGTAACGGAGGCCGGTGCCGTTTGTAACAATGCTTAAGCTTGGATCGAAGTCAAAGTCTTCCGCTTCCCAAGTGTAGTTGTTTTGGCCAAAGGTGTCGAAGTTCACCGTCGTCGTGTGGGTTTGATTGTTGTTATCGGTTATGGTGATGACGGCGGTGTAAGCCATGTTGGGCAGCAGGCCAGGATAGCTGACGTTCCAACTTGCCGACGTGCCGCTGAACACCAGATTCGTGGAAATGTTGACGCCGTTCAACGTCACCTGAATGTTGTTGGTATTGATGCCGTAAGCCGGGCTGCTGGCAACGAACGAGAGGGTGTTGGTTACTTGCATGGGCACGAACCCATTCGGATAAACAGCATCAACACGGGGGAGGTCGGTTCTGGGAGCGAGCAGCATGTAAAAGTTGACGTTGAGTCCGTAAGACGCATTTGGCGTCTCGGTTTGATTGGCCACCAACTCGGTTGACCGGATGGTGTTTGTGCCGCCCAGGGTCACCTGCGCATAATTGCCGAACGGGTCAATCAAAGGCGTGTAAAAGTAAGACGAGTAGCCGCCGGTGCTCGGAATGGCAAACGAACCGATGTGCCGGGTGATCTGGTTGGTGGTGCCCCACCCGGCGATGACCGTGGACATCGACGAGTAAAGCGTGCCGATGTTGGCGCCGGAGGCCACGCGGGCATAGACATTGAACGTGCCGGTTGGCCATGTCTTGGTGTAATTCTGCCAGAAGCCGGATCCGAGGAACCCGACATTGTAGGCCACAGCGCCGTTGATAAACTGCCGCCGCGCGGTATCGGTGACTGCGGTGGTGGCAACGGCATCACGCGGGCGGTATTGGGCGTGACCTGTCGCAGAGGCGCCGAACTCATCAATCCCTGGAACGCCCAGTTGATTCTCATAACTATTGGCGGCGGCAACCCCGGGAGCTGTGGGCATTGGATTGTCAATGTAACGGTTGCCATTGCCAAGAACGGGGCTTTGAGTGGGGTCGAAATCAAAATCTTCCGACTCGACCTGCATGACCGGATTCCAAGTGTCAATGCTCAACATGGCATTGGCGCTGACGCTATTGTTATCGGTCACGCTAATGACCGTGGCATAGGTCTGATTTAATTGCAGCCCGGTGTAGCTGGCGTTCCAAGTATTGGGTCCGCCGCTGAAGACCAGGCTTGCGGAGACGTTGGTGCCGTTCAAGGTGAGCGTAATGTTTGCGGTGTTAATGCCGGCCGCCGAACTGACCGTGAAGACCAGCTTGTTCGTGGCCTCAAAGAGATAATTGCCATCCGGATACAAGTTGCTGAAGGTGGGAATGGTTGGATCGGCTGGCACGAGCATGTAGAAGTCCGCGTTGCCCCCGCCGCCGGAAGTCGCGCGAATCGTGTTGACTCCGGTCAGGTTGACGACGGCCAGAGTGCCGTTTTGGAGCAAGGGCACCCATTGAAAAGCGCCGCTGCCGGTGTAAGTAAAGCTGCCCAGCCGCGAAAGCGTCTGGTTCATGGTGCCTTGCCCGGCGGTAACTTGATCCAAGACGATCGTCGAGCCGCTGGATGTGGATAATCGGGCATAGACGTTGTAATTGCCCGACGGGAACGTCTTGGTGTAATTCTGCCACTCGCCGCTCGACCAGTTGCCAATCATGTGACTCGGGACAACGCTGCCGCCGAATCTCGTCGGCGACGGCAGTTCGCCCGTGGCCAAAGGCGTCTGCGTATCTATGCCAGCAGGCGTGTCAAGATCATAGCGGTAATTGTTGGCATTATCGCCGGTGGACCCCCCCTTATACACATCAATGCCTAGCGTGCCCTCCAACCCGAAATAGCTGCCGGCTTCAGCCACATTGGTATAGATCGGATTATCAATGAACAGGCCGCCGTTGTAATCAAATTCCTCCGCCTTGACGATGAAGTTGGTGGGGTTGTAAGTGTCGAACGTCACGGTGGCGCTGCCGACCAGACCGTCGGCATCGCTTGCCGTAATCACAGCGGTATTGATGGTTTGCTGCGGCAAGCCCACATAACTCACAGTCACGTTCGTTGAACCGGTGCCGTTGGTCACATACGTGCAACTCGACGAAACATCAGCGTTGTTCAGTTTCAAGTCAATGTTGGTAAGATTGAACCCGCTGGGCGAGACGGCGGTGAAAACAAAGGTATTGGTGGCTTGCAGGAGCGACTGGCCATCGGGATAGCTGCTGGTGATGGTGGGTATTTTGGGAGCGATTGACTGCCGGATGCTTTCCACAAGGCTGGCATTGTTGCCGCCGCTGGCAACATTGGTGTAAATGCGAAAATCTTCCATCAAGCCGTAAAACCCACGGATACCTTTCCAGTTTCGATTGCCAACCACAAGAGTTGAGGGGTTGCCCAAATTGACCACCAGCCCCGGAGCCGCGAGCTGGTTCTGCAACGTGGCAACTGCCGTGTCTGAGCCGGTGAACTGATAGATGTTGGTGCTATCATAAACCCAGGCAACAAAATACCACTTGTTCGACACCATACTAACCGTTGTGCCCAAGGAAGCGCTCCCCGCTGGAGCGCCATACGAATTACCCGTCGTAACGCTAGGATTATTAATGGATAACTCGAATTGGTTTCCTATCTGGAACTTTACACCGATGGAATTGAGGCTGCTGTCGTTTTCACCCGGGGATCCTCCGGTGCTAAGAACAAAGAGCCGCGGATATGTGCCGTTCACAGTTGGAGAAAGCTCTATAGGTTCATTAAACCACATTGTTACAATGAAGTTGCTAACACTGCCGAAAGCGAGGTTGGGGTCTCCCAGATCAGCCGCGGAGCTGGCGGCACCGCTACCGTTTGCCGACCCCGTAACATTCGCCGTTTGTCCGTTTGTCGTAGACATTGCTGCAGCACCGGTGACGAGGCCATTCACGCCTGAACTTGAAAAGCCCGCCAAATTCACGGATGCACCGGAACCGTTATAAGAAGTCAAATTAGCAGCCAGCCCCCCAAGAGTGGTGCTGCTCGGGAACACAGTGCCCGGAGCGTTGGTAAGGGGAAAATACAACACGTTGACGGGCGCCGCGCGCCCCACGATGCCGGAAACCAGATAACCGGCAAAAACAATCGCTAAAATTGATAGCGACCGGAACAGTTTAGCCACACTCAATCGGGAGGGGACGACAGGACAAACAATTGACCGGTGAATTTTAATGCTTTTCATAGTGCAAGGAGGTTGATTGGGTTATTCTGGGCTGTTACGACAAAATCAATATTTGATAAGGGTGTTTTGATTATTATTCGAATTTATACAAAATTATTCAATTTGGCTGATTTATCGTATAATACATTTCTTCCCGTCTTCTACCATCCCTCTTTCGAGGGGGTGTAACCAAAGGCCGATACAGAATTACAGGGAGAATTTTCCAACAAGACCGTCGAGTCATTTGCCATCATCTGGTCGCGAACTCGGGGTTTGTTCACTGAACTTCCGTTTCGCCTGCGCTCCTCAAATTCATCATGGCATGACATGAATGCTGTAGAACCGTTGCAAATCGAATGGCAATACCGGGTTGGTGACGGCAAAGTTGCCGGCGAGGTCGAAAAGGTTGGTTGTAATTGCCGGCCAGCCTCGTGCGGGACGAGGTCGCGCAACGGCGGCTCGTGACGGTGCCGTTTGAGAACGGGCGACACACCGTGCCGGTGGCGGCCATCCACCGCATACGCCGCAAACTGCCGCCGGCCTTGAAACAATTCCTCCAGTTCCTCCAACTGCCGGAACCGGGGGAAATTCCTTCGCTCGCGGAAGCGGGAGATGCCCTTCGCTTGGCGGATGGGAGCAACGGGATTTAATCCATCAGCCCGGCGTTGGTATTTGCCGGATGACAAGGCCCGCAGTTGACAGCCACGCGCCGGATGCGAAATTGGCGGCCTATGGATTTACAACTCACTGACAAGCTCGCCCTCGTTTCCGGCTCCACCAAAGGCATCGGCCTGGCCATTGCCACCGGCCTCGCACGCGAAGGCGCCACCGTCATCGTCAATGGCCGGACCGGCAAATCCGTGGCGGACGCGCTCGCCAAAATCTCCGGCACCGTTCCTGCCGCGAAACTCGAATAGTTTTGCCGGCGACCTTGCTGACGCCGCGACCGTGGAGCAGCTGGTCCGACAGTTTCCCGCCGTGGACATCCTCGTCAACAACCTCGGCATCTTCGAGCCCAAGCCCTTCGAGCAGATCCCCGATGCCGACTGGCGGCGTTTCTTTGAGGTGAACGTCCTGAGCGGCGTGCGGTTGAGCCGCGCCTATCTGCCCGGCATGAAATCGAAAAACTGGGGCCGCATCATCTTCATCAGCAGCGAGAGCGGCATCCAGATTCCCGCCGAGATGATCCATTACGGCATGACCAAAACCGCGCAGCTCGCCGTCTCGCGCGGACTGGCCGAGACCTGCGCCGGCACCGGCGTGACCGTCAACGCCGTGCTGCCCGGCCCCACCCGCTCCGACGGCGTGGATGAATTCGTGAAGCAGTTGAGCGGCGGGAAACCCTTTGCGGAATTTGAAAAGGAATTTTTCGCCAGCCGTCCGGCCCAGCTCCCTGCTGCGGCGGTTTGCGACCACGGAAGAAGTGGCCAACCTGGTGGTGTATCTGGCCAGCCCGCTGTCCGCCGCCACCAACGGCGCGGCCCTGCGCGTGGACGGCGGCGTGGTGCGCGCCTGCTTTTGAGGCGGGTTCTAAGCCGAAGCCCGGCCTGCCATTCCCGCACCACCTCCGGAAATCACCCGGGTGTTTCGGCCAAAGCCAGCTTTTGCTCGTCCAGACCGGCGGGCTCGCTCATTTTGTGCACGGGAGCGGCGATCCGGCCCGCCTTGTGTTTGTCCAGGTCCTGCAGCATCTGGTTTTTGTGATCCGAATGATGCAGGGCGGTTTCCGGGGCAATATCGCCCGCGAGCACGGCGTTGAGCAGGGATTGCTCGAAACTGTGCCAACCCCAGGGCGTCACACTGCTTTCGATGATCTCGTGCAGGTTGTGTTTTTCCGATTCGCCCGCGATGATGACTTCCCGCGAGCGCATGTTGTTGCCCATCACTTCCGTGACCAACTGCAATCCGCCATCCAGTCTGGGGACGAGTCGTTGACTGACCACCCAGCGCATGCAGTTCGCCAGGCGCTGCCGCATGAGCGTCTGCTCATCATTGTCGAACATGCCCAAAATGCGGTTGATCGTCTGACTGGCGTTGATCGTGTGCAGGGACGTGAAAACGAGATGCCCCGTCTCGCCAGCCGTGATGGCCACCTCCATGGTTTCCCGATCCCGGATTTCGCCGACCATGATCGTGTGCGGCGCCTGACGCAAAGCCGCTTTGAGCGCATAGGAAAGATCGGAGTAATCCTTTCCATACTCGCGCTGGCTGAAACTGGCGCGAACCGGTTCATGCACATATTCGACCGGATCTTCGAGCGTGACCACATGAACATCCTGGGTGAAATTGATTTCGTTCAGGATCGCCGCCAGCGTCGTCGTTTTGCCGGCGCCGGTGGCGCCGGTGATGAAAACGAGCCCGGCATTCTCGGTGATGATCTGTTCAAAAACGGGTGGAACTTTGAGGTCCTGCAGTTGCGGAACGATATTGGACAACTTGCGCATCACAATCGCCCGCTTCCCCGCCTGCGAATAGATGTTCACGCGAAAACGCGCCACTCCCGGCACGGCATAGCTACAATCACAAGAGCCGTTCTTGCGATAGCCTTCCGCGAACAACGTGTTCCCATCGATGAGGATTTCGGCCATTTGCTCGGTCATTTCCGCCGTCACCGGGTCCGTGATCAGATCGCTGGTGTATGAACGCAATTTCCCATAACAGGACATTTGAGGGATCCGCCCGGGAATAAACAACAAATCGGAAACGCCGCTTTCACACAGAACCATCGCGATCAGCAGCTCATTAAAACGTTCCTTATTCATAAATAATTTCTATCGGGAGACTGTTAAGCATTTTTCGTGACAGGATAAAGGTGAACCTTTTGGAGCTGGCAATGCCTCATTGTAAGACACCGGATTTCATCTCCTTTGGCAAACAATTGCGTTGTAGCAACGTGAAGATTGAGACCGGCGAGATGGCGGTGCTGCCCGCTCCACATTGCCGTTCATTTATCCAGTCAGTGAAGTCAACGGCCACCTGTTGCCGATGTCTTGACAACTCTACAGCGCTGCGCCGCCCGGTCATCCCATCGGGATGTCCCCACACTGCCCTTGACGGAATTCCCAATTTTTATTAAGCCATGCCATGCAAGTTGATGCTTTGCGGATGTTCATTGACGTGGCGGACACCCAAAGCTTCACCGACGCCGCCCGCCGCCACCACTGCACCCCGGCCAATGCCAGCCACCAGTTCCATGCCGTCGAAAAGGCCCTCGGCCAGCCGCTGGCCCTGCCCGGCCTCCGCAGCATCCAACTGACCCCCGCCGGCCAGCTCTCCTACGAAGAATGCCGGCGACTTGTCGGCCTGGCCGACGAAATGGAGGTTCAGGTCGGGAAGGTCAGGGCGTCCGGCATTGTCACCCTCCACGTGGCCGCGTGCCCCAGCATCGGCCTGCACCGCCTGCCGCCCCTCCTCGACCGGCTCAAGACCGCGCTGCCCAAGGTGGACGTCCAGGTGGGTTACGAAACCATGGCGCGCGTCCATCAAGCCGTCCGCCGCAACGAGGTGGACCTGGGCCTCGTTCCCTGCCCGCGACACCTGCCGGGGCTGGCCATCGAGATCATCTGTGAAGTGCCGTTCATGCTGGTGTGCCTGCCGGAACACCCGTTCGCCCGGCTGCCGCAGGTCACGCTCGCGCAATTGCCGGGACAGGACATCATCGTCTGGACGCAACTGCCGTGGCAGCCGCTGATCAAGGCCGTGCCCAAGCCAGAACGGCACCGCTACCGGCCCCGCCACCAGTTCAATGAAATTGACCCGCTCAAGCAGGCGCTGAAGGTGGGGGCCTGCGTGGCGCTCCTGCCCGAACGCCTCGTGCGCGATGAAGTGGCCCGGGGCGAACTGGCGGCGGTGCCGTTTGAGAACGGGCGTCACACCGTTCCGGTGGCCGCCATCTACCGCCAGCACCGCCAACTGCCGCCCGCCCTGCGGCAGTTCATTGACTTCCTGAAACAGCCGGAGCCGGGGGAAAAAGTTTAACCACGGATTAACACCGATGAACACGGATTCAATTGCTGAAATTGAACGCAAAAACTTTGACACGAATTGCACGAATTCTCACGAAACCGAGCCGAAGCCCTGACAGGGCGAAAGATAATAGCCCGGGGGTAAGGTCTGATGGCCAGTCTGGCACAGACCGCCACCCCGGGAAATCGTCCCAATAATAATTCTCCCTCTCCGCGCCATCCGCTGGAGGGGAGAGGGATCATGGGTGAGGTGAGGCCGGATGAGGTGAACCGCGAACCACGCCAAACACGCGAAAGGATTTTCAACCACAAAGACACGAAGACACCAAGTTTCTAAATTTCCTTTATGACATTGGACGGGCGACGTAAATCAATTGGCCGATAATTTTAATTCCCGCGTTCCGTCAATTCCATCAATCGAAATGCTCACGGAAGATTCCCCGATTTCCAGACAGTGAATTGTGACGCCTTTGCCGGTGATTTTCACGGTGGCCACATCCCCCGCTTCAAACATCTTGCCGTTGATGATGGCGATACGGTGATCCGGGGTGCCACTGATGCCGCCCAGCTTGACCTGCCGGACCCAGGCCGGTTCCGGCGGGGGTTGAACCGGCGGGGGCTGAACTGACGGGGGCTGAAAAATTGTAAACCATCGGCGGGCTGGGCTGTTTCATTGCTTTGTCCAACGGGGCCATGAATTTGTGCATCGTGTGAAGATACCAAATCATGGTGATGGTAATGAAAATGACGACAAAACCCAGCCGGATGGCCAGACCAATCAATTCCGCCTTTTGCCGGCGTTTGATGGTGGCGATGACCGGCGCGTGCAATGCGGACACGTCCGCGCATGGTCGCTGACCTGTCCGCTGCATTCGTGGCATTGGATGAGGGGCATAATTATTTGATAATAGCCCAGCCATTTATGGCTGGGAACAACGCAATCCGAATTTCAAAGTCCCGTCAGGGACGGCAGAACGTGGTGGCCTTCCGCAAGGACCTTTCGTCCCTGACGGGACTATGAAAACTCCCAAACCCTGAACCCAGCCATAAATGGCTGGGCTATTCTCAAAGACGGGGCAAATCGCGGACGACGAAGCCGCGTCCGGCACGCCAGAGCATTCGCTTTAGTGAGGTGAATCCAGCAACGCCATTTGCAACGACCGGCGATGTCCGCCGTCTTCGGAAATGGAATCAATGGTCTCAAAGTATTCTTTGAGGTTTTGCGCGATGGCTTTGGCCAGCAATGGTGGAACGGCGTTGCCGATTTGTTGATATTGTGACAATGATTTTTCCCATGACATCGTCGTCCGTCTGCCCATGAAAATGTAATTGTCAGGAAATGACTGCAATCGTGCGCCTTCGCGAGCAGTAAAGTTTCGGTTCAAATGCGGATGGATGAAATTGCTTTGGAATGAAGCGGCTACGGTTGGCGATGGCAGACCAGGGAAAACCCTCATATTGTTTTGACCAAAAACTTTTCCAGATTTGATTTTTGGATTTCCCCGCTTCAAAGCTGAATGTTCTTCCGAAACGTCCGCAACACTTTGTCCCGCCTTGATGACTTTGAATCGTTCAACCAGCCGGTCGGTATGACGCATGGCGACGTGATTGAACACGCCTGCCGACTTTTGCCGTGCCCAAACTTGATAATCATTTTGAGGCGGCGAGTGATACTCCTGACGCTCTGAACCTTCGCCGGATTCAATCGGCGGCAAATCTGAAATGGCCATTTCAACCGTGACATAATCATCAAATTGAATTTCCTGCTGGGGAAAAATCAGCGATTCGTTGAAAGGGTATTTCTCCGCAACGCCGACGATAAAAACACGCTCTCTTAATTGCGGCGCACCAAACTACGCGGAGTTCAGAATCGAATAGGAAGTTTTGTATCCTGCCTTGGAAAACTCATTGAGAATAATTTCTATCACGGAACTGCCATCCGCCATTTTCATTGAAAGGAGTCCCTTCACGTTTTCCATGACGAAAAATTTCGGGCGGAAATGTTTCACGCAGCGCAGAAAATCCATGAACAGACTGTTGCGCGGATAATGCCGGTCTCTGTTTCCGCTTAACGAGAACCCTTGGCACGGTGGTCCACCAACAATACCGTCCACAGATCCATGTATGTCTGATGGGACGAGGGCGTTCCAATCTTTGATATCGCGGATGTCGCCCCGGAGGAGCTTGGTGCGCGGATGGTTTTTCTCAAAGGTGTCGCCAGCCCATTCATCAATCTCACTGGCAACGGCTGTGGGTAATCCAGCCATTTCAAAGCCAAGGCTCATTCCCACCCGCAACCGAAAAAGATCAATGATTTTCATGCGACTTTGCATTTTCTAAACCCATCCAAAATCGCCTCGATGGCAACTTCCAAACGGTCAATGGTCAAGGCTTTGAAAAATTCCGGCTTGTGGATGGGTTGTTTTACTTTTCTTTCGCCGGACAAGAGCGTGATTATTTTTAGATCGACATCCGAAAAATACGACATGACCGTGTGGGCCGAACAACTGCCTTTGGGCAATTGGATTTCAGTTGAGTAATCGCCGCCCAGCATATTTTCCAACTGGAACAAATAGCAAATGAGATTCGGATAGACCGTCTTAAGCAGCCGGAAATCCACCAGGATTCGCTTGAACATGGCCAGTTCCGCGTAGGCCTTGCATTCGACGCCAATGACAAACTTCTTGTCAATGAACACATGTTTGTCAACGGAAAGGCCGTAATAATACCGCTTCATGTTGGATAAAATATAGTCCTTGATTGAGGTGTCGCTGATTTTCTCGACGTATTCCAACTTGATGGGAATGGGAATTTTTTCGGAGTTGATGGCCGCCGCTTGGGATCTTTCTGGAGTTCAACATTCCACACAATTTGAACCAGCTCGTCCGTGATAAACTCCTGAAGTTGGCCTTTTCCAGCCCGGATGATTCCGCCATAAGCCCGACCTTCCTCCGCTATCGCTTTCGCCGCACCGTGCTCCATCACTTTGGTCGTCGGTCGTAGGTTTCAATCAAATCATCCAACCGTCGGCGCGTTTGTGGTTTCATATTTCTGTGATTTACACTGGCAGATAATTGTCCGCAAAGAAATTATTTTCTCCGAAAATCTGGTCGAGCATGACCTTGACGTAGTGGCTGGCGGCCAGTCGCAGGGAAATTAAGAAGGATGAATGAAGAATGCGGAAGTGCGTGCGGTTTCATCATTCTGCCTTCGTCGGGCAGCTTGGCGAGCTGTTCCAGATTGTCGCCGCAATAAACGACGCGGGTGTCGAGGAGGGGTCTTTGCAGACGGCCACCATCGCCCTCACCCTTGATCCCTCTCCCATCCGATGGGCGAGGGGATATTTTGGTGGAGCGAGACTCCGTCGAGCCCTGACTGATTGATTTGGGCTCAAGGGACTTTCGCCCCACCAGAGCAACTTTCTTGGCCATGCGCGGAAGTTTGCGCCGGAAAGATGGCAGCGTCAATTCTGCGTTCGCGTGTTTGGCGTGGTTCGCGGTTCACCTCAGGCGGCCCTCATCCGTCACTTCGTGCCAGCCGAACCTCGGCATGGCACTTCTCCCCATCCCACGGGCGATGGGTTTTATTTTGCGGGACGTTTTCCCGGCGTAGGTGCTGGCGCACGGCCACCAGCGGCCAACACCGGGCTGAATGATTCAATCCCTTTGGGATTTTCAGCGTATCCCGCCGTGCTTGCGCCCAACGTGGCAGGTCATTAAACATCCAGTTTCCTGGCGCGGGCCAGTTGCCGCGCCTGGAACAGGGCGGTCGAATGCAGCATGATAAACAAGGGCACCATATATGCCGGAATGAGTATGAGGGGCAATTGTGCCATCGCGCTGGTTGTCACGTTCAAATTTAGTCCATGGATGAAGCCTGAACAGACGGTCCCCATTGACACGGCCACAACCAAGTCAGCAATCCCCAGAATATTCCACATCACATACCGGCGGCCGGCCGCGAATGCCGGCTGGCGAACCAGCCCGAGCACCATCCACGGCGCGGTGACGCCGATCGCCATGTCCCCGAGTCCCGCCGGGAAAGCGAACAGTCCCGGCAGAACACCATGCGCATAGAGCGACAGAAAGCCAATGCCCGCCCACCGCCACGCCTGAATCGCCGACACGAGCCGGAGATCGGCGCCGAGGATGAACGCCCGAAACGCGCCCCAACCGAAGCAGGCCGCAAAAAACACCGCCAACGGAATGGCGAGGCCGAAGAAAATCGGCAGCGGCGGTGAATCCGCGCCCCCCACAAACACCCCATGATAACCCAGGAAAGCGACGACACCGAGCCACAGCGCCAGCGCCACGAGCACGAGTGCTTTCATGCCTGAACATCCATTATCAAGTTCCGCAGCCGCATTTTCCGCGAGGCCGCCCATGGTTTCATTCTTCACGTTCATCTGTTTTTCCTTTCTTTTATTGGCCGGTTGTTAATTCAACCGCCACCGCCCGAGCTTCGCATAATACTTTCAAAATGCAAGTAAAATGCTTGTTGAATGCAAGTGAATGATGTGGCACCGTTGGTGCGTGCCGGTTACCCGTCGAAAACCCATGGTGAAGCAGGGCGTTGCGCCGCGGCGTTCGCGCTGTCCGGTCGCCTGTTCCCTCGACATCTTTGGCGACCGGTGGACGCTGCTCATCGTGCGCGACCTGTTTCATGGCCGCGCCCGGTTCAAAGATTTCACCGCCTCGCCCGAAGGCATCCCCACAAACATCCTGGCCGACCGGCTCGAACGCCTGCTGACAAACGGCGTCGTCGAACAAATGCCGGCCGAGGACGGCACGAAGCGCCAGGCTTATCGCCTCACGGAAAAAGGGAAGGCGCTGGGCCCGATGTTGAAAGCCATGCGCGACTGGGGTCTGGCCTGGGATAAATCAACCCGCGCCCAGCTTGAGCCCGGCGCCTGACCGGACGGGCCGCGCGCCGTCCCCCGCCTGACTTCGCTTCCCACGGAGCTTTGGAATTTTTTACGGTGCGCTTCTACAAAGATGCCAGCCCTGCGGGCTTTGAATTATTGAATCCGTGTTTATCTGTGGTTGAATTCGACACCTCACCTTTAATTCCTCTCCCCGGTCGAGGCGGAGAGGAAATAATTTCTGCGTCTTTGGCGTCCTAGCGGTTAGGTATCTGTGTTTCATCTGTGGCCGTTCCCACGGGCGGGGGACCGGCTCCCGCGAGCGGGGATTTTAGGCCCGCGAGACGCGCATCTCGCGACGCGTGATGCGGATCTCATGACGTTTTCTTCGCTTCTCGTGGCACGAGACGCGGATCTCGTGAGGTTTTCTTCGCTTCCCGTGGCGCGAGACGCGCATCTCGTGACGTTTTCTTCGCTTCTCGTGACGCGAGACGCGGATCTCGTGACGTTTTCTTCGCTTCTCGTGACGCGAGACGCGGATCTCGTGACGTTTTCTTCGCTTCTCGTGGCGCGAGACGCGGATCTCGTGACGTTTTCTTCGCTTCCCGTGGCGCGAGACGCGGATCTCGTGGCGTTTTCTTCGCTTCCCGTGGCGCGAGACGCGCGTCTTGTCCCGTTTGTTTCGCATCTCGTCCCATTTATGGCAGCGGAAAAAAACGGAAAAGCGGGACGATTTGTCACCGCCTTATTTCACAACGCATTGCGGGACGGACATTTGGTTCCAAATGGCCGACATACCAAAACTAATGCCGCCGTTGTGGCACCATCAAAGTCAGTTTAGATAACCTGTGGCATTGCGATTGCTAAATAAGCTTATGTAACCACGGACGCGGCGCGAAGCCAAACAGGTTTCCTCCGGATGGCGCCCGGTTCATCAACCATAAAAAAGAAAGAAAACAAAAATGAAAAAACAACAAGTTAACACGGCAAGCATGGCCTACAAGAAGCTGCCGGTGGAGGCGATCCCGCCCTGTGCGGGCTGGATCATCACCTGCATGTCGGGGAACGCGGCATATAACAAACCGCCCATTCCCTACGTGCCGGCGGTGCCGCCGGACCCGATGGCCCCGCTGGACATGACGACGCGCATCACCAACCTGCAAACCGGCATCAAGAATTATGAAGATGGCGGCCAGCAGGCAAAGACGGTGCGGGATGTCGCGCTGGCGGCGGTGATCGAGGGCCTCGATGCGCTGGCGTTCTATGTCCAGACGGTGGCCCGTTTCAACCTGCCGCTGTTTTTGGCCTCGGGCTTTCAAGCCCGGAGCAACAACCACGCGCAGTCGAAACTGGACGCCCCGGTCATCACGGGCATAGACAACGACAGCCCCACGGAGCTGGATGTGCATGTCTCTTCCGTGGCCAATGCGTATGGCTACGAGGTGCAGATCCTCATCGCCGGCGTGTGGACGTCGGTCAAATACTCGCAGCAGGCGCGCACCATCCCGCTGACCGGTCTCACGACCGGCACGGTGTATCAGGTGCGGGTCCGCGCGCTGGGCGGCAGCACCGGTCAAAGCGACTGGTCCATGCCCGGCTCCAGCATCGTGGACTGACGGTAGGGCGGAGCTGCTGCTCCGCCATCAAAATCCGGCGGCGCGGCAGCGCCGCCCTACCAAGGCCACAGGCTGACAGAAATCAAGGCCGGAACGGGAAACCGTTCCGGCCCTTTTTATTTTTCAAATTCCCGGACCGGGCGGTGCCGGAGGAAAAGGGGCTGCGGCGGCAGGTTCACCATGACGTCAATTTTTTCCATGGCCGTTCTGGATTGAAATACCAGCGGGAGGCCATGCGGCCGGCACCAACGAGAGGACGATTTATGCCACGTTTCCGCCGCCAGTTCACATGAATATGAAGAATCGTTGCCGTTGAACAATCTCATTGTTGCAAGTCATAACTTCAAATCCCCTGAAACAGGAAACGGGGCGAACCGGAATCGGTTCGCCCCGCTGGGAAAACAGTTTTTAAGCAGATCAGGCTTTGCGAAAACGGCGCAGGCCCATCAGCACACCGAGACCGGACAATGCCAGCACGACGCTGCTCGGTTCGGGAACGGCAATGGGAGTGGCGTCAATTTCGAATGTATCAGCGCGTATGGTCGAGCTGACACCCGTTCCGTCAGAATACAGGCCGAAGGCGGTGATGTTGTCCCCGGGAAGAGGTGATGTTAAAACGCCGCCAACCGTGAGCGTGGTGCCAGGAGTGTAGTTCAACGTTTCCCAGGCACTGGCGGCCGTTGTCCAAGTAAAGGTATCCAGCTGCGCCTGGGTGGCGAAATTAGCGGCACTGGTCACGGCGGCAGCATTGCCGAAGGTTTGCACGGAGGCATACCAACTCCCGTCAATCTGGACGACAAAGTGTTCAAAAGAGGTTGTGTAATTATTTCCGGAGTAAAAGGACATGTCATTAACCGAATAGTTGGCGGTGTTGACGGTGTAAGCACTCGTGGTGGCAATCCAACTGGTGGATCCCGGAAGACCAGCACCACCGCTGACAAACAGAAAACCCCGGTTGGTATTCACTTCGGCTGGAGTGGTATTAATAGCAGGACCAACGCTTATGGCGTTGCCGCTCGAACTGGAAATGCCAAAATAACCTCCTATGGCACTGCTGCCGCCTGCTTGTGAGTCAATGGCGGTGGCACTCCAAGATCCAGCCCATGAGTCAACGGATGGCGCGACGTTAGCAGTGGTAAGCTGGGCGAAAAGCTCGCGATAAATCGCAGTCTGCGCCTGTGATGCTTGCGTCGAGAGCAGGCTTATTGCCGCCAACACGGTTGCCAATAGGATTCTTTTCATATGATTTTACTGCGTGATTTATATTATGCTTTGACCAAAATTAGGCTCACCAAATTTTCATTACGGTAAATGCTGCCTGTTTTTACAGGTTTTATGGAAACCCCGCATCCCTCTTTAGAGGGATAAGCCTTGGAATCTTGGGCACCGCAGCCAGTTGCACGCTCCGGCAACGCGTCGCTGGCGCGGCCAAAAGCAGCAAAATAGACGTCGCTCACGCAAAGACCTGCGCGTATGCTGCCGCCAATGAGAGTGACTCGTTTTCACCATGAAAGGGACTTTCAATGATGGGTGAAGCCTCCAGTCAAGCCAAAGTGCCGGCCGGGGCTGGCAATTGCGGCCACAATATTCATGGCAACGATTGCCGCCGCCGGTTGAGCCAGATGGCGTGGTCGTGGCCGGCCGCCTTTTTTTTGTCTTTCTGTGCCGGCACTCTGCAAGCAAACGCGCTCACTGCCGTGAATGATTCGGCGTCAACCCTCCCCAATGCTGCCATCACGCTGGCGGTGCTGACAAACGATTTTGTTTCCACCACCAATACAACCGCCATTCTGCGTGTGACCCAGCCGGTTCATGGGCGGGTGGTCATCAATTCGATTCCGACCAACCATGCCGAGCTGACGCCGTTGTTTCAATTTGCCGCCACGCAATTGAGCAACACCGTCCGGCAGGTCGCCGTCACCAATTTGTATCCCTGGTATCTCACCAATGGAGTTTGGCTGAGCCTGCCAACCAACACGCCCGCCAACCCTGACAACAACTGGATTGGCGGATTTTTTCCGGGTTCGCTCTGGCTGATTTATGAACAGACCGGCGATACAAATTTTAGCAATTGGGCGCAAATGTGGCAGGCGGCCCTGGCTCCGGAACAGTTTTCCACCGCCACCGACGACATCAGTTTTATGATCAACACCAGTTTCGGCAATGGTTACCGCATCACCGGCAATCCAGCCTACAAAAACATCTTGGTTCAAACCTGCCGGTCGTTCACCAACCGGTGGAACCACGTTGTCGGCTGTCTCGCCGACGACCGGCTGCTCACGCCGCCGCCGTTTGAAGTCATCATGGATGCGATGGTGAACACGGAGATATTTTTCAGGCCGGATTTGGGCATGGACACCAACATGCTGTTCATGGCCAACAGTCATGCCGGACGGACTTTGACCAACCATCTGCGTGCCGATGGCAGCACATTTCAGCGGGTCGTATATGACGGAGTGACCAACGGCTCCGTGCTTTACAAGGACAACCGGGTTCCCATTGGTCCGCTTGACACCTGGGCGCGGGGACATTCGTGGGCCATTCATGCGTTTCCTTTCCTGTATGGAAATACCGGAGACGCGCGTTACCTGAACACGGCGAAACAAGCTGCTGATTTTTACATCAGCATCGCCCCGGCGGACTATGTGCCTTACTGGTATTATCCGTCCAACGGAGTGACGACCGGTTTGTTGAGGGATTCGTCCGCCGCTTCGGTCACGCTGTCGGGTCTCGTGGAGTTAAGTCAGCTCGTCACCAATGATGCGGACGGCGCCAAATACTGGCAGGCCGCGCACAATCTGTTCGCCTCGCTCAGTTCCACGAATTATCTTGCGGTGAACACCACCAACGCGGTTCTGCTGCACGGCGACCCGGTGGATGCCAACATTGACACCCCGCTGATTTATGGCGATTATTATTTTATCGAAGCATTGAAGCGTTTCAATGACGTGTTCAACCAAACCACCCTGACCTACATCCCGGCCACGAACTTCACCGGCACCGACACGTTCACCTATCAGGCGTGTGACAGCAGCGGCGCCGTTTCCACGGCGACCGTCACGGTCACGGTCGGGCTGGTCGCGCAAATTTCCCTGTCGCCCGTGACCGGCTGGCCCGCAATCTCGTTCCCCACCGCCGTGGGTGAAAATTATTTTGTGCAATACCTGGACTCGCTCGTGCCCGCCGCAGGCTGGCAAATCCTGGCCACCAACATTCCCGGTTCCGGTTCGGTCGTTTCCATCACCGACACCAACCCGCCCGATGTGCGTTTTTACCGGGCCGGTTCGCCGTAGCCGGTTGCGGGGCATGATCCGCCGCGCAACACATCGCTTTACATTTTTTTTGCGCGGGCTAAATTCGCCGCATGGCTGCTGAATACGATTCAACCGAGTTTGTGGACACCGATTTTCAAACGCAAAAGTCGCCCTTCGCGGCGCCCGACCCGCTGCGTGCGCCGACGCGCGACGAGGTGGACCGCAAGGTCGTCGAAGCGCAGCAGAAGCTCGCCGAGTTGAAACGCGCGCAAGACAACCTTGAACGCGAGCGCGCCTCGCTGGAGGAACTGCGCCGCCGCCAGAGCGAATTTCAAACCGGCCGCCAGGAAATGATTCACAACCTCACGCGCGGGCTGGGCTTGCTCGAAGAAGCCGAGTTCAACACGCGCCGCGACGCCGAGCAGATGGTCAAGACCATCGCCGATTTCCGCGACGCGCTCGCCAAGATTGAAGCCGTCCATGACGAATCGTGGACCAAGGAAAATTTCAGCACCGAACTGACCCGCGGCCTCACCGCCATTGAAAACGCGCGCATGGAATGGAACACCGCCCGCCTCAAGCTGCCCGCGCTGTCGCCGGAAGCCTTGAAAAAATCCGAGGTCGAAACCGCGCCGTCCCAACCCGCCGCGTCGCCGCTCGCCAGCCTGGGTTTCGGCCAGCTCTGCAAAATCGGCCTGGCGATGACCTGGCCGCTCGTGCTCGTCGCGCTCGTCGCGCTGGGTGTGTTCATCGCCGTCCTGGTGCGGCACTGATTTCCTATGGCGTTGTTGAAAAAAAAATCCGACCCGATTTCCGACCGCGCCCGCACGCTCAACGACCAGATTGCCGCGCTCGAATCCGAAATCAAAAAGCTCGACACCCAGATCCAGCGTGCGCCCGCGCCCAAGCTGCGTTCCACCGCCATTCCACACGGCGCGACCATTCCGCATGGTTCCGAAAGGCCCGCGCCATCGCCCGCCGCGCGCGAACCGGTGTTTGAACAAATCAATTCCAAATCCATCCAGGCCCGCGCGGAGGCCGAATCCGCCGATCATTACAACGAGCTGGGCGTGCGCAAATACGATTTGCCGGCATTGTGGAATCGCATCCGCAATCACCTGCACGGCCCGACCACCACGAACCCGCGCCTCGTGAATTATCTCGCCCACGGCGGCGTCCACGGCCTGCGCCCGATGCGTTACGAAAAGCGCGTCGCCCGCAACCGCTTCATCGCGCTGGTCGTCGTGCTGTTTTTGATTTTGCTCGGCGTCATCTCGCTGTTCGTGAAAAATCATTGAAGTTCGTGAATTGTTAAATCGTTGAATCGTATGAAAAATAATTTTATCGAACTGCCGGCTTCCACGCGCGCCGGAGAATTTATCGCGCGCTATTCCGAAAAAGGTTTGACGGAAATAAATTTTCCGGCGGTGGGGAGAGCGTCCCTGCGGGCCGTAAAAAAGGAAATTGTTCCCGCCAAAATCCGTGGCTGGCATCGCGCGACGGAAGCTGTGCTCGAGAAAATCCTTGCCGGCGGCGAGCCGGGACAATTTCCGCCGCTGGATCTGGCGGGGACGGAATTTCAGAAAAGCGTCTGGAATGCGCTGCGGAAAATTTCCTCCGGCAAAACGAAAAGCTACGGCGAAATCGCGCGGGCGATTGGCCGGCCCAGGGCCGTCCGTGCCGTGGGTGGCGCGTGCGGCGCGAACCCGGTGCCGGTGCTGGTTCCGTGCCATCGCGTGCTGGCCGCGAACCAAAAACCCGGCGGCTTCTCCGGCGGATTGGATTGGAAACGCAAATTACTCGCGGTTGAAGGCGTTAACATTTAAAAAAACATGAAACAATTACTTTTAAACACCGCTGTCCCGCCTAAAAAACCTGATAAACATTGATGATGATGATTGTCGGTTGACCGGGATGGTGGTGGAAGTTGAGCAAGCGCCTGTAAAATGGGTGTTTTCTCGAAGCGTGCGAGGTGATTTTTGCTACCGCAGTTCAGGCCGAAATATCCTCCCCCAGCTTTCAATAAATTCATAAATTTCTGATTTTGAAACAATTGCTTTTTCCCCACTGGAACGGCGGCTTTTCCGGCTGGAAGGGTGGCAATTCTTTCCGGCGTCGGGCCAATTCCAGCCGGAACGATGACGATTCCGGTGCGAAAAACAACGTTTCCAGCGGGAAAAAAGCTGTAGTCGAAATGAAATTTATTTCGCGGCCCCGTCCTTTTTCAGTCCGAACTGCCGTTCAAATTCCGCGATGCGCTTGAGCAAATCCGGCAGCCGCTGGATGGCGATGAACTGGCGTTTCATTTCCCGGTCCGGCTGCGCGGGCGCGCCCAGCCATTTGCCGCCGTCGGGAATGTCCGTCATCACGCCGGACTGCGCACCGACGGTGACTTGACTGCCAATCTTCAGGTGGCCGCCGATGCCGGCCTGACCCGCGAGCACGACGTAATCTCCCAGCTTGGAGCTGCCGGCGATGCCCACCTGCGCGATGACGAGGCAGTGCTCGCCGATTTCCACGTTGTGTGCGATCTGCACCAGATTATCAATCTTCGTGCCCTTGCCGATGATTGTCGGGCCGAGCGCGCCGCGGTCAATGGTTACGTTCGCGCCGATCTCCACGTCGTCGCCGATGATGACGCTGCCGATCTGCGGCACCTTGCGATGAAACCCGCCGTCCAAAACATAACCGTAGCCGTCCGAGCCGATGACCGCGCCGGCGTGGATGCGGACGCGCCGGCCGATTTCGGTGCGCGGGTAAATCGTCACGTTCGGAAATAAATTCAAGTCCTCGGCCAGCTTGGAATCCGCTCCGACGGAATTCCCGCTTTGCAGAACCGCGCGGGCGCCAATTTGCACGCGCTCGCCGACCACGCAATGCGGCCCGACGTGCGCGCTCGCGTCAATTTTTGCAGTGGATGCGACCACGGCCGTCGGATGAATGCCGGCGGGAAATTTCGGCTCGGGAAAGAACAGCGCGAGCGCCTTGGCGAACGCGATGCGGGCGTTCGGCACACGGATGAGAATTTTCCTGGTCGAACTGAACCGCTTGTCCGCAATGATGGCGGTGGCGGCGCTTTCCTCGGCAAGCGCGAAAAACTCGTCGTTTTCCGCGAAGGTGAGGTCGCCGGATTGCGCGCGGTCGGCGGGCGCGAAGCCATTCAGGATGGCGCTGCCGTCACCGACGACTTCGCCCTGGAGATGCTTTGCGATTTCAGAGGCTGTGGGCATTTGCTGCGGCTCACTATAAACGCCCGCAAAGCCAGTTCAATCCCAACTTTGCAAAAGGGTCTGCGGTTTGCGGGCACCGACTTGGTTCGCGGAAAAACTTCAGCTCGCCTTCACCGCTGTGACGAGCGCATTGAGCGAGGTTTTCGCGTCGCCGAAAAGCATGCGCGTGTTGTCCTTGTAGAACAGATGGTTTTCGATGCCGGCAAAACCGGCGGCCATCGAGCGTTTCATCACGATGCACGTCTTGCAATGGTCGGCGTCAATGATCGGCATGCCGTAAATCGGGCTGGCTTTGTCCTCGCGCGCGGCGGGGTTCACGACATCGTTCGCACCAATGACGAGGCAGACATCCACGCGGTCCATCGAGGGATTGATGGCTTCCATTTCGATGAGCTGGTCGTAAGGCACGTTCGCCTCGGCAAGCAAAACATTCATGTGACCCGGCATGCGGCCGGCGACGGGATGAATGGCGAACTGCACCTCGACGCCGCGTTTGCCGAGTTCGTCGGAAAGCTCGCGCACGGAATGCTGCGCCTGCGCGACGGCCATGCCGTAACCGGGAACGATCACCACGCGCTGCGCATAAGCCAGCAGCAACGCGACTTCGTCGGCTTGAATCGGTTTGACCGTTCCAACAATCCCGGCCGCGCCCGCTTGCGCACTCCCACTGGAACCGAACGCGCCGAACAAGACATTCGTGACCGGGCGGTTCATGGCTTTGCACATGAGCAGCGTGAGCAGCGTGCCCGACGAACCGACGAGCGTGCCGGCGACGACCATCGCCAGATTATTGATGGCAAAGCCGTCCGCCGCCACCGCGAGGCCGGTGAAGGAATTCAAAAGTGAAATGACGACCGGCATGTCCGCGCCGCCGATGGGCATGACCATTGCCACGCCGAAAAACAAGGCGAGGCAGAACATCACGATGAACGCCGTGGTGGCGTTGCCGCCGGAGGCGTTAAAAGTAAGCCAGCCGCACAGGCCTAGAATCACCAATAAAATCAGGCCATTCAGGAAGTTCTGGCCGGGAAACGTGTGCGGCTTTTCAAATTTTCCTTCGAGCTTCAAGTAAGCGATGATGCTGCCGGAAAAAGAGAGCGAGCCGATAAGCGTGGCGAACAGCATTGAGGCCGCGATAAAGGCCGAATCTTGATGCAAGGCGGGAATGGTGATTCCGGCGATTTCTGTTCCGTGCGCTCCTTTGTTGAATTCCAAACTCGCGACCAGCGCCGCCGCGCCGCCGCCAAGACCGTTGAACATCGCGACCATTTGCGGCATCGCCGTCATCTTCACGGAATACGCGCCGATCGCGCCGATGATGAGGCCGATGATGGTGCCGATGACGATGAGCGTGTAATTAAAAGTCCAGCCCTGCGACCAGACGTAGCTGCCGTCCGTTTTGTGCAGCGCCAGCAGCGCGATGAGCATGCCCGCCGCCGCGACGAGGTTGCCCGTCCGCGCGGTTTTCGGCGAACTCAAAAACTTGATGCCGATGATGAACAGAACCGCGACGCCGATGATGATGAAAGCAATGGTGGAACTCATGTTATTTCTTTTTCTTGAACATTTGCAGCATCCGGTCGGTGACCATGAAGCCGCCGAACACGTTGGCCGAACCGAAGATCACCGCGACAAAACCCAGCGCCTGCGTGAGCGGCGTGGCCGCATCCGCCAGCACGAGAATGCCGCCGAACAAAATGATGCCGTGAATGGCGTTGGTGCCGGACATCAGCGGCGTGTGCAGCATGGACGGCACTTTGGAGATGACTTCAAACCCCACGAAAACCGCGAGGATGAAGATGAAGAGGACGTTGGTATCCATAAAATTTCAGTTGGAAAGTTCAGCTTGGTTTGGGAAGAAGTTTTTCGTTCACGATTTTGCCGCCGTGCGTGACCAGGCAGCCCTTGATGATTTCGTCGTCGAGCTTGAGGACGAAGGTTTTTTCTTTCTTGTCCCAGAATTCCTCGACGAGCGCCACGAGGTTCGCGGCATAAACCTGGCTGGCGTGCAGCGGCGCGCGGCCGGGCAGGTTCGCGATGCCGATGATTTTCACGCCGTTGCGGTCAATCACTTCGTTGTATTTCACGCCCTCGACATTGCCGCCGCTTTCGACCGCCATGTCCACCACAACGCTGCCGGGTTTCATGGCGTTGAGCATATCGGCGGTGACGAGGACCGGCGCTTTGCGGCCAAAAACTTGAGCGGTGGTGATGACCACATCCGAATCGCCGCAGGTCTTGTTCATCGCCTCGCGCTGCTTTTGAATCTGCTCCTCGGTCAGCGCCTTCGCGTAACCGTCCTTCGTCTGGCCGGTCTCGCCGATGTCAATCTTGAGAAATTGCGCGCCGAGCGATTTCACCTGTTCCTCGACGACGGGCCGCGTGTCGTAGGCGGTTACTTTCGCGCCGAGCCGTTTCGCCGTCGCAATCGCCTGCAAGCCGGCGACACCGACGCCAATGATAAAAACTTTTGACGGCAGAATCGTGCCCGCCGCCGTGGTCATCATGGGGAAAATTTTGTTGGAATAACGCGCGGCGAGAATGACCGCTTCGTAGCCGCCAAGGTTCGCCTGCGATGAAAGCACGTCCATTTTCTGCGCTCGCGTCGTGCGCGGGATGAATTCCATGCTGATGGCGCTGACGCCGCATTCGGCAAATTTCTGGACCAGTTCCTTCTCGTTAAACGGGTCGAGCAGGCTGGCGTGGATGCAGCCTTGCTTGAGCCAGCCAATTTCCTCCACCGGCGGTTTGCGCAGACGCAGCACGATGTCGCCGGAAGCAATCAGTGCCTTGCGGTCGGTCGCGAGGGTCGCGCCGGCTTTGGTGTAGGCCTCGTCGGGAAAACCGGCGGCGGTGCCGAGGCCGGCCTCGACTTCAACCTGCGCGCCGAGTTTGACGAGCTTGGCGACACTGTCAGGCGTGAGCGGCGTTCTGGTCTCGCCCGAATGTATTTCTTTAGGTGCGGTAATTTTCATTTCCGTAAAAATCGTGGGCGTAGTGTATCACCGGCCGTTCCGGGGGACACTCGTATATTGTCTTTTACTAAACTTTTATTGGCCTGTTTTCAAGGCAGGAAAGCATGGCTTAAGACCTTTATAATCCAATCTATCCAGCGGAATCAAGTGCCATTACCGCCGCCTTTTGCCCCCAGCCGAAAAGTTTTTTGGCTTTGATGACTTCAAAAATGGGCGGCGGGATGAGCCGGCTCAAGCCCTCATCGCCGGCGTGGATTTTGGCGAGGACTTCGCCGGAATAGATTTTCAGCGCCGTTGAGTCGTAGTTCGTGATGTTGACGACGAATTTATTTTCGACCAAGTGGGCGTAAAGATGACGCAGGTGGGGCGCGACCTCCAGATTTTCGACGGTGGTGAGCTTGCCGGTTTTGCGGTCGAGCGAGGGATAGACGTAAAGCTTTGCGCCGTTCTTGAAAAGCTGGCCAAGGGATTCCATCAAGCCGCCGGGCAGGTCGGTGTAAAACTTTTCGTCCATCACGTCGCGCAGGCGCACCAGACCAATGGGCAGGCCGATGGGTTTCTGCGTATGGCGAGAGAGGTAGGTCACGAGCCGGTGATAGCGCAGAAAATTGGAGATGAGCACCGGTTTGCCGAGCGCGCCGAGCGTGTCCACGCGGTCCAGAAAATCGCGGTGGTCAATGGCGTCGCCGACCTGCAACTGCCGCAGGGTCATTTCGAACATGGCGACGGGCGCCTCGCCTTGCAGCGCGGATTCCTGGATGAACTGATCCTGCGCGCGGTCGAGCATGTCCAGCATCGGGTTGGTCAGCGGGCGGAAACTGCCTCGTTCGAGCAGGACGGGTTTTTTGTAAAGCAGTTCACCGGGAATGACGGTTTCACCGTCGGCGGTGAACATCGCGGCTTCGGTGAGCCATTGCTGGACGAGCTGGAGCGCCATGAGCCGGTTGTCCACGCCGGGAAAGGCGGGACCGGAAAATTTGATCATGTCCACCTCGACGCGCTGGGTGTTCAGGCTGTCGAGCAGCGTGCCAATCAACGCCTCCGGGTCGGAATGCTGGTAAAATGCGGCGTGAATCAGGTTGACGCCGATGAGGCCGACGGCTTCCTGCTGGCGGAGCGTTTCCCCGTCGAGCAGCCGCACATGAATAATAATTGTCGATGCATCCTCATGCGGACGGGTTTGAAATTTGATGCCGAGCCAGCCCTGGCCTTCATCCTGGCCGGGTTTGGCGACCTGCTTGGTCGCGACGGTGTCCGCGAAAACAAAAAACGTGCATTTGTCGCCGCGTGTCTTGTCGAGCCGTTGAATGAGCAGGTCAAATTCAAGATCCAGCATGGATTGCAGGCGCTTGCGGCTGACATAACGGTCCGCCGCGCCGTAAATCGCGTCACTCACCGCCATGTCGTAGGCGGAAATGGTTTTGGCTACGGTGCCCGACGCCTTGCCGACATGGAAGAACCAGCGCGCGACCTCCTGACCCGCGCCAATCTCGGCGAACGTGCCGTATTTTTTCGCGTCAAGATTGATCTGCAACGCCTTCTGGCCGGTGTTTAATTTTTCCCTGCTCATATATTTACCTCGCCCGCGCCACAATACACAAAAAATTGCCGGTGTCCACCCGTTGTAATTCGACTTTCCGCACGGCCAAATCACGTTATACTGTCTCCATGTATCGAACGCAGGATTTGCATGTTAAGGAAATCGTTCCGCTGCTCCCGCCGCGCGCCATCAAGACGCAGTCGCCGACGAGCGACGCCGCGAACGCCACCGTCGCGCGCAGCCGCGAGCGGATCATCCGCATTTTGCGGCAGGAAGATCCGCGCCTGCTCGTCGTCATCGGGCCGTGCTCGATTCACGACGAAAAAAGCGCGCTGGAATACGCGACGCGCTTGAGCAAGCTGCAAAAGGAATATGCCGGCCAAATGGAAATTGTGATGCGCGTTTATTTTGAGAAACCGCGCACGACCATCGGCTGGAAGGGCCTCATCAACGACCCGCACCTCGACGGTTCGCAAGACATCGAGACCGGATTGAAAATTGCGCGGAAACTTCTGCTTGAAATCACCGCCATGGGTTTGCCGGCGGCCACGGAATTTCTCGATCCGATCGTGCCGCAATACATCGCGGACCTGATTTCGTGGGCGGCCATCGGCGCGCGCACGACGGAATCGCAAACGCACCGTGAAATGGCCAGCGGCCTTTCCATGCCCGTCGGCTTGAAAAACAGCACCGACGGCAGCTTGCAGGTGGCGATTGACGCGATGGGCGCAACGCGGCATCCGCACAGTTTTCTGGGCATGAACGAGGACGGAGTCACCAGCATCGTCCGCACGACCGGCAATCCGCACGCGCACGTCGTGCTGCGCGGAGGCCGCGCCAAGACGAATTACGATGCCGAGAGCATCCGCGCGGCGGAGGAGAAATTGGTTTCCGAAAAACTGCCGCCGGTGCTGATGGTGGATTGCAGCCACGCGAATTCGGAAAAGAAATTTGCCAAGCAGGAGGATGTATGGCGCAGCGTGATCCAGCAGCGCGTCGAAGGCACCAAGTCGCTCATTGGCCTGATGGTGGAAAGCCACCTGCACGAAGGCAACCAGCCGATTCCGGCCAATCTGGCGGATTTGCGCTACGGCGTATCCATCACCGACTCGTGCATCGGCTGGGAAACCACGGAGCGGATGCTGCGCTGGGGTTATGAAGCTTTGACGAAGGCAACGCCAGCCGCGGTTTCAGCCGAATGATTTCTGCAATCACGGCCAAGATCAGCCAAAGGGAAATTGCGGCCGCTAAACCGTGGCGACAGTTTGCCCGGCGATGATTTCGGTTAAAAAATACGGAGGACAGTTCCTCAAGGATAAGTCAGTTGGAGAAACACACTGCCGTTGGCCGGATCAATGGGAATGAAAACCTGGTTGGTCAGTTGTGAATTGGAGAAAACCGTCCAGTTTGTGCCCAGTCCCGCGCCCGGGTTGTTGGTTTGGATTTGCAGCGACCAGCCGAGATGATCCTGCGGCCAGGACAACAGCAATTGGTTCCCAATTATTTGGGTGGCCAGGCTGGTCGGAGCCAGGGATGGCAACGGCGCGGCGCTGGCCTGGGCGGAATCGGTGCTTTCCACGCCGGAAGCCACCGCCGTCACCACATAAAAATAAGTCATGCCGTTGGTCACGGCGCTGTCGGAATAATTGGTTGTGACCAGTCCGCTGAAGACGGTCGGATAAGGCCCGTTGTTGCTCGTGCCGCGATAAAGGTTGTAAGTGGTCGCGCCCGCAACGGTATTCCAGCTTAAATTGATTTGCAGGTTTGTGGCCGTAGCGGTGAGATTGGTCGGAGCAGCGGGTGCGGGCAGTGAGGCGTCGAGTTTCACCTGTCCGGCGGTGCTGGTGTCGATGGAAAAATTAAAACCTGACGGAGTTGCGCCCAGGGACGGACCATTTCCGCTCAAGGTGCCGGTGTAGGTAAACAGGGTGTAGCTGCCTGCACCAAAGCCGCTGTTGGTCGTAATATTCAGCGTGCTGCCAAGGGACAGATTGCCGGCCACCGCCACGGTGGCGGTATTAGTGCCCAGGACAAAATTCACCACGCTGGCGGCAGGCAGTGTCAGGCTGGTGCCGTTGGATAATATGCCGGCGCTCAATGTGAGCGGGTTTATGCCAATTGCGGTTGAATCGCTCATGGCCGCCTGGGTGTTATACAGTGCCAGCGAATTGGTGCCAGCCAGCCCGTCCATGGAAAAGACATTCGACACTGGCAAGCTGTTGGTGATGGTGAATTGGGCGTTGTAAATCGAGAAAGTATTGCCGCCGCCGGTCGGCGTAATTTGTGAATCCACAATCTGGAGTCCTTTGACATTATACAGGTTGAAATTTGCCGGGGCGGTGATGTTGATTTTTTCCAACAGGATGTTGGTGACCGGTGACTCGATGCGGCCCCAAATCATGCCCGCCTCGCCGCCACTGCCGGCCGTGGCCGTGAGGTTGCTGATGACAATGTTCTGCCAGATGGGATACAAGCTCGAACCAACGGTCTCCCCGGCGGCCGTTGCCGGTGTGATGCCGGTGGGTGTGCCGACCTCATTGTAGTAACTGTAGATCAGGATCGGCTGATAAATGATGTTGGTCATGCTGAGATTGTAATAAAAGAGATTCTGCGCCACGCCACCCTCGCCGCCGCCGCCGCTCGTGGCGTTGTCGGACTTCATGCGGATGCCGTAGTCCGTCCCGTTGAAAGTGCAGTTGATGACCATTAAATTTGAGACCCCGCCAGCAGTATTGCTGCCAATGGTCATTCCATGCCCGGTGCCAAATGCGCAGTTGGTGACCAAAATATCCGAGGTCGGCACGCCGCTGCTGCTGGTGCCCAGCGCAATATTGTCGTCGCCGGTGCTGATCGAGCAGTTTTGAATCAGGCAGTTGGTTCCCACCAGGTCAATGCCGTCGGTGTTTTTTCCCGGAGGGTTGGCGTGCGATGACGGCGAGTTGATGGCGATGCCCTGGATGGTAATATTGCCGCCCTTGCTGTTCTTAAAAACAATCTGCTGCGCAGGTGAATTGGAGATCGTGATGTTCTGAATCAGCACCGTGTTGCAGCTTGAAAAATTAATCATGTAGAGGCCGCTGCCGGGATCGCTCGTATACCATGCCGCGCCCTGGCCATCAATACTGCCGCCGCCGCTGATTTCGATGTTCTGGAGACTGGACAACGTAAGCAGCGGCGTGGTGGAATACGCCGGATACCAAGTCGCGTAAGGCAGCATTCTCAAGATCGCCCCGGCATCAATCTGCAAATTAATCTTGCTCTTCATGGTCAGCGGCCCGGTCAGATAAACGCCAGGCCCGGGAATTTCCACGGTTCCTCCACCCTTGGCGCTCACATCATTGATGGCGTCTTGGATGGCAGTTGTGTTGGTGATTATTCCGTTTCCATTCGCATTATAGGGCGCTTGGGTCACGTTGGTGGTGTAAGCCGGAATGGCTGGCAATGTCGGCGCAGCCGACAGGGACGTTGCCAGCGACAGGAATATTGCCGCCGCCATAAAGGTCGCAACACATTGACGAAGGTTAAAACGGATGGTCATAATTCTTGAATGCTTGTGAAAAATTATAGCATAGCTCACGTCATTTTGCCGGCTCGAGCGTGCAATCCACCAGCTTCACGTCGGCGTCCTGCACCACATCCGGCTTCTGGACCTGCTTGAAGGTGGAATTATAAATCCGCACACCGGTGATGCTGGCGGCGGGAAATCCGCGCACGTTCAACACTCGCGGCGTCTGGGCAACTTTGATGTTTTCCATCACGACATTGCGCGCCACGGGGTTGAAATCGCCCTTCGCGCCTTCGTCATAAAGAAAATCAATCTGCAAAACCGAATCCTTCACCAGCCCGACGTTCACGTCCCGCATGAAAATATTTTGCAGCACGCCGCCGCGCGCGGCGTTGGATTTCAGCCGCAGCGCGCACACGAGATTCGGGCTGCTCATCTGGCAGTTCTCTACAAACACATTGCTGCAACTGCCGGAAATTTCGCTGCCGATGGCCGTGCCCGCGTGGCCGTCCCGCATCGTGCAGTTGCGGATGATGATGTTTTGCGCCGGCACACCCACGCGCCGGCCGTCGGTGTTCTTGCCGGACTTGATGGCGATGCAATCATCGCCTGTGTCGAACAGGCAGTTTTCAATCAACACATCATTGCAGCTTTCCGGGTCGCAGCCGTCATTGTTCGGACCGTGCGAAACGATGTTCACGCCCTTCACGGTGACATTGGTGCAGAGCAGCGGATGGAGTTCCCACATCGGCGACCGGCGGATTTTGACGCCTTCAATCAAAACATTCCGGCAGCGGTTGAACTCGATGAAATCCGGGCGCAAATCGTCGCCAGTGCCGAACTGTCGCTGCTCCACCGGCACATTTTCGTCCGCCATTTTCACCAGCTTCGCGCGCTGCGCCGATTTTTTCCAGGCCAGCCAGTTGGAAGCATCGGCTTGACCGTCGAGTGTGCCGTCACCGGTCACGGCAATGTTTTTCTGGCCAAGCGCATAAATGAGCGGCGAATAATTGTAACATTCCGTGCCTTCAAACCGTGTGAACACCGCCGGCAGATACGCCTTCGGATCGGTGCTGAACTTGAGCACGGCGTTGGCGTCCAAATGCAGGTTCACGCCGCTTTTCAGATGAATCGGGCCGGTCAAAAAATCTCCGGCGGGAACCACCACGCGTCCGCCGTCCGCCTGCACGCACGCGTCAATCGCCTGGCTGATCGCCGCCGTGCAGTCCGTCTCGCCGCCGGGTGTCGCGCCGTAGTTTGTGATGACAAAATCACGCGCGGGAAATTTGGGCGCGATGATTTGTTTTAGGATAAGCGGAACCTGTTTCCATTCCGGCTGGTCGGCGTGGAGAGTAAAAATGGAGGTCAGGCAAAACAGTGTGGCTGTGGCAATGATTTTAATCATGAGTGGAACTTCAACAGTATAGCAGACCTTGTTGATTTGTCAGCGCGACCTTGTGCATTTGAGTTTGAAATTTGTGAATGATTCCAGCGGTCACATGGCAGCCAGTTCCATACAAAAAAACGGGTGCTGGAATTCCAGCACCCGTTGAACCCCAAACCTAAATTTTATCCCCGTGCGCGGCGAAAGCGCGCCACCAAACCGAGCAAGCCAGCACCCGTCAGTGCAAGCGTTGAAGGTTCAGGCACCGGTTGAGTTACAGAAGCCCATGTAGTGCCAATTTGAAGATTATCAATCAAAAAATCCCCAGTAGAACTGGATGTTTGAGCCTTAAAACCCACATCACCTATGGCAGTCGGCGCGGTGCCCGGCGTTGCGGTCTCTGTGGCGACAGGGGAACTGCTTCCAAAACTTGCAGAACTGGGATTCAAGTATAGGCTGCCTAGAGTGGCTCCAAAATCATATTCTAAAACCACGAGATATGTTGTGTTTAACGACAAAGCAGAAGTTGCGGTGGAATATGTCCCGCCAGTTCTCATTTGCAATGCTCCGGTGGCATTGACATAAATGTCAATCGCGTCGCCGCTGCCACCCGGACTGGTTCCAGCCTTGTTCATGGCGGTAAGATAGGAACTGGCACTGGGAAGGGTGGTTATATCGAGAAGAAATGAATAATAAATCTGTCCGCCGGTGACAGAAGTGAAGGCCGGGGTGTTGACCGCACTTCCACTAGTCACACCCCATACCACTTTAAGATTGTTCACGCTGATGTTGTTCAACCCAGAGTATGTCAATAACGGGTCGGTTCCATCTACAGTAATGTTGTTGTTCCCAGTCCAAGCCGCTCCGCTGCCTGAATTTACATTCCCGCCAAGCCCGCCGCCTGCGGTGTAATTAAAACCTTCTTGAAAGATCTGGGCTTGGGCGCTCTGCATGGCCAGACAGGCGGCGGCAACCGCAAGCAGTTTGCCCAGTGTGAAACGTGACGGAATTTTGGTTTTCATAAAAATTTACGGTTGTCTGCTAATTTGATTTCTAAAACTTTATCACGGCTTTGGAACCTGTCAGCCCTTCATCTGTGCAAACCTATTTGATATTTGCGCATTGGTTCATTAATGGGTTTATGCTTCACAGATAATGTTTGCAGTAGAATTGGACCGACGCGGCTTTCTTTCATTTTTCGTCTGCGTTCTGTAAACCAGTGACCTCCGCGTTTTCCGCTTTGCAGGCTGGACCGCTTTTCACCGTGACCGAGGAATTTTTGAATTGGATGCCTCTGGCATTTTTAACCGTCAGGCCGGTGACGGCGGAGATTTGCACGTTTTCAAAAACCACGTTTGAAATGCAATTTTCAGGCAAACCAAGAATTACTCCGGCAGATTTCTGGCAGGTCGCCTTCACGTTGGTGACGCGGATGTTCCGATAGACCGGAATTTTTTCGCCGGCGACCGGCACGGCATTTGCCGGGGCGGCTCCGCGACCCGCATCGCCAGCCGAGTTGTTCATATAATAACAGGTGAACGTGATGGCCGGCGCGACGTTGGACATGACAAGGTCGCTGTAAGAAATATTTTCCACGAGGCCGCCGCGCTTGACGTCGGACTTGATGCGGATGCCGTTTTCGGTGTTTTCGAACGTGCAGTTTTTCACCGTCACGTTGTGCACGCCGCCGGCCGTCTCGCTGCCGATGCTCATGCCGTGGCCGTGCAAAAACGTGCAGTCGGAAACCGTGATGTCTTCGCTCGCGAATTCCCGACCGGCCACTTTTTTGCCGGACTTGATCGCCACGTTGTCGTCGCCCACGTCAATCCGGCATTTGGTGATGAGCACATTCTTGCACGCGCTGGGGTCAATCGCGTCCGTGTTCGCCGCGCCCTCCGGCGCGAGGATGGTCACGTTGGAAATGACGACGTCCTCGCACTCGGTCGGAACCAGATGGAACTTCGGCGAGTTTTGCAACGTGATGTTTTCCAGCCGCAAATTTTTGCAACGCTCAATACCGATCAAGTTCGGCCGCGGCAGCGTGTAACCGGAAACTTTCCGGCGCGCCTTTTCCGCCTCGCCCCACCAGACCGAGCCGTTGCCGTCAATCACGCCGCCGCCGGTGAACGTCACGTCCGTCAAATTTTTCCCGCCGATGAACGGGATGAATTCGCTGCTGCTCGTGGCCTTGAGCCAGTCGCCCGGCACTTTCATGAAGTCGCTTTGATTGGTCGTCGCCAGCAGGGTCGCTCCGGCTTCAAGCAAAAAAGTCGTTTTGGTGTGGAGCGTGAGCGGCTGGCTCAAATAAATTCCCGGCGGAAATTTTACCACGCCGCCACCCGCATCACGGCAGGCGTCGAGCGCCTTTTGAATCGCCCCGGTGTCCAGGCTTGTGCCGTCGCCTATCGCGCCAAATTCACGCACGTCAAAAATCTTCGGCTCCGGCCCGGCGCCAAGAGCCGGCGGCGCGGACGCAGCAAAATAAACGATGCAGCATGACAACGCGAACAGGGCAGCGGGAGTTTTCATAAATTTGACGGAGAGGCTTCCCAGCAATGATCAATCTCCGCTTGGAGGACGGGATTGGTTTTAAGTCGGTTTTTTCAAGCCGCATGGGTTGCACGCAGACAGGAGTATTCCAATTCCGGCGGTTTGTCATTCGCGGACGGTTGCATTTCAGCTTGAAAATTATGCACTCCGCGAGACCAGGTGCGCCGTGTCCAAAAGACCGGTGGGCCGATTATGTTCGCCAAACCTTGTCACCGCTTCGTTTTCCCAGCCGTTGCCTTGCAAGAATTGCAAACTCAACCGGGTGGACGCTTCCGCAGCGGCGCGCGGCCGGGCCGCCGATGCACATTTTTCAAACTTAATTGCAGAAGACGGCATTGTTCCGTGCCTGCGGTCGTGCTAGAGTTGATTCAATAAGCTTTGGCAACAACTGTAATCATAATAATCTTGAATCATGCATACAACGAATCCGTTTGAGTCCGCAAAAAAGTGGCTGGTCGCGAACCGGCCGGCCCGCAAGCCGGCGGCGGGATTCACGCTCATTGAACTGCTCGTCGTCATTGCCATCATCGCCATTCTGGCGGCCATGCTGCTGCCGGCACTGGCCCGGGCCAAGCAGAACGCCCTGCGCATCAATTGCACCAGCAATCTGAAACAGATTGGCATTGGCTGGGCGATGTATTCCTCGGAATATAATGCCCTGATGCCGTGCAACTGGCCGGGGGTTTGTGTAAATAATTTGGCCGGGGTCGGCAGCATATCCAGCCCGTGGAGGACGCACGAAATCGAACGCGTTGTGCCCGGCACTCCCACGATGGCCACCGGTGATGGAACATCACCTGGACAGACCATGTCCGGATGGTGGAACATCGGGATGATCTGGGAAAACAAGTATGTTGGCAATGGCAAGGTGTTCTACTGCCCTGCGATTTCGCCCGGCCCGGCTACTGCAAACATGACCTATGCTTACTACGATAATTCCAGCGCGACTCCCAGCGTTCCGTGGCCCACTTCGCTTGGCACGGGGAACGACCCCAATGAAATCCGGGTGGCCTATGATTATTTTCCACAGTCACAAAATACGGCGCAGATTGGCGGCACTTTCATAGGGCCGCAACCGGGCGTCAATCAAAACAGCTTGGATCTGACCAAATCCATTTTTGCCGATCAAACCATGGGTTACGATTCGGTTGCACATAAGGCGGGCGGGTTTTCTGGCATCAATGCCCTTTTTGGTGATACACACGCTTCTTTCCAAAGTGCCAACCGGACTCCGGCCGCGTTCAATTTGACCAGTTCGGGAGCTTATGCCTGGGGCATAACCAGCGCGTCGGGCTCAATTGGGGAATCTACCGGATCCACCACGTATCGTTTTGTCCACGCCAATTTGCAGCCGTAATCAACACTGGTCTTTGAAAACACCAGCAATGTTTTGATCACGGTTTGGGAACAGAGTTGGTTTGGTAGCAACTCATCTGTATCCGGATCGCACTCACCAGTGTTGGATTGTTTTGAACGTTGGCCAGAACAATGCTTTTCTGAAAATGTTCCATCGCCTCCGCCAAACGCCCCTGATCGGCCAAGGCAACGCCCAGATAATCGTGTGCCGTTGCGTTGTCAGGATTAATTTTCAGCGTCTGCTCCCAATGCCCAATGGCACCCTGAATGTCACCGAGTTTGGCCAGGGCTGCTCCCAGATTCAAATGGGCTTCCGCGCAATCGGGTTTTAATTCAATGGCTTTCTGGTAATGCGGGACGGCCTCGCCGGCCTGATTTAGCGAGACCAGCAAAAGTCCCAGATCATTTTCCGCCTCCGCCGAGCCGCCCCGGATCTGAAGCGCCTTTTTGAAATGTTCCATGGCCTCAGTGAGTCTGCCCTGCCTGGCCAGCAGGATGCCGAAATTATTTTGCGCATCCGCATAGTCCGGTTTCAACTCAAGCGTTTTCTGGTAGTTTTTTTCAGACTCGGCAAACCGGCCCTGCGAGGCGAGCAGGATGGCCAGATTATTGTAGGCCTCCGCGAAATCCGGGTTGAGTTCGACCGCTTTCTGGTAGTGCTGGAAAGCATCGGCGGTCAAGCCCTGCCCGGCCCGCAGAATGCCGAGGTCGTTCTGCGCTTCCGCCGAGGCGGGCTTGACCTTGATGGCCCGCTGGAAATATTCCGCCGCCTCATCCAGCCTTCCTTCGTTTAGAAACACCCTGCCCAGATTGATGTCCGCTTCCGCATAGTCGGGGTTAATCTCAAGGGCCTTTTCATAATGTCCGACGGCCTCGGCAGTCCGGCCCTGGGCGGCGAGCGTATAACCCAGATTATTCTCGGCCGTGAAATTCCCAGAAGTGCAGGCGAGTGCGTGTCGCCATAATGATTCACCATTCCGCCAGTAGGTGGCCTGCTTCCATGCACACAACATCAAAACAGCAATCACACAGCACGCGGCCACGCGGAGTAACTGACGCTGATGCCGCCACGAAGCGGTCAAATCCTTCACGGCCCAGACGATGACCAGGTAAAGCCCAATCTGCGGCAAATAAGTGTAGCGATCCGCTCGGGCATAATAGGCAATTTGGACAATTCCACTGACGGGCACCAGCATCCCCAGATACCACAGCCAGCCGACCATCAAATAGGGATGGCTCTTCCTAAACCGGAACACGACAATGGAAATGGTGGCCAGCAACGACAGTGCGCCGGCTACTTCCCATGGTGGCAGCGCATGAAGGGGATAAGGAACCGCCAATCCGGCCGGGTAAATCATCTGGCCCAGGTAGGCGACATAAGAAACCAATGCGTCTTCCATCCGAAATGAAAGAGGAAGGCGGTCAATCGCCGCAATTTGTTCCGGCACCAGGCTCGTCACCAGGCACGAAACAGCGCTCAATAAAAAAAATGGAAGTTTTTCCAGCAGCAAACGCGGCCAGGTCGAATGTCTAATGTCAGGCGGCGGAGGCGAATTCCCCGGAGCTTGGGCATTTGATGCCCTTTGTAGCGGCCAATAATCCAGTAACAGCAGCACGAACGGCAGCGTCACCAGCATGCTCTTTGAGAGAAGCCCGCAGGCGAAGAAGATCACCACTGCCGTATAGCGACCCGGTGAAAAAGGGCCGCACGAATAGCGCACATACGCTCCGAGCGTCAGCATGAAGAACAGTCCGCTCAACACATCCTTGCGCTCCGACACCCAGGCCACCGATTCCACATGCAGCGGATGAATGGCAAAAACCGCCGCGACCACCGCGCTCCGCCAGCGCGCTCCGGTCATCCGTAGCAGCAACAGAAACAGCAGCACGACGCTGGCCGCATGTAGGATCACATTGGTCAAATGCGGCCCCGCCGGACCGGCACCGAATAACTGGGCATCGAGCATGTGCGAGATCCATGTCAGCGGATGCCAGTGCCCGATTTCACCATAGGTAAACGCCCATCCGATTCCGCGCAATGTCAGACCGTTGAGGACGTGGGGATTATCATAGACATACTTGTCATCATCATAATTTACATAGCCATGCCAGAGGGTCTGGCCGAAGACGACCAACACCGCCATTACTAGCAAAACACAAACGCCGAAATCCGCATGTTTGCGGATCAGATTGACTGGAGGCGACGGCAATTGGGGAGACGCATCACTCATGAGCTGTTCGACAGATCCAAGTCTGGATATTATGCCGCGTTGTGGGCAGGTAACCAACCCCGCTTTCTTTCAAGACTAAATAAACTCGCCGACAGGTCAAACCTTTAGAATTTAATACCGTGGGTTTCATCTCACAAGGCCAACAAATTCCGCCGCGCATCCAAGCTTGTCAACAAACCATCATTCGAGTTTCGGAGCATGCTAATGATGGAAGTTTGATTTGGTAGTGACGGCGCGCTGCACCGGCGGTGCCCAAAGCGGGCGCAACCCTTCCAGCGGCTTTATGCCGGTGACAACACAGCTCGATTTCCCTGCCGGTTGTGCTGGCCTCTGCCAAAACGGCACATTGCGGATGACGCACCCGTCTCCACTGTCCTATTTCCGTCCATTTTTATCAAAAAGGGGGAAGATTTGAGCGACGAGACGGTAATTTCGTGACGCGTGTCGGTAATATCGCGACGTTTGTTAATTAACACGCGACGCGAGACGGTAAGCTCGTGACGTTTGCTTACCAACACGTAACGCGAGACGGTAAGCTCGTGGCGTTTGTTTACCAACACGCGACGCGAGACGGTAAGCTCGTGGCGTTTGCTTACCAACACGCGACGCGAGATGGTAATCTCGTGGCGTTTGCTTACCAACACGTGACGTGAGACGGTAATCTCGTGACGATTTCTTACCGTCTCGCCACGTTTCCCTGCCAGCAAACGGCCATTTTTGGCCGGAATTGCACCTAAACGCGACCGGGGCCAGCAAGCGTAAGCCCGCGCCATTGCAAACCGCCCCATATTTGAGCATCGTTTCCAAATCGGGACATTTTAGGCAGTTTGATCGCGGATCTTGCCGTTTGCACCAGGAAAGTTCCTTTTCCCAGCGCGAGAGCAGCCGGACACGGGCAATGTTCACAACTTCCACTTTGACATGCCTGCGCCAGGTGCTTTTATCCCACACTTCCAACCAGTTCAAACTAACAAAACGCCCCCGGCCTGGCATTCCAGACCGGGGGCGCTGTCATTAACTCCAAAGGTTTTACGGGCTGGTCACGCGATAGAACAGCTTCAGGTTGTTCGTTATCGTATTATTATCCGTATAGGTGTTCCCGGTCAGGCCGGAAGTGTTGGCACTCCATGGGCCGGTCACGTTGGTCGCGCTCAACACGCTAAAGCTGTAAGTTCCGCCGGACGGGAGGGCCTGCCAGCCAAGCGTGATGTTGTTGGTCGCACGGCTGATGTTCGTGATGGTAATGCTCGACGGCACCACCTGCACGCCTCCTATCACCTCCACCTTGAAGGACGGGATGAAGAAGTTGTCAGCCGTGGTCACCCCGGAATTGGGGCGAATGGCAAACGAATCGAACCGGTGGTAACCAAAGCCGTTGGTGTCACCGGAGGAGAATGACACATTCAAGCCAACGTTGTTGGTGATGGTCGTCGTCAGGACACAGGTGTTGGTGCCGGTTCGCGTCACGGTGAATATCAGGGTATTGCTGACGCCATCCTGGAACGAAGGGACATTGGCGTTGGTGTTCACGCCCCCGACGGGTCCGGCCCGCATGGAGAGGTAATCTCCGGTGGAACTCGCCAGTCCGGGGCTGAGCAGATTGTTTCTGACATACAGGTTCAACGGCGTGGTATCGGTGAAGTTGGTGCCAAAGTCCAAACTCAACATATATCCCATGACACCGTAGCCCTGGCCTGCAGAGCCGGTCAAGCTGGTGCTGCTCGCGGTAATGGGCGCTCCCAGGTCAGAGTAATCATACAAGCCGAAACGCAACGGCCCATTCACCGTAAAGTTTTCAAAACCGTTCGGAGTAAATGGCAAGGTCACCCGGATCGCGCTCCCAATAGCCAGGTCAACCGGCGGCGTATTGGATTGCACAAAATAACCGACATAGAGCGTGGAACTGTTAGTGATGGTCGTTGCGGTCGCACCGGGGCCCGGGTAGTCGCTGAAGTAGGGACTTTGCGATGCATCCAGAAGGCTGAACCAGACCGAGTTCACCGGAGTCACGGGATAATTGAATACTTGTCCGGTGAATGGATCGTTCATGATGACGCCGGGCGATGTTGGGGTCGGCACGGTAAGGGTGACGGTTGCCACAGCCGAGGTGTCGGATGAACCGCCACCGCAGGAAACCCCAACCACGCAACGGTATTCATTCAGATTATCTGTGGCATATTGCAAATTTGGAGTGATCAAGGTGGCACCAGTCGCCCCCGGTATGTTGGACCAGGTTGCGCCGCTGTTCTGGCTGATTTGCCACTGGTTGGTCGCACCCGTGCCGATATAGCCGCAACTAAAGATCGCCGGTATTTCCGCGCTTTGCGTTACATTGGTCGGATCTACAGCAACTTCCGCACTGAGGCATTGTCCCACCGGCGGGGTCACTTCCGCCCAAGTGGTGGCGACACGAAGCTCATCCAAATAGGAAACGGAAAAGGCGTCAACAATGTAAAACCGGCCCGGCCCGCCGGTGCTGGAGGTGACGGTGCCATCACCCACCGGCGAGGTGATGTCCGGAGTGGGCACATTGGCTTCATTCGTGCCGAACGTATTAGGTGCCGGATTGATCCACAAGTCAACCTCAACATTGGTTTGGAAGTTGCCACCGGCACCGGTCAAGTTTGTTGCTTCCAATTGCAATCTCACCACCACGAAAAAAGTCTGTCCGGGAGATATCAGGGTGGGGTCCCAGTTCGTCGCGCTAGGAGCAGGTGTGGCTAGAAAGATATTCTTCGCAATGCCAAGCTGGATTTTGCTGCCATTCCACCGGGAAAACAACTGCCAGTAGGCCCTTTGGCCGCTGGAGCTTTGAATGCCGCCGGACTCATCGTTCATGCAGGCAATCATGGAATCGTTGGTGATGTCATAACCATTTTGGAAATCATACAAAAACGAAGTGTAAAGATTGGTCTGTGACTGCGGATTAATCGTGCCTTTTTGCGCGGTGGTAAAAAACAGGTTGTAACAACCATTCGGAAGGCCTGCAACATTACCATTGGTAAGACCAAGGCAACTTACCTTGCCGCCGAAAGATTGAACCAAGCCCAGAGACGTTCCATCAAGGCTGCGAGAACCGTTGGTATAGGTGGTGGTGGGTTGCCCTGAAGTCCAAGTGGCGGGCAGAGCGCCGCCGTATCCTGGGCCGCCAGACGCGCCCAGTTCACCGGTGATGGTGTATTGGAATTCATCAACGAGAAACGTCGTTGCGGCGGCATTCTGACAACACAGGATGGCCGATGCGAACGTCACGAACAGGAGCAGGATTTGGTTTTTTTTCATACGGAATACTTTGGGTTAGCTGGATTGGGAAACACGAACTGCGATTGAATTTACTTGGGCCAAATTTGTTTCATGGTTTTTCGCCCGGTCACAGGCGCACGGTTATTCATGGATAATAGACACTATCACGTTTCCCGATTGTGTCAGCCCCGTATATTTGCAAATAGGTTTGAAAATTGGGCATTCAGGCCGGCGTTTCAATCGAATCAGGCTTCCTGTCCGTTGTCGCACAAAATAGGACAGACGGGTAAACGCTTGAAAAGACAGGCCAATTGATTTAACCTGTTTCCAGTTTCATGGCCAAACGACAAAAACGCGTCCTCCTGGCTCTCGGCTGGTATGATTATCAGTTGCATCAGGGCATTGAGAAATATGCACGCGAGCACGGCTGGCATCTCTACGCCGATCTGGCCCGCGAAAAGGTGATTCCCTGGGGCTGGGAAGGCGACGGCGTGCTGGCCTGGCTCGGTGCCGGCGACGACCTCGCGGAATTTGTCAAGGGCATCAACAAGCCGACCGTGGATTTCAGCCTGCGGCGGCCGCAGTTGAAATTCCCCCGCGTGCTGGAGGATCACGCGCACGCCGCGCAACTGGTGGCCGACCATTTCCTGTCCCGCGGCTTCACCAATTTCCTGTTTTACAGCGACATGGACAACTGGTCCTACGAGGAGCGCGGCGAGGGTTTCATCAACGCCTTGAAACGCGCAGGCCAATTCGCCATCTGGCTTCGCTGGCACAAATCGGCGCTCTTCACCACCAGCCGCAATGAATGGAAGCTGAAGCGCAAATGGCTGGCGGCGGAAATGAAAAAGGCACCCAAGCCGCTCGCGGTCTTTGCCGCGAACGACCAGCAGGCGCTGGACGTGCTGGAATCCTGCGAGAGCGTGGGCATCTCCATCCCCGAACAGGTCGCCATCATCGGCGCGGAAAATTACCTCCTGGCGCCGGAAGCCATGCGCACGCCGATATCCAGCGTGGACACCAACCTGGAAACCCTGGGCTATCGCGGCGCGGAACTGCTGGACGATTTGATGAACGGCAAGCCCGCGCCCGTCCAGCCCGTTCGCGTTCCCGCCGTGGGCGTGGTCGCCCGCAAGAGCAGCGACATCCTGACCATCGCGCACAAGGGCGTGGCCCGCAGCCTGCGCTACATCTGGGAGCACAGCCACGAACCCATTTGCGTCAAAGACCTCGTTGGCGTCGCCGCGATGTCGCGGCGCGGCCTGCACATGGCGTTTCTGGAGCACCTCGGACGCACACCCGGACAGGAACTTCAGCGCGTCCGGATTGACCGGGCCAAACAACTGCTGGTCAGTTCAAGTCATAAAATTGAGACGGTCGCCGGGATGTGCGGCTACCAGAGCGCCAACAGCTTTTGCATCGCCTTCAAGCGCGTCATGGGAATGTCGGCAAAAAAATTCCGCGAGAAAACCCCGGTTCTCGGCCTGACCTTTGGCGTGGCCCCAAAAAACCGGCCCGGCCAGAAGTGACGTCCGTTTCCGATTCCACCAAATGAATCGTCTGCTTTTCCTCGCGCTGGTCGCCGCCATTTTTTCCAGTCTGCCCCTGGAGGCGCAAACCATTCTGTTCGTCGCCGCCGACGGCAGCGCGCCATTCAAATCCGTGCAGGAGGCTGTCATGTCCGTGCCGTCCGGCAGCAGCACGAATCCCGTCATCATCCACATCAAGCCGGGCGTTTACAAAGAATTGATTGCCATCCAGCGCGAGAAACGATTTTTCCACCTCGTCGGCGAAAACGCGACCAACACCGTGCTGACGTTTGGCTTGTATGCCGGCCTCACCAATTTCGACGGCAAGCCGATCGGGACTTTTCGCACGCCCTCGACGATGATTGACGCGGACGATTTCACGGCCGAAAATCTGACGTTCGCAAATTCCGCCGGCGCGGTCGGCCAGGCGCTCGCCATCCGCGTGGACGGCGACCGCGCGACGTTCCGCCACTGCCGCTTCCTCGGCTGGCAGGACACGATTTTGCTGAATCGCGGGCGGCAGTATTTTGAAAATTGCGAAATCGCCGGCGCGGTGGATTTTATTTTCGGCGCGGCAACGGCGTGGTTTGAGCAATGCCACATCGAATGCCTTGGCAACGGTTACGTCACCGCCGCCTCCACGCCGGTGGACCAGCCGTTCGGTTTTGTTTTTTCCAATAGCAAAATCACCGGCACCAAACCGGACGTGAAAACCTTTCTCGGCCGGCCGTGGCGGATTTACGCCAGCACGATTTTCCTGAACACGGAAATGTCCGAGGTTGTCCGCCCGGAAGGCTGGAACGATTGGAAAAAACCAGAGGCGCATATCACGGCGCGTTACGCGGAATTCGACAGCACCGGCGCCGGCGCGAACCCGACGAACCGGCCCGATTGGATCAAGCAATTGACCAGGACCGAGGCGGAGAAAATCACGGTGGAAAAAGTTCTTGGCGGCACCGACGGCTGGAATCCGGCCCGGAACCCGGCGTTCGCCGCGAATCGTTTGAACCTCGAATACGGCGAGGCCGGCGGCGAAAAATTATTGCTCGATGCGCACGTGCCCGAGGGCGAGGGAAAATTTCCCGTGGCGATCATCGTCCACGGCGGCGGCTGGACCAGCGGCGACAAGGAAACGGACATCGTGCCGGTCTTCGCGCCGGTCGCGACCAATTTCACCTGGTTCACGATCAATTACCGGCTCGCGCCCACGAACCGCTGGCCGGCGTGTTTTGAAGACGTGCAGACGGCGGTCCGCTGGGTGAAGCAGCACGCCGCCGAATTCAAGGGCGATCCAAACCGAATCGCGTTGCTGGGCTATTCCGCCGGCGGCCAGCTCGCGCTGCTTGCCGCGATGTCGGCAACCACCGGTGTGCCGGTGCAGGCGGTCGTCGGGTTCGCGCCGCCGACCGATTTGGTCGCGGACGCGCGGCATCGCGGCGGCCTGGACAAATGGTCTTCGATGACCAATCTTTTGGGCCGGGATTTTTTGGATGATGAAACGGTGAAACTGCTGGCGGATTTTTCGCCGGTCAATCACGTCGCGCCGGGGCTGCCGCCGTTTTTATTGATTCAAGGCAGCGCGGACAAAACGGTGGCCTACGGTTTGACACTGAATTTTCAGGCGAAATTAAAAGCAGCCGGTGTTCCCTGCGATTTAATCACCGTCACCAACGCTCAGCATCGCATCGCCGACTGGGGAAAATTTGACCCGGATTTTCCGTCAAAAATGACCGGCTGGCTCAACGAAAAACTGCCGGCGAAATAATTTGCGGCGGCTTCACGCCGGAACCGCCACGCGCTGCGGCGGGCGCGCCGGATGCACCGCTTTTGTCTGTCCCAGCAGCAACGGTTTCATGTGCCGCTCGAACAGATTTTCCGTCACGTTCTTCGCGACCACGTCCTCGTGCTTCTTCAGCGCGTTTAGATACCGGTCGCCCATTTTCGCCGCCACCTTGAAGCTGACGTGCAGCAACTGCCGGAAGCTGCGATTGTAGGCCGGATTGTTCTGGTCGTGGCGCAGCGCGTCGGTGAACTGCTTGGAATTCCAGCCGCTCACGACCGCCGTCGTCGGCAGCTTCTTTTTATCAATGTCAATGACGCTCGCGTAAGGCGCGCAAAATTCGTCCACGTGCTGAATAGCGTAGGCGTAAATTTCCTTCGCGATTTCCAGGCCGTCGCCGCCGGCTTCCGCCAGGCCGATAAGCTCCTCCAGCCAGGTCGTGCCGGCGGTTTTGATGTGGATGCCCGCGTCAAATTTCTTTAAAGCACGGCGCATCGGCTCGTAGATGGAGAATTTGTCACTGCCCGAATGCACGCTTAACTTGAGCGACGGCGGCAGTTGGTATTCCTTGACGGCAAACGCGATGACGGCGAGGTCTTCGTTGAATTCCTTTTCAAACTGCGGCACGTCGCCGACGTAATCCACGCCCTTGTTGAACCGGCCCGTGAACTTCGGCGCGATGGTCTGGATGGGAATTTTCTGGTCCGCAATCGCGGCTAGGATGATCAACAGTTCCGGCGGTGTCTGCGGGCTGTCGGTCTCGTCCATCGAAATTTCCGTGATGAAATTCGCCGCGCCCTTGGCCTTGACGATATGCCGGTAAATTTTCCCGGCGTCCTGCGTGGCGAGCAGAAACTGGTTGGCGACGCGCTCGACTTCGGCGCGCGTGATGTCAAACGGCTGGTCAATGTGCGGGATGGTAACCGTGCCGATGAGTTCGGGATGGCGGTCCACGAACGCCTTCACGTCCGCCGCGCTCGCGGGCTGGCCGATGCTGTCGGCCACGTCAATCGTGTAAAAATCCGAATGTGGAATAAAACGGTCCACCGTCTCCAACCGGATATGATCGGCGTCCACATGATACGGCTTGTTCCAGCCGAGCGCCTTCACCGCCGCGTCGGCTTCGGCGCGGGTGCTGGACGGGTCGCTGCCGACGAACGTGTGTTCGCGGTTGGACTTGTTCCAGACCGGAACAAAAACGGCACCCAGTGCGGTAGCACGGACACAGGCGCGCAGTTGCGCCTTGCCCTGATGCGCAAACCGGTCGCCCAGTCCGAAGGAAAATTTGCCCAGCGGTAAATATTGGCTCATAGCTTTGTTTGTATGCCCTAATTTTCCTATAAATGCGCCGCAGGCGACACTGTGTTCTTTTGCAAAATTATATGAAAATAATGCACTTCCTTCTTTAAGAGTAAATTAAGAGTAAAATCCATCGGGCCTGACGAACAACGGTCTCGCCGTTGAAATCCAGCTACCGGACGCCATTATTAACATTGATTCGGTGCTCCAGGCAATAGGCCGAATTGTCCACATACTTTTCCGCCCACCATTTCAATCCGGCGCGTTCTTCTTTGGACAATTTGCGGACGACTTTCGCCGGCGCGCCGAGGACGAGCGAGCCGGGCGGAATTTTCGTTCCCTGTGTCACGAGCGCCTTGGCGCCGATGATGGATTGTTTGCCGATGACCGCGCCGTCCAAAATCACCGCGCCCATGCCGACCAAAACTTCGTCGCCGACGGTGCAGGCGTGGACGATCGCGCCGTGGCCGACGGTGACCCAGTTGCCGACGAGGCACGGAAAATCGTCCGCGAGATGCAGCACGGCGTTGTCCTGGATGTTCGAATGGTGGCCGACGACGATGCGGTTGATGTCGCCGCGCAGCACCGCGCCATACCACACGCTCGCATGCGCGCCGAGCGTCACGTCGCCGATGACGGTGGCGGTTTTGGCAATATAAACGCCCTTGCCGAGGCTCGGCCTTTTTCCAAGAAATTTGTCGAGTTGTTTAATAACGCTGCTCATTTCCGTTTGCCGGAATTATATTTTGAAACTTAACATGGATTTGCATCATTACCAGGCCGCGAGCAAACCGGTGTCGCGCCCGCCGGTCAGGCCGTAAATGGCGACGAGTTCGTATTCGTGCGAACGGTAACGCGGTGGCAGGAGCCACACAATCAGGCTCGGTTTCATGCGGGCAGATTGGCGGATTTTATCCGGTTGTAAAGTCCGGCAGCTTAAAAATAAAACCCGCCAGATGAAAACATCCGACGGGTCGCGGTTCCCGGTTCCTCGCGGGTTACCAGCGGTCATGCCGGCAACCACAGCCGTTGCTCCAGCGATAATGCGCCGGATAAACCAGTGCCGGTCCGCGGCAGACCACGACGGGCGCCGGATAGTAAACCACCTGCGGCGCGGGCGCGGGACAATAGACGACATTGCAGGGCGGCGGATAACACGCCGGTGCGCCAACGCAATAATTCACGTTGCATTGCGCGTGACCGTCAATCACGGCGGCGACGAGGCCGACGGCAGCCACGCCGGTCAGCACCTTGCCGACGGTGGCCCAGCCACAGTCGTTTGCGCGGGCGGTTGGCAGATTGGCCGCAGCCAGCGCGAGAATCACCGTTCCTGTCAGAATCATTTTTTTCATAATTGAACCTTTCGTTAAGTTCATGAATTCAGACGCGCGGATTTTATTTTTATTCAAACGCAAAAATAGGTAGTCTTTCCAACAGGTTTATGAACAAACCGGTTTCGCCCAAAATCGCCCCGCGCCGGAAGCTGCCGCGCTCGTTCAAGGATTTGACGCCGGCGAAGCATTTCAATCCCGCCACGTTTTTCCGCGAACTGGTCTGGAAAGCCCTGCTCACGCCGCGGCATGGCGAACAGCAGCGGCCGGTTTTTCCCAAATTGAAATTCGGCGAGGTCGCCATCACCTGGATCGGCCACGCGTCGTTTCTCATCCAGTTCACGGATTTGAACGTGCTGATTGACCCGAATTTTGCGAACTGGCTTTTTCTCCTGAAACGCATCAAGCGCGCCGGTTTGAAAATTAAGGATCTGCCGCCGATTGATCTGGTTTTGCTGACGCACGCGCATTTCGATCATTTTCACAAGCCGACGCTGCGCAAACTGCCGCACCCGAAAATCGGCATTATGCCGCGCGGTGTCGGCGACCTCGCGCACGACCTAGGTTTCGCGCGCGTCATCGAGCTGGACCACTGGGAAAGTTTTTCGCCGGGAAGCTGGAAGGTGACGTTCACGCCGAGCAAACATTGGGGCGCACGCACGCTGCGCGACAGCCATCGCGGCTACGGCGGATTTGTGCTGGAGCATCAGGGACGGAAAATTTATCACGCCGGCGACAGCGCGTATTTCGACGGGTTCAAGCTCATTGGAAAAAAACTTTCGCCGGAGATCGCGCTGCTGCCCATCGGCGCGTATTTTCCCGAATCCTTCCGGCGCGTCCACATGGGGCCGGACGAGGCGGTGCGGGCGTTCAAGGAGCTGGGCGCGAAATGTTTTGTGCCGATGCATTACGGCACGTTCAAGCTGTCGTTCGAGGATTTGGACGAGCCGCCGCGCTGGCTCCGGCAGATCGCCCGGGAACAAAACCTGACGCGGCAGATAAAAATTCTCGACGAAGGCGTGCCGGAAGTGTTTTGATTCGCGCCAATGACCGACGGCCCGCCCAATTCCTCGCCCTTTGATTCGCTCAAGCGCCATGTCCCGCTCGTCATTCTTTTGGTGGTCGCCGCCGTCATTCTGGCGATTCCACTGCGAATCGTCGAATACGGCTACCTGCCGGGCGATGACGCGCTGCGGCACGCGGCGAAAGCCGTGAGCGGCAAATCGTGGCAGCAAATCCTCGTGCTCAATGATGTTTACAAGATGGACCACGAATATGGCTGGAATCTGCTGCTGGAAAAAATCCATCTCTGGACGAACTGGAATGCCGAAACGCTCGTCATTTTTTCCGTCATGACCATGTTTCTGGTCGTCGGCTGGAGCGCGCTGCCGTGGCTGAAACGTTCCGAAGCCTGGTTGGTCAGCCTGTTGGTCGCGATGATTTTTTCCGACCTGCCGGAAAGGTTCATGCTGGGCCGGCCCTTCCTGATCACGTTTGCAATTTTGATGACCATTCTTCTGCTGTGGCAAAAAAATGGCGGGGCGCCGCCCAAGAAATGGATGCTGCTGCTGGCCACCACGCTGTTTGCGCTCGGCACGTTTGTCCACGGTGTCTGGTATCTCTGGGTGCTGCTGCTTGGCGCGTTTTTTCTCGCAGGCGAATTTCGCTGGGCCATCAGCCTCGGCGTTTGCTGGGCCGCCGGCGTTTTCATCGGCAGCGCGCTCACAGGCCATCCGATTGAATATCCGGTTCAGGCCTTCAAACTCGCACTGCTGGCGGTCGGCGCTCACGCCACCACGCGGACCATGGCGTCGGAATTGCAGCCGTTTGACGGGGATTTTCTGGCGCTCATCGTCATGGGCGCCCTGCTGGGGCTGCGCCAACTGGCAAAATTAAACGTCCGTCCGCTGACGGCCAACCCGGCGTTCTGGCTTGCCTGCATCTGCTGGCTGCTGGCCTTCAAAGTAGACCGGTTTTGGGAGGATTGGGGCTGGCCGGCGCTGCTGGTTTTGGTGACCTGGGATTTGCAGGCGCTGCTGCAGGCGCGGTTTCCTGAAAATTCCTTCAGACGGCTCGGCCTGACATTGTGGCTGGCCGCCGCGACTTTTCTCTGCATCACTAGCGATGCGCACAGCCGCTGGTCGAACACTCTGTCCGACCGCTATCTGACCGCCGACAATCCCGACATCAAAGGCTGGATGCCCGACCCCGGCGGCATTTTTTACACGGCGGACATGACGCTGTTCTACCAGACGTTCTACAAAAATCCGACCGGCGACTGGCGTTACATGCTCGGCTTCGAGCCGACGTGGATGCCGAAGGAAGACTTTGAAATTTATCACAGCGTGCTGTGGAACCTTGGCGAGGCCAGGACCTATGATCCGTGGGTCAAAAAAATGCAGCCGGCCGACCGGCTGGTCATCCGCGGCGGGCGCGGCGACTCGCCCGGCATCCCGCATTTGGAATGGCGATACAGCGGCCAGGGCATCTGGCTTGGACGCACGCCGCGCACGCCGCCAAACGGCACACCGCCGCCGACCGTTCCGGCAACGGTGCCGCGCTGAAATTTTTGCGCGTCACAATCTGTCGAACTGCCGCGCGAGCGTGAAATCCTTTTCCGTCAGGCCGCCCGCATCGTGCGTCGTGAGCGCCAACGTCACCTTGTTCCAGCGGATGTCAATGTCCGGATGATGCCACGCTTCCTCGGCGATTCCGGCGACCGCTTCCACAAATTTGATCGCGGCGGGAAAATCCTTGAACTGGAATGTCCGGGTGATTTTCCCGTCGTTCAACTGCCAGTTAGGAATCAGGGCAAGCGCGGGAATGATTTTTGCCTCGGCGAGTTTTTGCACCGGCGGCGCGCCAAAATTTTCGAGCGAGCGCTGTTGGCCCGTCGAGGCTTCGCGCAACAAACTGAAGCTCGTCACCGCCGACCAGACCCACGCGCCGGCGAACAAAATCACTCCCGTCTTCCAAAACCGGCCGATGGGCTGCACTTCGACATCGCCGCTGATTTGCCCGTAATACTGGAGCATTTCCTTCACGAACCAGACCATGATCAGCACAAAACCGGCAAGAGACAGAAGAAGCTGTCCGCTGCCGGCCATCCAGCGCCGGCCCAGCATCGAGCCGAGGCCGGGCGTGGCGAGCAGGTTGAGAAGCACCGCGTTCCGGGCCGTGGCGCGGTTAAGCGGCTTGCCCTTCGGAGAAAATAGTTTCATACGCAAACATCAGCGCCGCGATCCCGATGGGGATCGTGAACAGCAGGCCGACGCAACAGAGGCAAAGCCCCACAATGTTGAGCAGTGAAATCAGGATCACCAGGCCGAAGACGAGCCACCAGTGTTTGCTCACCATCCTGCGGCTCGTCCCCATCGCCGTCCAAAAATCAACCTGCCGGTCAACGATGAGCGGCAGCGTGAATTTCCAACACACGCCCAGATAAGTCGCCGGGATGGCGCAAACCAGCAGCACCGGCAACGTGGCGAGCAGCACGGATTCCAGCGCCGCGATCGTTTCCTTGTCGGGCGGCGTGCCGGGTTGCAAATGTTGCAGGTGGGGGGCGAGCGGCAGGAATTTTATTACAAACATTATAATAAACGGCAACATGCAGGCGCCGATGAGCAGACTCTGAACCAAGGTGCCGAGAAATAGCTGCGCGAACGCGCGCCGGAATCCGGAAAAAATATCGCCGATTTCTGCCGGCTCCCTGCGGATGGCGCGGATGAAAAGGTAAAGCACGCCGCCCATGAGCGGCCCGGAAATTACAAAGTTCCCAACCGAAAAGATCGCGCCGATAATGGGAATTTGCGCAAGCCCGCCGATGGCGCATTCAATCAAAATGTAAACCAACGTGGCAACAAACAGCAGCCCCATGTTGTTTTTCACCAGCTCCCAGCCGCGGCTGATGCAGCCGCCCAAGTCCAGCTCGTAATCACGCTCTGAAATGGCAGAACTGCCGGCCGATCCGGCAAAAACCGGCGGCGCGCCGGGGACCGGAGCCTTCGGCGCGAAGGCATCGGCGAATTCGGGAAATTTGTCCAGTGTGCGAAATTCCGTGTCGCTCTCCGCCTTGACCAGCGACTGTTCATTGAGCCGGCTCTCGGCAATCCATTGGCGAATGTCGTCCGCCGTGACCGGGCCGTATTCTTTTTGATCGCCGCCGATGATGGTATAGGTCGCCATAAAATCTTGCTGACGCCGTTGTTTCTAATTGATTGAACCCGGCCAAGCAAGCCGACAATCTCTCAATCCCGATCTTATTCACCCAAAACCCGGCCCCGATCCTGATCCGGCTCAAGGCCGAGACGATAGACACTCAATTGTTCCGCACGAACATTTTTCCGGGCAGTTGTTTGACCACGCGCTTCATTTCCAATCCGAACAGGGCCACCGAGACCGCCGAACTCGGCAGGCCGCATTTGCGGATCACCTCGTCAATGGATTTTTCCTCGCGGCTCAACGAATCATAGACGAGCTTTTCGTTTTCGGAAAGTTCCAGCGCGGGCAGCACGCCGGTCTCGCCCGGCGACGGCGGCCGGTTGCTCGCCGGAAACAGATATTCAAACTCGCTCAAAACATCCTCCACGCCTTCGCACAATTTCGCGCCTTTTTTGATGAGGTCGTGGCAGCCTTTGCTGCGTGGCGAATCAATCCGCCCCGGCACGGCGAAAATCTGCCGGCCATATTCCGTCGCAAAATTCGCCGTGATGAGCGCGCCGCTCGTGAGATTGGCTTCCACGACAATTGTGCCGAGCGTCATGCCGGCGACGATGCGGTTGCGGATGGGAAAACTCTGCTTGTCCGCCGGCCGGTTGAAAGGAAATTGTGTGATGACCGCGCCATTCGCCGCAATGCGCTCGAACAGCTCCGCATTCTCCGTCGGAAAAACTAAATTTATTCCCGTTCCCAACACGGCAATCGTCCGGCCTTTCGCGCTCAACGCGCCCTGATGCGCCGCCGTGTCAATGCCACGCGCACCGCCGCTCACCACCGTCACGCCGACGTAGGCGAGCTGATACGCCAGCTTGCGCGCCGTCTCGAGGCCGTAGTGCGTCGTCTGCCGCGAGCCGACCATCGCCACGGCGTTTTTGTCCTTCGCCGTCAGCCCGCCTTTGACGTAAAGCACCAGCGGCGGATCGTAGATTTCGCGCAGCGACGCCGGATAATTTTCATCCGACGAAATCAAAACGTGGCAGCCGAAATCCGAAATGCGTTTCAATTCGCCGGGAAGGTCAACGGATTTTTCCCAATTGGCAATGGACTCGGCGGTTTCGTCGCCGATGTTTCGGACGTGGAGCAATTGTGATTTGGAGGCGGCGAGGATTTTGGGCGCGTCACCGAAATGTTCGAGCAAGAACCGCGCGCGCACCGGCCCGACGTGCTCAATCATGTTCAGAGCGACAAACGCTTCGCGGGAATCCATGCAGGTTTAATAATGACTCGCGGACGCGACGGCAAGTATTGTTTCAGGCGACGCTGTAATTTCGCAGCCACCGGCGCGCGGGGAAAAGCGGCAGTTGCGGCTTGGCCGCGCTGGATTTTTCCGTGGCCAAAATTCCTTCGCCAGTTTCGCCGCCTTCGCGCGACATTTTTATTCCGCAGTCAGCCGGATGATTTCGCGCAGCGGCGTCTGCGGTTTGAATTTCACGAAGCGTTCCAGTTTTGCCACGAGCGGCTTGCGGCGGCGCATGTCGTCAAAGCCCGGCGCATATGCCTGGTCGTAGGGAATCAGCTCAATCCGGGATTTCGAGCCGAGCGTTTTCACCACGAGCCGCGCGAGTTCGAGCATGGCAACCTCCTCCGTGCCGCCGATGTTGAAAATTTCCCCGCGCGCTTTTTCGCAATTCTGCAAACGCACGAGCGCCTCCACCACGTCGTGAACAAAACCGAAGCAGCGCGATTGCTTGCCGTCGCCGAAAACTTTCAGCGGCTCGTTCTGTTTCGCCGCCGCGATGAAGCGCGGCAGCACCATGCCGTAGCGTCCGGTCTGGCGCGGGCCGACGGTGTTGAACAGCCGCGCGATGATGACGGGCAGTTTTTTCTCGCGCGCGTAGGCGAGCGCCAGAAATTCGTCTGTGAGCTTGGCGCTGGCATAGCTCCAGCGCGACTGGCCGGGCGGCCCGATGAGCAGATCGTCGTCCTCGCCGAACTCCGGCTTGGCGCTCTTGCCGTAAACCTCCGAGGTGGAAGCCAGCAAAACCGGCGTGGAGTTTTTTGCGGCGGCGCGCAGGAGAATTTCCGTTTCGTGAAAGCTCGTCTCCAAAACGTGCAGCGCCGATTTTACGACCAGATCAACGCCGACCGTCGCCGCCAGATGGAAAATAAATTCAGAATTTACCGCGAGCTTCGACAAATTTTTGCATTCGGAAATTTTGGCGCGGACAATCTTCAGCCGTGGATTTTTTCCGGCCGCGCGCAAATTGTCCAGACTGCCGGTCGAGAAATCATCAATGATGACAACGCTTTTGCCATCATTCAGCAGGCGCTCGACGAGGTGCGAGCCGATGAAGCCGGCGCCACCCGTCACCAAAATATGCTTTGATTTTATCATTTGAGCGCCGTCGCGATGGCTTCCGCCAGTTTCTGCCGGTATTCCGGGCTTTCAATCTTTGCCGCTTCCGCTGGATTCGAGAGGTAGCCGTTTTCAATCAAAACCGCCGGGCAGTTTTGGTTGCGCAGCACTTCGATGTAGCGCACGTGGCGCACGCCGCGGTCCGCCATGCCGACGGCATGAACCAGCGCGCCCTGCAATTCCACGGCCAGCCGCAGATTCTGCGCGTCGAAATCGTTGCTCGACAATTTTTCCGGCAAGGGATCGGCATAGCCGCGCGTGACGGTTGAGGGAATTCCGGTCGGCGTAAAACAATAGGTTTCCAGTCCAGCCGCCTGCTGGTCCGGCGCGGCGGAATTGAAATGCAGGCTGATGAACAAATCCGCGTGATGCGCCGTGGCGAACACCACGCGGTTCGCGTTGGTCACATAAGTGTCGCTGATCCGCGTCAGGAAAACCGTCCAGCCGTTAGTTTCCAGCAGCGGCTTGAGGCGCAGCGCCGTGTCGAGCGTGAATTCTTTTTCAAGCCGGCCGTCCAAAACGCTGTGCGTGCCGACATTTGAACCGCCGTGGCCGGGATCAATCACGATGACGCAGTTGGTGCCAAACGTCAGCGGCGGTCCGCACAACAGCGGCTCGAGATTTTTTTGCAGATCAAGCTCGTGCAAAAAAATCTGGTCGTCAATGAACTGCGGCTCGAAGCCGAGATTGATCTCGATGCCGTTCCAGGCCGCCTCCCGGCTGCCGATGGCCAGAACCATCACGCCGTTGCTCGAATTGAGCGCATAGGTCGTCACCGGCGTGCGGGACAAAACGTGCGGCGCGCCGAGTTTGTGTTCCGCCGCCCAGCGATTGAGCGAAGCCCAGGTGACAGCGGGCGCGGGCGCGGGTTTGGGCGGGTTCGCCGGCGGAAGATTGGAACGGACGGACGGCGGAACATTTGTTTTCGCCGCGTGCGCCGCGGGCTTATTCGTGAAGCCGGGAGATGACCAGTTCAATGCCGCGTTCCCGCTGTTCGCTGGCGGCGGCGAAATGATTTCTTCCGGCACTTTTGGCGTGGAGGCGCAGCCCGCCAGAAAAAAGGCCAGCGCGGCGCAAAAAAAGATTCCCGCAAGCTTGAACACCCGAACATTGTGCGGAACGAGAAAGCGGACTCAAGCTGTTTCCTCATTTACGATTTATGATTTACGATTTACGATTTCGGGCAGGTTGAAAATTCTCGTCGCCATCACCGGAGCCACCGGCGCGCTTTACGCGCAGCGGCTGCTCGACAATTTGAATCCGCGCGAACACGAAATCCACGTCGTGCTGAGCAATTACGCCCAGCAGGTCATCGCCGTGGAACTGCCGGACGGCCTGAAACTGCCGGCGGGCGCGCAACTGCATAATCTCAAAAGCATGAACGCGCCGTTCGCCAGCGGCTCGAATCCGCCGGACGCGATGGTGGTGATCCCCTGCACCATGGGCACGATGGGCCGCATCGCGCATGGTTACAGCGAGGATGTTTTGCTGCGCGCGGCGGACGTGACATTGAAGGAAAAAAGAAAACTGATTCTGGTCCCGCGCGAAACGCCGCTGAGTTTGATTCACGTGAAGAACATGGAGCTGCTGCTGCTCGCCGGCGCGATCATTCTGCCGGCGAACCCAAGTTTTTACTCTGGCGCAAAAAACATTGTCGAACTGGCCGACACGGTCGTCGCGCGCGTGCTGGACCACATCGGCATTCCAAACCAGCTCGCGCCGCGCTGGGCCGAAGAACAAGAATGATGTCGGTGATTCAAAAATGGGGTTCATTCGTCCGCTTCTCGCACACGGTTTTCGCGCTGCCGTTCGCGCTGGCGGCGATGCTCGTTGCGGCGCGCGACAACCGCGGCTGGCCCGGCGGGAAAATTTTCGGGCTGATTCTGGCGGCGATGGTTTCCGCGCGAACATGCGCGATGGCGTTCAACCGCATCGCGGACCGCAAATTTGACGCGCTGAATCCGCGCACCGCGAATCGTCATCTGCCGCGGGGAGAAATTTCCCTGGCGAGTGCGGTGGCGCTTTGCATTTTGTCGGCGGCGGGTTTTATTGCCGCCAGTTGGTTACTAAATCCGCTTTGCTTTTATCTTTCGCCGGTTGCGCTCGTGATGATTTGTTTTTATTCGCTGACGAAGCGCTTCACAGATTACACCCACGTTTTTCTCGGCCTCGCGCTCGCGCTCGCGCCGGTCGGCGCATGGCTGGCGGTCAAAGGCGCAGACGTTTCCATTTGGGAAATTCTGGAAATGACTTCGCTCGCGTTCGCCGTTGTGCTCTGGCTCGTCGGCTTCGACATCATTTACGCGCTGCAAGATTATGAGTTCGACAAATCGCACGGGCTGCGCTCGCTCGTCGTCGCGTGGGGGCCGAAAAACGCGCTGGCCGCCGCGTTTCTCGCGCACATGATCATGTGCGGACTGCTGCTCGCGTTCGGATTGCTCTGCCGCTTTCGCATCGCTTATCTCATCGGCTGGCTCATCATTCTCGGCTGCCTCGTGATGGAGCACTGGATCGCGCGCCGCCGCAGCCTGAACTGGATCAATCTCGCCTTCTTTCGGCTGAACGCGCTCGTCGGCGTCATTTTTCTGGTGGTGGTCGCGGCGGAAGTGATTTTTCAAGGCGGGTTCAAACTCCGTTGAATCGTTGAACGGTTGAACCGGTGCAGGCTCTGCGGCTTGACGATTTAACGATTCAACATTTTAACAATTCAACCTGCCGCTGCCAAAAATTTGTAACATCCCGCCGGTTTTGCTTCTGAAGTGGGCATGGATACGGTAAAAATAGACCAGCCCATGCCCGACGGAAACAAATGCCCGCAATGCGGCACGCCGCTCCCCGCCGGCGCGCTGGCCGGACTTTGCCCCGCCTGCCTGCTCAAAATGGGCGCGGCGGCGGACACCGTCACCGGTGCCAAACAGCCGCCGTTCACGCCACCGCCGGTCGTCGAGCTTGCGGCCAAATTTCCGCAGCTCGAAATCCTCGAACTCATCGGCAAGGGCGGCATGGGCGCGGTTTACAAGGCGCGGCAGAAACAGCTCGACCGCGATTGTTGCGCTGAAAATTCTTCCGCCCGGCATCGGCGACGACCCGGCGTTTGCCGAACGGTTCGCCCGCGAGGCCAAGGCGCTGGCCAAGCTGAATCATCCCGGCATCGTGACGCTTTACGAATTCGGCAAGGCGGACGGATTGTATTTCTTCCTCATGGAATTTGTGGACGGCGTGAACCTGCGGCAGTTGCTGCACGCCGGCAGAATTTCCGCCGCGCGAGGCGCTGGCCATCGTGCCGCAGATTTGCGACGCGCTGCAATTCGCGCACGACCAGGGCATCGTCCACCGCGACATCAAGCCGGAGAACATTTTGCTCGACCGCCGCGGCCGCGTGAAGGTGGCGGATTTCGGACTGGCGAAAATTGTAGGGGCGGATGCGCAACGGAACGCCGGTCTCCGACCCGGCGCGAATCCGTCCGACACCAACGAGCCGGGCCAGAGGCCGGCGCTCCAAGAACTCACCGACGCCGGCAAAGTCATGGGCACGCCGAATTATATGTCGCCGGAGCAGATTGCCGCGCCGGGCGAGGTGGATCATCGCGCGGACATTTACGCGCTGGGCGTGGTGTTTTACCAGATGCTCACCGGCGAACTGCCCGGCAAAACCATCGCGCCGCCCTCCACCAAAGTTCAGATTGACGTGCGCCTGGATGAAATTGTTTTGCGCGCGCTGGAAAAAAATCCCGAACTCCGCTACCAGCAGGTCAGCGAAGTGAAGACGTGCGTGGAAACCATCACTTCGGAAAGCGACGTGTCCGAAGTCCGAAGCCCGAAGCCAGAAGTTGAACCGCGCTTTTCGCGCACGGCCATTTTGGGCGCGGTGTGCGTGCCTTTGTCAGTCGTGCCTTTGGTCTGGTTCGTTTGGCTGGTGAAAAAAATGACCGAGTCGGCAACGCCGATGACCCACGACACCTCCTGGCTGAACATATTGTTCAGCATTGTCAGTTTCATGGGGCTGGTTCTGATCGCGCCGCTGCTGACATCCGTTCTCGGCTGGGTGGCCGTGGCGCAAATCCGCCGTTCGGAGGGACGGCTTTGCGGACTGAAACTGGCGCTCTTCGACGGCCTGCTGTTTCCGCTGCTGCTGCTTGACGTAATGATTGGCGGCTTATGGACTGTGCTGGCAAAAATCACCGCAAACTGGCGAGGGCCGGGCGCAACCGGCTCGCTGTTTTTTGACGCAAAGGATTTTTTAATTTGGGCGACTTTGGTGATTCTAACTTTAATTTGGGCGGACAATAAAATCACACGCCGCGTCTGGCGCGCGGTGAACAAAACAACGGCGGAAACCAAAAAGCACGGTCTGTCGCCAGCGGTGCTGTTCCTGCAACCGACCAACCTCTTCGGTCGGATCATCAACTGGACGGGCATGATTCTGTTAACCACCTGGGTGATGATGCTCACGCTGGTTTATTTCGGATATCCGCGGAATGCCCCGTTCTTCCACTATTTCAGTTCGGTGTTCATGATTTATGTGGTTCTGGCTTCGGCCGAAATGTTTTTCCGCGCCGGGCCGGCGAACTGGCATGATTCGCTGGGTTCCAGAAAAATCTTCAGGGGTTTGATGTGTTTTGCATTTGTAGTTTGTCTTGCCGCATTGATCGTTGATCACTTTGATTTGAAAGGAACAGAAAATGTCGCCTGGTCGCCCAATCTTGCGCCCGGCGAGAAACCAGATTTGTCGAAAATCCGTGGCGAGATCGAATCGTTAATGAATGCCGGCGATTACAAGGCGGCTTTGCAGCGACAAATCTGGTATTTCAACCACGCGCTGGAATTTGGCGAATCCAATCCCGTCCGTCTTTCGTTTGGCATCATGCACTGGGGCGAACTGTGCCGCCGTTATCCCAGGGCGCGACAGGCATTGATTGGCATCCGCGATCAGGAAGTGCGGCAGTTTACCAGCGGCGGCGGCTATTACGAACTGTTTTCCGAAATTGAAAGCATCAACCGCGAGCTGGGCGATGAAAATTCGACTTACACGCTGTTCAAATCCATCGAGCAGCGCGATTCACAACTGGCAGGGCAGTGTTACGCCTATGTGGAAAATCTTCTGGTCGAAAAAGGCGAATACGCTGTCTGCCTCAAATACATCGGCGACCCGGAGGCGAAGTTTGATTTTATCCGCTCCACCCGCGAGCACATGAACGCGATTCTCGACGGGATGCCACAATTCAACCAATCACGGATGCGTAAAAATGCCAACGACAGTTTTGTGAACGACACGCGCAGGCTGGTGGAAATACTGGTCGGCTGTGGACGCATTGCCGGGGCGCAAAAAATCCAGGATGAAGCCACGGCGGTTTTCAACGACCCGCGCCTGCAATCCGCCGTGAATGATGCCGAACAAAAAGTTGGCGGGAAAACTTCCGCCGCCGCACCCAACCTATCCTTCGGCCCGGTGGTGGAGCGGGTGGTGCCCTGCGAAATGCCGTTGCGTTTTATTTCCGGCATTAACTTGGAGTCTGGTCAGGTTGAAACCATTTCTTTTGGCACGAATGACGTTCCGCCCGGCGGTAAATCAGGCGACGAATACTTCAATGAAAAGGGCGTGGACATGATCGCGATTGGCGACCCCAAGCTGGTGCCGCAATCCAGCGGGCTGAATTGCAAGCTCGGCACGTTCGCCATGCCCGTGGATGAGTCAGATTGGGACAGTGCCCCGGCAGCAGCAGTCCTATCGCACGCGACGAATCTGCCTTCGATGAGTGAACCGATTAAAACCACGCCGGAGTTTTCAAAAATGACCGTGATCCTGACAAGCGAAGACGGAGTATTTCCAAAGACATTCATCTTCCATACTCGAACTGGCAGCGCAGGCATTTTGGAAATCACCGGCTTCTCCGACAACCCGCGCGGCGTGAAGATTCGCTACAAGCTGGTGCAACCGTCGGCATCGCTCGTGAAAGAATTGCTCGCCAAACGGGCCGCGCGGGATGTTTTCCAACTCCGCTGGGTGGCGGCCGATGACGACACCAATTCACCGGTGGACGTTTTACCTGTCGCTATTGATAATCCCCAGCCGGCATTGCGCGTATTGCGCGATGTGGTTTTGTCCAGCATGGATGTGGAAAGCGCCGGCTTTTCCCAATACCAGTCCGATCAAAAAATGCTTGAAGTATTTTTGACCCCGCAAGGTGGAGAGAAGTTTGCCCAAGCCACGGCGAAAAATATCGGGCACAAGCTTGCCATTGTCTGGCGCGGTAAAGTCCTCTGCTCGCCCATCATTCAATCGGAGATTGTGGGTGCCCACTTCAGCCTCCCTGTCAAACTTCCCGACGCCGAGGCACAGCAGCTTTTGGATTGGTTGAACCACCGGCAATCAACTCAAGAAGATAACCATGCAGTTGAAATATTAACCGCCCAACCACCCGTCGTCGTCGAGACGTTTCCCGTTTCCGGCGCGCGCGACGTGGAGCCGGACGAGACGGAAATCCGCGTGCGGTTCAGCAAGGAAATGGCCGACGGTTCGTGGAGCTGGTCCACCGCGTGGGAAAATTCCACGCCGGAATTCATCGGCCAGCCGTATTATGAAGATGATGGCCGGACTTGCGTGGTGAAAGTGAAACTGGAGCCGGGACGGACTTATGCCTTCTGGCTGAACTCCGAAAATTTCCACAACTTCAAGGACAGCGCGGGCCAAACGGCGGTGCCTTACCTGCTGATTTTCCAGACCAAACAAAAATAAAACGGAGAAAACAAAACATGAAAAAAACATTATGCACCATCATTGCCGCCAGTTTATTGTGCGGCATCGTCAAGCCGGCCGCCCGCGCGCAGGACATTGATTCCTTCGCGCCGGTCGTCGTCAAAACCGTTCCCGAAGCGGGCAGCAAGGATGTTCCGCCCGGCGAATACGAGGTCAAAATCACGTTCAGCAAGGAGATGGCCGACCAGTCGTGGAGCTGGGCCTCGGCCTGGCAGAATTCCGACCCCGAATCGCTGGGCAAGCCGCATTACGAGGCTGACCACAAAACCTGCGTGATGAAAGTGAAGCTGGAGCCGGGCAAAACCTACGGCTGGTGGATCAACAGCCAGAAATTCCACGGCTTTCAGGACACCCAAAATCATCCGGCCATTCCGTATCTGCTCACGTTCAAGACCGCAGAGAAATAGAACTGCGGATGACCTCACCAATCATTCAATTTGGGTTTCATCTGTGAAAATCTGTGGCTGAAATAAAATGTCCGCATCCAAATTCCAACCCATCCCGCGCTCCTTCGTGGAGCCGGTGTGCCTGGCGCTGGCGGGCGTCATCCGCGAATGCCGCGAGCGCCGGGGCTGGTCGTTGAGCGAACTGGCGGTGCGGGCGCGGCTCTCGCGGCAGATGGTCAGCTACCTTGAGACGCATCAGCGGGTGCCATCGGCGGATTCGTTGTTGCGGCTGGGGCGGGCGCTGGGCGTGACGGTGAGTGAACTGTTCCGGCAGGCGGAACGGCGCGCGGCGCGCTGGCCGGCCCGGTGCGCCCGGTGCAACTATTGTTGCGTGGAACGCGGACGGCTGGTGTGGTTGAATCCGGCGCGTGGCTGCACCCGTCCCGGACGTTGACCTCGCTGGTCGAAGACGTGAAACGGATGGCCGCAATGGAATCAAATCAAATTATGGCAACCGACAATCAAATCTCCGTCGTCATCACCGACCAGAACGTCACCGACATCCTCGGCCACATCACCGCCATTCAGGCGATCCTGCCGTTCCTCATCAGCCGCGCGGCGGGCGACACCAACGTGCAGCTCGGCGACAAGTCCGCCGGCTTCGATGAAAAGTGCGCCAGCTACATGGCGAGCAACCCGGAATTTCTGCCGGGCTTCCTGGACATGGCCGAAGTGCTGAAAGACCGCACCGCGCGGTTGCAGTTCCAGAAATTTCTGCCCCAGCTCAACCTGCTCGCCTCGCAGGGAGTGGACACGTTCAACGTCATCGGCAACGAAATCTACAAGGCCGACCTCGGCTATTACAACGGCACGGCTGACGCGGCCAAAGTGGGCCGGGCCGGAGCCGGCGACATCCACGACGATCTCGCCAGCCGCTATCCGGGCCACGTCACCAAGCCGGCACCCGCCGCCAAGTCTCAACTCGCTGCAAAATAGGTGCTTGCGAACGGCAAGCCTGGCGTTTCCGAGGCCAGCGCCGGGCTTGTGGAGGCCTCGGCTGGCCTCCGATTGACCAACATTGCCATCATCGAGGCCACGCCTGCCCTCCCGCCGACCACGACTGGCCTGTCGTTGGCCAACGTCGGCATTTCATCCGCCAACTCCGGCCTTGCGAAGGCCAGACCAGCCCTTTGAAAGCCAGCACCGGTGTCGCCAGGGGCAGTCTTGGTCGAACGAAGGCCGAAATTGATCCCGGAAACGCCTCGCTTGGTAATGGAAAGCACCTCTTTGCCCGAACGAACGGCGGCTTTGGCCTTTAATCCATCGAGGCAGCCGGAAAAATCTGGTAACATCCCTCCCGTTTCGCTTCTGTATCTGGCAGCATGAGCGGGCGACCGGAACCAACCCACGGATGGACACTAATTTTAAGAACCATTGCCCAACGGGGTCACGCGACAGCTTGGTCTGGGTTCTTTCCGTGGCTAAAATAATTTTGCCGTGACCACCGAACATTCCACGCCGGCCTCGTCCGCGCCGGGCGACATCTTCGCCACGACGCATTGGACGGTTGTGCTCGCGGCGGGCCGGCGGCACACGCCACAGTCGGATGGCGCGCTCGAGGAACTGTGCCGAACCTACTGGTTTCCGCTTTATGCCTACGTCCGCCGGCGCGGTCACGCGAAGGAGGACGCGGAGGATTTGACGCAGGCGTTTTTCGCGCGGTTGCTGGAGAAAAATTTTCTGGCGAACCTGGCCGGCGAAAAAGGAAAGTTCCGCGCGTTCCTGCTGGCGGCGCTGAAACATTTCCTGGCGAACGAATGGGACAAGTCGCAGGCGCAAAAACGTGGCGGTGGTGAAATCCATTTGTCGCTCGACTGGCAGACGGCGGACACAAAATTCCAAGTCGCGGCCACGAACGAGCCGAGTCCCGACCAGGCGTTCGACCGCGAATGGGCGCTGGCGTTGCTGACCAAGGTCATTGAACGCTTGCAGAAGGAATGTGAAACCGATGGCAAAACGAAGCAGTTCGAGCAGTTGAAAATTTTCCTCACCGCCGGCAACGGTGAAACGGCACAACGCGAAACGGCCAAGTCGCTCGGCATGGAAGATGGCGCCGTGCGCGTGGCGGTTCACCGGCTGCGGAAACGCTACCGGCAACTGCTGCGCGAAGAAATTTTTCAAACCCTCGCCGACCCGGCGGACGTGGATGAGGAGATGCGCGCGCTGTTCGGCGCGTTTCGTTGATCCACGAACCCCACGAAATCAAACCGGCTTCTTCTTTTCGTGTCATTTCGTGCATTTCGTGGTCCCAATTATTCCACGGAGGCAAACTCCGCTTTGCCAAACCGGCAAATGCTGCTTTAATATGCGGAATGGATTTTTTCATTCAACGCAGCGAACTGCGCGACATCTACGACAAGGTCGTTGCGGGCGAACGCATCTCCGAGGCCGACGCGCTCCGGCTGTTTGAATCGAAGGATTTGAACGCCCTTGGTGCGATCGCGGATTTTGCGCGGCGGAAAAAAACCGGCAACAACCGCGCCAGCTACATCATCAACCGCTACATCAACTACTCGAATTACTGCATCCTGTCGTGCCAGTTTTGCTCGTTTGCCAAAAAAAAACGCGACGCCGACGGTTTTCAGCTTTCCGTCGAGGAAATCGTCACAAAGGCGCGCGAGGCGCTCAAGCTCGGCATCACGGAACTGCACATCGTCGGTGGACTGCATCCGTCGCTGCCGTTTAGCTATTACACGGACATGTTGCGCGCGTTGAAAAATCTGGATGCGCGGCTGCAATTAAAGTGTTTCACCGCGATTGAAATTTTGCACCTCGCCTGGCTCGCCAAAAAATCCGTTTTGGAAACGCTCACCGAATTGAAAGCCGCCGGCCTGGATTCGCTCACTGGCGGCGGCGCGGAAATTTTCCGCAAGGAAGTCCGTTCACAGATCGCCAAGGGCAAGGAATCCGCCGAGGAATATCTGGATGTGCATCGCACCTGGCACAAGCTCGGCCAGCGCAGCACCTGCACGATGCTTTATGGCCACGTCGAGAGCCTCGCCGACCGCGTGGATCATCTGCGGCAATTGCGCGCGTTGCAGGATGAGACGCACGGCTTCACCGGCTTCGTGCCGCTTGCGTATCAGCCGGAGGACAACGACATTCCGGTCACACACCCACCGACCGGATTTGACTCGCTGCGCACCATCGCCGTCAGCCGCATCTACCTCGACAACTTCCCGCACATCACCGCGTATTGGGTCGGCCTTGGCCTGAAGCTGGCGCAAGTCGCGTTGAGCTACGGCGCGGACGATTTGCACGGCACGATCATCGAGGAACACATTTTCCACATGGCTGGCGCGACCTCGCCGCAATTGCAGACCGAGGCGGAGATGATCAAGGCCATCCGCGAAACCGGGCGGACGCCGGTGCAAAGAAATACTTTTTACGAGCCGATCAGAATTTTGGAAAACGCATCGGTCGCCGAAGCTGCGGAAAATTCCGCGCATTCCAAGGTCTTGGAAGATAATCTGGCGACGGCGTGACACTTTTCTTAATTTCATGAAAAACTTGGCATTGTTCGTCCCGTTGATTTTATTGCTGGCCGGCTGCGGCACGACCAAGACCTACACGGCGGACACCGCCGCCGGACCGGCCAAACCGCTGGAATATCCCATCCCGCTTTACAACGAGGACATGCGGATTCCGCGGCCCTGCCAGTTGATCGGCCAGTTTTCCGTCGGCGACACGTCCCTGACCATGTTCGGCGGCTCGCTCAAGGACGTCATGAACACACTCATGGAAACGGCGCACGAAAAAGGCGCGGACGTGGTGGTGATGACTTCCATCAAGCAGCCGGATTTTGAAAGCGCCCATTATCGCATCGAGGCCAACCTGCTGCGCTATGCCGACAAGTGGGAGACGGTCTCCCTTTCGGAAAATGATTTTCTGACCTATCTCCAAAAAAATTCGGCGGCCTTGGATTCCATCGAAGGCATCTGGTCCGACGGTTCGCCGGACCGGATCGGCATCATGCGGGACAAGTCCAAGCCGGGCCGGGATTTCATCGCCTTCATGTTGAACGTGGAATTGCCGTCCTGGCAGAAGGGCTACAAGAAGATGGACATCGCGCGCGACGCCCGGCCCGGGGCCTACAGTTTCAAATATTACCGCGACGATTTTGGCATGGCGAAAACCACCGCCCCGCTGGATCACGGTCACGCATTCAGCTTCATCATCAACACCGAGGCCGGGGCCACCGAGGTGGCCTACATCAAAATCGGCGCGCCGATGCCGGTGCAGTGAAATGATTTCTTCCATCGAACATCTGCCCGCCGGCGCAAGCGCGGACGTGATTGCCCAAGTGGAAGACATTTTTTCGCCGAGCGGGATTCTTTCCAAAGCAAGCAATTTCGAGTTCCGTCCGCAGCAGCAGGAAATGGCCGTGGCCGTGGCGCGAGCTTTACAAAATCACGAGCATCTGGCGGTCGAGGCTGGCACTGGCGTCGGCAAATCGCTGGCGTATTTGATTCCGGCCATTTTGTTCGCCGTCGCGCAGAAAAAAAAGGCCGTTGTCTCCACGCACACAATCAATTTGCAGGAGCAGCTTACGGAAAAAGATCTGCCGATGCTGGCGGGCGTTTTGGCCGCGCTGCCGGAGCCGGTGAAGTTCAGTTACGCGATGCTGAAAGGCCGCGCGAATTATCTCTGCACGCGCCGGCTGCAAAAGGCGATGCAGCAATCGGGAAATTTGTTCACGTCATCCGAGACCGAGGAATTGCAGCGGATCTACGAATGGTCGAAGGAAACCAAGGACGGCAGCCTGTCGGACTTTGAGATTGAGCCGGACCCGAAGGTCTGGGCGCAGGTTTGTTCCGAGCGCGGTTTATGCTCGCCGAAAACCTGCGGCCACCAGTCCGATTTTGCGAAAGATCACGACGCTTGTTTTTTTCAGCGCGTGCGGAACCGGATTTTGTCCGCCGACGTGGTGATCTTGAATCACACTTTGTTTTTCACGCTGCTCGGCGGCGTGGATGAGGAGATGGAAGGCGGCATTTTGTTCAAGAACGACTTCGTGATTTTTGACGAGGCGCACACGATGGAAAGCGTCGCGTCGCGGCATATCGGCTTGAGCGTGTCGAGCGGGCAGGTGCGCTATTCGCTGAACCGGTTGTGGAATCCGAAAACTGAAAAAGGCTTGCTCGCCACACTGCGGCAGGGCAAGGCCGTTAAGCTCGTCGCCGACATTTTGAGCGAGTCGGACAAGTTTTTTCAGAACGTCGAGTCGGCGTGCGAGGAAATCCAGGCGACGGCGAAACCGAAGTTTTCCGGCGGTGAAAATTCGTCCGCCCGGCGGCGCGAATGGAAGGAGCTGCGCATTCGTCGCGCGGAATTGGTGAAGGACAATGTCACGCTGCCAATCCAAAGATTGCGCGAAGCCGTAAGCGAGCTGGTAAAGACGAGCGACGACAAGGACATCGGGCAAGAGTTGATCGAGTGCAACCGGCGGCTCGGCGAATTGAAAGTGGAGGTCGCGGAGTTTTTAAGCCAGCAGGCAGACGACCATGTCTATTGGGTCGAACGCGGCGGTAAGTCGCAACGAAATCTGTCGCTCAACGCCGCGCCCGTGGACGTCGCCGAGTTTTTGCGCCAACGATTGTTCGAGACGGACACCAGCGTCGTGATGACCAGCGCGACGCTGGCGACTTCCGCCAATCTCAAATCTGAAATTTCAAATTCCAGAACGAAATCAGCCGCCAAGCAAAGCGGATTGAATTACTTCGCCCGCCGCGTTGGCTGCGAAGCCGCCACGCAGTTGCAGGTCGGCACACCGTTTGATTACGAGCGGCAGATGAAATTGTTCGTCGCCAAAAAAATGCCCGACCCGCGCGAAGCCGGTTACGCCGAGGCGCTGGAACATTGGATCGCGCATTTCGTGAAGCAGACGCACGGCAAGGCGTTCGTGCTGTTCACCAGCTACAAGCTCATGCAGGAAGTCGCCGAGCGGATGCAACCGTTTTTCGCCAAGCTGAAGCTGGAGCTGTTCGTCCAGGGCACCGGCACGCCGCGCTCGACCATGCTGGAAAAATTCAAGGACGACGTGGATTCGGTGCTGTTCGGCACGGACAGCTTCTGGCAGGGCGTGGATGTGCCGGGCGAGGCGCTCTCGAACGTCATCATCACGCGGCTGCCGTTCGCGGTGCCGGATCATCCACTCATCGAGGCGCGGCTGGAGGCGATTGAAGCGCGCGGCGGAAATTCCTTTGGCGAATTTTCCTTGCCCGAAGCGATCTTGAAATTCCGTCAGGGCGTCGGCCGGTTGATCCGCACGAAGACCGACACCGGCATCGTGGTGATTTTGGACAATCGCGTTTTGACCAAGCAATATGGCCAGGCGTTTCTCGACGCGCTGCCGAAATGTCCGGTGGAAATTGTCTGAAATGCGCGGTAAAAATCCGCCCGGCGCGGGTGCAATTACGGATACGAAGGATTGGCCGGCAGATAAATCCGTTTCCCGGTTTCAGCAGACTTCCGCGCGGCATCGAGAATTTCCATGGCGACCATGTTGACCTCGAGCGATGACAGACCGGCATTTTTGATTTCGCCGCGCACCACCGCCGCGAGATAGGAAATCGGATCGGCCTCCGAACCAATCAACGGCGGGACGGTCGTCTCGGTTTCGGGCTGGTTGCCTTTCAACACCCGCAACAAATTATTTTTCGGCACCAGCACATAGCCGGTCTGGCCGTAGATCTCCATGTCCTTCCGGTTGTAAGGCCAGTTCCACGAAGCCTGGATGATTCCCTGCGCCTTGGGATACGTCACCACAATCGTCGCCTCGTCGTCCACCTTTGGATAAATCTCCGGCTTGATCTGCTGAGTCACGGCGAAAACCGAAGTCGGCCGCTCGCCTCGCATTAGCCACGTCATCAAGTCCGCGCCGTAGCAGCCGAAATCCATCAGCGCGCCGCCGCCGTCGAGTTTCGGGTCGGTCAGCCACGCGAGAAATTCCGGCGGACAGCCGATTTCCTTCGGCCCTTGATGTCCGTCGTGAACCACGAACTTGCGTAAGTCCCCGATCGCGTTCTGTTCCCAGATCATTTTGTAGGCGGCCTGATTCGCGGAATACCAGGTCGTCTCATAATTCACGAGGAGCTGGATGCCGCCCTTTTTCGCGGCGGCGGCCATCGCGCGGGCATCTTTCAAATTCACCGCCAGCGGCTTCTCCATCATCACGTCAATGCCGCGCGGCGCGCATTCCTCCACCACGCGCCGGTGATCGAACGTGCTGGTGAACGTCGCCACCGCCTGCACATTGGTTTTGGCCAGCAGTGCTTCGATGCTGGGGGAAAATAAATTCGTGTTGAGGTGATAAAGCCCGGCGAACTGCGCCACCAGCTTCTGATCCGGCTCAACAATGCCGACCACCTGCACCTCCGCGTTGGTGAGCGCCCGCGGCAGAAACCCCCGCACGTGCGTGTGAACGAGCCCGATGATGGCGATGCTAACCGGCGGCGGGCTGGTCGCTTCCGCCTGGATGTGGCTGGCCATCAAAAACAGAACGCCGAAGGCAAAACAGATATTTTTCATAAGTCAAAAGTTGCCGGTGAAACGTGCAGCCACCATATTGGGCGGATTCATGAATCACAAGCCTTTTGACCCCGCAACAGCGGACGGAAGTTTTCCGTCATGAACCCGCGCGACCTTCTCAAACTCGCCGGCGGTGTGCTGGCGCTGGCCGTTTACGTGCCGATGATCGTCGAAATCATCCGGGCGCGCGGCGCGGGCCAGAGCTTCGCCACGTGGGGATTGTGGGCGGTGCTGGACATCATCCTGACCATCACGCTCTGGCAGCAGCACGGCAACTACCTGCTCTCGCTCGGCTTCGCCGTGGGCGGCGTGATGCTGGCGGCGGTGCTGCTGGCGCAGGGCAGTTGGAAATGGGGCCGGTTCGAGACCGTCATCGCGCTGATGGTGCTGGCGGGCCTGGCGGTGTGGCAGTTCAGCGGCCCGCGCAACGCCACCATCGCCGTGACGGCGGCCGTGTGCATCGCGGGCGTGCCGGGTTTCGTGGAGATGCTGCGCCAGCCGCAACCGGCGGCGGCTAGGCTCTGGGCGGGCTTCACCGTGGCCAACCTGCTCGCCTTCTTCGGCGGCACGGCGATGACCGTGGAGGAACGCCTCGTGCCGGCGGCCTTCACCGGCCTGTGCGCGCTGATGGTCGGGGCGTGCTATTGGAAACGCGGTGTAAAGGAAAAGATTTAAATTTCCCGAGCCACCGAAATGCACGAGAAAATTGTTTGAAGAAATTCAAATTAACCACACAAAAACCAATTGATTAAGAGTCAGTTGGTTTCGTGCTGTTTTATTGGCTATTTGAAAGTTGGTTAGTTGATAGTGTCGGAAATTTAATTAGCCACGCCGTGATAAAAACACGGGTGACGGGTATGTTGTATGATGGGCTACTGTAAGTATTGGCTGTATTGCCATTGAAATAAGTCGTGCTTGAGCCGGGCATTCCAACGGAGCCACCCGACATCATCTTTGCATCCGTAATGACGACCGCATCTGCACCATGAGATTTGGCTGCCCAAGCTAAATTCCGATCCGATCCATGCGAAGTAACCAGCCTTCCAAGCACTTCGTAATGCTTTGCAGGATGTCCACGATAAATCTGGATGCCATCGTATTCACTGACAAATGCACCGGGTGATATGGGCCAGTCTTGTTGCTGGCCGACATACGGAACGTAGCTGGTGTTGTGATTTGAAACACAGCCAACCAACAATAAGAGTGTGGTAATGAAACCCAACTGAAAGGTCATTTTCATATTTTTGTGGATTGGTTTAAGTCCGCTAAAATCCCGTGTCGAGAACAAAGTGGCAACGCACCTTTGCCTGTAACCTACTCCCCCGCATCCAGCCGGAGCAGGCAATGGCCGAAATCCACGACGGGCTGGCCGGGTTGCGGCAGATATTTTTTCGGAATCGTGTAAAGCCGTCCATAAACCTGTTCCACCAATCCGGCGCGGCGGAACATGATCATCTGCTTGGCGGTGGCGTCGGGGCTGGTGCCGATGAGCCGCGCCAGTTCGATGGTCATGCGCGGCTCGCCTTTGGCCAATTCCTTGAGAATTATCCAGCGACTCTCGGCGGCCAGAGCCGCCGCCAGCAGCGCGCGATTGGGCAGGGGTTGAATGGAAGCGGGAATTTCGTATGGATTCATAATCAAATGCTGTGTTTTGTCGGCAAATTGAGGTTCCGAACGGCATCATTGCCCTGCCGGACGCCTCATTACACTTGTTGAAATAGCATTTCCTCGCTTTAGATACTTCTCTCCTATTGCTAAAAGCGCCTCTTTTATTGCTGTATGAGGATGTCCTCTGTCACAGGGCAACAATCCTCTAAGAAGATGAAAGTATCCTCGCTCCGGGCTAGGATATTATCGCGTCAGTCGTAATCATCCTATTTGCGAACTAGGATGTCCTCGCTCAAAGCGCAATCGTTTGTCCTGAATCAACCAATGGTGGTTCTCGACGGCGGAATGTTTGATTGATAAGCTTGCCGCCGCATGACACGCACGGAAAAACTCCTGGCCGAACTCATCGCGCTGCCCAGCGTAAATCCCGCCTTCCTGTCGCCGCGCCATCCGCACGCCGGTGAGCAGCGCGTCGCGGATTTTCTTGCTGCAGTTGTCACGCGCGCCGGACTCGAATTCGAATTTCAAACTGTTCTGCCCGCACGTTCCAATCTCATCGCGCGGCTGCGTCCGGCCGGCAAAATCCACCGCACCATCCTGCTCGCTCCGCACCTCGACACCGTGGTCGCGGAGGAATCGCAATTTAGTCCCGCGCCGGATAAACGGCCGCCTGCACGGTCGCGGCGCGTGCGACACCAAAGGTTCCGTCGCCGCCATGCTCACCGCGTTGTGCGAACTGGCGGAATCAAAAAATCGTCCGCGCGAGACGGAAATTATTTTCGCCGGTTTGATTGACGAGGAACACGCGCAGGCCGGTTCGCGCGCGCTGGTAAAAAGCAAATTGAAAGCGGACCTCGCCATCGTGGGCGAACCGACGCGGTTGCAGGTCGTCACCGCGCACAAGGGCAGTTTGTGGATCGAACTCGAAACGCGCGGCAAGGCGGCGCACGGCGCAACGCCGCAACTCGGCAAAAATGCCGTCCACGAAATGGCGCGCATCGTGGATGTTCTGGAAACTGATTACGCGGCGCAATTGCGGCGGCGGAAACATAAATTGCTCGGCTCCGCCACGGTGAACGTCGGCACCATTTCCGGAGGCACGCAGCCGAACATAGTGCCTGACAGTTGTTCGATTCAGATTGATCGGCGGACATTGCCGGGAGAAACGGAAGCTTCCGTCCGCCGTGAAATTGCCGCGCTGCTGAAGTCAAAAAAATTGTCCGCGACGATTTCCAGCACGAAGCTCGCGCCGGCATTGGCGCTGGAAACCGACGACAAATTGCCGCTCGTCAGCGAATTTTTGCGCAGCGTCGGGCAGATGAAACCGGCGGGCGTAGATTATTTTTGCGACGCGGCGGTGCTGTCGGCGGGCGGGATTCCGAGCGTGGTGTTCGGTCCGGGCGACATCGCGCAGGCGCACACAGCGGATGAATGGATTGCGCTGGCCGAACTGGAGCGCGGCAAAAACCTGCTCCTGAACTTTCTGAAATCGCTTTCCTGAACGGCCCGGCTTGCGTATTGTCCAACGCTCATGTCCGACACTACCACCGAAACCATCAAGACGGTTGACCATAAACCGCACGCGGCGTTTTTCCGGCAGAGCGGCTGGCTGATGGTTGCCGCTGTCGGCGGCGGCGCGATGACGTGGGGCGTGCATTTCCTCTCGAAGTCCATTCCCGAAAGCCAGTATGCCACGTTCGGAACTTTGCTGATGGTGGTGGCGTGCCTGCCGACGATGCCGTTGCAGATGATTTTCGCGCAGCAGACGGCACAGGCGCTGGCGACGGGCCGCGAGCGGCAACTGGCGGGCATGATCAGGACGACGTGGCTGTGGACCTTTGTCCTCTGGGTGCTGGCCGCAGCAGTCATTTTCATATTCAAAAAACAAATCGTTGCCGGCTGGCATTTGCCGGATGCAACCGGATTGCTGGTCACGCTGCCGTTGATTTTGGCGTCGCTGTGGATGCCGATGTTTTCGGGTGTCGTGCAAGGACGGCAGGATTTTTTCTGGCTGGGCTGGACAACCATCGTTGGCGGCGGCGGCCGGTTGGTTATGGCTGCGTTCCTGGTGCTGGCGCTGGGTTTTGGCGCAGCCGGCATGATGGCAGGGGCATTGCTTGGGGTTGGATTCTCCGCGTGGATCGTGATTTGGCGTTCACGGGATTTGTGGACGCTGCCGGCGGAGTCCTTCGACCGGAAGGGGTTGACGTGGCAGGTGATGCCGCTGGTGTTCGGTTTCGGAGCGCTGCAATTTATGTTCACTGCGGACACGATGTTTGCGAAGGCATATTTCACCGGCGACCAGATGGCGCCGTATGTCGCGGCGGGCACATTGTCGCGGGCGCTGCTCTGGCTGGTGCTGCCGCTGGCGCAGGTGATGTTTCCCAAAATCGTCCACGCTTCAGCCAAGTCGGAGAAAACAAATTTGTTCAACCTCGTCGTCCTCGGCACGGCGGTGCTGGCGGTTTGCGGCGGACTGGGCCTGTGGCTTGTCGGGCCCATCGTCGTGAAAATCGTTTACAAAACGAGCTACGTCGCAGCCACGACCGCGCTGCTGCCGTGGTATGCCGGCGCGATGGTGCCGCTGGCGATGGCGAACGTGATGGTGAACGACCTGCTCGCGCGGGCGCGTTACGCGGTGGTGCCTTGGATGGTGGTGCTCGCGCTTGCGTATGGCTTCACGCTGCCGGCGATGCTGAATCATTTTCCCGGCCGGCTGGAAGTCGTGCTGCAAACGCTCGGCGCATTCAACCTGCTGCTGTTTGGCGTCTGTGCGTGGTTCGCCTGGGGCAGGAAATCCGCGCCGGAAAATAAAATTTAGTTCTTCGGGCCGGACAGCGGCTGCGGCGCGCGCAATTTTTTATAGAGCCAGGTTTCCAGCGGGCGCAACGGCCGGAGCAGCTTGTAAAACCGCGGCCAGTAAATCAGCCGCACGCGGATCACCGACAGAAGCATCGTCAGCGACGTGTGCGTCAGCGCCACCTTCGAGCCGATCTTGTCCGTCCATTCCGTCGGCACTTCGAGGATCTTGAAGCCGGCGTGTTTGATGGCGACCAGCAGGTTGATGTCGAACGCCATGTCGGCGATTTGCAGATGGTCGTGGATTTTATCCACCACCTCGCGCTTCATCACCTTCGCGCCGCATTGCGTGTCGCGGATGCCCATCCAGAACAGCAGTTGCACGATGAGATGAAAAACGCGGCTGGCGAACTGGCGCTTGCCCGTCTGCGACCGGTGGATGATCGCGCCGTGAATCCAGCGCGAGCCGATGACGCAATCCGCCCCGCCCATGTGTTTCACCAAATCCAGAAACGCGTGCGGCGGCGTCGCGCCGTCCGCGTCCGTGTAGCCGATCAAATCGACGAGCGACGCGAGCCGGAGGCCCTCGATGAGCGCGCCGCCCTTGCCGATGGGCGAGCGGAATTCCAGCGCGCGCACCTCGGGACATTCCGCCGCCACCTTTTGGACCACGCCGAGCGTGTTGTCCGTGCAGCCGTTGAGCACCACGAACAGCCGGAACTTGCCGGAATAATTCTTCTCGAAAAATTGCGCATAGTCGCGCAGCACCGGTTCGATGCGGCGCTCCTCGTTGTAAGCCGGGATCAGGATGAGCAGGCTGGGGTCAGGCACGCCGATTCAGTAACAGAAAACTTTTGCGCAGGCAATCTTGGGAAACGGCCGCCGGAAGCCGCCTGTTGAAAAGCTGGAACGCTTTGAGAAATTCAAACCGCAGACACCGTTCCGCGAAATCATCTTTCTTCGGCTTCAACTGCGGGAACAGGATTACATCGCAGATGTTTTCCTGGCCGGGGAGCAGGAAACGCCATCCTTCCAGTCGGAATCACCCCATTTCCGACTGGAATTGCCTCTATTCCGGCAGGAATCGTCATCTTTCCGACTGGAATTACCTCCATTCCGACTGGAATCATCATCTTTCCAGCAGGAATTGCCTTGCTTCCGATTTGAATTATCCCGATTCCATCAGGAATTGCCTCGCTTCCGAACGGAATTGCCATGATTCCATCAGGAAAAATGACTTTTCCGACGGGAAAAGCCGCCTTTCCACATGATTTTGCCGTTTTTGTGCCTATTTCGGCTTCAACTGCGGGAACAGGATCACGTCGCGGATGCTTTCCTGGCCGAGGAGCATCATGCACAGGCGGTCAATGCCGATGCCGATGCCGCCGGCGGGCGGCATGCCGTGTTCGAGCGCGACGAGAAAATCCTCGTCCAGCTTCTGCTGCTCGCCGCCGGCCTGATGTTCCAGCGTGGCGCGCTGCGCGATGGGATCGTTCTGCTCGGTGTAGCCGGGCGAAATCTCCTGGCCGTTGATGCAGCACTCGAAGACCTCGACGGTCGTCGGGTCGTCGGGCGAAAGCTTGGCGAGCGGCACGAGTTCCTTGGGCAGATGCGTGACGAACGTGGGCTGAATTAATCTCGGCTCGATCAATTTTTCAAACATAAAAAACTTTTTAATTCCAAATTCAATTCTTAAACTTCTCCCATGCTCGGAATATTTGAATGCGCTTTCGGCAATCGCTTGTCAATTGATTTCAATTGTTCTGGCATTTATGGCATTCGTCATACCGCCAGCGGGCGAATTTACGTTGGAAGTGCAAAGAACATTCCTGTGGACGACTTAACTGAATCATTGGCCATCATCCGTCAAATAATGAACATTCTTCAGCAGCGATTCAACGCACAGACGGTTGTGTATGAAATATGTTTTGAACACGACCCGGGAGATGGGAAATCCCTCATGCATCATTTGAAATACGGATTCGAGGCTTTCAAAGAAGATTCCAGCACAGACGAAAGATTGGAAATTTATGTTCGCAGAGACAATGAAATTACTAAATGGTTGAAAGATTAAATTATTTTGGTTTTAGTTGCGGAAATAAAATCACATCACGAATACTTTCTTGTCCCAGCAACATCATGCAAAGCCGGTCAATGCCAATTCCTATTCCGCCGGCGGGCGGCATGCCGTGTTCGAGAGCAATTAAAAAATCCTCATCTAGCTTTTGTTGTTCGCCGCCAGCCTGATGTTCCAATCGTTCGCGCTGCTCGATTGGGTCATTTTGTTCCGTGTAACCCGGCGCAATCTCTTGGCCGTTAATACAACATTCAAAAACTTCTACGCAGCTTGGGTCGTCAGGAGAAATTTTTGCCAGCGGAACAAGTTCTTTTGGCAAGTGCGTCACAAAAGTTGGTTGAATTAAAGTTGGTTCAATCAACTTCTCGAAAATCGCGCCGGTGACTTCAAAGTCGGCATAGTCTTTTGTAATTTCCGCGCCCAAATCATGTGCGCGTTGACGACGTTGTTCGGAAGAAATATCAAACCAATCGGCTCCAGCTTTTTCGCGGACGAGGTCTTTGTATTTTGCGCGCTTCCAATTCGGTGTGAGGTCAATTGATTTTACAATTTTTCCTTCAGCATCTTTCGTTTCAATTTTCAGCGTTCCCAAAACTTTTTGCGCGACGTGGCAAATCATTTCTTCGACGAGTTTCCATCATCGTCGCGTAATCGCCGAACGCGCAGTAGGCTTCGAGCATCGTGAATTCGGGATTGTGCCGGCGCGAGAGGCCTTCGTTGCGGAAGTTTTTCCCGATCTCAAACAGCTTGTCTATGCCGCCGACGAGCAGCCGCTTGTGGTAAAGCTCCAGCGCGATGCGCAGATAAAATTCGCAGCCGAGCGCGTTGTGAAAGGTCTTGAACGGCTGCGCCGCCGCGCCGCCGGGAATCGCCTGCATCGCCGGCGTCTCGACCTCGACGTAGTTGCGTGCGTGGAAAAAATTCCGGATCTCGTGGATGATCGCGCTGCGCTTGAGCATCACGTCCTTCACGTCGGGATTCGCGATCAAATCGAGATAGCGCTGGCGGTAGCGGATTTCGGTGTCTTCGAGGCCGTAATATTTCGCGGGCGGCGGGCGCAAGCGCTTTGGCGAGAATGATGAAGACTCGTGAGCTTGACGGAAATTTCACCGGTCTTGGTGCGTGAACAACGTTCCGCGTGACGCCGATAAAATCGCCGAGGTCAAGATGCGTGAAAATGTGAAACTGCTCGTCGCCGAGGACATTTTTCTGCGCGTAAGCCTGGATGCGCCCGCTCTGGTCGCGGACGTCAATGAACATGGACTTGCCCATGTCGCGGTGCGCGGTGATGCGCCCGGCGACGGCGCCACTTCGCGGCCTTCGACGTAGTTGCCGCGCGCCTCGGCGCAGGTTTCCGTCGGTGTAAATTTGTTTTGGAACGGGTCAATGCCCTTGGCGCGCAAGGCGGCGAGCTTGGCCTTGCGCTGTTCGATCAATGAATTTGTGTCGTCCATTTGGTCGGCGGAGTAAATCAGAAATCGTCCGGCAGCGCACGCAAAAGGTGCGCCGGGCAACGGTTCACATGTGAAACCAGTTGTATTGGCTGAAAAAAACCGGCAGCGACCAACTGATTTCTCCGATGGCCAGAAATAAAATAATTCCCAGTAAAGCCAGTGGCGCGCCCCATTCGTTTTTGAGATCGCGCAGCAGGTAATCGAATCCGTAAAGTCCCAAAATCAAAAATGGGATCAGGCCGCCCAAAATAAATCGTCCGGCGCAGAAGTAGGGGAAGTCGCGGCTGGGCGCAGGGCAATTGTGAAAGTCGAATTGAATGGATAACAGCCCCAGAAACATGACCGCAGATAACAAGAGGGCTGCGCCAACGGCCAACGCAGTGGATTGGAGCGCGTCTGGCCGTGACCGGCAGAAACGTGTGACGGCTAAAATGATAAAACTCAATGTGCAGACCACGTAAATGGCATCCGTCACCGGCGAAGCGAGAATGCGACCATGCCATAAAAATTCACCACGCCAAAATGTTGCGATGATGTTTTCAATAAAAACAATAAATCCGCCGGCGGAGAAAATCGGATGATGCCACCACTCGGGAAAAGGTTTATGCGTCCAGCCGAGGAGAGCGGTTTTTTCTTCCGAGCCGGTAAAACTTCCGAAGGCAAATTTCATCCAAATCAGCCAGCCGCAAACCGGCACGGCGGCGCAAACCAAAAATGACATTACCGCGGGAAGTGCCGGCCACAATGTCTTGCCTTTGAGCATTCGCCAAATTTTTATTCCAAACACCGCCAGCCCGACCGCCAGAAAAGGCAAATTGGTTAATTTTATCAAATAAACTGCCGCGAAAGAAATGCCCATCCAGACACCAAGACGAACGCCGGGAATTTTTGCCACCGCAAATTGCAGCAGAAGCAGATAAAGAAATCCAAAACCCAATGGCGAGAGAATATCATTTTGAACCGAATAAAAAGAAGATTGCGGCATCACTGCAATGACCGCCGGCACGCCCAGCCAATAGAAAGGTTGCTCCGGAAAAATAAATCGTGCCACGCGGTATCCCAGCCAGACAAGGGCCATGACCAAAAAAATATTCAGGAACCGGAGCCAGTAAAGCCGATGCGCGCCTTCAATGCCCAGCCATCCGCCCAGGCGCCACCATGCCGCAGCCAGGACGTAATAAAGCGGCGGCTGCGCGGACTCATAGTTTCTTTCCCGCTTCAAGCTGCTTTCTTCCGCGAACAACGTCCGTCGGACTTGCTCCGCCGGCTGCGTCCACGGCGGCGGCGGCACCGGTGCACCGTGGAATTCACCGAGATACTCCGGCGTGCTAAAAGTCACGATATATTGGGCCGATTCGGCGGACACCAGCTCCAGCCGGCGCGGAATCTCGCCGTGCGAGTAGTTGACGACCAGGTCGAAATGCGCCTTCTCATCCACATTGTTGAAAAAAGGAAACGCGGCGGAAAAAATGAAGACGTGAATGGCGGCGAGCAGGCATAAAAGCAGAACCCACTTGCGTTCGTTTGGTTCGGTTTGCGCCATGCGCGTTTTTTATCAAAGCCAGCCACTGCCGGAAAGAACTCAAATTCCCGGCACCCGGCTATGGCGAGCAATTTGCTCCCGGCGGCTTGCCCGGTTCCACCTGCTTCGCAACGAGCTTTTCCCGTTGCTGTTTGATCAATGAATTCTCGTTGTCCATTTGAATCGGCGGATTAAACCAGAACCGGCGCGGTTTGGCACGAAATCGTGTGGTCGCGCCGCGGCGGAGTTATTGTTTGACCTGGTTTTTGCCGTTGCTCTAAGATTTAACCGTGCCGGAACAGAACATTTCCGACGTTTCTCCCCAACGTCACCGTCCGCCGTCGCGGGTGGTTCCCCGGTGGCTGCTGGAAAGCGCCGTGGTGCTGGTCGGCTGCGGGCTGTTCGCCGCAATGGTGATTTGGTGTGCCCGGAATTCAGCGGCGACTTCCGACGAGGTTGCTCATTTGCCGGCAGGCTACACTTATCTTCGCTGGCATGATTACCGGTTGAACCCGGAACACCCGCCGTTGATCAAAAAGCTGGCCGCGCTGCCGCTGTTGTGGCGGGCGAGCTGGCCGGCGGAGGTTGATCTGGCCGGTGCCGCGCCCATCCCGCAGCCCGTGACCAACAGCGCCGAAGCTTTGCGCTGGTCCTGGGACATGGGGCTGGACCTGGTGGATGAGGAATGGACCTTCGGCCATTATTTTCTTTATGGCATCCGATCCGATGCGCTCCCGCAAGTGCAGAAAAAAGATTCCGGCATCCAGAGCCTGCTGGAAGTTCCGCCGACGGTTCCGCTCGCCCGGCAGGATTTTTACACTGACGCGGACGAACTGCTTTTTCTGGGCCGGATGCCAATTTTGCTGCTCGGAGTGGCGCTGGCGGTGCTGGTGTTTTCGTGGTCGCGCGAACTGTTCGGATTTGCGGGCGGAGTATTGTCGCTGGCCTTGTTTTGCTTTGATCCCAATTTCATCGCGCACAGCGGGCTGGTGACGACGGACGTGGGCGAGGCGCTGTTCATGTTCGGCGCGATTTATTATCTGTGGCGGACCTGTCGGCACTGGACCGTCTTCAACGTCACCTTGTTCCTGCTGTTTTTTGGGCTGGCCTTTGCCGCGAAATTTTCCGCCGTGCTGCTGGTGCCGATGTTCTGGCTGGCCGCGACAGGCTGGCTGTTTTCGCGGCCGGCTGGCGATCTTGCGCCGGAGGAAAAACAAACGGCCCGGACATTCTTCGTCAAAGCCGGACGGATTACCGGGTTGTTTGCCGCCGCGCTGCTGGCCGCTTATGTCCTGATTTGGGCGGCGTATTCATTCCGCTATTCGGCGGCGGCCAATCCATCGCGGGCCGCCCGGGCCGAGGCGCAAATTCTGGCGGCGGCCGGCAAGGATGCCGCCGTCCCGCTGACACCGTATGGCAAGTTGGGACAATTGCCGGTAGAATACACTGTGCGCGGCGGCGCCGCGTTGAAAGAAATCTTGAAAGCCGCGCCCGGCCAGCCAATAGAAAACAAACTGCTGTTAGAGGTCATGGACAAAGTCCACGTCGGGCCGGGCGGCCGGCTGATTTTGTTCGCCCAGCGGCACGAACTGCTGCCCGAAGCCCTGCTGTTCGGCTTTTCGTATGTGCAGATGAAATCGCAGATGCGCGACTCGTTTCTGCTTGGCGAACATTCCCAGACCGGCTTCCACCTGTATTTTCCCTGCGCGTTTCTTTTGAAAACGCCGCTGCCCGCGCTCCTGCTCATCCTGACCAGCCTGACGCTGGCGCTGGTGCGCCGCACAACCTGGAACGGGGCGCTGTTTTTTTTAATCCTCCCGGCCGGTTTTTATTTTGCCGTGGCCGTCGTGCTGCGGCTCGACATCGGGCAGCGGCATCTGCTGCCGGTTTATCCATTTTTATATGTGCTGGCGGGAAGCCTGGCTTCCGAGTGGAAACGGTTTCGGCGACCGGCGCGCATCGTCGCGGCGGCGGCGGTTCTGTTTTGGATTGTGATTGGCTGTCAAATCGTTTTCTTCCCGCAGAACCACCGGTTGTGGCAGAAAGTCGCCCCGCATTACCTGTCTTATTTCAATGAACTGGCCGGCGGCCCGGGCAATGGTTATCAGGCGTTGGTGGACTCCAATCTCGATTGGGGACAGGACCTCCGGTCGCTGAAGCCGTGGCTGGACCAAAACAAAATCACCGGGCCGATTTATCTCTGCTACTTCGGCACGGCGGATCCGCGTTACTACGGGATTTTGCATTATAACCTGCCGGGCGGATATTTGTTCGAACCGCAGCAAGGATTTGACGTGTTAAGGCCGGGCGGAATCATTGCCATCAGCGCCACCAGCCTGCAGGGAGTTTATCTTTCGCGAGATGACTGGAACGCATGGAAACAAATCCTCAAGCATTCCGTGCTGGTGGGCCGAGTGGGTTACTCGATGTTCATCTACCAATTTCTCGGCTTCGACGGCAAAAATTAACGGGACAATATCCGTCGCTGCATCCTTAAAATCGGCTCACATGTGGAACCAGTTATATCGGCTGGAAAAAACCGGCCAGTCGGTGGCGATTTCGGAAACGAGCATGAACAAAACCAGGCCCGCCAGCACGAGCGGCCGCAGCCATGGGGGTTTTGTGCGCGCCAGCAGGCGGTCCAATCCGTAAACATAAAGCAGCAAAAATGGGATCAATGCGCCGAGCATCAGCCGGCCCGAGGTGAAATACGGATGTTCGCGCGATGGATAAAAACAGTCGCCGAAATCATAAATGATCGAGAGGAAACCAAGAAACATGACCGAGGCCACAACGCAGCCGCCGCCGAACCAGAGCGCCCGGCGTTGCGGCCCGGCCGCGGCGTTGGAACGCACGGCGAGAAAAAGCAGCGCCGCGGTAAACAGGCCGACGGAAGAAGCCCCGTAAAACAAATCAACGGCCGGCAAGGCCAGCGGCACGCGACGCCAGTAAAATTCGCCCTGCCAGAAAGTCGCCATGAGTCCCGAAATAAAAATCCAAAAACCGTGCGACGTGAAAAGGGGATGATGCCACCATTCGGCGAACGGTTTGAGCGTCCAGTTGAGGAGCGCAATCTGCGCGGCGGAGCCGGTGAAGTTCCCAAACGCATGTTTGCACCAGGCCAGCCAGCCGCAGACCGGCAGTCCGGCGCAGACAGCCAGCGCCACCACCGCCGGCGTCGCCGCGCGAAGTTTCCCGGTCCTGGCGAGCTGGACGATTTTGAAAATGACCGCCAGCCCGGACACGGCCAGCAAGGGCGCGTTGCTGATTTTCGCCAGAAAAGTCATGGCGAGCGCCAGGCCCGTGACGATTCCCAGCCCGGCGCCCGGCATTTCCGCGCGCAAAAAATTTATCACGCAGATGAACGCCACGCCAAAACAGAGCGGCGACAACACGTCATTTTGAATCGAATAAAAAGCGGTCTGCGGCATGAACGCCAGCAACGCGGGAACGGCGAGCCGGAAAAATTTCCGTCCGGGAAAAACCATTCGTGCCGCCAAATAACCCAGCCAGACCAGCGCCGTCACAAAAAAAATGTTCAGAAACCGGAGCCAGTAAATGAGATGCCCGCCTTCGAAGCCGAGCCACCGGCCCAAACGCCACCACGCCCCGGCCAGGACATAATAAAGCGGCTGCTGGGCGGATTCCCAGTTTTTGACGCGCTTCCAGACATTTTCATCCGCGAACAATTTCTGGCTGACTTTTTCCGGCGGCTGCGTCCACGGCGGCGGCGGAACCGGGTCACCGTGGAAATCGCCAAGATATTCCAGCGTGCCGAAGGTCACAATGTATTGCGCCGATTCGGCGGACACCAGCTCCAGCCGGCGCGGAATTTCACCGTGCGAGTATTTCACGACGAGGTCAAAATGCGCCTGCTCGTCCACATTGTTGAACAATGGAAACGCGGCGGAGAAAATGAATACGTGAACGGCGGCGAGCAGGCACAAAAGCAAAATCCAATTGCGTTCGTTTGGTTCGGTTTGCGCCATGCCGCGTTTTCTATCAAAACCAACCGCTGCCGGAAAGAAATCAAATTCCCGGCGTCAGGTCGTGGCGAGCAGTTTGCTCTCGGCGGCTTCCCATTCGGGCGTGGCCTGCGCGAGCCGCTCCTGGACGTGCGCCAGCTCGCGGTTGATTTCCTGCGCGCGGCCGGGCTTTTCGTAGGTTTCCGGTTTTTCCAGTTCAGCCGTCAGTTCAACCTGTTTTGCTTCGAGTTCCTGGATTTCCTTTTCCAGCTTGTGAACCAGTTGCTGCTGCGCCTTGCGTTCGCCGGAACGAGACTGCCGTAGCTGCGCTTCAATCCGTTTTTGTTCCTTGCGATCAACTTTTGCCGCCGGTGTGGAATGCCTGGTTTGCGGCGCAACGCTTCCGTTGGTTCCGATGGAAGTCAACGCCGCGCGCGCGGACGACGCCTTGGTTTTGTCCAAATAATATTGGTAGCCGCCGGGATAATGCGTGAGCTGACCGGCGTTGACGTGAACGACGTGGCCGGACAGCGCGCGGATGAAATAAACGTCGTGGCTGATGAAAACGAGCGTGCCTTTGAATTGCTTCAGCGCGCCGACCAGCGCGTCAATGCTCGCCATGTCGAGGTGCGTCGTCGGCTCGTCCATGAGCAAAAGGTTTGGCGGGTCGAGCAGCAGCTTCACGAGCGCGAGCCGGCTTTTTTCACCACCGCTCAAGACGCTGATTTTTTTGAAAACATCGTCGCCACGAAACAGAAAACTGCCGAGCAGCGTGCGGATGAATTGCTCCGTCACGCGCTGCGTCGTGTCCATCGCTTCTTCAAAAACCGTGCGTGATTCCTGCAACATCTCGACGCGATATTGCGAATAGTAGCCGGCCTTGACGTTGTGGCCGAGCGTGCGCACGCCGGATTGCGGCACCAAAACGCCGGCGAGAATTTTCAGCAGCGTGGATTTGCCCGCGCCGTTCGGGCCGACGAGCACGATGCGCTGGTCGCGTTCCGCCCGAAAATCCATGCCGCGATAAACCACGTTTTCGCCATAGGCGTGATGGATGTTTTCGAGCGTGACGACTTTCTGCCCGCTGCGCAGCGGCTGCGGAAAGCTGAAACCGATTTTACTTTCGTCGTTCACCGGCGCTTCGATTTTGTCCATGCGCTCGATCTGCTTGAGCTTGCTCTGCGCCTGCGACGCCTTGCTGGCCTTGGCGCGGAAACGGTCGGCGAATTCCTGCAACCGCGCGATGTCGCGCTGCTGGTTTTTGTAGGCGGCGAGCAGTTGCTCCTCGGCGGCGGCGCGCTGCAGAAGAAAATCATCATAATTGCCGCGATAACGGTTAAGCTTGCTCGACCGGATTTCGACGATGCCGCTAACGATGTGGTTCAGAAATTCGCGGTCATGCGAAATGACCACGATTGCGCCGGGATACGTCGTCAGATATTCCTGAAACCAGAGCAAGGCTTCGAGGTCGAGATGGTTCGTCGGCTCGTCGAGCAAAAGCAAATCCGGTTCCTGCACGAGCAATCGCGCAAGGTGCGCGCGCATGACCCAGCCGCCGCTCAATTCGCGCGCCGGCCGGTCGAAATCTTTTTCGCGAAAGCCGAGGCCGGACAAAATCTGCTTCGCCTTCGCGTCGAGCTGGTAGCCGCCGAGCTCGTGAAAACGGTTGTGCGCGTCGTCATGAATTTCCTCGACGTGGTCCGGCGCGACGTGATGGTCGGAATCCCAGGACAGGATGAGCCGGCGGAGTTTGGCAAATTCCGGCGAAATGGCCGTGGCCAATTCCAAAACCGTTTCCTCGCCGACCGGCGCGCTTTCCTGCGGCAGATAGCCGAACACGACGTTGCGTTCCTTCATCACCTTGCCGGAATCCGCCTCCTCGTCGCCGAGGATGATGGAAAAGAGCGTGGACTTTCCCGCGCCGTTCGGGCCGACCAGCCCGATGCGGTCCTCGCGGTTCAACTGCAAGGTCACGTCGTCGAATAAAACTCGCCCGCCGTATGCCTTGCTGATTTCTGAAAGCGTCAACATCGAAACGGCAGTTTAACCGAAATTCGGGCGCGAACACAAGGAGATGCGGGAAACGGCGGCGTCATGGGGGTGCTAAAATTACCGGCCCGAACGCCAAAATCGGCGATGGGCCCCTCAAAAAACTTTCAATCAGCAAACCGCCGGACGCGCTGGCGGGCTGGTCACCCGCGCAACACTGCCAGAACGGTGAGGATGACAATAAAGGCGGCTCCGCTGGCGGCAACCGAGGTGAGACTGGCAAGAACCACCGACGCTAGCAAGACATTCATAGTTTGTCTTTCCCTTTCTGACGGCAATTCATTTTGCCGTCAATAATGCGGTGCATAAATAACACTGATTCAAATTAAAAGCAAGCCAAATTGGCGGCGGGCTTGCTTCCGCCCGTCGCGCTGCTTGGCCGAAACAATTTAGTTTTCTTGCCCGCGCAATTTTCCCACACTGTTGAAAATATTATGGGCGCACAATGGAAACAAGCCGGGCGCGAAGCAAGCGCGCACAAAAAAGGCCAGATGGTCGTCAAGCTGGTCCGCGAAATCATGGTCGCGGCCAAGCTGGGCGGGCCGGACCCCGACCTCAACGCGCGCTTGTTTGTCGCCGTCGAGAAGGCCAAGAAATCGTCCGTCACCAGGGACACCATCGAGCGCGCCATCAAAAAAGGCGCGGGCATCGGCGAGGAAAAAGTCAATTACGAGACCGTCGTTTATGAAGGCTTCGCGCCGCACAAGGTGCCGGTCGTCGTGGAATGCCTGACGGACAACCGCAACCGCACCGCGCCGGAAATCCGCAATTTGTTCAAGACCGGTTCGCTCGGCCAGCCCGGCAGCGTCGCGTTTTTCTTCAATCATCTCGGCGTCGTCGAGGCCACGCATCCGGACGTGAACCGCGATGCGGAGGGCGATGCGATTGAAGCCGGCGCGCAGGAAATCGAGCCGCTGGAGGCCGAGGAAATTCCCGCCGGGCAAAAGGGAGCGCGCTTTCTGACGGAAATCAAGGATCTCGACCATGTTTCCAAGGCGCTGAAGGCGGCAGGCTGGAACGTCACCGCCTCGGAGATGCGCTACGTCGCGAAAAATTTCACGGAAGTTTCCGACGCGCACCGCAAGGAAGTCATGGATTTTCTCAATGCGCTCGATGATCACGACGACGTGCATCACGTTTATGCGGCAATGAAGTGATTCAATTTTTCGCCGGCACGTTCGTTGAAGTTGCGCTCGCCTTAATCAAGCCCGCCTTCACGAACGGCGCGAGATACTGGCCGTAGCCATCCTTTTCCATGTCCTCCACCGGAATGAATTTCAGCGACGCCGAGTTGATGCAATAACGCAACCCGCCCTTGTCCGCGGGGCCGTCGTCGAAAACGTGGCCGAGGTGCGAATCGGCCGCCGCCGAACGGACTTCGGTGCGTTGCATGCCGAAGGAGGTGTCGGTGCGCTCCACCACGTCCGTGCCGGCCAGCGGCTTGCTGAAGCTCGGCCAGCCGCAGCCGGAATCAAACTTGTCCAGCGAGCTGAACAGCGGTTTGCCCGAAACCACGTCCACGTAAATGCCCGGCTTGTGGTTGTCCCAAAATTCGTTGTGGAACGGCGGTTCCGTCGCGCTCTGCTGCGTGACGGCAAATTGTTCGGCGGTCAGTTTCTGTTTCAGTTCCGCCGCGCTGGGTTTCTTGAAATCGCTCATGTTAGCTGGTTGATTGGTTGAAATGTCCGTTGGTTGAGCGCGACCGGCATTGTGAACCACGGCAAAAATGCCCGCCGCCACCAGCGACGCCGCCGCGATGCCCGCAATTTTTTTCGGTTGCATATTTTTCTGACCGTCCAACCGTAACACACGTTCAATTTCTCGCCAGCGCCCGCCCGGCCAGCCAACCGGTCGTCCACGCCGCCTGAAAATTAAACCCGCCGGTGATGCCGTCAATGTCCAGCACCTCGCCGGCAAAAAACAGCCCGGGACAAATTTTGCTTTCCATCGTCTTGAAATTGACTTCGCTCAAGCGAACGCCGCCGCAGGTGACGAACTCGTCCTTGTTCAAACTTTTTCCGGTGACCGGCAATTCCGAGCACAGCAATTGCCGGATGAGGTTGTGCTGTGCGCCGCCCGAAAGCGCCGCCCAGCGCGTGTCGCGCGCAAGGCCGGACGCGAGTGCGAGCTGTTCCCAAAGCCGCGCCGGCAATTTTCCGAGCGGAGTGTTGACAATGAACTTGGCCGGTTGCGATTGACGGCAGGTTTGAAAAGCCGCGGTGAGCTTTGAGTCGTTCCATTGCGGCAGCCAGTTTATTTGGAGCGGAAAATGATAATTCCGGTGGTGCAATTTGCGCGCGCCCCAGGCGGACAGCCGTAAAATGGCCGGACCGCTCAAGCCCCAATGTGTTATGAGCAATGAGCCGCGCTCACGAAGTTTTATTTCAGGAATGGATACCTCGACTGGTTGAACTGAAACACCGGCAAGTCCGCGCAGCCACGGAATTTCAATGTGAAACGTGAACAGTGACGGCACCGGCGGTTCGAGCGTGTGGCCGAGCGAAGCCGCAAGCTGGCCGAGCGCCGGCATGCGGCAGCCGCCGGTAGCAAGCAGAATTTTGTCGCAAACAAGCGTTTCGCCGGTGGAAAGTTTAAGTTCAAATTCGTCGCCGGATTTTTTGGCGACGTTTTCAACGCCGCAATTGGTTCTCAATTTTATGCCAGCGTCATTTGCGGCATTGACCAGGCAGTCAATGATGGTCCGTGACGAGTCGGTTGTGGGAAACATGCGGCCATCGGCTTCCGTTTTCAATTTCACGCCGCGCCGCTCAAACCAGGCGACGGTGTCGCTGGCTTGAAATTGTTTGAATGGCGCAATCAGGGCGCGTTCGCCGCGCGGATAGCGTGTCGTGAGTTCGCGGGCGTCGAAGCAGGCGTGGGTGACGTTGCAGCGTCCGCCACCGGAAATTTTCACCTTGGAAAGGTAGTGCGAAGTTTTTTCGAGGATTAAAATTTCCACGCCAGGCCGCATTTCCGCGCAGGCCAGCGCGGCGAAAAAGCCCGCCGCCCCGCCGCCGACAATCACGATGCGCTCTGGATTCATCCGCGCCAAAATAGCAGACGCGCCGGCGGCGTCACAGGTGAAACCAGTTGTAGGGATTCGGAAAAACCGGCCAGTCCGTCGCGATTTCGGTGGCGAGCATGAGCAGGATGATCCCGGTTAGCGCGAAGAATTTCGCGGTGTCGCCGAAATGTTTCAGAGCGCAATCCAGACCAAAGACGAACAGCAGCAGAAACGGGATCAGCGCGCCGAGCATCAGCCGGCCGGAGGTGAAATACGGATGTTCGCGCGACGGATAAAAGCAGTCGTGAAAATCGTAGATGATGGAGAGAAAGCCGAGAAACGCGGCGGCGGCGGCAAAGCACCCCCAACCAAACCAGAGGGCCTGCCGCTGCGCCGCGGTCGAATATTTTGAACGCGGCAAAAGATTCAGCAGCCCGATGCCGGCAAAAATGATGGCGGCAAGAAAATAAATCGGGCTGGCGGCGGGCAGGGCCAGCGGCAGGCGATGCCATAAAAATTCGCCCTGCCAGAAGGTCGCGATGAGGCCCGATAAAAATGTCCACAAGCCGTGCGGTGTGAAAATGGGATGCTGCCACCATTCGGCGAATGGTTTGTGGGTCCAGCCGAGGAACTGGATTTTGGCCGCCGTGCCGGTGAAGTCGCCGAAAGCATGTTTGCACCACGCCAGCCACGCGGCCATCGGCAACCCGGCGCACAAGCCGAGCGAGAGAAGGGATGGTAATGCGGCGCGGAGTTTTCCGGCTTTGGCCAGTTGCAGGGTTCTGAATAAAATTGCCATTGCAGAAATCGCGAGCAGCGGCAGGTTGCTGATTTTGGTCAGGAACGTCGCGGCCAGCGCCAGGCCGGCGGCGGCGGCAAGGCACGGAGATGGTTTTTCGGTGTCCCCCAATTTCACCAGCAGGATGAAGGCAGCGCCAAATGTGAGCGGCGAGAAGATGTCGTTGCTGATCGCGTAAAACGCCGTCTGTGGCAGGAAGGCCACAAGCGCCGCCACGGCGACGCGGATGAATTTGTTTTCCGGGAAAATCGCTCTTGCCGTAAACCAGCTGAGCCATACGAGGGCGACGATGACGGGCACGTTTAAAAAGCGGAGCCAGTAAAGCAGCCGCCCGCCGTCAAGGCCGAGGATCTTTCCGAGCCGCCACCACGCGCCCGCGAGGCAATAATACAACGGCGGCTGCGACGCCTCGTGGTTTTGAAACTTTTCACGATACGCGGCTTCCTTGGCGAGCAGGTAATCGCGGACGGTTTCAACCGGCTGCTTCCACGGCGGCGGCGCGATGACCCCGCCGGGCTGCGACGCGGGCGGCCACAGATATTCCGGCGTGCCGTAAATGGCGAGGAACGGCAGCGTCTCGGCGGCGGCGGGCGCAAGCGAGCGCGGAATATCGCCCTGCGAGTAATGCACTACGAGATCGAGGTGCATCTGCTCGTCCACGTTGTTAAAAAATGGAAACGCGGCGGAAAAAATAAAGACGTGGACGGCGGCGAGCAGGCAGAGGAGCAGGATGATTTTGGGCGCGCGCGCCCCGGCATTTTTCCCGGCGGAATTTTTTTCGGCGACGCTCACAGATTTCCGGCCAGCTTAAACCGCGCCGGGCAAAGCTCAAAGAAATTCCCAGCGGTCAAACATCGCCGCCTGGCCGCAGGGCCGGCCATTTTCGGAAATCAAATTCCAGACGGTCGCGCGGGCAATTTTGAATCGCCGGCCGGTCTTGGAAATCCGCACGCCGGAATAATCGTCAATGAAACCGCGCTGCGCGACGGCGGCGAGCAGCCGGGCGCGTTCCTCGCGGTTTGGCGCCTCGGCGGTGAGCCGCGACGGTGTGCGCGTGAGTTCGGCCCACGACATTTCCCAGAGCTGAAGCGCGGCGGCGTTGCCGTAATTCAAAACCGGATCGGCCTCCGTGCCGTGAGAGACAACGACGAACGGCGCGTGGAAAATCTTTACCGCCAGCTCCGCCGGTGGAAAACTGCCCGGCAGCAAATCGCGGCCCGTCCATTGTTTCAGGCTGCGCGCCAGCAGTTGCGTTTGCGCGATGACAACATCGGTTTGCCACGGAGAATCCATTTGACGCCGATGGTGAATTTTTCCGCCCGGCGCGGCAACCGGCAATTTGCGGGCTGGCGGAGGAAATTCATTTTGATAAGCTGGCGCGGCGAACCTTAAAAACCAGTTATGGCACCGAAAATTCAAATACCGGAGAACCTGAAGGCGGATTTGCCGCCCAATAAATTCAGCAAAATCCTCCTCGCTACGCCTATCATCATGACGGTCATCGCCACGATGCTCGCCGGCCTCGCCTCCAGCGAGATGACCAAGGCGCAATACGACCGCGCGTTTGCCGCGCAGCTCCAGTCCAAGGCCGGCGACCAGTGGAGTTATTTCCAGGCCAAAAAACTGCGCAGCGCCGTCGCGCACAACACGCTGGATTTGCTCGCGGCAGCGGCCGACATTGCGCCGCTGGAGCCGGCTGCCCTGCCCGATGCCGACGCGGCGACCATCGCCGCGCTGACCCAGAATAAATTGCCGGAAGCGGCGCCCGCGGCATTTGACACCGGGGTGCAGGCGGCGTTGGAGGCCGTGGAAAATTCAAAACCGGAACCGGAAATTGCCGCCGCGGTGGCGAAGGTGAAGCCCGCGCAGCTCGCGGAATCGCTCGTGGCGGCGCAGGCCGCAGCTACGGCGTTCGACAACGCGACCAAGTCCATCAACAAGGCGTCGGACAAATTTGACGAAACGCTGATGACGGGCGACCGAAGGGCGTTCCGTGATTTCTCCGCCGCGCGGTTGCGTTACACCTCGTCGCGCTACGACGCCGAGGCGCGGCTGAACCAGGCCATTGCGGGCATTTACGAATTGCAGGTGCGCCAGAACAATTATTCCGCCGAAAAGCATCACCAGCGCAGCGCAAAATTTTTCTACGGCATGCTGGCGACGCAGATGGCGGTGATCATCTCGACGTTTGCGATTGCGGCCCGGCAGAAAAATTTCCTGTGGTCCATCGCGGCGGCGGCGGGCACGGCGGCGGTGGGGTTTGCCGCCTACGTTTATCTTTACGTCTGAACCGCTGGGTCAACGCGGCAGGTGAGCCGGAATTTTCCCGAAGCGGCCGGCAGCAAAACCGGCATCGTTTCCGTCTTGAGTTCGCCGGAAAGCAAAGTTTCGAGCCGTGACGTCACGCGGCGCAATTCTTCTTGCGACGGTCCGTTTCTGTCCGGCACGAAGCGTAAAATGCAACCGCCATTTTCATTCTGGCGCAGCTCGTAATGCGCGACGCCGCCCACGCCGGCGAAAGATTGGTCCACCTGCCACGTCGTCACGCGCCGGCCGTCGCGCGCCGCGAGGCCATCGCGCGCCCGGCCGTGAATTGTAAAATAATTTCCGTATGGCTGAACGTGCCGTTCCGCCAGGTCGCCGATGCGATAGCGCAGCAACGGCATGTAATCATTGGTCAAAGTCGTAACAACCAGATCGCCGATGCCGCGCGTGTCGGCGTCCACGATTTCAAGAAATGCCGTGTCGTAGCTGGGCTTCATTTCGCCGGCCTCGTTTTCCATGAGCAAATGGCCGGTCTCCGTCGAACCATAAAGATTGAAAACCGGCACGCCGAAGACGCGTTCCAAAATCCGGCGATGCACGACGCTGACAAATTCGTAGCTGCACAGAGTAAATTTCAGCGATGGAAATTTGACGCCGTGCTGCTCGCAGAAAAGCGCCAACCGCGCGCCATGCACCGGATCCACGTCGAGAAATTGCGGCGACCAGTCGGCAATCTCCTTCGCCATGTGCGCGAGCTCCGCGTCGCCCAATAAAAACGGAATGCGCGCGAGATTCACAAACAGCGCGTGGCCGATGGTGCGCTGCTCGCGCGACATCCAGACGGTCGGACACGTCAGGCCGTTGCACGACGGCGACGTGATGGTGGCGCGGCGGGCGCCGGGATGTTCGTCCAAAACTTTGGCGACAAATCCGTTCAGCCGCAGGGCGCGTTCTTCCTGCGCGTTCCACCAGCCGCGGCCGAAAATCACCGGCAGCCGTTCTGCCGACGTGCCGGAAGTGTGTTCCAGTTCGACCAGATTTTTTTCGAGCAGCGATTCGAGCGATTGTCCGGCGGGCAGAAAATTTTGCGGAAAGTTGTTCCGCATCTCCGTTTTCGCCATCAACGGCAGCCTTTGGAAACAGTCTAAATTTGCGTGCCGGCAGTTGGCGCGCGCGAGCGAATCGCGATAGAGCGGCACCTCGCGCCAACGCGGAATTTGTTCTTCCAGTTGCGCGAGTTGACTCGTTTCGCGGATCAGTTCCGGTGTCGCCAGCATGGGCGAAATATGACACGCACCCCGCGAAATGCAAATGCAGACGGACAAATGCTGAGGATTTACGGCACTATTAAATCTTTTGCGCCCAGCGGAGCTTGGCGGGCGAGGAACGCGGATTGTCGCGGCGCTCTTCCGGCGTGGGGCGGATCACTTCGTCGGAAATGGCGGCGTAAAGTCCGTCGCGCAATCCGGCCGCGAACGCTTTCTTCACGCGCCGGTCTTCGCCGGAATGAAAGGTCAAAATCGCCACGCGCCCGCCGGGGTTCAGGCACGCCGGCAAATGGCGCAGCAGCATGTCGAGCGCGGAAAATTCGTCGTTCACCGCGATGCGCAAGGCTTGAAACACGCGACGCACCGTGAGGTCGCAATCGTCCTTGCTCAGTTTTGGCAACGCGGCGCGGATGGCGGCGGCTAGCGAATTGGTGGTGTCAAAAACCTTTCGGGCGAGCGCCTCGGCGAATTCGGTGGCGCGCGGTTCATCGGCATTTTCCTGAAGCAATTTCGCCAGCGTCCCGGCCGAAGTTTTTTCCAGCAACGCCGACGCCGGAAAACCGCGCTGCGGATTCATGCGCATGTCGAGCGGGCCGTCGGTCTTCACAGAAAAGCCGCGCGCCGGATCGTCGATCTGCATGGACGACACGCCGAGGTCGGCGAGGATGCAATCTGCGCCTGCAAGATTTAATCCGGCCAGCGCCTGCGGCAGCCCGGCGAAATTGCTGCGGATGGCTGTGAAAACTTCCGGCCCAAAACCGGCGGCGCGCAAACGCCCTTCTGTTTTCGGCAGTTCAATCGGATCGGCGTCGAGGCCGAGCAATCGTCCGCCGGGCTGGATTTTGTCGATAATTTCCTGTGCGTGGCCGCCGTAGCCGAGCGTGCAGTCCACGGCCAGCTCGCCGGGCCGGGGCGCGAGCACGGCGAGAATTTCCGTGACCATGATGGGCCGGTGTGTGCCGGCGGGCGTTCTGCCGGACGCGAGAACTTTGGCAACGGTCTCAGCGTAGCGCTGCGGATTGCGTTCCTTGTATTTCTCCTCGAACCGGCGCGGGTTTTTGCCGGAATAGCGAATGCGCCGGCGATGCGGCGGCGTTGACGGCGGGTTGGCTGACGATGGCATGTTGTCGTCGTTCACAAAATTAATTCTTCGCGGTGGCAACAGATTCACCGTTTTTCAATCGCTTTTCCGACCCGGCCAGTTCGAGCGTTCCGTCCGGCAGCAGCGAATAGCGGCGGCCCGCCCAGAAAATTGTTTTGCCAAAATAGGCTCTAAAAAAAGTGATGCCTTCCATGACATCCACGACCGGCAGCAGCCACCAGGCACGCGACCAGTCCGGCATTTTCACAACCGGCTGCAATCCGCCGGCGAGCAGCAGACGAATTGCCACTACCAAAACTAGGGTGCTCCAGGACCACCAGGCGAGCGGTTGAAGCAAGGCCAAAAGCACCGCCCAGAAAAGAGGATTAGTCATAATGACGCCGGGATATTGCGCGCCGCGCGAACGGCGGATGGTGCGTTTCCAGCGCTGCATCCGCGTGAACGCCTCGCCAAACGACTCCGCCGGCACCGCGCAATCCAGCAGCAGCGGCGGCACGATGACGCGCAGACCAAGTTGCGAAACGCGATTACCGAGTTCGTAATCGTCGGCCAGATGGTTCAGGAAATTTTTGAAGCCGCCGATTTTTTCCAGCACGGCGCGCGGCACCGCCATCGTGTGGCCGATGGCCCAGTGGATGCCGGTCGTCTGCTGCGCGAGCATCCATTGCGGCAGATAATTGAAACCGTAATGCAGCGCAATCATTTTGCCGCCGAGCGTGCGCGCCCCGGTTCCGCGCGGCAGGCAGGTGAGGCAGCCGACATTCGGTTGCGCGAGGCGCGGCAGGAGTTGTTCCAAATAATTTTTCGGCGCGACGACGTCGGCATCGGAGAAAAACAGAAATTGGCCGGTCGCCGTTTGCCGCAGCGTTTCCATGATGCTCGTCTTGCGATTGGTTCCTTTCAGTTCGGCGAACACCAGCCGGATGTCACGTTCGGGAAATTCAGTTTGCAGCCGGCGGACAACCGCCACCACCGGATCGTCGGACCGGATGGTGCCGATGATGATTTCCACGTCGCCGAGATAATCCATCCGGCAAAACGACGCGAACGCCTCATAAGTGTTCGGCCCGGCACCTTCCACCGGTTTGAGAATGCTCACCTTCGGCGCAGGCTCCGGAAGCTTCGGCAAGTTTTGTTTCGCAAAATGCCGGCAAGTGGCGAGATGTCCGAGGATGACGGACGCCAGACTCGCCAAAACCAGAATCCCGACGAGCGCGGTCGCGGCCTGCCACACCTGAATCATGGCGCTTTCGCTTGTGTCACCGAACGGGCGACGAAGAAGACGCCGAGGAGGATCAGAAAAATTCCGAACCAGCGCATGGCGTTCACCGATTCGCCGAGCATCCATTTGCCCATGATGGCCGTGCCGACATAACACAAGCCCATGACGGGGATCACGACGCTCGCGTCCCAGCCCCACTTGAACAGCGTGAGCGTCCCGACAAACTGGATTATCATCAGCACCACGCCGGCGGGGAGTTGCGGCGACTTGGCCAGCGCCTGCGCGACGGGAATGCCGGACGCGGTAAGCGCGCCGAAGCGGTCCATGCCCATCTTCAGCAAAATATTGCCGACGGACAGGCTGGCAATCGAGATCGCAAACACCGCAACGGCCTGAAAAATTGGTTTCATCTGATTTGGATTATTTGCATCTCGTCCGTCGCGTCGTCTTTTGCATCAGGCTTAATTTTGCTCCGACTCCGTCGTCACCGGCGCGGCTTCGCCCTTGAGCGCGCCCATCAGCGCGTGCCACGAGAGGATGGCGCATTTCACGCGCGCCGGATACTTGTGGACGCCCGCAAACACCGCGAGCTTGCCGACGTCGCCGTTCACCGTGCCGGTCGTGACCATTTCGCGCACCCGCTCAAAGGTTTTTTCCGCCTCGGCCCTGGTCTTGCCCTTGATGTTGTCCGTCAGCAGCGACGCCGACGCCTTGGAAATGCAGCAGCCCGAACCGACGAAGCTCGCGTCCTTGATGACGTCGCCTTCGAGCGTCAGAAATAATTTCAGGTTGTCGCCGCACAGCGGGTTATGACCCTGCGCCGAGCAGGTCGCCGCCGGCATTTCGTGAAAATTGCGCGGCTTCTTGCAGTGATCCAGAATGACCTGCTGGTAAAGGTCGTTGACGTCGTCGAACATGATTTTAATCCGCGATGTGCAGTTGCTCCAGCCGGTCCCACACGAGCTTGTCCATCAGCTCGCGCGCCGGTTCGTATTTGATGCGCTCGATGATCTCGCCGGCAAAGGCGTGGATCAACATCTGCCGCGCCGTGTCCGTGCCGATGCCGCGCGACCGCAGATAAAAAATGCTCTCGGCGTTCAACTGCCCGATGGTCGCGCCGTGCGTGCATTTCACGTCGTCGGCGTAAATCTCCAGTTGCGGCTTGGTGTCCGCGGTCGCGTCGTCGGAGAGTAGCAGGTTTTTGTTCGTCTGCTTCGCGTCGGTTTTCTGCGCGACGGGATGAACGTAAATCCGTCCGTGAAAAACGCCCTTCGATTTGTCGTCGAGGATGCCGTTGAAATACTCATGGCTCGCGCAATGCGGCTGCGCGTGCTCGACCACCATATGATGATCGGCCAGTTGCTCGCCGCGCGTCAGGTAAAGGCCGTTCAAAATGCACTCCAGCCCTTCGCCCGCGAGTTTGGTGCGGATGTTGTTGCGCGACAATTTTCCGCCGAGCGCGAACGAATGGATGGTCACATTGCTCGCGCGGCCAAACTCGCCGTGGATCGCCGCGATGTGAAACGCATTCTGCGCCTCGTCCTGCAATTTCAGATGCTCGACGAACGCGTTGTCGCCCGCGAAAATTTCCGTGACCGCGTTCGTGAAATACGCCACGTCCGTCGTTGCGAGGTAGCTTTCCACAATCGTCACACGGCTGTTTGCGCCGGTGACAATTAAATTGCGCGGCTGCACCGTGTCGCCGGCTTCCTTGGCCGAACAGATGTAAACGAGCTGGATTGGCGTTTTGACTTCCACGCCGTCCGGCACCTGCACAAACGCGCCATCGAGGAAAAAGGCCTGGTTCAGCGCGGTGAACGCGTTGTTGGTCGCGGGCGTGCAACGGCCCAGATATTTTTCCAAGAGTGCGGCGTCGGAATTCAGTGCCGCCGCCAGGCTGCCGGCCTTCACGCCCGCCGGGAGTTTTTCGACGGACGAAAGTTTCGGCGAATAATGGCCGTTCACGAACACCAGCCGCGTGCCTGCGAGCTTGGCGAAGGTAAATTCGTTCAGCGCCTGCGTTTCCGCGCCGTTGACGGCGGGCGTTTCAAACATCGGCCGAAATGGCAGCTTGGCGATGGGCGCGACGTTGGTGAAGCGCCAGTCTTCGTCGTGCAGCGTCGGAAATCCGAGTTCGGCGAACCGCGCGAGGCCGGCCTTGCGCAGCGGCAGCAGCGGTGATTTCGCGCCGGACTCGAAGCGGCCGAACTTTTCGAGGAATGGTCCGGTCGCGTCGGCGGATTTTTTTTGCAGCGTTTGTGTCATGGTAAATTTCAAACTTCCAAATCGGACTCCAATTTTTCACGCATTTCGCCTTTGCGCAATTGAAAACTGCCGGCAAAACGGGTTGTTTTGAAATTTTTCCCATGCCAAACGGCCTAAAAATCTCGCCGGTCGGCGCGGCTCTGATATTTTTCCCGCATGGTGAAACTGGTTTTGTTCGACATTGACGGCACGCTCGTCCACACGGGCCACGCCGGCACGCAGGCGTTCGCCAAGACGTTTGCCACGGAATTCAAGCTGCATCACGGCTCGGAAAAAATGAAGTTCGCCGGCCGCACCGACGTCAGCCTGGTCCGCGAATTTTTCCGCATCCACGGCCTGCCGGAGACGCCGGAACATTTCGCGCAGTTTTTCGAGCGCTACGTTTTCTGGCTCGACCAGATCCTCGCGCGCAGCCACACGCAGATTTGCCCGGGCGTCTGGGAACTGATCCACAATTTGCACGCGCTACCCCAGCCGCCGGTGCTCGGGCTGCTCACCGGCAACATCAGGCTCGGCGCGGAAATCAAGCTGCGCCACTTCGGACTGTGGAACCAGTTCGAGTTCGGCGGCTTTGCGGACGACCACGAGGAACGTGACCACATTGCCGCTGCCGCGCTGGAACGCGGCCGCCGGGTGCTGGGGGAAAATTTGCAGCCGCAGGAAATCGTCGTCATCGGCGACACGCCGTTCGACGTGCGCTGCGGAAAATTCATCGGCGCGAAAACGCTGGCCGTCGCCACCGGCGGCGCGAAGCTGGAAGAATTGAAAGTGCTAAAACCCGACTGGGCCGTGGCGGATTTGACGCGGATCAGCGCGCGGGAAATCGTTGCATCGTGATTTGTTGAATCGTTGAATCGGATTTGCGCGTGGCAACACCACGATTCACGATGTAATAAATCACGATTCAACGAACTTTCAATGACCGCATCCGCCGCCGCAACAGTGATGGCCGCCGCTGTTGCTGCTTTTGCCGGACGGCGCAGCGCCACCGGCGCTGGCCGCGGCGAAGGTGGAAAATTTCTTCGCCAGCTTCTTGGAGCCGCAATGCGGGCATTCGGCATTTTTCCAGTCGGTCGAGCGGACGAGGATTTCGCTGTCGCGCTTGCAGGCTTCGCAATGGAATTCGTAGATTGGCATACAAAATTTATTTCGCCCACTGCGGATTTTCCATGAAGGCGTAGCAGAGCAGGTGCAGAATGTTCATCTGCACGTCCTCCACGCGGCCGTAGTGCGTGTCGCCGATGACGATGACGTGGTCGGCGATCTCGGCCATGCGCCCGCGCTTGCCACCGACGAGCGCGATGGTTTGCAGGCCGTTTTTCTTCGCCCAGTCGAGCGCCTTCACGCAGTTGGGCGAGTTGCCGCTGACGCTGATGGACAGCGCGACGTCGCCGGGCTTGCCATAATTTTGCAACTGGCCGGCGAACACGTCCTCGTAGGAATAATCGTTGGCGAGTGCGGTCATCCAGCTCACGTTGTCGTTGAGCGAGAGGACGCGGAAGCGTTGGCCGAGCTTGTCGGACGCGCCTTTGCCGAGGTCGGTGGCGAAATGCGAGGCGTTGGCCGCGCTGCCGCCGTTGCCGAAACAAAAAATATTTTTGTCGGCCTTGAGCGCATCGCGCAGCAGCCCGATGAGCTTGGCGACGGCCTCGGCGGGCACGGAATCGAACGCGGCTTTCTGGGCTTTGACGTAATCGTTAATCCATTGATTCATCAAAACAACATGGCGCAAGGACATTCGTTTGTCAGCGAAAATCAAAAATAATCCGGCTCGTTGCCGGCTTTCCATTTGATGTTGCAGCCCATGCTGGCGACTTGAAGTTCGGAAGTTGGCTTGCCGGCCAGCACGGCGTCGAGCGCGGCGCGCAAATCTTTTCCGGTCACGGGAATGCCGTTGCCGGGTCGGCTGGCGTCGAACTGGCCGCGATAAACCAGCCGGCGGCCGCGGTCAAAAAGGAAAATGTCCGGAGTGCAGGCGGCGCGATAACTTTTGGCGACGGCCTGCGTTTCGTCGTAAAGATACGGGAAAATGTAGCCGGCGGCTTCCGCTTCGGCCTTCATCTTCTCCGGGCTGTCGGCGGGATAGTTTTTCACGTCGTTGGCATTAATGCCGACGATGCCGACATTTTTCGGCGCGTAGTCGCGCGCGAGCTGCGCGAGTCCGGCGCGGATGTGGATGACATACGGACAATGGTTGCATATGAAAATCACGACGAGCGCCGCTTTGTCTTTGAAGTCGGCGAGCGAGACGTGTTTTCCGGTGGTGTCCGGCAGGTTGAAATCCGGCGCGGCCGTGCCGAGCGGCAGCATGGTGGAAGGTGTGAGTGCCATGCGAAAATTATTAAAGCCAAAACGGAAAAGTGCAAAGCCAAAGTATTTCCGATTTGCGATATGCGATTTACGCAGCGCGCGTGGTTGTGAAAAAGCTCGTAAATCGTAAATCATAGATCGTAAATTCAAGGGCCATGGCCAAAAACATCGTCTATTTTGATCTGGAAACGCAGAAGTCCGCCGACGAAGTGGGCGGCTGGGGCAACATTTCCAAGATGGGCATGAGCATCGGCGTGACGTTAAGCACGGCGGGCGGCGAATATAAAATTTACGGCGAAAAGCAGGTGGACGACCTCATCAAGGATTTGCAGCGCGCGGATTTGATTGTCGGCTTCAACAACCTGCGCTTTGACTACGAGGTGCTGCACGGCTACACGTCGTTCGATTTGAGCCAGCTGCCGACGCTCGACATGCTGGTGGAATTGCAAAACACGCTGAACCACCGACTGTCGCTCGACTCGATTGCGACGGCGACGTTCGGCGTGGAAAAAACGGCGGAGGGTTTGCAGGCAATCCGGTGGTGGAAGGCAGGCAAACTGGCGGAAATCGCGGAGTATTGCTGTTACGACGTGAAAATCACCAAGCTCGTCCACGAATACGGCCGGCAGCACCGGCAACTGCATTACACCAACCGCTTCGGTAAAAAAATGACCGTGCCGGTGAGCTGGTGAAAACTGGAGCGGGTGAAAGGAATCGAACCCTCGTAACGGGAGAATAGGCGGTTATCGTGGAGCTGGAAACCGTTTAAATCACTTAAAAGCAAGTGTCAGCAAAAAATCCAGTTTTTTGGCTTTCCGACGATAAAAAACGAAGTTAGATTACTTTTGAAAACAGTGCAGAAGACAGCAAAACACCTTGATTTTATTGGCGAAGTTAAGTGGCTGTCCGACATGGATTCGAACCATGAATAACGCCTCCAAAGGGCGCTGTGTTACCATTACACCATCGGACAAACCGTTGATTTAGCAATGAAATTTAATCCAATGCAAAAAAATGTCAGTAAAAATGTCAGTAACTGACCAAATTGCGTTGAAAATGATGCGGGATTTATTGTCTTAAACCTCGCTCCTGATTTGAAACCGTCGTGATCCGCACAAACGGAAAGCACGACAATGAAATCACGGTATCGTTTATTCAAGCGCGGTAAATTCTACTACTCGGAAGATGCGAACACAAGGCAGCAACACAGTTTGCACACCGGAATGTGACAGCGCAGCGTCAATGTCCGGTTTGTATCGGCAGTCAAGAATCTGGAATTGTTCAAAGTCGGTCAGAACGGCAACCGGCGTCTGTGCGTTCCATCCGTAGCGGATCGTCTGGAAATAATTCTGCGAAGTGGCAATGTCGCCAAACGGTTTCTTCGCTTCCACAAACAAACGCACGTCACGAAAATTCGGCGTGATGAAAAATGCGTAGTCGGCACGGATGTCATCGAAAAAATGAATGGCGACGAAAGAGATGCAGAAGCACAAAAGGTTTATCAGCAATGGTTAGACGATTATCAGAAGGAATCTGATGAATTGACCCAACAGCAGCAGCATGTCGAAGAACTTGAAACGTCGCTGCTGAATCAAAAATAAAACATGCTTGATTCAGATTGAATTGGCGGCATTAACACCGCCACTGGCATCAGTAAAACAGGCCAAACCAATTTTGTATGAGTGCAATCAATTCCACTGGCAAAAAAATTCAAATCCGCATTATCTCGGATGTTTTGAATCACTTTAAGGGCGTTGGCGACGGTATCAGGCGCGTAGCCGACGCCTATTTTTCAGGCTTGCCGGAAAATCCGAATTGGAACGAAGTGCTTTGCATCGGCGTATTGATAGATGGACATGAAGTAATTCGAGAAATCACTGATGAGCATATTGAGCAATTCCACGGCATGAAAGAGCGGGAATATGAAAAGACGGGCGTGTGGTCGGGGACTGCACTGGAATTATGGACGGTGTTGTTTTATTACAATCGCATGAATCACTGGAATACCGGATATGGATTTGATGACGGCGATAAATACCGCAAATTTGCTATTTCCGCTTACCAAGCCCTGCGAACGAAATTGATGAATCCAGCAGAAATCACCGGAATAATTTTCAAGACAATATGAAAAAAATCAGCGACGAAGAACATTGCAGGAACATTTTGAAGCTGATGCCGAGCGGCACCAGTTTCGAGGACGTGCAACAGATTCATGCAAATGCAAAATCCCTGAAAAAGATTTATTCGGATAGCAGCTTTGTAATCGCGCGAAGTTAAGAGATCGAAAGTTTATCCAATAAACATCAATGGGTGAACTATGCTCAAATATAAAAATATAATTATGAAAACCAAAACAACAACAACAACAAAGGCAGACAGAACCGATACCAAGAACATATGGCCTTCCAAACTTCTATTCGGCAGACGCGAAATAAGAGAGAAAACAATCATGCGGCCTGTTTAGTTTGTAAGCGGCAAGTGGATTTCAGACTGACTTGTTTGAATTTGAGATTCGTTTTTAGAGCGCAAACAAGCGCGGCGTGAAGCCATAAAAAAATGCAAAATTCCCTCGTTTAGGTGTCAGTAAAAATGTCAGTAGAAGCATCAAAAACAAGCCTTGACGCAGGACAGAAATCAATTATTTTGGAAGCGGTAAAACGCAGAAAACGACGGTCTTTATTGGGAATAATTGCTGTTTTCCACCGTTCTGTCCGAATGCCTTCCGGGGCGCTGTGTTACCATTACACCATCGGACAAGCCGAACACACCTTAGTTTTTTAATGTCACCGACGCAAAGGGAAAATCATGCCGGCTTCCGGTCATTTGCCACGATGTTGATTGGCTGGGACTCAATTGAATCTGTGGTGCGTAAAATTCCTTCTTGTCTTCCCTCCGATACGTGGTAATTTTTCAACCCTTTTATGAAGACGGACATTCATCCTAAATACGCGGATGCGGAAATCCGTTGCGCCTGCGGCAACGTGATCAAGACGCGTTCCACCAAATCCACCATCATTGTCGGCATTTGCAACGTCTGCCACCCGTTTTACACCGGCCAGCAGAAATTCGTGGACACCGCCGGTCGCGTGGACAAATTCCAGCAGCGCCTCGCCAAGACGCAGGCCGCGCAGGCCGAACAGGCCACGAAGAAGAAAAAGAAAGTTTAGCTTTTGCCCCATCACCGCCCGCCGTTCCGATAATCGGAATTGCGGGCGGTTGTCTTTTTCACGGACAGGAAAAATGGACTTGCGACCGCACATCGAAAAATTCCGCCGCCGCTTCACCGAGATCGAAGCCGCGTTGAGCAACCCGGCGGCGTTCGACAACCAGCAGCGCGCGCAGGAAATGTCCAAGGAATACGCCCGGCTCAAGGAGCTGGTGGCATGTGGCGATAATTTTTTCAAAACGCAGGCGCAACTGGCGGAAAACCACGCGTTGCTTCAAAGTGAACCGGCGGAATCCGAAATCGCCCAGCTCGCGCGCGAAGAAATTACGCGGCTCGAAGCCGAGGAGAAAAAATTCGCGCAACAGATTCAGTTCGGGCTCGTGCCACCGAACCCGACCGATTCGCGCAACACGATCGTGGAAATCCGCGCCGGAGCCGGCGGGTCGGAATCCGCGCTTTTTGCCGCCGACCTTTACCGGATGTTCTGCCGCTACGCTGAGACGCGCAAATGGAAGGTCGAGCCGCTTGATTCCAATCCGTCCGACCTCGGCGGCTACCGGGAAATTATTTTTGAAGTGACCGGCACGGATGTTTTCAAGCGGTTGAAATACGAAAGCGGCGTGCATCGCGTCCAGCGCGTGCCCGCGACCGAGGCGCAGGGTCGGATTCACACCAGCACCGCGACCGTCGCCGTGTTGCCGGAAGCCGAAGAGGTGGACGTGGAAATCAAGCCCGACGAAGTCGAGATCAATGTCTGTCGCGCATCCGGGAAAGGCGGCCAAGGTGTCAATACGACCGATTCCGCCGTGCAGATCATTCACAAGCCGACCGGCATGATCGTCCGTTGCGCCGACCAGCGGTCGCAGCAGAAAAACCGCATCCAGGCGATGACGGTTTTGCGTTCGCGCCTGCTCGAACGGAAAATCGCCGAAGAAAACGCCAAATACGCCGCGCACCGCAAAGACCAGGTCGGCACCGGCGAACGCAGTGAAAAAATCCGCACCTACAATTTCCCGCAGAACCGCGTCACCGACCATCGCATCGAACTCACGCTTTACAATCTGGCCAATGTGATTGATGGCGACCTCGACCCGCTCATCGAGCCGCTGATGACGCATGATTTGGATGAAAGGCTGAAAGCGTTAAATGGTTAAACCGTTAAATCGTTGCATCGGGAGCGACCATTTGACGTTTCAACAATGTAACGGCTAAACGATTTATGATTCCTCAAGGACTGATTTTCGACTGTGACGGCACACTGGCCGACACGATGCCGCTGCATTGGCGCGCGTGGCAGGCGATCACCGCCAAATACAGATTGCATTTTCCGCAGGACCGCTTTTACGCGCTCGGCGGCGTGCCTTCGCGCGACATTTTGAAAATGCTCGCGAAGGAGCAAGGCGTCACGCTCGACCACATCCAGGCCGCGCACGAAAAGGAAAATGCGTATCTGCCGTTGATGGCGCAGGTCGAACCCATTCACGCGGTCGTGGACATTGCGCAGAAAAATTTCGGAAAAATTCCGATGGCCGTCGCGTCCGGCGGCACGCAGCAAATCATCTGTGACGTATTGGAGCACTTGAAAATCCGGCATCTGTTTGACGCGGTCGTGACGAGCGAAATGGTGAAGAACCAAAAGCCCGCGCCGGACATTTTTCTGGAAGCCGCACGGCGCATCGGCGCTGATCCGAAATTTTGCCGCGCCTACGAGGACACGGATTTGGGATTGCAGGCGATTCGTTCCGCCGGCATGGAGGCGGTGGATGTGCGGCAGTTGCGCGATGGAAATTGAGCGCCAAATTATGGCGTTTTGCGTTTGAAGAGCGCGAGGCTGGCATTTGGAAATTCACTGGCTGCCAACGGCTCCGCCCAGCGGACATTTTGTCCGTGCGCCACAAATCCGCCCACCAGCTCGTAGTTTTGGTTGAGCAATTGGTTTAAGAAAACCATGAAGTCCAACGGCGCGGTTTGCTGGCCCGGCCAGCTGGTCGCTGATTGCACCAGGACGATCAATGTTGGCGGATGATTTTTCAAATCACGGATGGCTTCCGCCTGATAAAGTTTTGCCACCGGCGCGGGAGGATAAGTGAATGGATAGGCAGTGATGAACCGGGTGGAGCTGAAGCGCCCGGCATAGTAAAGTATCTGCGGTTCCGAGCCGGCCACATAGACGAGATCGCGGGGTGAACTTAATTCGGCCACGCGCTTCGCGACCAGCGGTGATTCCAGGAACGGACTCCACTTGCCCAGTTTCATTTCGGCGAAGCTTTCCTGCGTGCGGACCAGCCATGGCACATCGGGCCGGATTACCAAAATCACAACCACGGCGGTGAACAAAGTCGCCAGCCATTCTGATGGCCGTGACAGGTTTTGGGCGATCAAGGTAACCAGTTTATGAATGCCCACAATGGTCAGCAGCGCCCAGAACGGCATCATGATGATGTAATAATGTCTATAAGCACTGGCACCGGTGGCGAAAGTGGCGCAGACAAACATCCCCAGCCAAAAAAAGATGCGCGGGCTGGGTTTCCAGAATGCCGCCCAGGGAATCAGGAACAAGATCCACCAGGCGGACCAAAGTTCTTGAATCTGCGACACAAAGGCGGCCGTTCCAAAAAGATTCGTCTGGGTATAATATCGGTTGAACAGCACCGTGCATTCCCAAAGCCGCTTCCCGCCGTCGTGAACCAGAAAAAATCCCAGAATTGCGGCCGCCGCAATTATCCCCCCGGCCAAAGCCGAAAACCAGCAGCGCAAAAGTGGCCGGGAATTATTTGTGGCTCCCCACATTTCAACGGACCAGACCAGATAAACGAAAAACAAAACCGGCAGCGCGGTGTATTTGTAACACAACGTTGTTGCACCGAGAAATCCGGCGGCAAACCAGTGGCCCGGCTTGTGGCCGTGCCGCCGGCTGTGGCAGTAAATCGCAATCGTCGCCAGCAGCGGCAACAGCATGAACATTTCCGTGTTGGCCGTGAATTGATTGATTCCGGGCAGCAGCAACATCGGCGTCACCAGCCACATGACCGGAAGGGCGAAGCTCTTTCCAAACTCAAGCCGCGCGATGAATCCAAGCAGGATGGTTGCGCCAGCGACGCAGGCGCAGGCCAGAAGACGCAGCGCCCAGAATTTGTGCGGCAGGAAAAAATCGGCGAGCCAGTAGCTGTAGAAAACCAGTGGTGGTTTTTGGATGAAGGCGTGTTCATACGGAGCCAGCCCGTGCGCCAATAATTGCGCGGCATACGCATACTCGCCCTCGTCACGGGTCAGCGGCGCGTCAAAGTTGTTCCAGCGCAAGGCGGCAAACAGCACGATTAAACCAAAAATCCCAAGCCACCGGCGCAGCCAGTTTTTACCAAAAAGTCCGGCGCGCGGATTGGTGATTGGGGAAGCCATGGAATTGGTCACCGGCCGGCAATCTTCGGATCTTTATTGGCGGGATTTTTAATTTTCACGATGGTCACGGCTCTCGTTTTTTCCAGACGTAGCGTGCCAGGATCACGCGCAGTGCGGCGGCGAGCGGAATGGCCAGCACGGCGCCGAGAATTCCGCCGAGCAACGTTGTGCCGGTCATCACCGCGATGATGATGACCAGTGGATGCAGGCCCACGCGGTCGCCGATGATTTTGGGCGAAATGACGGAGCCTTCAAGTGTTTGCACAACGGCGAACACGCCCAGCACCATGAGCGGGTGCGCCCAGTCGCTATATTGCACAAACGCCAGCGTGAGCGCGGTGATGAAGATGATGAATGCGCCGAGATACGGAATGATTGTCAGGAACACCGCCATGAAACCCAGCAGGAACGCGTAGTTCACGCCGATGATCAAGAAGCCGATGGTGTAAAGCACGGCGTCGCACAACGCCACCAGCACCTGCCCGCGAAAAAAGGCCACGAGATATTGGCCGATGGCATTCAGCACGAAAATGATTTCGTCCCTCGCCGCCGAATCGCGCACGGGCAAAAATTCCTTCCAGTGATTTTGAAGGCCGCGCTTCTCCAGCAGAAAATAAAACGCGTAAACGGGAATCAAAACCATTCCCGCCAGCATCCCGAAGCCGGAGGCGGCCCTGCCGATTTTGCCAAGCAGCCAGGAACCGAACGACGGCAACGTTCCCGCCAGCCAATTGGCGGCGGAGGCGAGCGCCGGGTTGTCGGTGGCGGCGGGCGAGTTTGGGTCCGTGCCGCCACTCGTTGGCGCGGGAAAAAAGTGGCGCAGAAAAGCCGGCGGCTCGGCGATAAATTTTCCGACGCGCTGCTGCAATCGCTCGGAATATTCCGGGACCTTGGCGGCGAGCTGCTGCGTCTCGACGACCACCTGCGGAATCACGCTCGCCAGCACGCCGGCAACCACCGCAAACGCGACGACAAACACCAGGACAATGGCGCGGATGCGCGGCACGTTGCGCTTTTCCAACCAGTCCACGAGCGGCGACAACAGGCACGCCACGACGGCGGCGATCGCCAGCGGCCACAGCACCGGACTCAACACGTCAAGCAGCCGCGACAAACCCCAGACCGTCGCGACCACCAGCATGACGACGGTGGCGACGGCCAGGCCGGTCAGCGCAAACCAGAGAATGCGCGCCTGATTTTCGGAGGGAGGTTTCAGACTCATGCTTGCCCGAGTTTTTTTGACTTTTCCGTCGCGGCGCGGACGGCGCTCATCACGGCGGCGCGCAGTTTGCCTTTTTCCAGTTCGTGCAAGCCTTCAATCGTCGTGCCGCCGGGACTCGTGACCTGATCCTTGAGCGCGCCGGGATGCTGGCCGGTTTCCAACACCATTTTCGCCGCGCCGAGAACGGTCTGCGCCGCGAGCTTCGTCGCGATGTCGCGCGGCAAACCGGAAGCCACGCCGCCGTCGCTCATTGCATCAATGAACAAATAAACATACGCCGGGCCGCTGCCGCTCAAGCCGGTCACGGCGTCGAGCAGGCTTTCCTTCACCTGAAACGCGACGCCGACGGCGGATAAAAGTTTTTTCGCCAGCTCGCCGTCCGCCGCCGTCGCGGATTTGCCGAGCGCGAACGCGCTGGCGGATTCGCCGACGAGTGCGGGCGTGTTGGGCATGACACGGATGACGCGCGCGCCGGCGGGCAAGCCGTTTTCCAGTTTCGCCAGCGTCACGCCGGCGGCGATGGAGATGAGCAGATGCTGTTTAGAAAAACCGCCGCACAATCCGGCCAGCACGCCGGCGACCTGGTCCGGCTTCACGGCGAGAACCACGATGTTGGCAAATTTCAAAACCTCGGCATTGGAAGCCGCCGTCTTTGCGCCGGTTTCCTTGGCGAAATTTTTCAGCGCGATGTCCGACAAATCGCCGGCGATGATTTCCTTGGGAAAAACAATTTCCGCGCGGACAAAACCCCTGGCCAGGGCCGTGGCCATTTTGCCGGCGCCGAGAAAACCGATGGTGGATGAGGTTGCCATGAAAGTTTTGTAGCAGGCGGCCTTGCCGGGCGAAAGTGAAAACGCTCCGATAATTCATGGCTTGTGTTTGCCGCAATGGCATTTAATCTTCTCATCCGCAGAAATAATGAGCTGATTTTCCAGACGATGTCGAACCGCCGCACATGGGATTCGCTTGAGGAAATGCGCCAGGCCGCCATTGCGGGCGACGCGCAGGCGCAATGTTATCTCGGCGTCTCCTTTCAAAACGGCCAGGGAGTCGCGCAGGATTACGGCGAGGCGATCAAATGGTTCCGGCGCGCGGCGGAGCAAAATGATCCCGTGGCGCAATGCTATCTCGGCGTATGCTACATGACCGGCGCGGGCGTGCCGCAGGAATTCACCGAGGCCGCGCGCTGGTTGCGCGAAGCGGCGGAACAGGGCGACCCGGCGGCGCAGTTCAATCTCGGCATGCTTTACGAAACCGGCCAGGGCCTGCCGCAAAATTATGCCGAGGCGATCAAATGGTATCGCGAGGCGGCGGATCGCGGATATCCGGCCGCGCAATTCAACCTCGGCGTTTTTTACGAGACCGGCCAGGTCGTCCCGCAGGATTACAAAATGGCGGTCAAGTGGTATCTCGCGGCGGCCGAGCAGGAATGTGCGCCCGCGCAATGCAACCTTGGCCTGTGTTATGAAACCGGGCGCGGCGTCGAGCCGAACCAGGCGGAAGCCGTGAAGTGGTTCATCCGCGCCGCGCGCCAGGGCGACAAAACCGCGCAACACAATCTCGGCCTGCACTACGCGCAAATGGAAGCCGCGGAAAAAGCCGCCATCGCTGCCGCAAAAAACACGCCGCACTGAAATCAGCGCGCCAGCTCCGCCAGTTTCGCGCCGGCATCGCCGCCGTCAACCGTCTCACCCGCCAGCTCCCAACCTTCCGCCAGCGATTTTGATTTGCCGGCCACAAACAACGCGGCGGCGGCGTTGAGCAAAACGGCGTCGCGCTTCGGGCCGCGCTCCCGGCCGGACAGGATTTCACGGATGATTTTCGCGTTCGTCAATTTGTCGCCGCCGAGCAAATCAGCCAGCGTCGCGCGCTGCAACGGAAATTGTCCCGGCGAATTTGTGGAAACGGTGAACCCACGCTCCTGGTAAAATTCGGCGATGGTGTTTTCGCCGAGCGTGGAAAGTTCGTCGAGAAACATTGCGGATTTTTCTCCGGTTGAAATTTTTCCGCAGACGACCATCGCGCGGCGGACGCCGAGCGATTGCAGAACTTGCGCGAGCGGTTCGCACAATTCGGGGCGCGGGACGCCCATCAGCATGGCCGACGGTTGCGCCGGATTCAGCAGCGGCCCGAGCAGGTTGAAAATAGTCCGCTGGCCGCGCTCGGCGCACAGTTTCCGCGCCGGCGCGATGTGCTTGAACGCCGGATGATAATTTGGCGCGAAGAAAAAAGCGAAGCGGCGTTCCCGCAATGAACGCGCGGCTTCCGCCGGGGTCAAATCAACCGGCACGCCGAGCGCTTCCAGCACGTCCGCACTTCCGGCTTGCGAAGTAACCGCCCGGTTACCATGCTTGGCGACGGTCACCCCGGCGGCGGCGCAAATGATGGCGGCCGTCGTGGAGAGGTTGATGGTGCCGAGGCGGTCGCCGCCGGTGCCGACGACATCAAGAATTTCCCGCGAACGCGTCTCGGCGTCAATTGGCGGAACAATTGATTTGGCGCGCAGCGCGCGGGCGAACGCGGCGATTTCGCCGGGCGTTTCGATTTTTTGCGCCAGCGCGGCCAGGAAACCGGCCTTGAGACTGACCGCGACTTTTTCATCGGCGAGATTTTCAACGGCGAGATGGATTTGCCCGTCGTCGAGCGGTTGGGCGGCGGCCAGTTGTTGGATGAGCTTTTCGAGCACGCGCCGATTTTAAGGCTAAACGCGTCCGGCTCAAACTGAAAGTGCGTGGACAGGCGGGGATATTTCCGTAACTTATGGGTCGCGTTTGCGTCTCAATGGGGACAATTTGCCGGGATTTATTTTATGGCAGAAAAAAAAAGCGGTGGCTGGTTGAAATGGGCGGTCATTATTTTGGCCGCCGGTGCGGTTGTGGCTGGCGGCGGCTGGTATTTGCTGCGCGGAAAAACTGAGGCGCCGCAATATCAAACGACGGCGGTGGCGCGCGGCGATTTGGCGCAGGTGGTGACGGCGACGGGCACGCTGAACCCGGTGGTGAACGTGACGGTCGGCAGCCAGGTTTCGGGCATCATCAACAAACTGTATGTGGATTATAATTCGATGGTGAAGTCGAACGAGGTGATCGCGGAGATTGATCCTTCGACCTATCAGGCGGCCGTCGCGCAAGGCAAGGCCGACCTGGCCAACGCCAAGGCGAATCTGGAGTTGCAGCAGGCCGAGGCGGAACGCAGTGCCCGGCTGTTCACCAACAGTTTGATTTCCGGCTCCGATTTCGACACGGCCGTAGCCAATCTGCACGAGGCCGAGGCGACGGTGCAAATCAAGCAGGCCGCGCTGGACAATGCCACCGCGAATCTGGGTTATTGCAAAATCCGCTCGCCGGTGGACGGCATCGTGATTTTGCGCGCGATTGATCTGGGCCAGACGGTCGCCTCCAGTTTCAACACGCCGACGCTGTTTCAAATCGCGAACGACCTGACGAAAATGCAGATTGATTCGAGCGTGGCCGAGGCCGATGTCGGCGGGGTCGTGGAAGGCCAGGACGTGGACTTCACGGTGGACGCCTACCCGTATCGCAATTTTCACGGTGCCGTCACGCAGGTGCGTAATTCGCCGACCACGGTCAACAACGTCGTCACCTACGACTGCGTCATCGGCGTGACGAATGAGGATTACAAATTGAAGCCTGGCATGACGGCGAATGTTTCAATCGTTGTCGCGCAGCGGGAAAACACGTTGATCATCCCCAACTCCGCGTTGCGTTTTCATCCGCCAAACGCCGGCTTCGTGCCGACCAACACCGCTCCGAGGCTGGCCCAGGCTACGAACAGCACTAATCAAGCTGGCGGACCCGGCGGAACGGGACATCGCGGCGGACGTGCGCACGGCGAGCGGCCCATCATTCACACGGTTTATGTTCTCACGGGCGAGGGTGAAAACATCAAGCTGGAGCCAGTGCAAATCAAGACCGGCATCAGCGACGGCATTTCCACCGAGGTGCTTTCGGGATTGAACGAAGGCGACAAAATCGTCACCGGCACGCTGTTGACCGGCACCGCTTCGGCGGCACCGTCGAATCCATTCGGCGGCGGCGGGTTCCCCCGGCGCTAAATTTCATTCACCAAAAATCCGTCGTGCAAACAACCCACGTCATCAAGCTGGACGACATCCACAAGACGTATCACACCGGCGAGGTGGACGTTCACGCCGTGCGCGGTGTCTCGCTGGAAATTCTGGCGGGCGAGTTCGTCGCCATCATGGGCTCGAGCGGCTCCGGCAAATCCACGTTGATGAACATGATCGGCGCGCTGGACCGGCCGACCGGCGGGCATTACTGGCTGGACGGCATTGACATTTCGACGCTGAACCGCGACGCGCTGGCGGACATCCGCAACGAAAAAATCGGCTTCGTGTTTCAGGGTTTCAACCTGCTGTCGCGCACCTCAGCATTGGAAAATGTCGAGATGCCGATGCTTTACCACCGGCACCGCATCCCCGCGCACGAACAGCTTGAACGCGCCACGCACGCGCTGGCACTCGTGGGTTTAAGCGAGCGCGCCGACCATCATCCCAACCAGCTTTCCGGCGGCCAGCAGCAGCGCGTCGCCATCGCGCGCGCGCTGGTGAACCGGCCGTCACTGTTGCTTGCCGACGAACCAACTGGAAATCTGGACAGCCAGACGAGCATCGAAATCATGGGCGTGTTTCAGAAACTCAACGAGCAGGGCATCACCATCGTCATGGTTACGCACGAACTGGACGTGGCCCGCTACACGAAGCGCATGGTGATTTTGCGCGACGGCATAATTTTGACGGATGAAGCCGTGGCGGACCGGCTGAACGCGGAACAGGAACTCGGCAAATTGAAGCAGGCGCAACAGGCCGTCCAACTGGCATGAGAATTTTCGCCTCACTCCGGATTGCCGGGCGCGCGCTGCGCCGCAACAAAATGCGGTCGCTGCTGACAATGCTCGGCATCATCATCGGCGTGGGCGCGGTCATCGGTTCCGTGAGTTTGACGACGGGCGCTACCAAGCAGGTGGAGGATCAGGTCGCCAGCCTGGGCGAAAATGTGATTACGGTTTTTTCCGGCAATTTCACCAGCGGCGCGATGCGCGGCGGCTGGGGCAGCGCGCCGACCCTCACTCTGGATGACGCCAAAGCCATTGCCAAATTGCCAGACGTGCTTGCGGTCAGCCCGGAGGTTCGCGACCGCGAGCAAATTCTCGCCAACGGTCTGAACTGGAACACGCAGGTCATGGGCGAATCGCCGGACTATCCGCAAATCCTCAACCGGAGCATCATCAGCGGCGTGATGTTCGGCGATCAGGACGTGCGCAGCCTGGCCAAATCTGCCGTCATCGGCAAAACCGTGGCGGATCAGTTGTTTCCCAACGAAGATCCCGTTGGCCAGACGGTCCGCATCCGCAACCTGCCGTTTCAAATCGTCGGCGTGCTAACCCCGAAAGGATTCAACCTCTTCGGCCAGGACCAGGACGACGTGGTGGTCGTTCCTTATTCCAGCCACATGCATCGCATCACCGCGCGCACTTTTTTGAATGACATCCTGGTCGAGGCCACCAGCGATAAAACCATTCTCAAGGCGCAGGATGAAATCACCGACCTGCTGACCACGCGACATCGCAGCAAGGATCCGGATTTTACGGTGCGCAACCAAGCCGACCTCATGGACCGGGTCTCGGCTTCTTCGAAAGTGATGGGCGGTTTGCTCGCCGGCGTCGCCGCCGTGTCGCTCATCGTAGGTGGCATTGGAATCATGAACATCATGCTCGTCAGCGTCACCGAACGGACGCGCGAAATCGGCATCCGCATGGCCGTGGGCGCGCGCGCCGCCGACATCCTCGTGCAATTTCTGATTGAAGCCGTCACCTTGAGCGCGATTGGCGGCTCCATCGGCATCGCCGGCGGCATGACTTTTTCGTGGTTGATCGCCTACTTCCAACATTGGCCCACCAGCACCCCAACCGTCTGGATTGTGGTCGCGTTCATTTCCAGCGCCGTCATCGGCATCATCTCCGGCTTTTATCCCGCGTGGAAGGCGTCCAAGCTCGACCCGATTGACGCTTTGCGGTATGAATGAGTTTGTTGAACCGTTGAATAGTTGAATCGTAATTCGGCAAAATCCGTTGCCAACGATCTAACCATTTAACAATTCAACAATTCAACGATGACTGAAATTCTCTCCACGCACACGCCGGAGCTTTTTCAAACTGCCGTCCGTCGCGCGGCGGAATTGCTCCGCGCCGGCCAAGTGGTCGCGCTGCCGACGGAGACTGTTTACGGTCTCGCGGCGAACGCGCTGGACGAAACCGCCGTCGCCAAAATTTTCCAGATCAAAGGCCGGCCGACACATAATCCCATCATCGTCCATGTCGCAGGAAATGAAATGGCGCAGGCTTGCGTGACGAAATGGCCGGCGCTGGCGGAGAAATTCTCAAAAGCTTTCTGGCCCGGGCCGCTGACGCTGATCCTGCCGCGCGCGGAAAAAATTCCCAAAATCGTGTCGGCGGGCGGCGCGACGGTCGGCATCCGCTGGCCGGGCCATCCGTTCATCCAGGCGGTGATTCGCGAATGCGGATTTCCGCTCGCGGCGCCAAGCGCAAATTTGTCCAGCCAGGTTTCGCCGACGAACGCGGAGCACGTCCGCGCGCAGCTTGGCGGGAAAATTCCGCTCATCGTGGACGGCGGCCAGTCGCAGGTCGGCATCGAGTCCACGGTTTTGGATTTGACGGTTTCGCCGCCGCGAATTTTGCGGCCGGGGATGATTCACGCGGAATCGCTCGCCGCCGTTGCCGGAAGAGTTCAGGGTTCGGCGTGCAAGGTTTTGGGTTCGGAGAAACTGCGGAGTCCCGGCCTGCTGGCGAAACATTACTCGCCAAAAGCAAAGCTGCTCGTTTTGGGCTGGCGCGACGACGCGGAACTGGGATTCAAAATTCAAAATTCAAAATTCAAAATTCAAAACTGTTGCATCGTCGCCCACACGCAAATCCCGGCGGGTGGAAATTTTGCCGACGTGAGCGTGATGCCGCACGACGCGGAGGCGTTCGCGCGGGCGCTTTACGCAGAGTTGCACCGGTGCGACGCGGCGGGCGCGGAACTGATCGTGGTGGAAGCGCCGCCGGATTCGCCGGAGTGGGCGGGCATCGCCGACCGGCTGCGGCGCGCGGCGGCGTGAAATTATGGCGCGGTCTCCCAGCGCTGGCGGTCGGTCAAAAACAGCCGGTCGGGTAAAAATCCTTTTGGCGCGAAGTGGAGCGGAAAGCCGGGGGGAAATTGATTTTTGAGCGCGGCATCCACGATGAAGTTGCCCCAACTGGTGTCGTGCGTCTGCACCCAGTCGGAGACAAATCTTCCATCCGTCGTCACCGGCGTGAGGTAAAGCGCCTGCACCGGCTTCAAATAATCGTTGATGGCGAAAAATTCCGCCTGCGCGTCGAGCGTGTTCCAGACGCACTGCCGGTCGCCATACCACGCGACCGCCCACGGCACGTCGCTCATCATCAGCTCATCGGGCTTCATCCAACTGGACACCTGCTGGATTTCCGGCGGATAATAGGGTGGATAAACCAACGGCCGGGGCGACGACCAGACCGTGAACGCCAGCGGCAGGCAGCACAATGCCACAAAACCAGCGATAACGGCGTAGCGCAGTTGCATCAGCGGCAGGGTCATCTGGTCCAGCAGCGTGAAGAAAAAGCTCGCGCCGAAAATGAACACCAGCGGCACGAGCAGCACCAACAGGTTCTCCGAATTGATTTCCGGCGTCTGGTCCGAAAGCTGCGTGCGGCCCAGCGATTGCGCGACGACGAAAACGGCCAGGCACATCAGCAGAAAATAGCGCACCCGGCGCGCGCCGGTGCCGCGGAAGCCCAGGAACAGGCCGGCAAAAAACAGCACGCCCGCCCAGGTCGCGCCGGATTTCAGCAGGTCGCCCGTCAGCAGGTCGCGCATGTTTCCGAACAGTTTTTGCACATACGGCCTCAACCACATGGCCTGTGCCAATTCCGGATGGAGGGAGCGTTCCAGTTGAAACCGGGGAAAAACCATCGTTCCCTCGACGACCGCATAGCCCGCCGTCCCAAATGCCGTGCCGCTGACGACTTCGTTGCGGACTATCCACGGCGTCAGCACCACCGCGAACGCCGCCAGCGCCGCGACCATGTGCGGCAACTTTCTTTTACCGCCAAACACCAGCAGAAACACCGCGACGGGAATGATCGTCCAACCGAAGGCATAGCGCGTCAGCGCGCCGATGCCGGTCAAAATCCCCACCGCCACCGCCAGCCCGAGCAGCCAGCCGGCGCGCGGCTGCGAGTCGCGGGCGCTGCGCTCGATTTCGAGCAGCAACAGCGTCAGTCCCAGAAAAACCACCAGCAGCAGCATCGTGGACAGGCCCGAAGTGCTGAACTTCCAGAGCAGATCGCAGCCCAAAACCAGAACGGCCGAGAGCCACGCGACGTTGGAATCGAAAAGATTTTTGGCGAGATAAAACGTCAGCACGACGGTGACGAGCAGCAGCAGTTCATTGAAAATGGCGATGAAAAAATCCGGCTGGTAACGCCAGAAACTACCGTTGTTCGTCCAGAACGGTTTTTTCAAGTTCACCTTGTAATCGAACGGCAGCACTTTCATCAGCCCCGCCAGCAGCAGCGGATACATCGGCGGGTTCGCCAGGTCCGGATGCGCCGATTGAATCTGCGCGAAGTCGGTCACGGCGTTCGTCAGGGCAAACGGTGTTTGGGCCTGGTTGTGATTTTGCACGAGGAAAATGCTGAACGGCCGGATGAACAAGGTTGTGTAGCCTTTGCCTTCCGAAATGTTGCGCGCGAGTTGCGCGGCGTCCATCGCCTCCGGCGCGGCGAGGTTCCGGTAGGCGCGGATGTCATAGAGAAATGCCAGCGCGATCACGCCCAGCGCCAGCGCGACGATCCGCAGGTAGCGCGAACCCGCGCCGACCTCCAGCTTGTGGATCAACATCTGAATCAGTTGTGACAGCGGCATAATTTAAAATCCTTCCAAGTGATACGCGTGCAGCTTGCGGTGAAACGTGCGCCGGCTCATGCCGATTTTTTTCGCGGCCCAGCGTCCGGTTGCCATCGGTTTCCTTCAGCGCGCGCTCGATCAATTGTTTCTCGGCGTCCTTCACCGTCAAATCATTTCGCTGCAATAACTGGGTTCCCGTCGTCCGCCCGCCGCGCACCGACGGCGGCAGATCGCGCGCGGAAATTTTTTCGCCCCGGCACAAAACGACCGCGTGCTCGATGGCCGTCCGCAACTCGCGCACGTTGCCCGGCCAGGAATAATTCATCAGCAATTGGAGCGCGTCCGCCGTGAAATCGTTCACCGCTTTGCCGTTTTCCTTCGCGAACTCGCGCAGAAAACTCTGCGCCAGCAGCGGCATGTCGCCCGTCCGCTCCCGCAGCGGCGGCAATACTATTTCAACCACGCGCAGCCGGAAAAACAAATCTTCGCGGAATTTCCCGGCTTTGACCAGCTCTTCCAGATTCTTATTTGTCGCCGCCACCAGCCGCACATCCGCGCTCAGGGTTTTGTTGGAACCGACCCGCTCAAAAGTCCGTTCGCCCAAAAACCGCAGCAGCTTCACCTGGATCGTCGCGTCAATTTCGCCGATTTCATCCAGAAACAGCGTGCCGCCCTGCGCCTGCTCGAACCGGCCGATGCGCCGCTCGTGCGCGCCGGTGAACGCGCCCTTTTCGTGCCCGAACAGTTCGCTCTCCAACAGGGTCGGCGCGAGCGCCGCGCAATGCACCGTCACGAACGGCTGCCGGGCGCGCGGGCTTAATTGGTGCAGCGCTTTCGCGATGAGTTCCTTGCCGGTGCCGCTTTCGCCCAGCACCAGCACCGTCGCCCGCGTCGGCGCGACCTGCTGGACGACGTCGAAAATCTCCTTCATGACCGACGATTCGCCGATGATGTTTTCCAGCCCGAATTTTGAGTCGAGCTGTTTGCGCAGCGAAACATTTTCCACCTCCAGATTCTGCTGCTTCAACGCCCGCGCAATCCGCATTTCCAGTTCGTCAATCTGCAAACGGCCCTTGGCGATGTAATCGTCCGCACCGCGTTTCATCGCGTCCACCGCCAGCTCCTCCGAACCGTAGGCCGTCATCAAAACGCAGACCGGCGGATGGGAAAGCGATTTCGCGCGGGCGATCAGTTTCATTCCATCCTCATTCGGCAGCCGGAAATCCGTGAGCATCACGTCGAAGTTTTCACTTTCCAAAAGAGCCATCGCCGCCTGCGCATCCTCGGCGATGTAAACGTCATAGCGTTCCTCCAGCGCCGCGCGCAAACCATCGCGCGTCGTTTTCTCGTCATCCACGATGAGCAAAGTCGGTTTCATTTGAGATTTGCAAAATGGGTAAATAGTTGAACTGGCTTTGGATCGCACATGAAATCAATTCAACGATTCACAATTTAACTATTCAACTTTTAGTTTGGCTTCCAGCAAGCGCGGCCGGCGCTCGTGCAACGGCAGCCAGATGCGGAACGTCGTGCCGCGACCGACATGGCTTTCCAGTTCGATGCGGCCGTTATGGGCGCGCACGATGCGCTGCACAATCATCAGACCGAGGCCGCTGCCTTTTTTCTTGGTCGTGTAAAATGGTTCGAAAATCCGGTTGATCTGCTCCTGCGGAATGCCGCCGCCGTTGTCGGCCACGCTCACCCAAACGCCGTCGTCGTTCTCGCCGGTTTGCAGCGCCAGCGTGCCGCCCCTCGTCATCGCCTGCATCGCATTTTTGACAAGGTTGACCAGAACCTGCTGCAATTGCATCGGGTCAACCGGCGCGGCGGCCAGCCGTCGCGCAAGTTTTGTCGTCACCGTCAGCCCGCGATTTTCCAGTTCCGGTCGCAGCAATTCCAAAGTTTTTTCGACCACGTCGTTGAGCGAATGCGGCTGAAGCTGCGGCGGCACGGGCCGGATCGCCTGGAGAAATTGCGTGATGATGTAATCGAGCCGGTTGATTTCGCCCTTCGCCACGTCGAGATATTTTTCGAGCCGTCCGGAGATGTCCGCCGTGTCGGCTTCGACCACCAGATTCTGCGAACGCGGACGCGAAACCCGTTTTGAGCCGTCCGCGCCGGCCTTGAGTTTTTTCACCTCGCGCTCCATGAGCTGCAGATGAATGTGCAGCGCGTTGAGCGGATTGCCGATTTCGTGCGCCACGCTCGCCGCGAGCAGCGTGAGCGCCTGCACCCGCTCGCTTTCGATGGCTTCAAAAGTTTTTTGCCGCGCCTCGGTCGCGTCGTGCAAAATCAGCGCCACGCCGGAGCTGCCCTTCGCCTCGCCGTCGAGCGGCGCGGCGTAAAGCCGCAGAAAACGCGGACGCGGATAACTTACTTCGAACTCGTGCCGCAAGACGTGCGCGCCGCCTTCGCGGTCGAAGCGCGAAATTTTTCCCCAGTCCAGTTCCGGCAGGAAGCGTCCGACCGGCTGGCCTTCGTCACCAGCCTGCAAGCCCAGCAGGCCGGTCACGGCCTGGTTGAAATAAACGATGCGCCCCTGCTCGTCGGCCACCAGCACGCCGTCTTCAATCGTGTTGAACAGGGTTTCGAGAAAATTTCGTTCGTGCGCCAGCCGCTGAACCACCGTCTGCAACCCTTCCGCGTCCAGCCGCCCGATGCGGCCTAGCACTTTGTCGAGAAAACTGGATTTGATTGAAGCCATTGAATAAAATCAGGTTCGTGGAGTGACATTTTGGCACAAATATAAAAATTCGTCAACCGCTAAAACAGGTTTTGTTGACACAGCGGAGGATGATTCACTTGCCGTTCGCCGTGAGCGACAGGAAAATTTCTTCAAGCTGGCCGGATCTGCCACTTTGCCGCCGGAGTTCTTCGCGGGTGCCGACGGCAATCAGTTTTCCGCCGTGAATGATGCCGATGCGGTCGGCCATTTCCTCGGCGATTTCCAATTGGTGCGTGGAGACCAGCACGGTGACGCCCGCGCGCGAACGTTCCTTGAACACGTCCTTCACCACGCGCGCGTGCTGCGGGTCGAGGCCGACCATCGGCTCGTCAATCACGAACACTTCCGGCTCGTGCAGGAGTGCGGACACGATGGCCACGCGCTGGCGCGTGCCGTGCGAAAGACCTTCGAGCGGGCGGTTCACAAATTCCGCCAGATGAAACCGCGTGATCAATTCCTGCGCGTTTTTTTCGATGTGCGTGTCGGACATCTGAAACAACTGGCCGGTGAAGCGGAAAAATTCCCATCCAGTCAGCTTGTCGTAGAGAAATGGAAAATCAGGAACGTAGGCGATGTGCCGGCGCGCTTCGAGCGGCTGCGCCTGCATGTCAAACCCGCAGACGCGCGCGCAGCCGGAGGTGGGCTTCATCAGGCCGGCGAGCATTTTCAGCGTGGTCGTCTTGCCGGCGGCGTTGGGTCCGAGCATGGCGAAAAATTCGCCGCGGGGAATTGTGAGCGAAATGTCGCTGACCGCCGTGAGATCGCCGAATTTTTTTACGAGGTTGACGAGTTCAATCATGCGGCGGCCTTCAATTTTTGCTCCATTCGTCGAGCGAGGCGGTGAAGCCGTCGGGCAGTTCGACCCGCAAAATTTCTCCGAGCGTGCTGGCGTAGATGACGATTGAATAGTCGAGCATGTGGGTTTCCAGACGATAAACGGACACCGGCTCGTTGCCAATCTTCAAACGGTCGCGGTGCGCCTCCCACACGACCGGCTGGGAGAACGCCGCCGATTCCTCCGGCAGCATGGGCAGTTCCACTGCGCCCAGCACGCCGCCGCCGAAATTTTCGGTGAATTCGTGCAGCAGCGCATTGGGATCCTCCAAATCCGCAAAGGCAATCTCGCGCTCAATGGTGCCGCCCTCATTGGTGATTTTCAATTGCACCATCTGGTTGGTGGCGACCGAATGAATTTCAATCGCGGCGGTGTGCGAGGATAATTTCAGGTTCAATTCGCGCCACTTCCGGTTGGGATAAAAGCTCAACCGCCCGTCGAACCGCACCCGGTTGGTGAAATCGCCGAGGCTCGTGTTGCCGTTCAGCCGGATCTGGTAGCCGGCGCGGGTGATGACACCCTCCGGCGGCGGCTTGTCCTCGTCGAGCTTGGCCATCTCCGTCTCAACACTTGTCGAAAATTCGCAGAAGCCCGAGCGTTCGCCGTCCTGGTAGATGCTCAGGGACGAGGCGTCCGGCGCGGTCAAAATTTTCCGCCAGACCAGCGCCACCGGCACCGGCTCCTCGTTGCCGCGCGAACCGTATTCCATGCGCCACAACAAAACATTCATCGTGACCCAGAACACCGCGATGGCAACAAATGGAGCGCGCGAAATCATGTGAAAGTCACGGCGGCGGCAGATTGATGGGCTGGCCGACGCGCAATTTCTTCGGATTCAACCCCGGATTGGCCGCGAGCAGCGCGTCCAAGTTCAATTTGAACTTGCGCGCGATGGCGGCCGGCGTTTCGCCGGCGGCAACAACATGGGTGCGCGGCCTGGCCACCGGCGGATTTGCCGCCGCGGTCGTCGCCTGCAACGGGATTGCCGTGGCGGTGGATTGTGGCGCGACATTCATTGGCGGCGGCGAATTTGTTTTCATTGCCACCATCTGGCTGGCGTAATACGCGCGCCACTTGTCCACTTCATCCTGCAACTGCCGGTTTTTGTCGGCGAGCTGCTGGAGCTGCTGCTGCGCGGCCGGCGAACTTGGCAGTTGCATTACGTCGGTTGCGAGCTGCTGTTTGCAGGTGTTGATATGCTGGTTGACAATGTCCGCATTGGGGGCGTTTGGGTCATAGCGGAGGTATTGCTGGTAATGATAAATGGCGGCGGCGGGATTGGATTCCTTTTCACTGTAAAGCATGGCGAGCTGGTAATGCGCCGGCACCGAATGCGGATTCACCTCGAGCGATTCCTCGAACGCCTCGACCGCGCCCGCATAATCCATCGCGTTGACGCGGTTCTGGCCGAGCACGAAATGCGGCTCCTTCTCATCATCCGCCATGCTTTGTCCAGTCGGTTCACAACCGGCCAGCGTGACGCCGAGGCAGACGGCGCAGACACTGAAAACGGCGCGATTCCAAAAATCCATGCACAAAGTTAAACGAAAGTCGTCCGGCGTGCAATTGTGCCGTGCAAAAGCAGGCTTGAGATTCGCACGCGCGCGGCGCAATTTGTCTGCGGTTGCGCGCGTGGTGGAATTGGCAGACACGCCAGACTTAGGATCTGGTTCCGCAAGGATTGGAGGTTCAAGTCCTCTCGCGCGCACCATTCCACCAATCTGGCTGTTTGGGCCAGGCGGCATCAAGCCTGGCTGGCATGACGTCTGCTCATGGACAACAAGGACTTATCCGCGCCAAGGCCGCCGATGCGGCGGTTTTGTGAATTCTGGATAACTTCGAACACATGTTATGAAACGAAACAGTTGTCATGGAAATCGCACAAGCTTTAAACTTGTGGCGCGGCGTCCTGTTTTCGGACGTTCCGTCCGGAAAAGTCATTCCATGAAAACCACAATCTCGTTGGGTTTATGCGCCGCTTTTGCCGCAGTCTTTATTACCGCCTGTGCCCACAACAAGCCGGCCAAGGCCGCCGCCGATGCTGCTTTTGAAAGGCAATTGAACGAGGCGTCCGGCACAAACTCCATAACTACGGAGACCCCGGAAGCGGAATCTGTCACAACAAATATTGTGGCCGCTCCAATTGCCGAAGCTGCCACAAATGAGGTTCCGGCGGCTGCCGTTTCGACTGTCGAAACCGCGACCAATGAGATTCCGTCACCGGCTGTTCCAGTTGTCGAAGCGTCCACGAATGAAGCGCCGGCTACTGCCGCTGCCACTGCTGAAGCTGTGACAAATGAAACTTCCGTTGCGGCGGCTCCGGTTGCCGAAGCTGCCACGAATGAAGCTCCGGTGGTCGCCGCTCCGACTGCCGAAACCGCGACCAATGAGACTCCGGCGCCGGCTGTTCCAGTTGTCGAAGCGTCCACGAATGAAGCGCCGGCTACTGCTGCTGCCACTGTAGAAGCTGTGACAAATGAAACTCCCGTTGCGGCGGCTCCGGTTGCCGAAGCTGCCACGAATGAAGCTCCGGTGGTCGCCGCTCCGACTGCCGAAACCGCGACCAATGAGATTCCGTCACCGGCTGTTCCAGTTGTCGAAGCGTCCACGAATGAAGCGCCGGCTACTGCCGCTGCCACTGTAGAAGCTGTGACAAATGAAACTCCCGTTGCGGCGGCTCCGGTTGCCGAAGCTGCCACAAATGAGGTTCCGGCGGCTGCCGTTTCGACTGTCGAAACCGCGACCAATGAGATTCCGTCACCGGCTGTTCCAGTTGTCGAAGCGTCCACGAATGAAGCGCCGGCTACTGCCGCTGCCACTGTAGAAGCTGTGACAAATGAAACTTCCGTTGCGGCTGCCCCAGTTGCTGAAACTTCCTCGAATGAAATTCCGGCGGCGGCGGCTCCGACTGCTGAAACAACGACAAATGAAACTCCGGCTGGGGTTGCTCCGGTTGCCGAAGCTCCGACGAACGCAACTCCGGCGGTAGTTGCGGCGGTTGTTGAAGCCGCCACCAACAATGAAACTCCGGTTGCGGCGGCTCCGGTTGCCGAAGCACCCACCAATGAAGTGCCTGCGGTTGTGGTTCCTGCCACCAAGACGCCAACGGTTGCCACAGCAACACCCAGGCCAGCCCAGGCACCCGCCGTGAATAAACCGGCCAGTCCACCGGCGACAGTGAAGCCGGCCAATCAGCTTGTGACCGTCAGTGGCGAAATCTTTAACAATCCATACGTCGAAAAAGTTGATCCGGACGGAATCATTGTCAGCTATACGCCGGCCCAAGGCGGGATGGCGATCACCAAGGTTTATTTCTACGAACTTTCCGACGCCATGCGGAAGCGATACGCACCCGATCCGGCGAACCAATAGGATTTCCGGAACGGATTCTATCGGCGCTGAAATCCGCTCATTGGATGACAGGCCGGCTCGTCACACCGGGGAAGCGTAGCTGGGTATTGGAACCTGGTTCAATTCTTGGCGGGCGGCGGGATGGCACCGTCGGTCTATTTCTTCTTCCACGGCTGGCTGGGAAATTTCATCGGCGCGGGCGTTGGTCTGGCGATCGTCAATCCAGAATCCGCTCCAATTTTTTCCCCGGGAGATTTGGCCTTTGCCGCGTCCTCGCGCCAGGATTCGATTTTCGCCTTCAAGCCGTGTTTTTCGGCGGTGACCTTGTCGCCGGATTTCATATAGAACAGCGAGAGGTTGGTGTGGACGAGCTGCTCCTGCGGGCGGAGTTGTTCGGCCTTGTGACCCTCGGCAATCGCCGCCGCGAAATTGCCCTGGCGATAATACGCCATGCCCAGCGCGAGTTGTGCGTCGAAATATCCGGGGTCGGTGGCCAGCACCGTTTTAAATTTTGCAATCGCGCCGTCGAAATCGCCCCGGCTGAAATCGAACATCGCGTCGTCGTAGGTTTCCTGCTGTGTCATGTGCCGGGGCTACGCTACGCAGGCCGGCCGGTTTGCGCAAGCGGCGTGGTGCAGGAACAGATGGTTTCCGTTTGCTCGGCGGCTCGATTAAATTATATTATGAGCTAAATTCTTGCATTAGAAATTGACACATTGACTCCGCCTGCCTACTGTTATGAGGCAACAGTGTCGTGCTGTCCGTTACAACTGCCAGCCCACTTTGCACGCGGTAAATTTTTAAATTTGAGTTTCCATGAGTGATACAATCGAACAGGCGTTGTCGTCGAACGGCGCGCAGAAAGTGGCGCGGATCAGCGAAGTGGTGATCCGCATCGCCGGCAATTCGCAGGACGGCATCCAGGCCATCGGCGGTTTTCTCGCGCGGCTCGCCGGCCGCAGCGAACAGGAAGTCATGACGTTCATGACCATTCCCGCCACGATTTCCGGCGGCGCCTCCATCTTCCAGGTCCGCATGGGCAGCGGCGAGGTTTTGAGCGCCGGCGACGAAGCGGATGTGCTGCTCGCGTTTTACCAGCACAGCTACGAGGCCCATATTGGCGGTCTCAAAAAAGGCGGCATCGTGCTTTACGATTCCGACCACGTCGTGCCGAACGAAGAGTGGAAGAAAAATTATCACCACCTCGGCATTCCGATTTCCGGCCTGACGGTCGAGGCCATCGGCGGCACGGCCAAGGACAAGGGGAAAAATATTTTCGCCCTCGGCCTCATCGCCAAGATGTTCGACCTGAACCTGCCGAAACTTGAACAGCTCATCGCCGAACGGTTCACCGGCAAGGATCCGAGCATTTTGAACAACGCGCTCGCCGCGTTTCATGCCGGCCACGCCAACCCGCTCGGCAACGTGCTGGAAACTTTCAAGTTCGTGGACAGCCAGAAAAAGGACGGCCATCAGGTCGTGATGAACGGCAACGAGGCGCTCGGCTACGGCCTCATCGCCGCCGGCGTGCGTTTCGGCGCGGGCTATCCCATCACGCCGTGGTCGGACATCATGGAACTGCTCCGCCGCGAACTGCCGAAATACGGCGGCTGCTTCATCCAGACCGAGGACGAAATCGCCGCCATCTCGATGGCCATCGGCGGCAGCTACGCCGGGCGCGTCGCGGTGACCGGTTCGAGCGGGCCGGGCATTTCGCTCAAGACCGAGGCGCTCGGCTGGGCCATCATGGCGGAAATGCCGCTCGTCGTCATTGACGTCCAGCGCGGCGGGCCTTCGACCGGAATGCCGACGAACATCGAGCAGTCCGATTTGAACATCGCCGTCAACGGCGGCCACGGCGACGCGCCGCGCGTCGTCATCGCGCCGGCAAACGTCGAAGATTGTTTTTACATGGCGATTGAAGCCGTCAACATCGCCCGCAACTATTCCGTGCCGGTGGTTTTGCTGACCGACCAGGGCATCGCCACGCGCATCGAGGCGTTTGTGGAGCCGAACCTCGAAAAAGTTTGCCAGGACATTACGCCGGATTTCGCGCCGGTGGCCGACCACAAGCCTTACGATTTGTCGGCGCCCAACGGCATTTCGCATCACGTCCCGCCGGGCACCAAAATTGACAGCGGAAAGTATCCCATCGTCACCGGCCTCGAACACGACGAACTCGGCCATCCGACCGGCTCGCCGAAACTGCACATGCAGATGACCGCCAAACGCCGCAGGAAATTGCAGGCGCTCGGCGCGACGCTGCCGGTGCCGAAAATCTACGGCCCGTCCGAAGGAAATGTTTTGCTCGTCGGCTGGGGTTCGACCGAAGGCCCGATCAAGGAGGCCGTGGACCGCGCCCGCGCCGGCGGCGACAGCGTTTCCTCAATTCATTTGCGCCACATCAATCCGCTGCCGGACGGGCTGGAAAATATTTTCTCCGGCTTCAATCATGTGCTCGTCGTCGAGATGAACGACGAGGGGCTTTACGGCTTCGGCCAGCTCGGCGCGATTCTGCGCGCCCGCTATTGCGATCCGAAAATCCAGGGCATCAACAAGACCGACGGCCTGACCTGGAAGGTGAAGGAAATCCTTGAACGCACCAAAACCAACCTGTCCGCCGGTTTGAGCAAAATTTGATTTTTACCGTCAATTATATATGAGCGAAACTTTGACCGAAACTCCGCCCGCCAGCCTTGCCGTTGTCAACGCGCCCGCGCCCGCCACCACGGAGCGCAAGGGGCTGACCAAAAAGGAAATCGCCGCCGACCATCCGACGTGGTGTCCCGGCTGCGGCGACTTCTCCGTGCTCGCGCTTTACTTCAAGCTGATTGAAAAGCGCAAGATGTGGCACGAGAAAATCACCACCATCGCCGGCATTGGCTGTTCCAGCCGCTTCCCGTATTTCGTGCAGGCGCACGGCGCGCATTTCATCCACGGGCGCGCATTGCCGTTCGCCAGCGGCATATCACTGTCGCGGCCCGACCTGCATGTCTTCGTGTTCGGCGGCGACGGCGACGCGTTTTCCATCGGCGGAAATCATTTCACCCACACCGCGCGCAAAAACATCAAGCTGACCTATTGCGTCATGGACAACTGGGTTTACGGTCTGACGAAAAAACAGACCTCGCCCACGTCGCCGCTCGGTTTCAAGAGCAAGACCGACCAGTGGGGCGCGGTGGATTATCCGATCAACCCGATGAAACAGGCGATCGCCGCCGGTGCCACGTTCGTCGCGCGCACGACGCACACGAATCCGAACCACGTTTTGCAGATGATGGAAGCCGCGATGGACCACGACGGCTTCAGCTTCATCGAATGCCTGAGCGAATGCGTGGAATTTTACGAGGGCGCGTTCGACGCCAGCAACCCGCGCAAGGGCGGCGTGTTCAACGAAGTCCCGAAAAACCACGACGTGACCGACGAAGTCGCGGCCTACAAGCTGGCTGGCGCGGATTTCCCCGGCTACTTCGGCATTTTCTACAAGAGCAACAAGCCGACGAAGAACGCCAAGGAGGCGGAGATCATCAAGTCGTATCAGAGCAAGGTCGCCGGCCTGAAAGACTGGCAGATTCTCCAGAAGAACTTCGACAAGATGAAATAGTCGTCATTTACGGTCTGCGACATCCGATTTACGAGCCTGCGGATTTTTCCCGGGCTCGTATTTTTTTATGGCGCGTCCATCGTAAATCATCAATCGTCAATCCCGATGGCCCACATCCACGAAAAAATTGATTTCACCGTCGCGATCTTTGTCGTTCACGACGGGAAGATTCTGCTCATCCACCATCGCAAGCTCGGCAAGTGGCTGCCGCTCGGCGGGCACATCGAGCTGGACGAAGATCCGGAGCAGGCGGCGCTCCGCGAGGCGAAGGAGGAGAGCGGCCTCGACGTGGAACTGCTCGGCGAACGCCCGCCCACGACCTCGCCCGGCACCCGCGCGCTCATCGCGCCGCGATTTCTCGACATCCATCGCATCAGCGACACGCACGAGCACATCGGCATGATTTATTGGGCGCGGCCCAAACGTGGCGGCGGCGCCCCCGCCGCCGAACTTCAGCTTGCCGCCGAGGAGCATCACGACATCCGCTGGTGCAGCCGCGACGATCTGGACAAACTGTCGCCGCCGATGAGCGACGCGGTGAAATGGTATTGCCGACAGGCCATTGAGGAGATTTCCCGCCATGAACGCGTAAATCCCGCGCCGTCTGCTACACCATCGAGGGGCTGAACTCCTTCGCGACCGTCATCTTTTTCAACTACCTTTACTTCCTGTTCCGCGACCGGTTCGGGTTCAACGACAAGGAAAACCTCGCGCTCGCCTCGCTCATCGGCCTGATTTACATGTTCGCCTCGTGGCAGGCCGGGCGGATCGCGCAACGCTGCGGCCATTTCACCGCGCTGAAAACCGGGTTTGGCATCATGATCGCCGGGCTGGTCGTCGGCTCGCAGCTTCACTCGATGGCCGGCGAAATTGCCGCCGCGTGCGTCGTGAACATCGGCATGTGTTTCATCTGGCCGGTGCTCGAGGCGCTCGTGAGCGAGGGCGCGAACGCCGCGCGCGCCGTGGGCATCTACAACATCACCTGGGCCGCCGCCAATGCCTCCGCCTATTTCATCGGCGGCACGCTCATCGTGACGTTCGGCTACCAGAGCATGTTTTATCTGCCCCTCGCCTTTATCGTGATTCAACTGGCGCTGGTGTTCTGGCTAGAAAAAATCCACGGTGCCGCCGTCGGCGAACCCGGTGAGCTGTTGCCGCACGACGCCAACCGCCCGTCGCCGGCGCGCGCCAAAAATTTCCAGCGCATGGCGTGGCTGGCGAATCCGTTCGCCTACATCGCCATCAACACGCTGCTCGCCGTCATTCCCGGCATCGCCGCGAAGTTTCAGATGTCGCCCATGCTGGCGGGATTTGTCTGCTCGCTCTGGTGCTTCGTGCGGCTCGGCACGTTCGTGCTGCTGTGGCGCTGGCCCGGCTGGCACTACCGGTTCCGCTGGCTGGTGACGGCGTTTGCGCTGCTCATCCTCTCCTTCGCGGCCATTCTCGTCGCGCCCAATCTGGCCGTGCTGGTCGCGGCGCAAATCTTCTTCGGCGCGGCCATCGGGCTGATTTATTATTCGTCGCTGTTCTACTCGATGGACGCGAGCGACACCAAGAGCGAGCACGGCGGCATCCACGAGGCGGCCATCGGCGCGGGAAATTTCGTCGGCCCGGCGGTGGGCGCGGCGGCGTTGCAGTTCGCGGCCCAAAGTCCCAACGCCGGGGCCTATGCCGTGAGCGGCCTGCTGCTGTGCGGCCTCGGCGGACTCGTGATGATCCGGCGGCTGGCGCGGTAGCTATTTCACCACTGTCCGCCCGCCTCCGGTGGGCCGCGCATGGTCCCGCCAATCCCAACGGGATTGAATCATTCAGCCCGGCGTTGCCCGGCCCCATCGGGCTACGCCGGGTATGCGACCCGAAACGTCCCCAACTCTGAAGGAGTTGAATCACCCGGCTGGAAAATGCGCGCTGCAACCACGTTGTGGTTGATGAATTTGTTTTGGACGATGACCCAGGGTAGCTCGTTCCTCGCAACCCTGGGCTGAAAGATAAAATCCCGTTGGGATTTTCGCATCGTAGCGGCGGTCGGCAGACCGCCGCATTTCAAAAAAGGCATTATTAAAATGCGGCTCTCTACCGGGGAGCCGCTACATGGCTTTCACCACTCCGTATCCAGCTTGATGACGCAATGGCCGAGGTCGAGCCGCGGGCTGCCCGGCTGCGGTTGCACGGCGGGCGACAATTTGTAGCACCGGCCGTAGCCGACGATGACCGCGCCCGCCTTCTTCAGCAGCGCCATGTGCTTGGACACGCTCGCCGCCGGACAGCGCACGCGCAGGGACAGCTCGCTCACCGGCAGGGGCTCGCCTTTGGCCAGCTCGCGCAGGATGCGCCAGCGCGCGGGCACATTCAGCAGCCGCGCCAGGTGCTTGAGCTTGATCAATTCCGTCGTCGTCGCCGTTCCCGCCGCCTCGCCCGCCGGACTGGCCGGGTCCGCCGATAATTCAGAGGTATTTGCCGTCGGTTCAGACGTATTCATGCCCGACGTTCTGACACCGCCACCCCGCCGCGTCAAGCCATTTAACCCAAAAAATAGTCTGTCGGAAGAAGAAAAGCATGTATCAGACGAAAAATATAATGTTGCAGAAGAATGAAATCGTATTTGGCGAGAATAATAGCCTATTACAAGAGAAATAACTCATATCCTGAAAGAATAATCAGCAATTGTTTAAGATAAAAATGGTGTCTGAAAGGAATAAACAGGCATTAAATAGGAATAATCACGTCAAAAATATTCCAACTCTATGCCAAGCCATCCATCCAGGGCACAAATTTGCACGTTAATTCCTACAAAATTGCCGTCAGAATGCAAAAAGTTGCTGCCGGAACACAAATCATTGTCCGCGTAATACAAAAGTCTGGAGTAATTCTTTGATAAATAATTGGAAAAGGCTGATAGGGCGGGCAGTCCTCTGCTCTCTGCAACGTGGGCTGTCGAAAAGCGGCAGAAGGCTGCCGCACTCCAAGACGCTCCGCGCAATCCGGTGGCGACCGACCATCGCCTCGCGTCTTGGAGTGCTACAGCTCCTTGTAGCTTTGCCGGCGGAGCGGCGCGCGTGGTCGTGGTGGCAGGTTTTCACTTACTTTCCCGGCGCCTTTGTGGTTACATTTCCCTCATGTCTGCTGAACAAGAGAATCAACCGCCGCCCGCGCCGCCCAACCCGGAGCGCAAAACTCTCGACGACCGCGCGAAGATGACCGAATTGGAACGCATCCGGCATTCCGCTGCGCACGTCATGGCTACCGCCATCCTGCGGCTTTGGCCCGAGGCGCAATTCGCCGCCGGGCCGCCGGTCGAGAATGGATTTTACTACGACGTGGATTTGCCGCACCGCATCTCGCCGGAGGATTTCGCAGCCATCGAGGCCGAGATGAAAAAGGAAATCAAGGCGAACAACGTCTTCGAGAAAATCGTCGTCACGCGCGAGCAGGCGCTGAAGGATTCCGAGAGCGGACGGCTCGGCGGCCTGACCGAGCGTCCGGGCAATCCGAGCAAGTTCAAGATCGGCAACCTCGAAGCCATTCCCGAGGGCGAGCAGATCACGTATTTCAAGAACGGCGATTTCGTTGACCTGTGCGCCGGGCCGCACGTGATGCGCACCGGCAACATCGGCGCGTTCAAGCTCACCAGCGTGGCCAGCGCGTATTACAAGGGCGACGAGCGCAACCCGCAGCTCCAGCGCATCTACGGCACGGCGTTCAAGAACAAGACCGCGCTCGACGAGTATTTCAAGATGATCGAGGAGGCCAAGCGCCGCGACCATCGCAAGATCGGCGCGGAGATGGGGCTGTTCGCGATTGACACGGAATACGTCGGGCCGGGCCTGCCGCTGTGGCTGCCAAAGGGCACGGCCATCGTCGAGGAACTGGAGAAATTGGCGAAGGAAACGGAATTCGCCGCCGGTTATGTGCGCGTGAAAACGCCGCACATCGCGCGGGAGAAAATGTATTTAACTTCCGGTCATTTGCCGGTGCTTTATGCGGAATCAATGTTTCCGCCGATGCGTCTAAATATTGAAGGTGGGCAACAGGCAGCCCTTACCGAGTTGAAATCCACTCTTGGCGCGGAAGACAAGAAATTCATAGAAGGGTTTGAGGAACTGCATCCAGAATTTGCAAAAGGCGCGCAGACAACTATTGAATTCCGAGATCGCCTTACTAGCTATTTAAAAAATCTGTCTCCAGAAGATCGAAAAGGATTCGAGGAGTCTGCACTCAACAAGTGGACAATTGATCTCACGCTGGCCCGTTTCGGTGAAGAGCGTTACTACCTCAAGGCCATGAACTGCCCGCATCATCACCGCATTTTTGCGGCGGAACCGCGCAGTTACCGCGATCTGCCGTTGCGGCTGGCCGAATACGGCACCTGCTACCGCTACGAGCAGTCGGGCGAATTGTTCGGCCTCATGCGCGTCCGCTCGCTCAACATGAACGACGCGCACATCTATTGCACGCCGGAGCAGTTCGCCGCCGAGTTCAACGCCGTCAACGAAATGTATCTGAAGTATTTCAAGATTTTCGGCATCGAGAAATACGTCATGCGCTTCAGCACGCACGACCCGTCGCGCCTGACCGGCGACAACGCCAAGTTCGTCAACGAACCGGAATTGTGGAAGCAGACGGAGGATATGGTCCGCAAGGTTTTGATTGATTCGAAGATTCCCTACGTGGAGGTGCCGAACGAGGCGGCGTTTTACGGGCCGAAGATTGACGTGCAGGTCTGGAGCGTCATCGGCCGCGAATTCACGCTGGCGACTAACCAGGTGGACTTCGCCGTGCCGCGGAAATTCGGCCTGGTCTATCGCGACAAGGACAACACGGACAAGACGCCGCTGTGCATCCATCGCGCGCCGCTGGGCACGCACGAGCGGTTCATCGGCTTCCTCATCGAGCATTACGCCGGCAATTTCCCGCTCTGGCTCGCGCCGGAACAGGTGCGCGTGATGACCATCGGCGAGGAGGAGCCACTGGTGAATTACGCCAAGGCCATCGTGAGCGAGCTTCGCGCCAGTTTCGTCCGCTGCGAATCGGATTTCTCGTCGAACAAAATCAACGGCAAGATTCAGGAGGCGGAGCAGGCGAAAGTCCACACGATGCTCGTCATCGGCGGCCGCGACATGGACGCCGGAAATGTTTCCGTCCGTCTGCACGGCAAGGGCAACATCGGCGCGAAGCCGAAGGGCGAAGTCGTGGCTGAAATCCTGCAGGCAATCAAAGACCGGCGGGCATGATTCACGGCTACTGGTCAGTCTTTGCGGAATTGATTCAGACGCCGTTCGAGCACGCCGCGCTGATCTGGGGCATCGTGCCGCTTTACTTCGGGCTGCTGCTCAATGAGCTGACGGCCGACAAGGCGAGCTTCCGCACGGCGCTCCAGAGCGGGTTTAGTTTTCTCTGGGCCGGCGCGCAGTGGCTGTGGCCGTATTTCAAGCCGCATGGCTTCGGCGTGCCGCAGGTTGAATTCAACGCGATGCTGCCGATCAATCTGCTCGTGACCTTTCTGGTGATCGCGCTCGGCTTCGTCGCGCTCGTCAGTGGCGTCCGCAAGAAATTTCCAAAGCATCTGCGCTTCATCGGCCACACGCGGTTCGCGAATTATTTCATGATTGCCATCTTCCCGATCCAGTCCCATTACCTGCCGTGGACTTGGGAACGGTTGGCGGCCATTGTTTTGTTCGCGGTTCCCATCTGGCTGGCGCTGCACTTCGGGCTGATGCCGCTTCGGAACCGGTAGGAAGGGCGCGTTGCAATTCCGGCGTGCCATTGTTATAGAAGGAGTGGCAGACAACAAACCATCACGCTTATGAAAAAAATAATTCTGTTAATCATCGTTCTGGCGGCGGGAATCACCATCGGCATTTATTTCCAAAGGCAGCCCAAAGCCGAAAAAATTGAGACGCAGGTGCAGACGGACGCCACGCAAGCCAGCGCCGACGTCAAGGAAGGCGCGCAAAAGGTTGAGACGGTCGCGACGAATGTGGCGGAGCACGTCGAAGCGGGCGCACAAAAGGCCGGCGAGGTGGCGACCAATGTCGTTGGTGACGTGAAGGCCGACGCGCAGAAAATTGATCAGGCAGCGACCAATGCTGCCGGCGAAATCAAGCAGAAGATGCCGTGACCTGGAACGAACTGTTTTTTGATTTTGTCACGCTGTGGGTCACGGTGGATCCCATCGGCACGGTGCCGTTGTATTTGTCGGTGACGAAAGATCTGCCGGCGCAGGATCGCAAGCGGGCGGCGATGCGGGCGACGTTGATTGCCTTCCTGATTCTCGCAGGCTTTCTCTATCTCGGCCAGTATCTGCTGGAGGCGATGCACGTCGAGATGCTTTCATTTCAGATTGCGGGCGGCATCGTGTTGTTCCTCTTTGCCATTTCCATGATTTTCGACAAGTCGTCGGCCACGCAGGCGCCGGTGGACAAAGGCCACGACGTGGCGGTGTTCCCGCTGGCCATGCCGTCCATCGCGACGCCGGGAGCGTTGTTGTCGGTCGTGGTGCTGACGGACAACAACACGCACAGTTTTTTTCAGGAGACACTCACGTGCGCGGTCATGGCGCTCGTGCTGGGCGTGACCCTGGTCATGATGCTGCTCGGTGACTGGTTCATCCGCCTCATCGGGCGTTCAGGCGCGAATGTCTTGTCACGCGTGATGGGCATGATTCTGGCCGCAGTGGCCGTGGAGATGGTTTACAGCGCCGTCAAGGGACAACTGGGACCGGGCTGACGGTTAATGCCATTGCCCTGCGACCCATTCGCGTCCATTCTTTATCCGATGGAACAACGGATTTTGAATCTGCTCGCGCAAAAGGACTACGTCCCATTGAGCGCGGAAAATTTGCAGCGGCACCTGCGCGTGCCGCCAGATCGCGAGCCGGAGTTTACCCGCGCACTCCGCAAGCTGGAGCGCGACGGCGCAATTGCGCTCATCAAGGCCAGCCGCTACGTCCGCACCACCGACGCCGATTTGATTCCCGGCCGCATCCGCATGAACCGCGCCGGCAAGGGTTTTCTCCAGCCGGACGATTCGAGCCTCAAGGAAATCGCCATTGCCGAAAGCGCCACCGGCACGGCGTTGCACGAGGACCGCGTGCTGGTGCGCCGCGCGCCGCGCGGCAAATATTTTCGCGAAGGCGACCAGGAAACCGGCACGGTTGTCCGCATTCTCGAACGCACCCGCACGCAGATTGTCGGCACGCTCCAGCAGGGCCGCGCGTCGCTGCACGTCATTCCCGACGACCCGCGCATCCCGCACGACATTCTCGTGCCGCCGGCGCACGACGTGGGCCGGCCCGCGCGCATCGGCGACAAGGTCGTGGTCGAGCTGCGCGAATGGGAATGGCGCAATTCCAATCCCGAAGGTGAAATCGTCGAAGTCCTCGGCGCGCCCGATGAAGAAGGCGTGGACATGCTGTCCGTGCTGCGCCAATACAATTTGCCGCTGCATTTTCCCAAGGCGGTGCTCGCCGAGGCGCACGCCATCGGCTCGGTGGTTCACGAAAAGGATCTGGCCGGCCGTCTCGATTGCCGCGCGCACAATGTCGTCACGATTGATCCCGACGACGCGAAGGATTTCGACGACGCGATCTGTCTCGAAAAAGTTTCGCCGGAGCAATGGCGGCTGTGGGTGCACATCGCGGACGTGTCGCATTACGTCAAGCCCGGCACCGCGCTCGACGCCGAGGCGCAGAAGCGCGGCAACTCCACCTATCTCGTGGACCGCGTCATCCCGATGCTGCCGGAGGCGTTGAGCAACGAACTCTGCTCGCTCAAGCCGAACGTGGACCGGCTGACGAAGTGCGTGGAATTTCTCGTGTCGCATGACGGCCGCGTGTTGAGCACCAAGTTTCATTCCGCCGTCATCCATTCGCAACGCCGCTTCGCCTACGCGCAGGTGCTGGAGATTTTGCAACGCGCGCCGACGGACGATCCGATTGAGCAGATGCTGCATCAGGCGCACGAGCTGGCGCAAAAAATCCGCCGCGCACGCTTCAAGAACGGTTCGCTCGAACTGGATTTTCCCGAAATGAAAATCCGGCTGGACGAGCAGGGAAAAATTTTGCGCATCGAGAAAAACGAGAACGACGTGTCGCACCAGTTGATCGAGGAATACATGCTGCTCGCCAACGAGGCCGTCGCAACGCGCCTGATGAGCTTGCAGACGCCGGCGATTTACCGCATCCACGAGGAGCCGGACGCGCGCCGCCTGCAGGAATACCGGCAGGAAGTTCTGGCGTATCACGTCCCGTGCGGCAACCTGAACCAGCCCGCCGAGGTGCAGAAGCTGTTGTCGAAGCTCGGCACGCTGCCGATCGGCGCGGCGCTGAAGATCGGCTTTCTCAAATCGCTCATGCGGGCGCGTTACGCGGTCGAGCCGCTCGGCCATTACGGGCTGGCCAAGAAAAAATACACGCACTTCACCTCGCCCATCCGCCGCTACGCCGACCTCGTGGTGCATCGCGCGTTGTTTGACAAAAATGCGCCGAAGGCAGGCGCGCTCAAGCCGATTGCCGAACACATTTCCGTCACCGAACGCAATTCCGCCGACGCCGAGCGCGACAGCAAGGACGTGAAGTTATACGCATTCCTGAACGCGCAGCTCGAATCCGGCGACCCGGTGAAATATCCCGCGCTCGTGACCGACGTGCGGAACTTCGGTTTCTTCGTGGACGTGCCCGGCCTCGCGATGAGCGGCCTCGTGCCGTTGTCGCTGGTGGAGGAGGATTTTTTTGTGTTCGACGAGGCGCGGCGCAACCTGGTGGGCCGCCGCACGCGCCGGATCATCCGGCTTGGCGACAAAGTCACCGTGCAGGTCGCGCGCGTGGACAAATTCAAGAAGCAGGTGGATTTCCAACTGGCCGTCGCGGAAGGCAAAGCATCTTCGATGCGGCCACCGGCACCACGGCCAAATGCCGCGCGTCCGCAGCAATTTCGGCAGCAGACACGAAACATCAGCAATCATCGCGGCAGGATTCAAAACGTCCGCCGTCGTCAATCGGAAGTTCGCGCCGGCAGGATTCGCGTCCGGGCAAATCGCAGAATGCCCGCCAGTCAAACGAGCGTCCGCAAAACCCCAAGCCGGCCGCTGTTTCAAACTTCCGGCTCCCAGTTTTCCACCACGCAACGCCCGCTGATCAAAGCCAGCAGCAGCCGGAGTTTTTCAAAGCGCCGTCCGCGATAGTTTTTGATGGGTCCGAAAGCAGGCTGGCGATTTATTTTTACATCCGCCGCGCGCGCCGCCGCCATGCAGGCGATTTACGAAGCCGCCCGCGAACACAAGTGGGTCAGCGTCGTTTGGGTCTGCCGTGTCTCGAAGAGACGAAACGATAATAGCCCGGCGTTTTAACGCCGGGGATGCCGTGGAATATCCGAGTCCCGCAGAGACGACCGAAAACGTCTGCCGTCCCTGCGGGACTCGAATTGTTTATGGATTGTTCCCGGCATTAAAATGCCGGGCTATTTTCAGGGGTTCCTTCGGAACCGGCTTTTGCAGCTAATACACCAGCACCAACACCGCCGCAGCCTGCGCCGACTTCACCACATCCTCAAACTTCTCATCTGCCGTGTTCGGCGCTTTGAGTTTGGCATCCACGTCCGGCACCGATTCCAGGAAGCTCAACAGCAGGCTGCTCTTGACCGCGTAATTCACATTCTCCGGCAACGCCCCGCTCGCCGCCAGCGCCGTGACGCATCCAGCTTGGCCGACACGATGCTGATGACGTTGCCCCGCTCATCCACCAGCGCCCCGCCCGAATTGCCCGGCTGCACCGGCACGCTGATTTGAAAATAGCGCGGGTCATCCCCCACGCCGGACAGCGACGCGATTTCCCCCTTGGCCAGTTTGGGCGAAAATAATTTGAAAATTCAGTCTGATGGATTGTTTTCGAACTTCTGCTTAAACACATCAATCCATTTTTCTTCATTCCTATAAACTGTGGAGGGATTGATTTCGATTGTAGCAATGTCGCGTAATTTCTCTTTAATTTTTTCAAACCGAGCACTCGGCATTGTCTGACTGATTGTAATTTTTGTGATTATCGTCTCAATGTTATCAATCTTTATCTCATGGTGATTTTTATCTCCCTCCCAAATGACTCGGAATTCCTTTTCAAATCTATAAGGCCATCGTTTTATAAATGGAAGCATTTCAACGCAGTCATCTATTGTTCCATCATTAATTTCTTCAAATCTCTTATACACAACTGAACCGAATCTCAAATTATCACCATCGTTTTTGCGTGAAAATAACAATTTTATTAGTTCGGTTTTGTCGAATTCAATGCAGCATCCAGATATTCCATTTGCAAAAGCCTTCCAGTGATGAATTGTTTCGTGTTCCTTAAGAAAACATAGTGCTAAAAGACTTTTTGCAGGTTCAGATTGGCTGCAACTACTTATCTTTCTTTTTCGATAAATCTCCAAAAGTTCTGTATCGTTTTCATCATCCCAAAATTTTGGATCTGAAAAAACAAGACTCTTTTTTTTCAACATGCGCAACAATACTGGAAGCGTTGTAAATCTGTTTAATTTTGTGAAAGCGGTTTCGGTTGACATATAGCGCAAATGTTATGGAGCTGGAAACTGAACTGCCACGTTAGAAGAATTTGCTGTGATGAGGTTGTCATTACTCAACATCACTTGCATCTCCGATTTTCCGTCTGAATGAACTCGAACCAGCCAAAAATACTCTTCAGTCTTGTCTGAAACTTCTCTTTGAGCTTGCGCTACTAAAAAAAATTCGCCTTTTGTGGGTAATTGAAATAAAAACTTTCCATCTGCATCCGTTTTAGCTAATGCGATTGGAGTTGGCAAATTGCCAAAATAAATTGGGGTTGTGGATACCAACTCTGCAACTCATCTCGTATGGTTTGCAATTCGTCTGTTACAGTTTTCAATTCGTCGTTTATGGGTTCCAATGAGCATCTAAAGGCAATTTTTGGTTTGTTAACTGGCCTTCTAAACGAGGAACTAACTCGGCTAATTTGGCTTCTAAAACCTCTTGAGAATTTGTGTAGCCATCGGATTCGTCACTGGTCTTTTGCCATTCTTGGCGCAAGCGGTCTTCTTCGCTAACTTGCTTTAAATAGTCAGGATATAATCGCTCATGTGACGAGTCCCATTTCGACTGCATTTCCAAAATCGTTTTTTTCTTACTTTCCAGCTTTTGCGCCTCCTCTTGCATCGAGGCCAATAAAGAACTATCACCATGTTCGCTATACCAAACATAGCTTCCAAAGTGGTTTCATTACACCGTAAATCTGGCCGGTTAAATCCCACCTACTTTCTTTTTATCGGACCAAATCTTGGCATATTGGATTTTCAAGTGTCCAGTCAAAAGTAGCATTATTATATTTCTCTCTGATGCGTTCTTGTTGTTGCTTTATTTCATTTGTAGATTTGTCTTCCAAATCGGCCTCGTCTTTTTCCAAATCAGCTTTCGTCTTTTCCAAGCTATCTCTCTTATTTTCTAAATCGTTTTTTGATTTTTTTTAATCAGCCCTGTTTTTTTCAAGTAGGCCGTAGTTATTGCATTGCATGATTCAATTTGCTGTTGGTCAAAAATGGAAATTGGAACAAGATAACGCTTTAGATTTTCACCGCTTTTCGTTACAATGAAAACACTTCCGTCAATTTTTTCTTCCCTCGGGGAACAGCCAGCAAAAGCAATGAAATAAGAAAAAGACCAATAAACAATCTTGCAAATTTCATATTGATTTGCAGATTGAAACGCCAATTGCCCCAATCGTCCATCCCAAAATGAAAACCGGAAAAGAGACCGCTGCCCCTGCGGAATTCAGATTGCGCTGTCAATAAAACAGACAACCCTGTTCCAACCTTTGGACACCGGGGCCATTTCCATGACCATGGAAAACATTTCGTTGACCATGGAGCTTGGAAATGGTCATCGGAAACTTTCGTTGACCATCGGAGCCGTGGAAATGGTCATGGAAATCTTTTCCTTGACCATGGAAACTTTCAATGGTCATGGAAATGTTTTCGTTGACCATGGGAACCTTTTAAATGGTCATGGAAATGGTTTCGTTGATCATGTAAACCGTTTACATGGTCATGGAAATGTTTTCCTTGGTCATGGAAACCTTTTGGATTTCTTGGTCATCGAAATGGCCTGAAACCCTCCCCCCCCTTGCTTCAAAGCGGGATTTTGCCATCACAACACATTTTTAACCAGTAAAACGGGCGTTTGCTGACGTTTACGAAACATTTATAGAAGTAATTACGATAAGGAATTAACAGATTAACAGGCTGGATGTGGAATGGTGCAAATGTGAATGGCATAGCCTGATGCTAACGAGCAGTCATTAAGGTTCAACAACTGAACCGAGGAAAAAATAAAAATGAAATAAAGATTAAAACACGAAATCGAAAATAAAAACTATGAATGTGAAACCTGCCATCGGATGGCTTAATACCGACAGCGACGAACTGCTGATCAATGATGTCAGCGTGGTCTTGAAGGCCCTGGCCGACAACGTCGCCATCTACAAACTGCCCGACCCGCCATTGGCGGACGTCCAGCTCGCGCTGGACAATTCTCCACGGTGGTTCACATGGTGGGCCGCAGCCCGGCGGACAACATCAACAAAGACAACCTGCGCCTGGTGCTCACCAAGCTCGTGCGCTCGCTTTCGTATTATGTGGCCAAGGCGTGCAACGGCAGCATGGCGAACCTGATTTTGAGCGGGTTTCCGCCCCAAAAGAGGCAAGGGCCAGCCCGTTGGCATACCGGCCCAGCCGCAAGGCCTCGTGGTCAAGCATGGCGACCCATCTCGGCGAGCTGGCGGCCAGGGTCAACCCGGTCTTTGGCGCGGTCCATCTACAACTACCGCCTGACGGCGAACACGCCCGGGGCGGTGCCGGTGATCGTGCAGGACACGGCGTCCATCCACACGTTTGAGGGCCTGATTTCCGGCGTGAAATACACCATTGATGTCAGTGCGTCGGGCACGGGCGGCACCATGAGCGACTGGAGCGGTGCGATCAGCCTGACCGCCGATTAAACATTCTGTCTCCCATGCGCGCGCCGGATCAGTTCCGGCGCGTTTTTATTCACCATCATTGTTGCCGCCGTTTTTCTTTTCCCAACTGCGCCGCGCCTTTTCCGGCAGGCTGGTGTCCACTTTCGCGTAGTAAGTCTCCTCGCCGAACAGCTTGTTGGCGGCGTGCTCCAGTTCCAGCGACGGCGCGACGCTGAACCGCTCGTTCGTGTCCATGAAAACCGTTCCGCCGCCCGGTCGCATGAAGCACAACAGCAACGGGCATTTGCCGGGATGCGCGGCGACGAGTTCCTGAATCTTGATCATGTCGTCCGGCTGCAGATGCGCCGAGTGCAGGCGCAGATGAACCTGCTTGGTGTATTTTTTCGGCGCGTCGGTGAGCGGCAGGATTTCCTGCGGGAAAATCTTCGGCTTGTCCTCGCCGGTGCTGACTTCGCCGATGACGAGAATCGCCTTGTTCGCTTCGAGCAGCGGACGGAACTTGTCGTAGTCGTTCATCACGAGCAGTTGCACCGAGCCTTCCAAATCCTCCAGCGTCACCATCGAATACGGCTTGCCGGATTTTTTGGAGAAGCCGTGCGTGACCGCCGCGATCATGCCGCCGATGCGCGTCAAACTGCGGTTCGGCAGCTCGGCGAGCTTCGCGGTGTTCGTGAGCGAATATTTTTCCAGCAGCGGCACCAGCGGCGTCAGCGGATGGCCGGTGACGTAAAATCCGAGCAGCTCTTTTTCGTGCGCGAGCAGTTCGTGCTGCGGCCATTCCGGCAGATTGGAAATCGCCTCCGGCATCGGCGGCGCTTTTTCTTCCAGCGCGCCGAAGAGCGAGCTTTGCCCTTTTTGCTTGTCGGACAAAATGCTCGCCGCGCGCGCCATCGTGCGCTCGATTTGTGCGAACAGCGTCGCCCGCGACTGGCCGAAACAATCGCACGCGCCGGTTTTGATCAATGCTTCCAACGGTTTTCGCGTGAGCGTGCGCCCGTCCACACGCTCGCACAAGTTCGGAAAGCGTCTTGAATTTTCCGCCTTCGTTGCGCGCCTTCAAGATGGTTTCAACGGCGGCCTCGCCCACGCCCTTGATGGCCGCGATGCCGAAACGGATGCGCTGTTGTGATAGTGGGACAGGCGTCCCGCCTGTCGTGTTGCCTTGGTATTTATCTTTGGAACTGGACAGGCGGGACGCCTGTCCCACTATGGCTGCGGGCAGGCTCGCAGTCATTCCTGCTCCGAGTCGGAAATTTTTTCCAGACAAACCGGCCTTGCTTGGATTTTCCTGAATATAGTGTCCGAATTTTTCCAGGCTGGCCTCATCGCGGACAATGTGATCGAAAGATTCGTCCTGCCAGAATTCGCCTTCGCGCCCCAGAAACTTGTTGGCCTCGTGGGCCGTAAATGATTTCCAAGCGTGCAAAATATCGGAGAGCTTGTGTTCCATCAGCGGCCGGACGATGAGGTGGACATGGTTTGGCATGATGACGTAGCTGCCCAAAACATAGCGCTCGCCATCGAAATGGCGCAAGGCATTCTCGACCATGTCAGCCACATCGGGATTTTTCAGCCAGCACGCACCGTGAGCGTCATCCAACTGCGACTCCATCTGTTCGCGGAATTCTTCCATGACGGGTTCGGAGGCTGCACCGGCGGTGCGCACCGCCGCTTCGCGTTCCTGCTTCCATCGGATGTAAACTTCGTTCGGCAGCGAATCAGCCAGCCGGAATGTTACGAAATAGGTTGCCCCGTCCTGCCGCCAATGCGGCAGGTGCCGGCTTTCAATGCTCGCAGGACGGGATTTGTCGAAGGGCGTGAACGGCAGTGGGACGGGCTGTAGTGGGACAGGCGTCCCGCCTGTCGAGTTCGTGTTTTGGAGTTTTCCTTTTTCAAAATCTTCTTTGGAACTGGACAGGCGGGACGCCTGTCCCACTACCGATGCGGGCGCAAAAAACACGCCGCTCTCGTTCACGTCCGGGCCGAGCACCTCGATGTCGAACTCGCGCGCCTCGGCGATGTATTCGGCGAGCTTGTCCGTGTTCGCCATGTCGTTCGTCATCATGGCGCAGAAAAATTCCACCGGATAATTCGCCTTCAGATACGCGGTCTGATACGCGACGATGGCATACGCGGCGGCGTGCGATTTGTTGAAACCGTAGCCGGCGAATTTTTCCAGCAAGTCGAAAATTTGGTTTGCCTTCGTCTTCGGAATATTGTTTTTCTCGTGGCAGCCCTTGACGAAATCCTCGCGCTGCTTGGCCATTTCCTCGACCTTTTTCTTGCCCATCGCGCGCCGCAGCAAATCCGCCTTGCCGAGCGAGTAGCCGGCGAGCAACTGCGTCGCCTGCATCACCTGCTCCTGATAAATCAGGATGCCGTAGGTCTCCTTGGAAATGGATTCGAGCAGCGGATGCTCGTATTTGATCTCGATCTCGCCGTGGCGGCGCTTGATGAAATCAGGAATCAGATCCATCGGGCCGGGCCGATACAGCGCGACGAGCGCCGTGATGTGCTCGACGGAACTGATCTGGAATTTTTTGCACAGGTCGCGCATCCCGCCGGATTCCAACTGGAACACGCCGAGCGTTTCCGCGCGGTTCAGCAGGTCGTAGGTTTTTTTGTCGTCGAGCGGCAACTGGTCAATGTTGATCTGCACGCCGTGCGTTTGCTTGACCATCTCGCAGGTGTTGCGGATGACGGTCAACGTTTTCAGCCCGAGAAAATCCATCTTCAGCAGGCCGAGGTCGCCGACGGGATTCATCGCGTATTGCGTGACGATGCCGCCATGTTCGTCCAGCTTGAGCGGCAGCAAATTCACCAGCGGCTGGTCGCCGATGACCACGCCGGCCGCATGAACACTGGCATTGCGCGTGAGGTCTTCGAGGATGAGCGCGGTGTCAATCAGCTCGCGCGTGACTTCTTCGGTCTCGTAAGCCTCCTTGAATTCCGGCGACTGCTTGAGCGCCTTCGTCAAATCCATTTTCAGATCGAACGGAATCATTTTCGCCAGCCGGTCGCAGTCGCCATACGGCAAACCCATCACGCGGCCGACATCGCGCACGACGGATTTTCGCGCCCATCGTGCCGAACGTGATGATCTGCGCGACAGAATCATTGCCATATTTTTTGCGGACATATTCGATGACGTCAGCGCGGCGGTCGTCGGCGAAATCAATATCAATATCGGGCGGATTAACGCGCTCGGGATTGAGAAATCGCTCGAACAGCAGGCCGTAGCGGATCGGATCCACGTTCGCGATTTCGAGCAGGTAGGTGACAATCGAACCGGCGGCGCTGCCGCGCGCCACGCAGGCAATGCCCTGGCTGCGGCCATAGCGGATGAAATCGCCGACGATGAGAAAGTAGGAAATGAAACCCGTCTTCTCGATGACCGTGAGTTCGAGCTGCAAGCGGTCAATGACCGTTTTGACGGCAGCGGCAACGGCGGGATCGTTGGTTAGTGGCACAGGCGTCTCGCCTGTGTGTTTCTGTTTTTCATCGCACAGGCAGGACGTCTGTGCCACTAAACCGCCGCCGACACGGTATGCCCCTTCGCCCAAACTTGCTTTCTTGGGATTATCTTGAATATACCGGCCAAACTTTTCCAACTGTTGCTCGTTTCTGACGATGTGGTCGAAGGATTCCGGCTGCCAAAATTCTCCCTCACGATTCAGCAGCTTGTTGGCTTCTTTCGCAGTGAACGATTTCCACGACTGGAGAATGTCAGATAATGTGTGTCCCATCGCTGGCCGCACCAAAACATGGACGTGATTGGGCATGATGACGTAGCTGCCCAACAAATAGCGTTCACCATCAAAGTGACGCAGCGCAGCCTCCACCATTTTGGAGACGCCAGAATCGCGCAGCCAGCACTCGCCGATGCCTTGATCCAAGTGTCGTTCCAACTTTTTCTCGCATTCTTCGGCAATTTTCCCGGCCAGCTCCTGTTTCTCCGCGTCGGAAAGGTTGGCGGCCTGCTTCGCTTCGCGCAAAGCGGCGTCACGTTCATCACGCCATTGTTTGAAGACTTCCTGCGGCAGTGAATCATCCAGACGGAACGTTACAAAATATGTTGCGCCTTCCTGCTGCCAATGTGGCAGGGAACGTGAATGAATGCTTGCCGGACGGGTTTGGTCAAACGCGGTGAACGGCATTAGTGGCACAGGCGTCTCGCCCGTGTGTTTCTGTTTTTCGTCACACAGGCGGGACGCCTGTGCCACTACATTATACGTCGGCAGCCGCTTCGGATCATCAATGCCCGTGACGACAAATTCTTTTCCTTCCGCCTTCGCGTGAATCGTGTAGCGCGTGAACAGTCCTTCCGCCAGCCATTGCCGCAAAAAACCTTCGCGCGTGAAATGTTCCGGCGGATGAAACACCGGATAATGCAGCTGGCCGAACTTGATTTCCAAATTGCATTTCTCGGCAACCTCCATCGTGTTCTTCACCGCCTCCGGCACCTCGGCGAAACGCGCCTTCATTTCGTCTGCGCTGCGCAGATAAAACTGTTCCGGCACATAGCCCGCGCTCATGCGCTTGGGGTCGCTCAACAGGGATTGCGTGCCGATGCAGACGAGACAATCGTGCGCGTGCGAATGGCTTTTCTCGATGTAATGGACGTCATTCGTCGCGACGAGCTTCAGGCCGAATTCCTTTGGCCAATTTGAATCAACTGCTTGATTGACCTTGGCCTGTTCGGGAATGCCGTGGTTTTGGAGTTCGAGGAAAAAATTTTCCGCGCCGAGCGTCTGCTTGAAGAAATCCACCGCATCGCGCGCCTTGTCAATTTGATCCTTCATGATCAAATCGGGAATCTCGCTGGCGAGACAACCGGACATCGCGATCAGACCTTCGCTGTGCTGCGCCAAAATTTCCTTGTCAATGCGCGGCTTGTAATAATAGCCCTCCAGGTGCGCGGCGGTCGTGAGCTTGATGAGATTTTTGTAGCCGGTCTCGTCCTTCACCAGCAGGCCGAGATGATGATACTTGTCGCCCTCGACTTTTTTGCGTTCCAGCCGCGAGCCGGGCGCGACATAAACCTCGCAGCCGATGATGGGCTTGATGCCTTTCGCGCGCGCGGCCTGATAAAACTCGATCACGCCGTGCATCGCGCCGTGGTCGGTGATGGCGAGCGCGGGAAATTTCAGCTCATGCGCCCGCTCCATCAATCTGTCCAAACGGCACGCGCCATCGAGCAACGAATACTCGGTGTGCAAATGAAGATGGACAAAGTCAGCGTGCGACATGAAACCAGTTTAACTTCCAACCGCCGAGACACCAAGACGCAAAGTTTCGCCACAAAGAGTTTTCCACTGTGTCCTGGCGGTGAATTAGTTCTTGAAGAAATCCTCGATGACTTCCGCCACGCGCTGGATTTGCGCGTCGGTCAGTTCGGGATAAATCGGCAGGCTCAAGCATTCGCGCGCGGCCTTTTCCGCCACCGGAAAATCGCCGGGCTTGTGGCCGAGGCTGGCGTAACATTTTTGCAGATGCAGCGGCAGCGGATAATGCAGCGCGCAGCCCACGCCGTTGGCGTCGAGATGTTCCTTCAATTTGTCGCGCTGCGGGTGGCGCACGACGTAAAGATGGTAGGCGCTTTCGGCATAGGCGGCCTCGCGCGGCAATTGCAGCGGCGTGTCCTTCAACAGTTCGTGATAGCGATGCGCCACGCGGCGGCGTTCATCCGTCCATTTTTGCAGATGCGGCAGCTTCACGCCGAGCACCGCGCCCTGGATGCCTTCCATGCGGTAATTGAACCCGACTTCGTCGTGATAATAACGCACATTGGAGCCATGTTCGCGCAAGGACCGGGCGCGCTTGGCGAACTCCGCGTTGTTCGTGACGAGCGCGCCGCCTTCGCCGCACGCGCCGAGATTTTTGCCGGGATAAAAACTGAAGCAGGAAATGTCGCCGAACGTGCCGACGATTTTGCCTTTGTATTTCGCGGCGTGCGCCTGCGCGGTGTCCTCGACGAGCGGCAGCTTGTGCTTTTTGCAAATTGCCAGAACCGGTTCAAGGTCGAACGGATGTCCGTAAAGATGCACCGGCATGACGGCCTTGGTTTTTGAAGTGATGGCGCGTTCGAGCAATTTAGGATCGAGATTCATCGTGGCGTCGTCCACGTCCACATAAACCGGTTTCGCGCCGACGTAGGAAATCGCCCAGCTCGTCGCGACGAACGTGAACGGCGTGGTGACGACTTCATCGCCCGGCCCGACGTTGAGCAGCATCAGCGCGACGTGCAGCGCGGAAGTGCCGCTGTTGAATCCGACGCAGTGTTCCGCGCCGATGAATTTGGCAAAGTCTTTTTCAAACTGGACAACGTCCGGCCCGAGGCAGAACGAGCAGTGGTCGAGCGTGCGCGCGATAGCGGCGTCCAGTTCCTTGCGGACGCCGCGGATTTGCGCCGGCAAATCGAGATATGGAATTTTGTCAGCCATTGGACGGCCAGCCTAATCCTATCGGCGGAAAATTAAAAGCGAAAATCATCCCGCCCCGGCGGCGGCGCGGGGCGCGTGAACCAGTTTTTCAATTTCCGCGAACACCTGCTCCGGCGTGATGGCGGCGAGGCAATGCTTCGCGCTTCCGCAGACACCGACGTTGCCGCAAGTGCAGGAACTGCCGGTCAAGAAACGATGCTGCCCGCCGACCGGCGCCCATTGCGCGGGCTGGCTGGGGCCGAACAGCGCCAGCGTCGGCACGCCCAAGCCGGCGGCAAAATGCAGCGGGCCGGTGTCGCCCGAAACAAAAACTTTGGCGCGCTGAAGCACAGCAAGATACAAAGCGAGATCGGGACCTGGTTCCAAAACCGGCGCGGCGGGAGCCAGCCGCTGGAAATCTTTCAGGAGCGCTTCTTCCCGCGCGCCGACGCCGGTGGTGAAAATCAATTCGGTTCCGGCGGTGGTGGCCATTTGATGCAATGCCGCCCAGTGCGCCAGCGACCATTCCTTTTTCGGCTGGCTCGAAGCGATGTGGCAGAGGATTTTTCTCGGCGGCAGTAATTCTTTCGCCTTCGCCGCCATGGCCGGGTTGGCGCGGATTTCGGCGACGAGCGATGACGGCTTGATGTCCCACGCGGAAAGCAGATGCGCCAGCCGCGCCGACTCGTGCCGCACCTGGTTTTCGGGAGCGACGCGCTGGGTGTAACAATACTGTCGGCCCCAAAATCCGCCCGGTTCCGCCCAGCCGAGCCGCTGCCGCGCGCCGATCAGAAAACTGGCGATGGCGCCGCGGTCGTTGCTGGCGAAATCCACCGAGCGGTCAAACCGTTCGCGGCGCAGCGCGCGGATGACCGGCCAGGTCCGGCTCAAGGTCGCGCGGCCGCGCCGGTGCGGCATCGGCCAGACGCGGTCCAGCCACGGCAATGGCTGCAACACCGGGGCGATTTTTTCCGGCACCAGAACATGCAGTTCGCTTTTGGGGAAATGTTCGCGGAGCGCGCGCAGCGACGGCGTCATCAGCACGGCGTCGCCGAAGTATTTGAACTGAATCGCCAGGATTTTTGGCTCCGTCGGCATGGCATTTCCGGGCACCGGCTTCAGGTGAGAAACTGAAGCTCGTAAAGTTTTTGATAGACGCCGCCGTGCCGGGACAGTTCCTCATGCGTGCCGGTCTCGACGATGCGGCCCTGATCCAGCACGACAATCAAATCGGCGTGCAAAATGGTTGAAAGCCGGTGCGCGATGCAAATCGTTGTGCGGCCCTTCATCAATTCATCGAGCGCGGCCTGGACGGCGCGTTCGGATTCTGTGTCGAGCGCGCTGGTGGCTTCGTCCAAAATCAGGATTGGCGCATTTTTCAAAACAGCGCGGGCGATGGCGAGCCGCTGTCGCTGGCCGCCGGAAAGCGAGACGCCCTTTTCGCCGACGATGGCGTCGAAGCCTTCCGCTTTCTGCATGACGAATTCGTAGGCGAAGGCGTGGTGCGCGGCGGCGATGATTTCGTCGTTTGTCGCGCCCAGCCGGCCCAGCTCGATGTTCCGGCGGATGGTGTCGTTGAACAAAATGTTTTCCTGCGCGACGACGGCGATCTGGTTGCGTAAATCGCGCGTGGTCACGTCGCGGATGTCCACGCCGCCGATGCGGATGCGGCCCTGCGTGGGGTCGTAAAAACGCAGGAGCAAATTGGCGAGCGTGGTCTTGCCGGAGCCGCTGGCGCCGACGAGCGCGACCAACTGGCCGGCCTTCACGGTGAGGTTGATGTTGCGCAGCACCGGTTTTTCGCCGTAGTGGAAATCAACATTCTCAATGGTGATGTCGGCGTGGTCGGCGTGGAGCATTTTGGGCGCGGCGGGTTCCGGCACTGAATTTTTCGTGGCGAGCAGCTCGAACACACGTTCGCTGGCGGCGCGCGCCTGGGTGAGCTGATTGTGCAGGCGCGTGAGATTTTTGATCGGCCCATACATGTAAAAAATGCTGCCGGCGAGCTGGATGAAGTCGCCCGGATTGGGATGCGCCTTGGCCAGGTAAATCATGTAAAGCAGCGCCAGCGCCACGCCGCTGGAGGCGAGAAAATCAATGATCGGGCCGGAGAGTTCGCTGGCGCGGACGATGCGCATGTAGTTGCCGATGGATTTGCGCGCGGTCTGGCGGAACTCGTCGGTCACGATGTTTTCCAGATTGTAAGCCTTGACGACCCGGTGGCCGCTGAAGCCCTCCGTCATCACCTGCATCAGGTCGGCGCTCTGGCTCTGCATCTCGCGGCTGGCGCGGCGGATCTTGCGGCTGTAGATGGACAGCGGAATCAGGCAGACCGGCAGGACAATCATCGAAATCAGCGTCAACATCGGCTGCCGCCACAGCAGCAGCAGCAGCAGGCCGACAAGCTGGACCGGATCGCGGACAATGACGGAGGTGGCACCGCTGATGACGTTTTGCAGCGTGCCGGTGTCGTTCATGATGCGCGAAATCAACTCTCCGCTGCGGCTCTGGTTAAAGAATCCGGCGGACAATCCCAGCAGATGGCTGAATAATTTTGTCCGCAGATCGGTGATGGTGCGGATGGCCGTCCATTGCAGGAAATAGGTGTTCAGGTAGCCCATGACGCGGGCAAGCAGCATGGCCAGCGGGATGGTCGCCACCAGCAGAACTGTGGCGGCAAAATGTTCCCGCAGGCCACTGCCCATGCCGGCGCGCGCGCTGTCCAGCCACGTTTGAATGAACGCCGGCAGGCCGTGGATGGGACTGACTGCGCCGTCAAATACCAGGGTGGAAACCACATAGATGGTGGCCATCAGCAGCGGCGCCATGGCGCCCGCGAGAATGCCGGTAATCACGCCGAGAAACAACCGCACGCGATAAGGCCGCGCGAGCTGCCAGAGCTTGCTGAGAAAGTCAGTCATCCCCTCTATTCTTGACGGACATGGGCGCAAAGCGAAAGTATTTGTTTGGTAAATTCGCGCGCTTTTTCAAATTGCGCCACGGGATCAATTTGTCCAGCCGGCTTTGCGCCCAAGTTTTCTTAAAGGCTGCGAAACCTTGTGTCTCAACCACTGCCCGGCATAGTCAAGAGAGGTCAGTTGCGACCTCATGGCAGCGGTCAGGTGTGCGGCACCCCGTCCGTAATATTTGTTCAAATAATAAATTTGCGTGAACAACATTCCCGGGGTGGCCGCCTTTTTCAGCCAGGGTTTGGCGTAATAGGTTTCAATGAACTGAAGCTGCTCGTGTTTTGCCTCGCCGGTTTTTCCCTGTTTCGCCGTTTGCTGGCTCTGATGCACCCGCCAGGTGGCCAGGGCTTCGGCAATGTAGAAAAAATCACCGTTCTCCAACAGGTGGCACCACATCTCGAAATCCCAGAGGCCGACAAAACGTTCATCAAATCCCCGTTTGGCGGCGTTCCGGCGAAACAATATCAGCGTCGGCTGGCCGGGGAGATTTCCGTTTTGCTCCAAGCTGGTGACAATCAGTCGCCGGCCATCGAAGAGGCCGGACTTTTTGGAGAACATCAGGGGTCTTGACTTGGTGCCGGTGAGATGCTGCCGGCAGCCAGCCATCACGGCCGACGGATTTTTGTCCAGTGCGTCAACGAATTTGCCAATGGCCGAGGCGGACAACAGCAAATCATCCTGATGGACAAACTTGACATATTCGCCCCGCGCTTCCCGGAGGCACGCATTGGAATTTCCCGCCAGACCCAGGTTGCGTTCGTTTTTCCACCAGCGGATGCGGGCGTCGCGGGCGGCAAAATTTCGGATGACTTCCAAGGAATCATCCGTGGAGCCGTCGTCCGCAATGAGAATTTCAAGGCCGCGAAAATCCTGCGCGACAATGGATGCCAGGCACTCGGCCAGATATCGGCCGCCGTTGAAGACGGGAATGAGGACGCTGACTTTGGGCGGAATCATGGCCTGGCTGGCGGGGTGAATTTCTGGCCCCAAAATAAAAGTATCATCCTGGTCAGACGCGAAAGATTGGAAATGCAAAACCAGGGATTTCTGACCGCCAGCTTCAAGTATGCGCCTGCCATGGCGGCGGCTTCCGGCAAACGTCCGTTTTTTTTCAACAACCGGGCGTAAGCCTGCATGACCTGCAACCGTTCGTTTTGCACGATCGCACCTTGCGGCCGTCCCTGAAAATGCCGGCCGAGCGCTTCATACATTTCGAGCGTCCGCGCGATCCGGTGGAGTGACGAATTGCCGGACCAGACGCCGCTGCCGTGCAGCCGGTAGGCCCCCATCACCTCCGGCAAATAGGCGGCCAGCCCGTGTTCCGTGCAAAGAATGTGCAGCGGATGGTCGCCGAGCGAAAGCTTTTCAAACCAGGGCGGCAAACTGCCGGCGCTGGACCTTCGAAACATCACGGAACAGGTGGGCATGACATTCTGCTTGAGAAAATCCTTCTGCGAAAAGCGGGTGGCCAAATCCGGCGCGCACATCAACTGCCGTCCGTCCGTTTGCGCATAATAGCCCTGCACGGCCACGCGGGGGTCATCGGAAAATATTATCACATTGTGAAAACAGCTCACGCAGTCCGGATGGCTGTCCAAAAACGCGGCCTGCCGCGCCAGCTTCCGGCTGCCAATCCAATAATCATCGCCTTCCAGCAGCGCGACGTATTCCCCCTGACATGCGTCCAGCGTGGCGGCGAAATTGGCGTTCATGCCGAGGTTTTTGGCCCGTTGCAGCAGCCGGATTCGATCCGGATGCCTTTTAGCATACTCGGCCAGAATCGCGCCGGTGCCGTCAGTCGAAGCATCATCGCCAATCACCACCTCATAGGAAAAATCCGTTTCCTGCGAGAACACGCTGTCCAGCGCTTGCCGGATGTAGGAAGCGTGGTTGTAGGTGATCATCAAAACGCTGATTTTCGGCTTCGAATTCATTTCGTTTAACCCGGCGGGCGGATGCGCGTTACAATTTCCCGCCAAACGCGATCATGGTGCGGATGATTTCAGCGATTGCGGTGATTTCCGCCGGCCCGACGGCGGTGCCGGTTGGCAGCACCAGCACGCTGGCGCACAATTTTTCGGTGAACGGCAGATCCTTGCCGGCCGCCGGGAAAAGTGTCCGATACGGTTCCATCCGGTGGCAGCCGGGATAAAAATACCGGCGGGCAACCACGTTTTCGGCCACCAAAGCCTCAATCAGACGGTCCCGGCTGACTCCGCTTGCCGGCTCATCAACTGTTAGGACAACATATTGAAAATTATTCCGGACGGTTTCGGCGTAGGCAAACAGGTTTATGCCGGGAACGTCCTTCAACGCGCGGCGATAAGCATCGTAGTTGCGACGGTTGACGGCGATAAACTCATCCAGGCTTTCCAGCGAAGTCAGTCCCATCGCGGCGGAAATTTCGCTCATTTTGCCGTTGGTGCCCCAACTGACCACCTTGTCAAAACCGGCGAAGCCGAAATTTTTCATCAGCCGGAGCCGGGCCGCCAGGCCGTCATCATTGGTTGTCACCGCGCCGCCTTCAAACGAGTTGATGAACTTGGTGCCGTGAAAGCTGAAAACTTCCGCCAGCCCGAAGCCGCCCACGGGCTGTGTGCCGATGGCGCAGCCGGTGGCGTGGGCGGCGTCGAACAGGAGCGCCAGCCGGTGTCGGCGGGCAAGGCCGGCCAGTTTATCCACGTCGCAGGGGTTGCCCCACAAATGCACGGCCAAAATGGCCGAGGTGCGCGGCGTGATCAAGGTTTCCACCTTTGCGGGATCAAGACAATGCGTGGCCGGGTCAATGTCGCAAAACACGGGTGTCAACCCGGCGGCGTGGAGGGCATGCACCGTGGCCACAAACGTGAACGCGGGCACGATGACCTCGCCGGATAATTTTGCGGCGCGAACCGTCAGTTCCAGCGCCACCGTGGCGTTGCAAAAGGCGATGGCGTGGCGCGTCCCGGCGAGCGCGGCCAGGCGCGCTTCAAATTCCAGCGCGCAAGGACCCTCGTTGGTCAGCCAGCGGCGATCCAGAATTTCATCCAGCCGTTGGTGCAACCGCTGGCGGTCGCCGATGTTGGGCCTGCCGACGTGCAGTTTCTCGGCGAAAGCCGGCACGCCGCCAAAGAGCGCCAGATCGGTCAGTTTCGTTTTCACGTTCTTCACGAAGGCGAGGTTCGCGGCGGCCGCTGATTTTTGGGAATGTAGTGTCCGCGGGCGTCATACAAATCGCGGCGCAGTTGGGCTTCGAGTTCCAGGATGCGTTCCGGCGGGCGCGGCTTCAACGGTCGCGCCGGCGAGCCGACGTAAATGGTCCACGGCTCGCAATCGTTCAGCACGAGCGAATTCGCCCCGACCGCGGTGCCTTCGCCGATGGTGACCCCCGGCAGGAGGACGGAATTGGCACCGACGATGGAATGTTTTTTCAGGCTGACGAAAGTTCTTTCCGGCTGGCGGTAAGGATGCGGAACGGCGGAATTGGTCATGGAGTTGCCCAGAAAATCGTCGGTTCCCGTGAACACCCGGATGCCGCTGGAAAGCGTCGCAAAATCTTCCATGACAAATTCCCCGCCGCCGGTGATGGAGGTGAACGAGGCAATGTGAATGAAGCTGCCGATAACGGTTTTTTTTCCGCCCATGAGGAAAACAAAATCGTCAATGATCACCGAGTCGCCCAGCGAAATGGTTTCCGGTGAAATGATCCGGGCCAGCGGCCAGAGGGCGACATCGGCTCCGCGCCGGGCGAACCGCAGTTGATCGTTTGGGTTGGTCATCGGTTCAGTCAATCATTTCAAGTCTGCAGGGCTTTTTCCATGACTTTGAAGCGCGGCTCCATCTGGGAGGCAAAATCAAAGACGCGGCGGAAGCTGGCCTGCCCGCGTTTCGCGAGCGCATACAGTTCTTGCGGATGGTCATAATAATGCTCAACGCATTTGGAAATTTCAGCCACATCGCGGTTGATGATAATGATGTCAACGCCATCGCGAAAGGCTACGTTTTGTTTCAAGTCGTCCGTCGCCGCCACGGCCACGCCGGACATGCCCGCCTCGATGCAGCAGCCCGTGGGAAACCCGTCAAATGCGCCCGGGTGGAGGATAAATGACGCGTTGGGCGAAAGAATCATTTCCATGCGGCTGTAAAATTCGCCGAAAAATTCAGGGTTCCGCGAGCCGTAAAAAATGATGCGGTCGCCAAGCCCGGCGACGTCCAGATCCTCTTTTGAAAATGGGCCGACGACATGAAACCGCGCCCGTGGACAGGAGCGGGCAAGATTTTTGGCGGTCGCCACAAAAAGATCATACCCCTTGTCCCGCCCCTGGGGCATGTATTTGTGCGCCACAAAACACAGGTCGAAGGTGTCCTTGGATTCGCCAAAATGTTTTTGTTCCGGCGCGGCACTGCCGGTGGCATGACACGGAAAAGCCCCGCCATAAATGAACTCGATTTTTTCGGCCGGACAAATCCCGTTTTCCAGCAGGTAGTCGCGGGTCACGTTCTGGGTTGCAATCAGCTTGCGGAAATTTTTGGAAGAGCAGACGCGCTTCAAGCGTTCGTCGCATTCCTTGTCCCGCAATCGCAGGCCGCCGCCGGGATAAAGCGTGAAGACAAAGCCGGCTCCGGCCCGTTCCGCCAGCGGCAGAACCCAGCGGGCATTGTTGATGAACATGCAGCAGGCGATTTTCGGTTTCACGCCCCGAAATCCGGGAAAGGCCGAGACGCGTTCTTTAAACTGCGGATAATTTCCGGCGTATTCGGCCAGCACTTCTTTGAACGTCCGGCTTTTGCCGGTCGTCGGCACAGCGCCGCCGGTGGAATAGGCCCGGCAACTGGAAAAGCGGCCGAGGTAGGCGTTGTATTCCGCCAGCCGGAAGGCCGACAGCGGGTGCGGAAAGACGTCGTCGAAAATCGCCACGTCCACCTCCGTTTTGGGCAGGAAAATTTGTGAAAGCCGGCGCAGGGATCTGTTAAGTTTCTTGCTCATGTCCGGCTTTCAACCAGTGGAAGTTGACCGATGCAGTCTGGTCACCCCCTGCCCGCGAACCCGAGCAGAAATTTCATCCATGCACATTTCATTTGCGATTTCATGTCCCAGAACACGGCGTAGTCGTTCATCGCATCAACACGCTGGAACACCCGGGTCAGGCGGGCGGCCACCTGGTTGTAAGCCGGCTTGACGGATTCCCAACTGACGTCATCCATCACGATGAATCCTTCCGACTTGAGCAACGGCAGGTATAGCTCCACGTCTTTCAAAACCGGTGCCGTGTCGTGGTTGCCATCAATGTGGATGAGATCGAAGGTGATTTTGTTTTGTGCAAACCAACCGGCCGCTGCCGCCGAGGTCATTCTCACCAATTGACAATGATTTTCAAATCCGCCCGCCGTTCGCAGCCGGTCCACCTCCCGGTAAATCGCTTCAAAATCCGTCTCGCCCAGAAAGCGGTCAATTCTCTCCTTTAACTGGACATTGTCTTTTTCCCTGGCCAGATCGTTCGACCAGGGATCAACCCCGTAAGCCGTCCCGCCGGTGAATTCCTTGTGTGCCAAAGCCTGCGGTAAAAGGCTCCGGCCACGATAGACCCCGATGTCCAGCGAGGTTTTCATCCGGAACCGGCGGATGAGATACGCCATCACGCTGGCCTTGCTGACGCTGCATCCGCCGCCGAAGTCAATCGGCACCTGGGCCAGCAGGCTGTTAATTTGGGAGCGAAGTGGTTTCATAAAAATTCCGCGAGGCGGTTTGAGCGCTTGCCCGGCAGGTCAAACCCGCGTGGCCGGAGTGCGTCACAAAAAAGATTTCGGGAAATTTTCAGGAGCGACGAAACATTCCTTTCGCGAACAACCTCAGTGATTCTCCCCCGCAGATTGAGGAATTTGTCGAAAAGCTGTCCCGCCCCATTCCGCCGGCAACCTTTCACAAACGGCTTTGCCCGCTTTGCTGTGAACATCGGGCGATGCTACCGAAACAACTGCAAAATTCCAAACAATTTTCCCAGCGGCCAAATCCATTCCGGCAGGGCCGGAGAAGCGCTTCAGACTTTTGGCCGCCGCCGTTTGCCAGCTTGGCTTCGGTGGTGCTGGCGTCAAAACGCCGCCATTTCACTGGCAAAAAATGCGAACATTGTGCCGGCTCCCTGTCTTCCTGCCATGCCGCAACCCAAAAGCACCTTGAATTTCCAACGGTTCCAGTCAAACTGCGAACGGAAAACCTTTTTTGCAATTTTGCCAGACGCATGGCCATGAAAAAAATCCGGATCGATTTTTGTGACTGGGGCGACAACGTCAATAAGACTGAACTGCTCCTGTTCAAGGTGCTGTCGGAGCGGTTTCATCTGGAATTGTGCGTCCAGCCGGATTTTTTGATCTATGGTCACGGCGGCCACTCGCACCGGCTTCAGTCCGGGATCAAAATTTCTTTTTCGGGCGAATCCTTTATGCCGGATTATCGGGAGTGCGATTACTCCCTCGGCTCGGTCGGCCTCAACGATCCGCGCCATTTGCAACTGCCTTTCTACGTGTCTTACGGCGATCCGCAGCAACTCATCAAGCAGAACGACGACCACCGCCGCATTCTGGCCGCCAAGACAAAATTTTGCAGCTTCGTCATCGGCGGCTACAACCCGCGCAAGAACGGAAACCGCGTGGAGTTCTTTCGCAAGCTCTCCAAATACAAAAAGGTGGACAGCGGCGGGCGCAAGTTCAACAACATCGGCGGCCCTATTCCATGGGGATCAGATCACAAGATTGAATTTCTGCGCCAATACAAGTTCAACATTGCCTTTGAAAATCGGTCGCTGGCGGGCTACGCGACGGAAAAAATCTTTGAGCCGATGGTGGCGCGCTGCCTGCCCATTTACTGGGGCGATCCCACCATCGCCGGGCAGTTCAACCCGCGCAGCTTCCTCAACCGCGCGGATTTCGCCAGCAACGAGGCGCTCATCGAAAAAATCATCGAGCTGGACAAAGACGACGAAAAATATCTTGAATACATGCGCCATCCGTATTTTCACGATGACCAGCCGAATCAGTTTTTCAGCCACCAACGGATACTCGACTTCTTCGAAAAAATCTTTTCGACAAAAATCACTCCTGTGTCCCAGCGAAAAGGCAAATGGCATTTCCTGCGGCGCCTCCTTTTTGGCCGCTGGATAATCGTCAAACCCTACCATTGGCACAAGATGGAAGCTGATGGCTGGTAAATTATGACAACATGACGGACACGCCGGAAAACTTTCTCGCCCGCACCCGGTCCGCTCGCAAGGTGATGGTGCTCGACCTCGGCTTTCTCGGCGACACGGTTCACATGCTGCCGGCGCTGTGGATGGTGCGGCAGGCGTATCCGCAGGCCGAACTTCACGTGGCCGTTTCCTCGCAGGTCGTGTCCTTCATGGAATGCGTTCCGTGGGTGGACCGCGTTTGGGGCTACATGCGCTATCCGCGTCATGCCACGTTGCGCGAAAATTTCCAGTTCGTCGCCGGGCTGCGTCGGGAAAAATTCGACGTGCTGATCAACTTGAATGGTTCGGACCGGTCAAGCTGGCTGACATTTTTCAGCGGGTCGCGCGAACGGCTGGGGCGCTTGCCGGGCGACGGTGGCCCGCCGTTTTGGAAACAAAGGTTCACGGCGCACGTTTCGTATCCGTTCGGCGGCCAGCCAGTTTATCTGCAACGCTGCCGCTGTCTGGAGCTGGCGGGCTTTCCGTTCACGCAGCCCGAATTTCACGTCGAAATCAAACCGGAACATCTGGCGGCGGCGGGACTTTCGGAGGCGGATGCCGGCAGTTATTTTCATTTAAGCCCGTTCACGACGGACGACCGCAAGGAATTGCGGCCGGAACAACTCACTGAACTTATCCATTCGCTCGAAACCCGCTGGCCGGAGAAAAAGTTGATTCTCTCCTGCGCGCCCAACGAACGTGAGCGCGGCAAACTGGACGCGCTGCTGCGCGGCCTGCCGCGCAAACCGTGGCGCGTGTTTGCCGGCGATTTGAATTTGATGCAACTGGCCGCCGTCATCCAGCACAGCGCCGTGCATCTTTGCGGCGACACCGGCACGCTGCACATGGCGCTGATGACCGGCACGCCGACGGTGTCCTGGTTCCGGCCCAATCCCGGTGCGGAAGAGTGGATTCCTGTCGGCCCCCGCCACCGCACGCTGATGGGCACGGGCGCTGACCGTCACGCGGCGTTGCAAGGCATTGTGATCCGAGATTTGGTCAACTCGGTTGAAACTGTGCTGCAAACGCCGGTTCCGCAGCCGCGAAATTAGAATGGCGTCTTGAATAATAGTTTGCGCCTTGTAGGATTATTGGCGGAAAAAACTCATGCCGACACCCGTCAGCCTTTACATCATCACCTTCAACGAGGCGCAAAATCTTCGTGAAGTGCTGCCGACGGTTTCGTGGGCGGACGAAGTCGTGGTCGTGGATTCGTTCAGCACCGACGACACGGCGGCGGTCTGCGCGCAATTCGGCGCGCGGCATGTGAACGTCAAATTCGAGGGCTTCGGAAAATTGCGCAACGATGCGCTCGCCTTGCTGAAGCACGACTGGGTCGTGAGCATTGATTCCGACGAGCGCAGCACGCCGGAATTTGCCGCCGAAGTCCGGGGGAAATTAATCAAACCAAAGTGCGCAGCATATTTCGTGCCGCGCCGGAATTTTTTCCTCGGACATCCTGTTCATCATTGCGGCCTTTATCCTGATTACCGCCAGCCGCAAGTTTTCGACCGCCGCCAGTTCCGTTACCGCGAGGACTTGGTGCATGAAGGTTTTGAATGTTCCGGCGTCGTCGGCCATTTCGAGCACGCTGTTCTGCAGCATCCCTGGCCGACATTGGCGGTCGTGCTGTCCAAAACCGACCGTTACACCACGCTGATGGCGAAGCGGTATTTTGAAGCGGGCCGCCGCGCCGGTTTTCGCGAGTTGGCGCTGAACCCGGTCGGCGCGTTTCTGAAAAAATATGTTGCGCAGCAGGGTTTCCGCGAAGGCGCCGTCGGCTTCCTGGTCAGCGCGCTGCACGGCTATTACACCTTTTTGAAATACGCCAAACTTTGGGAGCTGCAAAACAAATCCGTGCCGTGACGCCCCGCCAACATCTGCTGCTCTACGAACCGCGCACCGAAGGCCATCATCTGGGCTGGCTGCGCTTCATCGCCGAGGATCTGCTCTCCGTCGGACTGCAACTGACGCTGGCCGCCGACTTGCGGCCGGAAAACGCCGCCAAAGTCCGCAAACAACTCGGCGACCTTCTGTCGGAGATCAAATTGCTCAATGCCTACGACGCAAACGGCAACCGGCACGGCGACCGGAAAATGGGTTCCGTCGCCCACTGCCTGCGCGCCAGCGGCGCGGACAATGTTTTCCTGTGCGCGTTTGATGAAATCGCCTCGCACTGCTGGCGTCGCGCAACTTTTGGCATTTTTCCGCCGGCCGAATTGCGCGGACGGATGGGCGGCATTTATCATCGCCCGCGTTTTTTGGGCGCGCCGCACTGGTCGTTTGACCGCTGGCTCAAGGAGCCTGGATTCCGGCGGCTGATCCAGAACGGCTGGCTGCAACAGCTTTTGTTTGTTGACGAATATCTCGCGCACGATTTGAAGAGACAATTTTCCGGAGCGCCGTTTTTTTTCCTGCCCGACCCGTGTCCGGCGGGTTATGACGGCGAAAACTGCGCAGCGCGGCAGTCGCTGAATCTGCCGGCGGATAAAAAAATCTTTTTGTTTTACGGTGGCGGCTACCGGCGCAAGGGATTGCATCTGGCCGTGCGCGCCCTGCTGGAGTTGGCTGCGGATTCCCCCGCGTTTCTGCTCTGCGCCGGCCAGCAGAATCCCTCCGGCGAAACCGCCGCCGGCCTGGAACAGCTCGTTCGCCAGGGCCGTGCCGCGCTTATCAACCGCTACGTTTCGGTGGCGGAAGAAAAAAACTGCTTTGCCGCCAGCGACGTCGTGCTGCTGCCGTATCTGGATCATTTCGGAACCAGCGGGGTGCTTTCGCGCGCGATGGCGGCGGACAGACCGGTCATCGTTTCGAACGAACAATTGCTCGGTCGGCTGACACGCGAACAGCGCCTGGGGCTGTTGTTTCCTTCCGGCGACGTTACGGCGCTGCGTGAAAAAATCCGGCAGGCGGCCGCTTTTTCGCCAAAGGAAATCAGTGAATTTTCCGCCGCCGCGCGCACTTATGCCCGGCGTTATTCCCGCGAAGCCTACCGTCGGACGCTTTTGGAATCGCTAGGTCTTACGGGATCTTGAGCGACACCTTTGATTCCATGAAGAACATCCTGCTCATCCGGCTGAAATCCATCGGCGACGTTGTTTTGACGCTGCCCGCCGTCAACGTCATCCGCGATAATTTTCCGACGGCAAAAATTACTTTTCTGACGTCGAAGGAAAACACCGGGTTGCTGCGCGGTTTCCGCGAGGTGAACGACGTCATTGCCGTTGATCGCGCCGCGCTGCGCGGGGGCCATCCGTTGAAAGTCGTCCCGGAATTTTTCGGACTGGTGCGGCGGCTGCGCGCCGGGAAATTTGACCTCGTCGTGGATTTGCACGGCATTGGCGAAACCGGCTGGCTCGCCCGCGTCACCGGCGCGCCCCAACGCTGGGGGCCGGTGCAGACCGCCGGGCGCGGCCGGGCTTACACCCGGAAAATCCAACATGCCCCGGAAATTCACGCCGCCGAATGGCACCGGCGGATGCTGGCGCAATGCGGCCTGAAAATTGGTGAAGTCCGCAATGAATTTGTCCTGCCGGATGCGGCGTTAAATGACGCACGGAACTGGTTCGCAGACCACCAGCTCGATCCGACAAGACCCACGATCTACCTCCAGCCGTTCACCAGCGCGGCGCATAAAAACTGGCCGCTCGGAAATTATCTCGCCGTCGCCAAGCACTGGCGGGCTGCGGGTCTGCAAATAATCATCGGCGGCGGTGCCGCCGACTTTGCCGCGCTGGAGCCGGCGCGGCGGGAAGGACTGGCGGTTTCTGCCGGCGTGCCATTGCTCGTCACCGGCGGCCTCATGCAACTTTCCACGCTGGTGGCCGGCGGCGACACCGGTGCCTTGCATCTGGCCGTCGCGCTAGGCAAACGGGTTTTGATGCTCATGCACCAATTATCGCCCGGCTGTCCGGCGCCTTTCCAGCATCCCGACTGGGTCGTGGCGGCGCCCAGGCCGGAGGCCATCGCGGAAATTTCCGTGGCCGAAGTCAACCTGGCCGTCGCCCGGATTGTCAATTCACCGGCTGGTAATGCTTTTTGCTAAACTTCAGGCCGAATTTATTTTCGAGCCACATCATCCGCCGGTGTTTTTTTTCACGCGGCGTCAGTCGGTGATTCGGATCCGCCGGAAAAATTCCCGCCGCCGCCGGCAGCCAGTCTTGAATCACTTTCGGATGCGAGCCGGAAAATAATTTCAACGCGGCGGAATCAATCTGCGAGTAGTCCAGCACCGCCGGCGGATTACGGTTCCAGTATTTTTGCACGCTCGCCGACTTCAAATTCATCTGCGCCTCGCTGCGCACCCAGCCGTAGTGAAAAATCGTCGCGCCCGTGTGCGCCGCGCGCGGATAGCGCGATTTTTTGTGGCTTTCCACAATGTTGAAAAACAGCGCCTCGCTCGACCACGCCGGAATCGTGTTGCGGAGGATGCGGACTTCGCTGCGATACCAGCCCGGCGACCACGCGACGGTGTTTTTGTTCCCGTAAAAATGCAGATAGTCGAACGCCAGCGCCTCGACGCGTTCGTCGGCCAGGTGTTTTTCCATCGCCGCGCGGATTTTCGGCCGATCATTTTCGTGAAGCACCTCGTCCGCTTCCAGATAAAACGCCCAGTCGCCGGTGCAGTTGAAGAGCGCGATGGATTTTTGCTGGCCATAGACAAAACCACCCACGCTGTAATCGCCGCGCATTTTTTCATTCCACGTCGTTGGGATGATGCGGATTTTCGGGTCGCCGATGTCGCGCACCATTTTTTCCGTGTCGTCGTCGCACGGGCCGAGTGCGATAATGAACTCGTCCACCAGCGGCAAAATCGAGCGGATGGACGCGACGAACGGATAGCCGAGCTTCTGTCCGTTCCGAAGAAAAGTGAACCCGCTGACTTTCATTGGCGAAGTGTCTGGCTTGGTGCTGGAGGTTTCAATGGAAATCAATCGCCGAACATTTTTTCGCCTCGCGGCGCCGGCTCAAATCTCGAAGTCGGTCAAATGCCCCTTCACCACTTCAAGGATGGCGTGGTAACATTCATCCACACTCTGGGCGATGGTGTTGATATAGTTTTCCCGTTCCGCCGGCCGCGGCACATCGAACGGATAGTTGATCAACTGCTGGATTTTTCCCTCCAGTGCGCGCTTGTAAATGCCTTTGGGGTCGCGCGCCATGCAGATGTCCAGCGGCGCATGAATGTAAAACCACACCAGCTTCTCGCCCAGAATCTGCGCCACGAGGTCGCGCTGCTGGTGCTCCGGTGCCATCGTGGAAACCACCACGTTCAACCCCTGATTGGCGAGCAGCCGGGCGATTTCCGCGATGCGCCGATGGTTTTCCAGCCGCGCCTCCGGCTTGAAACCCAGGTCCGAACAGAGCGTCGAGCGCATCTCGTCGCCGTCGAGATAGACCACGGGAATTTTCCGGTCCTGCAAACCGTCGCGCAGGCGCAGGGCCAGCGTGGTCTTGCCGGCACCGGAACGTCCAAACAGCCAGAAGACGCGCGTGATGTTTTTCATGGGTTCGAGACAAATTGGAAATTAAGCCGCAAGTTTAACGCCGGGAGTTTTTCAAACAAGGATTTTGCGACCTACGCATTCAATCGCCGAACAACTTGTTCATCCGCTCGCGCGCCGCCACTTCGCGGGAATTGACTTCGGATTTCGGCGTCCAATTGCGCCGGGCAAAGTCGAAAAATTCGCAAAAATTCCCGACGGCCTTTTCCAGCACCGGCTCGGCCCGGCGCTCGCGGCATTGCTGCGCTACACGCGGATCGTAGCTGGCGCAGTTCAGGCAGACGCGCAGGTCCGCGCGGCATTTCATGCAGACCTCGCCGCGCCCCGGCTGGCCGTCGAGCGTCCAGGGTTCGCCGCAGTTGTGGCAATGGCGCGTCATGAATTTATGAAGTGCGAAAGGCGAACTGGGAAATTTCCGCGACGAACTGCTCCGGTTTTTCCGGCGAGATGACGAAGGTGTGTTTCGGAAACCGCAGAACGACTGTTTTGGTCAGGTCGGTGACGAACGCGCGATAATTGCCCAGCGCGCGGTTGCGATACAGGCCGGTGATCGAAAACATCCCGCCGTTGCCAAACAACCGGACGCTCCCGCGCATCGCGTTCGGCGACAGCTCGGCGGATTGCAAGCCGGACAGCGGCAGCCGCGTCGTCCACAGCAGCCGCCGGATGGCCAGCACATTGGGTTCAATAGCGTAGCTGCGGATGGCAAACAGCGCCGCGACCGGCAGGATCAGCAGCGGCAGCGCCGGCAGCCAGCGCAGGTTTTCGGATTTGATTTTCAAACTCAAGGGAATCACCGCCGCCAGAATGATGACGCAACTGAACCCCGACATCCAGCGGAGCGTTTTTCCCCACGGCGCGTTGAAGGTGCTAAAGTTCATCATCCGCCTCCGTTTTCCCAAAAATGCGGATGTTTGTCGAGCGGGTTTGCCGGTGAGCCGGCTTGCGTTGCGGACTTCTAATATCTTAAATTCTCACGACTCATAAATGAAATCCAGCGAATCCGCCCTGCGCGAAATCCTCAAGCCCGCCGTCATCGTCGGCGCGCTCGGCTATTTCGTGGATGTTTATGATTTGATACTGTTCGCCATCGTGCGCGGCGCGAGCCTGAAAGACCTCGGCTTTTCCGGCGACCAGATTTTGGAGCGCGGCATTTTTCTGTTCAATTGCCAGATGGCCGGAATGCTCGTCGGCGGAATCGCCTTCGGCATTCTCGGCGACCGGCTGGGCCGCGTCGTTTTGCTGTTCGGCTCCATCCTGCTTTATTCCGTCGCCAACCTCGCCAACGGCTTCGTCCATTCCGTCGAGGCTTACGCCGTCTGGCGGTTCATCGCCGGCTTCGGGCTCGCCGGCGAACTCGGCGGCGGCATCACGCTCGTGTCCGAAATTCTTTCCACGGAAGCGCGCGGCTACGGCACGATGATTGTCGCCACGGTCGGCGTTTTTGGCGCGGTGGTCGGCGGGCTCGTTGCCGGCCTGGTTCACTGGCGCACGGCTTATTTCATCGGCGGCGGACTGGGACTGGTTCTTTTGATTTTGCGGATGAGCGTCGCCGAATCCGGCATGTTCAAACAACTGCGAGCCGGCCCGGCGCAAATCGCGCGCGGAAATTTTTTGTCGCTGTTCACCGACTGGAACCGCTTTGCGAAATATCTCCGCTGCATCCTCATCGGCGTGCCGTTGTGGTTTGTCATCGGCATCCTCGTCACCTTCTCGCCGGAAATCTCGAAAGCCCTGCAAATCCAGGGCGCCGTTGACGCCGCCCACGCCGTCGCTTTTGCCTATCTCGGCATCACGTTCGGCGGATTTGCCAGCGGCTTCTTCAGCCAGCAACTGCGTTCGCGCAAAAAAATCGTCTTCGCGTTCATCCTGTTCACGCTGGCGGCGATGGCCGCGTATTTTTTCTGCGCCGGATTTTCCGCCGCGACATTTTATCTCGTCATCAACCTTCTCGGCTTCGGCGTCGGCTACTGGGCGGTGTTTGTGACCATCGCCGCCGAGCAGTTCGGCACGAACATCCGCGCGACCGTGGCGACCACGGTGCCGAATTTCATCCGCGGCTCCGTCGTGCCGCTCACGCTCGCATTCAATTTTTTGAAATCTTATAAAATCGGCGGCACGCCCATCGGCGTCGTGGTCAGCGCCGCCATCGTCGGGACGGCCTGCATTTTGATCGCGCTCTGGGCGCTGCGCGGCCTCGACGAAACGTATGGCAAAGACCTCGACTACACCGAGCCGGTCTGAAGCATTGAAGAAAAGTTTGTTTTCAAACCGGACACTGTGGATAATTTTGCCCGATGACGCCGCCCAAAAAGCCAAAACTGTTCACCATCGGGCTTCGGTGCGGGCGGCTCGCGAACCGCACCATTTTGTTCGCCAATTTCATCGCCCTCGCGGAGGAACAGGGCCATCGCCTCGTCAATTTCACCTTTCATTCCTACTCCGAATTTTTTGAAGGCACGCGCGGCAACATTTACTGCCGCTATCCGCGTCCGAAACGCCGGAGCTGGATGGATGTCGTTCCCGGCGTCGCCGCTGCGCTCCGCAAGACGCGGATTCCCTATCACCTGACCCGCGCCATCAGCACGTTGAACCGGCGCTTCCCGGTCTTCGGCAACGCCGCCATCACGTTAGGCGAATTGCCGGGAACAAAAATCACCCTACTGGACGGCCCGGAATACCAGGAGAAAATCCGCCCGGCCAAAATTATTTTTGTCTATGGCTGGTGGCTGCGCACGCCGAGCCTGGTGAAAAAGCACGCCGACAAAATCCGCGCCTATTTCCGGCCGGTTGAAAAATTTGAAGCCGCCAGCCGCGCCGCGATTGACTCGCTGCGGCGCGAAGCGGACGTCGTCATCGGCGTCCACATCCGGCAGGGCGATTATCGCGGCTGGTTCGACGGCAAATATTTTTTCCCGATTGCGCGCTACGCCGCGTGGATGCACGAACTGGCCGCGCAATTTCCCGGCCGCCGCGTCGCCTTTTTCGTTTGCAGCGACGAGCCGCGCAGCCTCGGCGAATTTCCCGGACTGATTGTCGGGCTGGGTGCCGGTTCGCCCATGAGCGACATTTACGCGCTGGCCCGCTGCGACTATATTCTCGGCACGAAAAGCACCTTTTCGCAATGGCCATCGTTTTATGGCGAAAAGCCGCTGCTGCAAGTCTGCGGCACCGACGAGCCGGCAAAGCTGGAAAATTTCCGCGTCTCGTATCTGGATTGGGATTGAAAATGAAACTTGGATTATTTGGCGGCTCGTTCGACCCGGTTCACCTCGGGCACCTGCTCGTCGCGCAGGCGGCGGTCGAGGAACTGGGCCTGGACAAACTTTTTTTTATTCCGGCGGCGCAATCACCGTTCAAGCCGGAGAACCAGCCCGCGCCCGCCGGCGTCCGGCTGCAACTGCTCCGGCTCGCGCTCGCGGGCAGGACGAATTGCGACATTGACGAACAGGAGATCCGGCGCGGCGGCATTTCCTACACGGTGGACACGCTGCACGATTACGCGAAAAAGTTTCCGGCAGCGAAAATTTTTTATCTCCTCGGTGCCGACAACGTGGCGAAGCTGAACGAATGGCGCGAACCGGCGGAGCTGGCGCAGCGCGCGGAATTCATCGCGATTCCACGACCGGGCGGTGCGCCAGCGGTATTCCCGCCAATGTTTCGCGGCCGGACGCTGAAAGGTTTTCCGTTCGACGTGTCGTCCTCGCAAATCCGAACGCGGATCAAGGCCGGCCTGCCGGTGGAAAACCTGCTGCCGCCTTTCGTGGCTGAGGCGATTCACGCGGCAAAACTTTACACCTGATTTTTGACACGGGTTTCACGGATTTTCACGATTGCTGATGGGACAAGATTGAACAATTAAATCCGTGCCAATCTGTGCAATCCGTGTCTACCCCAAATTTTATTCGTGTTCCTTCGTGTCCATTCGTGGTTAAATTCTCCCCGCAACTATGGATTCTAAAAAACTGGCCGGGCTATGCCGCGATTACGCGGACAACAAAAAGGCGGAAAACATCGTCATCCTCGACGTGCGCGATTTGTCGTCCGTGACGGATTATTTTGTGATCGCGTCCGGCTCAAGCGAGCCGCACCTGCGCGCCATCGTGGGCGAAATCGCCGACGGCCTGCGCGAGGAGCACGACCTGCGCCCGACGCGCACGGACGGCTCGTTGCAGGGCGCATGGGTGGTGCTGGATTTTTTCGACGTGATCGTCCACGTCATGCGCACCGACGCGCGCGAACGCTACGATCTGGAAGGTTTGTGGGGCGATGCGGCGCGCGTGAAGGCGAAGAGCAAACCTGCCAAGATAAAATTAACCAACCGTCAGGCATCGAAGAAGCGAATCAGAAAAGCGAGAAAATAAGAATTTTAGTCGATTATAAAAATGATTACCAAGACCAAGAAACGCGTGATTGTAATTGTTTTTATTGGGATTTTGTCACTTCTCGTTATTTATCTATGTCGAACGAACCGGCAATCTTCATCCGCTGAAGCAGCTATCCATAACATAAAGATGCTTGAAAACGCATTGGCAAATAATGGCGCGGTCAGAGTGAGCAATACATGGGAAATGCCAGAAAAGACAAACGTTCCTAAATCGGTTCTTGGAACTGATCTTATTTTAAATTAAGGCACCCCCGTCAGTAACCGCGACCTGTCGTTCTTAAAACTTACAAAATATTCGCCGCGAGTTCCGCGAGTTCCGAGCGTTCACCCTTTTGCAGTTCAATGTGCGCGGCAATGGCCTGGTCGCGGAAACGGCTGACGATATAATTAAAACCGTTCGAGGACGAGTCCACGTAGGGATTGTCAATCTGATACGGGTCGCCGGTGAAGATTATCTTCGTGCCCGCGCCGACACGCGTGATGATGGTCTTGGCCTCGAGCGGCGTCAGGTTTTGCGCCTCGTCAATGACCATGAACTGGTTCGCGATGCTGCGGCCGCGGATGTAGCTCAACGCCTCCACCACGATGCTGCCGGAGCGCATCAAGTCGCCGCTGCGGCGATGATCGTGGCCCATGTTCAGGTCGCTCAACATTTCGAGCGCGTCGTGAATCGGCTGCATCCACGGCGCGAGTTTCTCCTCGAGCGAGCCGGGCAGAAAACCGAGTTCCTTGCCCATGGAAATGGTCGGGCGCGCGACGACTAGCCGGCGGAATTCGCGGTCAAGCACTGTGCGCTTCAGGCCTGCGGCCATCGCCATCAAAGTTTTTCCCGTGCCGGCCTTGCCCATGAGCGTGACGAGCTTAATGCGGTCGTCGAGCAGCGCGTCGAAGGCGTAATGCTGCTCCCGGTTGCGCGGCTTGATGCCCCAGATGCCTTCGCGACAGTCGATGATGGGCACGAGCTTCGTGCCGGTCGCATCCACTTTCGTGAGCGCGGCTTTTTTGGGATTCGCCTCGTCAATGAGCGTGCAGAATTCGTTCGGGAAATATTTCTTGCCGCCGTTGATCTCTAGTTCGCCGTTGGCACGGAACGTCGCCATTTTTTCCGGGCTGACGGACATTTCGATCATGCCTGTGTAAAGATCCTGGATGAGCACGCGGTCGTTCTCGTAATCCTCAGCCTGCAAGCCGAGCGCGTCGGCCTTGATGCGCAAATTAATATCTTTGGAAACGAGAATGGTCGGATTTTTCGGCTGCGCCTTCTGGATGCTGGCGGCGAACGCGAGGATGCGGTTGTCCACGCTGTTGCTGTTCAGGATGTGGCTGTCGCCGTTCGCCGGGCCGTGGCCGTTTTTGAGAAACGCGATTTTCAGCTTGCCGCCATTGGGCAGATTCACGCCCTCGCTCAAGCTGCCTTCGCCGCGAAAGCCGTCGAGCATCCGCGAAACCTGCCGCGCGTTCTGGCCCAGCTCGGAGGATTCGCGCTTGAAGCGGTCAATCTCCTCGATGACCTCGATGGGAATCAGGACATTGTTGTCGGCGAAGTTGAGGAGCGCGTTTGGATCGTGGAGGACAACGTTGGTGTCGAGAATGTAATTTTTCACTGAGGTGTAATAAAAACTTTTTTCAGCAAAGCAAAGCGAGGTTGCAGGCCGGCGGCGTTTGGGTGACAAACTGGTTTCATTTCAGGTGCTTCAATTTGATGCGGGACATGTGCTGATGCCATTGCTGGATCTGTTTGTGGCGCGCGGGCAGTTTATAATGGCCGGAGTAGAGAAAATTTTCGAGCATGCCGAACAGGTCGAAGTCCACGAAACGCGGCTGGCCGTCCAATAAAAATGCCTGGTGCGTCAGGATGATTTCAAACGGAATCAGCCGTTCCTCGAGCTTTTTGAGCCAGAGTTTTTGTTCCTTGCGCCATTGGTCAATGCAGCCGCGGCCGAACTTGCGCTCCTTGAACCGCAGGAACTGCAACTGGTCCGCCGCCGGAACATTTTCCCGCCAGTAAATGTCGTTGAGCCGGAACGTGGCGCCTTCGATTTCGTTTTCGATGAATTTCCAGAGGACGGATTGCACGCCGCGCCATTGCGCCGGGAACAGGCCGAGTTCCAGTTTCCCGTCGAGATATTTGGCGACAACCTGCGAGTCTTCGTTAATTTCAAAAATCACGTTTTTACCGTCACGCACAATTGGCACGCCGTAATAACGCTGCCGGGTGAGCTTCCAGACCAGCGAACGGTCCTGGTTGGCAATGTTGGTGATTTTGAAGGGCGTGCCAGAAAATTCCAAGATTCGCCGTTGCACCAGGCAGAACGGACTCCACGGAAATTGAATCAATTCGATCATGTCAAATTTATCTCACGGCGAACAAACGCACTTTAGGACTCATCCCGCACGCTGACAAGCGGAAAGCGGCACCGGCACGGTGGAACGGCCTGAGTGAAGTCGCGTGCCGGATGGGGCAAGAGAATTGGGATTGCCGGGCATTACAACGGAAAAGGAGTTCTTGAACTTGTGCCAGAACATTCTCCGACGAACCAATGAGCAATTGACTCCCCGGCTGAATTCAAAACGTGTCAGTGTGGATAAAGATGGGAACGTGCATGAATCTGCCAATCGCCGGGTGTTTTACGATTTCACGTTGTCACCGCCCAAATCAGTTTCCATTGCGGCACTGGTTGAGAATGACCGGCGGATCATCGAGGTGCATGATGGGGCGGTCCAGGTGCCCAACTTCGTGCAGGCCGTATCAATCGCACCCTGGCACTCGTGAACCAACATGACTGGCTGGCTTAAAAATTCCGTTTCACCACGCTCTGTTTGCAGCCGCTTCAACAACCGGCGCATGGTGGGAATCATGGGGACGCGGCGAATTTGCCAATTCTTCGTTCCGGTGGCCGGGTCGCCCAATACGGTAATTTTACTTTTTTCAAAATCGCAGTCCCGACCATTGACGCTTGCGGCTTCACCTTTTCGGCATCCGCTTTATGCCAAAAATCCCACCAGATCGGCGCAATGTCCCGCTCACCGCTGCGCACCCGACCAGTAACGGCATCACTAACCCGATGCCCCAAAAAGCTTCCAGAGCGGATTTCAAATCGCGGGAATTTTCCAGATCGTAGAATTTTCGCACAGCAATGACTCCCAGGTGCAGCTCGACCAGCACGAAAGCGATGACAAATTGTGATTGGTGCAGCTGAATTTCCTTCCAATAAAGTGCGGCGCGTGGACGCCACATCGGCTGCCGGCCTGACACGGATTTCAGCCACCCCAATCCGTGCATTTCAGGCATGACAATGGCGCCCCCTGACCATTGTAAATCCTGGGCCCGCAGAAACAACCAGCGGGCGAAGAAAAATCCAACGAGACTGTAAATGCCCAGGGCGCTCGCAGTCATGCCGGAGACAAAGTCGTCAGAGCGACCCCCAAATATGGCGACAATAATCACCATAATCACGCCCGGCACAAGCAGTGTAAACCAAAACGCTGCGGCCACCTGTCGGAGCAGCAGCACGGTCCACAGCGCACCGGAAAAAACCACCAATCCAAACGTGCCATGGGCAGTTCCGCTAAGGGATAATTTGGACGCGATAAAATCTTTCTGGATCAGTAAAGTTGTTTGTGCTTTGGGTTGTGGATCCGGAAGCAGTAATGACACCACCAATGGTCGTGAACGGAGTGCCCAAGTTGGTGGTGGACCAGACTTGGTAAGTCAGGCCGGAAACACTAGTCCAACTAAGCGCGCTGTTGCCTTGCATGCTTAAAACCGGGATCCAATTCGGATCCACTAAAGTTACACCGGCACTGCTAATGCTGGCAGTTCCTTGGATCCCAGCGTTGTTAATCGCGCTCACTTCTGCGTAAAGCGTCACGCCATAATTGGTCGTCACCGTGATTGTCGTGCCTTGGATGATACCGCTGAAGACATCGGAAGCACCCGGTGAAGTCCCGACAATAACCCGATAGCCCGACACACCGCCCTCCGGATCGTTCAGTGGCAGCCAGTAGAACGTCACACTGTTGCCTATGACATAAGCGCCGGTCGTCGTTGGTGCGGCGAGGATTGCGGGCTGGGCCACGTCGTAAAGCTTCAAATATTGAGCTTCGTAAGGCAAATTCGTCCAACCGGCGCTGCTGGTCGGCACCGGGTTGAGCGAAACCGAAACCCCATTTGCCAGCAGATTGCTGCCAGCGATCCCGCCGGCACCCCACAACCAATATGTGCGGCGGTCCGGATCAGCCCCGACATAAGCGGCGATGTTTTTCGCGTTATACATGCGCGCGGGGTCGATGCCGAAAAGGTTTGTCCCGTTCGCCCCAACGTTTACGTTAAAAACAGCCGAGTGGCCATTAGTAACATCGAGATTCACGAATGCGAAGACCACGTCATTGAAGTTCGGGAAGCCGTTGGTGGCTGTAAACTTGGCCACTGCATAAATATTGGGTTGAGACACGGTCGAGTTAAGGAAAGAGCGGTTGGCGCTTTGCAACGCCGGGCTGGCCTGGCGGGCCTGCCCTACAGCCGCGTAAAGAGGATAAAGTTGATCTACTCTTAAATTGCCAACTGCGGTCGTGATGGCGGGCACCAAAGAATTGAACTTGTATAAACTCGGAACATCACCCGCGTATACAGAAAATCCGAACGATTCCGTCGTGCCCAACTCCTGTCCATAAAATATATGCGGCACACCGTCAATGGTTCCTCCCACCATGAATCGGATTAATGCCTGATAGGGATCTGTGTAGTAAAAGCCCGCGTCATGTGAGGCGGCATTCCACAACATCAAGCACTCGCCGTAACTGCTCCGCTCTAAATTGAAAATGTTCTGGTAGCTGGTAGCCGTTGTGGCCGTCTGAAACGCGTTGTAAACACTGTCACACAGAATGTCGAAATCACGACCAGAGCGATAGGTTGGCGCGCTGGGAGGTGGCCAGCTCAAAGATTCGGCAAGGAAAACAAAATCCCATTTCTGCGACCGCACCTTGTTGATGATGTATTCCCAGCATTGCGGCGGCAATCCATCCGCAAAGTCAGCGCGCATCCCGTCTATGCCCACGGAGGTCTGACTGGCCGGCGTGCCGTTGGTGCAACCAGTTTGGTTGAGCCAATACAGGATGGAATCGGCATAATATCTCCAAACGTTTTGAGTGATGTAGTCGAAACTCCCCGTGTTGGTGCTGTAATCAAACCAGTCGTCGGCGCTCAAGTCATTATTGTCGTCCTGGGGATTTTCACAAACCAGCGCGGCATAGACGCCGTAAAATACATCATTTACGTCGGTCCATTTTGCGATATCGATGTCGGGTGCTATCGCGATGTCATTGGAACTGGACGCGCGGCTGCACCAGGCGTTGGTTGCTGAAAAAAATTGTGATACACGCATCGGGATCAGATCCGTGGGTTGCCAATTGCCTGGATTACCCGGACCGCCGAAATCAGTGACCCCCTCATTATCCAGTTCCACATCATGGGCTGTGTGATCAAACGGCTCATCAATCATCACATTTACGCCGGCGGCATCCGCCGCCGCAACGAAATTTGTGAATTCCATCATGCCGGCAGGTCGCGTGTTCGCCTTGCTCATCCAGGGTGACACTTGAAAATAGTTTTTCACGCAATAGGGACTGTTGATACTGCCCGCGATGCCTATGGGATGGATTGGCTCAAGCCAGAGCCAGTTCACGCCAAGATTAGTCACATAATTGAGATTAAAGCGGCTGGCAGCATTAGTAAGGTCGCTGAAGGTGCTGCGCTGGGAACCGTTTAATGCCGCGCCTGACGCGTCAATATTATTGACCGCCAGCTCATAAACCGCCGCACTCAGCGCTTTTTTGGGCGAAACGACAACCATAAAGTCACGTCGGTTGCCGGTGATGTAAGGAGAGTTGGTGCTATACCAATTCCAATTCGTCGAACCCGATACCTGCCAACGCGCCGTCAGACGATAGACCCCGGTCTTTTGTGCGTTGAGTGTCAGCGAATACTGCCCCGGCGTGCTGGTCGGCGACATCGCATACGCCTCATAATAATTATTGGTGTCGCCGGTGGCGATGGTGTTGCCATCCGGCGGCACAATTCCGTCTTCAATGCCGTCGCCGTTGGCATCCATGGTGGCATGGTCACGCCGGTTCAGATTGGAAAAAGCATCCGCCTCCACCACGTTTGTAGCATTGGGTGAAAATAAAATTGTCAGCGGCACGACATCATTCGACACTTCATTGACGAAGACATGCGTCATGCCGTAATCAGCGGTGATGCCATTGACGGTCAGAACCGGCGCTGCCGAAACCGGCACGGTAAAATATTCAGCAGCAGTCGAACCGAAGTTAAATGTGGCCCTGCCTAAATTCGCTGTTCCAGAGGCCAATCCTGGAAGAAATTGATTCGAGAGAAATGCTTCCAGATTGCCATTGATGCCGACCAAAACGTTGATGGTGCCGCCGGGATTGCCGATCAATGATAGCGGAATCGCCAGTTCCAAGCCGGTTGATCCCGTGCCAACATTGGCGGCCTGGGTTTTCGAGTTGTTATTATTGAACCCGACCACCACTGAGTTATCAACGGTTCCATTTACCACGATATTGCCACTTTCCGTTAAACTCCCAAGGGCATCCGCGGCGGTATTATTTGTCAAATTATACTGACTAACGGTAAGAGTCTTATTGGTGTTGTTGACGTTTAATGCGTAAACCGCCGAAAATCCGGGGCTGAATGTTGAACCGTTCATGACCGACAAATTATTCAGCCCAAGATTTCCTGGATTCGCAGCGCTCAAAGTGCTTTGACCGCCTGAACCAGAAATGAAGAGATTAATATTATTTCCATTATTTTGAAGGTTTCCGGGAAAAAACAGATAGAGATTCCCGTTCGCGATTAAACCATAGGCGGCATCCAACTCCGAGTAATTGAGACCAAATCCAGTCGCATCAGTCTGGACCGCGAGCGGGCTGCCAAATGCCGGATCGTAGCTCCCATTTATACTGGCTGGCTGGGCACAGGCTGATACCGCCAGCCCGCCGATGATCACCAGCAAAAATGGAAGACAAGCGCTTTGGAGACATTTTATTTTCACCATGTCTAATTTTTATCCGGGGCAAGACTCGCCACCGAACGTAACAATATAGACGGGCGATGATAGATGCGCCACTCGTATTGGTTCAGGTGAATCGTTGGCAGCGGGCCGCCTTGGTAACCCGGCAAGCCCGAAATTTCCATCGGCGCAAAGCCGTCCGCGTTTTTCAAGTCTACTTTGCCGGTAACCGGGTGGTCGGAAAAATTGATGACGACCAGAAGTTCATCCTTGTCATCGGCGCGCAGAAAAGTGACAAGATTGGTCTCATCCGAGTTATGGAGCCAGTCCACGCGCGAATTGCGGAGCGCGGCATATTGACGGCGGAGTTGGATCAGGTTGTGGTAGATGCTGCGCAACTCCGGATGATCCTTCGGCTTCCAAGAAATATTCCGCTTGTCAAAGAGCGCGCCGCCGTCGGATTGGTTGGTGTCCCCGGCTTCCATGCCGTTGTAGATCAGCGGCACGCCGTCGAGCGTGAACGTCAATGCCGATGCGGCCAGCGCCCCGTCAAGCCCGTAGCGGGTGACCGCACGGGATGTGTCGTGATCGTCGGAAATCCGCATGTGCAGTGCAGACTTTGGAAACTGTGCGCGGCTCTCTTCCCATGACCGCGGTATGTTTGATGCGGGCGCGTTGTGAATCAGAACGTCATCCATGGTTGAAAGCAATGGCCAGGAGTAATCAATGTCGAACGCGTTGGTAAGCAATTCCGGCTTGCTGGCTTCGGCTAGCAATATGATGTCCGGCTTGACCTTTGCAAGTTCAGTGCGGATCTGTTCCCAAAAATCCGTCGGCATCATGGCGGCGGCATCGCACCGGAATCCGTCCACGTTGCAGGTTTTAATCCAGTATTTGAGCATCGCGACCATGTATTGGCGCAACGCCGGATTGTCATAATTTAAAGCGGCCACATCCGTCCATGCCGGCACCGGAGGAATTATCTTTCCCTGGGCGTCATGTTTGTAAAATTCCGGGTGCTGCATCATCACACTATCCCACGCGGTGTGGTCCGCGACCAGGTCCATGATGACCTTCATGCCGCGCTTGTGCGCCTCGGAAACAAACCGCCGGTAATCCTTCACCGTGCCATAATTGGGATCCACGGCATAATAATCTTTTATGGAATAAGGACTCCCAAATTCGCCTTTGCGAAATTTTTCGCCGATGGGATGGATCGGCATCGTCCACAAGATGTTCACTCCGAGACGTTGCAACTCATCCAGTTTGGCGGTGACGCCGCCAAGGTTGCCAGCCATGGAAAAGTCGCGCGGAAAGATTTCGTAAATGGTGCCGCTCCGAAGCCAGTCGGGCGAAGGACGGGCTGTGACGCCGGAAACATCCGCATCGGCCCAAACGCGCGGTGAAACTAAAACGAGTGCCGCGGCGAATGTGAGGGCGATTATTCTAAAAAACTGAAAATTCATGGTGATAGTGCTAGTTCAAAGATCCTTTCCGAAACCGCACGAGCCTGCATACACAGGGAACAGCCATGTGCAACAGCCCATGCAAATCAATTTACCGGTGTGTGCGCCGCCAGATAAAGCAAGTCGGGGTCGTTGAGCGGACAAGGAACTTGCTGCCTTCCGTTGGGCAACGCCCCCAATGGCGGGGACGAAGCTCCGTTCCAATATGCCAACGGCACGTTGGCAATCTCACCCTGCCATTTGTGGATTTCCGCGTGGCCGTCGGCAAAAGCCATTCCGCAGGCGCCTCCATGTTGAACACCGGGTATTTCAGTTATAACTCCAGACGCATAGTTTGCGCAGTAAAATATATTGTCGTCCAGGCTGTCGGGATGCTCATCGGAGAACACCCACACATCGCTGGGGCCGGGAGCATGAAAGTCGGTAGATTTTTTTGCGAAGTAAAAGGACGGCCAGCCAAAGGGGGCACCAGTCCCAGTAACAGGGTTGACCCCAAATTTGTCTCCGTCTCCAACGGCGCCGTTCATCACCACGCTGTGAGAGCGGGCGGACCAACCCGCTTTCGCCTGGGCTGGACTCCTAAAATTGGCCGCCGGGCATTGCATGACCTTGGCGGATCTGGCCAGATAAGACCCCAGCAATGAATACCGGTCATCGGTCAAATAGAGTAAATTCGTATTTTCCTGCCCTGTAGTCCAATTAAAGCCCTGGCATAAAATCCATGATGGTGAACCATTGAATAAAGATGATCCCGCCGGGTTCGCCCGCGTATCACAATTTATCGTCAGGTGGTCAGCTGTTATCGTTTGCATACATGAGCCAGGCCAGACCAAGCTGCTTGTTGTTGCTCATACACGCAGCGGCCACGGCCCTTATCTTGGCCTTGTTCAACGCCGGCAGCAACATGGCAGCCAGAATGGCTATGATGGCGATGACTACCAGTAATTCGATCAATGTGAATCCCGCGCGACGGTTTTTCATATATTCCCTGTAATTCCCTGTAATTCCCTGTAACTTATTTTATAACCACACCATAAATTAAACCCGCCCAACCGTCTTTTCGCACGGTCGGGCGGGCATTTTCCAACCCCTAACCGGCTTACGGCTTAACCAAGCGGAAGAATGTATTCCCGCTGGACGGCCAATTTGTGACGCTCACGAAACCATTGGTTGAACTGTAACCTATAGTCCAGTTTGTGCCGTCGGTTGCCGGGAGATTCTGCCAAGGACCGCTAAGACTGCTTGCGGATTGCAGATTGGCACCCGGACGACCAAGCCAGGACACCGGAACAGTGCCAGCGACCGGCGTTCCGACGGTCAGATTGCCACCGGCCAAGCTGCCGTTGGCACCAATATTGCCGGTGCTGAAAAACGGCTCTACATACGGATTGGTGCTAAACGTATCCGTTGGCAACACATAAGGATTGAACTTGGTTGAACGCACTGCGGCGTAGTGAACGAGGTTTGAAGCCGCCTCATTTTCGACGGGGCCGCCTGCATCCACATAGTCCATGCCATACTGGTAGCTCAACGCCACTGGTGTTCCCCGGGGTATGATAATCGTGTTGGTATAAATTCCCGATGACCCTTCCTGAATCATTTGATAACCAGGAGGCGCAGGAGTCGGAGTTAGTCCCGACGACCAGCCATACCAGAATTGAGAAGTGCCAAATGTGGGATCAGGCTGAGATGGCGTGGCCCCAGCGAACATGCCGTTAATATAAACATTATCCGTGCCTACAATAAACTGGTGCCCATCATTGCCGACCGCGTTAGTCATGTTCACGCTGAACTGCACTGCCGTATCCTGCGGCAAATAGTCGTCAGGGGCGAGGTCGTTGAAGTAATAATTCAAGTTTGTATAAAGGGGTGCGCCAGTTACCGGAAAATTAAAGGTGTGCCGATAATTATTATTGACAACCCAGTTTGGCCCGCCATCCTGGCCATAGTCATACACCCACGCACCGGTATAAGCGTTGGTATATCTAAATTGAACGGTATAGGATGCGCCTTCTCCAACGATCACCGTCGCACTATAAAGATTGGTGTTCGGAGCAGCGAGGTTGTTGTTCAACTGCACGCCACCGGCCCAGCCGTTAAAAGTCCCCCAGGCCGTCACGCTGCCGGCAATGAAGTTGGTGTCATACTTGGCGACACCCGACATATCCAAGTTGAAGGTCACATGGGCAATCGAATAGGGTTGATCACTAAAGTTGACCAGCGGCAGGGTTTGATTGCCTTCGGTAAAAAACCGGTTACCACCACTATCCGAATTGGGATATGCCGGACTATCCCAATTATACTCAGGCATGATTACATATTTGAAATCCTCCGCGCAATTCGGTGTCGCCATTCCGGAATAACGTGCGTTCAAGGTGATTGGTGCCGTTACGGTATAAACATTTGACAAAACCAGTGGCGGTATAAAATTGTTGTTCGTTATTTTAATGCTCGGATCGTTCGTCAACGTAAACTGGGCTCCTGGCGTTTGGCTCCAACCGTTGAAGCTGCCCGCGATGATAACTGTGTCGCCACCTTGCGGATTAAAATTTCCAAGCAGAATCTGTTCGGACATGTCAACTTGGAACTTTACATTGGCCGTCGTAGCCGGCCCCATATCATTGAAAAACGGAGTTGGCAGCACTAGGCTGGCACCGCTGTTTGTAGGCAGATATGCCGCCCGGTTCGCCCAATCTGCCGGCCCTTCGTCACCATTCACATCATCGTGGTATATGTAACTTAAATTTCCGCCGTTGGGATCATCCGTGTCCTCGATGGTGTTTGTATAAACCGGACCGGTGCCTTCTTGAACCAGCGTCAGATAAGCGCCCCAGCCATTAAATGTTCCACGAGCGTATACTTGATTATTACCAGTCCCGCCATATTGAGTTGCTCCGACATACGCCGGCACAGACGGGTTGAATGTTCCATTGACGAGGTTTGAGGACTCATCCACGCTGAACGTGATGAAAGTGCTTTGAGCTTGGGCAGTCAAGATTCCGGCTGAGCACAGCAAGAGCCATGTCCAGACGCAGTTTAGCAGATTTCGTTTCATAGGGTTTCTCGTTTCATTTTTTCAGGTTGTTTGTTAAAGCGACCTCAATGCAATCTGCGGGCTGCTTTAGCCGACTCATCGCCAATGGGGTCATTGGAGTAACATTACCAAAGATATTCTTGGGCTGCCATCGCATGAATTGTGGTGCGGGCATCGCATGAATAGTGCGGGCCGAAAATATAGTCTTTTTGAGGATAATAATCATTACTATTACTCACTGTGGGCTTGCCCGATATCGTAATCCTTTTCATTTTATTTGGAATTAATGTGCCGACTCATTGCGAAATCTGAACTTACTTTGGGCTTGAATCCTGCCGTTTTGAAGTCAAAGTTGCACCATTCCAAACACCCATTAGTCCTGATATGAAGAAGCACATTCGTAAAAGAATTATCCAGAAGCCGATTTCAAAGCGTCGGCTTTGGTTGATGCGGCTGTTTTCCATGGTGTTCATCCCTCTGTTCGTGCTGGGCGGCTTGGAACTGGGGCTTCGACTGGCGGGTTGCGGTTATGACACTCATTTTTTCCGACGAATCCAAATTAATGGACAGAACTATTACGTGCCAAACGACAAGTTTAGTCACCGTTTTTTCCCACCTGCTCTTTCCCGAACCGCACAGCCCATTCGATTTGCCGCCGAGAAGAGCACCAACTCATATCGAATTTTTCTGTTCGGCGAATCTGCCGCCAACGGAGACCCCGACACTACTTATGGTGTTGGCCGCTATCTGGAAGTTCTGCTGCGCGAGCGTTATCCGGGAATAGAATTTGAGGTGATAAGTGTAGCGCTGACGGCCATTGATTCGAGCACCATCCTGCCGATTGCCCGCGAGTGTGCGCGGCATCAGGGTGATCTTTGGCTCGTTTACATGGGCAACAACGAAATGGTCGGCCCCTTCGGCGCCGAGACCAGTTATGGCTTTCACGCGCCCAGCCTGGCTGTCATCCGCACCATCCTCGCCATTAAAACCACACGGATTGGGCAATTGCTGGACGCGTTTGGAAGGCGATTAAGAAGCAATTCATCAACTCCCAAACAATGGGGCGGCATGGAAATGTTCGCGAACAACCGTCTGGGTTATGATGATCCGGCCCGGCTGCGGGCTTATGCCAATTTCAAGGGAAATCTGGAAGACATGCTGCGCGCCGCACACAAAGCCGACGTGCCGGTCGTTTTGAGCACGGTGGCGGTAAATTTGAAGGATTGCGCCCCGTTTGCTTCGATTCATGCGGCTGGTCTCGACACAAACCAGGAATCCGCATGGAAACAGATTTACCAGCAGGGCGTTGATCTGGAAACAGCGGGTTCTTATGCAGAAGCCCTCGCCCAGTATCAACAGGCCGCAAAGATTGATCCGCAATTTGCCGATTTGCAGTTTCGCATGGGAACCTGCGACCTGGCCTTGACCAATGATGCCCAGGCTCTGACCGATTTTGAACTGGCACGGGATTATGACGCACTCGACTTCCGGTCGGACACGCGGATCAATTCGGCCATCAAGGATGCGGCATCGCGTCATGCCGGAGAGGGCGTCCACTTGTTGGATGCCGCAGATGTTTTGGCACAAAACTCGCCGGATAAGATTCCCGGATTGGAATTGTTTTACGAGCACGTGCATTTGAATTTTGCCGGCAATTATCTGCTGGCGCTCAACTTTGCCGAACAGGCGAAAAAAATCCTGCCAGCCTCAATTACCGCCCAAGACAAGGGAAATTGGGCATCTGCTGAACTGTGTGACAGCCGCCTCGCGGTTACCGTCTGGGATCGCCAGCGGGTCTGGCAGCCGATCATGACTCGCGTTACTTCGCCGCCGTTCACAGGGCAGTTCAATCACGATGCCATGCTCAAGGTTTACGAGGACAAGGTAGAGGAAGCAAAATCCCAGATGAATTCCCAAACGCCAGCCCAAGCCCAACAAATATACGAGCAGGCACTGGCATCGGCTCCAGATGATTATTTTTTGCATGGAAACTATGAAAGATTTTTGGAAAAAGGCGGCTATTTGACGCAAGCCATTGTCGAAGCCAAACGCTGCTGCGAACTGGCGCCCCAGTTGCCGGGGGGATATTATTATGCTGGCACACTGCTGGTCCGCGCCGGACAAATCTCTGAAGCCAGCAAATATTTTTCCCAGGCGCTCGCCGTTCGCAGCGACCGGGCGGATGCGCAAAACGCCTTGGGAGTAATTTTGGCGAACCAACAAAAGCCCGCCGAGGCCATTGACTGGTTCGAACGCGCAATCCGGGCCAATCCGGACTTCGTTGAAAGTTACATCAACCTTGGATTTCTCCAGCAGAATCAGGGGGAAAATGACGGCGCCATGGCCAGTTACCAGAAGGCCGCAAGCTTGCAACCGGGAGGCCCGGCGGATTATTTCTATCAGGCGAACTTGGCTGCCTCCCAGTTTCAATGGGATGAGGCGAGGGCCTGTCTGCACAACGCAATTAAAGCCAAGCAGGATTTTTGGCAGGCCCGCTACCAGTTGGGCGTTCGACTGGCGGCCAAAGGCGAAACCGACGAGGCGGAGAAACAATTTTCGGCGGTGATCCATTATCGTCCGGATTTTTTCCCAGCGCATCTGGACCTAGGAACCACCCTAGCCTCGCAAGGCAAACTTGATCTGGCACTTGCGGAGTTCCGCGCTGTTTTACAACTTGACCCGGCGAATACTTCAGCACAAAAACAAATCGCCTCTATTGAGGCGAAGTCGCATTCTGACAATTAACAACATCTGCACATTCTGGCATACTCCGGCGATTGCATACAGGTTCGGGCGGATGTTCGGCCTAAAGGGCCATACAGGAAATGGCGTTGGTCCTTTTCATAAAATACCTTCAATGAGGCCTAACGGCCGGTTATTTAAACAGCTTAAAAGCAGCATCGTTTGTGCCAGCATTGCCTGGGACGCTGACCTAGCTTGACGAGCTGCCAGACCATCCGTTGCCGGGCCAAAACACTTCATTATTGTTTCAAAACGCTCATTAAACGACTCAAAGCACTCCATGTCATGGGCAAATCACTTCATTGGCGGGCCGGAACACTTCATCTTTGAAGCAACTCACTTCATCTCTGGAGCGAAACACTACATCGGGGGATCAAATCACTTCATCTCCGGGACAAATCACTGCATCGCCGGCCCATTGCACTTCATCGCGCAGGCAAAACACGATTGCTTTGGGGCGATTCAATTCAATTCTGGACCGAAACGGTTCATCTCCACGGCCAAAAATAATGAAGATTTGTGAACGACTCCTGTTTTAATCAAAGACGAAGATACTTTGCGACAGCTTCAGTGCGTGACTGAACATGGAGCTTTTCGTAAATGTGCCGGAGATGGGTGCGGATGGTGTTAATACTGATGTTGAGCTGATCGCCGATTTGTTTATATGCCAAACCCTGGGCCAGACAATCCAGCACCGCCTGTTCGCGCGACGTCAGCAGATTCTTATTCTCACCAGCCACGTCAGCTACCTGAAATGAAGCAACCACTTTACGGGCGATGGAGTTGGACATCGGGGAACCACCCGAATGAACATCACGAATGGCCTGCAGCAACTCCTCCGGTTCAAGCCGTTTCAGGAGATAGCCCGTGGCCCCGGCGGCCAGCGCCTTGAAAATCTGGTCGGTGTCCTCATAAACCGTTAGCATCAGGATCTGGATTTGCGGTGCCAACAGCTTGAGCCGCTTCACACATTCAATCCCATCCATGCCCGCCATATTGATATCCATCAGGACCACGTCGGGTTTATCCGCCGGCAGGTGTTGCAATGCCGCCTCGGCGCTCCCATAAATGCTGAGGCAGCGAAATCCAGTTGACCCGTTCAGAAAGGTAGCAATGGATTTACACAGCTTTTTCTCGTCATCAACGATGGAAACAGAAATCATTTGATTATCCCTACTTTATCGGATTATCGAAGAAAAGCACAAACTGGATCGTCGTTCCATGCCCCGGCCGGGATTCAATCACGCAACGCCCGCCCATTTCACCCATGCGCCGTCGCATGTTGCCAAGACCATTACAAAACCCAGTGGCGGAGCTTGGCGAGTCAGACTCGCTGGATGCCAGGTCAAAACCGATGCCGTTGTCTGAAATGACAATTTCAAAATCGGCGGAACGGCAGACCATGGTAATCGAGGCCCGTGTAGCTCCCGAGTGTTTGAGAATATTGGCGAGCGCCTCGTGAACCGCCAAAAACAGGTGGTGGCGCGACTGCGACGAGATCGGCTGAAAAGGCACCCGTTCGGGAATCTTCAAGTCACATTCGATGCCCGTTTTCCGGAAATATTCCTGGGCATACTGCCCGATGTAGGAGAGCAAATGGTCGAGCGTGTCATTTTGCGGGTTGACGGCCCAGACCATTTCATCGAGCGACTGAAGCACCTCGCGGGAATCGTCGGAAATGGAACGCATCTCATCCTGATGTTCAACCGTAACCACCTCGCAACGCCGGGCGTGCTCGCTCAAAAAGGAGATCCGGCACAGTTTGGCACCCATGATGTCATGCAGATCTTGCGCAATGCGCGTGCGTTCCCGTTCCAATACCCGTTCCTGTTCCAGGCGTTTAAGTTGCTGCTGCAATCTTCGCTTTTCCACGACCCGGACACTTCCCGCAACCACTGTAATCATTCCTAAAGACAACGCACCGATAAACCACCATGACTGCCAATAATGGTGGCGCACCATAACCGACAGGCTGGCACCATTTTCATTCCAAATCCCGTCTCCGTTACAGGCAATCACTTGAAAACGATAGTTGCCAGGCGGCACAAAGCTGTAAAAAGCGACGCGCCGGGTTCCCGCTTCAACCCAATTCTGATCCAGCCCTTCAAGCCGATAGCGGAACCGCACCCGATCTGGCGTGTCAAAACTCAAGCCGGTGTAGCGGAACTCAAGCACATGTTTACCTGGTGCCAAAGTAAGGGATTTCATTTGAGATTCCACCGCTTCCTCACTGGCGTCTCCATGATCAATATCTCGACCAAGAACGGGTTGTTTAGGCACTCCATCAACCAACGTTTGCTCCAGCACGACGGCAGGAGCAGGCGAACTCACGGTATGATGGGGGTCAATAACCACAATGCCTTTGAGAGTCGGAAACCAGAGCAAACCTCCTTTGCTCTTCAAACCGGCAGGTGAGAAGCCGCCCGAACATTCTTCAGAAAGCATGCCATCGGCGCGGCTGTAAACCAGCGGATAGACGGCCGGAATCTTATGCGCCACAAGATCGTCGAAATCACGTTTTTTTACCCGGGCGATTCCCCGGTTGCCGCCCAGCCACAAGTTGCCGTCATCATCTTCAAAAATCTGGGAAATCGTATTATCCGGCAGTCCTTCACGCATGGTAAAAGTGGCAATGTGCTTGTCTTGCAGCCGGCTTAAGCCGCCGCCAGCTGTGCCGATCCAGAGCGTTCGCTGAGAATCCAGGCATAATGTGCGAATCCAACCACTGGGCAGGCCGCTCACCTTCTCACACTGCACGCTGGCTTTTTCGTCAAACCAATACAGCCCGTCACCTTCCGTGCCGATCCACAAAGCCCCATCCACATCGGGCACGATTGCCGTAATTGCATGACCGCGCGGGCAATTGGTCTGGGCCTGCCATTTTCCATTTGATAGATGCCAGAGCTCACCTTCGCGCGTGCCCGCCCAAACATCACCTTTTAGATCCTGCCCCAACGCACTGATACTCAAATTCGTCAAGGCTGGCAGTCCACCTTCCGCCTCGGCGACCTGCGGATTTTTGAACTGAAGCAACCCACCTGCTCCAGCCACCCAGCAACTACCGTCTCGGGTCAACAACAATGCGCTGACGCGTGGATCCTGCGACGACAGGCCACTAAGCATCAGCCGCCTGAACTTCTGGCCATCCCAGCAATACACACCTTCGTTCGGCACGGCGGCCCAAATAATGCCGGGCTGGACTTCCGCCAATCCTTGCACCGAACCATAGCCCAGTCCCTCATTGTGGCTCAAAACGGACAGGTTCCTAGGACTGATACGATTCAGCCCTCCGTGGGTGCCTACCCATAGCCTTCCTTCCCGATCCATCAACAACGTTTCGACAAGATTGTCGGACAAGCCGCTGCTGGCATTGATCGCCACCAACTTGCCAAACTTGAATTGAAACAGGCCATCGCCAACCGATCCCGCCCAAACCGTCCCATCCGGCTCTTCCACCAAAGAGCTGATGTAATGCGTGGCCAAGTGGCGGGGCATGCCGAAACGCCGCCACTGGTCGCCATCCCGGCACAAGACAAAAGAATCTCCCGCCCCAATCCAAATTCGCCCCGCCTGATCCACTAGCAGGCAGTGGGGATCTTGAAGCAGGCTGTCCAACGCCGGGTCTCGGAGCTGGGTGAACTTGTCCCCCTGACATGAGAAAACTCCCAACCCGTCCGCCCCCACCCACATCGTATCTTTGCGATCACTGAAAAGCGTCGTAATGGGTTTGCCGGAAAAAATCGCCGCCCCGCTTAAACTCGTAAACTGCCCATTTTGCAATACGGCCAAACCCGCCTGCGTGCCAATCCATAGCCTTCCGTTCTGATCTTCCGCCAGCGCGGTAATTGAGTCGGAAGGCAACCCGTCGCGCGCCGTAAAGGTAATCAGCTTTCCTCCCTGCCAACAGTTCAACCCGCCACCTTCGCTCCCAATCCACAGCGCACCGCGGCTATCACCCAGAAGAACCTTCACCGGTCCGCTTTGAAATCCTTCCTGAAGACCAAGGGAAAAGAAGCTCACGCCGTCAAACCGGCTCACGCCGTCATCACTGCCCACCCATAGATAGCCATCGCGGGTTTGGGCCAGTGCGCGCACATAATTCTCCGGCAACCCCTGTTCCCGCTGCCACGAACGAAACGTAAAGGGCACTTCACCATATCCAATACTAGGACTGTTACCTTCAGTAGCGGATCCATTTCCATTGACAAAGTCGTCGAACGAAGTGGCAATGGCCATTTCACTGAATATCCAGCCGCCGCCGCCGCCGCCATGGCGGAGATGGATTTGGTCAAAAGACGCGTTGGCCCTGAATTGTGTGGTCAAGTTCTGCGATTGATTTGTTTCAGTGGCACCCGGGCGCAAGTCCGGATCCAACCACACGGTCACCAAGGCGTTGCTGCCTGCCACATATTGAACTTTGAAAACTACTGTTCGTTCGATGGCCGATTGGACATTCTCGTAGTTAAAATAGGTTCCAATGCCGGACGGAGAGGGATTGGCTGACTTCAGATCTATCCCATAATCGGCTGCGTTGTTGGATTGTCCGGTTTGTCCCAGTGAAAATGCGCTGTAGGCAAACGCAGGCAGGGCATTCCCCACAGCCAGTCGTTCGTGGTTGCCCTCAAACAACTGGAACCCGGCAAAGTAAAGCTCGGTGCTGGCGTCTGAAATCGGATCTACATGAAATTTGAAATAGAGCGTATCCGTTGACGAATTGTCCCGCCGCAAACCCCCGCCGAGAATGTCAGTGCCAGGCCCAGTTTCATGAACCTGAGTGGCGCCCAGATCGCTCCACAAAAGAGCAGCTCGGCAGGAATCCGTCCATGCAAACAATGCGAAGGCTATCAGCCCCAAAGCTAAACTACAGCCAAACTCACGAATGCGGACGCAGAAACCCATGCTTTTTTGCCTTAAATACCGGAGCCACGGAAAGGCATTTGCCAAGTTTTGTGCCATTTATTATGATGAATAAACCAGTTTCCCTGATGACACAAGCCTCAGGATACGTTTTGGGCATTGGGCTGGACGTGATGAATAAACTTCATCTTGCTTTGTAGAAAGCTTTCTCATTTGGAACGTTTTCCGCTCGGTCATGCCATATTTGCGTGCGGAGACCAGCCAATAACGCCCCGTTTTGGGGTGTTCTAATTCATTAATCTGTGGAAATGCCCTTCTGATACAAAAGCGAAGAGTTGCAGGTATTTGTCAGG
>CAVTWB010000013.1:0-99293 GCA_963738245.1 uncultured Verrucomicrobiae bacterium
GGTAAGGAAGCGGCATTGCTGCCGCTCCCTCCCCTCAGAACCGGACATGAAAGTTTCCCTTCATCCGGCTCAAGCCGCTGCAAAGCCCCGCTATCGCGGAGCCGGTTCACTTGACGGTTTCAACCCCGCCTCCTGACGATGAATGCCAAACTTTCTGAAGAACGCACGGTCTTCAAAATAGTCGTGCCAGTGCGGGTCGAACGGATTTGCATCCGCCCTGACCTTGACGTGCCGCCGGATTTTGGTTTCGGTCGGGTTCACCAACCGCAGCCAAACGGGTTTCCCCGCCGGCGTCCGTTCGCCTGTGTCCGCCGCAAACTGCCAGGCACGCCGTCCCTGCCGATGCCAGTATCTGCTGGCGATCCAGTGGAGCGACTTGCCACGGTGTCTGCGTTTGGCCCATTGCCAGAGTGCCTGCCACAAAACCCATTCCACCCGCTTGAACGTCTGCCACGCCACGATGTGGCGGTGGTAATTCACCCAGCCACGAATGACCGGATTAAGTTGACGTATCAAGTCGGTCTGGCTGGTTCCGCGATTTTGACGGATCAACTCCCGCACCTTGTCCAGAAAAACGTGCGTGTTCTTCTGGGCAGGCCGGATAATCAGCTTGCCGTCAAACTTGCGGAGATTTTGTCCGAGGAAGTCGAACCCTTGCTCGATGTGCGTGACGCAGGTTTTCTCTGGCGAGAGCTGCAAGCCACGGTCGCGCAAGAACTGCTCGACCAGTGGCCTGACTTCATTTTCCAGCACCTCCTTGGTCGTGCCGGTGATGATGAAGTCATCCGCATACCGAATGAGGTGTATCTTTGGGCAGATGGTTTTTCCGTCCGCATACTTCCGGGGGAAGTGTTGCTTCAGGAGTGGTTCCAGTCCGTCCAAAGTCAGGTTGGCCAATGTGGGCGAGATAATCCCGCCCTGTGGTGTGCCTGCCTCGGTGGGAAACAGGGTTCGATTTTCCATGAAGCCCGCCTTGAGCCATTTGTGCAGCACTTCCTTGTCCGTGGGAACATGGGCGAGCAGCCATTCGTGACTGATGTTGTCAAAACATCCGCGAATGTCGCCCTCCAGCACCCACGTCGCGCTGTCCTTGCGGGACAGCATGAGGAAGCTTTGCCCGATGGCGTCAGCCGTGCCTCGGCCAGAACGAAAGCCGTAGGAGTTTTTGTCTGCCGTCGTTTCCGCGACCGGCGACAACGCCAGCAAATGCAATGCTTGCATGGCGCGGTCTCGCATCGTCGGAATACCCAGCGGCCTCAACTTACCGTTGGCCTTCGGAATGTGGACACGCCGCAGCGGTTGCGGTTGATAACCGCGCCGCCGCAGTGTGCCGATGGCTTTGTGCTTCGACGCCGGGGTTCGCCAGATTGCTCCGTCCACCCCGGACGTGTGTTTGCCTTGATTGTCCGTCACCCGTTTCACGGCCAAGGCTTTGCCGGAAAACGAGCAGGTCAGCAGCCGTTGCAAGGCTTTCACCTTGCCCCAACGCTTTTCCTGAATGGCCTTGACGATACGCACTTGCAGTCTGCTGACGCTGCGTTCACAGTGAGTCCAGTCAATCTGATCCCACGATGCCGCTTGGCCGGAGGATGCACACGCAGTTTTATCCGCGTTCATTTGCCGTTTCCTCCCGCACAGGTTCTGCGAGTTTTCTCGTCACGAACGACCCGCTGGAAGTCTGCCCGTTTGCACGGCGGGACGATGTTGCAGTCCCTATCCGCTCCATTACGGAACGGCCTTCGCTTTTTCCAGCATCCTCTGCCCGCCATCCCGTCAGCGTTCCTTGCGGACGCGCCTGCCTCCACTCGAAGGCGGGATGTCGGGTTTGCAATGTTGAGTTCCAGTGACACGAATGAATTAGCCCCTGCCTTCCACACCGGCAGTCTGGAATGTCCGTGTGTTCCATGCGTGCAGCAGAACACCCGACTGCGTGCCTTTTGGCCGGAGCCTGTCAGCATCTTTGGCTCGTTAGGTTTGACGATGCTCATGGCAGTTCACTTGTATTGGGCATTTCATCCAGCCTGTCCTTCAGACCGCATTGATGCTCGCAGTCTCGGCAACCACCTCACGGCGTTTTCCGCATCCCAAGGATGTCAGGATTTTGTCCCGGCAGCTTCCGACAAAACCGTTACCAGTTTCGCCGGTGCCGGTAGGCTACTGCGAACGGAATCGCAGGTTTGGTTTATGCTTTCTATGTCATATCAAACAATCACTGTAACCCCATCATTTCACACGCATGCGCTACCACTGAAGCTCAATTTGTGGCGGATGAAAAATCGCGCCGGGCTGGCCGGGCCGTGGTGGCGGCGAGTTTGCCGGCAAATCAAGGATTTATGGTGGTTTCGTGCATGGATGTGATGAGGGAGGCTTGAAGATGCTGACCGGTCAGATTCATTTCATTGACAAAGCAATGAAAAAGCGGCTGACCCGATTCGGGTCCAAGTCATTCACCGTTGGCAGGAACAAAATCCGAACGCAAAAACTGTTTGTTCACGACGATGCCGGTGTGGGTTTCAGTCCGGATGAAGAAATTAGGATTGGAACTTCTCAACAGCGTGGTTAATGCAGGCGACTGGATATAGGTCGCGGCCAGCATGGTCCGCATGGCTTCAGCGCTCGTCACCGTTCGAACCTGGTGTATCAAAAAGTCCTGCTTGCCGATCCAAAGGGTCCTCGTCCGGCCTTGCAGTTCTCTGGCTAAAACATAACAGTCCATATCGCTCACTTTTCCGTCAGCCAGCCGGTTTTCATCCAGGCCGGAATCGTTCAGCGGAGACCCCCATTGCACGTCAAAAAATGTCTGCGGGACCGTCCCCGCCGCTCCGCCGGAGATTTCGGTTGCCTTGGCCAGGGCAATTTCCCGGCTCTCCTCGTTTTGCGGTCCAAGTCCCATCTCCAAAAAATTACCCGCGCCAGATGACCAGACTGCTTGAACGTCGGCATTGTTGGTCGCATAGGGCGATTCGATGGTCTGTCGCCATTCAATCATGTAAAAATTCGTCCGGGCCAGCTGGGTTGTGAATGTGGTGGTGGTGGTGGTGTCGTTCATGGTCGCTACGACGGTTCCTTGATCGCTGTAACTGGTCAGCGCGGCGTATTGCTCATGCAACTTTTGAAATATTTGACCCGGCGAAAGGTCTTCCCCGGCCACATTGTCCGAAAGCACCGTCGTCATTGCGCCGTTCGCCAACAGAATTAGCACACCGATGGCGAGGCTCCATTTCATTCTTGTGTTGGTCATAAATTTGAGCGGATCTTCACAAAAACGTTTTCAGTTAAAATACCGCGAGCTTCCGCCGCCTGAAGTCGTCCTTTTCACGCTTTTATGATTTATCCGTTTTAAATCTGATTCGTTGCAAATCTAATTTTGCAGTCCGGTTCAAATTCAGTCACACACAGCACTGGCCTGTCCACAACGACCGATTACATCCGATAATACGCCAGCCACATAAACTTCACCCGGTTCCCTAGTCTGTCAAGCCGGACTCAACCAACCCCGATCATGCTCAACCGACGCGCGCGTTCTCAATATTTTCTCAATTCCGTTCGGGCAACAACCGGCGACCAGTGTATGAACAGCGGCCTGGCCGGCACGCCCGCCGCCGGCTTGCCGTTTCACCGCCAACGGATGGCTCCGGCCTAAAACACCATCGGCTCGTTCATTTTGCCGCATTGCGAACAGCGCGAGCGGTCCACGTCCGCGTCGTCGGTATAGACGAAGCCGCATTTCGTGCAACGGAACACGCGGTCTTCCGGGTGCGCCGGGCCGAACCGGCGGCGGCGCAACTCGGAATAAATCCCCCAGCCGCACAGCGCGCCGAGCAGCACCGACACATAAATCACGATGAGCCAGGCGGCGGACATCAGTTGAAGCGTGAAACGTGCATCGTGACCTCGTCGCCTTGTCGCCTCGCGGCGGAAAGCCGGCGTGCCGATTCATCGATGCAACGGTTGAACGGATTAGCGATTTGTTTCATTCGTTGGCGGCACGGTTTGCCAGTTGAAAATGACCCGGCCAATCGTGAGGTTCGCGGCCGGCGTGAAACGCAGGGTGCGGGCGATTTCGAGCGCGCGCTGGTCGGCGGCAAGGTAATGACTGGTGGCTTCCAAGTTGTTTTCCGGCGGCAGAACAACTGCGGAAACCACGTTGCCCGCCGGATCCACGAGCACCTGCACGACACACGGCGGGAGCACGTCCGCATACGGCCAGTTCGTGAGGCTGATTTCGGAGGGCAATTGCCGCTGCGCGAGTCCGCCTTCAATGTGCATCGTGGAATTCTGCGCGGGCGCGGGTTCAACCGGCGATGCCGGTGCGGTCCATTCCGCCGCCGGTTTGAAAACGAACGGCTGGCTTGGGAAGGAATTGGTCTGCATGAGCCGGCCAAACGCCGCGCCCAGACCGTCGGCCGGCAGCGGCAGCCAGCGCGGCGGTTCCGTCCAGCGGAACGACGGCGGTTCCGGTTCGGGCATTTTGAGCCAGGCGGCGGCGAAATCTTTCGGGCTTGGCAGGACAAACAGCGTCGGGTTGTCCAGCGCCAGCAGTTCGTCGGCGGGGTTCGCGAGCTTCAGCGTGGGAACATTGAGGACGGCGCGCGGAACGGCCGCATTTTTTTCGCCCAATAAAAAAATCAAGGCGACCTGTGTGGCAAAGACCAGCGCGATGACCGCGAGCCAGCGGGTGCGCGTCCAGCCTTCGCCATGCTTCAATTCGGCCGGCTCCAGCGCCGGTGAATCTGCCGGGGCGTGGTTCATGGCAGGTCGGGCGTGCTGACGATTCGCGGCAGCGTCGCGAGCAGCGCGTTTTGGATGCCGGCACCGTGCGCGAGCAGCGTGAGCCGCACTAGCTGTTCGTAAGTCACGGCCTTGTCGGCGTGGATGACGAGCGTGAGCGGCGCGCGGGAATTCTTCACGGCGGCGGTCAGCTTTGATTTCAATTGCGCCCCGCTGACGAGTTGATTGGCGAAATAATATCGTCCGCCGGCGTCAATCGCCACGGCCACGCGCGGCTGGTCCGTGCCGGGCAGATCACTGGCGACGGGCAATTGCAGCGGCAGGCCCGGCGTGGGCAGCAGCGCGGCGACCATCAGGAACATCACCAGCAGGAAAAAAACGGCGGCGAACGGCGCCACGTCGAACGGATTGCGCAGCAACCGGATGTTGCGGGGAAATTTCATCAGGGTTTGCCGTTGCCGGTTTCCGTGACTACATTGACGATTTCGCCGGCGGCGCGTTCCATGTCGAGGACGATTTTGTTGATGCGGCTGACGAGATAATTGTAGCCCGCGTGCGCCGGGATGGCGACCGCGATGCCCGCGCCCGCGCAGATCAGCGCCTTCCAGATGCCGTGCGAAAGCTGCTCGATGTTCGCATACAAGCCGGCTTCCTGCATCTGGCGGAAAATTTCCATGAAGCCGACAATCGTGCCGAGCAGGCCGAGCAGCGGCGCGATTTGCGCGATGGTGGCGAGCAGGTTCAACCGTTCTTCGAGCAATGGCACTTCGGTCAGGCCGGCTTCCTCGACCGCCTCGCGCACGCGCTCGCGGCCCTTGTCGCGGTTGAGAATCGCCGTCTTGACGAGGCGCGCGACGGGGCCGGGCGTGGCGTCGCAGATGGAAATGGCCTCGACGACGTTGTCGCGCTTGAGCACGTTGCGGACGCCGTTGAGGAACTCGGCGGAATTGATCTGTGCGCGGTGGCAGTGCAGCACGCGTTCGATGAACACGACGAAGGCGGCGGCCCCGGCGATGAGGATGAGCCAGATCACCGCCCGCCGTTGGCTAAAAGCGTAGGCAACATGAGCCTGTTATACGATTCGCGGCCGCAAGTTCAAAGCGCAAAAATCAGAAAACCGACGGGGGCGGGCGAACGGCATTTTTCACAATGATTTTTTCTTGGCGTTCTTTGCGCCTTGGCGGTTAAACTCGCGCATGGAAAATCCCGACCAGCTCCGCGAACTTTTTCGGATGCAGCAGGCCCTCAACGAACGCATCGGCGTCAAGACCGACGGCATGAGCGAGGAGGAAAAAACGAAATGGATTCTCAACTACTGCCGCGCCATGTCGCAGGAAATGGCGGAGCTGACCGACAGCGTGCCGTGGAAATGGTGGGCCAAATACCAGAAATTCGACGAGCAGAATGCGCGCGTCGAGGTGGTGGACCTGTTTCATTTTTTAATTTCGATGGCGCAAGTTCTCGGCATGAGCGCCGACGATGTCTTCGCCGCCTACGTCAAAAAGAACGCGGTGAATTTCCAGCGCCAGGACAGCGGCTACACGAAAAAGGACGAGAACGATTCCAAACACATCTGACCGCGTGCGCGCCAAACTCAAAACTAAAAATTCAAAATTGAAAAACCGCGCCGTCCCGCCGCGCTGGCGCAAGGAAGTCGAGCGCATCCTGATCACGGATGACCAGATCGCCCGGCGCGATCAAAACGCTGGCGCGCGAAATCGAGCGCGATTTTCGCGGGCGCGAAATGGTCGTCGTCTCGCTGTTGAGCGGCACGGTGATGTTCCTCGCCGATTTGATCCGGCATCTGAACCTGCCGTTGCGCCTGGATTTCATCGGCGTTTCCAGCTACGGCCTCGGCACGGAATCCGGCGAGCTGGTTTTCACCAAGGAGCTGCGGCTCGACGTGCGCGGGCGCGACGTGCTGCTGGTGGATGACATTCTCGACACCGGCAAAACGATGAGCCGCGTCCTGCCGAAACTCCGCGCGCTCAAGCCGCGCCGCATCAAGACCTGCGTGCTGCTCGACAAGCCCAGCCGCCGCGTCGAAAAAATCCGCGCCGATCACGTCGGCTTTGCGATCCCCGATTTGTTCGTCGTCGGCTACGGCCTGGATTTTGCCGAGCGCTACCGCAACCTGCCGTTTGTCGGCGTGCTGCACCCGCACATTTACAAGGAAGTTTCCAAGCAAGTCTGCAACGGACTGGAAAAATAAATGGAACTCAAGTTCATCAGCCTGCTCGGCTGGCCCGCGATGCTCCTGCTCGCCTGGGCCGTTTCCTACAACCGCAAAAAATTCCCGTGGCGCACCGTCCTTTGGGGGCTGGGCCTGCAATTCACGCTGGCGCATGCTGATTTTGAACACCGACGCGGGGCGAAAAGGATTTTTTGATTTTCGCCGGCAAGGTCGTTCAAAAGCTCATCCAGTTTTCCAACGACGGAACGAAATTTGTTTTCGGCCCGCTCGCGGATCAGGTCGCTGACCGGCAAAGATTTGGCGCTGGAAACAGCGTCATTTTCGCCATCCTCGTCACCGGCACCGTCGTCATCGTGGCCGCGCTGTCGTCGCTGTTTTATCACTGGGGAATTTTGCAGCGCGTCGTGCGCGCGGTGGCGTGGGTGATGCGCAAGGTGATGGGCACCAGCGGCAGCGAGACGCTTTCCGCCGCCGCGAACATTTTCATGGGCCAGACCGAGGCGCCGCTCGTCATCCGGCCTTACGTCCCGAGCATGACGCGCAGCGAACTCATGACCATAATGGTTTGCGGCATGGCGCACATCGCCGGCGGCGTCGCGGCGGTTTATGCGGCGATGGGCATGGCCGCCGGCTATCCGAACACCGCCGGGCATCTGCTCACCGCGTCCGTTTTGAATTGTCCCGCCGCGCTGCTCATCGCCAAAATCATGCTGCCGGAAACCGAAAAAAGCGAAACCGCCGCCGGCTCGCCCGCCATGACGCCGCGCACCACGGCCAATTCCATTGACGCCATCTGCCGCGGCGCGGGCGACGGTTTTCATCTCTCGCTGAACATCATCGCCATGCTCATCGCGTTCATCGCCATCATCGCGCTGGCGAATTACGTCGTCGGCTGGCCGCAAACGCATCTCGGCATGAAAAATCCGGTGACGCTGCAAAATATTTTCGGCTGGGTCAACGCGCCGTTCGCCTGGCTCATGGGCGTGCCGGCGCAGGACTGCGTGGCGGTCGGGCAGATTTTGGGCGAACGCATCGTGTTGAACGAATTTGTCGGCTACCTCGACCTCACGGCCCACGCCAAACAGCTTGCGCTCGACCCGCGCAGCTTCACGATTGCGACCTACGCGCTGTGCGGCTTCGCGAATTTTTCCAGCATCGCGATCCAGGTCGGCGGCATCGGCTCGCTCGCGCCGGAACGCCGCAGCGAAATGGCGAAACTTGGTTTCCGCGCGATGCTCGGCGGTTTGCTCGCGGCCTACATGACCGCAAGTCTCGCGGGATTTTTGCTGTAAAAATTCTGGCGGCAATTTTGCTTTATTCCGGCTCCTGAATTCGGGATTCTAAATTCCATTTTATGGCATTGCTCAACGACAATTATCTCAAACTCAAAGCCGGTTATCTGTTTCCCGAAATTGGCCGGCGCGTGAAGGCGTTTTGCGACGCGAATCCTGAAGCTGCCAAAAGATTGATTCGCTGCGGCATCGGCGACGTGACCGAGCCGCTGCCGCCCGCCGTCATCGCCGCGTTGCACAAGGCGGTGGACGAAATGGCGGCGCGCGAGACATTCAAGGGCTACGGCCCGGAGCAGGGCTACGACTGGCTGCGCCACGCCATCGCGCAAAATGATTTCCGCGACCGCGGCATCGAGATTGCCGACGATGAGATTTTTGTCAGCGACGGCTCGAAATGCGATTGTGGCGCGATCCTCGACATTCTCGGTGCGAAAAACAAAATTGCCATCAGCGATCCGGTTTATCCGGTTTATGTGGACACAAATGTCATGGCCGGCCACACCGGCGATGCGAATGAAGCGGGCGCGTATGCGAAATTGGTTTATCTGCCGTGCAAGCCGGCGAACGGTTTCATTCCGCTGCCACCGAAGAAACATGTAGATGTCATTTATCTTTGCTCGCCGAACAATCCGACCGGCGCGGCGGCCACTCGCGAACAGCTTGAGACGTGGGTGAAATATGCGCTCGAACACAAATCAATTATTTTGTTCGACGCGGCTTACGAGGCTTACATCACCGAGCCGGGCATTCCGCACTCGATTTACGAAATTCCCGGCGCGCGTGACTGCGCCATCGAATTCCGCAGCTTTTCAAAAAATGGCGGCTTCACCGGCACGCGCTGCGCATTCACGGTTGTGCCGAAATCGCTCAACGCGCAGACGAAATCCGGCGGGTTCAAACCGCTGCATCCGCTGTGGAACCGCCGCTCGACGACAAAATTCAACGGCGTCAGCTACATCGTCCAGCGCGCGGCGGAAGCGCTATATTCGCCGGAAGGCAAGACGCAGGTGGCCGAACTGATCAAACATTATCTTGGCAACGCGGAAATTTTGCGCGCCGGCGCGAAGCAGGCCGGGCTGAAAGTTTTCGGCGGCGTCAACGCGCCTTACATCTGGGTGCGCACACCGAAAGGCATTACAAGCTGGCAGGCGTTCGATAAGATTTTGAATGACGCCAACGTGGTCATCACGCCCGGTTCCGGCTTCGGCTCGAAGGGCGAAGGTTATTTCCGCATCAGCGCGTTCAACAGCCGCGCCAACGCCGGGGAAGTCGCGCGCCGCTTGCAGGAATTGAAGTGGTAAATTCGTCATTGCGGGCAGGATTTTATTTGTTATCCTGACCGCTCGTTTTTTACTGAAAATTTAACTTAAAAATTTATGTCACAGCATCGCAGTCTCCGCGCGGCGTCCACCTTGGGCGGCAAGCGCAATGTCCTCAAGCGTTTTGAGCGCACGGCGCTCCTCGAAAAGCGCGGCCAGCGCAAGGCCGGCGACAAGATTACAGGACTCCGCAAAACCAAGCCCGAGGCGTAATTCATTTCCGATTTGCGATATACGATTTCCGATTTGGCTGTTCGCACTCCGGCGTTTCAATCGTAAATCGGCAATCGTAAATCGTAAATCCCGTGGTTCGTCTGCAAAAATTTCTCGCGGATGCCGGCGTGGCTTCGCGCCGCGCGGGCGAGAAATTGATTTTGGACGGGCTGGTGCGCGTCAACGGCCACATCGTCCGCGTGCTGGGAACAAAGGTTGACCCGGACCGTGACGAGGTGATTTTGGACGGCAAAATCGTCCGCGCGAAAAACAAGATTTACATCGCGCTGAACAAACCGCCGGGCTGCGTGTGTTCGCACCAGGATGAACATGACCGGCCGACGATTTACGATTTGCTGCCGCGCGAATGGCAGATTGCCAATTCCGTTGGCCGGCTGGATTACAACAGCGAAGGATTGATTTTTTTGACGAATGATGGACAATTCGCGCTGCACCTGACGCATCCGCGCTACGGCGTTCGCAAAAAATATCTCGCGACGGTGGAAGGCGAAGTGACGCGGCCGATGCTGGCGCAGTTTGTCAGCGGCGTCTGGCACGCGGGCGAAAAGCTGAAGGCGGAGAAGGCGGTGATCGTTTCGGGCGGCCGCAGCCGCAGCGTGGTGGAACTGGAATTGAGCGAAGGCAAAAACCGCGAGGTGCGGCGGTTGTTTGAATCGCAGACTTTGACGGTGAAACGGTTGCAGCGGATCCAGATTGGAAAAATCAAGCTGGGCGAGCTGAAGCCCGGCAAATGGCGGGCATTGACAGCGGCGGAAATTAAAACTTTACTTGCATGATTATGAAAACGAACGGCTGGTTGATTTTAGGGATGATGATGGCGACGAGCGTGCTCGCGCAAAACAACACCAACACTTTGCCGCCGATTCCGGCTCCGGCCGTTGCGCCGACGGCGGAAGTCGCGCCCGCGCCCGCGGCTACGAACGCACCGGTCAAACACAAAAAGCATGTCGCTGCCGCGCCGAAGCGCGCCGCGATCGACGAGCCGACGGTCACGCTGTCACCCGGCGCGGCGCAGGTGGCGGTCAACGATTTGAATGTGCGCGGCCAGGCCGGCCTCAAGGGCGAAGTCGTCGCGCATCTCGAAAAGGGCGATGTGGTGGCGGTGATGAGCCAGCTCGATTTGGACAAGCACGCGACCGGCGAGCCGGCGCAGTGGGCGAAGATTGCGCTGCCTGCCAGCACTCACGTTTGGGTGAACACGAAGTATATTGACGCGGCCAACAAAACGGTTTCGGCGAAGAAATTAAATTTGCGCGCCGGGCCGGGAGAAAATTTCAGCGTCCTCGGCGTCGTCGAACAAGGCACGGCCGTGAATGTCATCAACACCAAGGGTGCCTGGTCCGAAATCGAGCCGCCGTCCAGCGCCTACGCATTTGTAGCCGCAATGTATCTGAAGCAGGAAGCGTCCGGCAACCTGGCGGTCAATCCGCCGGCTTCATCTGAAACCTCGCCGGCTGCAAACCCCGCTCCGACACGACACCGACGCCCGTGCCGGAAGCCCAGCCCGTCGTAACCACACCGCCGGCGAACCCCGCGCCGGCTGCCACTGAAACCAATCCTTCCACCGCACCAGCGGTGCCGCCGGCCGCGCCGGAAGTCATCACGTCGCCGGTGGTTGACACCAATCCGCCGCCGCCGCGCATTGCGACGCACGAAGGCGTGGTGGGACCGGTCGGCAGCATCATCGCCCCGACGAAGTATGTTTTGTATGACCCGGCCACCCGGCAAAACATCGATTTTCTTTACACGACTTCCACGAACCTCGACATCGGCCGTTATGTGGACATGCGCATCATCGTGACGGGACCGGAAGGCATGGTGGAACGCTGGCCGGACACGCCGATGCTGACCATCCAGCGGATCGAGGTGCTTGATACCAATGCCATCCCCAAAGTCTATCTGCCCACACCCAGACAACGTGGTTGATGGCCGCGCCATCGCCGCGCAAATCCAGCGCGAGCTGGCGCAGCGCGTCGCGGAGCTGAAGAAACGTGGCGCGGTTCCCGGCCTCGCGTTCGTGCGCGTGGGCGAAGACCCGGCGTCCAAGGTTTATGTCGGGCGCAAGGAAAAAGCCTGCGCCGAACTCGGCATCTTTTCCGAAACGCACGTCGTGCCGGAGGCGACAAGCGAGGCGGATTTGCTGGCGCTGCTCGCAAAACTGAACGCCGATCCGCGCCTGCACGGCATTCTCGTCCAGGCGCCGCTGCCGAAACAAATCCGCGAAGCGGTGGTTTACTCGACCGTGCTGCCGCAAAAAGACGTGGACGGTTTTCATCCGGTCAACGTCGGCAAGCTGATGCTCGGTGACACGACGGGTTTCCGGCCCTGCACGCCGGCGGGCATCATGGAACTGCTCGCGCGTTCGGGCGTGAAGACCGACGGCGCGGAAGTCGTGGTGCTTGGTCGCGGCAACATCGTCGGCAAGCCGATGGCCGCGATGCTTTGCCAGAAGGGCAAAGGCGCCAATGCCACCGTGACGATTTGTCATTCCGCCACGCGCGACATCGCGGCGCATTGCCGGCGCGCGGATATTTTGATCGCGGCGATGGGCGTGCCAGAATTTGTAAAAGCCAACATGGTCAAGCCCGGTGCGACCGTGATTGACGTCGGCGTGAACCGCGTGCCGGATGCAAGTTCCAAGACCGGAACGAAACTGGTCGGCGACGTGGATTTTGCCGGGGTTCAACCCATTGCCGGCAAAATCACGCCGAATCCCGGCGGCGTCGGCCCGATGACGATTGCGATGCTGATGCAAAACACGGTTCGCGCGGCGGAAACTTTTTTGAAAACATAAATCGTGAATCGTTGCATCGTTAAATCGGTGCCGCGACCCAACGGTTCAATGATGTAACCATGAAACGACTCAACCAATAAACGATTAGACAAACATGCAAGCCACCCGAATTCTCCCCGACCTGCAAGCCTCGCTGTTGTGCGAGGAAGTCCGCCAGGAAGCCAACGGCAACTTCTTCCTCGTCGGCGTCATCAACCTCATCCGCGTGCCGCAACTGCCCGTCGTCGCCGGGCGGCTCTGCGTCTTCAACCGCTGGACCGCCGGCATCGGCCAGTTCACGGAAAATGTCCGCGTCATCGCGCCCGACCAGACGACCGTGCTGCGCAAGGCCGACCTGAAGTTCGAGCTGCGCGACCCGGCCATGCACTCCACCAATGTCATGGTATTCAACCAGCTCGAATTCAAGGCCGCCGGAACGTATTTCATCGAGGTGCTCGTGGACGACGTGATGAAGATCCGTTATCCCGTGCCGGTCGTCGTGGTGCCGCCGCAAGCCGGGCAGACGCCGCCGCCGGCCGAGCCCGCGCCCTGATTTTTTGCCAACCCGTCGCGCCGCACAGATTCATTTATCTGTGCGGCATTTTTCTTTAGACTGATCCCGATGAATGCGGATGAGAAACCACCTGTCGCCTGGGAACCGCTGACGCCGAGCGGCGTGGCGTCGTTCGCCCATGCGCGACCGGCCAATCTGTTGCTGGCGCAATTCATCGTCGCGCTGCTTGCCGCCGCGTCCGTCGTCTGGTTTCTCGACGACAGCATTTTTCCCGTCATCCGCGACGCGATTAACAACCTGCCTGCCGCCGGCCAGATCCGCTCCGCGCGGCTCGACTGGCGCGGCGATGCGCCCAAGCTGCTCGCCGAGGGACGGGTGCTCGCGCTGGACGTGGATTTGGACCACGACGACAAAATCAATTCCACCGCCGACGTGCAAATTGAGTTCGGTCAGGACACCATCTGGTGCGACTCGCTGCTCGGTTACATGGAAATTCCATATCCCGACACCGGCCCGCTGCCGTTCAACCGCCCGGAACTGGAGCCGCTTTGGGGCGCGTGGAAGGCGGAAGTTTTGTTCGCCGTCGCCGTGCTGACCGCCGGCGGCCTGCTGGCGAGCTGGTGGCTGCTGGCGACGATTTATTTTCTGCCGGTCTGGGTGCTCGGATTTTTCGTGAACCGCGATTTGAATCTCCGCCGGAGCTGGCGGCTGGCGGGCGCGGCGCTGCTGCCCGGCGCGCTGCTGATGGCGGCGGGCATCCTGCTTTACGATTTCGGCGCGGTGGATCTGGTGCAGTTCGGGTTCATCTTCGGCGCGCATTTTATCCTCGGCTGGATTTATTTGTTCGTGAGCCTGCTGTTCGTGCCGGCGATTCCGACGTCAACGCCGAAGGGAAATCCGTTTGCGGACAAAAAATAATTTTCCCCGGCCGGAACCGGCTCATTTTTGTCATCGCCAAAAAAGGTTGTTAGAATAGCCAATTTCCGGTCAGCGCCGGAGCCGGATTTTGTTTTTATGATCCTGTTAGCACCAGCGCCCGGAAGAATCCTCGGGCGCGCGGGCATGAAACCGAAATCACATTCGGGGTCGTTCGCACATCGAAGCGGAAATTTGGCGTCACATTTTCACTTCCCTCACGCGGAAGGTTTGTCCCTGCCGCCGGCAATTTCCCGGCCCGCGCCGCGAATTTTTTCTTCCCGCCGCCGGTTGGCGGCTTTTTCCTCCAGTTTTAGAAACGGTTCCTCCCATGCTGGAATTTGCCGCTCCAATCCGGGAGGCCGCTCCTCCAAATCGGCAGGCGCTCCTCCATTTCTGGCAACCGCTCCGCCAAACTTGGAAATGGCTCCTCCCAGCCTGGAAACCGCTCCTCCAATCGTGGAAAGTCCTCCTCCCGTCCGGGAATGTGCTCCTCCAAAGCTGGAAGGTTCTCCTCCAGCCATGGAAATTGCTCCCGCAGAGCATTTTATCGGTTTAAACCTCAAATCACACCGCAGACGGTCAACCAAAAACAAAATCCGACCCATCGAAACTAAAAAATTATGAGCACCAACCATCACTTCCACTTCCCCGTCGCCATTCTCGTCCATAATGGCCAGCTCATCACCGCCGCCGCCACGAGCAATCCGCCGGTCGCCGCGCGCCTGCCCGTCGGCTATCTCCCCGCCACCACGGCCATCCTGACCGGAGTCACCACCGACATCGCCAGCCAGACGAATAAAAAAGGCGAACTCGGCAACCTCACCGCCGCCGAGCGCCAGAGCGTGGACCTCATCCAGAAATGGATGAACGTCGCGCGCAAGACCGCCCGGCTCGCCTTTGCCGGCCAGACCGTGAAGCTCCATCAGGAATTTCAGATGGGCGTCAGCGGCCCGTATGACCTCGCCTCCTTCCTCAACCGCGCCGACATCATCATCGCCTCCGTGCAGAACGCCGCCAACCTGGCCGCGCTCAAGCTCCGGGGCTGGACCGACGCCGACACCACGGCGTTTGTGGCCGCGCGGCAAGGTCTGGGGACGGTGAACGTCTCGCAGCAGACCGGCAAGAGCGGGGCCAAGGATTCCACCACCGTGAAGAACAGCGACGCCGCCGGGCTTTACGACCGGCTGCTCACCATCCAGAACGCCGCCGACCTGCAATGGCCGGCGAACGACCCCGCCAACGCCGGCATCCGCAATCAATTCTGTTGAACACCTTTCCGCCCGCGCGGAACAGCAGCCCGGTCGCCCCGCCGGCACCGGCACTGACGGGGACGGCAAAGCCGTAAACCAACGAAAGAATTAAAACACGAATAAAAATTGAAACAAAAATAACACCATGAGAAAAAAAACAAAAGACACTGCGACAATGACCAACAGTTACAAATGTCTGGGAATAAGAAACCAGGCGGGCAAGGTCCTGAAAGTATGGAAGGCCAACCTGGAGTTCCGATTGCAGGACATCAGCTTGGAGGATTACGAAAAAATGTTCGACGACCTTGACGGGGTTATAAAAAAAATCGAGGCCCAGAATCGCGAATTGGATGAATTGAAAAGCGTCCGGGAAAAGCTGTCGGCCCGGCTGGTGCCGTTGAACTCCCGAGCCCGCAGCGGAATGCGTGGATATTTTGGCCCCAAAAGCCCCGAATTCGCGAGCGTCAAGATCCAGCAATCACAAAAGGCGGGGCGCAAGGCGAAGAAGCCCGCCCTCGAAGAATCAGATGCCGCGGAGCCAGGCTGGCTGGATGCAACGGAGATGAACGGGCCGTGGAGGGTTCGCCGGGCTAGGAAGCCTGGCTCCGCCAAATCTACCGCGCCGTCCACGCCGCCGCCGGCCATTCCCGCGCTGGCACCGGCTGCCACACCGGAACCAGCCGCGGTGTAAAGTCGGGCCTGCGGCCCGAAGCAGTTCGGCCACCGGCCGGACGCTGCCTGGATTTGAAACCAATTTGCCGCCGGATATATGAACGGAGAGGGCATCGTGAAACAGGATCGGCGGCAGGCGTCGGACAGAAATCCTGTTTTATGTGTAAAAACGCCGCGGGCGACGGTGGTAATGTCCTTATCGCCCAATTTTGATTTTCGCTGGCGGCCTCTGGCAGCGGGAAGTGCTTGTTTGGAAAAATCTCGACTTGGTCCGGGAATGGGCGGATTCTGCCAGCGTTGATTTCGATCATGACCGTTCCCCAGCCATTTCAATATCAAGGCAGCAAGCGGGCGCTGGCGCCGTTGATTCTGCAATATCTGCCCATGAGCACCACGCGGCTGGTGGAGCCGTTCTGCGGTTCCGCCGCGTTGTCCATCGCCACGGCGGCGCGCGGGCGGGCCAAGGAATTCTGGCTGAATGATTTTAACGCGCCGCTGGCCAAGTTGCTGTCTTTGATCGTCAACAGCCCGAAGGAGCTTGGGAAATTTTACCGGGAACTCTGGCGGGCCGACCATGCGGATGCGCTGGAGCATTATTATCAGGTGCGCGAGTCGTTCAACCGCACGCAGGATGCGCGGTTGCTGTTGTATCTGCTGGCCCGCTGCGTGAAGGGCGCGGTGCGCTACAACGGGGAAGGCTTGTTCAATCAAAGCCCCGACAAGCGCCGCCTGGGCACGCAGCCGGAAACCATGCAGGCCAACCTCAACGCCATTTCGGCCTTGCTGCGCGGCAAAACCATCGTCACCTCGTTGAGCTACGAAAATGTGCTGGCGAATGTGCGCGAGGATGACGTGGTGTATATGGACCCGCCGTATCAAGGCGTCTGCGGGGAACGCGACTCGCGGTATTTCGCCGGGATTGCGTTCGATGATTTCGTGGCGCAACTCGCGGTGTTGAACCTGAAAAATGTCCGCTATCTGGTGAGCTACGACGGGCGTTTGGGCAATCGCAGCTACGGCAAGCCGCTGCCGGCCAAGTTGCATTTGACGCTGGTGGAAATCGAGGCCGGACGTTCCTCGCAGGCCACGTTGCTGGGCCGGGATGAAATGACGGTGGAATCGTTGTATCTCTCGCCGGCGCTGGCGGAGGAATTGGAAGTTGTCCCCACGATGCACCGGCACCGCAGACGAGCAGATGCAATTGATGGAAAAACCTGTTCCTTATGGCAAAGCCAAAATATCCAAAAGAGTTTCTTGAACTGTGCGCCTCCGTCACCGGCAAGCGTCCGAAGACGGTGATTGATCACATTCTCAAGCACGGCCACATCACCACGGAAGAATTGAAGAACAAATACGGCTACGATCATCCGCCGCGTGCGGCGCGGGATGTGCGGGAGCTGGGCATTCAACTCGAAACCTTCCGGGTCGAGGCGGCCAATGGCCGGAAGATTGCCGCCTACCGTTTTGCCGATCCGACGAAGAAACAGTTCCGGCGATTCAGCGGGCGCACCGGTCTTTCCAAAGAGATCAAGGATCAGCTCATTGCGAAGTATGGCTGCCAGTGTTTCATTTATTTGGAAAAGATGGATGCGGCCAATTTGCAGATTGACCATCGCGTGCCTTACGAGGTGGCCGGCGAGGCGACGAACTCAAGACCGAGGATTTCATGCTGCTGTGCGGTTCCGCGAACCGCGCGAAATCATGGTCGTGCGAACATTGCGAGAACTGGAAAAGCACGAAGGACAAAAACATCTGCCTGTCGTGCTATTGGGCGTTCCCGGAAAAATACAATCATGTGGCCATGCGGCAAATCCGGCGGGTTGATCTGGTGTGGCAGGGCGAGGAAGTCGCGCAATATGACAAGCTGAAATCGGACGCGGCCAAGGCCGGTTTGGAAATTCCGCAGTTTGTCAAAGAGGTGCTGGCAAAAGCTTTGAAATAGAAGCGTTATTCATGACAGATTTGCGTCCGTTAATTGACACCCGCGCTTTCCGCCTTTAGCCTTTCCGCTCATGTCGAAACTTCCGTTTGAACTGCTGCTGGCGCTGCGTTATCTGCGGCCCAAACGGACGTTTGTCTCCATCATCACGCTCATCTCCATCCTCGGCGTCGCGCTCGGCGTGGCCGTGCTGATCATCGTCATCAGCGTCATGAGCGGGTTCGACCACGATCTGCGCGAAAAAATCCTCGGCTTCAACGCGCACCTGAAAGTTTCGCGTCGACAGGCGGCAGACCGGCCCATGGAAAATTATGCGCCGGTGATGAACCTCGTCGCGTCGAACAAAAATGTCCGGGGCGTCGCGCCGTTCGTCCTGGGCCAGGTGCTGGTGGTGACGCAGCCGGCCCAAGGGCCAGTCCAAGCTCACCGGCGCGCCGTGGGTGCGCGGCGTGGACCCGGCGCACGAAAGTTCCGTGAGCGTCCTGCCGCAAAGCATCATCGCGGGCAAGTTCGACTTGAGCGGGCGCGGCCTGGTGGTCGGCAGCGAGTTCGCCGAGAACTTGAACCTGTCCGTCGGCGACCGCATCTCGATTTATTCGCCGGCGGATCTGGAAAAAATGGAGAAGCGGCAGGGCAAGCCGGATGCGGAAGCCGTTTTGCCGGATGATTACACGGTGAGCGGCATTTTCGACGTCGGTTATTTTGAATACAACGCGAACATCGTCGTCACGTCGCTCGAAAACGCGCAGGATCTTTACAATCTCGACGACAATGTTCACGGCCTGATGGTGATGTTGAACGATCCGTATCAGGCACCGCAGGTGCGGCGGGAATTATTGGCGGCGCTTGGGCCGGGTTACAACATCAGCACCTGGACGGAGGAAAATTCCGGCATCCTCAACGCGCTGCTGGTGGAGAAGAACGTGATGTTTTACCTGCTGTTCTTCATCGTGCTCGTCGCGGCGCTGTGCATCTTGAGCGCGCAGATCACTTTCGTCGTCCAGAAGACGCGCGAGATCGGGATGCTCAAGGCGCTCGGCGCGACGAACCTGCAAATCTCCGGCGTGTTTCTGAGTCAGAGCGCCATCATCGGCGTGCATGGGCGTGATTTCCGGCTACGGCCTCGGGATGCTGGCGCTGACGTATCGCAACGAATTTCTGCATTTCATGAACCGGCTGACGGGCTTTGAACTTTTCCCCGCGTCCATTTACGGCTTCGGCGATCTGCCGGCGGTGATTGACGCCGCACGACATCGCGGTCATTTGCGGGCTGTCGTTTGTCATCTGCATTTTTGGCGGCGTGCTGCCGGCGATCCGCGCCGGCCGGTTGAAACCGGTGGAGGCGCTGCGCTATGAGTGAATCGTCTGCTGCGCAGTCACGCGCGCTCTCACCAAAACCTACACGATGGGCAAACGCTCGCTGGAAGTCCTGCGCGGCGTGGACTCGACGTGGCGCGCGGCGAATTCCTCGCGTTGCGCGGCGCGTCCGGCGCGGGCAAAAGCACGCTGCTCGCATCTGATCGGCGGGCTGGATTTGCCGAACGCGGGGGAAATTCATTTTTGACGGCAAGAATCTCGTCGCGTTTTCTGAGCGCAAGCTGACGGAATTCCGCAACCGGCGCGTCGGCTTTATTTTTCAGGCGTATCATTTGCTGCCGGAACTCACCGCGCTGGAAAATGTCTGTTTGCCGGCGCGGATGGCGCGGATTTCCAGCGCGACGGTTGAGAGGCGCGGACGCGAACTGCTCGCGCGCGTCGGGCTCAAGGACCGGCTGGATCACAAGCCGTCCGAACTTTCCGGCGGCGAACAGCAGCGCGTCGCCATCGCCCGCGCGCTCATCAACGAGCCGGAACTGGTTCTGGCCGACGAGCCGACGGGCAATCTGGATTCGCACACCGGCGGCGAAATCATTGAACTGCTCAAAAGTCTTCGCGCCGAAAAACAGACGACGCTCGTCATCGCCACGCACGACGCGAAGGTTGCCGCGAACGCGGAGCGCGTGGTTGAACTGGTGGACGGGCGGATTGCCGCTTGAATTTACGATATGCGATTTACGATTGACGAGCGGTCGGTGGTGAAGCGCGTAAATCGTCATTCGTAAATCGCAAATTGTATGAGCCACACTGACTGGGAAGCGCGTTATCAAACCGGCGACATGCCGTGGGAAAAGGGCGCGCCGTCGCCGGGTCTCGTGGATTTTCTCGCCGCGAACCGGAACCTGACCGGCGAAACCGTTTGCGTTCCCGGCTGCGGCACCGGCCACGACGTGCGCGAATGGGCCAAGGCCGGTTTCCGCGTTTATGGCTACGACTTGGCCCCGAGCGCCATCCGTTTGAGCATCGAGCGGACGCAGGCGGCGGGCTTGAAGGCGGAATTTAAGCTCGGTGATTTTTTGCGGGACGAACCTCCATTTCTATTCGATTGGATTTTTGAGCACACGCTCTTCTGCGCAATTGATCCGGGCGAACGCGAATTGTATATCTCAGCGGCGTGGCGCTGGCTAAAGCCAGGCGGCCAGTATCTCGCGGTGAATTATCTGATTCCCGACACCGCCGGTCCGCCGTTCGGCACGACGCGGGAGGAATTGATTGAACGCTTCAGCCCGCATTTCAGTCTGCATTCAGAGTGGGTGCCGCGCTCCTATCCCAACCGCACCGGCTTGGAGCGGATGATGTGGTGGCGGAAAAATTAAACGTCAGTTGAAAATGAATCCGGCTCCGACTAATTTGATTTATGCTTGAAGACCGTGATTACATGCGCCCGCCGGCTTACCGCGAACCACAGGTGTCCTTTACCATCGCCCTGCTGATTCTCAACGCGGTTATTTTTCTCTTTCAGTTGTTCGCGGCGCGGTTCATCCAGGACGGGGCGGAAATTGAAGGGACGTATTTTGCATTGAGCCTTTACGGCATGGAACACGGTTATGCCTGGCAATTGCTGACCTTTCAATTCATGCACGCGGGCTGGCTGCACCTGATTTTCAATTCAATCGCCATCTTCTTTTTCGGGCGGCCGGTGGAAACGGTCCTGGGCCGCGGCCGCTTTTTGACATTGTATCTGGCGAGCGGCGTCATCGGCGGCTTGGTGCAGATGCTTTTTGCGCTCTGTCTTCCCAGAGTTTTTGGCGGCGCCGTTGTTGGCGCATCTGCAGGGTGCATTCGGTTTGGTTGCCGCGTTTGCGGTGATCAACTGGACGGAGCGGTTCACGCTGCTGATATATTTCATACCGGTTACCATGCGTGGCAAAACCTTGTTGTTGGTCAGCATTGCGCTCGCCGTGGTCGGCATCGCCACTCCCGGCAACGGCGTCGCTGACGCCGCGCATTTGGGCGGCATTTTGACCGGATTCCTTTTCGCGCGCCGGATGCTTCACGGAAACTGGCCGCGCTGGGAGTTTCCCTCGGGCCGGGTTGGACCGCGTGAATCTGTTGCCGCCGGCAACGGCAAAAAAAAGTTCTGGAGTTCCGCCGCCGGAACCAGTGAGGAATTCTCCACCGACGAATTTCTGAAAAACGAGGTGGATCCGATTCTGGAAAAAATTTCCGCGCACGGCATCCAGAGCCTGACGGCACGGGAACGCGAGACTCTCGAAAAAGCCCACGCGAAAATGGCAAAGCGCTGATTGTGAATCGTGCATCGTTGAATTGTTACATCGGGGGCCGCAGCGCCTGTTGATTCGATGCAGCGATTTAACATTTCAACGATTTAACGGTTTGTTTATCCTCATTTTATGATTACGCGCTATTCGCGCCCCGAAATGCGGGCGATTTGGACCGACGAAAACAAGCTCAAGGTCTGGCTGCAGATCGAGCTGCTCGCCAGCGAGGCGTTGGTGAAGGAAGGCATCGTGCCGCGCGCCGATTTCGCGAAAATGAAACGCGGCGCGGAAAAATGTTTCGCCGATACGAAAGTCCTGACCGAACGCGCCAAGGAACTGGAGAAAACGCTCAACCACGACGTCATCGGCTTCACCACCGCCGTCGCCGAACAGATCAACGACCGCGCGAGCCGCTGGCTGCACTTCGGCCTGACGAGCAGCGACATCGTGGACACCTGCTTCGCCGTGCAGATGGTGCAGAGCGCGGACATCCTGATTGCCGACGTTAAAAAACTTTTGCCCGTCATCGCCCGCCGCGCGAAGGAGCATAAATTCACGCCGTGCATCGGCCGCAGCCACGGCATCCACGGCGAGCCGACGACGTTCGGTTTGAAGATGGCGCTGATGCACGATGAATTTTCCCGCGCACTTGAACGTCTCGAACGCGCCCGAAAAGTCGTCGCCGTCGGCAAACTTTCCGGCGCCGTCGGCACGAACGCGCACTTGTCCCCGAGTGTGGAAAATTTTGTCTGCAAAAAGCTCGGACTCACGGCTGCACCGATTGCCACGCAAGTCGTGCAGCGGGACCTTCACGCCGAATTTATGAATACGCTTGCGCTGATCGGCGCGAGCATGGAACGCTGGGCCGTCGAGTTCCGCCATTTGCAGCGCACGGAAGTTTTGGAAGCGGAAGAGGCGTTCACCGCCGGCCAGAAAGGTTCCAGCGCCATGCCGCACAAGCGCAATCCCATCACCTGGGAACGGCTCACCGGCCTCGCGCGCGTGCTGCGCGGCAACGCTGTCGCCGCCTTGGAAAACGTCGCATTCTGGCATGAGCGGGACATTTCGCATTCGTCGGTCGAGCGGATTATTTTCCCCGATTCCTGCACGCTGCTGGATTACATGTTCGGTCTGCTCACGCGGTTAATGGACGGCCTGGTTGTTTATCCGGCGAACATGAAAAAAAATCTCGGCCTCTCGCTCGGCATGTGGAATTCGCAAACCGTTTTGCTCGCGCTCATCAAGAAAGGTCTGACGCGCGAAGACGCCTACGCGCTCGTCCAGCGTGGTGCGATGAAAACGTGGGAAGTCAAACACGCCGGCCGCGACGACGCGGATTTTCTCGAAGTGTTGAAAGCAGATCCCGACGTGGCCAAACATTTCAAAAAGGGCGAGCTTGAAAGACTTTGCTCGCTGGATTTCCATTTCAAGGAAGTGAACAACCGGTTCAAGAAACTGGGGCTTTGAGCAGGGCGTTCACGCCGTGGCTCTTTTGTCCCGCCAGAAAAAGTCTTCCGGGCTGATCAGATGGCAATTCACTTTTCGGCCACGGACTTCAGGCTGGCCAGTCCTTTTTCAAATTGGCTGCCGCACATCGTCTCGCAGTCCATGAACAGGCCGAAAATTTTGCCCATGAAGCTGTTTTTGCCGGCCATGCCCCAGGTGACGGCGGTTTGACCGCCTTCGGGCCGGAACATGAATTCCGCCGTGTTGGTGGCCTGCATCGGCTTCCGAAAATCGAGCCGTAAACGGACCAGCTCGCCGGGCCGGCTTTCCGTGATGGTCATTTTTCCCGCACCGACTTTTTTGCTGCCGTCCCAGGCCATCGCCGCGCCCGCGCCGGCGTCCGCGCCGGAGAAGGAAGTCAGCGCGGCCGGGTCGAGTTTGGCCCAGGGCGACCACGCCTGCCATTGGTGCAGGTCGTTGACGTGCGGAAAGATTTTTTCCGGCGGCGCGGCAATGCTGGCGGCGCGCGAAACGGTGAATTCATCCGGTTGTCCGGCGATGACGACGAGGAAAAGGATGGCGATGAAGGCAAGCGCAAGGAGGATGGGCAGCATAAAATTCCTTTCGTTTCAGTTGAGCAAACCGGAGAACTTTTTCCGCGCATTCCACAGCAGATAGAGCGCGCAGACAATTATGATGTCGAGCATCGGATTGAGCAGGTGTTTGGGGTCGTCAATCAGGACGTGGAAAGCGATGATGTTGACGATGACCGGGCCGAGCAGCAGCAGGCCGACGTTGCGCAGCCGCGGAATCATCACGACCAGACCGCCGGTGAACTCGAACAGTTTCACGAACTTCACATAGCCCGTCGGGACGAATGCGGCCATGAAGCTCGCGGCGGGCGTGCCTTCCGGCATCTTCGGGATGGTGATGAGGTTGAACAGAACCGGGACGCTCGCCGCCAGGAAGCAAAGTCCGAGCAGGACGCCCGCGATGCAGGGCAGATACTTTTTCATAAGATTGGAGTCTGGCTTTTGTCGGCCACAGCACTTGTTTTACGCCTCGCCCAAATTTCTGCACTTTTCCGGGCGAATTGGCCAGACTTTTTTTATGCCCGCCTGCGTCCCGCACCTAGACCCTGAGCGAGCTGCGGAAACCCCGGCCGCTGTAGTAAGATTCCGCGCCGTTATGAAATACGAAGACACGGCCGTAGCGGCGATCACAAAAGAGCGCGCCGCCGAGTTTCCGGATGTCCGCCGGTGTTTTCACCCAGCTCGACGATTTCGTGTCGAACTCCCCCAGCTTCTGCAGATCCCGATATTGTTCTTCCGTTAAAATCTCACCACCCATGGCCGCGGCCAGATCCATGGCGTTGTTTTTCGGTTTGAATTTTTTCCGCGAATCCAGCGCTTCCCGGTCGTAACACAGGCTGGTGCGGCCCTCGGGACTTTCCGCCGAGCAATCAAAAAAGATGTATTCGCCCGACTTTTTATCCTGACCAATCACATCCGGTTCACCGCCGGTCCGTTCCATTTCATTGAGCGACCACAGTTTTCCGGCACTGGCTTCCAGCTTCGCCTGGACTTTGGCCCACACCAGACCTTTATGGCGGTTCAGGTTTTTCTCAAAACGGGCTTTCAATGCTTTGAGCAGTTTTTCACGTGGTTTTGGGGACAACTCGTTTTTCATTTCAAAGCCTTTCATATAGGTTCTGCAAAAAAACTCAAAGCATAAAATCGAAGAGTTGCAATTCTTTCATGGTTATTTGGTCGTGTTTCTTGTGTTTCGGTTGAGGGTGGGGTTTAATTTCAGACGTTCAGAAAAATTTGTTCGCGCGCGAAACGCACTTTTGGCGCGCCGGCGTATTTGTCCGTCGGCAAACGGTAGCCGAGCGTGGCGATGACGGCGCTGGAATAGCCCTTTGCCTTCAGGCCGAGAATTTCGTCGTATTGCGCGCGGTCGAAACCTTCCATCGGGCAGGCGTCAATGCCGAGCAGCGCGGCGCTCGTGAGCAAATTGCCGAGCGCAATGAAAGCCTGATTGCGCGCCCAGGCATTGCGCGCGGCTTCATCCTGACTTTGAACGATTCCGCCGACCAGCATTCCGCGCAGCGGAGCCAGTGCTTCGATGGGTGCGCCTTGAACTTCTGCGATGTGTCTTATATGCGCGTCCACGTCGGCCTCGCTGAAATTATTTTTCGCGGTGAACACGACCAGATGCGACGCGTCCGTGATTTGCGGCTGGCCGTAAGAGGCCGGACGCAATTTCGCACGAACGCCCGGATCGGTCACGACGACGAATTTCCACGGCTGCAATCCGCCGCTCGACGGCGACAATCGCAGCGCTTCTTCGATCGTCGTCCAATCGGACGCGCTGATTTTTCGGTTTGGGTCGAATTGCTTGGTTGCATAGCGCCAGTTCAATTGTTCCAACAGTTGATTTGAGTTAATGGTTTTCATTTTTATTTTGGTTGTCGTTTTTTGGTTGAATAAATAAGGAAGGCAACCGGTTTCCCGATTGCCTTCATGGTTCAGTTGAGGTCAAACAATAATACTTGCGACGGTTTGTTTGCCGACAATTGCAATTTCGATTCGTCGCCAGTTGCGTCACTAATGGCCGCCGCGTCGCCGCCGGAAAGCGTTTTGCCGTTCACCACAATTTCGCCTTCCGCCACATGCACGAACGCGTTGCGGTTTTTCGCCAGCGAATGCGAAACGCCTTGTCCCGCTTCCAATTTCGCCAGCCACAAGTCCGCGTCCTGCCGGATCGCAATCGAGCCGTCACGACCGGTTTTGCTAGTCATCAGATGCAATTGACCCGTCGGCCTGTCGCTCAACGATTTTTCGGCGTAGCGCGGCTTCGCGCCTTTCACGTCCGGCATGATCCAGATTTGCAGCAGGCGGACCGCTTCGTCCTTCGACGGATTGAATTCGCTGTGCGTCACGCCGCTGCCGGCGGACATGTATTGGATGTTTCCCGGCCGTATGACGCTGCCGTTGCCCATCGAATCCTTGTGTTCGAGCGCGCCGCTCAAGACATAAGTGATGATTTCCATGTCGCGATGCGGATGCGCGCCGAAGCCATTGTCCGGCAGCACCAGGTCGTCGTTGATCACGCGCAGGCTGCGGAAACCCATCCATTGCGGGTCAAAATAATCCGCGAAGCTGAAGGTGTGATAAGTGTCGAGCCAGCCATGATTGGCGTGCCCCCGTTCATTTGCTTTTCGTATATTCATCATAGAAGAACTTTAGCGCGCGAATCCGATTCCGTGAAATACCATGTTTCTTGCCTGACAATAACTTTTAGCTATGCTCGCTGGCAGAAATGGATTTGAACGATTTTCTTGGCCCGAAGCCAATAGTCATTGATCTGCAAGCCAAAGACCGCTGGCAGGCCATTGACGAATTGATTGACGCTCTCGTAGCCAATGGCAAAATTAAGCCCAAGGACAAGGATGCGTTTGTTGTTGCAGTTAAAAAGCGTGAATCTTCGATGAGCACGGGAATCGGATTTGGTATCGGAATACCGCATGCTTCGACCGATTTGGTTTCTGAAATCGTCGGAGCGATCGGACGTTCGAGCAAAGGAGTTCAATTCGAGGCGTTGGATGGCAAATTAGTTCACCGAGTGATGCTCTTTCTTGTCCCGCAAAGCGAATTTCAAAAATATCTGCACACGCTGGCGAATTTAGCAAAGCTGCTGCATAAAGCTGATTTTGGTGATGGATTATAGTCATTCTGAATATGGAACTGCGCCATCTTCGCTACTTTATCGCCGCCGCCGAGGAGGAAAATGTCTCGCGCGCGGCTTTGAAATTGCACGTCTCGCAGCCGGGCATCAGCCGCCAGATCCGCGACCTCGAGGAAGAAATCGGCTTTCAATTGTTCGAGCGCAGCGCGAAGTCGCTCAAGCTCACGGAAGCGGGAAAATTTTTTCTGGCCGAATCGAAAACAATTTTACAGCGCGCTGATGACGCGGTAAAAAACGCACGCGCCGTCGCCGGCGGAATCAACGGCGAGATCAATGTCGGTTATGCGCCGTCATTGACCATCCAGATTTTGCCGCAGGCGCTGCGGAAGTTTCAGGAAAAATTTCCGGGCGTGCGCGTCGCCTTGCACGATTTGTCCACGGAAGAAATGCTGTCGCAGCTCGGCGAAAAGAAATTGCAGGTGGCGCTTACCGTCCGGCCGCCCGCCAGGCTGCTGCGCGGGTTGAACGTCCAGGACCTCGCGCGCTATGCGGTCTGCGTGGCCGTCGCGCCGAAACATCCGCTGGCGAAATCGAAATCCATTTCATTGGAGCAGATTTCCCGCGAACCGCTTGTCGGTTACAGCCGGAAAGATTATCCCGAATACCATGACATGCTGGAAAAACTTTTCGCATCCGTCGGGGGCAAGCCGCGCATCGTTGGCGAACATGACGGCGTGAGCAGCATCGTGGCGGCGGTCGAATCCGGACGCGGCCTGGCTCTAGTTCCAAGCTGTGTTGCGTGCATGATTGGTGGCGTCCGCAAGACCGCGCTTAAAGTTGCTTCCGGTGAAGCCCGCCTTGCCCGCCGTTCCCGTCGTCGCGATCTGGTGCAAGGAGTCCGAAACCGAACTGGTGAAAAGTTTTGTCGCTGCGGCGAGACAGGACTCCTAGTTCAGCTTCTGATGATATAGCGGTTCAGGTTTTCCTCAAAACGGGCTTTCAATGCCTTGAGCAGTTCTTCGCGTTGTTTTGGTGACAACTGCTTTTTATTGCTAGTGCTATCATTCATAGCTTGTCGTAATCTGTCTGCGTTTCGAGGTTCTTACGTTTTTCCGACGGTATGCCCAATTCTGGCAAATGCTCGTAGCGGATACCGACGCCTTCACAGGCGTGGCTCAACGTATTTTTGGAAAAACCATATTTCCGGCTTAATGGGTTGCGCCGGACATCGCAAAGCAATGTCACCCCATCTTGCAACAATTGGTTTAGGCAAACTTCCAAGGTTTTGCTTTCGTAACCGAGCGTGACCAAGCCGGGAGTCTGCTTGGCGGGGCGGGCGGCTTCAACGCGAGCGCGATCTTCTTTCTTGGGCAAAACTTTTTCCACGATTTCGCTCCGCGTCGCGAAATACAGGTAGCGCTGGTAAACCTCGGCGATGAGAGCATTGCCGCGCACGTTTTTGTATTGCTGGGCAAACCGTGCCATGGGCAGGGGCGACTTTTCTCCGGATCGCGCCGTTCGCCGGCCTTTGTTGGTCAGCTTCCAAGTTTGCTCATCCTCATCAATCAGTCCTTGCTCCATCAGCCGTCGTCTGTCGGCATAGGAAGTGAATGAAAAGCAGCCGAAACGATACGGAACAAAATCGTAGCTGGGAGTGGGTTCGCCTTCGCGGGTATAAAGGAATAGGAGCTTTTGGAAATCCGTCAAGCCGACCGACTCGTTCAGCGCATCCAAAAGTTCAAGCAACACACGCTGGCGGTCGAAAAGCATGGCTTAATTTATTCCACCCGCAGGCAAACAGCAATCTGTGTTTCATCTGTGCTCGTCTGTGGCCAAAACTATTTCACCCGGGCGCTCACGGGCTGGCTCCATGGACCCTGGCCGTGACTGTTGCTGGCGGCCACGCGGAACCAGCCTTTCAGCCCGCTCTTCAGCCCAGTCACGGTGCAGGACTGGCGGATGCTGATGGCCACCTGTTTCCAGCCGCGCGTCGCCGTCGGGGCGGTGGTCATCTGGATGACGAAGACACAGCGGCGCACGGGCCGTTTCCAGCACAGACGCACCGCGCCTTCGGATTCCGTGCTGATGACGCGCATCAATGTGGGCGCACCCGGTTTGCCGACCGGGTGTTTCGCTTTTTTTACTCCCACACCCGCCGCGAGCAGCGCCGCCGGGTCGCTGCCGGTTGCGATGGCGATGTCGGCGGAGGCGCGGGTGGTGTGGTGTCGCATGATGGCCGCCCGGTCGTTCCGTTTTTGCAGTGCCGCCCGCAAGGCGGTTTTCAGCAGCTCCACTTCGGCCACCGCATCCGCCGCCGCAGCGACGCTTTCCACGACGGGATGTTCGGCGACAGTCTGTCGCTGTTTGGCCGGCAGCTTGCCGATGCCATCGGCCACGCGCCGGCAGATGGCGATTTGCTCAAGGATCGTCCGGTTTCCAAAACCGAGTTTGAAGCGTTTCATGTTTGAGGGTGGGGTTGGTGGAGAAATTTATACACTTTGGAAGGCGAAATGGCAAAGAAAGCCCAAAACCGGAGAAGTTTCCGGCCCAAAGCGCGTCAATTTAACTAAAGCTGTCGAAATTCTCATGAAAAGGTTGCTTGGTTGCTTGAATACGAACGAAGAGTAGCGCGAATAGTTGGCAGTAATCAATTTTTATTTACATAGTTTCCTTCAGACCTTGGAAGAAACTGGAGAAACCATGCTTGAAATGTTCCCAACCAGGGAAGGTTTCTCACCAACCTTCAAAGGTTCACCGTCCAACTTCCAAGATTCTTCGCCAACCTGCGAAAGTCTCCCGCAGAAAAGCCCCAGTCCGTCATTTTTCTTCGGAGAATCCCCGGCGAACATGGCAATAAAAGTTGTTTACTATCAAATACGCACCGGATTTTTAGCTTGTTCCTGCGGAAATAAACCACCAAATGCAGCGGTTTTATCTGCCCAAAACAGCATTTGCCAATGAAGTCAGGGCTGGTTTGAGCAGGCGACAAAATGAAACTTGAACCTCCGGCATTTTTCCGTTGCGTTCAGTTTGGCATGGCAGTTTTCGCGTCAAATCGCCGGCGTTTGGTAAAGCACCACGCAGGGTTGTTTGACGAAGACGCCGGGGTTGATTTCAAAGTTCTGATAGAGTTGCAGAAAAGGTTGCGCGCCGCAGCCGGGGACGGCGCACTCCGGCTTGCCTTTGGGACATTGTCCGAAGCTGCACAACCGTCCACGGTAGTAGTCCGTCTCCGCATCAAAGATGAAGACATCCACCTGATGGTGCGCCACGCCGGGGAGCATTTCCTGATGGCAAATGGACTGGTTGAAAACATTCGTGGCATCGCTGACCACCCGTTTCAATGCGCGCAACCGGGTCAAGTCGTCCAACCAGACGGCGAGATCCGCGTCTTTGCATTCGTGATATATCTCGGCGCGGGCGCGGCGCAGCCGGCGGAAGCGCGGCACTTCTTTTTTTGGCGGTGCGGCCACTGAGCCGAACAAAACCACTTTGCGCACGAACGGCAGTTTACCAAAGCCGGTCGCCGCCAATTCGGCCACGCGCCGGAAGGATTCGCGGCGCTTGAGCATGGCGGCATTTTCCTGCGCGATTTCGTCATCAGACACGGGGGTGTTTTCCTCCATTTCGCGCCAGGCTTCGGCGAACTCTTTGTCTTTGATTTCACCGGCATCCGCCCGGCGAAAAAGCTCGGCTTCCGCCTTGTCCAACTTGGATTTGGGTTCAGACTCAGGTTTCATAATGCTAAAACGGTCCCTTCGGCAGACGCCAGTCGCGGTTGCAGGGCGGTTTTTCTATCGGCGGCAATTGGTCCTTTGGATATTTCCGCGCGTGTTCGGCGCGCTCCGTTTCGCTGGCGTAAACGCGCAGCCAGAGCTGCATTTCAGCCTCGCCCCAACTGCCGAGAAAATCATGAAACCAGCCGCCGCGCGGATTTCGTCCGGGCAGATGGGCGGGGTTGCGAAGGCCGCGCCCCCATAATTCGGCATAAAGTTCACGGTCGTTCAAGTGGTCGCTGTGTTGCACATAAAATCCATTCAAGGCAAGGTTGTGCAACAGTTCCCAAAGAACCGGCGTGAGGGTTTCGCCAGTGATTTCGGCAGGCGGCAGCAGCGGGAGGTTTTCTTCAACGAGCTTTTGCGCGGGCGGCATCCAGTGCTCCGGTTCGGCGGCGCGGAGTTGCGCTTCGAGCGCGGAATTCGGCGGATCGAGAAAAGGATGATCCGGGCTGGATTCATTTTTTGCGGCGGCGATTTTGCGGTCAACTTCTGTAAGGCCGAGCGGGTCAGTTTCGTCGTCACCATTCTCTTCCGTCGGCTCATCATCGCCGGGCAGCCAGCCGGCATGGGCTTGCAGTGGCATGGGCGGCACCGGGAGAAAGCGGTCGCGATCAAAGGGCGGGTCTTCGTGAGGCGGTAAGGTTTCGCTCGCCGTCAGTGCGATACGATCGGCTTCCTCGGCGTAGTAACGCAGCCAAATCTCCTCGTGAGTCATGCCGTTGGCGTTGAGTTCGGAGATGATCAGGGTGGTGTTCGTTTCAGCTTCAGGCGGGATGTCGGCGGTGGGTTCATCGAGCCATTGTTCCCACAGCAGGGCATAGAAAGTGCGGTCGCTCAAGTGGTCAGTGCTGAAGAAGAAGAACCGGCGGGCGGCGGCGGCGTAAAGCAATTCCCACAGGCGGCCTGGCAATTGGCGGTCGTCCAATTCCGTTGGCGGCAACGGTGTGTAACCCTGGCGTGCGAAAATGGCGCGTGGTGAACACCAGCCGCAATCTTCCGCCGGATCGAAGAACTCAAGCTCGGCTTCGGGCATGGAAAATTTTTAACAAAAGGCCGCCGGCGCGGCCATAGAAATGTTGTCGTGCGGGTGCGGATTCTGGCAACCTTGTTTCGTGGCGTGGCGCATCCATGGCAGCGTGATTCGCGGTGAGATTGACAATCGCGTGAAGGGTCGCGTGTGCGGGAAACTCTGGCTGGCTGGCCTCGCCGGACCGGTGAAGCTTGATCTTGAAGGCAATGCTTGTCCGGATCTCGCGGGGTGTCTGTTCAAGTTTAAGAATCCAGCCAAAACTTTTCCGATGCGCAAGAAGCCGGCATTCAATCCGCTGCAACGCGGCAGGATTGGCAGCCTTTCGGCGTCGCAAAAGGTGCGCGTGTTCACGATTCCTGATGAGGAGGCGTTTGAAATGATTGAGCGCGGCGAGAAACCGCCGGAGCGCACGGCCAACGCACTTTATCTCGAATGGTTCAGCGAAGGCAACGGATGCGTGGTGATCGAGAGCACGGATTTCGAACTGGAGATTTCCACGCCGGAATGGCGGTTGACACCGGCCGAGGAAAAACAGCGCGCCGACGGCGCCGAGGCGGGCTGGGAAATGTTTTCAAAGCAGTTGAATGACGCATTGGAAAAACATAAGCGCGGCCAGAAAGACCCGGAGGCGGAGTGGGACGAGCACGATTACGAGAAATTCCTGAAGGAGTCTGACGCCCGCACGGACAAATACATCGAGCTGCTCGAAAAATACGGCGATTCGGACGAGGCGGAGGAAAAAATCGCGCGTGAGATGGGCTGGCTGCGCGAACTGACGCCGGAGGAAGCCGAGGCAGAAAACCGGCGCATTGAGGAAATGAACCGCGCCTGCGAGGAGACGTTGAACGAGCCGCCGCCCGAACCCGAACCGCATCGCGAAGGCATTGACTGGATTCGCACCGCGGACGGTGACCTCGCGCATCCGCTGCAACTTCGCTGTTCTGAAAGTGCGATGAAGTTTTGGAAACAGGCCGACAGGCTGGGGTTGGAAAAATGCGAGGACAAGGATTTGTGGCAGTTCATCTTTGAATTTCAAACCACCGGCGCAAAACTGGCCGGCGCGTTGAGCGGCATCGCCGAAGGCCGTGAGTTTGGCGACGCGGCGTTCACGGTCGCGTGTTTGAAACGCGCGCTCGACCACCTGCACCAGTCACAGGCTGGACTCGAAGCGGTTGCGCCCAAAAAGTTGCTGCCGGAGAAAACCATCGTCGAGGCGCGGAAGGAACTTTTTGAAATCCGCGAGGGCATCCTGAAATGGATGGATGAATTTCGCGGGCGCTGATGTTGCCAAATTTTCGCTCGATTTACTTTTCAATGCAGTGAAAAATCATTCCTGAAAATCAAGCCTGTGATGCAAATCATGCCGAAAGCCACTGCAACCGTTGCTTCAGAAATCAAAACCCAGGACCTGCGCCACCGCCGGCACACGCTCAATCCCAACCGCAATTTGCTTGACCGTTGCGGAATCGCGGCCCAGACGGCGCTGGAATGGAGCGTGGCCCGCGTGTCGCGCCACGGCGACCCGCACATTTACGACACGAAATTGTTTTCGTGGGCGGCGGAAATTGAGGGTGAATGGAAATTGATCCGCAAGGAACTCGATGCCGTGATGACTTTTCGGGACCAGATGCCGAGCTTTCAGGATATTTTGAAGGAGGTCGGCCCAATCCAGTCGGACAACAACTGGAAAACTTTTTTTCTCGCGGGCATCGGCATGGACTGCGCGGAGAACCGGAAACGCTGCCCGGAAACCGTCCGGCTGCTCGGCAAAATTCCCGGCATGACCACGGCGTTCTTCAGCATCCTCTCGCCCGGCAAACATATTCCGGCGCATCGCGGCGCGTGGAATGGCATTCTGCGTTTGCATCTCGGCCTGATGGTGCCGGAGCCGCGCGAGCGCGTCCGCATCCGCATTGGCAACGATTTTTATTCCTGGCGCGAAGGCGAAGCGCTGATTTTTGACGACACGTTCAACCACGAAGTCTGGAACGACACGGACGGCTATCGCGTGGTGCTGTTCGTGGATTTTGCGCGGCCGCTGTATCCGCCATTTCACTGGCTGAACGAACGGCTTTTGAATTTGGGTGCGCTCGCGCCGTTTTTGCGCGAAGCCGGCGAGAAACAAAAACGCTGGCAGGACGCATTTTGGAAGAAGAAAACGCCGTGAATTTGGCCCGCGCTTTTTTTGTCGAAGCGGCGTTGGCTATTCGTTAATGTATTTTCATCATGTATTCGCCTGCTGCAACTCGTTACGACTCACCACAATTTTGCCGCCGCTGCGGAAACTCAGGCATCAAGCTGCCGCTGATTTCGCTCGGCCTCTGGCATAATTTCGGCGGACAGGATTCCTATGAGAATGCCCGCGCCATCGCCTGCCGCGCCTTCGACCTGGGCATAACCTGTTTCGACCTGGCAAACAATTACGGGCCGCCGGCAGGTTCGGCGGAAGAAACGTTCGGCCGCATCCTGCGTGATAGCCTCGGCAAATGGCGCGACGAAATGATCATCACCACCAAGGCGGGTTACGACATGTGGCCGGGACCGTATGGCGAATGGGGTTCGCGCAAATACCTGCTGGCGTCGCTCGACCAGTCGCTCAAGCGGATGGGTTTGGAGTATGTGGACATTTTTTATTCGCACCGGCCCGATCCCGACACGCCGCTGGAGGAAACGATGGGCGCGCTCGCGCACGCGGTCCGCAGTGGCAAGGCGCTTTACGCCGGCATCTCGAATTATCAGCCCGCTGATACCGCGCGCGCGGCAAAAATTTTGCGCGAACTCGGCACGCCGTGCCTCATCCATCAGCCGCGTTACAGCATGTTCGACCGCTGGGTTGAGCCGCAGTTGCTCGCCACGCTGGAGGCGGAAGGGATCGGCAGCATTGTTTTCTCGCCGCTGGCGAAGGGATTGTTGACCGACCGTTATTTCAAGGGCATTCCGGCGGATTCGCGCGCCGGGCATGATCCCCGGTTTCTTCGTCCGGCGGACATCACCGACGAAGTTTTGGCGAAGACAAAAAAACTGAACGACCTCGCGCAATCACGCGGCCAGACGCTGGCGCAGATGGCGCTGGCGTGGGTGTTGCGTCACAAAACCGTGACGAGCGCGCTCATCGGCGCGAGCAAAGTGAGCCAGGTGGACGATTGCGTCGGCGCGACGAAGAATCTGAACTTCACCGGCGAAGAGCTGGCGCAGATTGAAAAGATTCTCGGAGGGTAGACTTCAATGAATTGCCGGCCAGTTGGTCAACGGAAACTCGATCAACTGATAATTGGTGCGGATGTGATTATGGGTTGAAAGCAGATGCATGGATTTATTGATGGCGGGGATCTGACAGGCGTAGTTGGGTCCGCTTCCGACAGTATAATTATGTGAAACCAGAATCAGGCGGTTGCCGATGAGCAGCATCTCCGGATTGGAGGAATCGCCTGCGCGTATGGTTACATTCCAGTTTTTGGCAAGCCCGAAAGAGACGGTCTTGCTGCTGTCCCAGTTGACAAAACCGCCCTTTCCAAACGTCATCGGCTGGCCAAACAAGCACATATCCTGATTCATGCCGACACCTTGAATCAGGCTGGAACCGTCGGTGGAGAGATAATTGGTATAATTTGCCGGCAGCACCGGAAGGAAACCAACCGTTCGCGGCAAATCGGCGTTCAAGATGCCGACTGAGATGTCATTACCCACATCCACCCGCTGCAAGGTTCTCCGCCAATGAACCACATTGTTTGTATCCAAAAACGCAATCATGTAACCTTCCGGGTGCATGTGCGTGGCGCACAGGTAGTGCCTCGGCGAAACCATGGTGACCAACCCCTGACCACCCAGAACATTGCTGTAGCCGATGGGGGTTGCACTTAATCCCTGAACGCCTTTCAGCCAGAAGGTTTGCGACCACACGGCATTGGTGAGCCGGTCCAGCCCGGTCGAATTGGGTGCGCTGATTTCCAGCATGTCGGGGTAACCACCGGTGCGTCCTTCTGCGCGACCGGCGGCGTTGGTTGAAAGGTGATAAGACAGGGTGCCGGCGTTTATTGATTCATCTGTATCCTGTCCGGCATGGGTTTGAAAAGGTGACAGCAGCGTGTTGATGCAGGTGATACCAATCAGCCCGCTGCCGGCGAAGCCTGCAATCGAAAATTTTGAACGCCTGAAAAAAATCACAATGGAAAGGATTGAATTATTTATGGTTCACTTGAACCGTTTCCAGGCTTTTGCCACGATACGCCTTCAAAAAATAAATCATCACGCCGGCCACCATCGCCGCCAGCGCGCCCCAGAAAACCGGCCAGTGCGTTTGTTTTGACGTTGTGCAGGCGGCGAACAACCAGCCGCTGCCGAGATAGCCGATGAGGTTGCCAACGCCGTTGTTCATCAGCGTCAGCAACGCCTGCGCCCGCGTGCGCCACGCGGAATCAATCCGCTGGTTCAGGTAAATCTGCGCGGTGATGAACAAGAGGACGAACGATGCGCCGTGCAAACTCACACCGAGCAGCAGCGAACTTTTGGTGTTCACCGCGCTCGCCGCAAACCGCAGCACGCCGATGGCGAGGCCGCAGGCGAAAATCCATTTCAACCGCCAGTTGTGCAACAGCCACGCGAGGCTGAACATCGCGACAAATTCCGAGCATTGCGCAAGGCTCATCCACGCGCTCGTGTGCGCGAAGCCGAGGTCGTGCAGGTTCGTCGGCGCATACGGATAAAACGCCGCGAGCGGGATGTTGAACAGCGTGGTGGTGATGAAGACGACGCGCGTGTCGCGGTCTTTCAAAAGCGTCAACGCATCGAGACCGAGACGTTCGTGCCACGAAACATGCTGGGCGGATTTGGGGATTTCCAGGGCCGGCAGAAAATAGGTGAACGCCGCCACGATCAGCCAGAACACCGCGCCGAGATAGCCCGCGAGCGCCGAGCGGTCTAGGTTCAACGCGCTGATGAGCAGCCCGCCGCCCATCCAGCCGATGGTTGCCAGCGCGCGGACCGGGCCGAATTCTTTCTGCGCGTTTTCCAGGCGCGCGAGGACGAGCGCCGTGGAAATGCTGAACATCGGCGCGTAGGCGAGCGAAAAAATCTGGATCAACGCCAGCACCAGCCACGGATTCAAGCCGCCCTGGATGGCCGCGGCGACGGCCGCCGTCATCACGGCCGTGGCGGACGCCAGCCAGCGCAAAACTTTTGCCGGCGGCACATGACGGTCGGCCATCGCGCCAAACATCAACGGCGAAATGAACGCCGCGATGGCCGAGGCGGCGAAGGCGAACGGCTTGATGTCGTGCATCCCGTGCGCATCGAGAATCGGGCCGAGCGGCACGAACCAGATGGCCATGGCCGCGCCCTGGATGAAAAACAGGATGACCAGTTCGGCGTATTCGGCTTTGCGCAGCGTCCTTAACATTCGCGGAGAGATTCAGGCAGCGCGGGAAAAATTCAATAAAACAATGCAAACCCGCCGGAGCCAACAAGCGCGGATCGTTAAAATTGAGCATTTGCGAACGGGCGGAGTCAAATAAAGAGGAGTATGACGCATGAGCAGGCTCACCAAAATGATGCTCGGGGCGTTGATCATCAACGCAATTGCATCGGTGTTGTTTTTGACGGGCATCGTTGATGTCAGCGACGCGCCCGGGCTTTATGCGGCATTTCCGCTGGCGGCGGTTTTTTACGGCATGTTCCTGATCAGCCGGATGCTGGAAAAGGAAATCGCCGCGTTCGACGCCGAACATCATGCGCATCATGACGCCGCCGTGCCGGATCATCATCCCGAACCCGCCGAATCCAGCCACGGCCACGAACTTCACGAGCCGGTTCATGCCTGAACCGAGCTGCCCGGTCTTTGAAGCACGTTTAATAGTTGCACTAGACTTCTTAAAAACAAAAACCAAGATTGATGTATGTTCGATCTGTGTCCATTCGTGGCTAAATTAAATTCTCCGACACGCGCTGGATGTTCACGGCCTTGCCGCTGGCGTTGTCAATTTCAACCACCGCGCCTTGCAGCTTCACGTCGTTGCGCGCCACTTCAAACCGTTGCGGCATGGCGGTGCGGAAGCGCGCGAGCACCGGCTGGATTTCGCGGCCCAAAACGCTTTCGTGCGGGCCGGTGAAACCCGCATCGGTCAGATACGCCGTGCCGCCGGGAAAAATCTGCTCGTCCGCCGTCTGCACGTGCGTGTGCGTGCCCACCACGGCGCTGACCTGTCCGTCGAGCATCCGCGCGAACGCGATCTTTTCCGACGTCGCTTCGGCGTGAAAATCCACGAAGATGATCGGCGTGTGCTGGCGCAGCCATTTCGCCTCGTCGAGCGCGAGCGTGAAGGGATTGTCCAGCGGCGGCTGCATGAAGGTGCGGCCCTGCGCGTTCATCACGGCCACCGGCGGAAGGTCGCGGATTTTCAAAATGGTGCTGCCTTTGCCGGGCGTGCCGGGCGGATAATTCAGCGGACGCAGAAAACGTTGTTCATTTTGCAGCAGTTCCATGACTTCCTTCTGGTCCCACAAATGATCGCCGGTGGTGATGGCGTCCACGCCGCAGGCAAACAATTGCTCGGCAATGTCGGGCACGATGCCGTTGCCGCCGGCGGAATTTTCGCCGTTGGCGATGATGACGTCGAGGCCGAGGGATTGTCGCAGTTTGGGCAGAATTTCCTTGACCGCGCGCCGGCCCGGACTGCCGACGATGTCGCCGATAAAAAGAATTTTCACGCGGAAGATTTAACCACGAAAGACACGAAAGACACGAAAGAAAACCAAATGCAAAGTTTGGGCGGCGCGGCAGCGCCAGCCCTACCAATCACGGTAGGGCTGACCTGCCGGTCAGCCCATTTCAAAGCCAGCAGACAATTGCACCGATGATGGCGGCGGCGAGCCAGAGCAGCAGCACGGCGCGGGTGCGGCTCATGCCGATGCGCGTGAGCCGGTGCGAGAGATGATTGGTGTCGCCGATCCAGAACGGTTTTTTGTTGAACGTGCGGAACAGGCTGACTTGCGCGAGGTCGAGCAGGGGAACCGCCAGCACGAACAGCGGTGCGAGCACGGCGAGCGGGCGCGGATTTTGCCTCGTGTAAAAATGCGGCAGAATCGCCATCACCGCGAGCAGATAGCCGACGAGATGGCTGCCGGCGTCGCCGAGAAACGCGCGGGCGTTTGGAAAATTCCACGGCAGAAAACCGACGAGCGCGCCGCACATCAGAAAGCCGGTGATGGCGACCAGATATTCGCCGTTCGCGGCGGCAATCAGCGCGAAAAGAAATGCGCCAATCGCGCCGATGCCGGCGCAGAGGCCATTCATGTTGTCCATGAAATTGAACGCGTTGATGACGGTGAGCAGCCAGAGAATCGTGACGGCGTAACTGAACAGTTCGCTGTGAACAAACAGCGTGATGCGCTTGCACGCGGCGGCCACGGCAATGGCGATGAGGATTTGCCCGATGAATTTCGGCAGCGCCTTGAGTTCGTGCTTGTCGTCGAGCCAGCCGAGAATGGTGATGGCAATTGCACCGAGCGCGAGCACGGCCAGTTCAATCGCGCGGCGGTCAATGCCGTGAACAATCAAACCGGCGGAGGAAAATTTTACGATGCCAAGCTTGAACAATATCACGCCGCCGGCCAGCGGCAGGAGAATTCCCGTCAGCACGGCGAAGCCGCCGGCCAGCGGAACCGGCGCGCTGTGGATTTTGCGGTGGCCGGGGTCGTCCACGAGATTGGTGCGCAGACACCATTTGCGCCAGAGCGGCAGCGCGAGCAGCGAAGTCGCGAACGCGCCCAGAAAGGCGGCGGCAAAAAAATTGAAGGGAAAAGTCACGCTCGGATACCGCGTTGGGCGGCCAGTTTCAGGTAAACAGTGTATTGGTCCTCCACCATTTTTTCGATGGAGAAATTTTCGCGCACAAAGTGTTGTCCGGCCCGGCCAAATTTTTCACGGAGTGCGGGATCGTTGGCAAGTTGCAATAATCGTTGCGCGACGGCACTTGTATCGCCGGTGCGGACGACGAAGCCGGTTTCGTTTTCCAGGCAGACTTCGTCCGCGCCGTCAAAATCGTAGGCGACCACGGGTTTGCCGGCGGCGAGCGCCTGCGGCAACGCGCGCGACAAGGCTTCGCGATAAGACAAGTGCGCGAGGCAGTCCATGATGCCGACGTAGCGCGCGACTTCGCCGGGCGGCACCAGGCCGGTGAAAATGACTTTGCCGTCGAGGCCGAGCGTGTGGATTTGGTTTTCAATTTCGCCGCGCAACGCGCCGTCGCCGACGAACAGCAGCCGGGCGTGTGGCACCTGCGGCAGAATTTTGGCGAACGCGGCAATCAAATCGGCGTGGCCTTTGAGCTTGAAAAGCCGGCCAATTTTGCCGATGACGAAATGATTTTCCTCCAGGCCGAGTTTTGTGCGGAGCGCCAGATCGTTGGTCGCATTCAAGAACGGTTCGAGGTCGAACCCGCTGAAAATGCGCGTGAACATTTCCGGCCGGCCGATGCCGGCGGCGAGATAAAGTTTCGTCATCGCGCCGGCGGAGCAGAAAAAATGGTCGGTGACTTTGGCGGCGTGTTTTTCGGCGGCGGTGAAAATGAAGTTGGCGAGCGCGCCTTGAAAATTTCCGAACGACGGGCCGTGGATGTGATGAATGATGACCGGCACGCCCGCGCGTTTCGCCGCGAGGCGGCCGAGAATTCCCGCCTTGCCGCTGTGCGTGTGGACGATGTCGGGCTTTTGTTCGCGCAGAATTTTTTCCAGCTTGCGGAGCGCGATGAAATCTTTCAGCGGATGCACGGGGCGGACAAGTTCGGGAACAATGGTGAGCAGGCCGGGAATTTTCGCCGCTTCATTTTCGAGCGAACCTTCCGGGCCGGTCGTCGGGCCGGAAATCAATTTCACCTCGACGCCGGGCTTTTGGCGCAGGCCGAGGATGGTGGCGAGGGTGTTTTCCTGCGCGCCGCCGACAATGAGCCGGGTGATGACGTGGGTGATTTTCAAATCGTTGAATGGTTAAATAGTTGAATCGTCAAACTGCTTCAACCATTTAACAGTTCAACGCTTCAACGCTTCCAACCGCCCGATGATGTTCGTGGCCTCGGCGGTGTTGGTGTTGGCGGTGGCGAGATAGGCTTCGTAATTTTTGATGGCCTCGTTGGTCTCGTGCTTGCGCCAGGCGATTTCGCCGAGGCCGTAGGCGATCTGGAACGAGTTGGTGTAGGTCTGGCCCAGTTTTTCATAGTCGGCGCGGGCCGCGTCGAGCTTGTCGCTTTGGAGGTAGGCGACGGCGCGGTTGAAAAGGGCGTCGTTGTTGTTGGTCTGGATGGCCAGCAGTTGGGTGAAGGCGGCAATCGCGTCATTGTAGGCCCTGGTCTGGATGGAGGCGTAGCCTTTGCCAAACAGCCAGGTCGGATCCTCGGGTGCAGTTTTGAGTTTGCGGTCAATAATGGCCATGGCGTTGCTGTAGAGGCCGCGTTTCAAATAAACCTGCACGGCGGTGACGAGCAAATCTTCATTGGTCGGCTGGCGGGCAATTTCGGCTTCGACCAGTTCGATGCCGCGCGCATTGTTGTCCTTCTGGAAATAGGCGGCGGCGGTCAGGATGTTGAGCTGGGATGAATTGGTTTCGGTGAGCGAAAATTTTTCCGGATCGGTTAACGGTTCGTGGAGCGCGTCGAGCGCGCGGTCGGGCAGGCGCGAAGCCAGATAACACTGCGCCAGCCAGAGCCGCACAGCCAGATTGTCCGGCACCAGTTGGCGGACCCGTTCAAACGGCTCGACGGCCTGACGAAAAAATCTATTTTCTGCGGCCAGCAAAACGCCATTCCTGAAACAATAAGTAGGCTCGTCAAACGGCCCGTTTTCGTTGATTACCTCACTCCATGAACGGTATTTCCCAAGCTGGTCGGCGGTGGGTTTGTTCGGGTCCATCGGCACGGCTTGCCCGGCCTGCAGGCTGCGGTTGAAATCGAGGTTGATCTGGGCGACGACATTGTCGGGATTGAGCTTTTGCGCCAGGGCAAAATGCGCGGCGGCGTTGGTGAGATCGCCGGCGCGCTGCAGTTGCACGCCCCAGAAATCCAGGCTGCGCGAGTAAAAAGTTCCGGCGACAACGGCATTGCGGTTCGGCTCTCGCGCGACGTGAAACGCATCCAGCAGTTTTTCGCCGAAACTCTTGGCGGCATCCTGGTCCGGCGGCGTGACAACCCGGATGATCGGGGCGAAGGCCGTGGCTTCCGCCTGCGACCAGAAGGCTTCGTTGGCGGCGATCAGATTTTTATCCGGCTTCGGCGGCCGGAGCGTGTTGTTCGGCAGCGGGTTCAATTTGTAAACCAGGCCGTGCGGTTCCAGGCAGAACTGTTCGAAGTAATAGCCGAAGCTCGGATGCAGATAATACAGCTCGTTGGTTTCAGCAAGCATGGCCAGGAGTCTGATGCAGTGCAGCGGGCTGACGCCGTTGGTGTTTTCAAAAGCGCTGACGGTGTCCGGCCATTTCTGCGGCGCGATTGCGTGGAGGTAGCGATGATACGCGGGCACGGGCAGATATTCCGTGTCGGCCAGCAAAAAATGCTTCGCCCGCCCGTCCCGCACCAGCGCGGCCTGGAGCAGCAGCGTGCGGCGCGAATCGTCGCTCAACACAATGGCGCCGCCGGGCGGCAGGTTTGCCTCCAAGAGCGCCGTGTATTTTTTGAACGTGTCGTCGTTGGTGTCGCGGATTTGCGGGGTGTTTTTATAGGCCAGTCCGGCCACGGCAATGGCCGCAAACAACCAGACACTGGCAATGACCACGCGGTTCAAGGATTGGAACGGATCCGGCCTTTGCTGCTGCGAACGGTTCCGCGAATGCTCGCGCAAACGTTCCTCCGGCGATTTGCCGAACACGAGCAGAAAATATCCGCTGTAATAACCGACGCTCAATGCGCCCAGATAATAAAATGTCAGGAATGGAATGCGTGGTTCAATGTAGCGCGGGCTGAACGGTGAATCGAAGGCGACCCAGACGCAGATAAAAAGCAGGATGGCGTGAATCACATGGAACATGAAACTCGCCAGCGCCAGCCCCATTTTGCTGCTGTCGCCAAATGAGGCGCGCCAGCGGATGGCCATCACGAACACCGGCAGCAACGAAGCGGGCGAGAGCAGCAGCACGGTTTTGCGGACCTCCGGCTGGATGAAAAACAGCTTTATCATCTCAAACTGCGCCGCCAGATTTTCCTTCAAAGCCTGCCAGAAAGTGACCGGCATTTTATGCGAGGTTGCCGCCACCAGCGGCAGCAAAAAATAAAACAACAATCCCGCCGCACCCGCCAGCACCAGCCATTTGATGAAACGCAGATTGAAAAAGCTCAAGCCGCGGATCCAGATGACGGCCCCGACAAACACCGGCAGAAAACCGATCATCGCCCAGTTTTCCGCCATGCCGGCGCCGTAAACTATTGCGGCCAGATACAGCCGGCCGGCGCGCTCGTCCAGCCGGCATTCCAGCAGCGACCAGATGACGAACGCAAACAACAGCAGGTCGAACATTTCGACGGTGCAGTTGGTCGCGCTTTCCCAAAACGTCAGTTGCAGGCCGCACATCACCACGGCGAAAACCGGCGGCAGCCACGCGCTCCAGCCGGTCAAAAATGAGAAGGCACTGCGCTCGCGCTCGCGTTGCGCGTCGGTGCGGTCATGCGGCAGAATGGCGACCGACCGTGCCAGCAAGCCCAGCGTCAATGCCGCGCACACGGCGGAAAAAACGTTAAGTGCCATGGGAATTTGCGCCGCCGGCAGCCAGTGGAACGGGCAAGTGACGGCAAAGAAAACCGGATTATAGACTTCCGGCTGCCAGGTCCAGCCGGAGAGTTTGGCGACGGCTCCAATGTTGAACAGCGACACCCAGCGGTTGAGCGTCAGGCCGTAAACCACGAAGGCCGCCGCCGCCAGCAGCCACGGCAGGATCCGCGGCACAAATTTTTTACGCGGATCAGTCCGCTTTTCGTTAGCCATTGGGTCTATTCAGTTGAAACAATCTGGGGCGGTTTGGCAAGGTTTTGTCCCGCACGCAAATCCGCCACGCATTCGACGTGCTGTGTCTGCGGAAACATGTCCAGCGGCTGCACGCGTGCCAGATTAAAGACACCGTCGCCGCACAAAATGTTCAAATCGCGCGCCATGGTCGCCGGATGACACGAGACGTAAATCACCTGCGCGGGCTTCGTCCGGCGCAGCAGTTCCAGCGTTTCCGGCCGGCAGCCCTTGCGCGGCGGGTCAAGAATCACCGCCGTTTTATTTTGGTGGCCGTCCGCAAGGCGCGAAAATTTTTGCAGCAGCTCCGGCAAAATGTCCTCCACCTGCGCCGCAATGAATTCGCCGTTCTGAATCTTCCGGGATTCCGCGTTTTTCCGGGCGGCGCGGATGGCCAGTTGGTCATATTCCACGCCGACGAACGATTCGACCAAATCGGCCGTTTCAATTCCGAAAAAGCCAACGCCGCAATACAAATCCACCAGCTGCTTCGCGCCGCCGTCGCGCAAAAATCCGCGCACCGTCTCGACGAGCTTCGGCAGCAGGAAAAAATTGTTCTGAAAAAATGAGTCGCGCGGCACGTCCCAGTTTTCCGGCTGCACGCGCAGGACCACCTTGATACCGCCCTTCGGCGGCGGGTTCGCGCGGACCTGCTTGATTTGCTCGTTCAACGCCGGCTCGGCGATTTTGCATTCGTCAATATCCTCCACGAAATTGTTGTCCGCGCGGATGAAACCGATTTCCAGCTTCTTCGCCGGGCCGTTCCACTGGCTGCGGATCATGATGCGATTCCGATAGCCGTAAGGCGAAGGGCAGGGCAAAACCGGCGCGACGACCTCGCGCGAAATTTTACCGACGCGCTCGAACAAGTCCGCGATCTGCTTGTGCTTGAAGCGCAATTGCGCCGCATAATCAATGTGCTGATACTGGCAGCCGCCGCATGCGCCGAAGTATTTGCATTCCGGCGCGACGCGCTCCGGCGACGGCGTGGCGACGCGCAGCAGTTTCGCGCGAGCAAAATTCTTTTTGAGCTCGGTGATTTCCGCCTCGACGGTTTCGCCGACAATGACGAACGGCACGAAGACGACGAATTCATCCACGCGCCCGACACCTTCGCCGCCGAACGCGAGGTCGTGGATGGTCAGGGAAATTTTATCCGCCAGTTTGAGAGACACGCCCGCAGGTTAGGGATTTTGCCGCGCCGGAAAAAGCCTTTTCCCGCATGAATAATTCTGATTTCGCCGCGCGACATTCTGCTTTTGCAAAGGAGAAAATTTTGCCACGCTCGCGCCATGCCTATTCCGGTCATCAACATCGCTCAAATGCGCGAGTGGGAACGCGCCACCTGGGCCGCCGGCCAGACCGAAACCGGTGTCATCCGGCGCGTCGGCAAAAAAGTGGCCGAGCGCGCCCGCGCGCTCACCCGCCCCGGCGACAGAATTTTGATCCTCGCCGGCAAGGGCCACAACGGTGACGACGCCCGCGCTGCGACGAAATTTCTTGGCGACCGCAAAATCGTGACGCTCAAGTTCACCGTGCCGTCGAAGGCGTTGCCCAAACTCAAAACTGAATTGCTCAAAAAGCCGGCGCTCATCATTGACGGCTTGTTTGGCATCGGCTTGAACCGCGCGCTTGATGACGGCTGGCAAAAATTCATCGCGGCGGTCAACGCTTCAAAAATTCCCGTGCTCGCCGTGGACGTGCCGTCCGGCTTGAACCCCGAAACCGGTGAAATTTTCGGCGCAGCCGTCGAAGCGGCCATTACGCTGACGGCCGGCGCGCCGAAAATTGGGACGCTCACGCAAAAGGCCTGGCCTTTTGTCGGACGGCTCGAAGTCGCGGAGGACGTCGGCTTGATTCCGTGTCCGCACCAATCGGAATTGAACTGGACGCTGCCGGAAGATTTTCAAAATTTTCCGCCGCGCCGCGCCGTTGCCGGACACAAAGGTTCGTTCGGGCATCTGGCGATTGTCGCGGGCAGTTTCGGGTTTCATGGTGCCGGAGTTTTGACGGCGCGCGCCGCGCAACGCGCGCAGCCCGGACTTGTCACGCTTTTCACGGATGAAAAAGTTTACGTCGCGGTCGCGGCGCAATTGCAGGCCGCAATGGTCAATGTCTGGAAGCCAAAATTGAGTTTTCCCGATTCGACCAGCGCCATTTTAATCGGGCCGGGTCTGGCCTCGCCCGGCCTCGCCGGAAAAATGAAGGCGTTTGCGCAAAAACTCTGGCGCGAATCGGATTTGCCGGTGGTGGCGGATGCAAGCGCGCTCGACTGGCTGCCGGCAGGACATTTTCTCAAAAGTGCAATCCGCGTCATCACGCCGCATCCGGGCGAAGCGGCGCGGCTGTTGAAGACGACGGCGCAAAAAATTCAGGATAATCGCGTCGAATCTTTGCGTGAAATTTCCCGGCGGTTTGGCAATTGCCGGGTTGTGTTGAAAGGCCATCAAACGCTCGTTGGTCGCGGCGACGGGGAAATTTTTGTGAATCCGTCGGGCAATCCGCATCTGGCGCAGGGCGGCAGCGGCGACGTGCTGGCCGGTTTCATCGCCGGTCTGCTGGCGCAACCGGATCTGCAAGCGGACGCTGGAAAAACGATTCGCTACGCGGTCTGGCAGCACGGCGCGGCGGCGGACAAATTGCAGGCGGCGCGGGCAAACTGGGTGGTGGAGGATTTACCGATGGAACTGGGCAACAGCCGTTGAATCCGTCTGCTGGCAGGCTCACAAGCCACCATTTGGTTATTAACTGTGGCCGGGATTAAGCCCGAGCTGGACAATTTTCTCGCGCAGGGTCTGGCGCGAAACGCCGAGCCAGCGGGAGGCCTTTACCTGATTGCCGTGGGCCATGGCGAGGGCGCGGCTGAAGAGGGCGCGCTCGACCGTTTCCTGCAACCGGGCGCGCGCATCCGAAAGTTCCCCGCGCTCGGCGGCGGCGATCAATTCGTCCACGTATTTTTGAATGGACTTGTCCGCCAAGGCCGCCGGCGTGACGATCCGGGCGAGCGCCGCGCGGATGTGTTCGATGCTGATGGTGTAGCTTTGCGCCAGCAACAGCACCTTGCGCATCACATTTTCCAGTTCGCGCACGTTGCCGGGCCAGGGTTGCGCCTGTAAAAATTCGACGGCGTCGGGATGGATGGAGGGATCTTTCACGCCGGATTCGGCGGCATATTTTTGCAGGAAAAATCCGACCAGATCGGGAATGTCCTCCTTGCGCTCGCGCAACGGCGGCAGGTGAATCACCACGACGCTCAGGCGATAGTAAAGATCCTCGCGGAATTGTTTCTGCTTGATGGCGGTTTCCAGATCCCGGTGCGTGGCGGCGATCACGCGCACGTCGAGCGGGATTGTTTCCTTGCCGCCGAGCCGTTGCAGGGTTCTTTCCTGCAGGATGCGCATCAGCTTGACCTGGGTTGCTGGCGTCATGTCGCCGATTTCATCAAGGAAAATGGTGCCTGAATTCGCCTGCTCGAACCGCCCGATGCGGCGCGCGGAGGCGCCGGTGAACGCATTGCGCTCATGGCCGAACAATTCGCTTTCCAGCAGCGTTTCGGGAATGGCCGCGCAGTTGATGGCGACGAACGGCGCGTTCGCGCGGTCGCTGTGCTGGTAAATGGCGCGGGCGATGAGTTCCTTGCCGGTGCCGGTCTCGCCGCGGATCAAGACGCTGACCGGCTTGGAGGCGACGCGGCCGATTTCCTTGTAAATGGATCGCATGGCCCGGCCGTTGCCGACGATGGCGTAGCGCGCCGCAGGAACTGTTGTGCCGATCTGCACCGGCTCGGTCATCAGCTTGCTGGCGGTGACCGCCTGTTCCAGCAGCCCGAGCAGTTCCGGGACTTCAAACGGTTTGACGAGATAATCGTAGGCGCCGGACTGGGTCGCTTCGATGGCGGTTTCCGTCGTGCCGTGCGCGGTCATCAGGATGATGGGCAGCCGGGGACGAGCCACGTGCAGTGCGCGCACCAGTTCCAGTCCGCTCAGCCCCGGCAGTTTTAAATCCGTGATGACGACGTCGAATTCCTCATTTTTCGCCCGGGCCAGGCCGTCGTCGCCGCGTTTTTCCTCCGAGATTTCGTAACCCTCGTCGGTCAACACCCGGCTTAAGGCGACCACGATGGCGGGATCGTCTTCGACCAGCAGAATTTTGGCGGCGGGATTCATGGTTTAACCTGTGGCAGGATGATACCAAAAACCGTGCCGCGGTCTATTTGTGTTTGATATTGTAGTGCGCCGTGATGTTTCTCGACAATCCGCGCGGCAATCGGCAGACCCAGACCGGTGCCAAAATCCTTGGTTGTGAAAAATGGATCGAACAACCGCTTCTCAACCTCCGGCGGAATGCCTTTGCCGCTGTCGCCGACTTCCAGGATGACGGCTTCCATCAATTTGTCGGAAAGTTGTTTTTCGTCCCGCCGCGCGCGCAAAGTGATGGTGCCATTTTTGCCAATGCTGTCGGCGGCATTTTGGATGAGGTTGATCAGAACCTGTTTCATCTGCTGCGGGTCAATCAGAATTTCCGCCGCGGCCATTTCGCCAAGGACGAGCGTGATGCCGGATTTTTCCAGTTGCGGTTCCATCAAGGTTTGCACTTCGCGCAGCGGCCGTTCGGCGGGAACCGTGACCAACTGCGGGTCGGACGGCTGGGCGAAGAGCAGGAAATCTTTCACAATCCGTTCGAGCCGGTTGATTTCGTCGCCGATGATGTTGGCGTCCGCGTGCTCGGCGGTGCCCGCCTTCAGGTGTTTTTGCTGGATGTAGAGCCAGGTTTTGATGGCGGTCAGCGGATTGCGGATTTCATGTGCGACGCCGGCGGCGAGCATGCCGAGCGAGGCGAGCTTTTCCTGCCGCTCGACCAGTTGCCGGCTCTCCACCAGTTGCACCTGGAGCGGCGCAATCATGTCGCGATAAACCACGGCGGCCAGCCAGCAGCCGGCGGCCAGCAGCAGGATCAGCGAACCCAGCAGCGCGTAGCGCAGGATGTCGAGCGACCGGGTGGTTTGCTCCTGAAACGACGCGAGCGCCTCCTCGTGGGATTTGGCCAGCTTGAAACCGAGATCCAAAATGCGTTTGGACTGCTTTTCAAAATCGGTGAACTCGACCAGTCGGGTGATGGACTGGTGGCTTTCGTAAATCTTGGTGTTGATGGCCATCGCCGCGGCCATGTAATCCTTGTAAGCGAGATTGATTTGTTCGAGAAAAGGCCGTTCGATTTCCGAGGACAGGATGGGCTGCTGCTCCTGAATCCAGCGGCCCAATTCCTGGCTGCCCTCGTCGAAATTCTGCCAGTCGTCGGGATCGCGATAGGCGGCGTATTTCAAAACTGAATTGTTCAAGCCCAAAATGGCCTGCTGCAAATGGTCGGAGAACTGGAAACTTTTCCACTCCACCGTCGTGAGCTTCTGGTGCAGTTCGCCGATCTGCTGCCACGAAGTGTGCGCCATCCAGGCAATCAACGTCACCAGCAACGTGGTGGTCGCAAAAAAAATGATGAGCCTGATTTTGATGCCGGGATTCATGCCAAGCTTTGAACCATCCGCGAGGTGATTCTGAACACCGCGCGGAATTCCGGTTCCAAACCAATGGAACCGTCAATAATAGACACCAAATTTCCCGAAAAGTTGAGGACTATTTTTGATTGTCCGGTGCAGCGCGTTTAATTATCCGAAACACCGGGCCGGGAAGTGCCGGCGGACGCCATGAAAAATTGGTCTTGTCATGAAGGGCCGATTGGATGTGAAATGTCCCCGTCATAATTCCCGCTTGCAACTCAAAACCGTATGTGAATCAGGCTTATGAAAAATTACTCTCCGGCTGAAATCCGCAACTTCGCCATCGTCGGCCACGCCTCGTGCGGCAAAACCCTGTTGAGCGAGGCGATGCTTCGCTGCGCCGGGGTCATCTCGCGCCTGGGAAGCATCGCCGACGGCACGACCGTGTCCGATTATCATGTCAGTGAAAAGCAGCGGCAGATTTCCGTCTCCGCCACGCTGATGCACGCCGACTGGGCTGGCAAAAAATTCAACCTGATTGACACGCCCGGCTACCTTGATTTCATCAGCGAAGGTCTCGGCGCGTTGCGCGTCGGCGATTTTGCGCTGGTCGTCATTCACGCGCAGCACGGCCTCGGCGTCGGCACGGATCGCGTGTGGAATTACGCCACCGGCTACGGCATCCCGAAAATGATCGTCGTCAACGCGCTCGACCGCGAGAACGTGGACTTCGACACCGTGCTGAAATCCGCGCAGGAACATTTCGGGCGGCACGTTTTTCCGTTGAGCGTGCCAGTGAACGCCGGCCCCGGCTTCAACAAAGTTTTGGACGTGTTGCGGAATGAAATCGTCATCTACGCCGCCGACGGCTCCGGCAAACACACCGAGGAACCCGCCACCGGCGAATGGGCGGAAAAGGTCAAGGCGCTGCACCGCGAACTCATTGAGCACATCGCCGAATCCGACGACGGCGCTGATGAACAAATATTTCGAGCAAGGCGGACTTTGTCGGAGGAGGAATTTCGCGCCGGCATCCACGCGGCGGTGCAGAAGGAATTGTTCATCCCGCTCTTCGCCGTCTCGGCGGAGAAAAACATCGGCGTCGCGCGGCTGATGGATTTCATCGCCAAATACGGCTCGTCGCCGGTGGACCGCAAAAACGTCCCGGCGATTGACGCCAACGGCAACGAAACCGAGGTCGAACTCGACAACGCCGAGACCGTCGCCTACATCTTCAAGCACATGACCGAGGCGCATTTCGGCGAGCTGTCCTTTTTCCGCGTCTATTCCGGCACGGTGACGACCGGCACGGATTTGTTCAACAGCGACCGCAAGATCACCGAGCGCGTCGGCCAGATTTTTCTGCTCAACGGCCAGAACCGCGAGGCTGTCCATTCGCTCGGCGCGGGCGACATCGGCGCGGTCGTGAAGCTCAAGGACACGCACACCGGCAACACGCTTTGTTCACGCGAAGCATCCGGTGACGCTGCCGAAAGTGGTTTATCCCAAGCCGAACATCCACGCCGCGCTCATCGCAAAGGTGAAGGGCGAGGAGGACAAAATCGCCACCGGCCTCGCCGCGTTGCACGAGGAAGACCCGACCTTTCTTTACGTCGTGGACGGCGAATTGCATCAGACGATTCTTTCCGCGCAGGGCGAATTGCATCTTGGAAGTCATCGCCGACCGCTTGCGCCGCCGGCACAACGTCCACGTTGATCTCGCCGAGCCGCGCGTGAAATACCGCGAGACGATCAAGGGCAAAGGCGAATCCAAATACCGGCACAAAAAACAGACCGGCGGTGCGGGCCAGTTTGCCGAAGTCTGGATGCGCATCGAACCCAAGCCGCGCGACAGCGGCGTGGAGTTCACGCAATCGCTCGTCGGCCAGAACGTGGACCGCAATTTCGTGCCGTCGGTCGAGAAAGGCGTCCAGCAGGTTTGCACCGAGGGCGTCATCGCCGGCTGCCGCGTGACCGACGTGAAGATTGATTTCTACGACGGCAAGATGCACCCGGTGGATTCCAAGGACATCGCGTTTCAGATCGCCGGCTATTTCGCCTTCAAGGAAGCGTTCGCCGCCGCCAAGCCGCTGTTGCTGGAGCCGATTGAAACCGTCGAGATCCAGGTGCCGGAAGCCTTCATGGGCAAGGTTATGGGCGATCTATCTTCGCGGCGCGGAAAAATTCTTGGCATCGAGGCCGAAGGTGCGTTCCAAATCATCAAGGCCAGCGTGCCGACGGCGGAACTGTATCATTACTCCAGCACGCTGCGTTCGCTGACCGGCGGGGCGGGCGTCCACACCGAGGCTTTCAGTCATTACGAGGAAATGCCGCGTGACGCCGCCGAAAAAGTCATTGCCGAAGCCGCAAAACGGAAAACTGAGCAGAACAACCATGTGGCACGTTGAAGAACACTTTCTGTCGGCAGATGCCAGCTGCCATCAAACATATTTGCCACGTTGAATATGAAATTTCCTCCGCGACTGGGCGTCGCACACGGTGGGGCGGGAGGCTTCAGGAAATTTTAGTGGGCTACTGGCGACTCGTGCTTGCGCACGGCGGCGTAAAGTGTGTCTTTCAATTTTGCACGCTTGAACTTCAGCTCGTCGATCTGCTGGTCGGTGGCGTATTCGACGTCCTCCTCGATGCGGCAGATTTCGTCGTCGAGCAGGTGATATTCCTCGAACGCCGCGCGAAAATTTCCGTCTGCCAGCTTGAGCGAGCGGATGGTTTCGCGGTGCGCCGGGAATTCCTTTACGAACGGATGATGCAAGTCCATTGGAAGTCCTCCAGGTGGAAGGTTGACGGTCGTTGAACTATGGGTGCTGCTCTCATGACCAAGGGCAATTAAACGCACGTCGCCGGAAATTGCCAGTCCAATTTTGAATTTTTTTGCGAGGCCCACTTCGGCCAGATCGGGGAAATTATCCGTTGGCCGAGGATGCTCCAGCCAGCACGCCCAAAAGATTTAGAAAACGGCGACCGGTTGTTGGTTGGAAATTGAATGACGCATCCAGCGGAACCACGAAACCCAACCGGGATTTCTCGTGGGTTTTTGCCGGTTCGGCATTTTACCAGTTTGCCGAGAAAATCCGCTGGACAGCCCGGATGAAAGGGAGTAAAACCGTTTTTATGAACCACGAAAAACTGCAAGTCCGTGGCTCATTTTCAGCCAATCGGCTTCAAGTAATGAATAAATGCTGGATCAGCTTGGCCGTGGGCCCCGACCGGTTTACGCAAAACCATCCGGTTGCGCCGGCAGACGGCGTTGGAATCGTGAAGTGGAATGAGTTTTTTCACCCGGAACGAAGACCGGCAATCTGCCTCTAAAAATCAACCCAACCACCAAATGCCATGAACAGAAATCAACGAACCCTGCAATGCCTCCTGGTCACGACCCTCATTGGCTGGCTAGCTGTCAATTCTGCCGGCGGCGCCGAAACAGCTTCGTCCAATCCAACCACCCGCAAATCCCCCGACTGGCTCAAGAGTTCGGTGGTGTATGAAATTTTTCCGCGAAATTTTTCCCAGGAAGGGGATTTGAACGCGATCACCGCCCGTCTGGATGAATTGAAGGATCTGGGCGTGGATATTCTTTGGCTCATGCCCATCCACCCGACCGGCGAAAAAATGAAGAAAGGCTCCATCGGCAGCCCCTTCGCGGTGCGCGATTTTTATGCCATCAATCCCGACTATGGCACCACCAACGATTTCAAGCGGCTGGTCGAGGCGGCGCACAAACGCGACATGAAAGTGGTCATGGACATCGTCGCTGGCCAGACCGCCTGGGACAGCGTGCTCATGGATCATCCGGATTTTTACCTGAAGGACACGAACGGCGTAATCATCCCGCCCGTTCCTGCCTGGACGGATGTGGCCGGGTTGAACTATGCGAATCCTGATGTGCGCCGCTACATGATTGACGTGATGGAATATTGGTTGAAAGACTATGGCGTGGACGGCTTCCGTTGCGACGTGGCCCCCACGGTGCCGGTTGATTTTTGGGAAACGGCCCATGCCGAACTGGAGAAAATAAATCCGCAGGTCATCATTCTCGCCGACGCCGGGGCCAAGCCGGAACTGCTGGCCAAAGCCTTCGACGTGGATTCTTCCTGGGGCATGGTCTTCACGCTGGACGCGGTCATGAGCAGTGTTGAACCCGCCTATTACATGAAGGAATCGTGGGAACACACCGACCAGCAGTTTCCCAAGGGCGCGCTGCATCTGCGCTTCACCGACAACCACGAGGAAACCCGGGCGGTCGCCCGTTACGGCATCAATGGCGCGCTCGCGGCCCAGGTGATGATGCTGACGCTCGACGGCGTGCCGCTTTTTTACAACGGCATGGAAGTCGGCGATGCCACCGAGTCCACCGACCCGGCGTTGTTTGAAAAAATGCCGGTGTTCTGGAATCCCGGCGGACGCCCGCCGCTGCGCGATATTTACCGGGACTTGCTCAAGCTTCGCAAGCAAAACGCCGCCTTCTACGACGGCGACGTTGCCTGGCTTCAAAACACTGCTCCGGGAGAAGTCGTCAGCTTCCTGCGGCATGATGCGAAGGACGAGTTCCTTGTTTTAATCAACCTTTCCAGCCGCCGCGTGGCCGGTTCGGTCGAATTGCCGAACGCGGACGGCTTCGAGCTGGTGAATATCAACGGCAGGCCCAAACCTCCCGTTGATGTCGTGCTCCCGGACTTTAGCCTCAGCGGCTTCGGATGGTTTATTTATCATCGGCCCGTTCCAAAATGAGCGCGACGGGAGCTTTCGGAGAGTCAGGTCAAATTTCTAATTTGCTTCAGGCGAAGAAACGGCTCGCCCAGCTTGCGCGACTCGGCCAGATCCACGCCGAATTCCGCCACCCAGTCGTTGTCCCCGGCCGGGTCCACCAGCATTTGCTGCACGCGCCAGGATTTTTTGTCGTCGGACGGAATCACATAGGTGTGACGGACGTTGCGCGCGTTGGGATCGAGACAGAGGCGTTCGTGTCCGGCGTAAAACTCGTCCAGCGCCTGCTGCAAGCGCGCCGCCGTCCACGGCTGGCCATCGGCATCGTTCGGTGAATTCAGATTGACCATCGCCGCTTCGTAATCTGCCATTACCAGCCCGCGCAGAAACGTGAAAATGCGGTTGCGGATGGCGGCGGTGAAATTTTTCACGTCGCGCGTGATGTCGGCGGCGGCTTCCTCGGCGCCGGGCGGACGGATTTCCTTCGTCTCGGCGCGCTGATAATTCGGGTCGCGCATTTTTTCCCATTCATCGAGCAGGCTGGAATCCACCTGCCGGATCATCGTGCCGAGATAAATTTCCATTTCGCGGAGTTGATCGTTCTTGGCGGCGTCGGGCACGGTTTGCGCGAGGACTTTGAAAACGCTGTTCAAATGCCGCAGCAACACGCCTTCGGCGCGCTGCAATTCGTAGAGCTTGATGTAGTCGGCGAACGAGCGGAATTCCTCGAACATTTCGCGCGCGATGGATTTCAAATGGATGTTTTCCTCGCCCACCCACGGATGCCGCGCGGCGAAAGCGTTGAACGTGGAATAAACAAACTCGCGGTTCGGTTTGGGATGTTCGAGCTTTTCCAATTCCTCCATGCGCTGGTCGTATTCGATGCCTTCGGCCTTCATCTCGGCCATCTTCTGGTCTTTCACCTTGTCGAGCTGCTTGCGCAAAATGATGTCCGGGTCTTCCAAAATGGATTCGACGAGCGTGAGCAGCACCAGCGCATAATCTTCTGCCTGCGGATCCATCAGCGGAATCGTTTCGAGCAAATACAGCGACAGCGCCTGGTCCATCGAAAAATCATCCTGCAACTCGACGTTCACGCGGAGCTTTTTTTCCGTAGCAGCCGACGTGAGGTGGCTCTGATCAATTTCCGATTTCCGATTTCCAATTTCCGATTTTTCACTTTGAGCCTCCTCACGTCGGCTGCTACGAGGGTTGATAAACTCCACAATCTTCCGGGTCAGCAGCGAGCGGAACAATTGCCAGGCGCGTTTGATATGCGCCAGCTTTTGGCGCGGCGTTTCGTGACAGTCGCGGATGAGTTGTCGCATCGCGGCACAGCCGTCGCCGTTTTGGCTCAGCACATTCAGCAGCATCCCGTGCGTGACTTGAAAGCGGGAAGTCAACCGCTCCGGCGGCGCGGCGATCAAGCGGACATAAGTGTTCTTGTCCCAGTTCACGAAATTTTTTTCCGGCGGCTGGCGCTGGACGGTTTTCTTGCCGTCGCGCGCGGATTTTTCCGCGAGCTTGAGATTTTCGATGACGTGTTCCGGCGCCTGCGCGACGACCCAGCCTTTGTCATCAAATCCTTTGCGTCCGGCGCGTCCGCTGATTTGGTGAAAATCCCGCGCGCTCAAAATGCCGGTCTTTTGTCCGTCATATTTGCACAACCGCGTGAACAGCACGGTGCGGATCGGCACGTTGATGCCGACGCCGAGCGTGTCCGTGCCGCAGATGACTTTGAGCAATCCCTTCTGCGCGAGTTGCTCGACCAGCACGCGATATTTCGGCAGCAATCCGGCGTGATGCAAGCCAATGCCGTGCCGCAGCCACTTTTTGATTTCCGGCCCGTAAGGACTGGTGAACTTGAAATTTTCCAGCGCGCTGGCGATCGCGGCTCTCTCGTCGCGCGTGCAAACATTGATGCTGGTAAAATCCTGCGCGCTCTGCGCCGCCTCCAGTTGCGTGAAATGGACGACATAAACCGGCGCGCGACCACCGGCGACGAGGCTTTCCAAAGTTTTCGCCAGCGGCAGTTCGGAATACTCATACGCCAGCGGCACCGGCCGGTCTGTAGAAATGACCGAAACGGTCTGACGTCCAGTGAGCCGCGTGAGTTCTTCCTCAAAAAAAACTGTGTCGCCGAGCGTCGCGGACATCAGCAAAAATCGCGCCTCCGGCAATGTCAGCAGCGGCACCTGCCACGCCACGCCGCGTTCGCGGTCGGCGTAATAATGAAATTCGTCCATGACGACGTCCTGCACGTTGGCCGCCGTGCCTTTGCGCAGCGCAATGTTTGCGAGAATTTCCGCCGTGCAGCAGAGGATCGGCGCGTCACGATTGACCGAGGCGTCGCCAGTGCTCAAGCCGACATTGTCCGGCCCGAACTCGCGGCAAAGCGCCATGAATTTTTCATTCACCAGCGCCTTGATCGGGCAGGTGTAAATCGAGCGGCGGCCCTTGGCGATGGCCTGAAAATGCAACGCGGTGGCCACGAGCGATTTGCCGGAGCCGGTGGGCGTGTTGAGAATGACGTTTTTGTCGTCGAAGAGTTCGAGAATGGCGGATTCCTGCGCGGGATAAAGCTGGAGCCGCCGACCCGCGACGTAAGCGAGAAATTTTTCCAGCAATAAATCATTGCTGATTTTCTCGTCGCGCGGAATTAAATCGTAAAGTGTCGCAGGCACGGGAAGCGAACTTTACATATTTTCGGAGCGACTTAAAAGGAAGATGAATCTCGCCGTGGAAATCAGAGCTGGGTATCGTGCAACCGATAGAAGCGTCGCGAAAAATTAGCCGCGCTCGTGTCGCTAAAATTCAACGAGCCGCTGACGCCCAGCGTCACGGTGCCGATGACGGTCCAGTTCACGAAATCCTGCGAGGCTTGAATGTCATAGGTGTGACCAGCCGTGCCGTTCAGGACGAAACTGAAGGTGCCGTTGCCCAACTGGAAGGCCGAGAGTTGCGGCGGCGGCAAAATGTCCGCCGGATTATAAGCTGCGGCGCGATAAAATTTCCGGGAGGAATTGGGATTGGGATCAATAATTTGAACCGAACCGCCCGGAGAAATTGTGTTTGTCGAGAACGGCGTCCAATGCAGCAGATCGGTTGACGCTTGGATGACGTAGTTGCTGCCAGCCGGGCCGTTCAAGAGGAAACTGACAATGCCAGCGCTCATCTTGAAGCCGGACAGTTGCGGTGACGGCGGAACGACTGCTGCATTAATTGACACGGCGCGAAAGAATATCGGGGCGGAACCCGGATTCGGAACCTCAAAGGTGACCGAACCGCCGGCGGGTATCGAATTCGTTGAGAACGGCGTCCAATTCAGCAGATTGGTTGACGACTGCATGACATAGCTGCTTCCGACCGGGCCGCTCAAGGTGAATTCCTCGGCGTGGAAGAGGTATTTGAAGCCGGACAATTGAGGCAACGGCGGGGCGCTCGCCTTATACGGGAGGGCGCGATAGAATTTCTGGGGGGAATTGGGATTGAGATCGACGATTTCGGCCGAGCCGCCCGGAGGAATTGTATTTGTTGAAAATGGCGTCCATTGCGCCAGGTCGGTTGAAGTTTGAATGACGTAGTTACTTCCGACCGGCCCGGCCACGGTCAGAACCATCTGTCCGCCCGGCAACCGTCGCAGTTGCTCGGTCACGAGGCCAACAGTGGCGACGAACGAGTTCGAAATGACGGAACCGCCGTTATTGACCGTGACGGTGATGGTGGCCGAGCCGGAGGCGTTCGCGACCGGATTGATGATCAGGGAACCGCTGGTGCTGGTGTAATTGACGGCCGGGTTGGGAATCACATTCGGATTGCTTGAGGTCGCGGTTACCGTGAGAGTCTGGTTTCCGCCGGCTGAACCGGAAGAGAGGCCGGTCAGGCTGACGATTTGGGATCCGGCATTTGCGTTGATGGTCAGGTTGCCGATGGGGTTCAATGTTGGTGGCGACACCGGACTGGCAGGAACGATATAAGCAACTTCGCTGGAAAACGCACTGACCGCGCCGGCGGCGCTGTATGTGGTCGAGGCAAAATAATACGTCGCTCCGACGGTCAAGTTTGAAATCGTCAAACTGGTGTTGGTTCCGGCATCAATCGCGTTGGTGTAAACGCCGCTGGCACCGCCAAAATAGATGTCGTAGCCCGCCACAATCGGGTCCGGGCTTGGGTTCCACATTAAAGTTACGTTTGCAGCCACCGACGACAAAATCGGGTTGATTGCAACAAAACAGCCGAGGAACAAAGTATGAATCACGCAGTCTCTCCACCACACCTTGTCCCTGCCCGCACTCACCCTCGCGATGATGCTCAACTTGAACCCCAACTTCGACTCGGCCATTTCATCCTTCGCGCGTGTTATTTTATGTTCGTTAATGCTGCTCAAAATCTCTGTCGCCGCCGGCCCGACCCAATTTTGGCCGGCAGCTTCAATTTGAGCTAATTGCATTATCCATGCCTATCGCAACCACATGGTCAAATTTTTCAAAAGTGGCAGGATTGGCGTCGGTTTTTCCGCGGTTTTTCTTTCAATGCCGCCGGAAAATTCCCGGCCGGGATACTGCGGTGGAACGAAGGTTTACAGCGGGTGGAACGAAGGTTTACAGCGACGAATTGAAAGATTGCGGGCCGCGCAAAATTGACAGGCTGCAATGATTTCCAACAGGATCGGACAATTTTTCAAATTGGTCTCGCGAACCGGAATTTTCCCCTCATTTGCAGCAGAATCATTATCCAGCATTTATTCCACGCGATATCCCGCTTCCCGCATTTTCTGAAGTTTGTAAATCAGCGCCCGCCGGCTGATGCCGAGCGCCTGGGCGGTTTCCGTGCGGTTGGATTTGTGCTGGCGCAGAGTCTGCAGGATGGCCTGCCGCTCGATTTCATCCAGCCGCTCCATTTCACCCGGCTCCGGCGCGGCGGCAGTTCCGACGGCGGCGCGCACACGCGTGGGCAGGTGGTCCGGCAATATGAGTTCGCTGCGCGAAAGCAGGATCGCGCGTTCCATCACGTTGCGCAACTCGCGGACATTGCCCGGCCATGGATAATTTTCCAGGCAGGCGGAAACCGTCTCCGAAAAACGCGCCCGACCCTTGGCAAATTCCTCGATGAACTTGGCGGCCAGCGGCAAAATATCCTCGCGCCGTTCGCGCAGCGGCGGAATGTTCAGCTCCACCACGTTCAAGCGGTAAAATAAATCCTCGCGGAAACGCCCGGCTTTGACTTCATCCTCAAGCACGCGGTTGCTCGCAGCCAGGATGCGCGCGTTGGTGTTCACCTCGCGGTTCGAGCCGATGCGTTGAAATTTTCCGCCCTGCGTCACGCGCAGCAGCTTGGCCTGGAGCGGCGGCGACATCTCGGCGATCTCGTCGAGAAAAATCGTGCCGCCGTCCGCCTGCTCAAAACGCCCGATGCGCTGCGCCGACGCGCCGGTGAACGCGCCCTTTTCGTGGCCAAACAATTCACTTTCCAAAAGCGTTTCGGGAATCGCCGCGCAGTTGACTTTGATGAGCGGACCCGCCGCGCGCAAACTCCAGGCATGGATCACGTCGGCCAGGATTTCCTTGCCGACGCCGCTTTCGCCGGTGATCAGCACGCGCGTTTCGGACGGCGCGATGAGCGACGCGTCGCGGAACACGGCCTGCATGAGCGGGCTGCGGGCCACCACGGAATCCGGCAAGGGCTTTGCCGCATCATGACGCAGCGGGGCGGGGGAAATGCCGGTGGCCTGCCGGACGGAAGCGAGCAGTTCATCCAAATCAATCGGTTTGGAAAGATAATTGACCGCGCCGTCGCGCATGGCGGCCACGGCGTCGCGCACATCGGTGAAGGCGGTGACGAGCAGAACCGGCAGCGTGGCGTGTTCCTTGCGGGCCAGCCGCAAAGTTTCCAGCCCGGAAAGGCCCGGCATCCGCACGTCGGAAATCATCATGTCGAATTTTCCGGCGCGCAACGTTTCCAGCGCCTTTTCGCCGGAGTCCACCACGACGGTTCCAAATCCCTGGCTGCGCAAAAAAGAATCGAGCAGGCTGCGCTGGCCGGGGTCGTCGTCCACAACCAGAATGCGCGGTGACTCGGCGGATTTTCTGCGCAGTTCGGTTGCCATGCGCCCAAGCTATCCGAATCCGGCGGCGAATTTCAAAAGAAAAAACGGAAGTCGAGCCATCGTTCTTCCGTTTGGCCGGGAATCCGCCAGAAAAAAACCGTCCGCGATCTTGAAGAATCGCGGACGGTTTTGAATTTCCAATCTTTACGCCACTTCGGCGGTGTCGAGGAAGCCCTGCAAATGGCGCACGCGCGTCGGATGACGCAGCTTGCGCAACGCCTTCGCCTCGATCTGCCGGATGCGTTCGCGCGTGACGTTATACATCTTGCCGATTTCTTCAAGCGTCCGTTCGTAGCCGTCGAGCAGGCCGAAACGCATTTCGAGAATTTTCCGTTCGCGCTCCGTCAAGGTCGTCAACACATCGCTCAATTTTTCCCGGAGCAGGCTGTAGCTCGTCACCTCGGACGGATTTTCCGCCGACTTGTCCTCGATGAAATCGCCGACGCTCACGTCGCCGTCGTCGCCGACCGGCGCGTGCAGCGAAACCGGCTGTTGAGCCATCTTGAGCAGCGCATGGATGCGCGAGACCGGCATGTGCATTTCATCTGCCAGTTCCTCCGGCGTCGGCTCGCGGCCCAGCTCCTGCGTGAGCTGCTTCTGCGCGCGCCAGAGCTTGTTCATGATTTCGATCATGTGGACCGGGATGCGAATCGTGCGCGCCTGATCCGCGATGGAACGCGTGATCGCCTGGCGGATCCACCAGATGGCGTAGGTCGAAAACTTGTAGCCGCGGCGGTATTCAAATTTTTCAACGCCCTTCATCAGGCCGATGTTGCCTTCCTGAATCAAATCCAGGAACGACTGGCCGCGGTTGGTGTATTTTTTGGCGACGGACACGACGAGACGCAAATTCGCCTCGGCCATGTGTGTCTTGGCCTTGAGACCGCGGTCGGCGGCGGCTTTCAGCGCGGTGAACTGCTTGATGAATTCCTCGCGTGGCATCCGCACGAACTGTTCCAGCGTCTGGATTTTGGCATCCTCGGCCTCAATCGCCGCGCGCCGCTCGGAGGTCGTGCGTTGCGTCTCGAGTTCCTGGATATGCCGCGTGCTCACCTGGAATTTTTCGTAGATGTTGCCGGCGACGACGATCATTTCTTCGACGACCTTCTGCTTGTAATAAAATTTGATGAACATCTCCTGCAGCTTCGTGCTCATCTTTTTCAGTTCGCGCTGCATCTTTTCCTTGCGGCTTTTTTGCTGGGATTTCTGCCAGCTGAAATACTTCTCGTCCACCTTCTGGTCGAAGGCGCGGAGCTTTTTGATGAGCTTGCGCAAATCGCGCAGATGGCCTTCGCGGTTGGCAACTTTTTTGTCAACGATGACGCGGTCAAAACGTTCCTTCGGCGGTTCGGACAACAATTTTTCCGCGATGGCGATGTGTTCCTTCGCCGTGAAACCCAGGCCGTAGATGATGCTTTTCATCGCGACTTCGGCTTCCTCGATCTTTTTGCAGATCTCCACTTCCTGTTCGCGGGTGAGCAACGGAACCTTGCCCATCTGGTTCATATACATCCGCACCGGGTCATCGAGAATTTCCAGGCGCGAATCGTCCTCGGCCTCCTCCGCCTGCTGGGGCTGCTTGCCGCGGTCGGCGCGTTCCGCCTCGGCCTGGTCCATGACGATTTCAACGTCCAGGCTGCGCAACTTGCTCAACAGCGCGTCGAGATCGTCGGGGCTCAAGTTATCCGGCAGGATGTCGTTGATGTCGTCGTAGGTGACGTAGCCGTGTTCCTGCCCAAGATGCACCAGCGTCTTGATCGTCTCGGTCAAATCCACCGTGGAGGCTGGCGGCGTGGCAGCCGCCGCGCCCGGCTGGCCGTTTGCGGGTAATTTCTGCGCCGCCGCCGCAATCGTGGTGGCCGTGTGTTTGCCGTTCGCTTCCGGCGGTTTGGCCGCGACCCGCCTGGCATTTGAGGAAATGACAAAACGCCGCCGTGCCGGAGCCGTTTTGGCCCCTGCTTTTGCTGCGTTATGGCTTTTGCGGCTGCGCGACGGCGCTTTGGCCGCCGATGATTTTCGTTTCAGCATAAAATATAAGACCCGAATGATTCGCTTCAGTTCAGAGAAAAGTGGGGGTATTTTGCCCCGCGAATGCCGTCGCCTCCAATGAATGTGCCTTCACCCAATTCACTTCGGGAGATTGCGACCAGAAGACCGACGCTCCGTAAGCCTAGCCGCTTTTGCGGGAAATTCAAGCATAATCGTCAAGGCTCCGATGCTCGGCAGAACTGCTGAATTTGGGGAAAACCGGCGGTTCCAAACGTGGACCGGAAAAAACCTCAAATCAAACCTGGGCGCGCACCTGGGCGATGTCGCAGGCGATTTGTTCGCGCAATTCCGCCGGCGACGCAAATTTTCGTTCGTCGCGCAGCTTGCCGGCGATTTCCACTTCCATTTCTTCGCCGTAAAGATTGCCGTCAAAATCCAGCAGGTGCGCCTCGACGCGAAGCTGCGGTTTGACTGAAGCAACCGTCGGACGAAAACCAATGTTCAGCGCGACGCGATGCAATTGCCCCTTCACTTTTGTGCAGCCGGAATAAACGCCGTTCGCCGGCAAGACCAAGCCGGTTGCATCCAGATTCGCCGTCGGAAAACCAAGCTGACGGCCCAGCCGGTCGCCTTCGATTACGCGGCCGGCTATCGCATAAGGCCGGCCCAGCATCTGGCTCGCGGCGTCGAAATCGCCCGCGCGGATCGCCTCGCGGATGCGCGTGCTGCTCACGATCTGGCCGTCCAGCGAAACGGCGGCAAGTCCGTGGACCGAAAAATTCAGTTCCGCGCCCAGCTTTTTCAGCAACGCGACATTGCCGCTTCGCTGGTGGCCAAAGACAAAATCCGCGCCGACGCAGATGCTGTGAATTCTTCCAAAATCTCGCGCCAGCTCGCGGACGAAAATGTCGCCGGACTTTTCGCTGAAGGTTTTGTCGAAGGCAATTTCCAGCAACACGTCCGCGCCGAGCGATTCAATCGCGCGCAACTTTTGCGGCGGCGAATAAATCAGCGGCGGCACGCGGTCGGGCGCGACGATGGAATTGGGATGGCGGTCAAACGTCAGGACCACCGCGAACGCCTCGTGCTGGCGCGCGTCGGCGATGGTCTGCCGGATGATTTGCTGGTGGCCGAGATGCACGCCGTCGAAAACGCCGATGGCCAGACAGGCCTTGCGGCTGCCGGCGGCAAGTTCAGTTGCGGCGTGGATGAGTTTCATTCGTAAAAATTGTAGCGGCACCTCGGCAGAGCGCCGCATTATTTTTTGCGGCGTTCTGCCTGGCCGCCGCTACGAGATCAGGAGCCGGCGGCGAGTTTTAAAAACGGCAGAACCTTCTTCTCCAGTTCCGCCGCCGTCAAATTCATCACATCATCGAACCTGGTCGCATCCGCCACGTCGAACTTTCCGGAAACACTCCGGCGCAGCGTGGCCAGGTGCGCGCCGCAGCCGAGCTTCTGGCCGAGGTCGTGCGCGATGCTGCGGACGTAAGTGCCCTTCGTGCAGGCGACGCGAAATTCGCCGAGCGGCCCGGCATAATTCGTGAAACGGAAATTGTAAATGTGGATGAGCCGCGGCTCGCGTTCGACCTCGATGCCTTTGCGCGCAAGTTTGTAGAGCGGCACGCCATTTTTTTTGATGGCCGAAACCATTGGCGGCATCTGCATCTGGTCGCCAATGAACTTGGTGGCTTCTTCATTCAACTGTTCCAGCGTCAGCGGCGGGACGGGCAGGGAAGCGGTGATTTCACCGTCGGCGTCGTAGCTGTCCGTCGTCTCGCCGAATTTGATCGTGCCTTCGTAAACCTTGTCGTCGCCCATTAATTTTTCGGAAAGTTTCGTGCCGCGACCTAAAACAATAATTAAAAGTCCGGTCGCATTCGGATCGAGGGTGCCGCAATGGCCGACCTTCTTGATTTGAAAACGGCGGCGGATGGCGTCCACGACATCATGCGACGTCGGGCCGGCGGGTTTATCAATGAGAATCGCGCCGTCGAGCGAGGAAAAATCTTGCATGAAAATTATTTCGCGTTGTCCAGCGCCTTTTTCACGGCGGCAATCACCTTGCGCTGCACCGCTAGCGGTTTGCCGGGAATCCGCGCACCCGCCGCCGCCGAATGCCCGCCGCCGCCGAATTGCGCGGCGATTTCATTGACGTTGATTTTGTCGCTCTTCGAACGGAGGCTGATGCGCGTGAGTTCCGGCCCAATTTCTTCAAATACGCACGCGACGACGACCGGTTCGATGGCGCGAATGTGGTCGATCAAACCCTCCGAATCGTCGCTCGCGGCGCCGGTGCGCGTGAAGTCGGCTTTTTTCAGCCACAGGTAGGCGATCTGGTTGTCATGCGCCAGGCGGAATTTGCTGTAAACGTGCTTGAGCAATTTGGCGCGGGAGAGCGGAAAACTTTGATAGACTTCGTTGCCGATTTTCGCGAGGTTCGCGCCGCGCGTGACAAGTTCCGCGCCGGTGTGAAACGTGCCGGGCCGCGTGGTCGGATACTGAAACGAGCCGGTGTCGGTGGAGACGGCGGTGAAAAGATTGTCGGCAATGAGTTTCGTGATCGGCCAGCGCGCAACTTTGAGCAGGCGGAAAATCAATTCGCCGCTCGAAGGCTCGCGCGCGGAAATCCAATTCACGTCGGCATAGCGGGTGTTGCTTTCGTGGTGGTCAATGTTAATGAAAATTTTCCGGTCGTTGACGCACTCGCCGGCCTTGCCGAGCCGTTCGAAGCTCGCGCAGTCGGTGGCGATGACGCAGTCGAATTTCTGGCCGCGCTTGGGTTTTTGAAACAGGCCGTCGGGGTCGAGAAACTTTAATTTCTGCGGCACGCAATCCTCGTTCCAGACGGTGACTTTTTTCCCTTCGTTGCGCAGGGCGAGCGCGAGGCCGAGCTGCGAGCCGATGCAATCGCCGTCCGGCCGGACGTGGCCGGCGATGCAAAATGTTTTATTCTCGCGGATGATCTCAATAATCCGGTCAATGATTTTGGGATAACTTTTCAAGGCTGTTCGTCCTCGTCGTTTTCGTTGGCAGCAGTGGCGGGCATGGTTTTCTCAATTTCCTCGATGATTTGCAGGACACGGTTGCCGCGCACGATGGAGTCGTCGAAAACGAATTTCAGCGTCGGGGTGTATTTCAAGACGACCGAGCGCCCGATCAGGCTCTGGATGCGGATGCGGTGCTCGGTGAGCAACTGGAAGCCGCGCTTCTGCTGTTCGGCGTTGCCGAGGATGCTGATGAACACGATTGCCGACTTCACGTCGCCCGCCACGTCCACGTCGTTGACGGAAATCAGGCCGGCTTCATTGACGTGAAATTCCCGGCGGATGGCCTCGCCGATTTCGCGCTTGAGCAGTTCGCGCACACGTTGGATTCGCAGGCTGGCCATGGTCGTTTGTTAAATCGTTAAATTGTTGAACCGGGAATCGTTTTAACGATTTACGATTCAACGTAAGTCATAACTTCGCCGCAATTTTTTCAATCGCGTAGCATTCAATCGTGTCGCCAACCTGAAATTCGCTGTAGCCCTCGATGCGGATGCCGCATTCCATGCCGGCACGGACTTCGTTGACTTCATCCTGAAAACGGCGGAGCGACTGCGTGACGCCCTCGTAAATGACATCCTTGCGTCGGCGCACGCGCACCTTGCCCCGGACGATGCGACCGCTGGAGACCATGCAGCCGGCGACCGGCACGCCCTTGGACAATTCAAAAATCTGCCGCACTTCCGCAATGCCAGTGGTCGTTTCCTTGGACTCCGGATCGAGCAGCCCGGCCATGCCTTCTTTGACCTGGTCAATCAACTCGTAAATGATCGCGTAAAGTTTGATCTGCACGCCGGCGTGCTTGGCTTTTTCGGCGGCGGTGCTGTCCACGCGCGTGTGAAAGCCGAGAATGACCGCATCCGACGCGGACGCAAGCGCGACGTCGTTTTCGCTGATCGCGCCGACGTCGCTGTGCATGACTTCGAGCGAAACTTTTTCCGCCTCGATTTTCTTGAGCGCCTCGACAATCGCCTCGACCGAGCCTTGCGTGTCGGCCTTGACGACGACCTTGAGCACCTTGCTCTGGCTGGCGGCGAGCGTCGCAAAAAGATTTTCCAGCGTGATTTTTTTGTTTTCCTGGCCTTCCGCGCGGTCTTTAAGAAAACGCTGCTCGGCCAGTTCGCGCGCGGCTTTTTCGTCCTCGACCACGCTGAATTCCAGGCCAGCGTCCGGCACGCCGTTCAAGCCGAGCACGCGCACGGCGACCGACGGCCCGGCTTCCTTGAGCCGCTCGCCTTCTTCATTGATCAAGGCGCGGACACGACCGTAAAATTCGCCGCACAAAATAATGTCGCCGAGATGCAGCGTGCCTTTGCGCACCAGCACCGTCGCCGTCGGGCCACCCGGTTCGACGCCGGACTCAATGACGTTGCCCTTGGCGTGACGGTCGGGATTCGCCTTGAGTTCGAGCAGGTCGGCCTGGAGCAAAATCATTTCAAGCAGTTTATCAATGCCCTGTTTTGTCAGCGCGGAACACTCGACGAAAATTGTGTCACCGCCCCAGTCGTCAGGAACAAGCCCCTTGTCTTGCAACTGCTGGCGGACTTTCATCGCGTTCGCGTTTGGATGGTCAATCTTGTTGACCGCGACGAGAATCGGCACCTTCGCCGCCTTCGCATGGCTCAACGCCTCCAGCGTTTGCGGCATCACGCCGTCGTTCGCCGCAACGACGAGCACGACGATGTCCGTGACATTCGCACCACGCGCGCGCATGGAGCTGAACGCCGCGTGGCCGGGCGTGTCGAGGAACGTAATCTGCGCCAGCTCTTTTTTGCGTTCGGGATGCGGCACGGAAATTGTGTAAGCACCAATGTGCTGCGTGATGCCGCCAGATTCGCCGGCGGCGACATTCGCCTTGCGGATCACGTCAAGCAGCGACGTTTTGCCGTGGTCAACGTGACCCATGATCGTGACGACCGGCGCTCGCGGCTTGAGCGTTTCCGGCCTGTCCTCGGTGTCGAGTTCGACTTCCTGCACGGGCGCGTGAACCACGCCGGCGCCACGCTCGCGTTTTTCCACTTCAAATCGGAAACCGTATTTGGCGCAAAGCTGCTGGGCGATTTTTTCGTCAATCGCCTGGTTCACCGTGGCGAAAACGCCCAGCCCCATCAAATCAGCGATGATCTTGAACGGCTTTTGCTTCAATTGCGTGGCGAGCTCGCGCACGACAATCGGCGGTTTGATGACGATGACTTCGCCGGTCGTCGGCGCGATAAATTTTTGTTGTGCCGGCGCGGCCGGCTTGGACGGCGGCGGTGAAGTCTGGCGTCCGTCACGGCCGCGATGAAATTGCTGCCGCGAATCGCCGCGCTGCTCGCCCCGTTGCGGCGGTCCGCCGGGTCGCGGCGGCGGCGATTTGGCCTGGCCGGGTTTTTCATTGCCTCGTGGCTGTGGTCGCGGGGATAATTGGATGAATCCGACTTTGTCGCCGACTTGCGGGCCTGCAGGTTTCGGCGGCGCGGGCGGAATTTTCGGCGCTTCGACTGCCGGCGGCAAGACGGCTTCGCCGTTTTCAATTTTGGTTTCAACCACCGGTTCGGCTTTGACTTCGGGAACCACCGGCTCGGGTTCGGGCGGCGGGGCGGTGATGAGGATGATTTTTTCCTCGACGGGGGCGGGCTTGGGCGGTTCCGGCGCGGGTTTGGGCGCGAGCCGGGCGGCGATTTCGGGATTAGCCTTGAGGATCTCTTCTTCCAGCCACTCGGCGCTGATTTTATCCAGCGAGCTGGACGCAACCTTGGCGGCGGCGATGCCCAGCGCCCGGGCTTTGGAGATGACTTCCTTGTTCTCCAAGCCGAGCTTTTTTGAAATGTCGTAAATCCGAACGGGCATAAATTTTTTCAACCATCGCCGACCGGAATGTGCAATTGGCCTTCATGGCTAAATCGCAGAAACAAACTTTGTTCCGGCCGGCGACATAAAATCAAGTGTTCACGGGCGTTTCGCCGATGTTCAACGTCCGGCGTCCGGCCTCGGCGCGCGCGGCTTCCAGAATCGCGGCCGCATTTTCGCCGACCTGCGGGATGTCCGCGATGTCGCTCGGTTCCGCCGACAGCAAATCTTCAATGCGCGTCAATCCGGCGTGAACGAGCGCGTCGGCCTGTTCGCGGGTCACGCCCGGAATCGCCGCGAGCGCCTCGACGGCCTCGGCAACTTTTTCGTCAAAGCCCTTGGTGACGATGTGCTCGGCGTCAATGTCCACTTCCCAGCCGGTCAGCCGGGCGGTCAGCCGCGCGTTCTGGCCGCGCTTGCCGATGGCGAGCGATAATTGATCTTCGCTCACGAGAATTTTCACGCGCTTGCGGGTTTCATCCAGCTCGATGGTTTTCAACTGCGCCGGTTCCAGCGCCTTCGTCACAAAAGTTTTGATGTCGGACGACCACGGAATCACGTCCACCTTTTCGTTGTTCAACTCGCGGACGATGTTTTTCACGCGCTGGCCGCGCATTCCGACGCACGCACCGACCGGATCCACCTTCGGGTCGCGCGAGTAAACCGCCATCTTCGTGCGGAAACCGGGTTCGCGCGCGATGCCCTTGATCTCGATCGTGCCGTCGTTGATTTCCGAAACTTCCAGCTTGAACAGCTTGATGATGAATTGCGGATCGGCGCGGGACAAAATGATTTCCGGCCCGTGCTGGCCTTCTTCCACGGCCTTGACGTAGCAGCGAATGCGTTCGCCCACCTGATATTCCTCGGTCGGCACGCGCTCGCGGTTTGGCAGCAGGGCTTCGTATTTGCCCAAATCCAGAATCACGTCGGAACGCTCGAAGCGGCGCACGGTGCCGCTGATGATTTCGCCGACGCGATCCTTGAACTCGGCGAAAATCATGGATTTTTCCGCCTGCCGGATTTTTTGCATCAGCGCCTGCTTGGCGAATTGCGACGCGACGCGGCCAAAGCCGGTGGGCGTGACTTCCTTTTCAATCTCGTCGCCGACGACGGCATCGGGCTTGATGCGGCGCGCGTCGAAGACGGAAATCTGGTCGTGAACGGAAATGACTTTGTCAGCGACAATCAACTTGGCGAACGCCTTGATGTCGCCGTTTTTCTGGTCAATCACCACGCGCAGTTCGCGCGCCGGGCCGACGGCTTTTTTCGCGGCGGACAGCAGCGCCTCCTGGACAGCGCCGATCAGGACATCACGGTTGATGCCCTTTTCGCGTTCCCAAAATTCCAAAACCGCCAGAAAATCTGCGTTCATATCTCAACACGGCTTTTGCATCCGGCGAACAAAAAAGCCGGAGATGGTGATCATCCGACTTTCGCGCGCTGGCCGAACCAGCAAACTTTACCGTTCTTGTTGGTATAATAATTTTTTGGCAGTCCGGCGTCAAGCGCAAACAAACCGCCTTATTTCAAGGCTTTAATCAACTGACGCTCATTCCGAGCAGAAATTCGATGTTGCTCTTGTGTTTCTTGAGCTTGCCCAGCAGCAGTTCCATCGCCTCCACGGGCGGCACGCCGGTGAGAGCGCGGCGCAGCAAGACGACGCGGCTGTATTCGTCCGGATGATAAAGCAGCTCTTCCTTGCGCGTGCCGGAACGCTCGACGTTGATGGACGGGAAAATGCGGCGGTCCACCAGGCCGCGATCCAGGTGAACCTCCATGTTGCCGGTGCCCTTGAATTCTTCAAAGATGACTTCGTCCATGCGGCTGCCGGTGTCCACCAGCGCCGTCGCAATGATGGTCAGCGAACCGCCTTCCTCGATGTTGCGTGCCGCGCCGAAAAATCGTTTCGGCTTGTGCAGTGCATTGGCGTCCACGCCGCCGGACAAAATCTTGCCGGAATGCGGCTGCACGGTGTTGTAGGCGCGGGCGAGGCGCGTGATGGAATCCAGCAAAATCACCACGTCGCGCTTGTGCTCGATCATGCGCTTGGCTTTTTCAATCACCATTTCCGCGACCTGCACATGCCGCTCCGGCGGTTCGTCGAACGTGGACGAAATTACCTCCGCGCCTTTGCAGGAACGTTCCATGTCCGTGACTTCTTCCGGCCGCTCGTCAATCAGCAGGATGAACAAATATGTCTCCGGATTGTTTTTGAGAATGGCGTTGGCCATTTTCTGCATCAAAACCGTCTTGCCCGTGCGCGGCGGCGCGACGATCAGCCCGCGCGTGCCTTTGCCAATCGGGCAAACCAAATCCAAAACGCGCGTGTTCAATTCCTCCGGCGCGGATTCGAGGATGAACCGCTTGTTCGGGAACAGCGGCGTGAGATTTTCAAAATGCGTCTTGTCCTTCGCCTTGTCCGGTTCCTCGCCGTCCACGGCCTCGACTTTCAGCAGCGCGAAAAATTTTTCCTTTTCCTTCGGCGGCCGGATTTGGCCGGCGATCAAATTTCCCGTCTGCAAATCAAACCGGCGGATCTGTGACGGCGAAATGTAAATATCCTCGGGGCAGGGCAGGTAGTTGAAACTCTGCGACCGTAAAAAGCCGAAGCCTTCCGGCAGCACTTCCAGCACACCTTCGGAAAACAGCACGCCCGCGCGTTCCGCGTTTTTTTGCAGGATGTGGAAGATGACCTCGTGCTTGCGCATCGTGCCGAAATTCTCCACGCCATATTCGCGCGCCATTTTGTTCAGCTCGCCCATGCTCATCGCCTGCAGCTTGGCGATGTTGATGGACGCGGCGATCTTGTCGCGCTGGTAGCCGCGGCGGTCCTCGACTTTCGTGTCGTCGTTGGTCGGCTCGACCGGTGTGGAGGGCGGCTGCAGTTCCGGTGTTTCCGGCGTGTTGCCGTTTTCTTCAACCGCAATCGCCGGTGCTGCCGGTTCTGGCGCGACGGAGGCGGGGGAAATTTCCTCCACGGGTTTCGCCTTGGTTTTTTTAGTTGTGACTCTGGCCATAAATAAATGATTAAAATTGTTCGGTTAAACTGGCTGGGATTCCAACGTTCACCCGGCGTCAACGGTCGCAAACGGTGTCACGCATTGGACGCCGGGCGACTGGATTGGTTCAAAATGGAATTATTACCGCCGTAGCTCGCCGAGATTTTCCTCAAATCAACAGGGGAAATCTTGCAGTCAGTTCTCACACCTTGACGCACCTTGGCCTTCGTGTCAAGCGGCTTGATGTGGCAAGATTTCAATAAGGCAGCGGAAATTTCGCCGTCAGCTCGCGCACGCGGGCGCGGACTTTGTGCGCGGCCTCGACATTTTTGATGTCCAGCAGCACTTCGGAAATCATGTCGGCAATCGCGGCCATCTCCGTTTCCTTCATTCCGCGCGTGGTGCAGGCGGGCGAGCCGAGCCGGATGCCGCTGGCCTGAAACGGCGAGCGCGTCTCGAACGGAATCGTGTTTTTGTTCACGGTAATTCCAGCTTCGTCGAGCGCGATTTGCGAGTCCTTGCCGGTGACGCCTTTCGCGCCTACATCCACCAGCATGAGATGATTGTCCGTGCCGCCGCTGACGAGCCGGTAGCCATTGCGCGTCATGCCGTCGGCGAGCGCGGCGGCATTTTTCACAATCTGCTGCTGATAAATTTTGAAACTCGGTTGCAAGGCTTCGTGAAAACAAACCGCCTTGCCGGCGATGACGTGTTCGAGCGGTCCGCCCTGGATGCCCGGGAAAACCTGCGAATCAATTTCCTTCGCGTGTTTTTCGCCGCACAAAATCAAGCCGCCGCGCGGGCCGCGCAAGGTCTTGTGCGTCGTGGTCGTGACAAAATCCGCGTGCCCGATCGGGCTGGGATGCACGCCCGCCGCGACCATGCCGGCGATGTGCGCGATGTCCGCGAGCAGATACGCGCCGACTTCGCGCGCGATTTCGCCCATGCGCTTGAAATCAATCACGCGCGGATACGCGCTCGCACCGATGGTGATCATCTTCGGCCGGTGTTCGCGCGCCATCGCGGCGATCTGGTCGTAGTCAATCCGCTCAGTTTCCTTGTTCACTCCGTAATGGATGATCTCGAAAAATTTGCCGGAGAAATTCGCCTTGTTGCCGTGCGTCAAATGCCCGCCGTGGCTCAAGTCCATTGTCAGCATCTTGTCGCCGGGTTTGAGCACGGCGAAATAAACCGCCATGTTCGCCTGGCTGCCGGAGTGCGGCTGGACGTTGACGTGTTCCGCGCCAAACAGTTTTTTCGCGCGGTCAATTGCGAGCTGCTCGATGTCGTCAATGTTTTCGCAGCCGCCATACCAGCGTTTTTTGGGATAGCCCTCGGCATATTTATTCGTGAGCACCGAGCCTTGCGCCTCCAGGACGGCCGGGCTGACAAAATTTTCGCTGGCGATCAGCTCGATGTTTTCCTGCTGGCGCTGGCGTTCGTGCTCGACGGCGGCGGCGACTGCCGGATCCACATTTCGCAAGCGCAGATTGGCCGGCGCGAACCGCACGTCCATTTTCAAAACGCGGCGTTCGTGGCGGCCGCCTTCAAATTTTCCGGCGATGAACGCGTCGAGAATTTTTTTGGCGGCTTCAATGGAAGTTTTATGGCCGCTCAAGCAAAGGACATTCGCGTCATTGTGCCGGCGCATCAAATCGGCGTCCTCTTCGTTTTCGGCCTGGCCGGCGCGGACGCCGGAAACTTTATTGGCGGCGATGCAAATGCCCACGCCGCTGGTGCAGCAAAGCACGCCCAGCCCGGCGCGGCCATCGGCGACGGCCTGCGCCGCCGGCTGTGCAAAGTCGGGATAATCGTCCGCCGGGTCCTTCGTCTTCGCGCCAAAATCTAGGACGGTCAGGCCGCGCGATTGCAGATGCTGCTTCAGCGCTTCCTTCATTTCAAAGCCGCCGTGATCCGCGCCAAGCGCGAAGTTCGCGACCGCCGCCGTTTGCGTTGCCGGTTTGCCGGTCAAAAGATTTTGTTGTTCCATAAATTTCAAAAGCGAGACGATGCCCTGTTCAATCTGGTCGCGGCATTCCACATAAACCGGATACGAACTGCCGATCGGGTCGCTGATGTCCTTTTCGTAAGGCTCCAGCGTCTCGTCAAATTCGCGCAGCAAAAAAGTTTTTTCCGCCGCCGGCGGATAGAGCAGCGCCACCGTGTCCACATGGCTGTGCGTCATGCCCAGAATGAGGTCCGCCTCGCGCACCAAATCCACCGTAAGCATCCGGCTGCGCTGCGCGGAAATGTCCACGCCCAGTTCGCCCATCGCGCGCACCGAATACGGCGACGGCGGCTGGCCGTCCAGCGCGCCGAGACCCGCCGAAAGCACGCGGAACTCGCCGCGACCGCTCACGGCCCGGCGGAACAGCGCCTCGGCCATCGGGCTGCGGCAGACATTCCCGGTGCAAATGAACAGAATCGTTTTCATTCCGCGCGAAGGCTCAAGGTGATTTGTGAACGGCCAGTCGTCAATCCGAAATCAACCGTGCGACTGGCGGATGACGGCGAGCGCCTTGATCAAATCCACCGCCCGCGCCAGCACCGGGTCGTGAATGAACGGCTTTTGCGGCTCGGCCGGCCGGGGCGGCGCGGAATCTTCATCCTCGTCGCCGTCCTTGATTTTTTCGCGCACGAGGTCCGCCTCGGTCGTATGGTCAATGAACGCGCCAAATTGGTTCGTGTCCACGGCGACATTGGTTTCGCTCTGCGCCAGCGCCGCATAGGGATCTGCCAGAAACTTTCTTTCGTCTCCGGGCTTTACGGCCACCGCGATGTCCGGCTTGAGTTCAGCCGTCGAATTGCCAATCACCAATCCGGCGCGCGCCATCCGTAAATCCGTCGCAAGCGTGTCTGCCGCGCCGTGCGTTTCGCCATTCACGAGAATCGCCAGCGGCAATTTTTTCTGGCTGAACAAATCCGCCGTCGCATTTGCCGCCGCCAAATCGCTGCCGCCGGAGAAGCGCAAATCCAAAATCGTGCCGACGACTTTATTGGTGGCCGCCAGCGCCGTTTGCGCCGATTGGATCTCATCCGGCAGATTGCTGGCCACCTGGCCGATGCGCAGATACGCCACGTTGTTTTCCAAAACAACCACCCGGACGAGCACGTCATTCGTGGATTCCGCCTGGAGCGCGCCAACAATGGCCAGCCAGCCCGAGAAAACAATCAGACTAAAAAAACGTCGTGTCATGCTGCCATTAAATTGCCGACAAAATGGCGAATGTAAAGATGCTTGCTCGCGGCCCGTCCGGTCGCGTGCATTAAAACGCCTTTGCCGCGATGTCGCGACGGAACTGCGCGCCGTTGAAATGGAGGTTTTTGCCGCCTCAACCTGTCCGCCTTACCCAACAATCGCCAATTGTCGTCTTCTAACCACTACTTGATCTTGATTTTCGTATGATTCTGTAAAACAGGATTTTAAGTTATATGTGTCAGTCCATTGCGCCGTCGAATAAGGGTTTTATTGGGCTACAATTGCCAAACCCCTCATGGAATATAGCTGATACACCGAATGCAAAATGACCTTTTGCGGGGTGTAAATGGCCTTTTGCGCCCGGTAAACGTCCGGTTGTGGGTCGTAAACGCCGGTTTGCCCCCGGTAAACGTCCCGGTGGGGGTTGTAAACGACCCAGTGCGGGTGGTAAACGTCGGCTTGCCCCCGGTAAACGTCCCAAAGCGCCGGGTAAATGACTTGGTGGGGACGTAAATCGCTTTTTGAGCCGGGTAAACGTCCCCATGTCGGTGGTAAATGACTTCGCAACGCGCAGAAATGATTTAGCACAGGCGAGCGGTTACAGCGGGCGGGTTTAGAGCCTTTCAATTCCAGGAGGCGGACGCAGCGGAGCAATTTCTGTCGGTTACAACGCCTTCGCCGCGATGTCGCGGCGGAAGTGCGCGCCATCGAAATGGATTTTCTCCACGGCGGTGTAGGCGGCGGCTTGCGCGGCTTTCAAATCCCTGCCCAATGCCGTCACGCCGAGGATGCGACCACCGTTGGTCAAGACATTGCCATTTTCAGATTTTGTTCCCGCATGGAAGATTTTCACGTTAGGAAGATTGGCTGCCGCTTCCAAACCGGTTATGAGCTTGTCTTTGGAACTCGCACTCGGATAATCACCACCCGCCATCACGACGCAAACAGATGCCATCGGACTCCACTTCAAACTTACTTTGTCAAGCGTGCCGTCCACGCTCGCGTTGAGCAATTCGACCAGATCATTTTCCAGTCGCGGCAGATAGACCTGCGTTTCCGGATCACCAAAACGCGCGTTAAATTCCAGAACTTTCGGCCCGGACTTCGTGAGCATGATTCCGGGATAAATGATGCCGCGAAAATCAATTTGCTCTTCCGCGCAGCCGTGGAGCCACGGATTCAAAATTGCATCGCCAACTTTTTTCAGTTCCACGTCATTCAAAAATGGGGTGGGCGAATAAGTTCCCATGCCGCCGGTATTCAGGCCGGTGTCACCATCATGGGCGCGTTTGTGATCCTGTGACGTTGGAAAAAGTTTGGCGGTTTTGCCATCGCAAATGGCATGAAGCGAAATTTCCACGCCTTCGAGAAATTCCTGAATGACAACCGGCTTGCCTTGATTGCTGAAACCTCCGCTGATGATTTGCATGTCATCAGGTGCCTTAAATAGCATGTCATCAATGGCTCGTTCCGCTTCCCGCAAGTTTTCGGGAATGAAAACGCCTTTGCCCAATGCCAAGCCGTCAGCTTTCACAACACAGCGTCCGTTAAGTTCAGCGGCGAATCGCTTGGCGGCGACCGGATCCATAAATGTCCCGGCGCGAGCGGTGGGAATTCCATGCCGCTCCATGAACGCTTGAGAGAATGATTTTGACCATTCAAACTCCGCAGCCTTTCGATTCGGCCCCCAAATTCGCAAACCATCCCCCGCAAAGTTGCGGTCTATATCTTCAAAAAAATCAACAATGCCTTCCGCCAGCGGATTGTCTGGGCCTACAACAGTCAGATCAATTTTGTTTCTCTTGGCAAAGTCACGCAAACGAGGCCGGTCGTCCGCCTTGATTTGGACGCATTCGACCAGCGAGCCATTTTTCATTAGCCGTTCCTGCGCGATGCCGGCGTTGCCGGGCGCGCACCACATCTGCGTGGCGTGCGGCGATTGCGCGAGCTTCCAGACGAGCGCGTGTTCGCGTCCGCCGGAGCCGATGACTAGGATTTTCATGGAATTGTTTGCGGAAGCTTGAAAAATAAATCCAGCGCCGGCGCGTTAGTTGAGGTCAGGCTTGACGCTTTTCAATTCCAGCCGCAGCGCGTGCAGCGCTAGGTTGATGTCGTATAGAAAAGCCACAAGCGACGCGAACAACGAAACCATGCTGGCGATGAACACCAGAACGACCAGCACGCCGGCTTCCCAGTCCGTCAGCGCGCCCAAAAATAAAATGATGATGAGCGCGGACACGAGCAGCACGCTGAAGCCGGCGAGGCCGATGCTCAAGCGGATGACCCGCGCGCGCCGGTAGATGATTGTGATTTGCGTCATCGTTTGCGCGCGGTTTTCGCCGCTGGCCGCCGGCAGTTCGCGGCAGAGCTGCCGCGCCCGGTCAATGGCCCGGCCTAGCCGGTTGGTCATGGTGAGCAGCAGCAGGCCGATGCCGGAAATCAAAATCACCGGGCCGATGGCCACCTGCAGCACCGGCACAATATCATGAATCGTTGCAGACATCGCGCGCAGGATAATCACAAACGGGCGCAAATCAACGCCGATAAATCCCGGACCCAACCGCCAAAAATAATTCTAATTTAGTAAAGAGGTAGATTTACTTTCGCCTTCCGACCCGTTGACAGCTTTTTCAAACCCGTGCAAGCTGCCCCGCGCATGGACGTTCTAACATTGTCTCGCATCCAGTTCGGGGCGACGATCTCGTTCCACTATATCTACCCGCCATTGAGCATCGGGCTGGGCATCATGCTCGTCATCATGGAGGCGGCATGGCTCAAAACCAAAAATCCGGTCTATCACCAGATGGCGCGGTTTTGGACGAAGGTGTTCGCGCTCACCTTCGCCATCGGCGTGGCGACGGGCATCGTGATGGAGTTTGAATTCGGCACGAACTGGGCGAGCTATTCGCGTTTCGTCGGCGATGTTTTTGGCAGCGCGCTCGCGGCGGAAGGCATTTTCGCGTTCTTCCTTGAATCCGGTTTCCTCGCGATTTTACTTTTCGGCTGGGACAAGGTTGGACGCAAATTGCATTTCTTCTCGACGTGCATGGTCTGTCTCGGCGCGCATTTCAGCGCGGTGTGGATTGTGGTGGCGAATTCCTGGATGCAAACGCCCGCCGGTTATCACATCGTCGGCGAAGGGATGCACGCGCGCGCGGAAGTCACCGACTTCTGGCAGGTGGTTTTCAATCCTTCGATGGTTGACCGTCTGTCGCACACGATTTGCGGCGCGTGGCAGACGGGCGCGTTTCTCGTCATCAGTGTGAGCGCGTGGTATCTGCTCAAGAAGAAGCACCTGGATTTTGCACGCGCGTCCATGCGCGTCGGCTTGACTGTCGCCGTCATTGCCGCCGTGTTGCAAATCATCACCGGCGACTCCAGCGCGCGCGGCGTGGCGAAGAATCAACCAGCCAAGCTCGCGGCGTTTGAAGGACTTTACAACACGACTTCCAACGCGCCGCTCGTGTTGCTCGGTTACGTGGACGAGAATAATCAGAAAGTCGTCGGCCTCGAAGCGCCCGACTTGCTGACTTGGCTGGTCTATCGCGAACCCAACGGCGTCGTCACCGGGTTAAACGATATTCCGCCGGAAGACCGCCCGCCAGTCACGGCCTCGTTCCTGTTTTTTCACGGCATGGTCGGAATCGGTTTTACCACGTTCGCCATCGCCGTGCTCGGCTGTTTTTATGTGTGGCGCGGGACGATTGCCGAAAAACGCTGGCTGCTGTGGATTCTGGTGTTCTCCGTGCTCGGCCCGGAAATGGCCAATCAAATGGGTTGGTTCGCTGCGGAAGTCGGACGGCAGCCGTGGCTCGTCTGGCACGAATTGCGCACGCCGGAAGGATTGTCCGCTGTTGTGCAGGCGAACGTCGTCCTCACGTCGCTGATTTTGTTCACGTTCATTTATTTTCTGCTGTTCGCCGTTTTCATTTATCTGCTCAATGACAAAATCCAGCACGGGCCGCACGAGGAAGATTTGATTCCGTCCGGCAAACTGGCGCTGCCCGACGAACTGCTAAAAAAACCATGACCTTCGACCTCAACACCATCTGGTTCATCCTCGTTGGCGTGCTGTTCACCGGCTACGCGATGCTCGACGGCTTCGACCTCGGCATCGGCGCGCTGCATCTGTTCACGAACAAGGACGAGGAGCGCCGCATCATGCTCAACGCCATCGGGCCGGTCTGGGACGGCAACGAAGTCTGGCTCGTCACCGGCGGCGGCGCGCTGTTCGCCGCGTTTCCGAATGTTTACGCCACGGTGTTCTCCGGTTTTTACCTCGCGTTTTATCTGCTGCTCGCGTCGCTGATTTTTCGCGCCGTGGCGATTGAATTCCGCAGCAAGCAGCCGATGCGCTGGTGGCGGCAGACGTGGGACATCGGTTTTTCCGTCGGCAGCATTTTGTCTGCGCTGCTCATGGGCGTGGCGCTCGGCAACATCGCGTGGGGAATTCCGATTGATGCCAATGGCGAATTCGCCGGGACGTTTCTTGGTTTGTTAACCGCTTCTCCGCTACAATCATCTGAAATTGGTCGTAGCGCGTTTGGATTCCTTTTTCGACTGCTGACGTCGTATCCGCTGCTCGTCGGCGTCACGACCGTGGCGCTGTTCATGATGCACGGCGCGATTTACGGGGTGATGAAAACCGAGGGCGCGCTCCACGACAAGCTCCGCGTGTGGACGATGCGGTGCATCATCTTCTTCGTGATCTGCGCCACGACCACCTCGATGGCCACACTGTTGTATGTGCCGCACATGGCCGACCGCGTGCGCGCCAACCCGTGGCTCTTCAGCATCGTGCTGGCAAACATGCTTGCCATCGCCAACATCCCGCGCGAATTTCATCACAACCGCGACTGGCTCGCGTTTCTGTCGTCGTGTGGGACGATCATCACGCTGATGATGCTGTTCGGACTGAACCTGTTTCCGAACCTCGTTTACAGCCTGCCGTTTCCTGAAAACAGCCTGAACATCTACAACGCCGCCTCGTCGCACAAAACCCTCGGCATCATGCTCGTCATCGCGTGCATCGGCGTGCCGGTGGTCATTGCCTACACCGTGTGCATCTACTGGATTTTCCGCGGCAAAGTGAAGATGGACCGGATGAGCTACTAGCGATTTGTGATTTACGATTTACGATTTTCCAAAAATCCGAAACGCGCGTAAATCGTAAATTAAATCACCCGCGCTTCGCCTTTGCCTTTGACGACTTCGCCGATGATCCAAGCTTTGTGCTTCTGCACATTGATGAATTTCAAAACGTCTTTCGCTTTATCCGCTGAAACAATTGAAACCATGCCGATGCCCATGTTGAAGACCTGATACAATTCCGCGTCCGGCACGCCGCTTCTTTCCGCGATGATCTGGAAAATCGGCAGCATGTCCCACGAACCTTTTTTGATGACCACGTCGAGCGACTTCGGCAAAACGCGCGGAATGTTGTCCACGAACCCGCCTCCGGTGATGTGCGCGAACGCCTTTACCGGCAGTTTTGAGTTTTTAATTTTTAATTTTGAATTGAAGCGCTTCAACAGCTTTTGCACCAGCGGACCGTAGCTGATGTGCTCCTTCAACAATTCTTCGCCGATGGATTTCTTCAAACCCGGAACTTTGTCCGTTGGCCGCAGCGCAAGCTGCTCGAAGAAAATTTTGCGGCCGAGCGAATAGCCGTTCGTGTGCAGGCCGCTCGATTCGATGCCGATGACCACGTCGCCGCGCTTGACGGTTTTCTGGCCGTTGAGCATCCGGGATTTTTCCACCACGCCGACGATCGTGCCGCTCACGTCGTATTCGCCCGGCTGGTAAAAGCCCGGCATCTGCGCCGTCTCGCCGCCGATGAGCGCGCAATTGTTTTCCGCACAGGCGCGGGCGAAGCCCTTGATGATGTCCGTGAACACATGCGGCTCAAGCTTGCCGGTGCCGAGATAATCGAGAAAGAACAGCGGCTCCGCGCCCAGCACGGCGATGTCGTTGACGCAATGGTTCACGAGGTCCGCGCCGATGGTGTCGTGCTTGTCCTGCTGAAAGGCGATCTTGAGCTTGGTGCCGACGCCGTCCACGGAGGATACGAGGATGGGCTCGCGGTATTTTTTCACGTCCAGCGCGAACAGGCCGCCGAAGCCGCCGACCTTGCCGAGCACCTCGCGGCGATGCGTGCTGGCGAGCAGTTGCGGCAGCGTGGCCTTGACGCGATTGCCCAGATCAATGTCCACGCCGGCGGCAGCGTAAGCTTTTTGTTTCATGCGGCGCAGATTAAACCGTGAAACGGCGGAGCGGGCGAGAAAATTTCACGAACGATGATTGAGAAAATAATTTGATGGAAACTAAAATCCCCTTGCACAGCGAAATCCAAAATCGTTAGGCCAGATGTAGGTAGGGTTCCAACCCTGACGCCAGGCGCAGTTTACGATGTCGGCACCATAATCCCAATATCCAGTCCGCATAGCACGGTAGATTCCTGTTGCTGGACCTGTTGGATTGGTTGTTGATGGCTGGCCATACGGCGTTGCAGACCAATCCCAACACCATTCAGATATATTGCCAGCCATGTCGTATAGCCCGTAACCATTCGGCGCAAAATACCCAACCGGGCTTGTGTAACCAAGCCCCCCAGTGCCAGGATCCGGCCCAGTGTCGAAGTTTGTGTTGTTGCCTTCATATGGCCCCAAATCGTAAGTATACCCGTAAGGATTGGGAGGATTAGGGAGGGCAGTGTAATTGGCCTGGCTTTCAGAAATGGTGTTTCCCCACGGAAACCTTTGACCAACCAACCCGCCACGCGCCGCCTTTTCCCATTCCGCTTCCGTCGGCAAGTGATAGCCGTTGGCAGACCAATTCGCATATATTGGCAAAGATGACAAGGGACCATTACCCGGATCTCCATTTGTGTAAACCTGCGTGAATCCCGCATCCGTGTAATACACCGGCGTTAAAGCTGCCTGCTGCGACCGCGCATTGCACCATTTAACACAGTCATACCAATCCAATTCATATACCGGATTATTCGCCGCCCTGCTTATGCCGGCATCCACAAACCCGTAGCCTTGATTTGTGGCCCAATTATAGACCGACTGCCATAGACCATAGCTCACCACATTTACATCCATGTAAAACGCCGACACCGTAATATTGATAGGGGTTTCATTTCCATAGACATTACCATCCGAAACATCCCCCATCGTGAACACACCCGCTGGAATGAGCGTCATGCCGGCAGGCGGATTGAAATCAATCAGCTGATTGGTGTTGACACTGCTGGTGACGGGAAGCTGGACATAATCCACCCAGTTGGTTCCACCGGGCAGGGATGAAATGGTTTGAACGGTATAATTCGTGCCCGGCTGTGCGTTGCTCCAGACGAGCGTGCCATCCGGGTTAAACGCAATGATGGAGGTCGCCGCCGGGCCGGAAATCCGAAAGAATCGCGTTCCTTGCGCAGCGGCTGGATAAACGCCAGCAAGGCAAGCCAACATGATGATAAGTTTAATCAGCGTGAGTCCGCTGATTTTCGCCTTGGCCGAAAGCATTTTCATGGCTGGTGCCACTGTAACTCCGCCCGCCCCGGCGACAAGCCCGTTTTTTGCCGGCACCAGAAAGCGCCAGAGGGCTGGCGCTTTCCAAGACGCTCCGCGCGGTTCGATGGTCGTCGGCAAACGCGCCAGCGTCTTGGAGTGCGGCGGCCCTCCGCCGCTTTTCCCAGCGCCGACGAGCCACTCTCCAGTGTCGTCAAAAACGGCGGTTTTTAGCCATTTTGAGCTAGATTTTCACAAATCATTGATTTTCATACATCTATCGTCGTCGGAGGCGCCTCCGGCGGCGGCGGATGCACATCTTTTCCCGTCGGGGGCGTCCCCGGAGTCGTCGGGGGCGCATCTTTTTCCACCGGGGGCACTCGTGGAGATGTCAGGCGTGCATCTTTTGTCGTCAGGAGTGCTCATGGCGTCGTCGGAGGTGCCCCCGGTGATGTCGGGGATGCCTCCGTTATGGCCGGAGATGCGGTGGACGATGCCGGGGATGCCTCCGGTGCAGCCGGAGGTGCGGTCGGGTTGGCCGGGCGTGTCCCCGCCGATGCCGGGCGTGCCCCTTTCGCCGTGGAATGTGCCCGCCGAGCAACGGGATGTGTGCTTTAAGGTTTGGGAGGCTTTAATGGAGCGAGCGGCCACGCCACAATTTCCGCCCTCGCCGGAAGCAATTTCATGGCTGGTTCAACGGCAACTCCGCCCGCCCCGGCGACAAGCCCGTTTTTCCCGGAGCGCGGCTTGTCTCAAGCCGCAGCACGTCCGCCAACACGGGCCGCATGAACTTTTCCAGTCCGCGCACGCTTGCCAACATTTAAGAAGCACTGGCAGCGCAAAGCCGCCGGGATTTTTTGTCGAAGATGTCCATCGCTTCGAGAGAGGCGCGGGAAACATGTTACTGGCTGGTTTTGCTTCAACAATCCAAGCTTACGAAATTGGATTTGAAAGATGCCATTATCCAAGTGGAATCGCTGCATCGTATTTTGACTTCCATCGTCAAAACAACCGCCGAAACCAGCGCAACAACTCGAAATCCAAAATTCAAAACCTGGAACTGAAACCTTCAGGTTTCGATGCCGTAAGCTTTAATTTTGTTGTAAAGCGTCTGGCGGCCGATGCCGAGGCGTTTGGCGGTTTCGAGCTTGTTGCCACCGGTTTCCTTGAGCGTCTGGACGATGGCGTTGCGCTCGACGCCTTCGAGCAGGGTGAAGCTGGTGTCGGAGCCTTCGTTCGGGCTGGCGCTGACCTTGACATCGGTGATGGACAGGTCGGCGGCGGCCACTTCGTCGCTTTCGCTCAAGAGCACGGAGCGCTGGATTTCATTCTGCAACTGGCGGATGTTGCCCGGCCATTCGAAGGCTGTGAGCCGTTCGATCGCGTCGGGCTTGAAGCCGCGGATGTTGCGTTTGGCCTGCGCGGCGAAGCGCTGCAAAAAGGCGTTGGCCAGCGGCATCACGTCGTCGCGGCGTTCGCGCAGCGGCGGCAGATAGACGGAAATGGCGCTGATGCGGTAGAACAAATCTTCGCGCAGCTTGCTGTCCTTGATGGCGTCCTCCGGCTTGCGGTTGGTGGCGGCGATGATGCGGCAGTTGGTCTTGTAGCTGACGGCGTCGCCGCCGACGCGGCGGATTTCCTGGTCCTGCAGCACGCGCAGCAGCTTGCTCTGGGCCTCCAGCGGCATTTCGGAAATTTCGTCGAGGAACAGCGTGCCGCCCTCGGCTTCGCGGAACAGTCCGGCGCGGTCGGTGTGTGCGCCGGTGAAGGCGCCTTTTTTGTGGCCGAAGAGTTCGCTCTCGATGAGTTCGCGGGGGATGGCGGCGCAGTTGATCTTGATGATCTTGTTTTTGCTGCGCGGGCTGAGGGCGTGGATGAGGTCGGCGATTACTTCCTTGCCGGTGCCGCTTTCGCCGGTGATGAGCACGGTGACGTCGTTGGGCGCGATGCGCTCGACAGTGCGGACGACCTGCTGCATGGCCTGGCTGCGGAAAACGGGCGAGGCCGAGCCACTCATGGTTTCGAGCGCGCGCCGGAGGGTGAGGTTTTCGGCGCTTTGTTCCTTGCGCTCAACCGCGCACTTCACGTCGGCCAGCAGCTTGCCGTTTTCAAAGGGTTTGGAGAGGAAATTATACGCGCCGAGCCGTCCGGCTTCCATGGCCATTTCCATCGTGGCCTGGCCGGTGAGCACGATCACTTCGGTGTCGGCCCAGCGCTTCTTGATTTGCGGCAGCAGCACGAGGCCGTTGGCGTCGCGCAGATTGACGTCCAGCACGATCACGTCCGGCTGCGCGTCCTGGCCGAGCATTTTTTGCAGGGCGGCGCCGTTTTCGGCTTCGGTGACTTCGTAAGAACCTTCCAGCACGGCGGCCAGCAGGCTCCGCACTGTCGGTTCGTCGTCCACGATGAGAACTTTGGCTTTCATGTTTTTTGTTTTACTGCACGCTGGTTGAAGCGTGCAAAAAATTGCGTGAAGTCCGGCCTGGCATTCCGTCAGCCGTTCAGAAAAACTCCACACCAGACCGCCGACTCGATACTGCCCAGACTCGCTTGGGCCAATCTTGACGCGTCGCGAACCCGCTGTCAATGTCACTTCGCGGAGAATTTTCGCCGGTCTTGGGAATGGATTTTTCCGGATTTGCCTTTCAAATTTCCGCGTCGGGAAACCGCTCGCGGATCTGGCGGCGCAGCAATTCCTCGTCGTCCGGCTGGTAACGGCGGCGCGTGACGAGCCGCCGCACGGCGTCGAGCAGTTCCAGCCAGTCCTCCAGCGGCGGCGCGGCGACGGGCTGCCAATTGTCGAACCGTTTGGCGCGGTGGAAAAATTTCCACTCGCGCTTCACGCGCTGGACATAGACCTGCAGCTTCCCGCCGTCCTCGGTGACGCGCTTCCAACTGATTTCTGCTTTGGCAGCCATATTTTATGTGACAAGTGGCGGGTGACGGGTGACAAGAAAAACAACGACGAGCGATTGGCAATTCTCGTCACTTGCCACCTGTCCCTCGTCACGTTTCGGGTAAATCCACGCTGGCCACCGCCATCGCGGCGATGCCTTCCTCGCGGCCGATGAAACCCATCAGCTCGTTCGTCGTCGCCTTGACACCAATCTGTTTCTCGGAAACGCCCAGCGCGGCGGCGATGTGCTTTTTCATTTCGGCGATGTGCGGATAAATTTTCGGCGACTGCGCGATGACCGTGGCATCCACGTTCACAATTTTTCCGCCGCGCTTCGCCGACTGCTTGGCGGCTTCCTCCAGAAAAATTTTGCTCGGCACGCCTTTCCAGCGCGGGTCGGTGTTCGGGAAAAAGTGGCCGATGTCCTCCTCGCCGAGTGCGCCGAGGATGGCGTCGCATATGGCGTGCATCAGCGCGTCGGCGTCCGAATGGCCGTCGAGGCCCTTCGCGTGCGGAATCTCGACGCCGCCGAGGACGAGCCTGCGCCCGGCGACCAGTTGATGAACGTCATAGCCGATGCCAACGTGAACCATGCGCCCACTGTAAAATTTTTAACCGCGCCGACCAAGAAGTTTCGCGGTCGTTCCGACGCGATCCGCTCAACGCGATTTTGAAAACAAGTCACCGCCGCTTGTGTTTTCGATGCCGCCGGCAGCGTAAAGAAAAACGTTGCGCCCCGGCCCAGTTCGCTTTCCGCCCAGACCTCGCCGCCGTGCGCCTGCACGATGTGTTTCACAATTGAAAGTCCCAGTCCCGTGCCGCCCTGGTCGCGCGAACGCGCCTTGTCCACGCGGTAAAACCGCTCGAACACGCGGTCCAGCGACTCCGGCGGAATGCCCGGCCCGTCGTCGCGCACGAAAATTTCCAGCCGGCCGTCGTCCAGTTTTCTCCCGCCGACGCGCACCGTGCCCTGCGCGCGGCCGTATTTGATGGCGTTGTCCACGAGGTTGGCGAGCACCTGGTCCAGCCGGTTCACGTCGGCGCCGGCGGCGAGTTCCGGCAGTTCGTTGACGAGCTTCACGTTTTTGTTTTCCGCCTTGGCGTGCAGGTCGTTGAAAACTTTGTCCACGAGCGCGTGCAAGCTCCACCGGCTGCAGGTTCAATTTCATCCGGCCCGATTCCAGCGCGGAAATCGTGAGCAAATCCTGGATCAGCAGGTCGAGCCGGTTGGTGTTGCGCTCGATGATTTTGAGAAAGCGCTCGGCGACGGCGGGATCGTTGCGCGCGCCGTCGAGCAGCGTTTCGACGTAGCCCTTGATCAGCGAAAGCGGCGTGCGCAGCTCGTGGCTGACGTTGGCGACGAAATCCTCGCGCGTCCGTTCAAGCTGCTTCAGCCGCGTCAAATCGTGGAACACCAGAATCGTTCCTTCGCGTTCGCCGGCGGAATTGGAAATGACGGCGGCGTTGACGCGCAGCCAGCGCTCGCTCAAATCCGGCAGCTTGAATTCGTAGTCGAAAACCTGACCCTCGGCCTGGACGCGCCGGACGAGTTCGTCCAGTTCATGCAGGCGCAGCGCCTCAAGCACGGTTCTTCCGCGCAGCTCCGTTTTCAGGCCGAACAGATTTTTAAACGAGCGGTTGGCGAGATAAATTTTCTGCGCCCGGTCTAGCAGCAGCAAGCCCTCGATCATTGAGTTGAACAGCACCTGCTGCTGCGCCTTGGCGTCCACGCTGGTCTGTTGCTGGTGGCGCTGGGAATTTTCGATCTCCGCCGTGCGCTGGCCTTGCAACGCGCGGAATTTCGCTCGCCACCGGAAATGAAGGCCGGCAAGCGCGACAAGCAAAATCAACGTGAGCGCGAACCACATGGGCAAAGGATGAAGGAAGAATGAAGAATGAAGAAACTTTTTTTCAGCACGATTCCGGCCGAAGGCAATTCTTCATTCTGCCTTCTGCATTCTTCATTTATTCGACAAACCGGTAGCCGACGCCGCGCACCGTGTCCAGGTGCTTCGCCGCCGCGCCGAGTTTTTCGCGCAGCCGGCGCATGTGCGTGTCCACCGTGCGCGTGTCAATCAGGCTGTCGTATTCCCACACGTCTCGCAGCAATTGATCGCGCGACTGCACGCGTCCGGCGCGCTGCGCGAGCAGGGTGAGCAGCTTGAATTCGGTCGCCGTCAATTCAATCGGCTTGTTCTTCCAGCTCGCCAGATGCCGGGGCAGATCAATCAGCAGATCGCCGAAACGCATCTGGTCGTCCGGCTTTTCCTCGGCCTGGCCGCGCGCGATGATTTTTTTGATGCGCAGCAGCAATTCGCGCGGGCTGAACGGTTTCGTCAGATAATCGTCCGCGCCGAGTTCCAGGCCGAGCACGCGGTCAATCTCCGCCGCTTTCGCCGTGAGCATGAGAATCGGCACGCGCACCGTCGCCGGGTCGAGCCGGAGCGTCTTGCAGATTTCGAAGCCGTCCATTTCCGGCAGCATCACGTCGAGCACGATCAAATCGGGAATTTGCGAGCGCGCCTTTTTCAAGGCCTCCGCGCCGTCGGCGGCGGTGGTCACGACGTAACCGGCCTGCTTGAGGTTGAACTCCACCAGCTCCACCGCCTCCGGCTCGTCATCCACGACCAAAATCTTTGGCTTCACGGCGGGCATCATGGCACGCACGAATTCGCCGCACAATTTCAATCCGGCGACAAACCGGCGACAAATGTGTGACGGTTGGGTTACGGCAAATCTTGTCATGCGCGGGCCGCGGCCGGCTGCCGGGGAAAATTTTAACCGCCTTAAAAACTGTGCATCGGGCTGCGGGCAGAATGTCAGATCCGGAAACAAAAACGCGCCGGCTGCCAGCCGGTTGGCTCGTGCGTCCAGGTGCCCATGTAAAGAGTTTGTTAACTCAGTTCCGGGTCACGCCGGGGCGATACTGATGCCTTTATCTGCTTCATGGAGAAGAGCGGCGAATTGTTCCATCGCTGGCATTCTAAATGCTTTTGAGCATGTCAAAGTCAAGGTCGGCCTGGCCGGTTAACTTATGAATTTGAGGCATTGATTTCTCATTGCCAGCCACCAGACATTTATGCGCGCAACCGGATACATTTTGCTGTTAATGGGATTTCTCTGGCTGGCCATGTGGTCCGCCGGCTCTGCCGACGCCCTGACCCGTTCCATCGGTCCGGAGCATTTCAAAAAATATCCCGACATCGGAAAATATTCCGGGAGCGAAGTCTGTGACGCGATTCGCAGCGTGCTGGACGAATATCGCGAGAACGCGCGCGGCGTCACTTTTCCGGCGGCGTTGATGCTGGTTGGGGGCATTTTGCTCGACATCGCTGGCCGGCGATCCGTCAGGCAAGGCGCGCCAGAACCGGTTTCCCTGGAAGGCCCCGTCGAACTCACCGACGACAAGCTGGCGGTCAGGATTCCACTTGCGGTTGGCGGAGACAAGCTGGCGCCGTTCGCAAAAGGAATTGGCAAGGTTGACGGTGAATACCTGAACGTGACGATCCGGCCACGGCTGGCAAAACGATTGAAGATAGATGTCGGCAGCATCGTCACCGTGGACAACCGCAGAGGGAAGTTCACCATCGCCCGCAGTGCCGCCAACGATTAACCGGCTTCACGCCGTCGCCCAGCACCCAACCCAAGGCCGGATCAGTTTCATTTCGTCTTACGGAATTGACATTCCCAAGCCGGCGTGGCTTTGTTATCGGCACTATGGCGGAAAGCAAACAAGAAGACACGCTGGTCATCATCAAGCCCGACTCCTTCTGGCGGAAACTGAATCTTCAAGTCGAATCCCGGCTGATGGTATTGGGATTGAAGGTCGTGGCGGCGCGGACACTTTCGACCGGCGAAAATCTTACGGAAGAAAAATGGCGGGAATTTTATTTTCCCGCCATCGGTGATCGCCCGGCCTGTTGGGATGGAACGGCAAAATACATGGCGTTCGGCCCGGTGAAAGTCGTGCAATTACGAGGCGATGACGCCATTCAGAAGGTTCGCAGGGCCGTGGGCGCCACCCGGCCGTGGCAGGCGGACAAAGGCACCATTCGCGGCGATTTCTGGCCCGGTGCCGAGGAGGCGAACGCCCCTTACCGGCTGAAATTCCAGCAACCGGGCGATGACAAATTCCTGTTCAACATGATTCATGCCTCGGACTCCGGACCAAGTTTTGCCAGGGAAATTTTGTTTTTTAATAATCTGACGGTTCAAGGCGTCGGAGCCGCCGCAGGCGGTTGAATGACTGCTTCAAATTTGCCTCATGCCCGGACTTTTTCACAGGTTTCCCCAAAACGTCATCACCATTTTCAGCGGCCGGAATCTTTTGTGGCATTTGCTGGCGGTTGTTTTGACGATGATCATCGTTCTGTCCGGTTTCGACTGGTCGTATTATCTTTTGACCCGTGGAGATGAAATTTTCCACATTGCCAGGCCCGCCATCGTGCTTGGTAGTGTGTTGCCGGTCTTTGGCCTTTTGCTCTTCTTGATTGGTGCCGAGATTAGCAGGAAACCCCGCATCATCACAACCGCATGGGCCTTGGGACAGTCGGCCATTCTCGGCTTCTTGATTTCTTCCGGCTGCAAGGCTTTCACCGGCCGCCTTCCACCGCCTTCCGCCAGACGTTTCAGAATGACTGCGCTGACCGATACGCCACTGACCGATACCAGCCACGGATTCCAATTCGGTTTTCTCAAGGGTGGCATGTTCTGGGGCTGGCCGTCTTCACACACCACCGTGGCGTTTGCGATGTCGGCGTGCCTCATCACGCTTTACCCCAAAAACAAGGCGCTGGTTCTTGGCGCATTAACTTATGCGTTTTATGTCGGACTCGGCGTTTCCGTGAGCATCCATTGGTTCTCTGAATTTGTGGCCGGCGCAATCGTCGGCGGCGTCATCGGAAAGGTCGTCGGCAAAAGCTTCAAGCCGTGGCCGGTCTAAAACGACGCGGAAATATTCCGCGCTGCTGATTTCGGTTCCGCACTTCGGCTGACACATTTCCTTTATTTCAATTTTTGGCATCGCTGGCCGAAAAGGAAACCGGCCCCGAAATTTTTTCACAAAATAATTTCGCCAGAATGTTATTAATACTTATCTTGTTTATTATTTAAGAAATTATTGCTTATATTATTCTTGCCCGGCGCAGTTGTCCCTTGTAGGTTTTTGGGGTGCCGCCGCCAGGTAACAAACAGTTGGTTGAACAGTTGTCCCGCTCGCAAATGTATCAGGATTACGAGCGGGCCTTCGGCCGGGCCACCGGTCTGCCGTTAAGATTGCGAAACACCGGCGTGTGCCGGCTGGACCGCCGCCGGACGGAATACGAAAACCCATTTTGCACGATGGTGCTCAAGCACCGCCGCTCCTGCGCCGCCTGTTTGCAGGTGCAACAAAGACTCGCCGGATCCGCCGGATTGACCCCCAGATCCGCCACCTGTTTCGCCGGCCTGTGTGACACGGCCGTTCCGGTGAAGGTGGGGGAAAAATTGATCGGTTTTTTGCATACCGGACAGGTGTTTCTCAAGCAGCCGGGCAAACGTAAATTCGAGCAAACCGTCCGGCAGCTTCGGACTTGGGGAGTGAAGGTGAACTTGAAGCGGCTCGGGGAAGCCTACTTTAAATCCCGCGTGGTGACTCCCGAACAATATGCCTCGATGATCGGCCTGCTCGCGATCTTCGCCCAGCACCTTACCTTGGTTTGCCATAAAATCCTGGTTGAGCCGCGGCAAATGGAACCTGTGGCCATTACGCGGGCCCGGCAGTATATCCAAAAGCATCAGGCCGACAATCTTTCCCTGGACGAGGTGGCGCGGGTGGCGCGTATCAGCCCATTTTATTTTTGCAAATTATTCCGGCGGGTGACCGGGCTGAATTTCACCCAATATGTCTCGCTGTTGCGGGTGGAGAAGGCGAAAAAGCTGCTGTTGGATTCCAATCTCCGCATCAACGATATTTGCGTTCAAATCGGGTTCCAGTCGCTCACGCACTTCAATCGCGTGTTCAAGCGCGTCATTGGCCAGTCGCCCACGGGCTACCGCAAACGGCTGCCCAAGTTTCAATTCGTCCTGACAGAGTGACGGCTCGATGGGCCGGTTGAGGGGGCACGGATATTTATTTTCCAATCCGATCCGGCGCGCGTTTCCGTTTGCCTTTCACCGGCTGGCGGCGTAAAACGGCCAAAGTCATCTGGCAATGTCACGGCCGCCGCCGCCACGATCCTGCCGGTTGGAACGCCTGGAATTTTGATTTTTTTGAGCGCACGGCTGGCTAGCCAAGCGCAACAAAATTCAGGCATTTCAACCGGGCTCAACCCCGACGGCTGGTTAAAAATATATTTATGACGCCGATTGAATCAAAGGCCGAAAGAAAGCCAATCGTAATCCTGCCAACGATCGACAAGCCGAGGGGACTTTCCCCGGCGGAGGCTTCGGCCATCGCCGGCCAAATCATTGCCAACGTCGAGAAGGTGATCGTGGGCAAGCACGAGGCGGTGACGCTCGCGGTGGCGGTCTGGCTGGCGGAAGGGCATTTGCTGATCGAGGACGTTCCGGGCGTGGCCAAAACCATGCTCGCCCGCGCGATGGCCCAAAGCGCCGGCTGCTCGTTCAAGCGGATTCAATGCACGCCGGACCTGCAGCCGTCGGATGTCCTGGGCGAACCGTATCTCGAACCGCAAACCGGCCGCACGGAATTTCGTTTCGGCCCGATTTTTTCGCAATTCGTTCTCGTGGACGAAATCAACCGCGCCAATCCGCGCTCGCAAGCGTCCATGCTGGAGGCGATGGGCGAAGCCACGGTCACGGAGGGGAATGTCTCCTACCGGATGCAAAAGCCGTTCATGGTCGTGGCCACGCAAAATCCCGTCGAACAGGAAGGCACTTATTTGTTGCCGGAAGCGCAGAAGGACCGCTTCCTCATGCGATTGAACCTCGGCTATCCGTCTGTGGCCGACGAAAAGGAAATGGTCGAACGCTTCCAATTGCAGCACCCCATTGACACGCTCCAGCCGGTGGCGACGCCCGACCAGATTTTGAAATGTCAGGAAGCCGTGCGCAAAGTGAGCGTGCCGCCGGAAGTCTGCGATTACATTTTGAAAATTGTCTGCGCCACGCGCGAGCTTCCGGCATTGCAGCTCGGCGCCAGCCCGCGCGGTTCGCTGGGATTATACCGTGCCGCGCAGGCGATGGCGGTGATTGAGGGAACCGGCCTGGTTTCCGCCGCGCAGGTGAAATCGCTCGCCGGAAATGTTCTGGCCCACCGCCTCACCGTGCGGAAGCAGGACCAGTGGCAGAACACCAAAGTTGAAGAATTGATCGCAGAAATTCTCCAGCAAACACCGCCGCCGTGACCGCAAATTTTGGCGGGCAATGAAGCATCAAGGCTGCGCCGGTAAAGGCCGCAACCATCACTGGCCCGCGTAAAATGCATCCACCTTGGCCGCGACATCCTTGTAGCTGGCGTCCGTTTCGTAAATGAGCAGGAACTGTTCGTTGGCCTCGGCTTTTTTGTCCATGCTCTCGAGCACGCAGCCGAGGTTGTAAATCAGATCCTTCTTTTCGTCGTCAAAAACGATTTTTTCCTTGATGGCGTTTTGCAGCGTGCGCACGGCGGAATCAAACATCTTTTTCTGGGCGAAACATTGGGCAAGATAGTTCATCGCGCTGGTTTTCTTGTGCGGATTGTTCTGTGCCTTCTGAAAATCCGCCAGCGCCTCGTTGATTTTTCCGGCCTGAAAATTTAGCACGCCCATCTCGAACCGGATGGCGAGGTCGGTCGGAAATTTCTCCACGCGCTTCTGGCATTCGGCCAGTTGAAAAGCCAGCTTCTCGGCCTGGATTTTTGCGACCTGCTCCGCGAGGTCGGCGGCGAAGGGATTCACGGCGGCGATCTGGGCGTCGAACCGGCGGACAACCGTGTTCGCAATGGCGGTGTCGAGCGACGGGTCGTTGCCCATGCCGGAACTTTTGATGCGCTCGTAATATTCCAGCGCGCGGTCGAACTGTTTTTTCTGTGTGTAAAGCTCGGCCAGCGAGCGGACGAGCTTCAGGTTGCCCGCCTCGGTGCGCAGCCGCGCCTCGTATTCGCCGATGAGCCGCTCGGTCACGTCCTCGGTCTTGACCGAGCGCTGCTGCTGTTCGAGCGAGGCGGCCTCTTTTTTGTCCTTGAGAATGTCACGGTAGGAACCGGTGCCGTCCTCCAGCGCGGCGTAACCGCCCTGGTCAATGGTCTTGCGTGCGGACAAATTTTTCAGCGCCTGGCCCAGGTCGCTGTCGTTGGGATTGTCGCGCTGTAAATCCATCAGGATTTTTTCGCCGCGGTTCTGCTCGGCCGGGCTGATGTCGCCGGAAGCCGCCAGCGCCTCGGCGTAATCAATCGCGAGTTTCCGGTCCTTGGGCGAATTGCTGAGAAGCGTTTCGTAGGACATCGCCGCCGTGCGCGGCAGTTCCAGCGCGTGTGCGGCGTCCACGATGAGATGGTGCGCGGCGGAATTATTCGGGTCGGCGTTCAAAATCTGCTCGGCAATCGCCAGCGCCTCGCCGGGATTTTTGGACATGGCCATTTTGGCCTTGGCCACCTGCGGCGACGAACCGGCGCCGCTCCACATTTTTTTGAAAAAGCCGGTGCTTACCGCGCCGGCCTTCTTGAACTGCGCCGCGCGCAGCGCCTTGCGGCATTCAAACAGCGCCGGCTCCTTCTCCAGAATCTGGCAGAACAGCGCGATGGCGTAGTCGGTGTTGTCCCGCTGCGCGGCCTCGACGGCCTTGGTGTGCAGCCGCCGCAGGTCGGGGGGAATTTCGTTGAGTGATTTTTCAGCCATAAAAATGAAGGGTGAACAATTTTGCCTGGATGATAAAATTCAACCGCACTGCGCGCGTTGCCGCAGCGCGTGGTCCACCAGCACGAGCGCGGTCATCGCCTCGACCATCGGGACGGCGCGCGGCAGCACGCACGGGTCGTGCCGGCCACGGCCCTTGAGCGTGGTGTTGTGAAATTGCTCGTCCACCGTGGCCTGCTCGTGCATGACCGTGGCCACCGGCTTGAACGCCGTGCGGAAAAAAATCGTCGCCCCGTTTGAGATGCCGCCCTGGACGCCGCCGGAGCGGTTCGTAGTCGTAAAAACTTTTCCCGATTTGGCGCGGAACGCGTCGTTGTGCTCGCGGCCCGTCAGCAAAATGCCGCCGAAGCCGGAGCCGACCTCGAACGCCTTCGACGCGGGCAGACTCAACATCGCCTTGGCCAGATCCGCTTCCAGCTTGTCAAACACCGGTTCGCCCCAGCCCGCCGGCACGCCGCGCGCGATGCCTTCGACGATGCCGCCGACGGTGTTGCCTTCGCGCCGCATTTTCTCGATGAGTCGGATCATTTTTTCCGCCGCCGTTTTGTCCGGGCAGCGGACGATGTTCGCTTCGACATCCTTCAATTTAACCTTGTCCGGGTTCACGTCCGCGATGATGCGCTGAACCTGTTTGACGTAGGCCAGAATTTCCACGCCGAATTTTTCGCGGAGAATCTTCTTTGCAATCGCGCCGGCGGCCACGCGGCCAATCGTCTCCCGCGCGCTGGCACGTCCGCCGCCCTGCCAGGCCCGGATGCCGAATTTTGCGAAGTAGGTGTAATCCGCGTGCGACGGGCGGAACTTGTCCTTCATCTCGGTGTAAGCCTCGGAGCGCGCGTCCTCATTCTTCACCCAGAGGGAAATCGGCGTGCCCAGCGTCCGACCGTTCGCGGCGACGCCGGAGAGGATTTGCACCGTGTCGGATTCCTTGCGCGGCGTGACGATTTTGGACTGGCCGGGCCGGCGGCGGTCAAGGTCGGGCTGGATGTCGGCGGCGGAAAGTTTCAGGAGCGGCGGGCAGCCGTCCACGACCACGCCGACGCCACCGCCATGCGATTCGCCCCACGTCGTGATGCGGAACAATTGCCCAAAGCTGCTTGCCATTCGGTGAGTATGCGAAAAATTGCCAGCGCGGTCAAATCTGCTGATGCACCGCCGCCCGAATGGAATTGATCAACCGCGACGAACATTAAATACATGGAATCAAAATCAAAGGATTGTTCGCTTTCGCGTAGTTCGGCCGATTCGCGGTTCAAAATCAGCCAATCAGCAGCCCGGCGGTTATTTTTCCGGATGGAGTCTGGCCGTGCAATCGGGACAGAGGCTGTCAGTGAAATTGAGTTTCAAATACTCGCGGAAAAAAAGCTCCGGCGGCTGCCACCCGTTTTTTTCGTCCTGGATTTTCTTGCAGTTGGAGCAAACGGGCCACGAACGGTTTCCAAGCCCGGACGGGCCGGACAGCGCGGGCGAATCATGATGCAGGCGCCTGACTTCATCCTGATGCACCAGCGCGCGACGCACCGCCGTGGGCAGATAATGCAACTCGCGCTTGAGCACGCAGTCAGCAACATAGTCCGTCAGTTTTTCAACCTCCGATTCCGTCAGGGCGTCAGTGACAAAAATGAACGGCACATCCGGACATTTTTCCCGCGCAATGCCCATCGCCGTGAGGCCGTCGAAGGCCGGCAGTCCGTGGTCGGAAAGAATCACGTCCGGCTGCGATTCCAGTTCGCTCAAAAACGCCTCCCGGGTGTCCACACGCTGCGAGTGGAAGTGCAGGCCGCTCCTCCGCAATTCCCAGTCGAACAGCTCCGCATCCGACGGGTTGTCCTCAAGATAAACAATGCGAATTTCATTATCCATCAACACCCGAAATACAATCTGCCTGAAATCCCGTTTGTTTCAGGCAACACTTTGCCCCGTTTATCAAACTAGCATGTTTGAACAAGAATGCAAGAAACGGCATGTGCCTGAAACCGGCTTGGAACCCGTCCGCCGTCCGCCGACCGGCACTCATCAACTTGCCGCTTGAAACTTTGTGTTTCAAACCGGAAACTCCCGCGAACATGAACCGCATCGTTGAACGCTTCGCCCAACTGAAACGCACCGGCAAAAAAGGTTTCGTCGTCTATATCGGTGCCGGCGATCCGAACCTGGAGGCCACGCGCCGGCTCGCGCTCGCGTTCGATCAGGCGGGCGTGGATGTGCTGGAACTTGGCGTGCCGTTCAGCGATCCGCTGGCCGACGGGCTGGTGAACCAGCTCGCTGCGCAGCGCGGGTTGGAATCGGGCACCACGCCGCCGAAACTATTGGAAACGATTGCCGCCGTCCGCAAGGAATCGCAAATTCCCGTCGTCCTCTACATTTATTTCAACCTGATTCACCGCATCGGAATGGAAAAATTCATCGCCGACGCGGCGAAGGCGGGCGTGGACGGCTTGCTCGTTTTGGATTTGCCGCCGGAAGAATCCGACAATTACGAAGTGCTGATGAAAAAATCCGGCCTCTGCCACATTTATCTCGTCGCGCCAACGACGCCGGCAGAGCGCATGGAGTTTATTGTCAAGCGCGGCAGCGGATTTATTTATTATATCTCGCGCGAGGGCGTGACCGGAATGCAGGCGAGCGTCGCAACCAATCTTGCGTCACAGGTCGCCAAAATCCGCGCGCACACGAATCTGCCCATCGCGGTCGGCTTCGGCATTTCCAATCCCGAACAGGCCAAGGCTGTCGCGAAAGAAGGCGACGCCTGCGTCGTCGGCAGCGCCATCGTGAACCTGATCGCCGAGCATGGAAAGTCAGCGGAACTGGTGTCGCGCGTGGGCGGATTTGTCAGGACAATCAAACAGGCATTGGAATCTTTGGGGTAAAGTGGCTGAAGCACGACAATCTCAAAACTACGGGCTTAATACTTTGCAAAGCTTAGAACGGCTAAAGTTTTGGTTCTTGGCTAGTGTAGCCAAGGTGAATACGGACGAGCGTCCCGGATGGTTTGAAGGCAAACAACTTACATGTCGCCAGGTGTCACAGCCTTTATGCGTTTACAAAGCATATAAGCCCGTAATTAAATGTCCCCACTTCATGCGACTACCACAAAAACGGCATTGCAGTTAATGTAATTGCGAATCCATTGAAACGACCAGTGGAAATCATGTCGAAAAGAAATAAAGTGGTCTCGCGCTTGGAAAGTGCACCGGTTGTCAGGTTAAAATGCTCGACAGACATTGATTTTCATCGGTGGAACCTTAAAACATCAAACTGAAATCAAAAACAGACTTATGAAACGAAACACAAAATGGTTTGCGGGCGCGCTGGCGTTGACCGGCGGGCTGGCATTGATCACCACGGCGCAGGCTCAATACATAAACAGCGGTCAGTATCTCCAATACGACCCCTCATTGAATGATCCTAGCGCAAGTTCTTACGGTGGCTGGGGACCCGCCTCTTTTCTTAATACCCCAACCGGCATCGAAGTTGACGGTGCCATTGGTGGTAATTATGGCGGCTCTTATTTTGTGCTCCCCGTTGCCGACCTTACGACATTAAATGCGTCTGACACGCAAATTCAGTTAACATTGACACTCAATGGCGACCCCAACACATTCAATTGGTTCTCACCCGGTCAACTGGTGTTTAATGATAACAACACCCCGAATGCAGGCGCATTTTATTATGGCATGCCTTATTTTGGATATAATAATGGCAGCAACCCTTCTGTGTCGTGGAATGGGGCTACAGCCACGGTGACTGTGCCGATAGTTGGAGGGTTATTGGGCAATATTCAAGCCGGCGGTGATACCATATACGCTATCAGTCTCGACATGGATCCCTCCACTGTTTCTACTCCTTACAGCGTGACTTTCAACAGCATTGAATTCGTGCCTGCGCCGGAACCAACGACCATGGCGTTGGCCGGTCTGGGTGCGGCTGGTTTGCTGGCGGTCCGCCGCCGTAAATAAGCTTTGGATCATTTCAACTTGGTTTTTCAAGCCGCCCTTCGGGGCGGCTTTTTTTTCCTGGAAATTCATCCATAAGAGATATGAAGCATTCAATCAAAAAATCAAATGGGGAAGCGCGTCTGTGCGCGGAACCGCTGTCGCGGGAACTTCTATATCTGCACTGTCCCCGTTTTATGCGACTACCCTTGGCGCAGGAAACAAACTACTTTCAATCATGTTCACATTAGCCAACGGCCGCGACGTGATTGACTGGATTTGATTTTAACCGATAACCCATTTATATTTTCAAACCGCACCTAACCCGATCAAATAATAGGGTCCACAAATCCCAATTCCTCATCTCATGAAAACAAAACCATTCTTTGCCGTGCTAACCGTCTTCTCCGTCCCGTTTCTCGCCTTGATGAGCCACGCGGATGATTTTAATGCCGTCCAGAACGGCAACTGGTCAGACCCGAATACCTGGGTTGACAATACGGTGGTGACCAATGGCATCGTGCCGGGTGCCGCTGACTCGGCAGACATCCCATCTGGTATTACCGTTACGGTGGATACGAATGAATCCATCGGATTTGTCTACGATTCCGGCACCCTGATCATGGGAACCAATTCCTCACTCAATGTCTTCAGTGATAGTTCGATTGCAACAAGCATAACCCTTATCGCCACCAATTACGGGAATACTGTCATTTATTCCTGCAACCCGTATTTTGCCCGGGAAATAAATTATTATAATCTCGTGCTTGCCAACACCAATTGGACGGGATTCAGCCCTCCTTACACTGTGTATGAATTCTTCAATAACTGGTCACAATTTGGCCCAACGCCCATGACCATTGCTGGGGACTTGACTTTGATGGGATATGTCAGGTTTGAACAAGGAACCGACGGACCTGGTGTTTCATCCGATGTTACGATCGGTGGTAATTTGATCATTGGCACTTATTGTGCTTATGATTCATCCGGAGCAAATCTGCTGGTGTCGAGCAATGTTTACGTTTATGGTTGCCTCGACGATGGGAACGCTGCCCTAGGCTCCACAACCATTAACGGCAATGTCCTCGTTTTTGGCCCCACCAACAGCACACCGAATTATAAGGGTGGCTACTACACCAATGGCTGGCACGTATCCGACGTGACAAATTGGTATGCCGGCGGGAGTCTCACAAACAACGGTGCCATATACGGCACCGGCTTTGGCAGCATTTTATTCAACGGCACAGGCGCCATCACCGGAAGCAATTCAATTACCATCCCAACTATGACGGTCAATGGAACCTATTCCATTGCTGACACCATCACGCTCACCACCAACACGCCGACGCTCAACGGAACATTGGTGTTTGATCTGGCTCGAACTAACCAGATTATTTTAAGATATTCAAACACCGGCACGAATGTCCAAACGACACAAACAAATATCTATGGCGGAAATTTAGTCGTCATCAATTCTGGCATCCCGCCGGTGTCGGGCAATATCTATAAATTTTTTAGCGCATCAAATTATGGCGGGGCATTTATATCCGAGACCTTTCCAACCTTGGCTCCCGGCTTAGGCTGGACCACCAACTTGCTTACGAGCGGGTCAATCGCTGTTACGGGTGTCGCGTTGGGTTCTCCAACGCTTACGTTCTCCAGAAGCGGCGCAGTTTTGACATTATCTTGGGACAGCACCACATATCCCGGCTTCAGCGTTCAGGCCCAAACCAACAGTTCAGGCATCCACTCTAACTGGTTCCCGACTGGCAGTGGCACGGTCAGTCCGTATATGGTCAATATAAACCCGGCCAATCCACCGGTGTTCTACCGCCTGTCGAATCCTTAACAATATAACACCGCCTCTGCTCGCAACAACGGCCATTCCTCACAGGAAGCCCGTGGTTATTGAAGTCGGTTCAAACCATTTGCAGCAATCAATGAGTTTTAAGCGATCTTGCGTGGTGATGCAGAATCGTCCCCGTTTATACTATTCATTTTGACGACAGACGGGCAAAGACTTTGATGGGTTCGTAAAAATTCAGCTTTCAGTTCGTTAGCTTGAGTGCCGTCGCCGAAATGCAACCTCGCATATGAACCACCGTTGCCGATGTCTTGATACTCTACAGCGGCGCACCGGCCCGACCAAATTAATATTTCCGTCAAAGGCATACTCCGAACTTTCAACCTTTCACTGCTTCAGTCCACAAAAAAGCGAAGGTCGCTTGGAATCACGACCCTCGCTTCAGGCTTACTTTCTTAAGCCTCAAATCCAACATTGCTTACTTGCGACGGAGCATGCGGCGCCAACCGATAATTCCCACACCACTCGCAGCCAACATCGCCAGAGTGGATGGTTCAGGCACCACTGTT
>CAVTWB010000014.1:0-593003 GCA_963738245.1 uncultured Verrucomicrobiae bacterium
AGACCGCGGCCGCATGGCCGCGAGCTATACCGGCTTGATTATGGCACACACCGCGCTCGGCACGCCCTTCGTCGTGATCACCGTCAGCGCCACCTTGCAGGGTTTCGATGTGAGCCTCGCGCGCGCCGCCGCCAGCCTAGGGGCAAACCCGGTGGTCACATTCTTCCGTGTCATTTTGCCGTTGATTGCCCCGGGTGTCTTCTCCGGCACTTTGTTCGCCTTCGCCACCAGTTTCGACGAAGTGGTGGTGGTGCTGATGGTCGCCGGGCCCGAGCAGCGCACGCTGCCGCGCGAGATGTTCTCCGGCTTGCGTGAAAATATCAGCCCGACCATTACCGCTGTCGCCACCATCATGATTTTGGGCTCGGTGGTGATGCTGGCGTCGCTCGAGCTGCTGCGCCGGCGCAATGAGCGGCTGCGCGGCATCAAGTCCTGATACCAGATTTGATCGCGTGGCAAAGCGGCAGATACGCTCAGAGATAAAGCGGCGTGTAGGCCGAGACGATATTGCAGGGTTCGTCGAATGGGTCGCCGAAGCGATGCGGCAGCTGTCGCAACCTAGGTGTGCAGTCCCGAGGTGAGCTGGATAGGTTCGTGTTTGAATCGATTTTGTTCGTTTGTCCAGACTTTGCAGATGGATTCAAAGGGCGTTAGCCCGTTCAGGGTCTTGACGCGCTTGGCGAAGTTATAGGCGTCGAGGAACGCTGCGAGGTGTTGGCGAAGCTGGTCGTGGCTTTCGTAGTGATAACGCCGGACGGTCACCTCCTTGAGGGTGCGATTCATCCGCTCGACCTGTCCATTCGTCCAAGGGTGATTTGGCTTCGTCAGCCGATGCTCGATCCCGTTGGCTCGGCAGAGCAGATCGAACATATGGGTCGTCCACCTGGCCGTCGGCCCCAAACGGTTCTTTGGCAGGTCGCAGAACTGAATGCCGTTATCAGTAAGTACGGTATGGATCTTGTAGGGGACAACCGCGATCAAAGCCTTCAAGAAGGCAGTTGCCGTTTTTCGGTTCGCCTTCTTATGGAGTTGAGCGAAAGCAAACTTCGAAGTGCGGTCAATCGCAACAAACAGGTGGAGCTTACCCTCTTCGGTGCGAACTTCGGCGATGTCGATGTGGAAGTAACCGATCGGGTAGTGCTTGAACGCTTTCTTACGCCCTGTATCGCCTTCAATCTCAGGCAACCTGCTGATATCGTGGCGCTGGAACAGGCGATGCAGGGATGACCGCGTCAGATGCGGGATGGTCGCCTGAAGGGCGTAGAGACAATCGTCGAGCGGTAAAAGCGTGTGCTTGCGGAACGCAACTGCGAGGGCCTCCTCTTCAGCGCTGAGCACTGTCGAATGTGGTGCCTTCGGCCCCATCGGGGCATCATGGACGAAGGCGCGCTTCTTCCACTTCGTCACCGTCTTCGGGTTGAGGTCGTATCGTCCGGCAAGCTCTTTGATCGAAGCCTTCGATCGCTGTATCGCAGCTCGGACGACGTGCGTGGTCTTGGCGCTGCCGTGAAGTATCTGTCCCATAGGGCCTCCCGGAATGCGGGATCAGCATGACTGATTCCACGACACTCCGGGACTGCACACCTAGTCACGACATCAAAACGCGTAGGCCCTCCCTCCTTCTCCGCCCCTGTTAAAAACTTTAGGCATTTCCTGCTTCTTTTTACAATTTAAGCATCTTGCCGGGATCACCAATTCTTTGATGCGCAGGGATGGCTCCGGGCCCGATAAGGGGAAAAGGGATTATCTATTTTCTAAAACGCGGCTAAGCTTTGAGCGCCATTGCGCCCCTCTGCGGATGGCTGTCGCCGGAGTAGCCAGCCATGACCAGCAATGCCGACCTTCAAACCCGTCGCGAAGCCGCCGTGCCGCGGGGTGTCGCCACCATGCTGCCAGTCTTCGCCGCGCGTGCGCGCGGGGCTGAACTCTGGGACATCGAAGGCAAGCGCTACATCGATTTCGCCGGCGGCATCGGCGTTCTCAATACCGGCCACAATCATCCACGGGTGATGGCGGCAGTGGCGGCTCAGCTCGACGGCTTCAGCCATAGCTGCTTCCAGGTCACGCCTTATGAATCCTATGTCGTCTTGGCGGAAAGGCTCAACGCTCTGATGCCGGGTCCGGGGCCGAAGCAGAGCCTGTTCCTGACCACGGGGGCCGAGGCGGTGGAGAATGCGGTCAAGATCGCCCGCGCGCACACCGGAAGGCCGGCGGTGATCGCCTTTTCGGGGGCGTTCCACGGCCGTACCATGATGGGCATGGCCCTGACCGGCAAGGTGGTGCCGTACAAAGTGGGCTTTGGGCCGTTCCCGGGTGAGGTCTATCACGGCCCCTTTCCCAACTCTTACCGCGGCATCGAGAGCGCCGACGCATTGGCCGCGCTGGAAGGACTGTTCAAGACCGACATCGACCCGACCCGTGTGGCCGCGATGATCGTCGAACCAGTCCAGGGCGAAGGTGGCTTTAACATCGCTCCGACCGAGTGGTTGCAGGGCCTGCGAGCGATCTGCGACCGACACGGTATTCTGTTGATCGTCGACGAGATTCAGACCGGCTTTGCCCGCACCGGCAAAATGTTTGCGATCGAGCATTCCGGCGTGGTGCCGGACATGATGACGTTGGCTAAGTCGCTCGCCGGCGGGTATCCACTTTCGGCGGTGACCGGCCGCAAGGCGGTGATGGAAAGCGCGGCACCAGGCGGCCTGGGTGGTACGTATGCGGGTTCACCGTTCGCCTGCGCAGCCGGCCTAGCGGTACTCGACGTGATTGCCGACGAGAAACTGGCGGCCCGGGCCATCGCAATCGGTGATCGCCTCAAGGCTCGGCTAGAGGCGATGGCGGGGCGTAACGCTTTCACCTGCATCGGTGACGTGCGCGGTCTGGGCGCGATGGTGGCGATGGAATTGGTCAAAGACCGGGACAGTCGCGAGCCGGCGCCCGCTTTGACCAAGGCGCTGGTCCAGGCAGCGGCCGCAAAGGGGCTGGTGATCCTGTCCTGCGGCACTTACGGGAATGTAATCCGCTTTCTGGTACCGCTGGTCGCCAGCGATGCTCTGATCGACGAAGGCCTTGATTTCCTAAAATCCGCTCTAGAAGAGCAGATATTCTAAGAGTCCGTCCGGAAACATCTGTTTGATTTAACTCATTTTTCCAGATCAAGAAGTTAAATGAGATGCCGGAAAGACGCTTCTTGGGAACCCCGTGTCGAATTCCATCCAATGCTTTCAAGCAGAAGTTTCCGGACAGACACTAAGATCCCCGCGGGGTTCGGCCTGACCTGGCTTTTTTGGACCAAGCGATGTGAGAGAATGAGCTTAAAAAGGAGCTTGGGTCATGCAGAAGAAGAGGTTCAGTGCGGAGCAGATCGTGACACCGCTTCGGCAGATTAAAGTGTTGATGGCACAAGGCAAATCTGCGCCTGGGCCTGCCGCCAGCCTGGGATACCGCAGCAGAACTACGCGATGAGTTGCTGAACGGCGAAATCTTCTACAGCCTGAAAGAGGCGCAGATCGTCATCGAGCAATGGAGCAAGCACTACAACGCTGCTTCATATTGCCCATCTCTCTATGTCATTGATGTAAATAGATCTGCATATCGATTTTGTTGTCCTGCGGGGGTCATACGGCGACTGCGGACACGGTCGGCCAGGCGTTTAGCGGCGTCGGCTTCGAGAGCCGAACGCTTGAAGAGCCGCGGTCCGTCTTCAAGTGGATGGAGTGCTTCTATCTCGCGCTGTTCAGCGGCAAGACGCAGCGTTTTCGGGCTGACGCCGAGCGCGGCGGCGGCTCGCGTCAAGTCCATCCAGCCTGCGGTCTCAGCCGTCTCGTGACAATAGACGGGTATTTTGTGGTGGCTGCGAAGCGATGTCACCCGTTCGCGGGTCCAGCGATTGCCGTGTCCGCTGTGAAGATTATTTCGGTTGAGTAGGCCTGCGATCAGATCGTCGCTACATACGCGCGCAAGGATGCGTACCGCCTCCATAGTTTCCGGCGCCGTACTGTTGCGCTGCCCGCGCCGCCGGCGCGGCCGGCGCAATTCGGTATGAATGCCACCCATCCAATGCACGACAAGAACGATCTCTCCGCCTTGTTCGTCGAGGTCGGCAACCACCTCGCGAATGAGCTCGCGCAGGATACGCTTCTTCAGGCGCATCTCGGTTGCAGGATCACGCCAGATCGCTTTCAGATCGGCCGCCAGCGTCGCGAACTGCTTGAGCCCCATGGGCATGTTTGCTGGTGCCTCGCTCGCTTGCTTCTCGATGCGGCCCTCCAGCTCGGTAACGCGTTCAAGCGCGCGGTTCCAGCGGAGCTCTAATTCCGCCGCCACCAGACGATTGGTTGGGTCGGTTGCATCGTATTGTCGGAACGCCTTGTCGGCGGCATAGCGGGCGGCCTCGAGGTCACACCTGAGCGCCTCAAGGACCTCATCGCGGCGGCTCGACCGCACCAAGATTGAAAGCACCGTCAGGTATCTTGCCATTGAGGTTGATGACGCCCTTTCCATCGCGGAAACGGTCGACCTCTGATCTACCCGGGCGGAGCGGATGTGTTCCGCCCGAATGACCCCCACCTCTCCTGAACCCTACTGCTCAGGTGGCGAGGCGTAACTCCCGCACATCCTTTAAAATCTGCCGAAAAGCTGGCTCGGGAGTGCGGCACATTGTTCGATATGTATCCAGGAAGGGCAGCCAAGTAACCCGTTTTCACTAACCGAAATTTCCTCTGCAGCGCGGCCGCTTATCGGACACAGCCTAAGAGACGGGGCTAGGCAACGATCCAAATGTGGATCATCCTGCCGCCCGCGCAACGCGACAATCAAAATATAAAAACTGCACTTCGGGGAGAACGCTATGGCTCAAACTATCGAGGCATTTGTTGGTAATTCCTTGGATGAAGCGAAAATATCGCCGCTTCATGTCAAGGTCATCGCACTCATCGCCGCCGGCTATTTTTTCGACGTCATCGACTTGATCGTGCTGGGATCGCTGATCCCTGACATGATCGCTACCAAATTCGCGACCGGAGCCGAGGCCGGCTGGATCGGCAGCGCGACTGTCTTCGGCATGTTCTTCGGCACCGTCGGTCAGGGCGAATTCAGCGACCGCTGGGGGCGGAGAACGGTCTACCAGTTCAATCTGCTGATCTTTGGCATATTCACCATCCTCGGCGCGTTGTCGCCGACGGTCTGGTGGCTCGTGGCCGCGCGCTTTATCGCCGGTCTCGGGCTCGGCGGCGAACAACCACTTGCCTTCGCCTATGCTGGCGAATATTCACCGAAGCGCATCCGCGGCCGCATCCTGGCAATCGTGCATTTCATCGGCGGCGCTTGCGTTTGGCCGATCGCGACGTTGTTCACCCTCGCCTTCCGTGACGTCATCGGCTGGCGCGGCGTGTGGATCGTCATCGGCATCGGCGCGTTGATCGTCTGGGTGCTGCGCTTCGTGCTACCGGAGTCGCCTCGCTTTCTGGCAACGCACGGCCGCGGCAAGGAAGCGCTCGACGTGCTGACACAATTGGGCCTGCCCGGGCCAAAGGAGCAGCTTTCCTCCGACGCGGCGAGCAATACCAAAAGCGATCCGTTTGCCCTGGTGTTCAGCATGTTCCCGAAGCGCGTGATCGCCGGCATGATCTGCTTCTCAGCGTTCTTTGGCGTCGCCATCGGCCTCGGCGGATGGCTGCCCAATATTATGCATGACAAGGGCTTCACCATCACCAAATCGCTGCAGTTCACCCTCGGCATGAACCTGGCGGTGCCTTGCGCCAGTCTGTTCATGATGTGGGCGCTCGATAAATACGGGCGCAAAATCACCTCGGTGCTCGCCTTCATCGGCGCCGGCATCATGGCGATCATCTTTGCCAATGCCGGAAGCAATACCGAGTTGCTGATTGTCGGCTTCATCATGGTGTTCTTCATCCAGGTGTCCGGCAACTCGATGCAAATTTTCGCGTCGGAAGTTTTCCCCACCAACGCGCGGGCATCGGGCTTCGGCTGGGCAGCGGGTGTTGGCCGCCTCTCGACCGCGGGCATCTTCATCGCCATCCCGTGGATCCAGAAAGGCTGGGGCCTGAACGCGGTCTTCGTGTGCATCGCCACGGTGCTAGTGATTGCCGCGGTCGCCGTGACCCAGATGGGTCCGGAAGCCAGACAGAAGGGGCTCGACGAAATCGCCCCGCCAACGGGCTGATCGGCGTTCGATCTAACCGAGCGGGCCCGGTCCGGCGCAATTGCCGGGCCGGGCCTCGCCAATTTAGGCTATAGCGCAGGAATGTCCTAAAACGCCGGGGGTTTGCAAATGGCGCCATCGTCGAAAAATATTCGCCTGCTGTCGCGCGACGATCAGGGCGGCCGCCTCGACGGCGTGCAGGTCATCGTCGAAAAGGGGCATGCCTTCGTCGGCCATATGTTCAGCGACGGGTTCTCCGTCATCGACGTGCGCGACCCGAAAAAGCCGAAAACCGTAGCCTTCGTCGCCGCGCCGAAGAATACCCGCTCGCACCACTTGCAAATCCACGGCGACATTCTGCTCGCCGTGAATGGGCCGAATATTTGGGCGATGCAGCAGTATCAAAGCCAGCAGGAATACTACGCAAAGTCGCTCACCAACTCGGTCAAGACCGATCAGCCCTTCGCCGTCGGCCTGCGCGTATTCGATATTTCCAAGCCCGCGGCTCCGCGCGAGATCGGCTTTCTCGACATGCCGGGCCTTGGTGCACATCGCATCTGGTGGGTCGGCGGGCGCTACGCCTATGTCTCGGTGCATTTCGAGGGCTTTATCGATCACGTTTTGGCGGTGGTGGATGTGAGCAATCCGCAAAAGCCCACGCTCGCCGGGAAATGGTGGCTGCCCGGCATGCATCGGGCCGGCGGCGAGAAACCGCCCGCGTCTTTCGGCAAGCGCATGGCGCTGCATCATCTCATCAGCGCCGGAAACCTCGGCTTTGCCGCCTGGCGCGATGGTGGCTTTACCGTGCACGACCTGAGCGATCCGCCCCATCCGAAGTTGCTCGCGCACCACAATACGTCGCCGCCTTTCGCCGGCGGCGCGCATACGCCGTTGCCGCTGCCCGACCGCAACCTGGTGGTCCTCGCCGATGAGGCGACGTCGGTGAATTGCGCCAACGGTCTTGCCTACACGTGGATCTATGACGTGCGCGCGCCAAACAATCCGGTCACCATCGCCACGCTGCCGACGCCCACCGGCGAGGACTTCTGCGCCAAAGGCGGCAAGTTCGGCCCGCACAACATCCACGAAAATCGCCCGGGGTCGTTCCAGAGCTCGGAGATCGTTTTCGTCACCTATCACAACGCCGGCCTGCGCGTATTCGACATCAAGAACCAGTTCGAGCCGAAGGAGATCGCTTATTTCGTGCCGCCGCCGCCGGAAAAGATCGTCGACCAGCGGCCGAACCCGGTGAAGGTGATTCAGTCCTGCGACGTTTACGTGGACCCCAACGGTGTCACGTACCTGACTGATACCAATGCGGGGCTTTACATTCTTCAGTACGAGGGCAAATGAGCGGAAAAATTCGGCCGCCTGGCCTTGCACATGTGGACCATCGACGCGACGCCGTTGAAGACGGCGCTCGATGCGGCCAGGCAAGCGGGTTTCGATGCGGTCGAATTGCGCCGCACCGATTTCAAGCGCTGCTTCGACGCCGGCATGAGCAACGCCCAAGTGCTCGATTTGATCCGCGCCAGCGGCATTCCGTGCGGCGTGCTCGGCGTCGAATACGGCTGGCTGTTCGCCACCGGCGATGAACGCAATCGCCTGTTCAAGGTGTTCCGCGAAATCTTGCGAAAATGCGGTGGCGCTCGGCTGCAAGATGCTGATGAGCGCGCCTGGACAGGTCAACGGCCCGATCAAGGACGCGATCAAATATCTCAAGGACGCCGGCGACATCGCCGCTGAGTACAAGCTCAAGCTTGCCATCGAGTTCAATTCGCAGCACGACGTGCTCAACAGCCTTGCCGTGCTCACCGAGTTGATCGAGGGCGCCGGCAAGCCAAACTGCGGCTATCTGATCGACGCCTATCACTGCACCCGCAGCGGCGCCGGTGGCCGCGGCTTCGAGAACGTGCCGGCCGACAAAATCTATTGCTTCCAGTACAGTGACGTCTCGCCCAATCCGGTGACCGGCGTGCGCCGACCGACCGACCGTCTGGCGCCGGGGAAGGGCATCGTCAAATGGCGCCAGATACTCGGCCTGCTAGCAGAGAAGAAATACACCGGCTATCTAAGTTACGAAGCGCCCAATCCCGAACTGTGGGCGCGCTCACCTTATGATGTAGCGCGTGAGGGCGTCGAACTGACGCGCAGGTTGCTGCGCGAGGTGGTACCTAGCTACGTCAATTGAGGTCCCCCATGGCAGAAGAACTTCCACTCTTTCTCGGCCTGAACGACAAGACCGTCACCGACATTCCGAAGACGGTCGAGAAGCAGCGCTATATGACCAGCGTGGCGCCGCAAGCGAAAAATCTGGGTAAATGGATCGAGATGCCGCGTCTGCCGATCCCGACCGGCGAACACGCCGTCATCGGCTGCGGCGGCAAGATTCATGTCATCGCCGGCTACGCCAAGCATCGCGTCGACCAGAATTTCCATCAGGTCTACGACTCGAAATCGAAATCTTGGTCGCTGAAGGCGCCCTTCCCGCTTCCGTGCAATCACGTCGCCGGCGTCGCGATCGGTACGAAAATCTACACCTTCGGTGGGTTTGTCGAGCAGAACCGCTGCCCGCATTCCAAATGTTTCGTCTACGACACCACCACCGACCAATGGGCGCCGATAGCGCCTATCTCGCGGCCACGCGGTGCCATCTCGGCGATTGTACTCGACGGCATAATCCACCTGCTCGGCGGGCGCGACGTGCGTTCCGTCGAATGGCATGAGATTTACGACCCCTCGGCCAACAAATACACCATCCTCGGTGGCATGCGCGGCTCGACGGGCACGCAGCCCTTCGTCGGCCAGCGCGACCACATGGGCCTTGCCATTGCCGATGGGAAAATTTACGCCATCGCCGGCCGCATGGACTATACGATTTCAACACCGGTCTCAACGCCGTCTACGATCCGAAGACCGATGCTTGGTCCTTCCGCGCGCCGCTGCCGACGCCGCGCTCGGGACCGTCGGCGGTCTATATCAAAGGCAAGATTGTCGTCTTTGGCGGCGAGGCCACGGGCAAAGTGTTCGGCACCAACGAAGCCTACGATCCGGCGACCGACAGCTGGGAGCAGCTTGCGCCGATGGCCATCCCGCGCCACGGCCTGCACGGCGCGACTTGCGCGGTGATCGGCAACATGGTGCATGTTCCGGGCGGCGGCCCGGTGCCCGGCGGCCAGGTGCAAGGCGCCTACCACGACGCCTTCACCTTCGGCTGAACGCAAAAATCGGCGGCCGTATGCCGAACGGCCGCCGAATTCAATTTTCGTTCGGAGAGAAAATCAGCGCCGCGGGTGCAAATCGAGGCCGGCAACGCCCACGGCCAGGTTACGCCCAACCTGTCCCTGCACCGAAATCGGCTGCAGGGTCACGGTGCGGCTGGAGCCGCCGACCAGCACATTGGCGCCAACGCCAGCGCCGACCGTGGCTTCGCCGGTCGCGCCGCCATAATGACCGGCCAGCGCGCCGAAACGGCGATTGGTCGGCGCATAAACCGCCCAGATCATTTCGCCCCTGCTGGTCGCACCGATGTCGATGCCGAACTTGGTGATCGGTGCCTGAATAGACCTCGCGCCGGCCCGGGTGCGACGGAGCGAATATGCAGCTCACTTCCTTTTTCGACGTAACGATGAGACCGACACCGCCGGAAATATCGCAGGTCAGCGTGCCAACTTTGGTGTGCTCGCGGCGCCGCCATGTTCGGGGCCGGCATCGCAACCGCCGCGGCAACGGCCAAGCCGGCCAGGGCGCTCAAAGACCTCTGCATAGCAGTCTCCCATTTTTGTTGGACCTGTGGCGGAAAACGCGCGATGGCCGGAAAAGTTCCTATCGCCACGACGGGCGCTTAGCCGGCCGCGAGCATCTGGCTTGCCGGTATGACGATATGGCAGCGCAATCCGTCGGGGTCGAAAGTCAAATTCACCTGCGCATCGAGCGCGCGCGCGAGATTGCGCTCGATCACCAGGCTGCCAAAACCGCGCTTGCGCCGCGCCTTGACCTTGGGGCCCGACTGTTCGCGCCAGCTCAATTCGAGCGCATCGCCGGCAGCGCCGCCGTCGCGGCTCCAGACGATGGAAACGCGGCCGTCGGGCACCGACAACGCGCCGAATTTTTGCGCGTTGGCGGCGAGCTCATGCAGTGCCAGCCCCAGATTTTGCGCGGCTTCCGGCTTGAGCGCGACCTCCGGCCCCTCGATCTCGACCTGGCCGCCACCGGCGGACAAAATAACCGACAAGCTGCGAATGGATTAATTCGCGCAGCGATGCGCCGTGCCAACTATCGCGCACCAGCAGATCGTGCGAGGCGGCAAGCGCCTGCAAGCGGGCGCCGAACTGCCCGAGAAATCCGTCAATCGAGCCGGCGTGACGCGCGGTCTGCCGCGCCATGGCCTGGATCACCGCCGAGCAGATTCTTCGAGCGGTGCGTCAACTCGCGCAGCAGCAGACGCAGATGCGCCTCGCCCTCCTTGCGCTCGGTGACGTCGATGGCCGCGCAAGTCAGGCCGACGATGTTGCCAGCATCGTTGCGCAGTGGCTCGACCCGCAAATCGTGCCAGCGCAGCCCGGGTCCGTCGTCGATCGCGATTTCCGCGCGTCTTGGCGTGGCCGCTCGCCAGCACTTCGTTTTTCAAGTCGATGATCGCCGAGCGGCTGGCTTCGGGAAAAATTTCCGCATCGGTACGGCCAAGAATGTCTTCGATCTCACGGCCCAGCATCGGGTTGCTGATCGAGGTGTAACGCAGATCGCGGTCCTGCGTGTAAACGGTGATCAGCGAGCCGCGCAGCGCCGTTTCGTAACGCTCAAATCGGGCGCGTAGCAGGCTTAGCTCCGAGGCCTGGGCGCTGACCTGCACTTCAAGCTGGCGGCGTTCGTCCTGCAGCCTCGCGAGATCGTGCTCGTCCGCCCCCGCTATCTCACTCACCATGACGGTGGACCTGCCTCCGTGCCGACACCGCCCGATATGCCAATGCGGCATCAGACTTATCGGCTGTTGCAATATTTTTGCAATGAAACCCGCTGAAACATTTATCAACAGATGCGCCAGTAGTGGCCCGTCATTGTCGCTCGCGACCTCACCAATTCATAATTTAGCTCGCCCGCCGCTCGCGCCGCTTGGCGTTGCGCTCGAAGAACAGCGCCTGGCTGAGCACCGCCGACACCGTCGCGGGCTGGAACGGCTTGGCGATCAGGAAGGCCGGCTCCGGCCGCTCGCCGGTGAGGAAGCGCTCCGGATAGGCGGTGATGAAGATCACCGGCACCTCGAACGTGCGCAAGCATCTCGTTGACAGCATCGAGGCCCGAACTGCCGTCGGCCAGCTGGATGTCGGCGAGGATGATGCCCGGCCGCTTCGTCCTTGGCCAGCGCCACCGCCTCGGCATGCGTGCGCGCGACGCCGAGCACGCGATGGCCGAGCGCTTCCACCAGGCCTTCAAGATCGAGCGCGATGAAGGTCTCGTCCTCGATGATCAGCACGTCGGTGGCGATTTCGGCGGCAAGTTCGCGGCCGGAGTCCTCGACCAGCTCGCGCAGCGTGGGCACGTCGATGTCGAGTACCTTGGCGGCATCGTCTTCGGATAGCCCTTCCAGCGCCACCAACAGGAAAGCCTGCCGCGGGCGCGGTGCGATCTGGGCGAGATGCCGCTCGACCGGCTGGGCATCGCCGGCTGCGCCGGTCTTGCCGTTGAGCGCGACCGAATTCCAGATCTTGGTGAACATCCGATAGAGCGCGATGCGGGTTGAGGACCCGTTTTCCAGCACGGACGGGTCGTGGATCAGCGCCTCGAGCGTGGCCGCCACATAGGCGTCGCCGGCCGCCTGGCTGCCCGAAAGCGCCCGCGCATAGCGGCGAAGATAGGGAAGATGCTGTGCAACCGCTTGAGATTGTCGACAATAATCCCTCCCGAAATTCGGGGCAGATTGGTTGGCCGCTCGGACACAACCCCAATTTCCGTTCAACTCTAGGCCCATAACGTACCGTTTGGAAAAAAGTTCCAATTCGGCGGAACCATTTGCCCTGACAGGGGTTTCGCAAACACGGAAGATGGGGAACCTGCGCCCTGCAACAAAAAACCAGGGGTGGGGGATTTGGGATCGAAACGATGACCGAGCGTAAGCCCGTGGGGCAGCAGAAAGCGATGGAAATCACGGCGCAGCGAAACAAGAAGCCGGCCGCCAAGGCGGCCAAGCTCGGTCGCGAAGTCCAGGCGCGTCTCGGTCAGCAGCTTCGCGCGATGTACGACGAAGTCGTCAATCAGGGCGTACCGGACCGTTTTGCAGCGTTGCTCAATCGGCTCGAGGGCAATGGGCAACAAGGACAAGCACTGATGCCCATCGACGAGTTGGTCCGCAAAGCCGTTCTTGCGGCGGTGCCTAGCCTCGCGCGCATTCGCGATCTCGCTGTGCGGGAACGTGGATCGCGCCGACGATCTGGTGCAGGAAACGCTGGTGCGCGCGCTTGCCAATATCAACTCGTTCCAGCCCGGCACCAACATGTCGGCTTGGCTGTTCACCATCCTGCGCAATCATTTCCGCTCCGAATATCGCAAGCGGCGGCGCGAAGTCGAGGATAGCGAGGGCCGCTATGCCGAGACGCTGAAATCGCAGCCAGAGCAGCATGGCCAGGTCGAGTTCAGGGAATTCCGCGAGGCGCTCGCGCAATTGCCGGCGGACCAACGCGAGGCGCTTGATCCTCGTCGGCGCGTCGGGATTTTCCTACGAAGAGGCTGCCAATATCTGCGGCTGCGCCGTCGGCACCATCAAGTCGCGCGTCAACCGCGCCCGCACGCGGCTCGCCGAATTGATGTCGATCAATGACGTCAACGATTTCGGCCCGGACGAACAGACGCGCGCGGTGCTTGCCGGCGGCGGTGGATGACTCCAGGAGATTATTTCCCCGGCGTTCGATTATTGCCTATCGCCAAATGAAAGCCCCGCGCGGCGGACAGCCACACGGGGTTTTGCGACTTAACGCAACGCTACGCTACAACACTACGGCACCGTCGGTGTGCGCGCGCGTATTAGGCCGGCTAGCGCAGCAATCGCGAACAGAACGACGGCGACAAAGAACACGATCTTGGCGGCCTCAATTGCCACGCCGGCGATAACGCCGAAACCGAGCGCGGCTGCACTCAGCGCAATGACAAGAAATGTGACAGCCAATCCCAACCTGGCGGTCCCTTTGGTTTGTTGCGAAATAAACCGTGTGGCAAGGCAACGAAAGACTCCGCGATTAGTTCCAATCGACAAGTGCCCGTCGCGCACGGCATCAGGCACTCATGGATTGTCGCAGATCAAAGCCGCTGAACCCGGAAGTCGATTGAATTATCGTGTTATTTGCCGCAAAGGTCCAAATTCACAGAACGCAACGGGCGAGACCGATGACGGGCCTGGAAATCTACAGCAGCAAACGCCGGTTCGGCGTCACCTCCGAGCCGAAAGGTAAAGATCGCGCGCCGAAGCGCGGACACGCTTTCGTCATCCAGAAGCACGCCGCGCGCGCCTGCATTACGACCTGCGGCTCGAACTCGACGGCGTGATGAAGAGCTGGGCGGTTACGCGCGGCCCGAGCCTGGTGCCGAGCGAGAAGCGGCTGGCGGTGCAGGTCGAGGATCATCCGGTCGCCTACAACAAATTCGAAGGCACCATTCCCAAAGGCGAATACGGCGGCGGCACGGTGATGATCTGGGACCGCGGCAGTTGGCAGCCGGAGGACGATCCGCAACAAGGCCTGCGCAAGGGGCACCTGTCATTTGAACTCGACGGCGAGAAGCTGCACGGACTTTGGCACTTGGTGCGGCTGCGCAAGAGGCCCGGCGAAAAACGCGACAATTGGCTGTTGATCAAGGCGCATGACCGGCGGCGCGCGACGGAGGGCGACAAGGATATCTTGCGAGCAGAAGCCGCGCTCGGTCGCATCCGGCCGCACCATGGATGAGATCGCCAGGGACGCGCCGAAGACAACTCGTCAAAACAGAAGCCGCCGCGACGCAAATTCGTCTCATAAAGCGAGCGCGTCGACGGCGTAAGACCGCAAGCACGCGTCGCCGGCATTACGCTGAGCCATCCCGACCGTATCTATTGGGCCGACGCCGGCATCAGCAAGCGTGACCTCGCCGACTTCTACAGCGGCATCTGGAAGTGGATGACAGCCGCATGTCGTCGGCCGGCCGATTGCGCTGGTGCGCTGTCCGGACGGCGCCGCACGGGCAGTGCTTCTTCCAGAAACACGCCTCGGCGGGAATTTCCACCGAGCACCTGCACATGGTCGCCGAGAAGGGCGACAAGATCATTTCCGTCGACGATCTCAGCCGGGCTGATCGCGCTGGTGCAGGCAGGCGTGCTTGAAGTGCACACGCGCGGCACTACCATCGACGACCGCGAGCGCGCCGACCGGCTGGTGTTCGATCTCGATCCTGGCCCCGGCACAGGCTGGAGCGACGTGGTCGAAGCCGCGCGCGAGGTTCGCAAGCGGCTCGACGCGCTCAAGCTCAAGAGCTTCGTCAAGACCTCCGGCGGCAAGGGCCTGCACGTCGTGCTGCCGATCAAGCCTGCGCCATGGGACGGCCGCCAAGGACTTCGCCACGCCGTCGCCGCGGCCATGGCGGCGGACGCGCCCGACCGCTACACGGCCACCGCCGCGAAGAGCAAGCGTAATAATCGCATTTTCATCGACTATTTACGTAACAGCCGCGAGGCGACCGCGGTTGCGCCCTACTCCACCCGCGCGCGGCCGGGCGCGCCGGTGTCGGCGCCGGTCGACTGGGCGGAACTGGGCGCGCTCAAGAGCGCCAACCAGTACACCGTGCTCAATCTGCCGGCGCGGCTTGCGCGGCTGCGCAAGGATCCCTGGGCGGGGATCGGACGGATCAAGCAGGCGCTGCCGAAACCAAAGTGAAGGCTCGTGAATTGGCGAACCCGCGTTGGAACTTTTGCATCCGGAGGCGCGTTGAATTGCCAGGCGGCCCATTCGCGGCGCCCGCTCGGGGACTCCCATGCCTAACAAGTCATCCCGTCACGACGAGCGGCCAGGCACAGCGACCGCATTGAGCCGCTGGTTTTCACATTTCGCGCAGGCGATAGCGCATTGGACCGGCCACCCGGCCGCGTTCCTCCTCGCGGTCGCCGTGGTTCTGGTCTGGATCCTGACCGGGCCAATCTTCAACTACAGCGACACCTGGCAACTGGTCATCAATACCGGCACTACCATCGTCACCTTCCTGATGGTGTTCCTGATCCAGAACACGCAGAACCGCGATACCATGGCGCTGCAACTCAAGTTGTCGGAACTGGTGCTGGCAATGAAGCGGGCGGAAAATAAATTCGCAGTTGTCGAGGATTTATCGGACGAGGAACTTCAAGAGTTTCATGAGGACTGCAAAAAGCGCGCGGATATCACGCTGAGCCATTTGGAAAAGCGGAGCAATAAGCGTCGTGCACCGAAAAGCAAGGCCCGCGCCGCCGCCCACCGCGTGAAGACTGCCGTACGCCGTTCGGCTTAATCCTTAACCTCGCTGCCAAGGAGAAATCGTCTTTTCGCCACAAGAGTTTGCTCTATCTTTCGCTAAGATGACGATTGAATAAAGATCGGTGCATGGACTGGAAAACTCCAATTGCGGTCGGATTTGCAATTGTCATGGCGTTCGCCGACGTGCTGAGCGGAGGTGTATTCGCGCAGGCGCCACAGCAGTTTTCCGGCAAAGCCGGGTACTATGACAAGGATTAACATGACAAGGTGACGGCCGGCGGCAACTATGATCCGAATAAATTCACCTGCGCGCACCTGACGCTGCCCTTCCGCGCGCGCTTGCGTGTCACCGACAACAAGACCCACCGCAGTGTCGTGGTCACCGTCAACGACCGGGGACCGCACAGCAAAAAACTCATCCTCGACCTGTCATGGGCCGCCGCGCAAGAAATTCACATGATCGACCGCGGCGTGATCGACGTCACCGCGGTTGTGTTGCCTGACGACGCGAAGAAATAGCCGTGAGTTGACCTTCGCTTCGCCACGGTACATGACCTTGTATCGCGTCGAGCGCACCCAGGCATCGATATCCTCGATGCTCATGAAATTCTTCGTGTCGAAGCGGCCCCAATTGGCGATCTGCGGCAGCGTTTTCTTCCAGCGCTTATAAGGCGGCTTGGCCGGCACGCCGAAGGCCACGATATCGATGATGGCGAGCTCGTCCGGAACCCCGAGCAGCGGGCGCAGCGATTGCGGCTGGTGAGGCGGCCACGCACCACGTCCATTAGCGCCTCGTAGCGCGCGATAGTGGAAGAGAATTTGGTAACGTCGACCGTGTGGGCTTCCTCGGATTTGGCTGTTTTGCGCTATATTAGGCAGCTTCCGGCCCTGCTCCTATTCCCGCGCAACCAAGAAACCGCAAGGAAACGCCCATGCCCGCCAAACGCCCGGCGCCACGCCTCGCCGTCCTCGACGAAATGCAGATGAACGAGGCACAGCGCGCGCTTATGAATGCGCTACGCGCTGGGCCGCGCGGCACATCGATCATCCCGCGCGGGCCCTTCGCCGCCTGGCTGCACGCGCCGGAATACGGGCAACTGGCGCAGGCGCTCGGCGCGCATTGCCGCTACAAGACGGCACTGCCGCCGCGGCTGTCCGAATTCGCCATCCTGTGCACGGCGCGGCAGTGGCGCGCGCAATACGAATGGTTCGCGCATGAGCCGATGGCCGAGAAAGCCGGCGTCAAGCCCGCAAGACGATCAACGACCTGCGCGCCGGCCGCGCGCCGAAATCGGCACCCAAGGACGAGCGCGCGATCTATGATTTCGTGCAGGAGCTTTACAAGACGCGGCGCGTCAGCCGACCGCACCTACAAACGCGTGCACGCTTTTCTCGGCGACGCCGCGATGGTCGAACTGGTCGGTATCCTCGGCTATTACGTGATGATCTCGATGACGCTCAATGTGTTCCGCATGCTGCCACCAGCGGACGCGGAACTCGCCTTTGCCGAACCGAAATAGCGGTCGACCCGAGGCGTTTGTTATTTCATCTTCATGCCGCCCATGCTGTCATTTCATGGCCGGTATGCGATGCGTGCCGCCGATGCTCATGGCGCCGATGCCTTCGACGGCGAAGTCAACGTCGACCTTGCCGGCCTTGGCGAAGTCGAGCGTCGCTTTGAAGTGCTCGCCTTGCTTCAACTGCTGCTTCAGGCCCATGAACATGACGTGATAGCCGCCGGGGTTGAGTTTGACGGTCTGTCCCGGCTTGATCTCAAGTCCGCCGGCGACCGGCCGCATTTTCATGACGCCGTTGTCCATGGTCATCTCATGGATTTGGACACGCCTTGGCGACGTCGGTGGCGCCGCCGACAGGCGGTCGGACTCCGTGCCCGTATTGGTGATGGTCATATAGCCGCCGCCGACACTGGCGCCTTTCGGCGTGGCGCGCGCCCAGGGCGCGGAGATTTTCAGGCGGCCGGCCATGACGTCTTCGGCATGCGCCGGCACAGATCAAGAAGGCAGCAAACAATGGCGGCGATAATCAAGAGTGCGGTTCATGTTTTAACTCCTGACGATTCGGCACGCGCTGTTGCGGCGCGGCATGCGAATGGAAACGGTTGAGCGGTGAACCGAAGACGTCAGGCGGCGGGCGGCGCGCGCGGAAGCTGCGGCGCCTTCGCTTGCCGGTTTTTGCACGGGCGCGCTGTATCGCGCAGGCGGCAGCGCCACGCGTATGCACGGTAGCGAAAGCGATGACGATCTGCGGCGGCGAACCGAGCGTGCCTTGCACGCAGCATAGCGTGCCGCAGCCGGCGGCGCAGGGACAGCCGGATTGATCGTTTCCGGTCTGGCCACCGGTCGAGACCGCGCTGGCGCAAAGACTGGAACCGAAAGGCGCGCCGGCCGCAACCGACAGCGGCAAGCAGCACCGCCTGCAGCGCGACCACATAGGCCGCAAACAGCGCGACAAGCCGCCGTGAACGGATGGATTTGCTCATCACTGCCACTCTAGCGCGTTACCGCGGCTCGTTAGAACTGGTCTCGGGCATCCCTCGGCCCATCGAAAGCCCACAAACGTCATGGTAGACTGATAGCCATGGCAAGTAACCGGCAAACATCTTCCGGCGACGAGCCGCGTGTCGTCAGATTCCGCCGGCGCCGGGCTCGGTGCGCATCGGTGTGTCCACCCCGTCCGCCGGTCGAGGACCTCGCCAAATACGAACGCAATGGAGGCACCGACGACTATCGCCACCGCATGCTGGTCAACGCGGCGGCGCTGGCGTTCGTCGTCGTGCTGATCGGCGCCGGGCTGTGGCTCGCCGATACCATGGCGGAGATGCGCAAGAATCAGGACTGCGTCTTGTCCGGGCGGCGCAATTGCTCGCCGGTCGAGGTCAATCAAAGCCGCTGGTGAGCTAGCGCCCGCGTCGCGCCGGCCTGAACGATTCGGCCGGTTTTCCCGTTAAATGCCCGCCACCATTGAACTTACCCGCACGCTTCGCTATACGGGCAGCCGACCGCATACCGGTAGAAGGCCGGGCCGAGGGGCTCGGCGCGGTGACCGGCGCGACTGGCCATCGCGCTTGCCAGAACTCCTATTCAATCAGAGAGTTACCGATGTCTTCGACCTTCGATACCATCGCCAATATTATCGCCGAGACCTGCGATATTCCGCGCGACACGATCAAGCCGGAAAGCCACGCCATCAACGACCTGGGCATCGACAGCCTGGACTTCCTCGACATCGCCTTTGCCATCGACAAGGCCTTCGGCATCAAGCTGCCGCTCGAGCAGTGGACGCAGGAAGTCAACGACGGCAAGGCGACCACCGAGCAGTATTTCGTGCTCAAGAACCTCAGCGCCCGCATCGACGAGCTCGTCGCTGCCAAGGGAGCGTAACGCTCAGCCGGCGTCCCATGCGTCTCGAATATTTTCAACTGATCGACCGGATCGTCGACCTCGAGCTCGCCGACCGCAACGATCAGCAGCGAGGCGACGGTTCCGACTGCAAGCACCATCTTCGAAGGGCACTTTCCCGGCTATCCGCTGATGCCAGGCGTGCTGCTGATCGAAGCGATGGCGCAGACCTCCGGCTGGCTGGTGGTGGCGCTCAATCGTTTCGAGCGCATGCCGTTCCTGGCCGCGGTCAAGGACGCAAAGCTGCGCACCTTCGTGCAAGCCCGGCGAGCGGCTCGGTGATCGAGGCGCATCTGGCGCATGACGGCTCCGGCTACGCCGTGACCGAGGCAGCAGTCAAATGCGACGGCAAGCTCGATCTGCGACGCGACGCTGACGTTGCGCGTGCTTGATTTCCCCAATGCCGAAATGGCCAAGCGGATGCGCGAAATCGCGGCCGCGATCGGTCTGACCGATCGAGGCGCCGGCCGATGGCTGAGGCGCGCGCGCGAAGCCTGGATCACCGGCATCGGCATCGTCTCCTGCCTCGGCGAAGGGCCGGAGGCGCATTGGCAGAAGCTGATGGCAGGCGCACCCGAGCGCCGACACGCACGACGTTTGCGCCGTTCATCGTGCATCCGCTGGCGCCGGTCAATTTCGACGCGCAGATCCCGAAAAAGGGCGATCAGCGGCAGATGGAGCATTGGCAGCGCATCGGCACCTATGCGGCCGGGCTTGCGCTCGACTCCGCCGGCGTCAAGGGCAAGACCGAAATCCTCTCGCACATGGACATGATCGTCGCCGCCGGCGGCGGCGAGCGCGACCTCGACAGTCGACTACCACGATCCTGTCCGGAATGCCGCGCGCGCAAAATCCGGCCGCGTTCCTCAACGAACGGCTGATGAGCGACCTGCGGCCGACTTTGTTTCTGGCGCAGCTTTCCAATCTGCTGGCCGGAAACATCTCCATCGTGCACGGCGTCACCGGCTCCTCGCGCACGTTCATGGGCGAGGAATCGGCCGGCGTCGATGCCGTGCGCATCGCGCTGTCGCGCATCGCCGCCGGGCAGAGCGATATTGCGCTGGTCGGCGGCGCGCACAATGGCGAGCGGCCCGACATGTTGATGCTGTACGAATTCGGCGGCTTCAATCTGAAGGACCACTACAAGCCGGTCTGGGAGCGCGGCGAGCAAGGGCGGCTTCGCGCTCGGCTCGCTCGGCGCCTTCCTGGTGATCGAAGCGCGCGAGCATGCCGAGAAGCGCGGCGCCAAGCCGCTGGCGCGGCTGACCGCGGTCGTTTCCGACCGCGCCAAGCGCGAACCGGGCGCGCGTCACGGCCGGCCTCGGCAGGCTATGGGACAAGCTCAAGGACAAGCTTACGCGCCGGCCATGCGGCGGTGTTCTCCGGCGCCACCGGCGCCGAGCCCGGCGACCGCCGAAGAACGCGCTTTTCTCGAAGGCCATGGCGACCTTGCCGTCCGCGCCACCGGCTCCTATCTCGGCCATGGGCTGGAGCCGCAATTCCCCATGAATGTAGCGCTGGCCGCCGTTGCGCTCGGCCATGGTAGCCTGTTTCCGCCCTGTGACTCGACCGGGCTGGAGCGGCCGATGAGCGGGGAGTTGCAGCCAGATCCTGGTGACCGGCGTCGGCCATTGGCGCGGCGAAGGCCTCGCTTTGGTCGAGCGGGTCGCGCTGAAGGAGAGCACAAGATGGCATCGACCAGAGACAAAATGGGCCGGCCGATCGTGGTGGTGACCGGGCTCGGCGTGGTTACCTCGCTCGGCGCCGGCAAGACCGATAACTGGGCAAAGCTCACCGCCGGCCAATCCGGCATCCGCGCCATCACCCGCTTTCCGACCGACGGGCTGAAGACCCGCATCGCCGGCACCATCGATTTCCTCGCCGCCGCAGCCCTGCTCCGCCGCGCTGTCGGAGCGTTTCGCCGAGCTCGCCGCCGAGGAAGCGATCGGCGCAATCCGGCATCGGCGCGCGCGGGCGATTTTCCCGGGCCGCTGTTTCTGGCGGTGCCGCCGATCGAGATCGAATGGCCGCAGCGGCTGGAGATCGGCCGCCAGATCGGGCGCCAACGACAAGGTCACCTATACCGACCTGCTGCGCGTGAGCGCGTCAGTTTCCCGACTATCACCAGCGCTTCCTGTTCGGCTCGGTCGCCGACCATCTGGCCGAGAAGTTCGGCACCAAGGGCTCGCCGATCTCGCTGTCCACGGCCTGCGCCTCGGGCGCGAGCGCGATCCAGCTCGGCGTCGAGGCGATCCGCCGCGGCGAAACCGACGCCGCGCTCTGCATCGGCACCGACGGCTCGATCAATCCGGAAGCGCTGATCCGCTTCTCGCTGCTGTCGGCGCTGTCGACCAGCAACGACAAGCCGCAAGGCGGCGGCCAAGCCCTTCGCCAAGAACCGCGACGGCTTCGTCATGGCGGAAGGCGCCGGCGCGCTGGTGCTGGAAAGCTACGAAGCGGCCAAAGCGCGCGGCGCCAAGATTCTCGGCGTGCTGGAAGGCTGCGGCGAGATGGCCGACGCTTTCCACCGCACCCGCTCGAGCCCCGACGGCAAGCCGATCATCGGCTGCATCGCCAATGCGCATCAAGGATGCCGGCCTGACGCCCGACGACATCGACTACGTCAACGCGCACGGCACCGGCACGCCGGAAAACGACAAGATGGAGTATCTCGGCGTGTCGGCCGTGTTCGGCGAGCGCATGAAGGGCGTGCCGATCTCCTCCAACAAATCGATGATCGGCCACACGCTGTCGGCGGCCGGCGCGGTCGAGGCGGTGTTCTCGCTGCTCACGCTTGCAGCATCAGCGCATTCCGCCGACCATCAATTACGACGTGCCGGACCCGGCGATCCCGCTCGACGTGGTGCCGAACAAGGCGCGCGACGCCAAGCGTGACGCCACGCCATTTCCAATTCGTTCGGCTTCGGCGGGCAGAACGTCTCGCTGGTGATGGGCCTGCGAGCCGGCTTAACCGCCGCGCTCGCCCTCCGCCATGCGCGCGCTCACAACTGATCGCCGACCGCAAGCTCGAACTTGCCGAGGTGCCGCCGCCGCCGCCGCCGGGCGCCGGCGAGGTGCAGGTCCGCATCAAGGCGGTCGCGCTCAATCATCTCGACCTGTGGGGCTTTCGCGGCATGGCCTTCGCCAAGCGCAAGCTGCCGCTGGTGGTCGGCGCGGAAGCGTCCGGCGAGATCGCCGCGGTCGGCGCCGGCGTCACCGGCTTCAAGCCCGGCGACAAAGTGGTGATGTACGGCGCGATGACCTGCGGCCATTGCGCCGCCTGCCGCGAGGGCCGCGACAATCTGTGCGAAAACGTCGGCGGCATCATGGGCTTCCACATCGACGGCTTCGCCCGCGATCTTGATCAATCTGCCGGCGCGGCTGGTGATCCCGGTGCCGGCAGGCGTGTCGCTGCGCGATGCCGCCTGCGCGCCGATCGCCTTCGGCACCGTCGAGCACATGCTGTTCGACAATGCCAAGCTCAAGCCGGGCGAAACCATCCTGGTGCATGCCGGCGGCTCCGGCATCGGCTCGGTCGCCATCAAGATGGCGAAAGCGATCGGCTGCACCGTCATCACCACCGTCGGCGACGACGCCAAGGCGGAAAAGGCCAAGGCGCTCGGCGCCGACCACGTCATCAACTACAAGACCGAGCGCTTCGAGGGCGTCACCCGCAAGCTCACCGCCAAGAAGGGCGTCGACGTCGTGTTCGAGCATGTCGGCGGCGAAGGCTTCAACGCCTCGCTGCTCTGCCTCAAGCGCGGCGGCCGGCTGGTGACCTGCGGCTCGACCGCGGGGCCGACGCGTGACCATCAATCTGATGCAGCTGTTCCAGCAGCAGTACAAGATTTTCGGCTCGTTCGGCGCCTCGATGCGCAATATCCGCGACAGCCTGTCGAAGATCGCCGCCGGCATGGCGCCGATCATCGACATCGAAGTTGCCGCTCGCCGATTTCGAACGCGGGCTGGCGCGGCTGGAAAGCCGGCAGGTGTTCGGCAAAGTCATCGTGAATTTCTGATGCCAAATGCCGTGCGAGCGCATGAAGCGACGTCTGCGCCGCGGCGCCAAAGCGCCGGCGATGCGATCGTCGGCGCGCTGGCGGTCGGCGCTGCTCAAGGCGCTGCGGCTGCATCGATCCCGACCGCATGGCGAATTTCGCCGGCTGGCTCATGCGCACGATCGGCCCCTGGCTGCCGGAAAACAAGCATCGGCCGCGAGCAATCTCAGCGCCGCCTTTCCGGAAAAATCCGCCGCCGAGATCGACGCCATCCTGCGCGGCGTCTGGGACAATCTCGGCCGCATGGGCGCCGAGTTCGCCCAGCTCGACCGGCTGTGGGATTACGACCCGGCGCATCCCGAGCGCCGCAGCCGCATCGAGCTCGCGTCCAAGCGGAGATCGAGCGCTTTCACCGCGCCTCGCCAACGACGGCAAGCCGGCGCTGATCTTCGCCGCCCATCTCGCCAATTGGGAACTGCCGGCGATCGCCGCGGCGACATACGAGCTCGACAGCGCCGTGCTCTACCGCACGCCCGAACATCGCGCGCCATCGATCGCTGGCTGCGCCGAGACGCGCGCGGCCAGCATGGGCGAGCTCATCCCCACCGGCCTCGAGGCGCCGATGAAGATCGCCGAGGCGCTGCGAGCGCGGCGCCCATGTCGGCATGCTGGTCGATCAATATTACGTGCGCGGCGTCGAGGTGACGTTCTTCGGCCGCCGCACCATGGCCAATCCGCTGCTGGCGCGGCTCGCCCGCCATTTCGACTGCCCGATCCACGGCGTGCGCATGATCCGCCTGCCCGGCAACCGATTTCGCCGGCGAGATTGACCGACGAGATCGCGCCGGCGCGCGATGCCGAAGGCAAGATCGATATCGCCGGCACCATGCAGGTCGATCACCGGCGTGATCGAAGGCTGGGTGCGCGAGCATCCCGAGCAATGGCTCTGGCTGCACCGGCGCTGGCGGCCGGAGGACGCCGTTCCTGCGCGCGGCTCTAGGGCGCCTTAATGCGGCCGTCGACCGCAACGCCGCCCGATGCGTCCATTTGCACCACGGCCATTTCACCGGACGCCAACAGCACCGCCGCGATCGACTGGATGTCGGGAATGTGAAAGACCAGGATCGAGAGCTCTCCTGCGGGAAGCTTTTTCATGAAGGCGCGCGCGCCGTCGCCCGCCTGTCTCATGCGGGCAGGATCGCCGAGGTAAGTCTGATTGAGCGCCGGCAATCCCTTGACCGGACCAAGGCCGGTCAGTCTCGCGGTATCTATGGCGCGGCAATACTGGTTCGAGAACAGGCGCGCGTGATCGATGCCATGTTTGCGGAATTCGTCGCCGACGCGCTTGGCCTGCGCGCGCCCGGCCTCGTCTCGCTTGCCTTGTGTGGCGCGGTTCTTAAAGTCGACCATGTCGGCATCGGGCGGCGAATCCGGCGCTTTGGCGTGCCGCATCAGCACGATGTGGCCGCGCCTCTTGAGCAGAGCCCATACTTCGTCGGCCGTGAAGAATTCCGAAGCCATTGAGCGGACTGATTGATTGGACGTGACGAAGTAATCAAATTTGCCAGTTTGTGGGGTGTGGCGGCTGGTTTCCTTGCAAATTCGGTTTTGCAATTCCCTCGAATCTGAAGCTGTGATTCTCTGCACTCGACCCGGGTCGAGCGGAGGGATTCGCGATGCAGCCGAAGGAGCGACGGGAGACTGGCGAGCAGGATCTGTTCCGCTCGCGTCTGGATCAGATCATCGATGTACAGCACGCACTGGTGAGACTGGCGCGAGCGATCGACTGGTGCTTCCTGGAAGAGAAGTTTGGCGCGGTCTACACGGACAAGCCGGGTCATCCACCGCTGCCGACGCGTCTGATGGCAGGGCTTGCCATCCTCAAGCACATGCAGGACCTATCGGACGAGGCTTTGTGCGAGCACTGGGTCGAGAACCCTTATTATCAGTACTTCTGCGGCGAGGAGTTCTTCCAGCACCGGCTGGTGTTCGACCGCTCCTCGCTGACGCGCTGGCGCCAACGCATGGGGGAGGAAAAACTCCAGGCCCTGCTGCAGGAGAGCCTGGCGGTGGCCACCCGCACCGAGGCGATGAAGCCGGCCGATTTGGCCCGCGTCATTGTCGACACCACGGTTCAGCCCAAGGCGGTGATGTTCCCGACCGATGCCAAGCTGGTGAACCGGGCACGCGAGCGGCTGGTGCGGCTGGCCCAGGAGCTTGGGGTGGAGCTGCGGCAATCCTACCGGCGGGTCGGCAAGTTCGCGCTGATCAAGTACCAGCGCTATGCCCATGCCAAGCAGTTCAAGCGCGCTAATCGCAGCCTGCGGAAGCTCAAGACCTATCTTGGCCGCGTCATCCGCGACATTCGGCGCAAGACGGCCGGCAACGAGGACTTAAGGGAAACGTTCGTGCGGCCGCTGTACCTGGCCGAGCGTGTGCTGGCGCAGGACCGTCACCAGCGCGGCCGCAAGATTTACAGCCTGCACGCACCCGAGGTGGAATGCATAGGCAAGGGAAAGGCACACAAGCCCTATGAGTTCGGTGTGAAGGTGAGCGTGGCGACGCCCCTGCGGCATTCGCGCGGTGGCCAGTTCGTCGCCCATGTCGCGGCGCTGCCCGGTAACCCGTATGACGGCCACACACTCGCCACCGTTATCCCTGCCATGCAGACGATCATCGGTAACACGCTCGACCGCATCATCGCCGATGCCGGATACCGCGGCCACAACGCGTCACCCGAATACCAGTTCAAGGTCTACACTGCCGGCCAGAAGCGCCGCATCACCCCGCAGATCAAACGTGACATGAAACGGCGCGCGGCCGTCGAGCCCGTCATCGGGCACCTCAAGGAGGATCACCGCATGGGCCGCAATTATCTCGCCCATTCTAGCGGCGATGCCATCAACGCCGTGCTCGCTGCCGTCGGATACAACTTCCGCCTCCTGCTCAGGTGGCTGAGGCTTTTGCTGTTCAGAATCTTGACCGCAATCGTTGGCACTTCTCAGTTCAGATTCAGCTGAAAAGGACATTCTTCACGAGCGACTACTTCGCTGTCATCGGCGCGGCAGGGCCACGCACCGTCACACAGGTTTGCAGTCGCGGCGATGACTGCCGCCGAAATGGCAGTGGCGTGACCACGACGCATGGACGGCCCGGTTGCGCTCGTTCAAGTTTCGGTCGGAAGCCCCGCCGCCTTCCAGGCGATAATGCCGCCGGCGAGATGGGATTTGTACGGATAGCCCCGGTCCTGGGCGGCGAGCGAGGCGGTCACCGAGCGCCGGCCGGAGCGGCAGGCAAACACCACCTGCTTGCCTTGCGGGTCGGGAATGGCGGCGGGATCGAAGCACGACAGCGGCACGATCACGGCGTCCGGATAGCATTCGACCGCGGTCTCGTTCGGCTCGCGCACGTCGACCAGCAGCATGCGGCCTTCGGTCAAGCCCGCGCGCCACCTGCTCCGGGGTCAGATTTTGCACCTCGTCGGCGCGCGGCATTGTCGTCGGCCATGACGCAGCTCCGTTTCCAGTGCACGTCTTTTAGCGGGAAACAGGCACGCGCATCTGCAGCGTTAGAACCGTCGACTTGCGTTCCGACTTCCACCACCCGCCCGGTCGGGATCTGGAAATAGTCGGTGGCATCGTTGGCGACGCGCGTGAGCGCGATGAACAGCCGATCCTGCCAGCGCGGCATGCCGGAATGGGCGGCCGGCTTGAGCGAGCGGCGCGACAGGAAGAACGACGTCGACATGATGTCGAACTGCCAGCCGAGCTTGCGCGCGATCGCCAGCGCCTTGGGCACGTTCGGCGTCTCCATGAAGCCGAAGCGCAGCGTCACGCGCGAGAAGGTCTCGCCGACCGGCTCGATGCGCACGCGCTCCGCCGCCGGTCACCCGCGGCGTGTCCGCGGTCTCGATGGTGAGGATGACGTTCTTCTCGTGCAGCACCTTGTAGTGCTTGAGGCTGTGCAGCAGCGCGGTCGGCGCGAACTCACCGGATCGCTGGTGAGGAACACCGCGGTGCCCGGCACGACGCGCGGCGGCTTCTTCTCCAGATTGGCGACCAGCGATTCGAGCGGGATCTCCAGCCGCCGCGTCTTCTCGAACAGCAGCCGGCTGCCGCGCCGCCAAGTGTACATCACCGCCATCACCAGCGCGCCGAGCGCCAGCGGCATCCAGCCGCCCTCGACGACCTTGAGCAGGTTGGCGGCGAGGAAGGTCAGATCGATGAACAGGAACGGCAACATCAGCGCCAGCGCGCGCGATCAGCGGCCAGCGCCAGACGCGCCAGATCACGACAATGGCCATCATGGCGGTGACCACCATCGTGCCGGTGACGGCGATGCCATAGGCGGAGGCGAGCGCGCTCGACGAGCGGAACAGCGCGACCAGCAGCAGCACGCCGATCAGCAGCAGCGTGTTGACCCGCGGCATGTAGATCTGCCCGAACAGCGATTCCGAGGTGTGGCGGATTTCCAGGCGCGGCAGCAGGCCGAGCTGGATGGCCTGGCGGGTGAGCGAATAGGCGCCGGTGATCACCGCCTGGCTGGCGATCACGGTGGCGGCGGTCGCCAGTACCACCATCGGCAGCAGCGCCCAGTGCGGATAGAGCAGGAAGAACGGATTCTCGATCGCCTTCGGATCGGCCAGCACCAGCGCGCCCTGCCCGAGATAATTGATGGTCAGCGCCGGCAGCACCACGATCAGCCAGGCGAAGCGGATCGGCCCGCGGCCGAAATGGCCGAGATCGGCATAGAGCGCCTCCGAGCCGGTCACCACCAGGAACACCGCGCCGAGCGTGAAAAACCCGATGATGCCGTGGTGCAGGAGAAAGTGGACGCCGTAATACGGATTGAAGGCGAAGCAGCACGCGTCAGATTTTGGCCGATATGCCACAGCCCGGCGGCAGCGATGGCAAAGAACCAGACCAGCGTGATCGGGCCGAAAAATGCGGCGACCTTGGCGGTGCCGCGCGACTGCACCGAAAACAGCACGATCAGAATCACCACGGTGATCGGCACCACGATAATCGTCGAATGCCGGCGTCGCGACCTTCAGGCCCTCGACCGCCGAGAGCACCGACAGCGCCGGCGTGATGATGGCGTCGCCATAGAACAGCGCGCCGCTGATGATGCCGAGCAGGATGACGATTCCGGCGCCGCGCCGACCGCCGAGCGCGCGCGAGGCGAGCGCCATCAGCGCCAGCGTGCCGCCTTCGCCGTTGTTGTCGGCGCGCAGCAGGATGAGCACGTATTTGGCGGTGACGACCAGCAGCAGCGCCCAGATGATCAGCGACAGGATGCCGAGCACCACCATCTCGCTCGCCGGCGTCCCCGGTCCGACCGCCGCCAGCACCGACTCGCGCAACGGCGTAGAGCGGGCTGGTGCCGATGTCGCCATAGACGACGCCGATGCAGCCGAGGGTGAGCGCCCAGAAACCGGTCTTGATCGGCGCTCTCAGACATGCCGTCAGCCGCAATCGAATTGCCGGAGGCGGCAGCAATGCTTGAGGACATGGGAGGATGCCTGGATTTGTTGCAATGCAAAATCAGTGGGGTGCGGCTTATAGCGCCGAGGCGGAACCGGCGGCAGCGGCCCAGTGCGCAACCCGCGAACGTCGAGCCATGCGAAAACCGCAAAGCGGCAATGGCATTTTTTATATTCTATATCAACGAGTTATTTGACGCAACCCGACGAAGGTCGATGCCGCGGCAGGCCTCAAATCGTGACCTGGGTTCCGACCTCGACCACGCGTCCGGTCGGGATCTGGAAGAAGTCGGTGGCGTCGCTCGCCGAGCGCGCCAGCGCGATGAACAGATGGTCCTGCCAGTGCGGCATGCCCGACTGTCGACGAGGGCTTGAGCGCGCGCCGCGACAGGAAAAACGAGGTCGACATGATGTCGAATTGCCAGCCGTGCTTGCGGGCGATCGCCAAGCGCCTTCGGCACGTTGGGCGCTCCATGTAGCCGAACTTCAGCGCCACGCGCGCGAAATGCTGCGAAAGCGGCGTGATCTGCACCCGATCTTCTTCCGGCACGCGCGGCGTGTCGGCGGTGACGATGGTGAGGATCACGTTGTGCTCGTGCAGCACCTTGTTGTGCTTGAGATTATGCAGCAGCGAGGTCGGGGCGAAATCCGGATCGCTGGTGAGAAAGACCGCGGTGCCCGGCACGATGTGCGGCGGCTTCTTCTCCAGGCTGCGGAACAAGGTGTCGATCGGCACTTCGGTGCGGCGGGTCTTTTTCACCAGCATGCCGGTGCCGCGCCGCCACGTGAGGATCAGCAGCACCATGGACGCGCCGAACAGGATCGGCGCCCAGGCGCCCTCTAACAGCTTGAGGAAATTGGCGGAGAAAAAGATGACGTCGACGATCGACAACGGCAACAGCATCATCGCCGTTTTCCACAATGGCCAGTGCCACAATTTCCAGATCACGATGAATGCCAAGACGCCGTCCACCACCATGGTCGTGGCAACGGCGATGCCATAGGCGGATGCGAGCGCGCTCGAGGTGCGGAACATGGCGACCAGCAGCAGCACACCGACCAGAAGCGCCACCGTCACGCGCGGGATATAAATCTGGCCAACATGCGAAGCGGACGTGTGCAGGATTGCGAGCCGCGGCAGCAGGCCGAGCTGGATCGCCTGATGCACCAGCGAATAAGCGCCGGTGATCACTGCCTGACTGGCGATGACCGTTGCTGCGGTCGCCAGCACAATCATCGGCATCAGGAAGGTGTCCGGCACCAGGCGGTAGAACGGGTTTTCGATTGCCGCCGGATCGGCCAGAACTTTGGCGCCTTGTCCGAAATAGTTGATCAGCAGCGCCGGCAGCACCAGGCAAAGCCATGCCGTCTGAATCGGCTTGCGGCCGAAATGGCCGAGATCGGCATAGAGCGCTTCGCCACCGGTCACCACCAGGAAGACGGCGCCGAGCGTGACCAGGCCGATCTCTCCGTGGTGATAGAGGAATTCGAATACCGTAAAGCGGGTTGATGGCGGTGAGCACGTGCGGGTCGTCGCGAATGTGCAGCGCGCCGGCTATGGCGATCAGACGCAAACCAAACCACCATGATCGGGCCGAACAGCGCCGCCACCTTGGCGGTGCCTCGGCTCTGCGCGGCGAACAGCGCGATCAGGATGATGACCGCGAGCGGCGCCACCACCTCGCTGAACGCCGGGTTGGCGAGTTTCAGCCCTTCCACCGCCGAAAGCACAGATATCGCCGGCGTAATCACCGAGTCGCCGAGAAACATCGAGGCGCCGATTATGCCGACGATAAAGACGAAGGCGGTCTTGCGGCCAAGCGCGCGAGTCGCGAGCGCCGTGAGCGAGAGCGTTCCGCCCTCCCCGTTGTTGTCGGCGCGTAACAGGATGAGCACGTATTTAAGCGTCACCGTAATGATGAGCGCCCAGAGGATGAGCGAGAGCACCCCGAGCACGATGGCACGGTCAATCACACGGTGAGTGCTCGCCGCGATCATGGCTTCCCGGAAAGCGTAAAGCGGGCTGGTGCCGATGTCGCCGTAGACGACGCCGACGCTGCCGAGCGCGAGCGCAATAAGGCTTGGCGGCGCGACCCTGCCTTCGCCATTTTCGGTACTGGCCGCGGCAGAAGTCGCGGTTTCCTTCACGCCATCATTCATTGAGTTTGTTCGTTCCGCCGCTGCGCAGGAAGGCGCGCCTTATAACATCGTATTTTAGCAGAGAATACCGCGCCTATTGCGCGAGGTCTTGACCGGGATCAAGCGGGGCAGAACGGGAACCTAGCCGTTTAGGGCTGAAAATCCGGCGAGATTGGCGGCTCTTCACGCATCAGGGTGATGGTGACCCGGCGATTGGGGGACATAGAGGGGTTGTCGGGGATCAACGGCTCAATGTCCGCCTTGCCGGCGACCATATAGATATTCCCGTTCGGCAGGCCTTCGGCGGTAAGAAATTGCCGCACCGCATTGGCGCGATCGGCGGAAAGCTCCCATGGTCCGTAGCCCGGCTACGGCGACACCTTCGATGAGGCTGTGTGGCCGGTAATCGAGACGCGGTACGGCATGGCGTTGAGTGACGGCGCGATGTTCTGGATCAGCTTTCGCGTGCGCTCAGAGGGCTCCTTGGAGCCATCCGGGAACATCGATCGCCCATCCTGGTCGACGATCTCGATGTTCAGCCCCTGCTTGGTCTCCTCGACCATATATGCTTGGACTCCTCGGTGATCTTCGGCATCTGCTGCAAGGCTTGGCGCAAAGAGGCGGAGGCGAGCGCGAATTTCTGGTCCGCTTTGAATTTCGTGCCGTAGGCACGCTTGGATTCGTTGGAGTCGGGCGTCGGATTTGCCGAGGCATCTTTTGGATCGATCGGGGCGACATTCTTGAGCCGCGGCCGCATCGGCAAACCAAGGACTTCAATGATGCGGGAATAGCGCACCTTGTCCTGCACGCCGAAGGCGTCACGCATCGAGCTGGCGACCACTTGCAATTTGGCCTGGTCCTGGGTGGAAAAGGCGACCAGCATCACGAAGAAGCTGACCAGCAATCCCATCAGTTCGGCAAAGGTGACGAACCAGCCGTGACCGCCGCCATGCGCCTCTTTTCGCCGTGCCATGACCGCGCTTGCCCCGCCGCCTAAGCCGGCGCTAGTTCAGGCGCATCAGCATCCTCGGCGGAGTGGAGATGTTTTTCCGGCAGATAGGCCAGCAGCATTTCCCGCACAAGTGTCGGGCTTTTCGCCTCACGGATCATCAATATGCCGTCGATAATGAGCGTACGGTTGATTTCCTCGTTCACCAGTTTGAGGTGCAACTTGTCGGCGATCGGCAGGCAAAACATATTCGCAAGCGCCGCACCATAGAAAGTTGCAAGCAGCGCGCCCGCCATGAATGGGCCTAGCTTGGACGGGTCGGTCATGTTGGCAAACATCTGCACCATGCCGATGAGCGTGCCGATCATGCCAAAGGCCGGCGCGCAATCGCCGACGGCCCGATAATTTTTCTGCCCTTCGTCGAGATGGGTAAGGAAGTTATCGCGGTCGCGCTCTACATTGTCGCGGATGAAATCGCCGTCATAGCCGTCGGCGACGAAGCGGATGCCTTTGGCGAGGAATGGGTCCTCGATCTCGACCTTCTCCAACCGATCGGGCCCTGTTTGCGGGCGACTTCGGCGAGCCCGGCCAGCTCGTCGACCAGGTCGCGCTGGCTCATACGCCGCAATGTAAAGGCAGATTTGGCGCCGAGCGGAACGCCATGCACAAATGACGCCAGCGGGAAACGGATGAGGGTCGCGGCGAAGGAGCCGCCGAAAATGACGATGAAGGCATGTTCGCTGACGAACATGTGCAGGTCGCCGCCCATCAGGATCACCAGGCAAACGACGCCGGCGCCCGCGACTAGACCCAGACCTGTAGAAATATCCATGACTTAACCCCAACCAACGCTTACCAATTCGAGGCACAAAAGGCCCTGCACGCCGTTACCGGTGACCCTAGACTGGCGCTGTTAAGTGGCGGTAAAGGCTAACCGATGGTGAAAGAAAAACCGCGCCAAAGCGCGCCCAAAGCTGCAAGAATAAGGGCCAAACTGGGCCGAGAAGGCCCAGCCGAGCCCCAATGAAGCTTAAGGATACGGAGGAGCAGGAGCCATGCGTGAGATCGGCCATTTCATCGGCGGCAAGGAGGGCAAGGGCACGTCCGGCCGCTTCGGCGACGTCTTCAATCCCAATACCGGCGAGGTACAGGCCAAAGTGGCGCTGGCCGAGCAAGGCCGAGGTCGGGGCGGCCATCGCCAATGCCGCGGCAGCGCAGCCGGAATGGGCGGCCACCAATCCGCAGCGCCGCGCGCGGGTGATGTTCAAGTTTCTCGAGCTGATCCAGAAGGAGCATCGACGATCTCGCGCGGCTGCTCTCCTCCGAGCACGGCAAGGTCTTCACCGACGCCAAGGGCGACATCCAGCGCGGCATCGAGGTGGTCGAGTTCGCCTGCGGCATTCCGCATCTCCTGAAAGGCGAATACACCGAAGGCGCCGGCCCCGGCATCGATCTTTATTCCATGCGCCAGCCGCTCGGCGTCGTCGCCGGCATCACGCCGTTCAATTTCCCCGCCATGATCCCGCTGTGGAAATGCGCGCCGGCGATCGCCTTCGGCAACGCCTTCATCCTCAAGCCGTCGGAGCGCGACCCGGGCGTGCCGATGCGCATCGCCGAATTGTTCATCAAGGCGGGGCTGCCGCCGGGCATTCTCAACGTCGTCAACGGCGACAAGGTCGCGGTCGATGCGCTGCTCACCGATGCGCGCATCAAGGCGATCGGCTTCGTCGGCTCCTCGGACATCGCGCAATACATTTACGCAACCGGCACCGCGCAGGGCAAACGCGTGCAATGCTTCGGTGGCGCCAAGAACCACATGATCGTGATGCCCGACGCCGACATGGACCATGCGGTCGATGCGCTGATCGGCGCCGGCTACGGTTCGGCTGGCGAGCGCTGCATGGCGATTTCGGTCGCCGTGCCGGTCGGCAAAAAGACCGCCGACATTCTGGTGGAGAAACTGGTCCCGCGCGTGGAAGCCCTCAAGATCGGTCCCTCGACCGACGAAAAGGCCGACTACGGCCCGATGGTGACCAAGGCAACTGCTCGACAAGGTGCGCGGCTATATCGACACCGGCGTCAAGGAAGGCGCCAAGCTGGTGGTTGACGGCCGCGGCTTCAAGATGCAGGGCTACGAGAACGGCAATTTCATCGGCGGCTGCCTGTTCGACGAGGTCAAGCCGAACATGAAAATCTACAAGGACGAGATTTTCGGGCCCGTGCTCTCGGTGGTGCGCGCCAAGGATTACGACGAAGCGGTGCGATTGCCGTCCGACCACGAATACGGCAACGGCGTCGCCATCTTCACCCGCGACGGCGACACCGCGCGCGATTTCGCCAACCGCGTGCAGGTCGGCATGGTCGGCGTCAATTTCGCCATCCCCGTGCCTCTCGCCTATCACACCTTCGGCGGCTGGAAGCGTTCCGGCTTCGGTGACTTGAACCAGCACGGACCGGATTCGATCCGCTTCTACACCAAGACCAAGACGGTGACCTCGCGCTGGCCGTCGGGCACCAAGGAAGGCGCAGAGTTTTCGATCCCGACCATGAAGTGAGGCGGGTCACGCGCCATGCGCGCGGCAACGATCGTCTATGTTGCGATGTATGCGCTGGCGTTAGCGGGCTGCGGCAGCGTGCTCGATCAGACACCTGAATTGCGGGCGGCGACCGACGTCATGGTTGGCCGCTGGATTCTGGCCGAGCCGAACGCGCCGACCTGCGGCATCAGTTTTTCAGGTGCGCCCGGCGTGCAGCAGGGCACGCTGGTGCCGGAGGGCGGCTGCCCGGAGAAGTTCTTCATGAGCAAGATATGGGCGCTCGACCGGAACACATTGACGATCAAAGATGAGGACGGCGAGCCGCTGGCGCAGCTCACTTTCGCCATCGGACGTTTTGACGGACAATCCAGTGGCGGCACCCCGGTGACGCTGTCGCGCCATGGCGCTTCGCCATAGGGGTCAAGGGCCCTCGAACTAAACACGGCGCGGTGCTACCATCAGTCGATCAGTTCGGCGCAAACCGCATGTCTTTCGACACAAGTGCAAGCCGATCGGCGGCCAGCAACGGCGGCCAAGCTCCCGGAGCGGAGGCGGTCGAGCACGAGCGGCAATTCCGCGAGATTCTGGAGTATTGTCCGGCCGCACTTCTGGTCGTCGATGAGGACGGCCGGCTGCTGTTTCACAATGCGCGACTCCGCGAAATCCTCGGCTACAGCAAGGACGATCTCGACTTTTGCGACACGCGCGCGCACTGGCACGATCTCGATCAGCGCAGTCAGATCATCAACCAGCTACGCGAGCGCGGAGGCCAGATCCTCAACGAGCGTGTGGTCTGGCGCACCAAGAAGGGCACGCTCGTTCATCTGCTGCTGTCTTACGCGCAGGTCGCCTACCAGGGCGGACACATCAGCTTTGTCGGTGGCAAGCGGGTGCTGTGGGTTTACGACATCACGGCGTTGACGCAGCACGAGGCCCGGGTCGCCGAGCAGGAGCGCCAACTCCGCGAGATTCTCGATTTCAGCCCCGCCGCCTCAGCGTCGTCGACGAGGACGGCCGGCTGCTGTTTCACAACTGGCGCCTGCGCGAATTGACCGGCTACAGCAAGGAAGAGCTGGAGCTGTTCGACACCAGAAATTTCTGGGCCGACCTCGACCATCGCGCCCGCGTCGTCGAGCAGCTGCGCACGCGCGGCGGCCAGTTGCTCAACGAGGAAGTCATTTGGAAGACCAAGCAGGGTGAAACGCTCAATCTGCTGATCTCCTACGTCCAGGTCACGTATCACGGCGGGCACGTCGCCGTCGCCGGTGGCAAGCGACTTTACTGGCTCTACGACATCACGCCGCTGCGCCGCGCCGAGCAGGCAAGGCTGCGCAGCGAACGGCGGCTCGCCGAAGCCATCGAAAGCATTTCCGAAGGCTTCGTCTGCTACGACGGTGAGGACCGGCTGGTCATTTGCAATTCGCGCTACCGCAACCTGCTCTATCCGGGCCTCGACATGGATCTAAGCGCAGGCACCACTTTCGAAAGCATCATCCGCCGCACCGCCGAGCGTGGCTACGTCAAGGATGCGGAAGGCCGCATCGAAGCATGGGTTGCGGAGCGGCTGGAGCAGCATCGCAATCCCGGCGAGCCGCAGGTGCAGCGGCGCGACAACGGCCGCTGGGTGATGGTCAGCGAGCGCCGCACCGACGACGGCGGAACCATTACGGTCTATTCCGACATCACGGAACTCAAGCAGCGCGAACAGGACCTCACCGAGAAATCTAACGCGCTGGCGGCGCTGTCGTCCAAGCTGGCAAAATATCTTGCGCCGCAGGTCTACGATTCGATTTTTACCGGACAGCAGGACGTCAAGATCGTCAGCAAGCGCAAGAAGCTCACAATCTGCTTTTCCGATCTCGTCGGCTTCACGGAGATCACCGACAAAATGGAATCGGAGGACCTCACGCATCTGCTCAATCACTACCTGACCGAAATGTCCAAGATCGCCCTACAATACGGCGCGACGATCGACAAATACGTCGGGGACGCCATCGTGATGTTCTTCGGCGACCCGACGACGCTCGGCGTCAAGGAGGACGCGCTTGCCTGCGTGCAGATGGCGCTGGCGATGCAGAAGCGCGTCGCCGAACTGGCGCAGGAATGGCGCGAGATCGGGATTGCAACGCCGCTGCGCTGCCGCATCGGCATCCACACCGGCTATTGCACGGTCGGCAATTTCGGCAGCGACGATCGCATGGACTATACGATGGTGGGCGGCACGGTGAACCTCGCCTCGCGCCTCGAGCACGAAGCCCCGCCGGGCGGAGTGCTGATCTCGTTCGAGACCCATGCGCTGGTCAAGGAAGACGTGCGCTGCGAGGAACGCGGCGAAGTGCAGGTCAAGGGCATCGCCCAGCCGGTGGCCACCTATGTCGTTGCCGGACTGCGACAAGAAACGCAAGGGGCCGGCACGGCGCATCTCAAACTCGAATTTGAACCCGAGCGCATGTCGGCCAACAAGCGCAGAGCGGCCGCGCACGCACTGCGCCTGGCGCTCGGATTGCTCGAACAGGAGGGACAGAGCTAGCATAGCACGGCATTGCACAATGCTGACCCGAGGACATTCCATGCCCGACTATCAACTCTACTGCTTCGCCCAGTCCGGCAATGCCTATCGCGCCGCGCTGATGCTCAACCTGATTGGCGCCAAGTGGGAGCCGATCTGGTACGACTTCTTCGGCAAGGCGCCGCAGCGCACGCCGGAGTTCCGCGAGAGCATCAACGAGATGGGCGAGGCGCCGGTGCTGGTGGACGGCAAGAAAAAACTCAGCCAGTCCGGCGTCATCCTCACATATCTGGCGCGCAAGACCAGCAAATACCTGCCGCAAGGCGAGGACGAGGAGCTTGAATTGCTGCGCTGGATCATCTTCGACAACCAGAAGGTCAATGGCTTCCTCGGGCCGTATCGATATTTCAAGAAGTTCGCGCCGATGCCCGCCGACCCGGCGGTGATGGCCTTCATGAAGGGCCGCATCGACGGCGCGCTGGCCATCGTCAACAAGCGGCTGGAGAAGGCGCCGTTCCTGGTCGGCGCCAAGCCGACCATCGCCGACGTGTCGTTCGCCGGCTATCTGTTTTACCCCGCCGAGGAGTTCGGCTTCGATATGCAGAAAGAACACCCAGCGATCGGCGCCTGGTGCGCGCGCATGAAGGCGCTGCCCGGTTGGAAGCATCCCTATCAGCTCATGCCCGGCTACCCGTTCGGCACGCAGGGTCTCATGCCTTAGGCGTGTCTGCGGCGCGCGGAATTAAGGTTGCGAAAGCCTGCCGCGTTGCTACCATCGCCGGCGCGAACAAAGCCCACGGAGCAAGCGGCAATGGCGATCGACCTGAGCGGGAGCGCGACTCGGCCAACATTGATGGAAGCCATGTAGCCGCGCGGTGATGCGCACAAGATTCTGCGGTCCACAATTCTGATTATTTCCGGCGCGGTGCTGATCACGATTTCCGCCAAGATCAAGGTGCCGTTCCACCCGGTGCCGATGACACTACAGACGCTGGCAATTGGCACCATCGCCGCGGCGCTCGGCTCGCGGCTGGCGGTCGGCACGGTTGTCGCCTATCTCGCGGCCGGCCTTGCCGGGCTGCCGGTTTTCAGCAATACGCCGCCGGCCCTGCCGGGCCTGCTGTATATGCTGGGGCCGACCGGCGGCTATCTCGCCGGCTTCGGGCTGGCCGCCGCGATCACCGGCGGCCTAGCCAATCGCGGCTGGAGCCGCTCGCTGCCAAAGGTTTTCCTGGCCATGCTGCTTGACGACCTTGCGATCCTCAGTCTTGGCGTCGGCTGGCGCACGGCGGGCGTGGGCCTGCCCCTCGCCAAGGCGATGGCGGTCGGATTTTATCCCTTCATTCTCAGCGGGCTGGTGAAAGAGGCGCTCGGCGCGGCCATCATCCGCGGCAGCTTGAGCACGATTGAGCGTCTGTAAGCTGCCGGTTCTAGTGGCCGTGGTGACCATGGCCATGCGCGTGGTCGTGCGATGACGCATAAGCGCCGCCCTCGGGCTCGAACGGCGCCTCAATCAAAGCGATCTTGGCGCCCAACGACTTGAGCAGAGATTCTATCGCCGCATCGCGCTTCGCGCGGATGCGGTTGTTGAGCACCTGCACCGACACATGGCGGTCGCCGAGGTGCCAGGCCAGCCGCATGAGCCCAGGGAGATCGGCGGCGCGCGCCTCGATCAGCGGCTCCGCCGCGGCGACGACCTCGACCAGACCGCCGTCCTCGAGCAACAGCAAATCGTCGGTGTGCAGCCGCGCCGGCTGATGCAGGTCGATGTCGAATGCGCCGCCTTTGGCGCCGGTGACCGTCACTCTGCCGGCGCTGCGCTGCGCGTAATCAAGGATAACGGTATCGACGACAGGTCGGCCATGTCGGTGGTTTGCGTCAACGACGCTTATTGCCCTTGATGTTCCTTTGCGCATGATCTAATCCGAAAAACTGGTTCCCACTTTTCGGGATCATGCGCGATCAGTTCAGGCGGGCCGGTCGGTCGTTGCCGTTGGGCGCGGCCTGGCCGGGCGGGATTGGTTTGGGCGCCAACACGGCGTCGCCGGCATTCAGAGTGCTCGCCTGGGCTGCGGCATCCTTGCGCTGGTATTCGCGCCAGGACAGCCATCCGAGCGGCAGGCAGCCGAGATAGGCGAGCGTGCCGAGCGAGAGAACCTCCCAGGGGTAACTGACCAGCAGTGCAAAGAACAACACCACCACGACGAAGACCGGGAGCACCATTTCCGGCGGAACGCGTTTGCCGACGCGCTTGCCCGAAAATACCGGCAGGCGCGAGACCATCAGCAGCGCGATCGCCAGTGTGTAGAACAGGGTCAGCCAGACCACGACCAATCCGTAAGGAAGCCCGAGGAAATTGAGATAGATCGGCAGCAGCACGGTGATGGCGCCGGCCGGCGCCGGAATGCCCGTAAAGAAATTGCCCGCCCAGGCCGGCCTTGTCGGATCCTCGCTCATCACGTTGAAGCGTGCGAGGCGCAAGCCGGCGCAGATCGCGAATACCAGCGCGGCGATCCAGCCCGCCGATTTCAGTTCATGCAGGCCCCAGAAGTAAAGGATCAATGCCGGCGCCACGCCGAAATTGACGAAGTCGGCGAGGCTGTCGAGCTCGGCGCCGAAGCGCGAGGTGCCCTTGAGCATGCGCGCGAGCCGTCCGTCGATGCCGTCGAGGAGCGCCGCCAGCACGATCGCGGCGAGCGCAAGCTGGATGTTGTTTTCCACCGCGACGCGGATCGCGGTCAGCCCCGCGCACAGCGCCAGCAGCGTGATCAGGTTGGGCAGCAGCGTACGCACCGGGATCGCCTTGAAGCGGCGGTGGCGTGGCGGCGGCGCGGGATCGAACGGCGGAAAGACCATGTGGCAATATAGACTTTTTTGGGCGAACGCGCCAGGCGCACTCTGCAACCAGCGTTAACCGGCGCGAAATGCGCGCGCCGCGTCACCGTTGCGCAGGTCGGCGAGCGCGGTTTCGCCACCGACCGTCGTCTGCCCGACCGCGACCAGCGGCGGCGTGCCGTCGGGCAGATAGACGTCGAGTCGGGAGCCGAAGCGGATCATGCCGAAGCGCTCGCCGGCGGCGACCGGCTGGCCTTCGCGCACGAAGCAGACGATGCGCCGCGCGACAAGCCCGGCGATCTGCACCACGGCGACGCGGGCGCCGGCGGTGGCGATGACAAGCGAATTGCGTTCGTTGTCGGCGCTCGCCTTATCGAGATCGGCGCTGAAGAATTTGCCGGGCTGATAGAGGATCTTCTCGACGCGGCCGGCGACCGGGCTGCGGTTGATGTGGCAGTCGAACACGCTCATGAAGATCGAGATGCGCAGCATCGGCTTGTCGCCTAGGCCGAGCTCGTGCGGCGGCGGCGCGGTGGTGATCTGGCTGACGCGGCCGTCGGCCGGCGACACCACAAGGCCATCGCGCACCGGCGTCACCCGCAGCGGGTCACGGAAGAACAGGATGCACCAGATCGTCAGTACGGTGCCGAGCCAGCCAAGCGGCGTCCAGATCCAGAACAGGATGAGGGCGACCAGCGCGAAGGCGCCGATGAAGGGATAGCCCTCCGGCGTGATCGGCACGATCTGCGCGCGAATCGAATCGTAGATCGACATGCCGTATCCTACTCCGCCGCGTCGGCGGGCGCTTCCAGCGGCGCCACAGCGGCCTCGGTGATGGCATCCTCGACCGGCGGCGGATTGCGGTTGGGCGCGGTGTCCTCGTCGCCGATGAGCGCCAGCTTCTCGCGCGCGGCCTCGGCCTCGCGCTGGCGATTCCACATGCTGGCATAAAGGCCGCCTTTGGCGAGCAGCGCGCCGTGCGTGCCACGCTCGACGATCGCGCCCTGGTCGAGCACGATGATCTCGTCAGCGCCGACGATGGTGGAGAGCCGGTGCGCGATCACCAGCGTGGTGCGGCCCTTCGACACGCGCTCCAGCGCGTCCTGGATTTCCTTTTCGGTGTGGCTGTCGAGCGCGGACGTCGCCTCGTCGAGCACCAGGATCGGTGGCGCTTTCAGAATGGTGCGGGCAATCGCCACGCGCTGCTTCTCGCCGCCGGAAAGCTTCAGCCCCCGCTCTCCGACTTCGGTCTCGTAGCCTTTGGGCGAGAGCTTGATGAAGCGGTCGATCTGCGCCAGCGCCGCCGCCTCTTCCACTTCGCCGTCGCTCGCCTCCCAGCGGCCGTAGCGGATGTTGTAGCGGATGGTGTCGTTGAACAGCACGGTGTCCTGCGGCACCATGCCGATGGCCTGGCGCAGTGATTTTTGCGTCACCTTGGCGATATCCTGGCCGTCGATGAGGATGCGTCCGCCAGCGAGGTCGTAGAAGCGGAACAGTAGCCGCGAAATGGTCGATTTGCCGGCGCCGGAGGGGCCGACCACGGCCACGGTCTTGCCCGCCGGCACGTCGAAGGTCAGCCCCTTGAGGATGCGGCGATCAAGCTCATAGGCAAAGCCGACATTCTCGAAGCGGATGGTGCCTCTGGTCACCTTCAGCGGGGCTGCGCCGGGCGCGTCCTTGATTTCCGGATCGCGGCCCAAAATCGAGAACATGAGCTCGATGTCGGTGATCGCCTGCTTGATCTCGCGATAGACCATGCCCATGAAATTTAGCGGCTGGTAGAGCTGGATCATCATGGCGTTGATCAGCACGAAATCGCCGACCGTCTTGGTGCCGGCCTGGATTTCGTAAGCGCAAAGCACCATCACCGCGGCAAGCCCGCAGGTGAAGACCACCGCCTGCCCCGCATTAAGCACGGCGAGCGAGGTATAGGCCATGACGCTCGCGGTCTCGTAGCGTGCCATCGACTTGTCGTAGCGCTGTGCCTCGCGTTCTTCGGCGCTGAAATATTTCACCGTCTCGTAATTGAGCAGCGAGTCGATCGCCTTGACGTTGGCGTCGGTGTCGCTTTCATTCATGCTGCGGCGGATGCCGATGCGCCATTCGGTGGCGTGATAGGTGTAAGTCATGTAGACGGCGACGGTGATGACGATCGCCAGCACGTAGCGCCAGTCGAAGTGCCACATCAGCACGCCGACGATGAGCGAGAGCTCGATGATGGTGGGCGCGAGCTGCAGGATGACCATGCGCACGATGGTCTCGATAGCGTTGCGCCCGCGCTCGAGCACGCGGGTGAGCCCGCCGGTCTTGCGCTCGAGATGGAAGCGCAGCGACAGTTCGTGCATATGGACGAAGGTGCGGTAGGCAAGGCGCCGGACCGCGTGCATCGCCACCTGGGCGAAGATGCCGTCGCGGAATTGCGTCAGCGCCGCCATCAGGATGCGCATGCCGCCATAGGCGATGGTTAGCGCGACCGGCGCGGCGAGCGCCCAGACAATCCATTCGGAGGCGGCGACCGGCGCCGTGCCGTGGCCGGTCAGCGCATCGGTTGCCCATTTGAAGGTGAAGGGCGTGGCGATGGTGGCGAGCTTGGCCGCCACCAGCAGCGCCATAGCGCCGAGCACGCGCAATTTGAGATCGCGCCGGTCGGACGGCCAGATATAGGGCCAGAGATGGACGATGGTCGAAAGCAGCGCTCCGCGGCTGGCGGAGACGTTGCTGTCGGATACCCGGTGGTGGTGGTGGTCGCTCATTCAGGGGTTTCATATAGGAGGATTCCCCGGCTTAATCACCCTGCCGGGAGCCTCGCGTCTAACCATGTGCAAGGATATTTTCTGCCGCTGTCTTGACCCTGCGGCGAGCAGATTGCACATGCAGGCGCATAAATCGAACCGAGAAAATGAACAAAATTCGCAAAATCTGCGTCTATTGCGGCTCCGGACCGGGCACAGACCCGGCTTATGTCGAGGCCGCCAAGACGTTCGGCGCAATCCTCGCCAAGAATGGCATCGGCCTCGTCTATGGCGGCGGCACCGTCGGCATGATGGGCGAGATCGCCAACGCCGTGGAGGCCAATGGTGGGAAGTCGACCGGCATCATCCCCGAATTTCTTATGGCCAAGGAGCACGCGCGGCGCGGCGAACACAATCTCATTGTCACCCGCGACATGCATGAGCGCAAACGCAAGATGTTCGAGCTGGCGGATGCTTTCGTGGCGCTGCCCGGCGGCGTCGGCACGCTGGAGGAAATCGTCGAGCAGATGACGTGGGTGCAGCTCGGCCGCCACAAGAAGCCGGTGCTGCTAGCCAATATCGAGAATTTCTGGCAGCCGCTCTGCGCGCTGCTCGATCACATGAAGAAACTCGAGTTCATCCGCGGCGGTCTCGACTTCGACCTGCTGGTGGCCGACAGGGTTGAGGACATCCTGCCGATGCTGCAGAAGGCGGCGGACGCCGTGCCGGAAGGCTCCAAGGTCCTAACGCCGGAAACGGCTGACAAGCTCTAGACTATTTCTTGGTCACGAACGTCGCCGCCTCGATCCGGTTGCCGTCCGGATCGCGGATGAAGGCGGCGTAATAGCCGTTGCTATAGTGCGCGCGAAAACCCGGCGCGCCGTCCGAGGCGCCGCCGGCCGCAATCCCCGCAGCAAAGAAAGCCTCGACTGCTGCCTGCTCGCGCGCGCGCAAACAGATATGCGCGCCACTGTCGTCGGAAATCAGCGCCATACCGCTGCGTTTGTTGAGCCAGAATTCCGGATAATGCTTGCCGAAACCGATGGCCGCGTCGGGCCATTCGCGCAGCTTCGTCATGCCGAGCGTGGCGAGCAGCGGCTCGTAAAACCGCGCCGCGGCGGCAAGGTCGCGCACGGCGATGGAGACGTGGTCGATCATGCGGGCGCGCCGGATTTCACCAGCTTGTAGACGATCGAATCCATCAGAGCCTGGAACGACGCGTCGATGATGTTGGCCGACACGCCGACGGTGGTCCAGCGCTCGCCGTTTTCATCCTCGCTCTCGATGAGCACGCGGGTCACCGCCTCGGTACCGCCATTGAGGATGCGCACGCGATAGTCGGTGAGCAACAGCCGATCGATATATTTCTGGTACTTGCCGAGATCTTTGCGCAGCGCGAGGTCAAGCGCGTTGACCGGACCGTTGCCTTCCGCCGCCGAGATCATGTTATCGTCGCCGACTTTCACCTTGACCACGGCCATGCTGACGGAGACGCGCTCGCCCTTGGCATTGTTGCGCTGCTCAACATTGACGTCGAATTGCGTCACGTCGAAATAGTTCGGCACCTCGCCGAGCGTGCGCCGCGCCAGAAGCTCGAAGGAGGCATCAGCTGCTTCGTAGGCATAGCCGATGGTCTCGCGCTCCTTGACCAGCTCCAGGAGCCTTCCGATGCGCGGATCGTCCTTGGCAACGCTGATGCCGACACGCTCGAGCTCGGCCAGCACATTGGAGCGGCCGGCCTGCTCCGAGACCAGCACCTTGCGCTTGTTGCCGACACTTTCCGGCGCAATGTGCTCGTAGGTCGCCGGGTCCTTGACGATGGCCGAGGCATGAATGCCGGCCTTGGTGGCGAAGGCGCTGTCGCCGACATAGGGCGCATGGCGGTTGGGCGCGCGGTTGAGCAGTTCGTCGAGCGCGTGCGAGACAAGTGTCAGCTTTTTGAGCTGCGCGTCGGAGACGCCGATGTCGAAGCGGTCGGCAAATTCCGGCTTGAGCTTCAGCGTCGGGATGATGCGAGACGAGATTGGCGTTGCCGCAGCGCTCGCCGAGCCCGTTGAGCGTGCCCTGGATCTGCCGCGCGCCGGCGCGCACGGCGGCAAAGCGAATTGGCCACCGCCTGTTCGGTGTCGTTGTGCGCGTGGATGCCGACGTGGTCGCCGGGGATGGCCTTGCACCACCTCGCCGACGATTTTTTCCACCTCGTGCGGCAGCGTGCCGCCATTGGTGTCGCAAAGCACCACCCAGCGCGCGCCTTCGTCATAGGCCGCCTTGGCGCAGGCGAGCGCGTATTTCGGGTTCGCCTTGTAGCCGTCGAAGAAATGCTCGCAGTCGAGCAGCACTTCGCTGCCCTTCTGTTTAGCGGCGCGGACGCTGTCGCGGATCGAGGCGATGTTTTCCTCCTCCGTCGTCTCCAGGGCCACGCGCACGTGGTAGTCCCAGGATTTGGCGACGAAGCAGATGGCGTCGGCTTTGGCTTCGAGCAGCGCCGCCAGGCCCGGATCGTTCGAGGCCGAGCGGCCCGGCCGCCGCGTCATGCCGAAGGCGGTGAAGCGTCGTTTTCAGTCCGTGCGTCCTGCGCGAAGAATTCGGTGTCGGTCGGATTGGCGCCGGGATAGCCGCCCTCGACATAGTCGATGCCAAGATCATCGAGCAGGCGCGCGATCGCGAGCTTGTCGGCGAGCGTGAAGTCGACGCCGTTGGTCTGCGCGCCGTCGCGCAGCGTCGTGTCGAAGAGATAAAGACGCTCTTTTGCCATGACAGCCCTAAACAAACTGGAACGCGATGTAGACGGCGAGCGCCACGGCGGCGGCGAGCACGCACGAATTTGAGCACGATGTAGTAGAGCCAATGGCGCGGAAATGGCGTGTCGGGCTTGGTCATGCGGTGTTTCCTTTGGCGAGCGGCTTGCTGCAGCGTGGTGTTGGCGAGCCATTCGTCGCCGACGGTGACGGTGTTGCGTTGCTGCGCCGCGTAACCGCGCTTTTCGAAGAAGCCGCGCGCGTTGTCGCTGGCATCAACGGTAAGCTTTTCCGCGCCACGGCCGCCGGCGAGTTTTTCCAGCGCGTCGATCAGCATGGCGGCGATCCCCTGCCCAGTCGCCGCCGGATGTACATAGAGCATGTCGATCTTGTCCTTGCCTTCTAGCGCGGCAAAGCCGACGGGCGAACCCGCTATCGTTGCAATCAAGGTCAGTTTGCCGGCAAGCCTCTTGCCGAACGCCGCCTCATCGTCCGCGGCGGAGGCCCAGGCCTCCTGCTGTGATGCGGTGTAGTCGTCGGCGGTCAATTCGTCGATGCTGTCGCGGAAAATTTCGCGCAGCAGCGGCACGTCCGTCGGCAGTAACGGCCGCAGGCCGAGCTTGGGGTGCGCCAGCGCCATCATCGGGTGCCTCGCGCCGGCCATTCGACCGTGTCGTGATCGGGGTGCTGGTAGCTCTCGACCGCAGCCTTGAAGGCCTCGGCCTTCGGCTCGCCGCCGTCGGGCCGCACCGGCAGGCTGCAAATCGTGCCAAAGAAAGCGAGCTTGTCGGTCAGATTGACCTGGATGGTGGGTGCGGCGACCGCCGGATCGTCGAAGGCGCCGACGGCGATCTCGACCGGGCCGCCATAGTCGTAGCTGAGCGGCGTGCCGCATTGTTCGCAAAAGCCGCGGCGGGCCTTGTTGGAGCTGGCGAAATATTTGGGCGCGCCGCGCGTCCATTCAAGATCGTGCGCCGTCACCAGCAATCCGAAGATCGAGCCGAAGGCTTTCTGGCACATGCGGCAATGACAGATCGAAGAACGGCCGAACTTCGAGGCGCGAAAGCGCACCGCGCCGCACTGGCAGCCGCCGGAGTGATATGCGGCGGTCACCGGGCGATCTCCCAGGTGGTGCCGTCCTTGGAATCCTTGAGCACGACGCCCATGGCGGCGAGCTCGTCGCGGATGCGGTCGGATTCCGCGAAGTCTCTGCAGGCGCGCGCGGTTGCCCGCTCTGAAATAAGCCGCTCGATTTTTTCCTTTAGAGTAACTTGATCACCGCAAACCAATGTAAAATCACCGCTTCGACTAACGTTGACGTCAAGCCCCACCGTGCGTATCAAGTCCATGATTTGTGTACGCACCGCCTCGGGCGCATTATTTGCATAAGCAGCGCGAAGTTTTTGTATTGATGGCTCATAAGAAAAAAGATTCTGCGGATTGATATTGAGTGCCGATACACCAAACCGGAAATACCCTGGCATATCCAAATTCTTAAATCCGAGTAGTTTGCAATTTGCTGCAAACACGAGGGCATCATCCATGCGACCCTTTTTTGCCTTCGCGAAAAGCTCTCGTAGCGCAGAAACGGCGTTTGGCGTGTTTAGATCGTCGGATAGTGCGTGAGCAACTTCGTTCGGCTCGTGGTCGCTCTTGGTGTCATACCGGCTTTGCAGGAGATCACTCCATTCTTCCAATTCGTCACTTGCAAGCTGCGTACTGGTCGCTTTCCAATCGATTGGCTGACGATAATGCGTCATAAGCATCTGCAATCTAAGTACGTCGCCCGGCCACTTCTCAAGCGACTTGCGGATGGTGAAGAAGTTGCCGAGGCTCTTACTCATCTTCTCGCCTTCGACCTGCAAGAAGCCGTTGTGCATCCAGTAATTCGCCATCACCTTGGTGTGGAAGGCGCAGCGCGATTGCGCGATTTCGTTCTCGTGGTGTGGAAAGACGAGATCGATGCCGCCGCCGTGGATGTCGAAGGTCTCGCCCAAGAGCGCCGCCGACATCGCCGAGCATTCGATGTGCCAGCCGGGGCGGCCGCGGCCCCACGGGCTGTCCCAGCCCGGCAACTCCAGCGGCGACGGCTTCCACAGCACGAAATCCATCGGGTCTTTTTTGTAGGGCGCGACCTCGACGCGGGCGCCGGCGATCATTTCGTCGAGCGAGCGGTTCGACAGCTTGCCGTAATCCTTCATCGCGGCGACGTGAAACAGCACATGCCCTTCGGCGACATAGGCAAAGCCGTTTTTCACCAGCCGTTCGATCAGCCGGATCATGTCCGTCGGCGCGTCGGGCCTGGATACATATTCTGTCGCGCGCGGCTCGACCGTCGGCTCAAGGCAACCAAGCGCGGCGACGTCTTGCTTGAAGTTCTTGTAGGTTTCTTCCGTCAGGTCGCGAATGGAAATGCCGCGCTCGGCGGCGCGCGCGTTGATCTTGTCGTCGACGTCGGTGACGTTGCGCACGTAAGTGACATGATCGGTGCCGTAGATGTGGCGCAGCAGGCGGAACAGCACGTCGAAGACGATGACCGGCCGCGCGTTGCCGATATGGGCGAAGTCGTAAACCGTCGGCCCACATACATACATGCGCACGCGCGCCGGATCGATCGGGGTGAACACCCGCTTCCCCCTCGTCAGCGTATCGTAGAGCTTCAGCTCCATCACAAAATCACCCGTCGGCCGCGCTGGCCGGGCGTCCTGCACTCTCGAACTGGAGAAAAAGACGGCCGCAGCCAGCGTGGTGCGCTAGCTAATAATCCCGCGGCAAATGCCGAGACTCTGGATCAGGCCGTTCATCGCCGCGCACAATGATGAGTTGCGCGCAAGCCGTCAAGACCGCCGCAAGCGCCGGATTTGCCGCGCGAAATCGAACCGCGCCGACAGGGTTAAGCGGCCTTTAACGGTTTTCATCCAATTTTCACTGGCGGCGCAGCGACCAGCGCCGGCGCGTTTGTAGGCCGTATCATGCGTACACTCACCCGTCCCGCGATCCTTGCCGCGGTTTTTACCGCAATGCTGTGCCTCTGCCTCGCCAATATCGCGCGGGCGGAATGGCGCATGTTCATCGTCGCCAACGATCCGGACGGCTACGGCATCGACCGCTGCCTTGCCGGACACGAAAAATGCGGGGCGGTCGCCGCCAACGCCTATTGCAAGGCGCAGGACTACGCCAAGGCGGACTCGTTCCGCAAAGTCGACCGTGACGACATCACCGGCGCCATCCCCGCGGGCGGCTCGGGCCCCTGCCGTGGCAACAGGTGCTCTGTCGTCGCCATCATCTGCATGCGATAACAGCGTCGCCGGCTTGACGCGATAGTACGGCTACACCGCGGCGCAGCAATTCGTCGAGCCGCCTATCATCGGAACAAGACGCTTCCGAATGTGATGGCCGTCACAGCTAATGAGCTGGAATTCTTCCAAATATGACGCAGGATGGGTGCTTCCATCGAAGTCCCCGTTATGCGCGAAGGCCGTCCAGCCGCAAACGGGCGGCCCGGCGCGAGAAAGCGTGGCAGCGCGTCGATGAGCAACGAGAGTGCCGAGAAAACACGTGGTACTTTCGCGGCCGCCGAGTCGGTCCCGCTCAAGCTCGAAGAATTCCTGCCCTACCGCCTCGTTGTCTGCGCCACGCTGGTCTCGCTGGCGCTGTCGCGCATCTATTCCGAGCGCTACAAGATCGGCACGCCGGAATGGCGCGTGCTGTGCACCCTCGGCCAGTTCGGCATCATGACCGGAAAGGCGATCGGCCGTCACAGCACCATGCACAAGACCAAGGTGTCGCGCGCGGTCGCCATGCTCGAGCGGCGCAAGCTCTTGACGCGCCGCGCCAACCGCGCCGATCTGCGCGAGGCGTTCCTATCGCTTACGCCGGCCGGCCGCGCGATCTACGGCGAGGCCGCGCCCATTGCGCTCAACTTCGCCCGGCAACTCGAGGATGTGGTCGATCCCGCCGATCGCGCCCCGCTGCTGCGGGCGCTGACCAAACTCACCGAGCGCACGTCGAAATTGACATCGGAAATCGCCAAGGGCGCCGGAAAAAGATAAAGTCACCGCGCCGATCTCGCCAACCGGGGCCGCATTTGAAACTTTACACCTACTTCCGCTCGTCCGCCGCCTATCGCGTGCGCATCGCGCTCAATCTCAAAGGCCTGCCTTATGAGATGGTGCCGATCCATCTCACCAAGGACGGCGGCCGCCAACTCAGGCCGGAATTCCGCGCCATCAATCCGCAGATGCGCGTGCCGGCGCTGGCGCTGTCGGGCGGTGAGGTGCTCACCCAATCGCTGGCGATCATCGAATATCTCGACGAGATCCATCCCCAGCCGTCGCTCTTGCCGCCGGATGCGCTTGCCCGCGCCAGGGTGCGCGCCATCGCGCAATTGATCGCCTGCGACATCCACCCGCTCAACAATCTGGTGGCGCTGCGCTACATCAAGCGGCAGCTCAAACACGAGCAGCCGGAGATCGACGCTTGGTACCACCATTGGGTGCTGGAAGGATTCAAAGCGCTCGAGGCGATGCTGTCGCCCGCGCCCTATGCGTGCGGCGCGCAGGTGACACTCGCCGATCTTTGCCTGGTGCCGCAGGTCTACAATGCGCGCCGGCTCAAGGTTCCGCTCGATGCCTTCCCGAAAATCGTCGCGGTAGATGCGGCCTGCCTGAAGCTACCGGCCTTCGACAAGGCGCGGCCGGAAAACCAGCCGGACGCCGAATAGCTCCCATGCGTGACGCCGGGCCATCAGCCTGCTAGACGAGCTTCGATTCCACCAGCCCACCCCCAATCAATGGCAATCCGAACGTGGCCACTAACAAGCTCGCCCGCGTCTGCCTGTGGATGCTCGGCGCCTTGCTGTCGTTTTCCACCATGGCGGTATCGATCCGCGAATTGTCGCGCGGCGGCCTGACCATTTTCGAGATTCTCTCCATCCGCAGCGGTGTTGCGCTCATCGTGCTCGTCGCTCTGCTGCTCGTGCGCCAAGACCTGCTGGCATACGCACGGCCGCGGCGCATGATGCTCAATCTGCTGCGCAATACGGTGCACTATGCCTCGCAATATGCCTGGTCGCTGGCGCTGACCATGCTGCCGTTGGCGACCGTGTTCTCGCTCGAATTCACCATGCCGGCCTGGACCGCGCTGCTCGCGGTCTGGCTGCTGCAGGAGAAGATGACGAAAAGCCGCGCCGGCGTGGTGGTGCTCGGGCTTGTGGGCGTGCTGGTGATTCTGCGGCCCGGCATCGCTTCGTTCAACCCGGCGGCTTTGTTCGTGCTGATGGCAGCCTTCGGCTACGCCATCACCATGATCGCCACCAAGAAACTGACAGCGACCGAGACCACCTTCGGCATCGTGTTCTGGATGGCTGTGATCCAGTTCCCGCTGTCGCTCGCGGGCAGCAATCCGACCGTGTTTCTTCACCTGCATGCGCGCGACATCATTCCCGCCGCTCGGCGTCGGCATTGCCGGGCTGACGTCGCATTATTGCCTTAGTAACGCCTTCCGCGCAGGCGATGCTACGCTCGTGGTTCCGCTCGATTTCCTGCGCATCCCGCTGATCGCGGCCGTCGGATGGGCGTTCTACGGCGAAAAACTCGATATCTTCGTTCTTCTCGGCGCCATGATCATCATTGCCGGCGTGTTATGGAATCTGCGGGCCGAGGCGGCGAAAGCACATTGATCACAAAGCCCAGAGCACAAGGCTCGCGTGAGCGCTCCTGAGACGCTAAAATGGCATCCATGACTCGCAAGTCACTGATATTTGCGACAGCGGCGGCAGCCTTGCTGGTGTCGGGCGCGGGCGCGCAGACGCCGTCGACGAATCCGGATTGCCAGCGGCTGGAGGCACAGCTCGCCAGCGTTGACCGCGGCACCGACGACCCCACCCGCGCCGACCAAATTCGCCGCGCTGAGGATGCGCTCAACCAGCAGCAATTCCAGGTTGACAAGATCGTGGCGCAGGGCCGCCGGATGGGTTGCGAAAATCGAGGCTTCTTTTCGATCTTCAGCAACCCGCCGGCGCAATGCGAAAGGCTAAGCCAGCAGATCGACCAGCAGCGTGCCACCCTCGAGCACATGCAGATGGATCTGGAACGGCTCAACGGCGGCACCACCGAGCGCGCCGAGGCACGGCGCTCGCTGTTGATCGCGCTTGCCAACAACGGCTGCGGCCAGCAATACCGTTCCGCGGCGCTTGCCGGCCAGCAGGGCGGCTTCTTCGATCGTCTGTTCGGCAGCAACAATGGTGCGTTTTCGCCACCCGGTACGGCGATGGGAAGCTCGTTCCGCACCATCTGCGTGCGCAGTTGCGACGGCTATTACTTTCCGATTTCGTTCGCCACGACGCAGGATCGTTTCCGCGAGGACGAACTGACATGCCAGCGTATGTGCCCCGCGGCGGATGTTACGCTTTACACCTATCACAACCCCGGCGAGGACGTGTCGCAGGCGATTTCGCTCAATGGCCGGCTCTACACCGAACTGCCGACCGCGTTCCAATACCGCAAAGAGCTCACCGCGTCGTGCAGTTGCCGCCGGCCGGGCGAAAGCTGGTCCGATGCGCTGCGGCTCAACGGCGTGGACGACACGGTGGCGCCCGGCGACGTGGTCGTCACCGAGAAGAACGCCAAGCGGTTGTCACAGCCGCGCATCGGCGCCGACGGCAAGCCGATCAAGCCGGACGCCAAAGCAACAGCCGTCAATCCGGAGGCGGCGCTGGTGCAAGCACCCGGCGAGCCCGATCCGACAAAACGCAAGGTGCGCACCGTCGGCCCGACATTTCTTCCGGCGCGGTAATTTAGATATCGAAGGCTTCGCTCTTGGCCGGCTTGCCGGTCGCCGGCGATGCGGTTGCCTCGGGCAAAGGCGTGCCCGGATCGCGGAAGCGGTTGGTGATCGGATAGCGGCGGTCGCGGCCGAAATTCTTTAATGTTACTTTCACGCCCGGCGCCGCCTGCCGGCGCTTGTATTCGGCGATGTTGAGCATGCGCTCGACGCGCACGACGGTTGCCTGGTCGAACCCTGCGGCGACGATGACCGAGATCGGCTCCTCGCGTTCAACCAATCGCTCGAGGATTGGATCGAGCACGGAATACGGCGGCAGCAAATCCTCGTCCTTCTGGTTCTCGCGCAATTCGGCGGTGGGCGGCCGCGTGATGATATTATCCGGGATCACCGGACCGTCCGGACCCATGGCGCCTTCAGGCTTCCAGCCATTGCGCAGCCGCGACAGGCGAAACACCTCGGTCTTGTAGAGATCCTTGATCGGGTTGAAGCCGCCGTTCATGTCGCCGTAGAGCGTGGCATAGCCGACCGACATTTCCGATTTGTTGCCGGTGGTCACCACCATGACGTTGAACTTGTTGGAGATCGCCATCAGGATCGTGCCGCGCGCGCGCGCCTGCAGATTTTCTTCGGTGACATCGCGCGGCACGCCGCTGAAGGCAGGCTGCAACGCCGCTTCCAGCCCCTCCACCGCCTTCGCAATCGTTAATACCTGATAACGCAAGCCCAGCGCCTTGGCGCAAGCCGCCGCATCGTCGAGCGATTCCTGCGAGGTGAATTTGTAGGGCAGCATCATGCAGCGCACGCGATCGGAGCCGAGCGCGTCGACCGCCATCGCCGCGCACAGCGCGGAATCGATGCCGCCGGACAAGCCAAGCACCACGCCGGGAAACCCGTTCTTGTTGACGTAGTCGCGCAGGCCCAGCACGCAGGCGGTGTAATCGGCGCGGTCGGCTTCCACCGCCGCGACCATCGGCCCGTCGTCGCAGCGCCAGGTGGCGCCGCGACGCTGCCAGTGGGTTGTGACCACCGCCTCCTCGAACGCCGCAAGCTGGAAGGCGAGCGAACAATCGGCATGCAGGCCGAAGGAGACGCCGTCGAACACCAGTTCGTCCTGAGCCGCCGACCTGATTGACATAAACCGTCGGCAGCCCCTGCTCGGTGACGCGCGCGACCGCGATATTGAGCCGCGCGTCGCCCTTCTGCCGCCAGTAGGGCGAGCCGTTGGGCACCAGCAGGATTTCCGCCCCGGTTTCGGCGAGGCATTCGACGACTTCTTCGCCCCAGATGTCCTCGCAGATCGGCAGCCCAAGGCGGACGCCGCGGAAACTCACCGGCCCCGGCATCGGGCCGGGCGCGAACACGCGCTTTTCGTCGAACACGCCGTAGTTGGGCAGATCGACCTTGAAGCGCAGCGCGCGATCGCGCCGTCCTCGACCAGCGCCACGGCATTGTAGAGCTTGCCACCTTCGAGCCACGGCGTGCCGACCAGCAGCGCCGGACCGGCGTGACGCGGTTTCCCTGGCCAGCGCCTCGACCGCCGCGCGGCACGCCGCCTGGAATGCCGGCTTGAGCACCAGATCCTCGGGCGGATAGCCGGCGATGAACAGTTCGGGAAAGACGACCAGATCGGCGCCTTGCGCGGCCGCCTGCGCGCGCGCTACGCGCACTTTCTCGGCATTGCCGGCGATATCGCCGACCGTCGGATTGAGCTGCGCGACCGCTATGGCCAGTCTGTCGGTGGGTCTCGCGTTCATGGGCAAGACCTAACGCCTGCGCGGCGCAAGCGGCAATCTGGCGCCGCCGCATGGCTGGCAGGCTCAAAGCCCGGCCACCGCCGGCATCGGCTGGACGCGCCCTGACCGCTCTTTCTTGAGCAATTCGGCGAGCAAGAACGCAAGATCGATCGCCTGCTCGGCGTTAAGCCGCGGATCGCAGACCGTGTGGTAGCGGTCGTTAAGGTCGGCATCGGAAATCGCGCGCGCGCCGCCGGTACATTCGGTGACGTTCTGCCCGGTCATTTCCAGATGCACGCCGCCGGCATAGGTGCCTTCGGCCGCGTGCGCCTCGAAGAACGCGCGCACTTCTTTCAGGATCAGATCGAAAGGCCGCGTCTTGTAGCCGCTGGCCGAGGTGATGGTGTTGCCGTGCATCGGATCGCACGACCACAGCACCACTTTGCCCTCGCGCTTGACCGCGCGCAGCAGCGCCGGCAGGTGCTCACCGACCTTCTCGGCGCCGAAGCGGCCGATCAGCGTCAGCCGGCCGGCCTCGTTGTCCGGATTGAGAATGTCGATCAGCCGCAAGCAGGTCGTCGGCCTTGAGCGACGGCCCGCATTTGAGCCCGATCGGATTCTTGATGCCGCGCGCGTATTCGATATGCGCGTGATCGGCCTGACGCGTGCGGTCGCCGATCCACAGCATGTGGCCGGAGGTCGCATACCAGTCGCCGGTCGTCGAATCGACGCGGGTAAAGGCCTGCTCAAAGCCGAGCAGCAGCGCTTCATGGCTCGTGTAGAAATCGGTGGTGCGCAGCTCCGGATGGCTTTCGAGGTCAAGGCCGCAGGCCTGCATGAAGCCGAGCGCCTCGGAGATGCGGTCGGACAATTCGACATAGCGACGCGACTGCGGACTGTCCTTGACGAAGCCAAGCATCCATTGACGCACACTGGCGAGATTGGCGTAGCCGCCCTGCGCGAAGGCGCGCAGCAGATTGAGCGTCGCCGCCGACTGGCGGTAAGCCTCGACCTGGCGGCGCGGATCGGGACGGCGCGCCTCCTCGGTGAAGGCGATGTCGTTGATGATGTCGCCGCGATAGCTCGGCAGTTCGTTGCCGTCGCGTTTTTCGGTCGGCGACGAGCGCGGCTTGGCGAATTGTCCGGCGATGCGGCCGACTTTCACGACCGGCAAAGCGGCAGCGTAGGTCAGCACCACCGCCATCTGCAGAAACATGCGGAAGAAGTCGCGGATATTGTTGGCGCCGTGTTCGGCGAAACTTTCCGCGCAGTCGCCGCCTTGCAGAAGGAAAGCCTGGCGATTGGCGACGCGGGCAAGCGCCTTCTTCAGATTGCGCGCCTCGCCGGCAAAGACCAGCGGCGGAAAGGTCGCAAGCTGCTTTTCCACGTCGGCCAGCGCCTGCCGGTCCGGATAATCCGGCACCTGCTGGATCGGCTTGCTGCGCCAGCTATCGGGCGTCCATCGCTCGGCCATAGCGAATAGGCTCCAATTTTGCGCGGGTTATACACCGACGCCGCAGCAGGATGCCAGACTTTCGGAAATATCGCGTAATGGCGGCTTATTCAGCCGCTGCGCGGCTGTAACTTGCGGCCTTCTCACGCATGGTGATGAGTTCTTCGGCCGCCGTCGGATGCACCGCCATTGTGGCGTCGAAGTCAGGCTTGGTCGCGCCCATCGTCACCGCAATGCCGACCGCCTGGATCAATTCGCCGGCGTCGGGGCCGACCACATGGCAGCCGACCACCCGGTCAGTCATCCCGTCCACCACCAGCTTCATGAACACGCGCGTATCGCGCCCGGAAAGCGTTGCCTTCATCGGCCGGAAGCTAGTCTTGTAGATATCGACCATGGCGAGGCGGTTGCGCGCCTGCGCCTCGGTCAAGCCGACGACGCCGACCTCGGGCTCGGAGAACACCGCCGTCGGCACGTTGGTGTGATCGACCGCCGTCGGCTTGCCGCCGAACACCGTATCGGCGAAGGCGTGGCCCTCGCGGATGGCGACCGGCGTGAGGTTGACGCGGTTGGTGACGTCGCCGACCGCGTAGATATTGTCCACCGACGTTTTCGAATAGGCGTCGACGGCGATGCCGCCGGTTTCGCCGAGCTTGACGCCCACCTCTGCCAGACCGAACCCGTGCACATTGGGCTTGCGGCCGGTCGCGAACATGACGGTATCGGCCATCACCTGCTCATGATCAGACAATTCGACGTCATAGCCGTGCTCGACCTTTCCGATCGCGGCGACCGTCTGTTTTGTGACGATCCTGATGCCGCGCCGCTCCATCTCGCGGTGCAGGTGTTCGCGCAGGTCGTCATCGAAGCCGCGCAGTATGTTGCCGCCGCGATAGACCTGCGTCACCTCGCAGCCCAGTCCGTTGAAGATGCCGGCAAACTCAACAGCAATGTAGCCGCCGCCCTGGATCAGGATGCGTTTCGGCAAATGCGGAAGATGAAAGGCTTCGTTGGAGGAAATGACGTACTCAAGGCCGGCGAATCTGCGCGCCATGATACGGCGCGGCGCCGGTGGCAGATCAGAACAGAATCGGTGCGCACGCGGGCGCCGGTCGCCAGGCGCACGGTGTGCGCGTCTTCCAGCACCGCACGGCTCTTGACCAGTTGGACCTTGTGGTGCTCCAGCGTCGCGATGTAGGCGGCTTCCAGCCGCGCGATCTCGCGATCCTTGTTGGCGATCAGCGCCGGCCAGTGAAAATGTCGGCTCCGACACGCTCCACCCGTAGCCGGCGGCGTCTTCGAATTCGTCGGAAAAGCGCGAGGCATAGACCAGAAGCTTCTTCGGCACGCAGCCGCGGATCACGCAGGTGCCGCCGACGCGGTATTCCTCAGCGATCATTACCCGCGCGCCATGACTGGCTGCAACCCGCGCCGCGCGCACGCCGCCGGAGCCCGCTCCGATCACGAACAGATCGACGTCGTAATCCGACATCAGCGGCAATGCCCCTTAGCGCCGGCGATCATGCGGCCGCCCGTGCTCAAAGCACGTGCCCCTTCTTCTTCATCTCGCTCGCGCATCTTGGCGACGATCTCATCGGACAGCATTTTCGCCCAGTCTTGCGCGAAGCGCATGCTTTGCTCGGCGACCTGCGGCTGCTCCACAAGCAATTTCTTGCCCGACCGGCGATTTGGTAAAACGCCACGACTTCCTTGAGTTCCTGTTCGCTAAAGGTGGTTGGCGTAGAGTTTCGCCAATTGGTCGGTCACTTCGCGAAATGCGCGGCGCATATTCGGTGCGCAGATTGGCCGCGACCTCGTTGAGATCCTTTTGCAAGGCCGGGTTTTGCTGCAGGAAGAGAAGCTTCGCCTGCTCGATCACACCCGGAATGAGCGGATTGTAAATGTTGACGCCGCCGTTGATGGCGATGAGCTGCTTGGCAAGTGACATGCCGCTGGCTGACGGCTGCTGGGCGCGGACCGCCGCGCGAGGATTGAACGCGACCAGCGACGACGGCAACCGCGGCCAAGCGCGCGGCGCGATCGATTGTTTTGAGGACGCTCATTCTTGTTGCTCCCTTTCGATGCAAGACCTAACGCCGCTCCACGATACGCACGCCGTCAGGTCCGGCAAGAATGGCCGTCTGCGCAAGGCCGATGAACAGACCATGCTCCATGACCCCGGGAATGGCCGAAAGCGCTTGCGCCAGCGCCTTGGGATCGCCAATGCGGCCGAGCGCGGCGTCGATAATCCAGTGGCCGCCATCCGTGACGAAAGGATGGCCGTCTTTGCCTTGCCGCAACTTTAGCGGCGCCAGGCGGCTGGATCGCCGCAATGGCCTTTTCGATGGCCCGCCGCGTCGCCCGCAGGCCGAACGGGGCGACCTCGATCGGCAGCGGAAAACGGCCGAGAATATCTACCCATTTGGAACTCGTCGGCGATCACGATCATGCGCGCGGAAGCAGCGGCGACGATCTTTTCCCGCAGCAGCGCGCCGCCGCCACCCTTGATCAGGCTCAGGTCGGGGCCGATCTCGTCGGCGCCGTCGACCGTCAAATCGAGCTCCGGCGTTTCGTCCAGTGTGGTCAACGGAATGCCGAGGCGCTCGGCATCGGCGCGCGTTGCATTGCGACGTCGGTACCGCGATGATGTCGAGACCGGCGCGCACGCTTTCGCCGACGAGTTCGACGAAATGTTTCGCGGTCGAACCGGTGCCGAGCCCAAGCCGCATGCCGGGGCGCACAAATTCGACGGCGCGCGCGGCGGCCGCGCGTTTCTGGGCTTCGGCATTCATGGTGATCGGTTGCGAATGTGAGCGCTTGTTCAATGGGCTGAAGCCGACGCCTATCTAGCCCCGTTCCGGCGGCCTGGATAGCCGAAAATCGCCGTCCAGCCGGCAACCGCGCAACACGGCCTTGCATCGCGCGGCGGCGGGGGTTAGCGATCCCACATGGCGGCTCCCACCATCGTTTTCGACCTTGACGGCACGCTGGTCGACACCGCGCCCGATCTCATCGACACTCTCAATGTGGTGTTCGCGCGCGAGGGATTGCCGCCGGTCCCCTACGACACCGCGCGCAAATTGATCGGCGGCGGCGCGCGCATGATGATCGCGCGCGGCGTCGAGGCGGAGGGCCGCGCCGCTCGCGCCGGCCGAGCTTGAACGGCTGTTTGCCGATTTCATCGCCCACTATACTGAGCATCATTGCCGACCGCTCGCGGCCATTTCCCGGATCGACCGAGGCGCTCGATATGCTCGCCGGCCGCGGCTGTCGCTTCGCCGTCTGCACCAACAAGCTGGAACGGCTGTCGGTGCTGCTGTTGGAAAAGCTTGGGCTGTTCGACCGCTTCGCCGCGATTTGCGGACAGGACACGTTCGGCAGTCCAGAAACCCGACCCGGAGATTCTGCGCCGCACCATCGCTGCCGCCGGCGGAAGCCCGCGACGCGCGATCATGATCGGCGATTCCTCGACCGATATTCGTACCGCCCGCGCGCGCCGGCGTGCCGGTCATCGCCGTCGACTTTGGCTATAGCGAAGAGCCCGGTGTCCGGGATATGCGCCGGACCGCATTATCGGGCATTTTTCGCAATTGCCCGCGGCCATCGCGGAGATTTCGCTCGTGGACTAGACGCGCCGGCGCGGCGATTATGGTTAATGCGGTAAGGTTAACGGAGGGGTAACCGTTGCGCCGCCATAATCGCGTCCGTATTCTGGCGCTAATCATGGGCGCGTGGCGTCTGCCGCCGCGCGGGACGAGAAGACAATGTACCGAGTGATAGCGATCGTGTGCGGGGGTCTCGCTCTCGCGGCGTGTTCCTCGACGCCGGATTGGCTGAAGCTCCGCAACGCCCTGAAGCCGCAGCCCATTCTGGATACCGTGCGGTTCGAATCCGAGCCGCCGGGCGCCGAAGCCAAGACTTCCAACGGACAGACCTGCCGCACGCCCTGCGCACTCGCGCTGCCGACCGAGACGCCGTTGACCGTCACCTTCACCCTCAACGGCTACCTAGCCGGACACTGAAAGCCTCGAACCGATCGTCCATGACCGGCACCGAGACAAAATTGCGGCCCAATCCGGTTGTGGTGGAACTGGCGCCGGCCCCGCCGCCGCCCAAGCCGATGAATTGCCGGTGAAAAAGAAAGCTGTGGCGAAGAAGAAAGTCGCGGTCAAGAAACCGGCCGCAGCCAAACCGGCGCCTGCGGCGACAGCCGCCGCACCGGCGCCGCAACCGGCCGCGCCGTCGCCATGGCCGGCGCCTCGCCCCGCCTAAGCAGTAGCCGATTTCCGTTTCCGCATCGTTCCGGTAGCGACTTACGCCCGCAAGCAGATTTCGCACGCAGCGCGGCTTGCTGGACGCTATGGCCATTATCGGTCACAATTCCCATATCCATTGAGCGCGGACCGAGAAAGCCGCCTTGCAGGGACGGAGAAATGAGCCGCCAACGCGCACTCAAGGTTCGAAATCGATCGCGCCGGCATTCAGCCGCGCGCGCTGATCGATCCGTTTGCGCGCGCCATCACCTATCTGCGCGTGTCGGTAACCGACCGCTGCGATTTCCGCTGCGTCTATTGCATGGCGGAGAACATGACGTTCCTGCCGAAGGCCGATCTGCTCAGCCTGGAGGAACTCGATCGGCTGTGCAGCGTCTTCATCGCCAAGGGCGTGACGCAAGCTGCGGCTGACCGGCGGCGAACCGCTGGTGCGCCGAGGCATCATGACGCTGGTTTCGTCGCTGTCGCGGCATCTGGCGAGCCGGCGCGCTCGAGGAGCTGACGCTGACCACCAACGGCTCGCAGCTGGCAAAATACGCCGCCGAACTCAAGGCGCTGCGGCGTCGAGCGCATCAATGTCTCGCTCGACACGCTCGATCCCGACAAATTCCGCGCCATCACCCGCTGGGGCGATCTCGGACAAGGTGCTCGCCGGCATCGACGCGGCGCAGGCGGCCGGGCTGAAGGTCAAGATCAACGCGGTGGCGCTCAAGGGCGTCAACGAAGACGAGATTCGCGCGGTCTCGTCGAATGGGCGCATGGCCGCGGCATGGATCTCACCGTCATCGAGGTGATGCCGCTCGGCGAGATCGGCGAAGAGCGCCTGGAACAATATCTGCCGCTGTCGATGGTGCGCGCGCGGCTTGCCGAGCGCTACACGCTCGAAGACATCGACTATCGCACCGGCGGCCCGGCGCGTTACGTGCGCGTCAAGGAAACCGGCGGCCGGCTCGGCTTCATCACGCCGATGACGCATAATTTCTGCGAGAGCTGCAATCGCGTGCGCCTCACCTGCACCGGCACGCTGTATATGTGCCTCGGCCAGGAGGACGCCGCCGACCTGCGCGCGCCGCTGCGCGCCTCGGAAAGCAACGATCTGCTGCACGCCGCGATCGACGAGGCGATCTCCCGCAAGCCCAAAGGCCACGATTTCGTCATCGACCGCCGCCACCGCCGCCCGGCGCTCGCCCGCCATATGAGCGTGACCGGCGGCTGAGCGGCGCCACAGCGGGCTGATCAGGTCTGTAATCTGGTTTCAGGCGGGCCGCGGCCTTGCCACATGCCCTCTCGCAACCCCGCATCCCGCTGGGCTGGGTCGGGCCTCAACAAATATTCGCCATTGACGGGCTGATGGCGGCATCGGATTAAGGTGGCGGGCTTGGGCCATGCGGCCAAGTCGTGGGGCATAAAACAAAAATAAACGGGCCAGCCGCGATGGCGAGAATTCGGCCAGGGGGGGAGATGCAGTGGGCGCCCTTGACGCATTGCTCAAGGCGTTGCTGCCGGTGTCGCGCGTCATCGACGCCGTCAACACCTGGATCGGCAAGCGCCTGGCCTGGCTGATCCTCGCCGCCGTGGTCGGTGTCGGCGGCCAACGCCACCGTACGCAAGGTATTCGACACATCGTCCAATTCCTGGCTTGAACTGCAGTGGGTGCTGTTCAGCATCGTGTTCCTGCTGTGCTCGCCGTGGACGCTGCTGGCCAACGAGCACATCCGCATCGACATCGTGAACAACCTGATGCCGAAGCGCGTGCGCAACATCATCGACGTTGTCGGTCATGCGTTTTTTCTGTTGCCGCTGATGCATCATCATGATCATCACCGGCGTTCCGTTCTTCCTGGTTTCCTCTCGGGCAAAACGAGCAATCGTTGAATGCCGGCGGTCTGCCGCAATGGCCGGCAAAGTCGCTGATCATGATCGCGTTCGCGATGTTGTTGCGTCCAAGGGCTTTCCGAACTGGTCAAGCGCATCGCGGTGATGCGCGGCCTCATCCCGGATCCGCATGCGAGCCAGAAGAGCTCGCTCGAAACCGAGGCCGAAGAAATGATCGAGGCGATGGACAAGCAAACGCTAGTGCGCGGCGCAACCGGGGTCTCGCATGGAAGCCTTCTTTATCGCACAACATGGCGCCGATCATGTTCGGGGCCCTGGTGCTGTTTCTGCTGCTCGGCTATCCGGCGGCGTTTTCGCTCGGCGCGGTCGGCCTGATCTTCGCGCTTCATCGGCATCGAGCTCGGCCATGTTCGAGCCCGACTTCCTGCAGGCGCTGCCCGACCGCGTCTACGGCGTGATGAGCAACGACACGCTGCTGGCGATCCCGTTCTTCACCTTCATGGGCCTGGTGCTCGAACGCTCCGGCATGGCGGAGGATCTGCTCGACACCATCGGACAATTGTTCGGCACCGTGCGCGGCGGCCTCGCCTACGCGGTGGTCTTCGTCGGCGCGCTGCTTGGCCGCCACCACCGGCGTCGTCGCGGCCTCGGTGATTTCCATGGGGCTGATCTCGCTGCCGATCATGCTGCGCTACGGCTACGACCGGCGCGTCGCCGACCGGCGTGATCGCCGCCTCCGGCACGCTGGCGCAGATCATTCCGCCGTCGCTGGTGCTGATCGTGATGGCCGACCAGCTCGGCCGCTCGGTCGGCGACATGTACGAGGGCGCCTTCATTCCCGGCCTCGTGCTCGCCGGCGCTTTACGCCGTGCTACGTGTTCCTGGTCATCGCCTGGTGTTTCCCGAAGGCGACGCCCGGCCTGCCGCGCGGAAGCGGTCGGCTTCCGCGAAGCCGAGCGGCAGCCGCGGCTGCTCACCGCGCAATGCATCCTGCTGGTCGGCGCTGTGTCGCTGGCATCGTCGTTCGCCATGCATCTACGCAACCGGCTGCGCTGACTCGTCACGGCTGGACTTCGAGCGATCGTATTTCGGCTGTTGCTGGAACGCGTGCGCAGCCGTATTCGTCAGTCAAGCTCCGCTTCTGATTTCCGCAACGTCGCGAGGCTGCTTTCGGCTGTTCCGTTCTGCGCGGCTTCGCTGGTCATGACGGATTACGTGCGTGCTATCGCCAGTTGTTCGGCATTCTGTTCGCCTTCGGCTGGCGGTCGTGAACTGGATGTCGACCGGCTCACCGGCTTCCGCTTCCTGTCGCACATGGCGCAGCAGACCACATTCGTGATGGTGCCGCCGCTGTTCCTGATCTTCCTGGTGCTCGGCACGATCTTCATCGGCGTCGCCACCCCGACCGAGGGCGGCGCCATGGGCGCCAGCGGCGCGTTGATCCTCGGCGCCGCTCAAGCGCCGGCTGACCTGGGATCTGGTGCGCCAGGCCGTCGAATCCACCGCCAAGCTGTCGGCCTTCGTGGTCTTCATCCTGGTCGGCGCGCGCGTCTTCTCGCTGACCTTCTACGGCGTCAGCGGCCATATCTGGGTCGAGAACCTGTTGACCTCGCTGCCCGGCGGCCAGTTCGGCTTCCTGGTCTTCGTCAACGCGTTTGTGTTCGTGCTCGCCTTCTTCCTCGATTTCTTCGAGCTCGCCTTCATCGTCATTCCGCTGCTCGGCCCGGCCGCCGAGCATCTCGGCATCGACCTGATCTGGTTCGGCGTCATTCTCGGCGTCAACATGCAGACCTCGTTCATGCATCCGCCGTTCGGCTTTGCCCTGTTCTATCTGCGCTCGGTGGCGCCGCGCGAAGCCTTCATCGACCGCGTCACCGGCAAGCGACGGACGGCGTGACCACCGGGCAGATCTACTGGGGCGCCGTGCCGTTCGTCGGTCATCCAGGTCATCATGGTGCTGCTGGTGATCTTCTTCCCGGCCATGGTCATGCACTACAAAGGCGCGCGGAACAGGCATCGATCCCGAACAAGGTGAAGATCGAGGTGCCGCAGATCGAGCTGCCGCCGCCGCTCGATCTTCAGATAGCCGCCGAAGCGAAGTCGCTCGCAAGCAAAAAAAAACCCCGGAGCCGCGGCTCCGGGGTTTTTCGTTTCGGTCAGTGCGATGCCGACTTCAGGCGCTGATGTTGTGCCGGATCATGAACGAGTCGTAGTTGATCTCGGCGACCTGGAACCACGAATAGCCCGGCTTCATGAAGGCGTTCATCGACTCATAGACCTTCTTGAAGCTCGCATTGGTCTTGCGAGATCTCGTCGTGCAATTCATGCGCCGCCTTGAGGCAGGCTTCCATGATCGCCGGCGAGAACGCGTGCAGCTTGGTGCCGCCGGCAATCAGCCGCCGCAGCGCCGGCGGATTGAGCAGGTCGTATTTCGCCATCATCCAGTTGTTGGCCTAAGCCGCCGCCTGCTGCAAGATCGCCTGATAGGTCTTCGGCAGCGCGTTCCACTTGTCGAGGTTGATGAAGGCGCCGAGCATCGAGCCGCCTTCCCACCAGCCGGGATAGTAGTAGTACTTGGCGCCACCTTGTAGAAGCCGAGCTTCTCGTCGTCGTAGGGGCCGACCCACTCGGCGGCGTCGATCGTGCCCTTCTCCAGCGCCGGATAGATGTCGCGGCCGCCGATCAGTTGCGGCACGCCGCCGAGCTTGGCGATGACGCGCCGGGAAATCCGCCGATGCGGAATTTCAGGCCCTTGAGATCGTCGACCGTGTTGATCTCCTTGCGGAACCAGCCGCCCATCTGGCAGCCGGTATTGCCGGCGAGCAGCATGGTGACGTTGTACTTCTTGTAGAACTCGTTGAGCACCTCGCGGCCGCCGCCCTCGATAGTACCAGCCCTGGTTCAGGCGCTGATTGGGGCCGAAGGCGACCGAGGTGCCGAAGGCGAAGGTCGGGTCCTTGCCGAAGTAGTAGTACGACGCGGTGTGGCCGATCTCGACCGTGCCGTTTGACACGGCGTCGAGCGCCTGCAGCGCCGGCACGATTTCGCCGGCGGCAAAGGTCTGAATCTGGAATTTGTTGTCGGTCGCTTCGGCGACCGCCTTGGCTAAATCATGTCGGCGCCGCCGAACAGCGTGTCGAGCGATTTCGGCCAGCTCGCCGTCATGCGCCATTTCAGTTCCGGCATCGACTGCGCGATGGCCGGCGCGGCAACCGCGGCGCCGGCGACGCCGACGCCAGCGGCTTTGAGAAATTGACGACGTTTCATGCTGTAACCCTCCCTCTGTTTCTTTTGACGGGCGCCCCCTGCCCGTATCGAGCGACCTTAGGCCATAGGGGCCTAACCGGAACCATGACCGAGCGCACCGGCTAAATCCAGTCTGCACCGGTTCGACGAAGGTCGTAAATAGGAGAAAAAACATCACTTCAGCACGATGTTCCCAACCAGCCCAACGCCCACCTCAGCGCCCGGGCAATAATTTCACGGCCGCAGCTTCGATTTGCGTCACGGCCGCGCCCAGCGCGGCGTTTTCGATCAGCGGCCGGTCAGGCGCATCGATCGATGCGAAGACCGCTATGATGCGCGCCAGCTCCATGCGGATATCGCCCAGCGCCGCGGCATCCTCGGCGGGCAGTGCCGAAGTAGCTGTCGCGATCGTGCGCTCGGCTTGCAAGAAAAATCCACGCGCGGTGCGGTAGCCGACCGCATGCGCGATGCGGCCATCGGCAATCGCTTCGTCATATTCGTCCGCCGCTGTTTTAAGCACCTCTATCGCAACCGCGACCTTGAAGCGCGGCCAGTTGGGCACCCTCGCCTTCAGCCCTGCGTCGGCTTTGGCTAGCGCCTCCTCGACCTTTTCCCAAGCTTTCGGATACTGTCTGGCGTTGTGCGCCTTGACGGTGTGTGCCAGCGCCTTGAGCGCGAAGTCGAACGGCGGAGTCTTTTAGTCATGCAGCTCGTCGCGAATGACTCCGTAGATTTCCTCGGTTGGGAACGTGAAATGCGGATAGGCCAAATTCCACGCGCGACGAATGACCAATTCGTCGCCTGTAAGCAGGTGCCCGCGAATGAGTTCGATAAATCGGCCGAAGGCGAGATCGCCCCCCTGCTCGGACGCTCGCGTCGCCACCAGTGACGGCGTTTGCGCTTGCGCCGGAAATGGAATTGCCGTCGCGGCGGCGGCGAGCGCAATGCCGACGCCTGGCCAAAATCCGGTCCGCATACTCATGCTGAAGCACCTTACGCCTCGATCACGATCTTCGGCGCGGCGCGTCCGGCATCGGCACCGCCTTTAAGCTGATCGCGCACCTTGGCGGCGATTTCGCGATAGATCTTGGCGTGCTCGCTATCCGGTTCGGTGGCGACCACCGGCAGGCCGCTATCCGATTTCTCGCGGATGGTCATGTGCAGCGGCACCTCGCCGAGGAACGGCACGCCCAGCCGCTCGGCCTCGTGGCGCGCGCCGCCGTGGCTGAAAATATCCGAGCGCGCGCCGCATTGCGGACAGAGGAAATAACTCATATTCTCGACCACGCCGAGCACCGGCACGTTGACCCGCTGGAACATGGCGATGCCGCGCCGCGCGTCGATCAGCGCCAGATCCTGCGGCGTCGAGACGATGACGGCGCCTTTCAGCGGCACCTGCTGCGCCATGGTGAGCTGCGCGTCGCCGGTGCCGGGCGGCATGTCGACCACCATGATGTCGAGCTTGCCCCACTCCACCTCGCGCAGCATCTGCGTGATCGCCGACATCACCATCGGCCCGCGCCAGATCATCGGCGTTTCTTCGTCGATGAGGAAGCCGATCGACATAACCGTGAGGCCGTAACGCTCGATCGGCTTGAGCCGCGTGCCGCCGATGGTCTGCGGCTTTTCCTTGATGCCCAGCAGCTTGGGCAGCGAGGGGCCGTAGATGTCGGCGTCGAGCATGCCGACCTTCATGCCGAGATCGCGCAGGCCGAGCGCGAGATTGACCGCGGTGGTGGATTTGCCGACACCGCCTTTGCCGGAGGCGACGGCGATCACCGCATCGACGCCGGGAATGCCGGGCTGCGTCTTGTCGGCGGGATGCGCGGGCGTGTGCGGCGCAGGGCGCGCGCCGCGCCCGCCGGCGTGCCGGGCTGCAGGCCGCGCGGCGACGCTGCCTGCCGCGTTCGGCGGTAAGCGCGACCAGCGCCGACGTGCACGCCGGAAACCGCGCGCACGGCCTCTTCCGCCGCGCTTGCGCACCGGTTCCCACGCCTTCACCGCGGCAGCATCGACGGTGATGGAGAAAAACACCTTGCCGTCGGTCACGACGATGTCGGACAGCGTGTGGCTATCCGGCAATGCAGTGCCGTCGGGCGACGGCACCTTCGCCAATGCCGCCAAAATCTGCTCCTTGGTCGCCGCCATGATCGACGTTCCTCGAGGTGCTAAGCGCAGCCTGTTTCGGCGCCACCATAGGCGCAGGCGCGGAGCGGTCAATGCGGGCAAAGGTGGTTGACGCGCCTGCCGCCGGTTGAGAGATAGGCAGCGGCCGCGGCCGGCCAAGAGACATCGAGCGATCATTCAAGGCACAATCGATTTTGTCAGGGAGAAAAACGATGGCGAAAGTGGCGTTTCTGGGCTTGGGCGTCATGGGCTACCCCATGGCCGGACACCTCAAGAACAAGGGCGGCCACGACGTGACCGTCTACAACCGCACCGCCGCCAAGGCCGAGAAATGGGTCGAGCAATATGGCGGCAAGTCCGCGCCGACGCCGAAGGCCGCCGCGCGAGGGCCAGGATTTCGTCATGGCCTGCGTCGGCAACGACAACGACCTGCGCGAGGTGACGCTCGGAGCGGACGGCGCCTTCGCCGGCGTGGGCAAAGGCGCGGTGTTCGTCGATCACACCACCGCGTCCGCCGAGATCGCGCGCGAACTTTACGCCGCAGCGAAAAAAGGCGGCTTCGACTTCATCGACGCGCCGGTCTCGGGCGGCCAGGCCGGCGCCGAGAACGGCGTGCTCACGGTGATGTGCGGCGGCGATGCGGCGCCGTTCGCCAGCGCCGAGAAAGTGATCGCCGCCTATGCGCGCGCCTGCAATCTGATGGGCAGCGCCGGCTCCGGCCAGCTGACCAAGATGGTCAACCAGATCTGCATCGCCGGCCTGGTGCAGGGCCTCGCCGAAGGCACTGCATTTCGCCAAGAAATCCGGTCTCGACATCGAGAAGGTGATCGCCACCATCTCCAAGGGCGCGGCGCAATCCTGGCAGATGGAAAACCGCTACAAGACCATGGTCGCCGGCAAATTCGATTTCGGCTTCGCCGTCGACTGGATGCGCAAGGACCTGAGCATCTGTCTCGGCGAGGCGCGCAAGAACGGCGCGCGCTCTCCGGTCACCGCGCTGGTCGATCAGTTCTATGCCGAGGTGCAGGCCATGGGCGGCAAGCGCTGGGACACCTCGAGCCTGATCGCGCTGCTGGATCGCTAGAATTCGATCTCAAGCCCGTCTGCTGCGGCCAGCACGCCGGCGGCCGCTAATCTCGTCAAGGCGCGCAAGCATGGTCGGGTTCATGTGCGTGACCATCAAGCGCCGGGCACGCAGATCGGAGATTTTCGGTTTGAGAATTTCCCAACTCATGTGGCCAGTGAGCTTGCCGGCATAGGCGTAACATTCGCAGATGAACAAGTCGGCATCGCGCGCAATCGGCAGCAGCGCGTCGGTCCATTCGGTGTCGCCGGAATAGGCAAAGACCCTTGACCATCCGACAGGCGCAGCGCCGTCGACGGCGCGCCCGACTGATGGAACACTTCGGCGGTCATGAGCGAATGCCCAAGCACATCGGTCGGCACGCCGACCGCGATTTCGATGACGCTGCCAGGGAAAGCGCCATGTTGATGCCGGTCGATTTTGGGAAAAAGACTTCAAGCGCGGCGTCGATTCGCGCGCGCGTCCCGGGTGGGCCGGCGATCAACAACGGGCGCTCGCGGCGCGCGAGAAACTGAGCTGTCCAGCAGCAGAAACGGCAGCGCGCCGAAATGGTCGCCGTGCAGGTGCGAGAGAATAATCGCATCGATCCGGTTCGGCTCGATGCCGCGCACTTTCAGCGCCGGCAAAGCCGAGGCGCCGCAATCGACCAGTAGCGTGCTCTTCGCCGTCTCGAGAAAGAAGCAGGTATTGAACCGGCCGCCCGAACCGAAGGCGTCGCCGGAGCCGACGATGGTCAGACGCTTCGCATGACGACGTCATGCCGTCATCGCGCGCTCGGCCGCGCCGACACCGCGGCGTGCCAGCGTTTCACATTGCCGAGCGCTTCCGGCATCGCAAGCCGCGCCGGCTTCATGAAATCGACAGTGACCAATGCGGTGATGTCGGCGACCGAATAGCGGTCGCCGGCGATGAATTCGCGCGTGGCCAGTTCGCGGTCGAGCAGTTCGAGAAACCAGGCGACGCGCGGCTTGTTGGCCTCGGCCCAGGCCGGCAGTTGCGGCACTTCCAGTTCCTTCATCGACGGATGCAGATGGCGGAACACCGCCGCGACGTTGGACAAGAAATTGATCTCGCAGCGCCGGTTCCACATCTCCACCAGCGGCGATTTCCTTTGCGCCCACGCCGAACAGCGGCGGCTCCGGCTGCAGCGCCTCGAAATAGCGGCAGATGGCGATCGACTCGGTGATCACCGTGCCGTCGTCGAGCACCAGCGCGGGCATCCGCTGCAAGCGGATTGATGGCGGCGTATTCCGGCGTCTTGTGCTGCTTGGCCATGATGTCGACCTGCTCGGTCGGCAGCGTGATGCCCTTTTCGGCGAGGAAAATGCGCGTCCGCCGCGGGTTTGGCGCCCGTCCGCTGTCGTAGAGCTTCATTCGGGGACTCCCGGCCCTCGTTCGTCTTGCCGGCAGCCGAACATGCGGCAAACAGCCCTGTCAAAGGCGCCGGTAACGAGTCGTTAACCAGCGTTTTTAGCCGGCTCTTAAGCTTGGTCTTAAGGATTATGCGGCGAGGTTGGCGCGTCCGATTTTCGTGCGTAACAAGCGTCAATTTATGCCAATCCCTGGCGAACAGCCCGATCTCTCCGCGCTGCCGCCGGAAGCCTCGCCGGTCAAGCGCCGCCTTGCCGCGCAATACGTGCGCGAGGCGCGCGACCGGCTGACCTCCTCGAGCGGCACCCGCCCCGCCTTCGACTACGAGCTGCTGCGCCAATACGCGCAGAACCGCCTGTCCGCCTCGCTGGTGATCCTGCTGCTGGTCGCCACCATCGGCTTCCTGTCGAGCCTGTGGACCGGCGCGGTGGCCGCCGGCGCCTGGACCGCGTCGGTGCTGGTGATCCACGCCGTCATGATCACCAAATGCCGGCAGTTCCTCGAGCTGCCGATGGCGGAGGTATCCGACGCGCACCTGGCGGCTGCGCTTCATCATGCTCGATCTGTTCTACGGCCTGGCCTGGATGTTCATCCTGATCCATCCGGTCGGCGTCGACGAAAGCTCGGGCACCTTCATGCTGTTCGTCATGCTGCTGGTGGTGGCGGTGTCGAGCATGCTGGCCTCGAGCCTGCCGATGGCGGTGTTTGCCGCCACCTTCCCGGTCACCGCGGCGATCGCGCTCGATTTCGCGCTGCAAGGCACGCTGCGCAACTACATCCTCGCCATCATGGCGGTGACCGCGCAGGGCTATTTCGCCGTGCTCGCCTACCGGCTCTACTCGACCACGCTCGCGACGCTGGAAGCGCGCGCCGAAAAAGACGCGCTGATCGGCGAACTCGAACAGGCCAAGGCGATCTCCGACGAGGCGCGGCGGCGCGCGGAAGCCGCCAACATCGCCAAGTCGCGCTTCCTTGCGCAGATGAGCCACGAATTGCGCACACCGCTCAACGCCATTCTCGGGTTCTCCGAAGTGATGAAGAGCGGAAGTGTTCGGCGAGCACGCGGTGCCGGCCTACAAGGAATATTCCGCCGACATCCATAATTCCGGCGTGCATCTGCTCGGCCTGATCAACGAAATCCTCGACCTGTCGCGCATCGAGGCCGGCCGCTACGAGCTCAACGAGGAATCGGTTTCGCTGGCCGGCATCGTCGAGGATTGCCACCATCTGCTCAAGCTGCGCGCCACCAACCGCGGCATCACCATCCACGAAGTGTTCGAGACCGACCTGCCGCGGCTGTGGGCGGACGAGCGCGCGGTGCGCCAGATTTGCCTCAACCTGCTGTCCAACGCCATCAAGTTCACGCCGCAGGGCGGCGAAATCTGGCTGAAGGTCGGCTGGACCGCCTCCGGCGGCCAATACATGAGCGTCAAGGACACCGGCGCCGGCATCCCCGAGGAGGAAATCCCGATCGTGCTCGCCTCCTTCGGCCAAGGCTCGAATTCGATCAAATCCGCCGAACAAGGCGCCGGCCTCGGGCTGCCGATCGCCAAGAGCCTGGTCGACCTGCACGGCGGCACCTTCGCGCTCAAGTCCAAGCTGCGCATCGGCACCGAGGTGGTGGTCACCTTCCCGCCCGAGCGGGTGGTGGCGGCGATGGCGCCGATGGCCAGGAGCACGCGCCATCGATCACGCCGCGCCGGGCGAGCCGGTGCTCACGCCCCGAGGAACGGCGCCGTCTCACCCGGCGTCCGCTGTTCCGCGCCGGCACTTGAACTTTTCGTCATTGCCCACCGCCAGGATTGCGTTCCCGGCCGCCATGCCTATGTTGCAGCCAATTCATCGCCTGAGACGGACCATGATCGAGACCCCTGCGTCAAGATCTGCACGCTCGATGCCCGCTCCGGGCTTTGCCTGGGTTGCGGCCGCACCCTCGACGAGATCGCGCGGTGGATCGGCGATGAGCGCGAGCCGAACGCCCGCGCGTGATGGCCGAATTGCCGGAGCGGCTCGCCGCGGCGGCGACAACCGATGGGCAGCGCGACAGGATGACGCCGTGAGCCGCCGCCTGACTTGGTCGCTGCTTGCTGGGCGCTGCGTTGTCGCTGGCGGCCTTGATCGCCAGCAGCGATCAGGACGCCATCGCCACGCTGCTGCGCCACGATGTCGGCGCGTTGGTGATCAAGATCGCGCTGGTGGTATTTATCGGCGGACTGGTGCTGGTGACTGTTTCGCGAACGATCTGTCCAAGGCGCTCGAGGCGATGCTGTTCTGGGTCGTGGTCGGCCTGATGCTGGTGGTCGGCTACAGCTATCGTTTCGAATTGCGCGACGTCGCCGACCGCGTCATCGCCGAACTCGTGCCCGGCTACGTCGGCGGGACATGGGCGCAATGTCGAAGTCGTGCGCGGTCGCGGCGGCGATTTCGCGGTGGCGGCGCAGATCAACGGCGCGCGCGTGCCGATGGTGCTCGACACCGGCGCGAGCTCGGTGGTGCTGACCCAGGACGCGGCCAAAGCCGCCGGCCTGCCGCTCGAAGTGCTCGACCTATACGGTCAACGTCGACACCGCCAACGGCCGCACCCGCGCCGCGCCGGTGACGCTCGACCGCCTCGCTGTCGGCGGTCTGACCGAGCGCGCGGTGCCGGCGCTGGTCGCGCAGCCAGGCGAACTCAAGAACAATCTGCTCGGCATGAGCTTCCTCAACCGGCTGGAAAGCTGGGAGGTGCGCGGCGACACGCTGCGCATGCGCGGCCATAGCCGTGATGCCGCGCGCTAAATAAGGGTCGCGAGAAAGCGAAACGACACCAGCATCAGGAAGATTCCGAAAGCGATCTCGAGCTTGCGCCGCGGCAGCCAATGCGCCAGCTGCACGCCATAGCCGGTCGTGTAGCTCGAAACCGGCGCCATCAGCACAAAGCCAATCAGCGAAACGAAGCCGATGCGAAAGCGGCGGCAGCTGCGCCACGTGCGGCCAGCCGGCAATTGCATAGCCGATAGTGCCGACGACAGTGATCGGCACACCGATGCCCGCGGAGGTCGCCACCGCGCGCTGCATCGGCTGGCCGTAAAGCGTGAGCACCGCGTTCGAGATCGCGCCGCCGCTGACGCCGACCAGCGAGGAAAACAGCCCGGTGATGAAGCCAAAAATCGTCATCAGACCACGCCCCGGCGGTTCCTTGCCGATATTCCAGCGGTCGCTGACGAACAGCATCTTGACGCTGATGAAGGCGGCAAAGACACAGAAGGCAAGTTTGAACACTGCGGACGGCGCGAACCATGCGGTGACCGAGCCCATCACAACGCCGGCGATTGCCGGCAGCGTCCAGACGCGGATCACTTGCGGGATCACTGCGCCCTTTTTCTTGTGGCCGAAATACGAACGCACTGTGGTCGGCACGATGATAGCAAGCGAGGTGCCGATGCAAAGCTGCATGCGAACCGTATCCGGCACCTGCATCATGCCGAAGACTTCGTAGAGCACGGGCACGATGATGCCGCCGCCGCCAATACCGAACAGGCCGGCAAGAATACCGGTGACGATGCCGCCCGCGAAAATCAACAACACAAGCCAGACGATTTCGCTGATTGGATAGCCCAGCACCCGCAAAGCCCCCGACAATCACGGCGATGAAGTCAGGCGGCGATGTGCGACAAATCCACCGGCCTGTCCAGCACCAGAGCCAGCGCATCAGCCATGACAGAGGCGGAGGCGCCCGGTTTCACCGCTTCCGTCGCCAGATGACGCCTGTAAGCGCGCGCACCGGGCACCGCACGGAACAGGCCGAGCACATGGCGGGTTATGGCGTGCAGGTGCGCGCCTTTGGCCAGTTCGCGCTCAATATAGGGAACCAGCGCGAGGCCGGCGTCCCTGGCATTGGCGAAAGGCGCCTGCTCGCCGAACAACTCGGAATCAACCGCCAGCAGCCGCCACGGCTCCTGATAGGCGGCGCGGCCCATCATCACGCCGTCCACATGCGCCAACTGTTCGGCCGCTTGCTCAAGTGTGGCGATACCGCCGTTGAGGATAATTTCGAAATCCGGATGCGCGGCTTTGAGCCGATGCACGATCGCGTAGTTGAGCGGCGGTACCTCCCGATTCTCGCGAGGCGACAGCCCCTTCAGCCAAGCCTTGCGCGCATGCACGATCAGCGCGTCGGCGCCGGCAGCCTTCACCGCGCCGGCGAAGGAAAACAGCGCCTGCGCCGGATCCTGCTCGTCGATGCCGAGCCGGCATTTCACCGTGACTGGAATTTCGACCGCCGCCTTCATAGCGCCGACGCTGTCGGCAACCAGCGCCGGCTCCGCCATCAGGCAGGCGCCGAAGCGGCCCTCCTGCACCCGGTCGGATGGGCAGCCGACATTGAGATTTATTTCGTCGTAGCCGAAATCGGCGCCGATGTGCGCCGATGCGGCGAGCGCCGCCGGATCGCTGCCGCCAAGTTGTAATGCAACCGGATGTTCAAACGGATCGAAATAGAGCAGCCGCTCCCGGTCGCCGCGCAGTACTGCGCCGGTGGTGAGCATTTCCGTGTAGATCAACGCCCTGCGCGTGAGCAGGCGATGGAAGAACCGGCAGTGCCGGTCGGTCCATTCCATCATCGGCGCGACACAAAATCGCCGATCCAGTATTTTTTGCCGTTTATCCTTGCTTTCCATAATCTCACGCCGACTTTCGGCCAAATCCATTCTCGCCAATTTTCGCTCATTCTAGCTCGTTTTCGAATATTTCTCCCGCCTTTGTACGACGCGCGGTACGACAAAGGTAAAATGTCGTACGCTGACACGACACACCCTCATGAAGCCCCAGATCAGGCAGTTGCCGACGCGCCAAAGGGTCAGGCACGGCCCACAGAGGAGCGTTTTCTGTTGCGAGTGGACGGACAAACCAAACGGTCGTTTGGCAGCAAGGAATTGGCAGCAACTGCGGGCACTGCGGTGAAAAAGACTTATCCGATGCTGATGGTCACGATTGTGGATACCGAGGCCGGGAGTATCGAGATCATCAAGGCATGAGATTTACGGGGCGATAGCTCACGGCCAGCGTCACTCACGGGATGCGTTGAAATCGGCTGAATTGGAACCTTTGAATGGCACCCGCAGGCGTTTGGTGGTCGTGCCGTCTGCTCTCAATCAATTCAAACGAAGGGCCTAGCAGTCCCCCTAGTGTCGCTGCGTCATGGCGAACGACTGGTAAGCCGCTGCAACGCGCTGGGCCATCCGGCGCAAACGTACCAATGATGACATGGCCGCCCGGGCGCACGCCCCTTAGAACCCGCTTGGCATAGGCAGCCTGATCCTCCGGATTGGTCAGGAAATGTAACGCCGCGCGATCATGCCAAACATCATAATTTTGTGACGGCTCCCAAACCGTAACATCCGCTATTGCCCACTGTACGGGCGCGCCCTTCGCGCCAAGTCTCGCCTTCGACGTTGCAAGTGCCCTTTGCGAGAGATCGAGGACGGTGACGGCTTCAAAACCCTCATCAATAAGTGCATCGACTAGCCGCGATGCGCCACCGCCGATATCAATGATTGATGCTGTGGCATTGACGCCAGTTGCCAGAATGAGATCAAGGGAAATATCAGGCTTCACTTGAAACCAACTAACGCCTTTTTCGTCCTTGGTAATGTAAACATTTTCCCAATGGGCTTGCCGCCCGAGCTCGCTCATGAATGATTTCCTTCTATTGGAAATGCCGGTCAGTCGGCAATAAAGTGCCATCCCGGTGCCTCAACTCAATAGCGAGAACTAACTTGCCTTTACCGCCCATTCTCGAAAATAAAGACCCGAATTCACCTTCGGTGTTTTTGCCGTCCGCCCTGATACGCGAAGCCCGCCGCCAAAAAGGATTGCCCGTCGTTGATGTGCCAAAAATTTGTATCCTTGATCCTGACGGCGACATCGTCCGCCGACTAAAGGCCGAAGGCCGCGCGAAGCCTTTCGATGCTTGGCCCTGCTATCATACCGATCTCTATACCTTCCCACTTGGCGGCGAAACAGTTGGCATCCTCGGCTGCGTCGTTGGCGCGTCATTCGCCGTATTAATTGGAGAGGAACTGTTCGCCTGCGGGTGTCGCATATTGATTAGTCTAACGTCCGCCGGCCAAATCGTTGCGCTAGAAAAACCGCCCTACTTTGTCATCATTGATCGCGCCGTACGGGACGAAGGGGCGAGCTATCACTATGCCCTGCCGGAAACATTTGCCGAAGCCGATCCTAGCATCGTGGCACTTGCCTCGGACGCTTTGAAAATGGTAGGGCTGCCGGTCGTTGTTGGTCCAAGCTGGACAACAGATGCGCCTTTCCGCGAGACAGCAGCCGCCGTTGCGGCGGCGCGAGCTAAAGGCATACTGGCCGTCGAAATGGAAGCATCCGCCCTTTACACCTTCGCCCGCATAAGGGGGGTGTCGATGCTATGCCTAGCTCATGTGACAAACACGATGGGACTGACAGATCGTGATTTTGAAAAGGGTGAAGCTGACGGGACAGCGGATGCGTTGATGATCCTCGAAACAATCGCAAAAGCGATGCTCTCGCGGGATCCCGCGCCATAAGGCATTGGGGAATGCCAGCTTTCGCGTGTATAGCGATCCTGCCGCAAGGCTCGCAAATGTTCCCTGAAGCCTAAAGCTCACGCCGGCCTCATCTGCAACAGACCGCTGCGGTGCGAGCAGCGTCTCCTTACTCAGATAGAAGCAGTACCTGCAGTCCAGGTTGCAGGTCGAGCCTGCCGGCTTGGCCATGACATGGAAAAAGCGCTGCCCCGCCGAACCAAGCTGTTGAGGAATACTGTACTTGTCGATCATCCCTGTGCTCGCAAGACTGATAATCCGAAAGCCCGAAAACTCTAACGCTTTTGGCCCTCGCGAGATGATTGCTAATCGTCCAACTGCTTGTTTGGCTGCGCTTCTTCAAGCTTTTTGTTTTCCTCAGTGCCAGCTTCGGCTGGCGCGCGCGATAGGACGCGATCTTGTGACTAGCGCTAAGCGGACTCACGCACCGCAACAAACTCAACTAAATTTTCGACATGCGGTTTTTGGAGGTGAAGGGGCGCACAGGCGCCCCTTCACCTGGTCCGAGAACAATGCATCACTGCAAGCACTCGCGTACAAATTTAATCCGCTCGACTACGTCCAGTTTTTTCGCATCAGCTTGCTTGCGACAATCTTTGATCTTGTCGACACGCACTTCTAGTTTCTGGACGACCGTAAGATCTTCCGAAACAGGCCCGTCCTCGGCGGCACTCATCGCGGCCTGAAGTTTTTGGATGTCTGCGGCTGACAACTGCGGCCGATCAACCTTGATCGTCAGCTTGTTGAGCTTGGCCGTCAGCGGGAACGGCGGCTTGTAGTCTTCGTCGTTCACACCCGTGAGCGTGTCGGAACCGATGTCGAAGCTCTCATCCCATTGAAGGATCATGGGCAGCGTTTTTTCCATCGTCTGGGTGGCGACGGCCTTGCCGTCAACCTTCAGGGTGCCGGTTCCGGCCCTGCCGACACCGCTGAAATTGTTGTACGCCAGTGTGCCCGGGCCCAATCCATCGTATTTGAAATCGAACTCGACGACATACTTGCCGGGCGTGAGCGCGTCGGCCCCTTCCCACTTGACACGCTTAAGGTCGACCAGGTTCCAGAGGAACACCGGCTTGCCCTTCAGCAGGTAGAAGCCATAGCCGCCGAAACGCCCTCCCGAGGTGAGGATCATGCCCTCGGCCCCGTATTGCGGCACTTCAATGTCAGCGGTGATCGTGTAGGAGGTATTGAGCAGCAGCGGCGAGTCGCCCTGCGGCAGGCCGGTCATCGGCCGCGTGTAGACGAACTCGGTACGCCCAGCGGTGATGTTCGGGCGCGGCGCGACGATACGGCCTGCGACCGAAGCGTCCAGCGGGAAGACGTGGTACTTCTTCGCTTCCGCGACGAACTTTTTGCGCAACTCTGCAACCTTGTCCGGGTGTTGCGCGGCGATGTCGTCAGTCTGGTTCCAGTTTTTACTCAAGTCATAAAGCTGGAACACCTGATTGTTCAGCGGGTCGGGGTTTGCCGGACCGAACGCTTCCCAGGGTGCACGATTGACCTCGGTGCTGAGCAGCCATCCGTGATCGTAAAGCGCCCACTGTCCCATCATCTCGAAGTATTGCGTTGTATGCCGTGTTGGCGCCTTGGCGTTCTTGGCGTCGAAAGTATAGGCGAAGCTCGTTCCTTCGATCGGCGCCTGTTTGATGCCGTCAACATACTCGGGAGCATGAATGCCGGTCACGTCCAGGATCGTCGGCAGCACGTCGATGACGTGCATGAACTGGTCGCGCCAGCCGCCCTTGTCCTTGATGCGCGCCGGCCACGAGACCACCATGTTTTGGTTGATACCGCCGAGCCTCGACGCATTCTGCTTGAACCAATCGAACGGCGTGTCGAAAGCCCAGGACCAGCCCGCCGACATGTGATTGTAGGTCTTATCAGTACCCCAAACATCGTACCACTTCATCTGCACTTCGGCTGGAAGTTCGCTGAGGCCGTTGAAGAAGGCGACCTCATTCGGAGTGCCCAGCGGCCCGCCCTCGGCGCTGGTGCCGTTGTCGCCGTTGATATAGATGATCAGCGTGTTGTCGAGCTTGCCCAGGTCCTCGAAGGCTTGGATAACGCGCCCGATCTCGTGGTCGTTATACGCCGCGTAGGCGGCGAAGACTTCGACCTGGCGAATGAAGAGCTTTTTCTCCACATCGCTGAGCTGGTCCCACGGCTTCAGCTTGTCTTTGGGCCAGGGTGTCAGCACGGAATCCTTGGGAACAATGCCGAGTCGCTTCTGGTTCTCGAATATGCGCTCGCGCAACTTCTCGTAGCCGTCATCGAACATGTGCATGGCGTGGATCTTGTCCACCCATTCTTTGGTCGGGTGGTGCGGCGCGTGCGTAGCGCCGGGTGCGTATTTGATGAAGATCGGTTTCTTCGGATCGATCTGATGCATCCGCGTCATCCAGTCGATGGCGTCGTCGGCCATCGCGGTAACGAGGTTCCAGGTCCCGGGCGGCTTGCCGAGGAACGGATAGATCTGCGTGGTGTTGCGGAACAGGTTAGGTTCCCACTGGTTGGCATCGCCGCCGACGAAACCGTAGAAGTATTCAAAGCCCATGCCGGTCGGCCATTGGTTGAACGGTCCCGCCTGACTGGCGGCAAAGGCCGGCGTGTTGTGGTCCTTGCCGAACCACGACGTATGGTAGCCATTGTCGAGCAGGATACGCCCGATGGTCGCCTTATCCTTGCCGATGATGCTGTTGTAGCCGGGATAACCGGTCGACTGTTCGGAGATGACGCCGAAGCCCACCGAGTGATGGTTACGACCGGTAATCAATCCCGCGCGCGTGGGCGAGCACAGTGCGGTGGAGAACATACGCGTGTAGCGCAGGCCCTCATGCGCGATGCGGTCCATCGTCGGTGTCTGGATCACGCCACCAAATGTGCTCGGTACCCCAAAACCGGCGTCATCAGTGATGATGAGCAGAACGTTCGGCGCGTCCTTCGGCGGTACAACTTGCGGCGCCCACCACGGTTTCGACTGCAGCGCGTCATCCTTGATCACGCCACCGAATTTCGGGTCGGGTGCTGGAAGCTGCTTTCCGTCAATTGTCGTGGTGGCGCCCGGTGACCCCGGCGTGCCGGTGATCTGCTGCGTTAGTGCCGAGTTCACACGCAAATAGTACCGATATCGCCAGGACAGAGGTGCTCGTAATCCATCGGCCTGCACGCATGATCGCCTCCAAACACGAATATACGTTTCGTAGGACATTGCCGCCGCGACTAGACAAGACGGAAAGTCCAACCCACCAGCCAGACAACGCCGGCAACCACTAACGAACTAATCGAGATAACAGGAAGCCTTCGCTCGCGTTAATCATGTAGCGTCCGACGACCACCACGACGATCAGGACGGCGATAATTGCAGCGACCCGATAAATGGTCTCCCCCAAGCCGGATCCATTTCGCGAATGCCCATCGCAAGCCTTGAGTTGGTTTGCCGTCGCAAGCGCTGTCGCTAGGGTGTAGCCATTTGGCAAGCTGGATTATAGGCCCAGTTGCGATCGAGGCCGACCACACACCATTCGACGCCCCACGTCGCACCAATAAATCCCGTGTCTTCGCCAATCCAGTACTTAACCCTGTGGCGGCTACCATCGGATACCTGTGCGAAGGCGGTACAATAACGTCGCGGGATCGATTGCGACGCCCACGGATCGAAGGCCGTTTCACGAACGTCCGCAAACCCAGTGATGTGTAGGTCCGAATTCCAAAACCGACTCTCCGTCGTCGCAAATCCGTCCACAATCTTGTCTAGCCCAGCCTCGCAGGGTGGGACGACGTTGTCATAGCGTGGACCCGAGAGCCAAAAGTTCTTTTCAAGCCAGCTGGCCGCCTGGGCAGGGGCACCGACGAACACTAGCCCGATTGTGAGCATTGCCAAAATGAGGCGGACGAAGCGAATGTTAATGTTCATGTCATCCTCCACACAGTTGTCCATTTTTGCAACGCGCGCAATGTTTCGTCGAGATGCAATCCATCTTTCACTACCAAATGCCGAGATTCTGGATCGCGGTCGGCAGCGTCAGAGACCGGTGTGTCTTGCAGTAGGCCGTGACCTTTGCTGAATTCTTTTGAAAGCTGTCGTAGTTCAAGACGTTGCTATTGGCAGCCGCATTGTAATAACCGCTCATCCAAAAGCGGACGAAATTCCGAATCGTTGGACTATATCCGAGATAGCTTCCGCAAGTGATCTGATTCATATCTACAGCGATCTGTGCCGCGCTTGGTTGTGAAGCGCCTATCAGCAAAGTCGCGGCTATGAAAAGAACCTTCCATCTCATGGCTTTCCTCCGGGTGTCAAGAACGTCACTGCGGACCAATCGCGGTCTGCAAGGCAGTCATCACGCTTGCTTGCGGATTGTATTGGCACCACGATTTTAGTTTCGCGATATTGTTCTGGTGCGCAAGAATATCCACAAATGTCCTGCGGGTTTGATAACTGTACCAGCCGCTCATCCACGCCGAGAAATCAACAGACATAGACAACGGCATTGCTAGATATTGGCTGCACGTAAACGCGCCCATGTTGATGACGACTTGTGCATTTGCAGCCATCGGAAAAAGCGAGATGGCAAACGCTGCGCTAATCAATCGAAGCTTCATTTTGCTCGTCCTTTCGGATTATTGCACCAAGGTTCTAGGACTATCGGATGTCGCCGGGAAATGGCACATATGTTGCGCGTCGGCTCCTTTATTTCCGCTCGGTCGCAAGCCAGACGCGAACGAGGAGAATTGATAGAACTCCGTGAAGCGCAACAGCGGGCCAAAGAAAGACGCCCGTCAACCCACGTACGAAACCGAGATAAGCAAGAAACAGAGTGATGACTGCGCTGTATATTAACATGCCGACTTGCGGCGGACCAGGCCAGCAGGCGATCCCTAAAGCAATCAGGGCGATGCCGGCCACACGGGCAATCGGGACGGCGATGCCCGTAAGTTCCTCGCCCAACAATAATTGCCCGACGACTGAAGGAACAATCATCAGGGCCAATCCGGTAGCCGCTTCCGCTACAGCGGCAAAAATCAGCCCCCATTTCATAGCGCCTCCGCCTCTTTCGTGCACACAACCCGGTTCGCCTGACGGAAAACCGCCAGCGGTTCTCCACATCTCTGGGCCCATTCAACAGTGGCCGCTTCAATCGTGGCATTAACGGACAGCTGCAACATCGCCGAAATATTCCTTTTCTTTCCCCTCGAACTATCTCAGAGACCAGCCGAACAGCAGGAGGCCAGTGGCTGCAGTCCAACTGCCAAGCACGCGAACCGCGATTCTTCGCGGGCGGCCATGTAATTGCAATTGCAGCGGCGGCAGCGAGTGCGACTACAGCAAAAACAGTTGCAGCGATCCCGACGAGCGAGAACAGACCCGAGCCCGGCGTAGCTCATTGCCGAACCGTTGATGAACCCCTTGAATAAGCCGAGCAGGGCTGCGATTGCCATCACTGCTGCGCCGGGCGGTCTGAGATGTGCAGCCACTAGGCCGCCGAGCAGTACGAAGATCAGCCATGTCAGGTCGGCGGGCGGGGCGGTAGCCGCTGAAAGCCCCGCGAGACCACCTATAAGCCAGCCTGCGGGGAGCAAGAACAGCACCCGCCGGGCGGCTTGGGGACCGCCCTGCCCGGCGAGCAGTGCCAACACGAAGGCGGGAACGAGATCTTCGGGAGACATCAGAAAGTGTGAGATGCCATCGTAGACCGGCCCGAGGCCAGTCGTGATCAGGTGCGCGTCGGCAGGCGAGCCGCTCAGTATGAGCGCAAGGGACACAAGCCACGGAGCGCGAAATCGGAAGATGATTTATTGGCACGTCGGTCATGCTGGGTTCCAGATGAAAAAGAGGCCGGCAAGACTGACGGCTGATCCTGCCAGCCGTAGTGCTCCTTTCCCCCATGACCAGCGATGAATCACTCCGACCGTGATTCCGACCAGGTGCAGGAAACCTGTCGCCAGCACAAAGCCGAGGCTGTATAGGAGCGCGCTCTCGCCCTGGGGGATCTCCGTACCGTGAGCATAGCCGTGGAAGATCGCAAAGAATGCGACGATCGCCATGACGACTGGCAGCGGCGGACGCGCTTCGAACATCACTGCGCCGCCAAGAACCACCATCGACAGCGCGATGCCCAGCTCCGTCCCCGGCAACGGAACGCCAAGAAAGCCCATGAGGCCACCGAAGGCCATCATAATTGGGAATGTCACCGGCAGAATCCAGATTGCTGGCAGTCCGAGCTGAGCTCCCCATACGCCAACGGAGACCATCGCAAGACTATGATCGAGCCCTGAAATAGGATGAAGCACACCGGATAAGAATCCGGCTGCCTCGCCAGGGAGGATATGTGCGTGGGCACTTTGCGCCAAGGCAAAGAGGTAGGCGCTGAGGAGACCAGTCCGGGCGCAGACACCCTTTTTCATGCTGCTCCCCCCACCATGACGATCAGCCGGTCGATGGTCCAAAACGCGCCAAGCCCTCCAACCGCATAGGCCGGGAAAAGCTCGATGGCGCGGGGCCAGCGAACCTCAAGAACATTGAATGACTTCTCGAGAAGGAGCACGAGGGCGACGAATCCGAGCTGGCCCAGTTCAACTCCAACGTTGAACGATAAATAGCGCAAGCGGGATGTCGCCCTGTGGCAGCCCCAGGCTGACGAGACCGCTCGCGAATCCAAAGCCGTGCAGCAGTCCGAAGAGGAAGGCGACGAGCCACGGGTGGCGAATCGTGAGGCTCGTTTCGCCGCGCCAGGAGCGCACGACTTCGGCGCCAAGGAACAGTATTGATAACGCGATGGCAGCGTTGAGCGGCGCGGCCGGGACGTGCACGTAACCGAGGGTCGCAAGCGCTAGAGTAATGCTGTGCGCCACCGTAAAGGCGGTGATCGTCTTGATGAGCATCCAGCGATTATTGACGAGAAGCACCAGCCCGAGCACGAAGAGCAGGTGATCGACGCCGAGCAGGATGTGCTTGATGCCCTCCGTGAGGAACACGCCAGCGGTGGCCAGCGTGCGCGCGGGGTTGCGATCTCGACCCACGGGCGCGAAGGATGGACCAGCTCGGTTGAATGCGTGCCGTCGAGCATCTGCACGCGCACCAGCACATCGGTGATGGTCAATTGCAGGCCCGCGAACTCGATGCGCTCGCCCGCCAATCCCTTCGGCCCCGCGTCGATCCAGCGCCGTTCGACGAGCAAGTCCGCGAGCTCGCTCACAACGGGCTCTTTCAGGTTCTTCACACGGTCCGGAAGCTTCAGGACAATGGGCAGCCGCATGCCCGCCAGAACCGGCGTGCGCCACAGGACGCTGAACTGGCCGGGCGCGGTTTCTTTGACCTCGAGATAGGCCGGGCGCGCCTCGTGCGCCGACGCCGCAAGCGGCACGAGCAGCAACGCGAGCAGCTGCCCGGCGAGCAGCCACCCGAAGCCTGCTGCCATCGTCTCATGAGCCGCCCTCGCCCGATAAGGCGGGAATCTGCTGGCTGCGCGACGTGTCGCCGTTTGCCGATGCGCTCTCGCCGGCGCGGGCAGCAACACGGTGTACTTCGCGCGCATGTCCTTGTACGCCTTGTCCCACGCCAGCGCCTTCTGCTCGGCGAGCCAGGCTGTTTTCACGTCGCCCTCGATTTCCTCGAAATCGGGCACGCGGCCTGGGATCACGGTGTCCACGAACACCAGATGCCAGCCGAACCCGGACTCGAATCGGTCCTTGCCAGGAGCCGGGCGACAATTTCTCGACTGCCAGCGCGAAATGCGGCCCGAACTCCTTCCCGAGGTAATCCGGCGCGCGGTCGCGGTAATACTCCTGGAACATGAACGGGTCGGCGAGCCTCGTCGGCGAGCTTCGAGTCTTCGGGCTGACCGGCAAGCTTCGTCAGCGCGTTCGCCGCATCGTCGCGCGCGCGGGTCCCGCGGCGGTCTGGCGAAAAATAGAGATGCCGGAAACTGACCCGTGGGGGCAGCGCGAACTTGTCACGGTTCTTCTCGTACCATGTCTCGAGTTCCTCGGTCGTCGGCTCGCGCGCGGCGGCGACGTCCTCGGCGAGGAATTGCATCTTCTGCGCCATGCGGCGCTTGACGATCTTGTCGTTCTTGTCGAGTCCCATCGCCAGCGCTTCGCGATAGAGCACCTCTGACTGCACCTTTTCCTCCACCAGCTGTCGCAACTCCTCCGGCGTCGGGTCGCGCCGCCATTGCGACTGGAACAGCAGGACCAACTGCGAAAGGTCGTCGAGCGACAGTTGAATCTGCTTCGACTGCTCGACCCCGCCGTGACCCCGTTCCGCGTAGGGGTACACGCCGAACAGCATGGCTCCGATGAGCAGGAAATGAAAGAGCGGTTCGCGCAGGAAGTGTTTCATGACAGGAGAAACTCAATGCGAACGACAATTGTCACGTTGCGGCAACACGGGATTCCAGGACGTCCGCACTTGTCGGCTGATCTGCGGGAGCGACCTCCGACAGTCTGAATTGATCAGGTTTCCGATCGGGCTTTGCCCCAAATAAGCGGAGATCGCGGCCGCGACGGAAACTTTGCCGGACATCCGACTTCATCAGCGCGAGGTAATCCGGCACCGCGTCCCAGTACTGCCAGGCCGCAAGGTCCGGCGCGACGTGTCCGGCGATCTCCGGGTGCTCTTTCATGAACAGCCGGTAGGACTGGATCACCCGCTCGCGCGGGATGGCGCCGTTGGCGTTGCCGTGCACGGAGAGCGCGAGCAGCGCCGCCTTGATCTCCGGCGTGCGAGCGCTGGGGTCGGCGAGATAGTTCGACTCGACCCACGCCACGCGCGCCGCCCGCGCAGCTCCAGGTCGGCGGCCAGCATCGAGCCCAGGTTCGCCGCGTCGCGCCCATCCAGGCCGCTTGCAGGCGTTGCTCGAGAGCGGCGGCGTCCTGCGCGTTGCCGGAGATTCCGAGCAGCAGCAGGCAAAGCGGTTGGCGCGCGGCGAGCTCCGGGTCCGCCAGCCACCGGCGAAGCGCGGCGCGTCGAGGTGCGGCTTCGCCGTCCGCAGCGCGGCATACGGCGCGGCCGGGAGCTCGGCGTATGCGAGTTCGGCCGCCAGCGGCTCGCGGTGCTCCAGATGGGGACGACCAGCGCGACGCGGGCGCGCCACTCGTCCGGGTTCATGTCCGCAGCGCTTTCCCGCCGCGAGCGCGCGCAGCCAGTCGCATGCGCGACAGCAATCGCGCCGAGGATGACCCACGTCGGCAACGGGTCGTCGCGCACGAGCAGCAACGTCGGCGGTCGCGGCCGCGACGTCATCAAGCGGGATTGCCTCCGCCCTGATGATGCCGTCCGCCGGCCGCTCGCCCTTGATGACCTGGACCACGCGGAACGCGTCCGTCCGCGGTCGGAACCGCCAGCACCGCCTGCGGCGTTGACGAGCTGCTGTGCCATCGATGGCTGGCCCCATCCCAGGCAAAGCGGACACGCGGCGCGGCAGCCCACGCACAAGAACAGCACGTGCGAAGTAACCACCGTGTCATTGCCCGCTTCTCCACGTCTTTCTCCGACCGCTCTTTCATCTGTCTTAAGCCCTGCTTCATCCGTTCTCCACGCCTCCTCGACGTCCCTTTCCAACTTGGCGCCGCCGCTCGCTATCTTCTCGAGCACGCGCTGCGCAGCGCTTCGCGCAACTCCTGGAACTTCGGCTGTTGGTCCGCGTTGAGCAGCGGCTTGACCTTCTCGTCGAAGGAGGCGCCGATGTCCCGCAGCTCGCTCGATCTTTTCGGGCCACTGAGAGTGGTGTCCTCCTTGAGCGCCTCCAGTTGCTTGATCTCGTCGTCCAGGATGGGGACGATCTGCTGCCTTCTGCTGCTGGGTCAGTCCCAAGCTCGGTCGAGAACTGGTTGGCGATTTCTCGTCAGCGGGTTGACCGCGATCTGCGGCGCTGGAATGATCTCGTAGTTGGCATAGCCGAACTCGTTGCTCCGCGCGGCGTAGTAGTTGGTTCCGAGTTTGTGGAACGTCAAGGCGTACGGGTCCTGCGAGACGAAGGTGATGAGCTTGCCGCCCTCGATCTTGTAGGGGATGGTCGTGCCCTGGTAGCCGTCGCGCTCGACGTTGCCGTAGCCGCTGGGCATGTCGGCATACCTGCCGACGCGGAACACGATCATCTGACCTTCGTCCGTGAAGTTTTCGCTGAACTGCTCTCCGGTGACATTGTTGCGCAGCCAGAAAGCCTTGCCGACGATCAGCTCCTTCAGCTCGCAGTCGCTCAGGGCGCTGGCGCCTTTCTTCTTGAGGTCGGCGACAGTCGTCCCGGCTGGCGCGTTCTTCCGCGCCTCGGCGGACGGCGTGTACCAGATCGGCGAACTCCAGGCGCGTTCCTGCCCCGTGAGCGGGACCACATCCGGCGGGGGAATCCCGGCCTTGACGGCCTGAATGAGGGTCCACCGCGGCGTGGGAATCTCCAGCACGCGCGCGTAGTAAAAGGCGTGGAGGCTGGCGTCGAACTCCGGATCGGTCCACACCGTCTTGAGTTCCGTCGCGCCGACCGAGTTTTCGTAAGTGGCTTTCTCGATGTTCACCGTGCTCTGGATCGCGGGAACCCGGCCGGACCACTTGTCGGGCTTGCGGTCGCCGGCCCAGGCCACGTCGAAAATCTTCTCGAAGCTCTGGCCGTTCTTCGTCCAGCCCTTGATGATCTGGATGCGGTCAAGATTGGCGGAGGTCGGGTCCTTCACCGCCCAGACGACGAATGTCGGGGCCGTTCCCTTCCCGCCGGCTGGCATGGGAGGCAGATCGGCGCCCATGGGAACGCCGCCCGCGTAGGATTGCTTCACCCAGTCGCTGGCGTCCAGGATGTCCTTGCCGTAGCCCCAGCCGCCGAAGAAGCGCACCTTGATGTGCGGGCCGCTGACGCCGAAGGTTTCCTTGCGGTACATCGCGTCCCAGATCGAAGCGCGGGTGTTTTCCTCGGCCCACACGCCCGTCAACCCGCCGGGATTTTCCAGACGCACGTCCATGGTGCCGCCGATGAGGACGCCGGCGAAGCGCCGTTCGACCGTCCCGTCCGCGTCGGCGTGAAGGCCGTAGAAATTGTCCTGGCGGTACGGGCTGCCGGTGTTGTGGGAGTCGGAGCCGCCCGCCATGCCGAACTTGTAGGGGTTGTAGCCGCGGACATCCTGCATGGTGATGCCGTCCTTCAACGCCTGGCGGGCAAAGCTGCCCGTGATGTGATCAACCCGGCCCACGTTGGCCGGGAGGCCGAGGATGGCCTCGATACAGCTCGTAGCTGGCGAACTCGTCGGTCGGCGACAACAGCGGATGCGTCTCCGACTGCCCTTTGCCCTGCTTGATCTCGATCAGCCGCTCGTTGCGGTCACGCGCGACTCGCCCAGGCGGCGTCAATCGGCCGGCCGGTGGTGTTATCAACGTCGATCGGGTACATCCAGCCGTCGCTCACATTGGCGTTGTGCGAGATGGCGAGCAGTTCATTGCCCGCCTTGCGCTGGGTGTCCATCCACTTCCAGAGCTCCGTGGGATCGGTGGAGTCGAGCGCGCTGAACGGCGCGTCCGGCACCTTGTCGCCCCGGAAGAAAATATTGCGGTGCAGGTTGCGCATGGCCGGGCATCGAGGTCCACTCGTACGAGCGGAAGGCCGTGAACTTGCCGGGATGATTGTTTTCGTCGGCGATCTTGCAGGTTTCCGCCCACACCGTGGTCGTGATCTTCGGGTTCATGAACGCCTTCACCGGCGCGCCGCGAGTCGAGCTTGAGCAGATACGAGAAGACTCGGTTTTGCTCGGCCTTGCTGTTCGGGTCCTTCATGATCAGGGGCTGCGCCTCGGGCAGCTTGCTCACGTAGGATCCGGGAATGTTGGCCTCCTTGGTGACGCCGACGTACTCCGCGTGGTCGGTCACGCCCATGAAATCCAGCGGCGTCTCGATTTTGATGTCGTAGCCCATCGGGTGCTTGATGGCCTGGCCCTGGGCATACTTGTAGGCCTCATCGGGCCCGGTGAGGCGGTTGCCCATGACCCAGGCGTCCACCGACCAACTGGTGTGAATATGGGTCTCGCCGAAGTAGGCGTTGCGCTCAGGATTCCTCTCCTGAGCGAAAGCCGGCGCGACCACCACGCAACCAAGGGCGAGAACACTTGCGACCGAAATAAGGAGATGACTGGTTTTCATGACCGAAACTCCGATAAGATGCTGTCCTTCACCTCAGTAACAACGCGGATAGGCTTAGTCGAAAAAAGGTATGCGTGACCTCAATACGCTGGCTTCAGCTTGAGCCCAGACACGCCAAGAGCGACATTGACGGCAACCGAGCCCTCCAGCGAGACCGGCTGCAGCGCGAACGTGCGCCCGGAACCACCGATCAAAATGTTGGTGCCAACACCGAGCAATGAGGCCGATATCACCTGAGGCGCCGACATATTCGCCGGCAAGCGCACCAGCGGGTATGCCAGTCGTCGGCGCATACACAGCCCAGCCAAGGACGCCGCCGGCTGCTGATGCCGATGTCGAGCCCTACCGTGTTGAGCGCGCCTGATATGCCTGCGGCGGGTACGGCCCGTTCGGGGTAAAGTTGCACTCCATCGACTGGTGGCCGGCAATGATAAAGCCAATGCTCGGATTGAGCTTGCAGCGCAGCATGCCTGCCTGCGTCCACTGTCCGGAGCCTGGGCGTCGGCGGGCGTCACCAGCATCGCCATCAGCGCGAGTGCCGCCATGGTCGAACAACGACTGAACATCAAATGGCTCCTCTATTGCGTTAATCGCGCTATTCCATGCGCGTCAGTAGCAAGGCGGATAGGGGTAATAGCCGCAGGCGGGCGAGCGTAGTAAGGCGGCGGATATGCTCCGTAAGCGCGCTGCACCGTCGCTGCCGCGGCGCCGTAGCGCGGCAGCTCCGCCGTACCAGGCGCCGCGAAAGGCAGTACGACGCGCGACGCCAGCAAAGGATAACGGCGTGAGCGGCAGGCCAATGATGTCAATGAACACGGCGGCAGGACCATCTGCGCCGTTCAGGTTTCCTTCGAGAACCTGAACGTCGAAAGTCAGCTTGTCCCCCTCAAGTTTGGGCGACTTCAGCACCACGACCGCGTCGCGGTTCGTCGAAGCATCCTTGCTGAGTGCGGAAACCGTTGCGTTCGGCGGGTCCTTGCCGAAGCTGTCGCCGCCGTGCCCATTCCTCAAGGAGGTGTGCTGTGAGTGCGTGCCCAGCCGCGCGCACCGGACGATCGGCGAACACTATAGCGTTCGGTGACACGCCCGTCAGCGTCAGCTTGTCGCCCTGCAGCGTCGCGCCACGCGAGTTCAGGACAATTAGCGACGGCACAATCTCCGGCTTGGCCGAAGTGGGCACGCCAATTGTTTTCAGCGCCGGTGCGGCCGGAGATGGGGCGGTGCCGTCTGAGCAATTGCTGCAGCTGACGCGAAAAGCGAACCGACGACGATTGCGACAATAGCGGTAAAGTGGTTCATGGAGTGTACTCCTTTTCATACAATCGCAATGCGCGACCGATTTCAACGGTCCGCGGCCATCAAATTTGTTAGCTCCTACTTCATTTCGATGCCAGGTGTTCCCTCTCGTACTTTGAAGATGACTGGCATGGCTTCGATAATCCTGATGTCCTGGTGTGCCTTGCAGTACTCAATGACGTCGTGTTCGGCTTCTTTAACCTTTGTAATGTCGATGTAGTGTTTTTTTGCAAGCCCGTTGTACCAGCCGCTGTACCAAGCGGAGAGCATGTCGGCGTCGCTGCCAAGTGTTGGCGAGTTGCGCGCAGGTCAGTGTCTGAACGTCGATAAATCCGTCGGCATCGGCATAGGCAGCTGAGGTCGACTTGAGCGTGCGCATTGGGCCCGAAATCATGAGAACGGTCGCTGCCATCATTAGGATCTTACGCATTCGTAGCTCCCAGCGGCGCCAAGTCGATTGCGAACCGGGAGCGAATTGTGCAACGCGATCGTACGAACACAGACTATTGAACCGCATAAACGCCCCAGAAACAGTACCGGCAAAACGATAAGTAATTGTCGTCGACAGGTGAATTAGAAGCGATAGTTCACACCGACCAGGAACTGTTGGGCGTCCCGTTGTACATTGACGGGGCCGATGATGGCTGAGGTCCCGGAAGAGGTCCCGAAGTCCATGTAATTATATTCGAGAAACGTCGACCAGTGCGGCATGAACATCCATTCGGCACCGCCGCCGATGGTCCAGCCGCCTTTGTTGCCGGCAACTGTCCAACTTGAGCGCCACCAGGATTATTGACGTAGCCATTGGTGCGCGTCCACGCCCCACCACCCTGAAAGTAAAGCAACCAGTTGGGTTGCACTGCATAGCCGATACGAGCCGTAAGGGTGTTGACCCAGCTCGTGTTGGTATTGGCGGTAAAGCCGGCCAACGGAGCGCCGAACGTTCCGCTGCTATTGAGGCTGGTGCCATCAAACATGTCACGGGCGCCAATCACAAACCCACCAGCGAATTCGTAATCGCAGCCGATCTGACCGCCACCAATAACGCCGGTATTCGTCCACGAAACCCCGGCGCCGGTATTCACAGCGGTAACATCAGAACGGCCCCATGCCGCACCGATGTTGCCGCCGACGTAGCAGCCGGTCCAAGTCGGCGGCGGAACCACCATCACCGGAGCTGCTTTGTATGCTGGCCTCTGCGGCAAGTCGGCTGCCAGTGCGCCAGCCGAACCAAGTGCCGCCAGAGCGAGGGCCGCCAATAAGATGTGTTTCATTTCGTCGTCCCCATGGAAAGTTTTGATGACTATGCGCCTTAATTCCGCGGCGCATCTTGACTTGTATCAAAGTGTTTATGACATCAGCTCATCACCCTTATTGTATTCGACACCACAGCCGCGCCGCTAATGTCGCCTTTCGCCAAACACAGTGGATTGCCGAGCTTGAATATAAGACTGCGCTAACGAAACGAATGCAGTCTGTTCAAAGTTGACCAATGGGACGAATTGAGCGTAGTCAAAACTGATCTCCGAACAAACTCATTGCTGCAGTTCCGGCAGAATGAAATTTTTCGATTTAGTCGCCCATCCCTACATTTCGAGTCTTTCGTTTGAAGAAGGCTAAGCGCATGCGGGCAATCAAACCACTATACGCCGGTAAACGCAGACCGAACTAAGGGAAGGCGAGCCTATACTTCCGTATAGTACGGGGCCCCTCAGCAGCGCCGATGCAGCGATGGCCAGCTCACACGACTATTATTTTTGATGTCGGGCGATCAATGCGCAAGCGCCTTTTCGAGACACGTGATCAGGCAAGCGTCACGGAACGGTTTGCTAAGGAATCCGAATGCTCCTGATTTGAGGGCACGATCACGCACTTTTTCCTCGGAGAACGCCGTCACAATGATGACAGGTACCCGACTGCCACCGAAATCAGCTGTTCCTGAAGCTCAACTCCGCTCATCCCGGGCAACTGCAGGTCGGTAATCAGGCATGATGTATCTTGAATGTGATCGGAACGGAGAAATTCCTCAGCGGAAGCAAATGTAGCCACCGCATAACCGAGCGATTGAATGAGGGCGCTGTGTCGCTTCACGAACCGATTTGTCATCTTCAACAATTGAAATCATATGAGCTTTCGCCAAATTCGTTCCCCTTCATGGGATGAATGCCAAGACCTTTTAATGACGGCAAAATAAAAAAATATCGATCATTAGAAGGTCTAGAAGCTATATATTCGTATAGGTTTCAGGCTTTCACGCGATTAACACCTAGCACTTCCGCAATACGTACTAAGTCGGCGATTGATTTGGCGCCCATCTTCCGCATCGCGCTTCCGCGATGAAGCTTAACAGTGATCTCGCTGACACCAATTTTACCCGCAATTTGCTTATTCATGAGACCCGATACGACGAACTCCATAACTTCCTTTTCTCGAGGAGTTAAAGCTTCGAAGCTCGACCTCAGTTTAGAGATTGACGCCTCCAATTCGCGACGGCGACGATCGCGCCCGTGCCCAAGATGAACGGCATCTAGCATGTCTTGCTCACGAAATGGCTTGGTCAGGAACTCTATGGCTCCCGCCTTCATTGCTTGCACGGTCATCGGGATATCACCGTGGGCAGTCATAAATATGATCGGAATTTTAACGCCTGCATTGGCTAACTCTGATTGGAAATCGAGTCCACTCGTCTCCTCGAAGCCGGACATCAAGGACCAGACAACTTGGACGGTTTGGTAGCTTGCTTTGTAGGAACTCTGCGTTGAAGCAAATGTCATTACCCGCAACCCGACCGACTGAAAAAGGTATGAGAGGGCATCACGCATGGCCGCGTCGTCGTCGACCACGAATACGACGGCGCACTGTTCCGCGTGCGGATCGCTCATTTGTAGTTCGCAAAATGACTATGCTGTTTCGTAAATTAGCAACAAATAGCTCATTTTGCATGGGTGATCGCCGCATCCTTGGATCCAATTGGCAGAATGAATTGAAATTTTGCTCCGTTTTTGCCGTCGGATTGGGCCGAAAGGCGGCCGCCATGACGTTCAATAATCGTTCGGCAAATGGCTAAGCCTAGCCCCGTGCCGTGTGACTTTGTTGTGACAAACGCGTCGAATATTCCATCTCAATTGGTTTGGACTAATTCCCGGCCCAGAATCTTCCACCGAAACGACAACGGCATCGCCGCCATAAACTCCCGTTTTCAACCCCAGCGTTCCGACTTCGATTCGTTATATTAGTCCATCGCTTCGAGAGCGTTGCGGACCAAATTGGCCATGACCTGTCGCAACTGATTTTTGTGGCCTACAACATGCGGGAGTGCGGTCGTTAATTCGATACGTGTCGTAACGCTGAGAACGGTTAACTCCCCGTGCAGCGATTGTAATACTTCAAGACTGATTTCGTTCAGATCGCTCGTCTGAAGCCGTTCATTGGACTTCGTGAATACTCCTCGGATGCTGTCGAAAACTTCGCTGGCGCGAAAGCTCTCAGCCGTCATCTTGTCAAGTATCTCCCGTAACATTTTAAGATCGGGCGGCGCTTTATGTCAAAAATCGTAGCGCCGCGTGGCAGCTCGTGACAATCGCTGCTAGCGGTTGCTTTACTTCATGGGCAATCGAGGCCGCAATTGCTTCCGCATTTATCAGCTTGTTGTCTCGTTCGTGCTGCAACTGACTGATACGATCGAGCGAGGCGAGCATATAATTTTGTCGTCTCAGCTAGTAGCAATACAAGCACAATTATTGACGTAACTAGCGAAAAGCCGCGTCCGGCATAAAATCCGAGGCTAAAGCGCGCGTCGCTTAGCAGGGCAATAAGAGCTTGTTCTAATATCAGCGCCCACACGACGAGCATGAGCCAATAGTCGAGGACCGACCGTCGACGTACCCATAGCGCCACGATCGCAGACATACCGATCAGCAGGATGATAGGAATAAAAATATCCAAACCAACTCGAATATGATGCGTGCTGTCAGAGAAAAGAGCTGGCAGAAACCAATGCACCCGTTATGGCAACCCACGTGAGCCCACACACAAGAGCGGTTATGACCGCAGCACTCCAACCAATTGCGGAAGCCACTGAATGCCGTTTAGCGACGGAGTGGGGGATTTGCATCTTTGAGCAATGCGTAGAAAAGTACTGCTGAGGCTGACCCAATATGCCAGAAGTAATACAGCCATCCGGTGCTCTGGAACCCAGCGCCCAGAAGACCGGTCGGTGCAAAGGCGCCTGGAAAAGTGAGCGCATGCGGAATGACGATCAATGCCGTAAACAGGTATCCACTTGCGAGCACTAAAATGGCGCGAGAACGAACAATCGAGTATTGCGTAAATAGCAAAACCGACGTGATAAAATCGTTGACGAAAATAATAGCCTCTATTGAGGGAATGAAAGACATCGAACCGCGGCAGGGGTAAAGTTGCGAACGGAGCCGAAACCAAGAAAGCCGCGAACAAAACCCCAGCGAGGGCAAAACTAAGCGACGTTGCCGGGCTGTCGCCGGTAGGTTTACCAGCGAGACTATGTTTCCCTGCGAGGACTTTTGCACCGCCATTGACCGTCACCCATTGGGTGGTTCGAATTGAATGTTAGTTTAGCGTTCGGATTGGCGCTACGGATTTGACGGTCGGCCAAGCGGCGACTTCAGGCGCCGGCAGCGGGGTATGCCGGCAATGAATGGTGACGCACGGTGTTGTAGTGCCGTCTCCGGGCCTCGATCAAAATCTTGGCCCCGTTGAACGTGTAAAAAATCTCTTCGGCCATGCCGGCGCAGCCGCCAGCTCTGAACAAACATTCCACCTAGGCCGCGCAATGTGGACTGGTCATCCTGGTTGGTCTGGACTAAAAGTTCTAAACAGAACCGCCAAACGAAAACCGTTCAAGGCCCCTGGGGCACTCTGGGGCCCTAGCTTTTAAGCTTTTGCTATGGTCTGAAGTTTGAAAAATGCGTATTGCGTATTGTGTATGGTGTCGGTTGAATGTTTCCCAAATACTGCTTGCGGGAGCGCCGGCGGGAAATTGTTGCATGGCCAGGGGGACGACATGATTTCGGTTTTTTTGCGCATGTTGGCAGTACATGCCGCAGCGTTGGCAATCGGAGTTGGCTTGGCCACGAGCGCGAGTGCTGCCGACATGGCGATGCCGACCAAGGCGCCTATCAAGCCTGTACCCACAATACAGGCCTGGACCTTCAGCGTTACGCCTTATGTGTGGGCGACTTCGCTTTCCGGCTCGACTACGGTCAAGACCCTTACCACTGACATTGATGCGAGTTTCTTCGATATTCTTGATCACACCCAGTTTCCAAAGGGGCTTTTTCAATTAGCTGCTTTTGGCGAAGCCTGGTACGGCCGCTATGGGCTGCTTGCTGACGTCGCCTATATGAAGCTCGGAATTGGCGCGAGCCTGTCGCATGCCCGCGATGTCGGCAGACTGGCCACTTTGGGAATCGGTGCGTCTGCTGGGCTGACTATTCAGATGGTCATTGCCGAGGTGGCGGCGGCCTACGAGGTGGCGCGCTTGGATCCCGGCACCGCCGTCGATCTTTATGCCGGTGGCCGAGTGTGGTGGCAGCGCGGAGAAGCAGACTTCGTTGTTTCCGGCACCTTAACGGGATTGGGCCCCCTCGGCCTGACATTGACAAAAGACGGTACGGTTGCCGCCAACGGAAACGTGAGTTGGGTCGACCCCGTGGTTGGAACGCGCTTGCGCCACACTTTCAGGCCCGGCCTGGATCTGGTGGTAAGCGGGGATGTCGGTGGTTTTGGTGCCGGCAGCAAGTTTTCCTGGCAAGCGCTCGCCGTTTTGAATTACGAGTTCAAACGAACCAAGGACGTTTCCTGGAACGCCATGGTTGGCTATAAGGCCCTATACGTCGACTATTCGAAGGGCAGCGGGATAACGCAGTACGACTACGACATGACAATGTACGGACCGATTTTTGGCATCACCGCACGGTTCTAGACCTGATCTAAAATTGCGGGCCATTGGTTCGATTTTGATACGGAAGGATCCAACCATCATGCGCCGTCACCATTTACTACTCGCGATGTTCGCCCTGGCGGTAGGGCTCGCTATACCAGCCGCGGCCCAGGCCCAGCAGTGGACGCAAGTGGGTGGGCTTGCCTGCAAGGTCAATCCAAACATCGGCTTCATCATAGTCGGCCACCAGCCGATGGAATGCCGCTTCACCCCGAACGCGCCGACAAGCCCACCTGAGGCTTATGATGGCGCCATCAACACGATAGGTCTTGATGTCGGTATATCCGCCGGTAGCGTATTGGGCTGGGCTGTATTCGCGCCAACCACCGGCTTTCCAGCCGGTTCACTAGCCGGCGAATATGTCGGCGCTTCCGGCGATCTTGGCCTCGGTATTGGCGCTGGTGCCAATATCTTGATCGGCGGCTCTGGCCGCACCTTTGCGCTTCAGCCGCTTTCGCTTCAGGGCTCGGTCGCGGTGAACGTCGTGCTTGGCGTATCGTCGCTCAAATTGCGCCCTGCGCAATAATGCGAAGCTAATCTGTCTTGTTGAGTCAATGCCAGATTAGCGCTTTTTGTGATTGTGAGAGAACTGGCAATGGAGACTTGCAGAACCCTTGTTGGACCTGTGCTGTTAGCATTGGGCCTGTCTTCGGCGGTTGCTCAGCAACAAAGTTTCGTTGCGCCCAATAATTTATTCACGGCCGCCGGCTTTGTCGTGAAATACGCAACGACGCCCGAAAAGACTGCAATTTTGAAGTCACTACCACCCGACAAGCTCGTGAAGCGGACGAAGCATGGCAAGCTGTACTACGTCTACGCCGATGCCGACGGTTGCAATTGTGCCTACGTGGGCACCCCCGAAGCTTATGCGGCGTATCAGAATGGAGCAAACGGCCCCGGCTCCGGCGGAAGCGGTCAGCAATCAAATGCCATGCAAATGATCGATAGCAATGTCGGACCTCCCTACATTCCGGTTGATTCAGAAGATTACCCCGGTGTCGACAGCATCTTAGATCCCAGTTTTTGAAGAAATCGAAAGCAGATTTGCTTTGCGAGGGTTTATAGCTCTCACTTGCGATCATGTCGGAACTGCAAGATGCTAGGGCCGACAGATATCGTTGAGCGGACTGATCAACACATCCAATAAAGATAATTATAGCGCCAGAGCCGACAGCTGCTGTGCGGGCCGTGGTAACCTATGCGGCGGAAGATCGGCCCCGGTGAATTATAACTGTAGTGGCCAGGATAATATCCGAAATAGTAGGGCGTTATTAGGCCATGCACACGCAGCCCAGAAACAAAAATTGGCGCGAGCGGGTCTCGAAAACTCTTTGCCCCAACCGAAGTTGCGCTCAGCACAACGATCAAGCTAGCCACTACGACTAAATGGGTCCGCCAGACACTTCTCAAAGCATCACCTGAAGCTGCGTTTAATTAACAATATCAGCGCCGCATTAGGAGTCATCAAGTTATTGTCAGGATGGTAACCCGATCCCAAAGCGCATGCACTAGCGACTAGCTGAAACCTCGACAAATAAGCCGGGCAAAAATGGCAGCGAACCAACACCCTATGGCCGGTTCAACACTTAAGCTTGGCGATATCAAGGTTCATCTTGCATCGCTCAACAATCGACTTAACTGCTCGTGTGAAATCCTGATCGTCTACCAAATCTCGGTAGTGCATCCCGCGGACGGCTGCTTTAGATGCTACTGCACTGCTAATAACCACAGCCCCGACATTCAAAGTGGTCAGAAGAGATATCAAAACCAACACCATGATATTCTTGTGTGACATATTTGATCCCCATTTGTTTGAACTCGTTTAGATGGATGAGCAACCCATATTGATTGATCCGGATAGAATGTTAGCTTAACGCTGACGATTGTGCCAGCGTGGCCGGCGGAGCCGACGCGTAACATCGAGAGGACAAGAAAATGAAAAGACATTTTCTTTTGTCTTTGCTCTCGGCATTTTCTGCGCAGTGCCTGCCCACGCAATGCCAGTCGCTCGCTTTGGCCTGGTCGAGACCCAATTCACAATCCAAGTGGGCGGCGGATGCGGTATTGGCTTCCGTCCTAGTCCTTCTGGTGGCTGTATTCCTGATTACTCCTATGGCAGCGGCTACGTTCGCGGATACAGTTTGGGTTACTACCGCGGCTACCGTCGAGGATATTACCAAGCCCACCATTACGCCCATTATCCTTACGTCCGGCACTTCCCCGGCGATGTGATTGCAGTGAATACGGGGATCTGCGACTTCGGCTCGTACTTGTCTTGTAACCACGGAATGTGTTGGCGGTTTTGCTATTGATGATTGTCGGCAATGTACGCGCGAACGGCGGGCAAATGTTCGCTGTCTGATGCGGAGGCCGCGGCCGCGGACATTAATTCATGCAATCGTTTGCGCCACGGCGCTTACAATCGCGCGGCCTTGATTTCGTCAGCGCGCATTGTCGGAAGGTATTTGGCGTCCGAATTGTACAAAATTAAATATCCCCTGATACACGGACGCGGCACGAGTCGCCGTTTGTGAGGCGCCTACAACCGCCTCATTTTTATCGGGACTTGCTAATGCAACCCGAGGCCTTCGACTGTTAGCAGCGATAATTGCCGACTACCGAATACATTACGAATTATCCATTGGAGAGAAAGGCTGCCGTAATGTGCATGCCCGTATCTGCTGCCCGATCACTGTGAACAATCAGCGATTTGATTCGCAATGGAGACTTCAACATGAAACGACGAAATGCTTTCAAATCTGACCGCGCAGGTCTTTCTGCGCATCGTCTGACACTTCTTGCGTCAGCCACTGGCCTCGCTATCGCCATCCTTGCTGCCGGACCGCCGGCCTATGACGCACTGAGCCTTCCTTCCTGGACAACATCGGCCCATGCGGCCGGCGCTGTACAGTCGCCTGCCGGGTTTGCCGATATCGTTACGAAAGTTAAGCCGGCCGTGATTTCCGTTCGCGTCAAAATCGATGAAATCGGCGAAAATGACGAGCATGAACGAGAACGAGGAGGGCAAGGCGAACCCGCTTCAGCCCGGATCTCCAATGGAGAAGTTCTTCAAGCAATTCGGTTTCCCCGGCATGCCGAATGAAATGCCACAAGGCAAGCAAACCGTGACCGGCGAAGGCTCCGGCTTCTTCATCTCTGGGGATGGCTATGCGGTAACCAATAATCACGTAGTTGATCATGCCAAGACCGTGCAAATCACGACCGATGATGGTGCGGTCTACAAGGCCAAGGTTGTTGGCACCGATCCAAAGACTGACCTTGCTTTGATCAAGGTCGAAGCCGACAGAAGCTTTCCCTATGTGACGTTCGCCGAGAACAATCCCCGCGTAGGCGATTGGGTTATTGCGGTCGGCAATCCTTTTGGTCTCGGTGGCACCGTCACCGCCGGTATCGTTTCGGCGCGCGGACGCGATATTGGGTCTGGCCCCTATGATGATTTCATTCAGATCGACGCCCCGATCAATAAGGGCAACTCCGGCGGGCCGGCGTTCAACATGGACGGAAATGTGATCGGCGTGAATACGGCGATCTTCTCCCCGTCCGGCGGCTCGGTCGGTATCGGTTTCGACATTCCCGCTGATACCGCAAAGATGGTCGTGGCCCAGCTCAAAGAGCACGGCTACGTAAACCGTGCCTGCTGGCGACAGAGTCGTGGCTACCGCTTCATTCACCATCACCCGGACGATCAATTCGGGAGTTTCCCGTTCCGCGTCGGCAAAATCTTCCGCGCGATCCAGACCTAGCAGTCGGGCGATTTGGGCACCATACCACACCGGCATGATTTGCACGCGCCAGCCCAGCGCGGCGGCGGCGAAACGAAGGGCCGCGAGCGCGTGCCCCACGTCGTGCTGGCAATACCGGAAGGCCCGTTCACCGTATTTCCATGCCTCACGCCAGACGATGGAGGTCAGCCCGACGTGAAATCCGACCCCATCGGATATGGCACCGTGCGGCCAGCGCGCGCGTTGTTCCAGGGCGTGTTGCAGCGGCGCGTAGTGATAGACACCTGCGCCACCCGGCAACCCTTCGAGTGCCGGCAGGACGGCGTAGGCTTCCGTTGGATGCAGATTGCCGCTGGAGGGGTTCATCCGCAAATACCAGCCCGAACCGTCAATCTCCTTTCGTGCGGAAAGACCCAGGGACAATTCAAGGAACAAGCTCACCGCGCCGAGAGTGAGCGGTTGCGGCGTCACCGTCGCCGCGCCGAACAGGCTGGCCGCAGCAGCGGGCGTTTTGTCCGGGTCGGTCAACGGCAGCCGCAACAGCGGTGCGCCTTCGAAGCGGCGAAAGGGGTTGGGCTGACTCGCCCAGTCCAGGCCGTGCGGTCCGTTGGCGTAACGTTCGGGATGATGCTTGGTCCGTTCGTGATAGGCGATGATGTCAGCAACCGCATCTGGCACGGTTGTATTGTTTGCTAGAGTTGATTTCAAGCGGCGCGGCCACTATAGCCACTCGCCGCTCACAGTGAATCACATTTTTCCTTTGAAGGCACAGTCGAGGATTACGGAGAGCCGGGCATCCAACTCGGCGGTGGTCCCGGCTTGCAGATGCTTCAGCGATTCCGATTCCGCCCGACTTGGGTCGTAGGGCATCACCATCACGCAGTCGCCGCCGGTGGCAGCGTCACAAGCGCCGGGCCAAAGTTCATCCGTGCCGCCTGCGCCTGCGCGTGTTCGTTGCTCAAATGCCCATACACCTTGCCAATGAGAATCCCTCCGTCCTTGTGGCCAACCCATCGGGCAATCGTCATAAAGTCAATTCCGCTCATCACGGCGTAGCTGATAAAATGGTGCCGGCAATCGTGGAAGCCGAACTTTTGCAGATGATCGGGCAACACCTTCTCTTTGTGTTCGAGCCGAGCGCCCCCGCACTGCGGGCACGCTTTCGGCGTCTCCTTACCAAACTTGATTTGTTTACAGTCCTGACAAATGCAGCCCGACGCCGCCCGTGTCAGCAGCAGGGATTCCCGGAGGGTCTTTGCGCGGTTGTCTTCGTCGCCTCGTTGCGGACTGGGAAACAGCCATTGTGAATCCGGCGCGCGGCGGGCGTGCATGGCCTTGAGATGGGTTTCCAATTCGGTATTGAAGTCCACGCGCCGGGCTTCCCGGTTTTTTGTGTCCGCGTCCGCGCCGATGGTGAGCAGCTTGTGCTCGAAATCCACGTCAGCCCACTTGAGTTTGATGGTTTCCTGCTCGCGGGCACCGCACAGCGCCAACAGCCGGAAGTAATCGGTGAACTCCACGCCGTTCTTTGTGGCGGTCAGCGCCGCCCGGCAAAACAGGTCAACGTCTTCGCGGGTGAAAAGACGGCGGGCTTTCTTCTCGGAACGATGCCACGGGATGCCGTCCACCGGCAGGCTTTTGATGAAGCCGTCTATTTTGGCGTTCTTGAGCACGTTCCGCAAAACGACCAACGCCAGGTTACAGGTGCGACCGGCCTTGCCGCGTTGTTTGAGCTTCTGCAAGTGGCCGGTGACGTGGTAGGGCCTGATCTTGTCGAGGGTCAGATGCCCGACGGATTCACGCAACTGTTTCAGGTGAACATGTTCCGTGACCAGCGTGTCCGGTTTCTTGCCCGATGTGGCCAACCGCTTCTCGTAAGTCTGCTCAACGTAGTCCGAGAACTTTGGGCACCGGCCAATATGCCGCAGCCTGTCCTCGCCCCGCTCCACCAGCAGCGTTCGGAATTTTTCCTGCGCTTCAGCGGCAGACTTGGCTTCCATCGGCACCCATTTGACCGCCTTGCGCCCGGCGTCGTCTTCAACGGTGATCCGGGCCACAAATTTCCCGTTACGTCGCCACAGTCCGCGAATTGCGTGCTTGCGATTGTCCAGGACTTTGGTGTATCTATATCGGCGTGAGCTTGAACTTGAACCAGTTTGATTGCCCGGCGTTGCGTTGCGTTTCATACGGCAACACTGTCGCAAATTCTGTCGCAATTGTCAAGCGCACATGTAAAAACACTGTGCCCACGTGGCGGAATTGGCAGACGCGCTAGATTCAGGTTCTAGTGAGTAAAATCATACAGGTTCAAGTCCTGTCGTGGGCACCATATTTGACAAGTGTTTTGTGAGTTTTTGCTGATTTGCTGACATTTTGCTGACAGAATCGCGGGGGCATCAAAACCGCGATTGTTCCCCATGACATTGAGCCTTTGCTTTGGGACTTATTTATAAAGCTACCCTGAAATAATAATTCAGCGTTCATGTTTGGCGTCCGGTAACAAATCTCTGGTGTTGGAAAAATCAAGCAAAATCCTCTCAACTGGTGGCGAATTGTCTTTGGACATGCCATTTCACTGACAGTAGCCGGACACCCTCCTGAATCCTTCGATCCGGGCAACGACCCCCCCCCCGGCTTGACTCCGGTGGGGGTGCGATCCGTGAGTTAGGCAATTTTCACCGCCGGAAAAATTGGCCACTCGCTTCAAGCGCGACTCGCGGCGCGAACCACTACAGCGGAACTGTAAGGCCTACAGCAGTTGTCTCCGGCGAATTGATACTCCATAAGTTCATATCTCCAGTCCAATGATGCGAGTGCATACTCCGCAACACCTACAAAAACCAATGTGGTGCCAGACCAAGCAACACCAAGCCGGAGAAAAAGAATAAGGCAGTAAATAACCCATGAGCACCAATCCAAGTCTAAACTAAAGTTCAATGGATAAATATTGAAAACGTTCATCATTAACATAAATTTGTTATTGAACCATGATGGTGTTTGTAAAAGTGCGTTGCGTGCTGGCGTTTCTGTGCTTGGGGTCGGGTGGTTTCTGTCTGGCGCAAACGACGCCCATTTTCAACGTGGTGAATTACGGAGCAACCGGCAACGGCTCCACGCTCGACAGCCCTGCCATCAATACCGCGATTGCGGCGGCGGGAGCGGCGGGAGGCGGCACGGTGACGTTTCCCGCCGGGAATTATCTTTGCGGTTCAATCCACCTGACCAACAATCTCACGCTCTACTTGAGCAACAACGCCGTCATCTGGGCTTCAGCAACCAATATTGACCCCCACGAGTCGAATCCGTATTCACAATATCAGGATGAAGGCCACAGCTATTTCCACGATGCGCTCATCTGGGGCGAAAACCTGACGAACCTGATATTCGCCGGACCTGGCAAAATTGACGGCAACCACAATCTCACCACCGGCAATCCGAGCACCAACTATTTTGGCGACAAAGCGCTTTGCCTAGTGATGTGTAGCAACGTCACCATCACCGGTATCACCATCACGAACGGCGGACATTTCGGGATACTGGCCCAAGCCTGCACGAACATGCTGGTGACCGGCATGAGGATATGGGAAGCGACCTCGCGCGACGGCTTCAACCTGATTGACAGTTCCTATATCGTCGTCAGCAACTGCGACATTGAAGGCGAAGACGATTCCATGTGCCTCAAAAGCACCTACGCCCTGGGCCGGAAAGGCAGCAGCTACAGCATCCATATCACGGACTGCCAGATTCTTTCCACCGAAAATAACGCAACGCAATTCGGTTCTGAAACTGTGGGTCCTTTCAACGACGTGACCTTTTCAAACCTCGTGCTCACCGCCGCGGGCAAGGCGGGCATCGGCATCACGTCGCAGGACGGCTCGGTGATTGACGGCGTCACCTATGACAATATCACGATGTCGAATTGCGCCTGCCCGATTTTTCTGAAGCTGGATTACCGGACCAAGGACACTCCCAACCCGGCCGTCGGCCGCATTCAGAACATCACCATCAACAACGTGACCGCCGTCCATTCGACCTATTTCAGCCGCACCAACACCTCCACCATCAGCGGCTATTGCAACACAAACAATGCCACCAACGTACTGATTGAAAACATCACGTTCAACAACGTCAATGTCTCGAACATCGGCAAGAATCCGGCGTCGGCCATCACGAATGACCCGGCGGAAAACCAGGATTGGCAGCCGCAGAACTTCGGTGATTGGCCCTCCTACGGCTGGTATCTCCGCTCGGCCGCGAACATCAACTTCACCAATTGTCAGGTGCATTTTGACAACGATGACGACCGGCCGGCGGTCATCGCCGATGCGGTGACGAATGTGTATTTCGACAATTTCACCGCTGACGTCGGCGTCAACAACACGAATTACGACATGGGATTTTTGAACACAACCAATTTTGAGGTGACCGCCGCCATCGCATCGGCCAATGCACCGTCATCAGGCGCGGCGTTGAGAATTTTCACCGGCGACACAGTGCCACCACCGCCGCCGCCCACGACAAATTTCTTTTTCGAAGCAGAGTCCATTCCGTTCGCCACCAACGGCGCGGCCGCCGTTGAGCAGTTTGACTCCAATTCCAGCGGCGGCGCGTGGATGGCTCTCGAAGCGACTTCCACCAACGGTCCATACATCGAATATACGCTAGCCGGAGTCCCCGCTGGAACCTACCAGCTCAATTTGAAATACAAGGGCAACACCGAGCGGGGCATCATCACGCATCAAGTGGACGGCGTTCTGCTGAACGGCCTGGTGGACCAGTATTCGCCCACACAGTCGTATCCGGAGTTAAGCCTGGGCAACTTCACGTTCACCAACAGTGGCAGTCACACCGTCCGGCAAACGGTTGTTGGAAAAAACCCCGCGAATAATTCCGATCCGTGGGCATCGGCGGACCGGTTCTCACTTCTGCTGCTTCAGCCGCCACAGCCGGTTCTTGGCGCCGCACTCAGCTTCAGCAACGGCGCGCTTCAATTGAGCGGCTCCGGTTATCCCACCTTGCCCTACCGGATCCAAGAGAACACCAATCTAGGCTCAACCAATTGGATAACCATCGGCACGGCCACCGCCGACGGCAATGGCGGGCTGATTTTCACGGACACGAATGCCACCAGCCAGCCCGCGCAGTTCTACCGCATTGTCACACCCTGAATCAAAAACCCTTTAAACAAGTGCTAAACTTTACAGAAGGCACATTGCCTTTATTGAGGACGACGGGCATGATGCGTTGAAAATGGCAAGCATAGGACAGTCCGAATTCTCAGCGTTAGCGACGAATGAACCACATAAGCATGCAAAAGCAGAAATGTGGCGCACGGCGCGATTTACTGGAACTTTTACTGGAAGTCAACCGACCGAAGCCTCCAAACCCTTGATGCACACGCGGTTAGGAATGGAGCCAATGGCCGGGATTGAACCGGCGACCGACGGTTTACGAAACCGTTGCTCTACCACTGAGCTACATTGGCTTCCAAAAGCGCGTTGCACAGGCTAATCATCATCATCCCGGAAACAAGAAAATTTCGCCGCAATTCCAGCCCGAAAAGCGCACATGGGTTGATATCCATAGCGTGAACCCGAACAATTGGAATTGGGGACTTGTGTAATTGGGACTCGTGTAACTCGTCCCTCCGAAGTCCGTCCGAGTCCGTCCGATTTAGAAATCGTGCGTCTCACCGGGTTGCAACAGATGCAGCACCTTGCCGGCGGCCTTGAATTTTTCCTTCGCGGCGGTGTGGTCAATTTTGATTGGCGGAAAGGTGTCGAAATGGACGCCGAGAATTTCATTGCAGCGGATGAAGCCGGCGGCTTTCACCGCATCGTCCGGTCCCATCGTGAAATTGTCGCCGAGGCACAGCGCGGCGAATTTCAGCCTCGTGGATTCGCCAATGAGTTTCATGTCCAACGTCAGCGCGGTATCGCCGGAGAAATAAAAATTGCCTTCCGCGCATTCGACGACGAAGCCGCCGGGATTGCCGCCGAATGTGCCATCGGGCAGCGTGCTGGAATGTATGGCGTTGACGAATTTGGCGCGGCCAAAATCGAATTGAAACCCGCCGCCATGGTTCATCGGATGCACGCTTCGGCGCGCCCTGCTTGCTGAGCCAGGTGGCGACCTCGTAATTTGCAATCACCAGCGCACCGGTGCGCCTGGCGATTTCCACCGCGTCGGCGACGTGATCCACGTGCCCGTGGGAAACAAGGATGTAATCCGCCGGCAGATTTTTTACGTCAACGTTTTTGGCAAGCGGATTCCCGGTGATGAACGGGTCGAACAAAAGGGTTTTCCCCCCGACCACGACGGAGAAACATGCATGACCGTAGTAAACGACCTTCATTGGATTTGCAATTTACGATACACGATTGACGCGCGCTGTCTCAAATTATTGAGCACCGACAAATTGCAAATTGTCAGGCGGTCGTGACCATTTCCGTCGGCTCCGGAGTGTCGAGGAAGCCCTGCAAATGCCGGACGCGCGTCGGGTGACGCAGCTTGCGCAGCGCCTTGGCCTCGATCTGGCGGATGCGCTCGCGCGTGACGTTATACATCTTGCCGATCTCCTCGAGCGTGCGCTCATAGCCGTCGAGCAGACCGAAGCGCATTTCGAGAATTTTCCGCTCACGATCGGTCAACGTCGTCAGCACATCGCTCAATTTCTCGCGGAGCAGGCTGTAGCTGGTCACGTCGGACGGATTTTCGGCGGACTTGTCCTCGATGAAATCGCCGACGCTCACGTCGCCGTCGTCGCCGACGGGCGCGTGGAGCGAGACCGGCTGTTGCGCCATTTTCAGCAGCGCGTGAATGCGCGACACCGGCATATGCATTTCGTCGGCAATTTCCTCCGGCGTGGGCTCGCGGCCCAGTTCCTGAGTGAGCTGTTTTTGCGCGCGCCAGAGCTTGTTCATGATTTCGATCATGTGAACCGGGATGCGGATGGTGCGCGCCTGGTCGGCGATACTGCGCGTGATGGCCTGGCGAATCCACCAGATGGCGTAGGTGGAAAATTTGTAGCCTCGGCGATACTCGAATTTCTCGACGCCCTTCATCAAGCCGATGTTGCCTTCCTGGATCAAATCGAGGAACGACTGGCCGCGGTTGGTGTATTTTTTGGCGACGGACACGACGAGGCGCAGATTGGCCTCGGCCATGTGGGTCTTGGCCTTCAGCCCGCGGTCGGCGGCGGCCTTCAATTCCTTGAACACCTTGGAAAATTCCTCGCGCGGCATCCGCACGAATTGTTCGAGGGTCTGGATTTTGGCGCGTTCGGCGTCCAGGGTCGCGCGCCGCTCGGTGGTGGTGCGTTGCGCCTCCAGCTCCTGAATGTGGCGCAGGCTGGCCTGGAATTTCTCGTGGACGTTGCCGGCCACGACAATCATTTCCTCGACGACCTTTTGCTTGTAAAAGAATTTCAGGAAAAGTTCCTGCAATTTTGCGCCCATTTTTTTCAATTCGCGCTGGAGCTTTTCCTTGCGGCCCTTTTGCAGCGGCCTTTTGCCAGTTGGCATACTTCACGTCCACGCTCTGGTCGAGCGTGTGGACTTTTTTGATGAGCTTGCGCACGATCCCGCAGATGGCCTTCGCGGTTGGCGATTTTTTTGTCCACGATGACGCGGTCAAAGCGTTCCTTGGGCGGCTCGGACAACAGTTTTTCCGCGATGGCGATGTGTTCCTTTGCCGTGAAACCGAGTCCATAGACGATGGCCTTTCATGGCGATTTCGGCTTCCTCGATTTTCTTGCAAATTTCGACTTCCTGTTCGCGGGTGAGCAGCGGGACCTTGCCCATCTGGTTCATATACATGCGAACCGGGTCGTCCAGAATTTCCAGGCGCGCGTCCTCATCGGCTTCTTCCGGCTGCGCCTGTTCAGGCTGCTTGGTGCGTTCGGCGCGTTCGGCCTCGGCCTGATCCATGACGATCTCCACGTCCAAGGCGCGCAGCTTGCTCAACAACACGTCGAGGTCGTCGGGGCTTAAATTCTCCGGCAGAATATCGTTGATGTCATCGTAGGTGACATAGCCGTGTTCCTGGGCGAGATGGAGCAGCGTCTTGACCGTCTCGGTCAGATCCACGGTTGATTGCGCCGGCACGGAAGCCGGCGGGTTGGCGTGGCCGTTGGACGGCAATTTTCCGGCTGCGACCGAAATGGCGTGCGTTTTGGATTTTCCATTCGACTCCGCCGCCTTGGCCGCATTCCGGCGCGCGCTGCTGGTGATGACAAAGCGCCGACGCACCGGGGCAATTGTTTTTGCCTTGGTGTGTCGTCCGCCACTGCGCGACGTGCTGGACGCCGCTGTTTTTCGATTCAACATAAATAATAAGACCCGAACAAGCCGCATCAGTTCAGAGAAATCCATGGGCGATCCCTGTTTTGCGGACTGCGACGGTCCAGAATTGTTCACCCAACCGCTCGCCCATGAGTCTGGAGACTGCGAACACCGGAAGACCGACGCAGCCCCATCCTAGCCGCTTTTGCGCGGAAATCAAGCATAATCGTCACATTATCGTTACTTTGGGATAATCGTTGAAAATCGCCGAATGGCAGGGTTATTTACGCTTAACTAGCTTGAAATCAATGAGTTGTGAATCATAATTGGGATTATGTCTTTGACGTAAAACGCAAATGATACCGCATATTCTCACTCTTCCACGAAGCGGGGGGAAACCGTCCGCGAGTGTCTGAAGGAAGCTTCAAAGAGCAGTTTCGCACAATAACAGAGGCAACGAAACTCGGGTTTAATTGCATAGAGAAGCATCTGGATAGTCACAAAAGGGCAACGAAAGCCGATTGATAACAAGCCGCAATCGCCAGACAACGGGGGACTGATCGTGCGGGATGGCGCTGGCGGGCCGGTCGACTTGGTTGTCCGAACGAAGTGAGCAGTGCGAGGGTCGCATTGGAGCTTCGCCGCAACGGTATTTCGCGTGTCCGACCGTTATTGGGAGGAATTGATGCCTGGCGGGAACGCAATTATCCAACAGAGTCGCGTGCGGCGGCGGGTGTCGGTTAGCAAGATGCCACGCCTTGCTCGTCATGAAACAGGAACTACGGATTTCTAGTTGCATTTTTATTGTCGCGGGAAATATTAGCGGCGGAAAAGGAATAATTCCGAAAAGCTTATGGACCAAGAAAACATCAAAGTTGAAACGCCCGGCGGTTTGGGAAAGGACATCATACCTCCGCCGCCGCGCAAACGAACCCGCCAGCAAAAGGTTTTGGTGGCTGGCATCGCCGGGTTGGTTCTTCTCATCGTAGTGATTTTATATTATCGCGAATTTATCGCGCCCTACGAATCCACCGACGATGCGTTCATTGACGGATACGTCACCTTGATAAGCCCACGCGTGTCTGGTCAGGTCGCGCGATTGATGGTCACGGACAATCAGGAGGTCAAAGCCGGCGACGTGCTGGTGGAAATTGATCCGCGCGATTACGAAACGAGTCTGGCTCAAGCCAAGGCCGATCTAGCGGCGGCGAGCAGTCAGGCGAATCAATCCCGCGCACAGGTCAATGTGAGCAAGGCCAAAGTCGCGCAGGCGCAGGCGGCGGTGACCGCCGCCGAAGCGGAGGCGCAACGGGCGAACGATGATCTCAAGCGTTACGAAAATGTTGAAAGCCGTGCGGTGTCAAAAAGCGCGATTGATCTGGCGCAAGCCCAGGCGCGGTCCGCCAACGCCAATATGGTGGCCGCATACAGTCAGACCAACGCCGCCGAAGCGGAAGTGGTTTTGAGCGAAGCCGGCGTCGAGACTGCGACTGCCGCCGTCCAACAAGCTGAAGCAAAACTTCAACAGGCCGAACTGAATCTTTCTTACACGAAAATTATTGCCCCGATGGATGGGCGAGTCACCGCCCGCACGGTGCAATTAGGGCATAATGTTCAGCCCGGCCAGGCATTGCTGGCTCTCGTGCCGAAGGACGTTTGGGTGACGGCCAATTTCAAGGAAACGCAGTTGACCTATATGCACGCGGGACAACCGGTTGAATTGAGCGTGGATGCTTACCCCAACAAAAAATTCAAAGGCAAGGTGGACAGCCTGCAAGCCGGAACGGGCGCGCGGTTCAGCCTGTTGCCGCCGGAAAACGCGGTGGGCAATTATATCAAAGTTGTGCAGCGCGTGCCGGTCAAAATTATTTTCGATGAATTGTTGCCAACCAACTTGGACATCGCGCCGGGAATGTCCGTCGTGCCGGAAGTGAAAGTCAAATGAGCGACACGGCGTCCAGTCCGGCAGTCGAATGGCGGCCACGCGCCAATCCGTGGCTGATTGCGCTGGCGGTGATGCTGGCGACATTCATGGTCATCTTGGACACGTCCATCGCCGTGGTTGCGCTGCCTTACATCGCGGGAAATCTTGGCGCGACGCAGGATGAATCCACCTGGGTGCTGACGAGCTATCTCGTGGCTAACGCAATCATCCTGCCGGCCAGCATCTGGTTCTCCAGTTTTTTCGGGCGTAAACGATTTTTGATCGCCTGCACGATTATTTTTACGGCGGCTTCATTGCTTTGCGGCTTGGCCACGAGCATGACGATGCTGGTGCTTGCCCGCGTCCTGCAAGGCTTGGGTGGTGGCGCGATGCAGCCGTTGTCCCAAGCAATCCTGTTGGAAAGTTTTCCGCCAGCCAAGCGCGGCGCGGCCACGGCCTTGTTCGGCATTGCCATTGTGGTCGCGCCAATTATTGGCCCGACGCTGGGCGGCTGGCTGACGGACAATTGGTCGTGGCGCTGGACGTTTTACATCAATCTGCCTGTCGGATTGCTCGCATTCTTTTTGATGTCATGGCTGGTGGAAGACCCGCCTTACATTCGGAACAAGAAACCGGGTCGCTTTGATGGAATCGGTTTCGGTCTGGTTGCATTGTTTCTCGGCACATTGCAAATCGTCCTCGACAAGGGACAGGATGCCGACTGGTTCTCGGCCATCTGGCTGCGCTGGTTTGCCGTTATTTGCAGTTTGTCCTTGATTGGATTTATCGTGCGCGAACTGGCTGCAAAAAATCCGCTCGTGGATTTGAGCGTTTTTAAGAACCGTAACTTCGCCGTGAGTTGCGGTTTGTTCGGGCTGTTCGGCTTCGCGCTTTATGCGCTGATTACGCTGCAACCTTTGTTTCTCCAGTCATTGCTTGGTTACACTGCCTTTGATGCCGGATTGAGTGTCAGCCCGCGCGGAATCGGCGCGTTTGTCGCGCTGTTTTTTGTCGGCGCGCTGGTGGGCAGGGTTGATTCGCGCCTGCTGGCCGGACTCGGCTTTGCGGCGGTCGGGCTGGCCAGCTTTCTTTTGTGCCGGTTGAGTTTGCAAATGACAATCAGCACTGTTGTCCTGCCAAACATGATCGCCGGTTTTGGAATCGGCTGCATCTTCGTGCCTTTGACGACGCTGGCGGTGGGCACGCTGCGCAACGAACAGATCGGCAATGCTTCCAGCCTGCAAAATCTGATCCGCAACACCGGAGGCAGCATTGGCCTTTCCTTCGTTTCCACCCTGCTGCAACGCTATTCACAAACCCACCAGTCAATGATGGTCGCACAAATGTCCCCGTTGAATCCGCAATACGAGCAAAAATCAGCAGTGCTTCAAAAAGTATTCGAGCAACGCTTCAGCCCGCCAGATGCGCTGGCGCGGGCGCAGGAATTTCTTTATCACACGCTGTTGCAACAGTCTGACTATTGGGCGTTCGTGAATTTGTTTCTCGTGGTCGCCTGTTTTTGCGCGGTGAGTGTTTTATGCGTGCTAACGTATGAAAAGCCCCGGAAGATTCACGCCGTGGCTTTGAGCGATTAGCGACCAACGACGATATGAAACAACTTCTTCTCATTGACCAAGAATATGGCGCGGGGGCGATCACCATCGGCGAAAAAATCGCCCAGAAGCTGGGCTGGAATTTTTTCGATCAGGTGCTGACCGATGAAATCGCGCGGCTGGCGAAAATCCCGGCGGATGTCTGCGGGCATCGCTTGGAACGCAATGATCCCTTCCTCCAGCGACTGGTCAACGTCATCTGGCGCGGTAGTTTTGACCGAAACCTGCCGTCGCCCGATCTCGCCATTTTAGACAGCAAACGCCTGGCTTCCTTGCTTCAACAAGTGATTGAACAGACGGCTGAAAAAAAACCGTGCGTCATCATAGGTCGCGGGGCGCCGTTTTTTCTGCGCAACCGCACCGACACTGTTTGCGTGTTTCTGTATGCCTCGCGCGAACTCAAGTTCCGACGGGTGCTCAAGCGTGTCGGCAATGAGGCGGAGGCCATCAATTTGGTGGACACCATTGACGAAGATCGTCGGAAATTTGTGAAACACCAATACGGCCACGAATGGCCGAACCGCCAGTTATTCCACGCCATGTTCAACACCGGCATCGGCGACGACAACACCGTCGAGGCAATCCTACAACTGCTGAACGCCGTGAATCAAAACGAGACGGCGGGCAAAACATGAAAATTGCAATTGTCATGACGGCAACGTGTGTGGCCCTCCTCGCTGGTTGTGCCGTGGGGCCGGATTACAAACCGCCCAAAGCAAGCGTGGCCGCGCCACAATGGACATCGCCCCTCGTCGGTGGTGAAACGAACGGGCCGGCTGACCTTGCAGCTTGGTGGAAGAATTTCGGCGACACAAATCTGGATTCGCTCGTGACGGTGGCAATCCAATCCAATCTCACGCTTCGCGTTGCCGAAGCCCATGTGCGTGAAGCCCGCGCCGAACGTGACGTGGTGTCTGGAAGTTTCTGGCCTTCAGTGGGAACGTCGGGTTCCTATTCGCGAAATCGTTTTGGCCTGAATAATTTTCCGCCGCTGCCGCCGGGCACACCGCTGGATTACAATCTCTACAATGCCAGTTTCGACGCCACATGGGAACTCGATATTTTCGGAGGCACGCGGCGAAGCATCGAAGCCGCCAGCGCCGGAATGGGTGCTGCGGAATTCGGCCAGCGCGACGTGCTGGTTTCGTTGCTCGCGGAAGTCGCTCGGAATTACATCGCGGCGCGCGGCTACCAGCAACGCCTCGCCATCACGCTTCAAAATATCCAAGTCCAGCAGGACATCTTAAACCTGACCAGCAACCGTTTTGAAAATGGATTGAGCAGCGATCTCGACGTTCAACAGGCCACGGCGCTGCTGACTGCAACAGAAGCGGAAGTGCCTTCGCTGAAAACCGGCTTCGATCAATCCGTGCATCATCTGGCCGTCTTGCTGGGCCAGCCGCCGGGCGCATTGATGAACGAAATGTCCGTCGAAAAATCCATTCCCCTTACGCCGCCGACAGTGCCAGTTGGCCTGCCGTCGGATTTACTGCAACGACGTCCCGACGTGCAAAAGTCCGAACGCGAACTGGCCGCAGCCACGGCGCGCATCGGCGCGGCCAAGGCGGATTTGTTCCCGAAATTTTCGCTGACGGGTTTTGCCGGTCTGGGAAGTATTTCAACGGCCAATTTTTTTAATTACGCCAGTCGTTATTGGTCAGCCGGCCCGACGGTGCAATGGGAACTCTTTCAAGCTGGCAGCATCCGGGCCAATGTCCGGGTCCAGAATGCCCGTCAGGAGCAGGCTTTGGATTCCTACCAGCAAACAGTGCTCATCGCATTGGAGGATGCCGAAAATGCGCTCACTGCTTATGCCCGCGAACAAACCCGGCGCGAATCGCTGTCACAATCGGTGCAGGCAAATGAGCAGGCACTTGAATTGTCCACGCAGCTTTACAATAACGGACTGGCGGACTTTCTGCATGTGCTGGATTCCGAACGCTCGCTTTACGCAGCGCAGGATGCGCTGGTGCAAAGCGATCAAACCGTTTCTCTGAACCTGGTTCAGCTTTACAAGGCACTCGGAGGCGGTTGGCAGGAAGAACGCAAAACCGCCTCGGTCTCGTCCAAAAGCCGTTATTAGTAACCGGGTGGAGGTTTTTAGAGTTCAAGCATGATTTGATTTCCAGCCGAACGATCTGACGCACTCAACGACGACGAGGATTGCAACCCCCAAATATGGTAACAACACGTTGAAACGAGCGGGAAATCGTAAAATGTGAAATTCAATTTTCTTAAATTGAAAAACCGCTCAAAAATGTGATGAAAACAATTTTGAGTATTCAAAAAACCCGGTCAAAATGCATCAAAATCAATTTTGACGTTGGCTAAATAACCCGTAAAATTCTGATTTTCCGGTCAAATCAATTTTCTCCTCTCCGTAAAAACCCAAAAACTCCGGCTGAAAAACCGTAAATGCCTATTTTAACATCAGAAAATCCCCGCTGAAAATTCAATTTGGTTTAATTGTCCGTATATTTCATGCGGAATTTGGCGAAAACGAACGGAAAAATCCGGAATTAAGCGGAAAATCATTTGTCCGTCAATTTTGAGTTGGAATTTTGACGGAAGTGTCCGGAAGAAAACCCAGAAAATGCCGGACGTAATTCAAATCAGATAGGCGATCCGGCACCCAACGCGCCGAAGTGGTTTGCCTCAATCGAAATGATTCGGCTGGCGACTGACAAAGACTGGCTACACAAGGCCACCAAGGAGATTGCAAAATATTGGCGAATCAAACGCGAACGGAGCAAGAACCCACATTCGTCTCTCTTGATTCACTAGGTTGTATTTTCTTGTGTGAGATAAGAAAAATCGACCCCGATTAAGTCAACAGTGTAGGAAATTGTGAACAAGTTTCTCTTGACATAATCATTTTAAATAATAATACTGCCGCCCGTCAGTCTTTCTCACCTACCTTGGTTTTTTCTGACAGGGCTTCTGGGCAGGCTTGATTTTGTTGGTGGTGTCAAAACCGCCGGATGGAAATCGGTCAATTTAAAATAGCTATCAAAGGAGGAAGCCCATGAAACTTTTCATCAGCGTCGTCACAACCCTAGTTCTGCTGGCCTTGTGCAGCAATAGTGTCAACGCCCAGGGAGCGCTCACCGACGGCTCGACTTATACCGGCAACATTGCGTTCGCCGGAGATTCCGATACCTGGAGTTTCACGGCCACCAATGGAGATAGCGTGGTGCTGCGGGTGGGCACGTTGACGAGCACCAACAATTTCGAAACGTGGCTGCGGGTTTACGGGCCGGATAGCACATTACTGGGTTCGTATGATCCGGGATCGCTCGTGGCTGCGGAGGTGACGTTCCGGGTGACCAACAGCGGGACATTCACGGTGCTGGTGGGCGATGGATTCTTTTACAATGGCGATTACGGTGATGCGGGAACGTATCAATTGAGTTATGTCAAAACGCCCGGCGCTCTGGTGATTTCGCCGGGCCAGGAAGGCGGCCCGTTGACCAACGGAACATTGAACGCGGGCATCATCACGGTTGGCGATATACAGGCATGGAGTTTCACCGCCAACACCGGAGACAGCGTGGTGCTGCGGGCGGGCAAGTTGTCCGGTGGCACTTCATTCCAACCGTGGCTGCGGGTTTATGGGCCAGATGGCACGTTTGTGGGTTCGACCGATCCGGGAACGATTGCGGCCGCGGAGGTGACGTTCCGGGTGACCAACAGCGGGACATTCACGGTGCTGGTGGGCGATGGATTCTTTTACAATGGCGATTACGGTGATGCGGGAACGTATCAATTGAGTTATGTCAAAACGCCCGGCGCTCTGGTGATTTCGCCGGGCCAGGAAGGCGGCCCGTTGACCAACGGAACATTGAACGCGGGCACCATTACGGTTGGCGCCCTAAATGCGTGGAGTTTCACGGCCACCAATGGAGACAGCGTGCTATTGCGGGCGGGCATGTTGTCACAAACTACTGGTAATTTCCAACCATGGTTGCGGGTTTATGGGCCGGATGGCACGTTTGTGGGTTCGACCGATCCGGAGTCGATCGCGGCGGCGGAGGTCACGTTCCGGGCGACCAACAGCGGGACGTTCACGGTGGTGGTGGCCGATGGATTCTATTATAATGGCGATTACGGCGATGCGGGAACGTATCAATTGAGCTATGACAAAGCACCCGGCACACTGGTGGTTTCCCCGGGCGAGGAAGGCGGCCCATTGACCAACGGAACGTTGAATGCGGGCACCATCACGGTTGGCGACATACAGGCATGGAGTTTCACTGCCAACGCCGGAGACAGCGTCGTGCTGCGGGCGGGCAAGTTGTCCGGTGGCGCTTCATTCCAACCGTGGCTGCGGGTTTATGGGCCAGATGGCACGTTTGTGGGTTCGACCGATCCGGAGTCGATCGCGGCGGCGGAGGTCACGTTCCGGGCGACCAACAGCGGGACGTTCACGGTGGTGGTGGCCGATGGATTCTATTATAATGGCGATTACGGCGATGCGGGAACGTATCAATTGAGCTATGACAAAGCACCCGGCACACTGGTGGTTTCCCCGGGCGAGGAAGGCGGCCCATTGACCAACGGAACGTTGAATGCGGGCACCATCACGGTTGGCGACATACAGGCATGGAGTTTCACTGCCAACGCCGGAGACAGCGTCGTGCTGCGGGCGGGCAAGTTGTCAGGGACTGATTTCGAACCGTGGCTGCGGGTTTACGGACCGGATGGCACGTTGCTGGGTTCGACCGATCCGGGGTCGTCCGCTGTTGCGGAGGTAACGCTGCGGGCGACAAACAGCGGGACGTTCACGGTGCTAGTGACCGATGGATTCAATTACAATGGCGATTATGGCGATGCGGGAACGTATCAATTGGACTATGTCAAAGTGCCTGGGAGCTTTGCAGTCCCTCCGGGCGACCAAGGCGGCCCTCTGGCCGGTGTCACAAAGTATTTCGGAACGATTACCTTGGCCGATATTGATGTGTGGTCATTCACGGCGTGCCAAGGCGACTCGATTAATCTCCAGTTGAACACCACGAATTTCTACGGCAATCTCCAACTGTATGGGCCGAACGGAGTATTATTACAAACAGCCACCGAAAGCACGGACGATCTTATCGCCTACACGGCTACCAACTGTGGCACCTTCACTGTGCTAGTCAGCAGTTCCGACTATGATGGATACGAAACCGGCACCTACGGTCTCACCGTCAATGGGCTTACCTATGGATTCAAGACTTGCAGTCCGCTCATCACTGGAACAAGTCTCAATGTCAGTGGTGTGGGCGGAACGCCCGGCACCAATGCCGTCCTGTTCACCACCACCAACATTGCCAATCCCGCGCTGTGGACACCCATCCGGACCAACCCCTTTGACCAGTTCGGGGTGTTCCAATATACGAATGGGTTCAACCCTGCCGAACCCAAACGATTTTTCCGCCTGTCGCATCCGTAGTAGCTACAACCCTCACATAATATAGGTGTCACTAGCCTCTAATTGATGGTAAAGGACAGCACTGATAAACCATCAAACTTGGGCTAGGAAAAGTTTCACCTGATTCTTCACCTAGCGAGCACTGAGGGGCGGTAACCGAGCAATGAGCGGGCGTTGAACGGGCAGTCGAAAAAACGGCTTGAACCCTTGTAAAATCAAGCTAGAGTAAGCCTTGAAACAGAGTGTGTTAGGCTCGGAGCGGTAAAGCTTCCTCGTTAGTGATGATTTAGACGGTTGATTTCGAGTGGCTTGTGGAAGGCGGGACGCGTCCGATTCCGACCCTCGCCTCCATATAGAATGCATGTAAATAAAGGCTTTTATTGGAGTCCGGGTTAAATCTTCAACGGTTTTAGCTCCCGTTCACTAGCCCAGCCGATTTTTATTTTTCTTACCGCTGCCGATTACCCCTGCGCCGGACCGCTCATCCGCTTTGGTTTTTGGTGGATTCACGGCGAACCATTCCGCCGCTTCTTTCCGCACCATCAAACCTTTGTAATGCCGGAATAGCATCGCGGGCGACGTGCCCGCCTGCGCGGCCGTCTGGTTTTCGTTCTGGTTCAAGGCGTAGTGCGCGGTCAGGAATCCGTGACGCAACCCGTTTTTTCGTGAGGGGGTTTCCAGCCGTTTGCGTAGCTGAATTAACTGCCATGTGTAAGCGTCGAGCGTAAGGGTCGTCACCGCGCCTTTATTTTTGCGATACGGTTTAAGCCACGCGGTCAATGTCGGATTGATCTCCACCAGCCGCCGGGAGCGCGTCTTGGCCTTGGCAGAACTGATTTCCACATGGCCGGACACGCGCCACACGTCGCCCCAGTCGAGCCGCAACGCCTCTTGCAACCGCAATCCGCCAAAGGCTTGCAGGGCGATGATGACGGCCATTTCCGGCGCGGCGTTGTCGAGCATCAAACGGAGTTCTGCAGGGCGGTAATAATCCACGTCGCCGGTGTCCGCGTCCTCTTTCCGCAGTCCATCCGCTTCAAACAGCCGATGATTGGCCGCGAGATAATCACGACGCTGGCACCAGCCGAAAAACATCCGCAGCGTGGCGCGGTAGTGGTTTCGACTCTTGGGTGAAAGCGTCGCGTGAGATTCAATAAAAAGATCAAGGTGCTGTTTGGTCAGGTCACACACGTCCGCGCCGGTGTTCGCATCTGAAAATTCGGTCAACTGCCGCTCGGTGTCTTGGACATACACAGGCGACAGGGCAGAACGCTTGCCGTCTTGCGAAATGCCCTTTGGCCTGCGTGCATCGCAAAATTCCGTGACAGCATCCGCCAGAGGTTTGCTCTGGACGGCGGCAATGCTCTGGCGGTATACACGGACGGCCTCCAGCAGCGAGCTGCCTTTCGGCAGTTGCTTAACGGCAGAAAGGTAGTTGCCGGTCATCTCGACGATGGAAACCAGCTTGCCGGATTCCTGTCGATACGCGGCGAGCATATCGTGGACGGTGAGGGCCTCTTGTGCCTGCTTTGCGGTCAGGGCGGATGATTGCTGGCCTTTGTGAAGTTCCTTCACCTTGTCCTCTGCCGCCTTTTTCGCTTCACCGTAGCTGCCAAAGGTCAGCATCCGGCGCTTGCCAGCAACCTTGAACGCGACTCGGTAGAACGGGAAGTTGTTGGCGGGCGCATAGACCTTGGCTCGCTGGTCGTAAAACTCGATTGTGACGGGGAATCTCACACGCCGGTCAGGACTTCGAGCCTTACTTTGTGCAAATTCTGTGCAAGTAGCAACAGAATCCTTGTTTTCCTCAACAAAAGTGGTGCCCACGACAGGACTTGAACCTGTATGATGTTACTCACTAGAACCTGAATCTAGCGCGTCTGCCAATTCCGCCACGTGGGCTGCCTTTGCTTGCGATGCATTTGGCCGTTTTTAATTTTCAGATTTTTTGCTTGTGTCCCGGCTTTTTAATTTGGGAATCCAAATCAGGCAACCGATCAAATTAACCGGGATCAACAACCATCCTGGGGCGGCAAATGGATCTGTTTCCCAAAATGCCAAACTCGCTGCAATTCGCCAGCAACCGCAATGATTATGGCAGAATGGAGGCCGGCGGCAAGACCATTCGTGGAAGCCATCCGGCCAAGCTCTGTTCAACCGCCTAAAAGTTTGCGCAAAATTTCCGGCGGCCTGCCGACGCCGCTACAAATTCACCACTGCCGGATCGCCGTAGAGCGTGAACGAGCCGGTGCGCTCAATCTTCACGTCCATGAGATGGCCTTGATGACGGGCGCTGCCGTCGAACAGCACGATGCGGTTGCAGCGTGTGCGGCCGGTGTAGCGCGCGGCGTTTTTCTTGCTCGGCCCTTCCACCAAAATTTCCACCTGCCGGCCGATGAAGGCGTCGTATTTGCGCGCGGCGATTTCGTTGACCAGTTCCAGCAGGCGATGATTGCGCTCCTCGCGAATCTTTTGCGGGATTTGATCCGGCATTTCGGCGGCGGGCGTGTCGCGGCGCGGCGAGTATTTGAAAATGTAGGCGTTGTCGAACTGCACTTCGCGGCAAAGCGAAAGCGTCAATTCAAAGTCTTCTTCCGTCTCACCTGGAAAACCGACTATGATGTCGGTGGTGATGCCAATGCCCGGCTTGGCGCGGCGCAATTTTTCCACGATGCCGAGAAATTTTTCGCGCGTGTAGCCGCGGTGCATCAGTTTCAAGATGCGGTCACTGCCGCTTTGGAGCGGAAGATGCGCGTTCTCGCACAATTTCGGCAGTCGCGCATAAGCCTCGACCAGATCATCGCCGTAACCTTTCGGATGCGGCGAGGTGAAACGGATTCTTTCCAAGCCTTCAATCTCGTGAACGGCATCAAGCAATTGAACGAAGCCAGATTTGCCGTCGAGCAGGGGGTAATCGCGCTTGCCGAAGCTGGTAACGATCTGGCCGAGCAAGGTGATTTCCCTCACGCCGCGCGAAACGAGTTCGCGGCATTCGGCGACGATGTCGGGAATCGTCCGGCTGCGCTCCTCGCCGCGCGTCGCCGGCACGATGCAGAATGTGCAATGCTGGTTGCAGCCTTGCATGATGCTCACAAATGCGGACACGGAAGTCTTCGCGCTGCCGTTGAGCAGATGTTCTCGGATGGTCGCTTCGCTCTTCGCCTCGGCCTCAACGTCCACGATTTTTTTGCGTTTGCCGGCGAGCAGTTCATCTAGGTATTCCGCCGCGCGATGAAATTTCTGCGTGCCGAGGACGAGGTCCACGTCCGGCAGTTTATCAATCAGCTCCTGGCCGCGGCTTTGCGCCATGCAGCCCATGAAGCCGACGATCTGTTCGCGCTTCTGGTTGCGTGCCGAGCCGACGATGTTCTGCATCTTGTTGATCGCCTTTTGCTCGGCAAAATCGCGCACGCTGCAAGTGTTCAGCAAAACCACGTCGGCGGTCGTTTCGGACCTGGCAAGGGAATAGCCCTTGGCCACGAGCTGGGCGGCGACGGCTTCGCTGTCGCGCTCGTTCATCTGGCAGCCGTAGGTTTTGATGAAGACACTGGGCATTTTTTCAGGACAGTCAAAATACGCCGGCCGCGCGCGGTTGAAAAGCCGAATCATCCTGCCGGCGCGCAAGCGGCTTGCGGGCGCACGACAAAATTGTATGCTCAACGGGCTGGCAAGTGACCTGCTTTGCTCTTTCAGGTGAAAGCCGGTCGCATTATGGAATCAGAATCGTTGAAAATCTTGTTCATCGGCGGTGACGAAGCGTTCGCGCACGCGGTCGCCGTCATGCTGGGCGGCGCCGGCGAGCTGGTCATCGCGCCGACGGTGGACGCCGGCACCGCCAAACTTTCGGGCAACCATCCCTTTCACGCCATTTTATTTGACCTCGCCGCGGCGGACAAAGACGGTTTGCTGCAGGTCGGCTTGTTGTCCGTCAAAAAACCCCGGGTGCCGATTGTGGTGCTGGGCCCGACGAATGACGAGGCGTTCGCCGCGGAAATTGTCCGGGCCGGCGCGCAGGATTATCTGGCGAAAGACGAACTGGGCGCACATTTGTTGCAACGCGCCCTCCGCTGCGCGGTCGAGCGCCAAAACGAGCGCACCGCGTTGATCGAGGAAAAGGACAATTACTACGGCGTCTTCGACCATCTCGTGGAAGGCGTTTTCCGCACCACGCCGGACGGACATTATCTGCTGGCGAACATCGCGCTGGCGCGCATCTACGGTTACGAATCGCCGGTGGAACTGATGGCGAGCATCACGGACATTGCCCGCGGGCTGTATGTCGAGGCGGGCCGGCGCGAGGAATTCGTCCAGTTGATGCAGGCCAACGACACGATCACCGGCTTCGAGTCGAAAATCTACCGCAAGGACAATACGATCATCTGGATCTCCGAAAACTGCCGCGCCGTGCGCGACGCGCAGGGAACCATTCTTTATTACGAAGGCACCGTCGAGGACATCACCGAGCGCAAATACGCCGAGGAGCAGATCCGCCGGACGACCGCCGAGCTGTCCCGCAGCCGCGAGGAATTGCGGGCGAAAAACCAGATCATGGAGGACAACCTCCGCATGGCGCGCGAAATCCAGACCGCCATGCTGCCGCAACTCTATCCGGCGTTCCCGCAAAATGTCCCGGCGGAACAAAGCGCGTTTCAATTCACCCACCGCTATCAGCCCGCCGAGGCGGTCAGCGGCGATTTTTTCAGCGTCTCCGCGCTTTCCGACACCGAGGTCGGCGTGTTTATTTGCGACGTGGCCGGCCACGGCGTCCGCGCCGCGCTCGTCACCGCCATGATTCGCGCGCTGGCCGAGGAATTGAAGCCGCTCGCGCGCGATCCGGGAAACATTCTGCGCAAATTAAATTCCGACCTTTGCGCCATCCTCAAAAACACCGGCACACCGATGCTCACGACGGCATTTTATCTGGTCGCCGACTGGCAGGCGCGGACGGTGCGGTTTGCCAATGCCGGCCACCCCAAGCCGCTCATCATCCGCCGCGCGACCCGGTCCGTCGAGCCGCTCGCCAACGATTGCGGCTACGGCCAGCCCGCGCTCGGCCTGTTTGAAGACCCGCCGTATGAAACCACCGAAACCACCATCGCGCCCGGCGATTTCCTGATGCTGTTCACCGACGGCCTTTATGAAGTGCAGGGGACGAACGAGGAATTGTATTCGCAACAGCGGTTGCTGCTGGACGTGCAGAACCATCTCGGCGAACCTGCCGGGGAATTGTTTGACCATCTGCTGGCCACCATCCGCGCCTTTGCCACCGACCGCGAATTCGAGGATGATGTCTGCCTCGTCGGCATGGAATTCGCCAGCGTGCCGGCGACAAAGTCCTGAAGCGTCCGCGCCGCAAGCGGCTGATACGATTGTAAAGAGGTCGGGACTTACCCCTTTTTAGGCGCATTTTTGTGGCCACTGACTGTCATAAGCCTCTGGATAAATCTCGTCGCTGACCATCTTGCGAACTCCTAACGGCCAAGCCAATATCAAAACTAATCTGCGTTGCTTCTGGGCATCAAGACAATCTAGCTGAACCAGTGTGGCCTCTGTCTTGACTCGCTTGCCACCTGACGGCTTGAAAGCTGGCTGCCATCTGACCCTGCTTATCTCCAGGCCGCGTCGGCTGCAAAATCGTCGGGCGTGCCTCACAATGATGCGATCTAACGTGCAATGAACAACCCAAAGCAAATACATTGTAAGCGGAATGTAAATCACGACGCCCGCAATAATCAAAAGCACTCGCAACATAATGCGCCTATCATTGTTCTTCTACCGCACTGTGCGGTAATATTTTTTCCATGCTTTTAACCGTATTTGTGGCCTTCTTTTTTGTCGAGAACAATTCAAGACTGTGCCGCCTTTGCCCGCCGCCTGTCCAGCGCCGTCGGCGCGGCATCTTTGTAGAACCACGAACCCAAAGAGAATCCAGCCCCGTCGGGGCGGCATATTCCGCTCCTACGGAGCTTGGATTTTCGAGGGATGGTTGCATTCTACAAAGATTTCAGCCCTGACGGGCTTTCATTTGGCACGGCTCGGGTTTTGTTTCTTCATTCATCCTTCATCCTTCTTTATTTCCCCGTTCACGGCACCACCGCCGACGTTTCGGCGCTCGGCAGGCTTTCGCCGGCGGTGTTGACGGCGGTGATCTGGACGTTTGCGGTCTTGGCACCGGGCAGGCCGGTGAGCGTGACCTCGGTGTCGGTGGTGGTGGCCACGTTGCGATAGGCGGTGTCCACGCCCACGATGAACAGCCACACATGATAACGCGCGGCGTTGCGGGCGTGCGGCCAGTCGGCGTGGAGCGTGCCGTGGTCGCCGCCGGGCGTGAGCACGGGCGCTTCGGGCACGTCCGGCGTGGCGTCGGATCCGGGCTCGTTCAGGCCAAAGGCGTCCCAGATGGGTGAGTTGTCGTCGAGCAACTGGCCGAGCTCGGCGATCAACCCGCGCAGCCGCGTTTTCAAACCGGCCACCGCGCCGTCGCGGAGATTGCGCTTGGTGCCGGAATCGGTGCAGCCGGCGTTGACGGCGGCGCGGGCGTCCGAGAGCGCGGTGAACAGCGTGTTCGCCAGGACGGCGGTGAGGACGAGATTGGGCGTGTTGACCTCCATCGTCGGATTTTTGGTGAAATAATTGTTCAACGAACCGAGCAACGTCAGGCGCGCGTCCTGCGTGCCGGGAACGGCGGTGGACTGGTTCGGAAAACCGGTGACGGCCCACGCCGCGCTCCAACCCTCCGAAATGACCTGCGAAAAATACGCGCCGCAGGATTTGATGAAACTGCGCCCGTTGGAATCGGCCGTGCGCAGGTTGGAGCTGAACGTGTCTTTGGCCGTCTTGGCGGCGGCGTAATCTGCCTCGGCGGCTTTGGCCTTGGCGAGGTCGGCGCGGATGGCGTCCTCGGTGTTTTGCTTCAGATCAATGGCCGCGCCTTGGGCTTTGGCACCATCGGCGGCGTCTTCGGCCAGGGCGAACAATGGCGGGATCGCGTCAGGAATGGGATTGTCCATAGTTTTAGTTGGGGCTGGGGTTGAGGGTTGAGGACGTGTGTTTTGGGTGTTTTTTCATAATATGTTCAATTTCAGTCGGAAATGGCGCGCGGGAGGGGTAAAACGCTTCGTTTTGACCCATCCGCGAATCCGGGAAGGGTAAAACGCTTCGTTTTGAGGCTCCCGCGTTTCCGGGAGGGGTAAAACGCTCCGTTTTGGGCCTCCCGTGAATCCGGGAAGGGTAAAACGCTCCGTTTTGAGGCTCCCGTGAACCCGGGAGGGGTAAAACGCTTCGATTTGAGGCTCCCGCGTTTCCGGGAGGGGTAAAACGCTTCGATTTGAGGCTCCCGCGTTTCCGGGCGGGTCAAAACGGCGGAGTTTGGGGCGGACGCGCCGCCGGGTGGATGACATTTGCGGACGACAGAACTCCCGTTGATTGCGTGGTTCAAGTTCTGATCAATCCCGCCCATAAAATCTGGCACGAGTATTCGCGAAGGCCGTCGAAGCCGCCAACCATCTGCGGACATTTACTTTACCATTTTTGCGCTGGCAAAAAACGGCCGCCATGGCCGTTTGAACGGTGGGAGTTGAATCAATCTTGAATCTTGCCGGGCCGGTGAGAAGGAAGAATCGCGCCGTTTATCAACGTATTAGGCATCATGGTCATACTCAAATCATCGGCCTATTTTTTCGACGATGGCGCAATTGACCAATAACTGCTAGAACGCCTCCCGCCACCCAAAGTAAAGCTGTCCTGACATAAAATGGGACGGGCGAATCAAGCTCCAAACCTTTGACTTGCACTACCACCAAAATCGCGCTGTTAATCAAAGCTCCTCCCAACAGAAAAGCTCCAGCAACAGACCAGAAACCACCTCGATATCGAAACCATGCCGCAGCACAAACAAGAAATCCCCAAAGTATGCACACTCCGTGAAATGCTTGGTGCTTTAAGACCACCCAAGTCGTCGGCGAGGCAAAGTCTGTGCGCAAGCCAGATGCACCAAAAACGCACAGCCAAATGCCTGCGGCGTAGGTTATCAGTTTCAGCCAAGGTATTTCATTCCGATTTGTAAGAGATGCATGCATAGGTAACGATGCCTAAATGAGCATATACCACGGGCTATGGAGCATATCAATTTTCATGAATTCGACTCTGGACGTTTGGAAATGTTTTGTAAAGCGGATATTGCCGTCAACGCGGCGGCAGGTTTGGATTTCAGCCGCACCCAAAAGCAAACCGCCCGGAGGCTCGTGACCTTCCGGGCGGCGCTGATGGGAGTCGCAGGCGGTTACTCCTGCACAAACTTGATGACGCGGGATTTCTCGGAACGCTTGCGCTTGTTTTCGTCCAGCTCCTTTTTGCGCAGGCGCAGGTTCTTCGGCGTGGCTTCCACGAACTCGTCCACGTCAATGTATTCCAGCGCGCGTTCCAGCGAGAGCTTGAGCGGCGGCGAGAGCGCGATGCCTTTGCCGTCGCCCTGCGAGCGCATGTTGGTGAGACGCTTTTCCTTCACGGGATTCACCGGGATGTCGTTCTCGCGGGAGTTCTCGCCGACAATCATGCCGATATAGACATTGTCGCCGGGCTCGACCATCAAACGGCCGCGTTCCTGCACCATGTTGAGCGCGTAGCTGGTGGCTTCGCCGGCGTCCATGGAAACGAGCGAACCGTTCTTGCGCGCGGCAATCTCGCCGCAGTCCGGGCCGTATTCGTGGAAGAGATGGCTCATCACGCCCATGCCCTTGGTGGAATTGACGAGGTCGGTCTCAAAACCGATCAGCCCGCGCATCGGCACGAGCGCCTCGACGGACACCTGCGTGCCGACATGATTCATGTTCGTGATCTGCGCCTTGCGGGCGGCCAGGTTCTCCATGATGTTGCCGAGGTTCTCGCTGGGAATTTCCACGAACAATTTTTCAATCGGTTCGAGCAAACTGCCGTCGGCGCCTTTTTTCCAAAGCACTTCGGGGCGCGAGACCAGAACTTCGTAGCCTTCGCGGCGCATCTGCTCGACGAGAATGGCAATCTGCATTTCGCCGCGGCCGCTCACCGCAAACACTTTCGGGTCGCTGGTCTGCGCGATGCGGAGCGCGACGTTGGTGCGGATTTCCTTCACGAGGCGATCCCAGATGTGGCGCGCGGTGACGAGCTTGCCGTCCTGGCCGGCGAGCGGGCCGTCGTTCACGGCGAATTCCATCTGAATGGTCGGCGGATCAATCGGAATATACGGCAGCATCGCGCGGGCCTCGGAATCACAGATCGTTTCGCCGATGAACACGTCCTCGAAACCGGCGAGGCCGACGATGTCGCCGGCGTGCGCTTCCTGGATCTCGATGCGCTTCATGCCCTCGAAATGATAGATGCGCGGTGAGCTTGCCCTTGGTGATTTTGCCGCTGCCGTGACGGCAGATGGCCGGGTCGCCCAGCTTTACCTTGCCCTCGACAATTTTGCCGAATGCGATACGACCGACGTAATCGTTGTAATCCAGATTGGCCACGAGCACCTGGAAACCGTCGCCGGCCTTGGCGCGCGGAAACGGAATGTGTTTCACGATGGCGTCGAACAATGGCTCCATCGTGCCGCTGACATGGTTCAGATCGGTCTTGGCGTAACCCTGCTTGGCCGAGGCGTAGATGAACGGAAAATCAAGCTGCTCGTCGGTGGCGTTGAGCGAGACGAACAGTTCAAACACCTGGTCGAGGACTTTTTTCGGGTTGGCGTTTTCGCGGTCAATCTTGTTGATGACCACGATGGGCTTGGCACCGGCTTCGAGCGCCTTGCGCAGCACGAAGCGCGTCTGGGCTTGCGGGCCTTCGGCGGAATCCACCACGAGCAGCACGCCGTCAATCATGTTCATGATGCGCTCCACCTCGCCGCCGAAATCGGCGTGTCCGGGCGTGTCCACGATGTTGATGTGATAGTCCTTGTATTTGAAGGCGGCGTTCTTGGCGCGGATGGTGATGCCCTTTTCCTTTTCCAGATCCATCGAATCCATCAGGCGTTCCTCCTTGGTTTCGTGCTGGTTTTCGCGGAAGGTGCCGGACTGCTTGAGCAGGCAGTCCACGAGCGTGGTCTTGCCGTGGTCAACGTGCGCGATGATGGCGATGTTTCTAATGTGTTTCATATCGTAAATCTCCGGCTGGCTCACGTCGCTCAATATACCAGACGCGACCAGGGGCGCGAACGGGAAAGCGGCGGAATTGCCGGGTTGCTTATAATGGAGATTTGCCGCCAAAGGTCAAGCCATGCCTCGGAATTTTTTGTGGAGGAATTGTCCAGCCGCGCTTCCGGCGGTTAAACCAGTTTCTTCAACCGCGCATCCCCGGCCAGTTTCTTCACCAGCTCCTTCACTTTTTGCGCCTGGCTTTTGTGCGCCAGCAAAACCGCGTCGTCGGTCTGCACCAGAATCGAATCGCGCAGGCCGACCACGGCGATCGGCGTGCGATTTTTTGTCCGCGCGTCGTAAATGATGTTCCGCGCCGCGTCCACATGGATGAAATCCGCCACGGCGCAATTGCCTTCCGCATCCGCCTTGAGATGCCGCGCCAGCGCATTCCACGCGCCGAGGTCGTCCCACTCAAACGCGCCGTCGGCCACGATGACGTTCTGCGCCTTTTCCATCAGCGCATAATCAATCGAGATTTTTTTGATCTCCGGATATTCCTTCGCCAGAACTTTCGCGAGCTTCGCCGGATTGGCCGCGACCTTGAACCAGCGCTGGCAAGCGGCAAACATTTCTGGCTGGTGCGCCTGCAAACCGTTCGTAATGGTGATGAAGCTCCAAACAAACATCCCCGCGTTCCAGCGATATTGTCCGCTATTGACGTAATCCAGCGCCGTCTCGAAGTTCGGCTTTTCGACAAATTTTTCGGCCTTAAAAAAAACGGTCTTGGTTTTCTTCGCGCCTGCCGGCGTCGGCAGTTCCGTGCCGGTGTGGATGTAGCCGTAACCCGTCGCCGGCTCGGTCGGCTTGATGCCGATGGTCACAATCGCCTGGCCCTGCGCGGCGATATCAAAGGCGTCACCCAAAACCTGCTGGAATTTTTTTGCGTCGGGAATGACATGGTCTGCCGGCAGCACCGCCATCACGCCGGTGGTGGAACGCGCGCCGACCAGCGCCGCGCCGAGCGTAACGGCAGCGCAGGTGTCGCGGCCCACCGGTTCGGCGACAAGATTTGCCTTCGGAATTTTCGGGAGCTGTTTCCTGACTTCCGGCAGTTGCGCCGCGTTGGTGATGACAAAAATGTTTTTTGCCGGCACGAGCGGCAGCACGCGTTCGACGGCTTCCTGCAAAAAGGATTTTTTGCCGAGCAGCGCGAGCAGTTGCTTGGGCATTTTTTCGCGGCTCAACGGCCAGAACCGCTCGCCGCGTCCGCCGGCCATGATGATGACGAACCGGTCTTTGAGGTCAGATTGTGCTTTCATTTCGGCAATTCAACACGGATGACAGGAAAAACGCAAAATTTGTTTTCAATTCCATGACCGAAACAAAAAAACCGACCACGGCTTTCACCGGGTCGGTTTGAAAGTAAAATGGTTGCTTACACTTTGCGGCGGCGGATGGCCAGCAATCCGGCGGCACCCAAACCAGCCAAAGCCAGGGTTGTGGGTTCTGGAACCGCTTGAATTTGCAAGTTATCAATCGTCATTTGCTCTCCGGTGACTGGACCGCCACCAGCGAGTTGCCAGCCGTTGAGTTGAAGCTGGATTTGATACGTTATGTCAAGGGGGTTAAAAGTGCCGCTATTGGCAGTATTAAAAGCACCCAAATTCAGAGTAATAAGCTGAAAACCTGAACCGACGCCCACCCCGCTTGTATTGATGGTTCCGGTTCCAGTTGTGCTCGTGGCACCGGTAAAATACAATCCTGCCCAGCCATTGATGCCCAATTGGAATTGGTTCACAGCGACACCGCTGGGAACCGACATTTCAAACGACAGCGTGTAGTCATTCAGGTTCGGATCCGTATTTCCAGAAGTATTGTAATATGCCATGTTGATGCCCATCGTGCCGCTATACTGGGCTGTAAAGTTTGCCGCCCAAGTCAGACCTTGACTGCCACCCACTCCCGTTCCTGAAGCGACGGTCAATGAATAAGCAGTCAATGATGCGGTGCTGGAATAACCGGTAAGTTCACTGGTGCCGGCGGTATAGCTCTCATAATTGTCCGATACGACAACCTGCGCCTGGGCTGCAACGGCAATGCCAGAGAGAATTGCAGCCGTTAAGAATTGAATGGTTCTGAATGAAGATTTCATGATTTTTATTACGGGCTTCTGTTTCAGTGAAGATATTATATTGAAGTGCTTGGGTAGTCATGTCATCAAGACTCATGACACGGTGAGATTGTTATGCTTCAGCGACTTTCACCCCAAAGACTCCAACGCCTGCTTCATTGTCCTAACAAATCCACCCACGCGCGCCACCAGTTCCGGCGATTTGCCGTTTTCGGCAATCTGGTTCACCACCGCGCTGCCGGCAACGATGGCGTCCGCGTTTTGCGCGACGGCCTTCGCCTGTTCGGGGTTGGAAATGCCGAAACCGACCGCGACGGGCAAATCCGTGTGCGCGCGGATTTTTGCGACCTGCGAAGTTAGGTTTGGCGCGACGCTTGTTCGCATTCCGGTCACGCCCTCGCGCGAAATGTAATAAATATATCCGCTGCCGCACTTGGCGATGAGTTCCATGCGGTTCTCCGGCGTGGTCGGTGCGACGAGATAAATATGGCAGAGGCCGGCCTGCTTCATCAGCGCCCCGTAATTGTCGGATTCTTCCGGCGGCAAATCCAAAACTAGCAGACCATCCACGCCCGCTTTCGCGCAATCGGAAACGAATTTCTCCAAGCCGACCTTGTGGATGAGGTTTAACTAAATGTAACGCACCAGCGGCATTTGACGCTGATGCAGAAATCCGCGCAAACGGCGGATTGAATCCAAACCGCCGGTCAAGGGAATGTTCCCAAGGAATGGAAAAAGCAAAAACCGGTTAATTTATGGCAAGAAAGGGAGAGTTTCCACCCGGCGTTCATAATTAGATTGAAACTCGCAAAGCAAAAATGCTAATGTCCCGATGCGTTTTAAAAAACGACAAAAAATGTCAACCCAGACACAGGTCAACATGAACACTTCAAAAAAATCGAAGGCGCTGTCCCGGGCGTCTCTCGCAGCCGTGGTGGTCACGGCATTGATGACCGGGATGCCGCTGATGCTTCATTCTGCCGACACGAAAGCCGATGTGGCACCGGCGCAGACCAATTCCGTGACGGCGAACGCCAGTGCGCCGGCTGCGGATACAAAGATTGCACCGAAAACGCCGCTCACCGGGGCGGAACTTTATTCGATCCACTGCAACCGGTGCCATCCGGAACGTTATCCGACGGAGCGGACGGGGGCGCAGTGGCGAACCATCATGCTCCACATGCAGGTGCGCGCGAACATTCCCGTGAAGCAGGCAAAACTGATTTTGCAATACCTTGAGGACAACAGCGGGCGTTGAACCCTCGGTCAACCCTTGAATCAAGAATGAAACTAACCATGAAAACCAGCCGCTTGATGTTTGGACTGATGGCCGCCGCCTGCGCCTTGGGAATGACGCTGACGCCGCGCGCATCCGCCGAGGTGAGCGATGCCGACTTCAACGCCCTGAAGGAGACGGTGCAGAAGCTGGCCAATCAGATGCAGAGCATGCAGCAGACGAACCTGGCGGCGGAGCAGGCGCACGCGAAGGACCTGCAGGAAATCCAGCAGCTCAAGGAGAAACTGGCCGAAACCCAGCAGATGGCGACGAACGCCGAACAGAAAAGCATCGAGGCTGCGGAGGCGCAGCAGCTTCCCCCGCGACAGCCGCTTGACGAGGCCACCGTCAACCACAATTTCATGATGCTGGGCGACGCGGAAATCCAGTTTGTCAAGGCGTCGGGACAAAACGCGGCATTTGAGATGGCTGATTTTGCGCCGGTATTTTTATACCGCGCCGGGGACAACATATTGTTTGAGGCCGGGTTTGACACCACGTTGCAGAACGGCCAGAACGCCGCCGGAACCCACGACAGCGGTTCCTCGACCACCTTTAATCTGACGTTCGCGCAGATGGATTATGTGATGAATGATTATGTGACCTTTGCGGGAGGAGAACTATTGCTGCCGCTGGGAACCTACAGCCAGCGCAACGCGGGTTGGCTGAACAAGTTTCCGGACGATCCTTTGGCGGTGGATGCGCTGATTCCCGAAAGCGGAATCGGGGCGGAGCTGCTCGGCGCGGTGCCGCTGGGTGAAGACGGCAAGTTCATCAACTACGCGGTGTATGGAGTGAACGGGCCAAGTTCGTCCGACGCATTCGGAACCGCCGGCGCGCTGGATTTGGGCGGGAACGTTGGCACCACGTCCAGCGGCGCGAACGCGAACCTGCACACCGACCCGTCCGGCGGCGGCCGCGTGGGCCTGTTTATGCCGTTCCCCTACAAACCGCATTACGATGTGGAAGTCGGTGTTTCCGGCCAGTCTGGACAATGGGACGACGCGGGGAACTATCTCTGGACCGCCGGCGTGTTGGATGCCGCGCTGCATCTGGGGCCAAACTTTGAGGCGAAGGGCGAGTTTATCGAAACCCAGTATGGGAGTTCCGACATGGGGCTGGTCCGCCAGCAGGGATGGTATGTGCAGGCTGGCTACAAACTGGCCGGATTGAACACGGAGATTCCGTTTGTGAACAATGTGGAAATCGTGGGCCGCTACGACACGCTGCTCAACGCCTATGATTCGGGCAACAACACATTCTACAACACCCGGCGGACCAGCGTTGGCGGCATCTACTATTTCACGAGCACGCTGCTCTTTGAAGGCGACTACGAGTTTTACGAGAGCAACGATCCGGGACAGTTCTCCAACCAGTTGATTTTACAGCTTTCCCTTGGATTTTAACACCGATGAAGGTTGCCACTGACCATTAAACAAAAAAAGCTGCCATGCATACATACCTATTTTTGAACAGAAGGCGGGCGCGGTTGATCCGGCCGGGCGTGCTCGCGGCAATCGGGTGCCTTATGTTCGTCAAAGCCCTGGCCCAGGTCACGTCGGCGGATGCAAGCGACCACGGCACCGCGGCGACAAATCAAATTCCCACCTACCTGCGCGACATCCAGCCGATTTTCATGGGCAACTGTTCGCGCTGTCACAATCAGCAGTCGCGTTTTGTCTATGACTGGCTGGACTACCGAACTGCCTACGCCGACCGCTGGGAATTGAGACGGCGCATTTGGGACAGTTGGAAAGGAACCTATTACAAGGAATCCATGCCGGTGGCCAACAGCCCTGAATCACTCGCGCTCACCGACGAAGAGCGGGTGATGATTCGCAACTGGGTGGATGGTGGCGGATTGCGCGGCGTGCCACCGCCGCCCGGCGCCGCCAAGTCGAAGGCCGAGCGGATTGAACTCGGCCGGCGGCTGTTTGCGTCCATTTGCGCGGCCTGTCACCAGCCCACCGGCCGGGGTCTGCCGAACGTGTTTCCACCATTGGCGGGTTCTGATTATTTGAATGCCGACAAAAACCGGGCCATCCAAACCGTTCTCTTTGGCCGGCAGGGTGAAGTGGTGGTGAATGGCGTCAAATTTAACAACAACATGCCTTCGTTCCCGCTCAATGACCAAGACATCGCAAATGTCCTGACCTACGTTTACAACTCGTTCGGAAATTCCGGGCTTGAGGTGACCGTGGACGAGGTGAAGGCTCTCCGCGCGCAGCCGCCGGCTCCATCCAACACGCCCGCGCCCAAAAGCCAGTTTGAATAATCATTGCCCTGTCGCTTGTCATTTCTGGCAAAGCCGCCTAAAAGCTTTGCCATAATCTTGATCGTCATCTTAATCTTAATCCGTTCCGCCTGACGATTAAGATTAAGAACCGGATTAAGATTACGACACAGCTACCATCAAAAATCCGCTGGGCGATTTTTTTTACCATCGCCCTGCTCGCGCTCGCCGTCCGCCTCCCGCAGCTCGGTGAACGGCCGATGCACACGGACGAAGCCATTAACGCCTACATCACCGGCGAACTGCTGGCCGGCGAAAATTTTCATTACGACCCGCGGGACCGTCACGGCCCGGCGCTGTTTATTGTCGCCGAGCCGCTCGTGAAACTGATCGGCGCAAAGAATTTTTCCGGGCTGACGGAAACGCAGCTCCGGCTCTCTACAGTTTTCACTGGAACCGCCACCGTTTTATTGTTTGGCGCGGGCGTTGAAATATTTGGCTTCATCCCGTGTCTGGTCGCCGCGCTGCTGCTCGCCTTCGCGCCGCTGCCGGTTTATTACAACCGCTATTTTATCCATGAAACCCTGTTCGTCGCGGCGACGCTGGGACTGATTTTATCCGGCTGGCGCGCAATCCAAAAAAAATCTCTTTCGTCCGCTGCGCTCGCCGGAGGCAACGCCGCGCTGATGCTCGCGTGCAAGGAAACGGCGGTCATCCATTTTTTTGCACTGGCGGTTGCGCTGCTTGTCGCCAGTTTCGGAACGCCGGGCACCGGCCCGGCCCGGCCGAATGATGGTTTGAAACCCGTCGGGACGGCACCCGGCGCTCCGTTTCTGAAAATCATTTTGACCGCGTTCGCCGTTTTTATTTTCACATTGGTTTTACTTTTCACCTGGGGCGGAAAAGACTGGGCGGCGCTGGCGGATTTGTTCCGTGCGATTCCCAATTTCACCGCGCGCGCTGGCGGGGAAGGGCATGAAAAGCCATTTTGGTATTACACCCGCCTGCTCGCCGTCGGCTGGTCCGGCGCGGCGATTCTTGCCGTGGCCGCAATTGGATTTTTCCGCGCAATTCAAAAACCGGCTTCGGGAGCGCGATTCGCAATGGCGGTTTATGCGCTGCTGGTCTTTGTGATTTACAGCGCGATTCCCTACAAAACGCCATGGCTTGCGTTGAATTTCTGGCTGCCGCTGGCGTTGCTCGCCGGCATCGCAATCGAATGGCTCTGGTTCGCCTTCGCCAAATTTTTCGCGCGCGCCGTGATTTTGATTTTCATCGCCGGCACCGGTTTTTTGACGGCTCATGACACGGAGAAATGGGTTTTCAAAATTCCGGCGGACGGAAAAAATCCTTACGCTTACGCGCACACCGGCGAAGATCTGCTGCGGCTGCCGGAACGGCTCGCAGAATTGTCGCGGCAAGATAAAATTCCAAATCCGCGCATCGCCATGGTCGCCGCCGATCCGTGGCCGCTGCCGTGGTATCTGCGGAAATTTTCGCAGGCCGGCTTCTGGCAGCCGGGGCAGGAAACCGGCGCGGCGGATTATTTCATCACCACGACCGATGTGTCCGGCCAACTGGCGGAACGGTTGAAAGACTTCCGTCCGGAATTTTTCGGCGCGCGCCCGAACGTGCTGCTGATTCTGTGGTCGCCGGCGATGACGAATGCGGCGGCCGCGACGATGCCATCCAGACAACCATGAGCGATATTCATGTCTTCAATCATCATGCGATGGCGACACAGTTTCAGGTGCGCATCGCCGACGAGGACAAAAGTTACGCCGCGCAGGCGGCGCAGGCGGCGTTTGCCCTGGCGGACGAATTGGAGTCACACTTGAGCCGGTTCCGTGCGAACAGCGACATTTCCCAAATCGCGCAAATTGCGCCCGGCGAGAAACTGCGCTTGAGCGAGCCGGTTTTTGCCTGCCTGGAAATCGCCAAACAATTGGAGCTGGCCACGCGTGGCGCATTTTCCGTAACCGCCGCCGCGTTGAAAAATCAACCGGCAATGCCGCAGTGGTCCTTGTTGAAGGAACAGTTTTCCATCCGCTGCGACGCCGGGAAATTGGATTTGGATTTGGGCGCGATCGGCAAGGGATTTGCGCTCGACCGCATGGCGGAAATGTTGCGGGAGTGGGATTGCCTTGCGTTTCTGCTCGTCGCGGGCGGCAGCAGCATTCTCGCCGGCAATGCGCCGGCGGAAACCGCCGGCTGGTCGTGCGGTTTGGGCGATGACAATTCGCCGCGCCGTTACTGGCTGGAAAATTGTTCTTTGAGCGGTTCCGGCCTTGCGGTGAAGGGAAAACATATTTTTGATCCGCGCACCGGCCAGCCGGCGCAGCGGCAAAATCGCGCGTGGGCTTTGTGCGACACCGCCGCTGAGTCCGACGCGCTCTCGACGGCGGCGATGGTTTTGAGTGAACCGGAGATTGGCGAAATTCTCTTTGAGAACCAGTCGTGGCTGATTTTCCTGGAAGACCAAGGGTCGTGGCGGCATTATGGCAGCCGCGCACTGCCACCGCCGACTTGAGTTCCCCCCAAATTCTTATTGCGTCTGGAGCATGTAAAATGCCTGCGGGATATTTGGACTCACCGCATTGGTCGCGGTGATGGTGAAATTTCCGCTCGCGTTAAGCACGTTGGTTGCGATCGGCAGCCACTGGCTCATGGGCTGCGCCAGATTGGTGGCCGATAGAATATAATAGGTTTGTCCCGAAACCCCGTTGGTGCCGCTGATGACCAGATTGCCTCCGGACAAGCTGATGCCGGTAATGCCAGGTTGCGCAGGCGGCTGCAGGGCAACCACGCTGACATCATCGAGGCCAAGATAATCGGAGCCGGTCACTGAATAGCCAAATTGAAGAACCGTGCTGATCCCGGTCGCCGAAACCACGAATTGATAGTTTGTCCAGGCAGGTGCCACGGGATTGGTCTCATCAAGAAGTATCGTTCCATTCCACGACACGATGAAAATATCGACCGGATCTCCACCCGAGTGATTGAGCCAGCACGAAAGCAAATAACTGGTTCCCGGAGTGGTTGCCAGTGTCTGGGAAAGATAGCCAAACGTGGTGGATGTTCCCAAGGCGGCTTCATAGTTTCCCGAGTGGGGGGTGATTCCTGAATTGGAACCATTATCAACAATCGTCCAATAATTGTCTCCCGACAGGGTCCAGCCGGTGAAATCGCCGGTTTCAAATCCTCCATTCACTGCCAGATCCGCCGCGTTGATCGCCGGGCCGGTGCCGATGACCGTGTAGCCAAGGTTGTTGGTCGCAGTAAGAGTGGGAATGAAAGTTCCCGCAGTAGAGTAAATGTGCGATGGATTCTGCAACGTGCTGGTGGAACCGTCGCCAAAATTCCAGTTCCACAAGGTGATGGTGTTGCCTCCGCTGTCAACGCCCGGAGACGTGAATTGCACTGACAGCAAAACGAGGCCATTGGTCGGTGTGGCGGTAAATTGAACGGTTGGAAGCGAAACGGTGATCGCCGGGCCGGAGCTGGAAACCGCCGATCCCAGGCTGTTAGTCACCACCAAGCTGGGAGAGAAATTGCCAACGGTGGTATAAATGTGCGCCGGACTTTGCTGCGTGCTGGTGACGCCGTCGCCGAAATTCCAGTTCCAGGCCGTGATGGGATTCCCTCCGGTATCAGTCGCGGGGCCGCTGAACTGCACCGTCAGCGGAACCGGACCGTTGGTCGGAGCAGCGGCAAATTGACTCGTGACAGTAACCGTCAGCGTCACCACCGAACTGGTCACGGAACCGAACAGATTGGTAACCACCACGGAATAATTGCCGGCATTGGTCAGTTGCGCGTCGGTAATCTGCAGTGCGGCATTGGTCGCGCCAGCAATTGCACCCGAACTGTTTTGCCATTGATAGCTCAAAGGCGGAAAGCCGTAGGCGCTGGCAGTAAACATCCCATTGCTGCCCGCAGGAAGATTGAGGTTTTGCGGTGTAACGGTGACGGTTGGCGGGCCTTCGGGCGTTTGCGAGAGGATGAGCGCGCTGTAAGGTCCGATGGCGATGCTGGCCGTGGCCGGACTGCCGGTGGCGGTCACAATGGTGCTGCCGTTGTTGCCGAAGTCAGAACCATAATTGGTGGAGTCGGTGTTGAAATGAACATACCAGGTGCCTGCCGAGGGGAACGTCAAATTGTAAACCGGGTAGTTGGTGTCGCCGAAATTGGCGATGACCACCGCGTCCTGGCTCGGGGCGGAGGATTTCCAGCGGTGAAAAGCAACCAGCTTGCTGGTGTTGTCCTGCTGCAATATGCTGCACTGGTCGCCTTCCAGTCCCGGAGTGTAGCCCTTCAAGTTGCGCCGCGCGCTTATCAGGTCTCGGTAAAGGTTGACAATGTTGGTGTAGGTAATTGTCTTGCTCCAGTCCACGGGCCGGCTGGAGTCGAACTGCTGGTTCTCGAGCATTTCCTCGCCTTGGAAAATCATCGGTATGCCGGGCGCCGTCAGCGTCACGACCGCGCCGAGGGTGGAAAGTTTTCGCGCCCGGTAGCTGTTAGGCGTCACCGGGTCAATGCCCGTGACCACCCGGACATTGTTGGCACCGTTCAAATCACCCACGACATCGTGCGATTCCAGATACTGCACCCGGGCATAGCTGGACGCCGCGCTGTAACTGACGGCATTTTGGATCGCATAGGTAACCGTGCTCATGTTTCGATTGGCGTCCACCGTGTTCGTCAATACCGGTCTGAAATAGTAAGGGTAGCCGGTGTCCCAGGAACTGTTGTAGCCCCAGGTATTATAGACATCCTCGGCAATGCTGATTTTTCCCGTGTAATTGGTGTGCATCATGTTGTTGATGCCTTGAATGAGATTGCCGGCATTGGAGATATAATTGCCGTTGTTGTCGTGCGTCATGGTATAAGGGTCGTCCCAGCGGAACCCGTCCACATGACATTCGCTCAGCCACATGGTGAAGCTGTCCTGAATATAACTGTTCACCTGGTTGCTGCTGAAATTGGGGCGCGTGTCGCCGTAGGGTGTGATTTGAAGGGCCGTGTTGCTCTCGTAGAAATAAATGCCGCCGCCGCCGATCGAGTTGTTGCCGGCATAACCATCGAAATTCCACATGTCAAGATTGTCCGGCCCATAATGATTGTGGACAACGTCCAGCAATACCGCGATACCGCGGGCGTGGCAGGCCTGGACCAAAGTCTTAAATCCATCAGGACCTCCGTAGGCATAATTATCCGCCGCGAATTGCTGGGCCGTGTCATAGCCCCAGTTGCTATATCCGCCAAACTCGCCGATGGGCATGACCTCAATCGCGCTTATGCCCAGGCTTTTCAAATAATCGAGCTTGTTGGTGGCGTCAATGTAACGACCGGGTAGTCCCTGGCCGGATCGCGGATCGTAAAACGTGCCGATGTGAAGCTCATAAACAAACAAATCACTCAGCGCCGGATTGGTGAAATTGTCCCCCGCCCAGTTAAACGCGTTCGGGTCATAGACGATGCTGTTGCCGGCTGAACCAGCCTGTGTGACCATGCGGGCGCGTGGATCGTTTTTGTAGGGAGTGGAAGCTCCGGTGAAGTAATATTTGTATTGTGTGTAATTGGTCGCGCCCGCCAAATCCAGTGACCAGACGCCGTCCGGAATTCCGTTGGTCGTTTCCTGGGTCAGATGCGTTGTGGTGGTGGACCAACTGTTAAACTGTCCCGGAAGATAAACACTGCTTGCGTTCGGCGCCCAGACGCGGAACGTCACGCCCGTGCCCAGCGCGTCGTGATACGGCGTCGCGCCCCAGCCGGGACGGGTGGATTGCGCAAGGACTGCCGGGGCGTTCAAAAACGCCGCAGCGGCGAAAAGCAGAGCCATGACTCTGCCGCGGCTTAAAATTTGTTGCTTAAAATAATGCACCATAATAAAAGCCCATTCCTCAAGCCTATTCAGGCGACCGGACTGGGCAGGTGGATTAAAATAGCACCAATCGGAAGCGGTGTCCACCGCATGTATGTGCGGTCAATTAAAAATTGACAGTCGTTCAAATGCTGCATTGAAGAAAACCCGGAACTTTGACCGGCAAAACCGCGTTCTTGCCTGGCTCAAATTGAACTGCGGCGGGAAAGGCAGGACAAAATCGCGCAGAGCAGCAGGAAAAGAAAGAGGACGGAACAAATCTGGAACGGAAAATCGTAGCGGGCATGGAGCAGGCATCCGGCCAGCGACACCCAGAGCAGCGGCGCGATGCTGCTTCGGTCCACGATGCCGCCCGGAATGAACCACCGCACCAGCACGCATCCGAAGGCGATGGCGATCAGCCCGCTGCCCGCCCATCCGAAGGTGATGAGGGTTTGCAGCCAGTCGTTGTGCAGTTGCGCCGGCCAGTATTCGTCCGGGTTTAACGCGATAGAGTTGAAACAACGGCTCGAAAGTTCCCGGCCCGGTTCCGAAAACCGGATAATCGCGCGACATTTGCCGGGCCGTTTCATACATTTCGTTTCGTCCCGCGAGGCTGCTTTGGAATTCTTCCGGTTCCAGGCGCGGCGCCAGTGTTGCCCAGCCCAGCCAGGCTCCGAATCCCAACGTCAGTCCGGCAAATAATAAAATTCCCGCTTTGGCCTTGAGACCGGTTTGAGGTCCGGCGAAACAAAGGATGCCGGCGGCAAGCACAATTTCTGCGAAGGCGACAATTGCTCCGGCGCGGGTCGAGGAAATGATGGGAGCCGCCGCCATGATCATCACACAAATTAGAATCAGGTGACGGGTGACGGGTGACGGGTGACGGGCGACGGCTGCGGATCGCCGCAAGCTGCACCAAAGCCCAAGACACGCGGGCCAGACGAGATTGAAGTATTGGGCCGCATTGGAGCGATACGCAAACGGGCCGAATTGATCCGTCGCCGTTTTATTGATCCGCGTCTCCATCACGAACAGGAGCTTGTTGGTGTCGGCCAGGCGCTGGACGATGCATTCAATTCCCAGCAAGCCGCCGTTGATGCACAGCACCCACAACAGCCTGCGCAATCTTTCGGGCAAAACAAAAGTTTGGCGCAGGCCAAAAACATTAAGCTGGCTGCGCTCCGTGCGCTCCTCGCTGATGGATTTGCCCAGCAGCCAGTCGCGCAATGCCCAGAAGGAAAGCGCCAGCGCCAGATAATTGCAAAACGCCAGCCAGCCGCCGTGCCGGTCGTGGCTGTTGGGCAGCCAGGAAATAAACGGGTGATATTCAAAACTGGCCGCCTCGCGGTGATAGGTGGAACGGGCGTTGACGACGCCCAATAAACAATAGGCGAGAATCAATATCGTCATCACGGCCAGCGTGTGAACGACCAGTTGCGCCAGCCGCGCATTTGCGTTCCGTCGGCTGACATTATTTTCAATCCAGCGGGCGGGCCGGTAGCCCGTCCATTTCCGGATCGCGAGTTTGATTCCAAAAAAGATTCCGAGCAGATAACCAAGGCCGTTCATCGTCCAGATGGACCATGCCTGGGTTGTGCCGAACGCCCACGGACTGAAAATCACCATGAGATAAATCAGCTTCCCGGAAAAGTCGTCGCTCATCTGGTGCAGCCGCAGCAGGCGCAGCGAAAGCCGTCGCAGGATTGGCCGGATGTTCCCGGCCTGAACTGTTTTTGTGAGAATTGGCGCACGCTTCCATCATCACCGGCGATTCAAGCGATGCGGACGTTCACGCACAAGCTTCAAATGCTTGGGGCGGCATCGTGAGTGACGGGGAAATGGACGCCGCGCCGACAATCTGCCTTGACAGCCGGGAAAATTCTCCAAGCATGGATCTTTCAAGAAAGGAACCTTTGTTCGACCGCAGTAAAAACAAAAAATCAGGCCCGGTTTTGCCAGGACATCGCGGTCAGCCAGGCGGTTTTCGAGCGGGACAAAAATTTTTTCCGGTTGCGGACGGGCTGGGTTTTGTCGCCGTTTTATTTTTGATTCCCGCCATGGCCCACGGTCAGGAGGCGCTCCGCGTGTCCATGGCCGGAGCCGAGGCCGCCGAACTTGAGAAAAAAACCGGCAGTCTGGATTATTACAACGTGACGATGGGGCCGGTCAGCCTGCGCTTCCAGTCGGAGATGGGAGTTGAACTCATCGACAACGTCAATTACAGCAACACCAACCGGGTGTCCGACCTGGCTTTGACGCCAGCCATGAACATGCGGGCGTTCTGGCCGATCTCGGACAACAACAGCCTGTTCTTCTCCACCGGCATCGGCTACACGAAATACCTGAGGACGACCGACCTCGACCACCTGGACATCACGCCGGATTCCAACCTGACCTTCCGGATGTATGTCGGCGATTTCGTGATCAATTTTCACGACCGGTTTTCCATCACCGAGGACATTCAGCAGAATCCCACGGTCAGCGGCACCGGCAATTTCAACCAGATTGAAAACACGGCTGGCACGACGGTGGACTGGGACTTGAACGATCTGGTTTTGACGTTCGGTTATGATCACGACCTGGTGACGTATCCCAATTCCGATTTTGAAGCCAGCGACCGCAGCTCTGACTTGTTCAATGCGCAGGCGGCCTTCGAGGTGAATCCGAGCACGACGGCGGGATTGCAGGCGGGCGGCGGGCTGACGTATTACAGCCACGATGAATTGAGCGACAACACGCATTTCAGCGTCGGGCCGTTTTATCAGGCGCAGGTGACGGATTATATCAAGGCCACGGCGTCCGTCGGTTACGTTTCTTATTTTTTCACCAGCGCCGGAACGACCGCCGCCAACCTTTCCGGCGAAAGCGGCGGCTATGCCGACTTGACTGTGAACCACCGGGTCAATCGCTGGCTGGATTATTCGTTGTCCGGCGGGCGGCAATTCACGGCGAGCGCCGGCACCGATTTGCTGGATCTTTATTATGCGAGCTGGGAGGGCAACTGGCATTTTATCCGCAATGTGTCCGTCACCACGCATTTCATCTACCAGCACGGAAACAGCAGCGGCGGAGTCGTGGAAATATTCAACCAATTTGGCGCCGGAATCAGCCTGGGATTTCCCATCACGCAAAAGCTGGCGGGTTCCATCGGCTATAATTTCTGGCAGAAAAATTCCGACGTGACGGTCAATGATTACATCCAAAATATGCTTGTGCTGGACTTCACTTATAGCTTTTAATCGGCGAAAGATGCGTGTTCTCTTTCAAATTCTGCTCTGGATGATTTTTACCACCGCCGCCCTGGCGCAAACGGCGACAAACACGGGCAGTATCAATCTTTCCGAAACGTCCACCAACCTGGTCCGGGCCGCCAGCGGGTATGTGCTGGATGACAAGCATGTGCTGGAGCCGGGAGATAAAATCAGTTTTCAGATCGTGGAGGATCAGGATCCGCCCATCAGCCTGACGGTGGCCGATTCGAGCGAACTGGACGTGTCGTATGTGGGGCGCGTCTCGGTGGCCGGCAAGACCTGCCGGCAGGTGGCCGAGATGTTGAAGGTGATGCTCGAAAAAGATTATTACTACCGCGCGACGGTCATCGTCGGACTGGATTCGGTGAACAAGGTGCGCGGCCAGGTTTACATTTTGGGGCAGGTCCGCACGCAGGGGCCGATTGATATTTTGTTCAATGAGGATCTGACCGCCGGGCAGGCGGTTCTCCGGGCGGGCGGCTTTGGCGATTTTGCGGACAAGAAAAAAGTCAAGGTGGTGCGGAACCCGCGCGGCAGCGACACCGACAAGCGGGTCTTTCTCATCAACATGGTGGACGTGCTGGAGAACGGAAAGACCGAGAAGGACATTCCGCTGGAACCCGGCGATTTCATCATCGTGCCCACGCGGCTGGTCAATTTTTAATCAATAATCATGGACGAACAAGCCGCACCGGTTCATCGCGAACGCTACAGCCTGGCCGGACGATTTTTCAACCAGTTGCACCGCTATAAAAACCTGCTGCTGACGCGGTGGTGGATTCTGGTGCTGACCGTCGGTTTGGGCGCGGGGATTCAATGGGCGTTGCTCTGGCACGCGCCGCCGTCCTACCAGTCGGTCGGTCGGATGATTGTCAACGTCCGGCTTTCCATTCCCAACGCGAACGGCTACTCGGAGGAGCTGAACAATTTTTTCGGCACGCAGGTGGCCCTGATGCAGAGCGATTCGGTGGTGAACCGCGTGCTGCTCCGGCTGCAGACTCAAAAACCGGATTTGCATCCGGTTCCGGTCGCGGTGCAGGTGAACATCTCGCCCAAGACGAGCATTTTTAATTTGCAGGCCGTCGGCGGTGAACCGCATTACACGCAGGCTTATTTGCAGGCGGTGATGGAAGAATACATCAACCTGAAAAAGGAGCTGCTCGAAAATGCCTCCGACGCCACCAAGTCCAGCATGCAGGACGAACTGGCGCAGATGGCGCTGGAACTTGAGAAGAGCCGGCAGGACATGCTCGATTACCAGTCCAGCAACAGCGTGGTTTTTCTCCAGCAGAACGGCGGCAACAGCGCCGCGGAATATTTGTCGTCCTTGACACGACAAATGGCCGAGGACAAATCGGAACTGCAATTGATCCAGACGCTCACCTTGGACGAAAATTTGGAACGGCAGCAGGGTTTGTTTATTCAACCCAGTTCCACGGAGCCCTCTGCCGCCGCCAGCTCTGCTCCGCAGCCCGGTTTCACGTCTGCTCAAAGCGCGCCGCCGCAAAACTCCGCGCCGCAAGCCGGTTCCACCACGGCTTCAACCGACAGCCGCTCGTCCGCGAATAATACGCCGGCCACACTGGGCGGATTTGAAGCGGCTTACTTGCAGGCCAAGCAGCAAATCCTGATGCTGAAAGCGCAACGGGACGAGTTGAGCCAATATCTGCGGCCCAAGCATCCGAAAATTATCGCCATGAACGAGGAGATTGCCCGGCAGGAAAACCTGCTGGATATTTTCCGCCAGCAGAGCCAGGAGCAGTTGAAAAACCGCCAGCACACCCTCGAAGTGGAGGTGCAAAATCTGGAGGAGCAGATCAAGGAATGGGAATTGAAGGCGGTGGACGCCAGCAAAAAACTGGCGGATTACGATGCGCTCAAGGAAAGCAGCACCCGGCTGCAAACGATGTATGACCAGTTGCTCGCGACCATGCACACGCTGGACGTGAACAAGGGTGTCGGCCAGGAAAGCGTGACCATCCTGATGCCGGCCACGACCGCGACGATGGCCCGCGCGAATTTGCCGGGGCAGTATGGCCGGGCGGGCTTGATCGGCCTGATCATCGGCATCGGCATTTTGCTGGTGATCAACCGGCTGGATGACCGGCCCGGTTCCTTGAGCGAAATGGAGCAGCTTTTTGAAGAGCCGGTTTTGGGGCAAATCCCGTTGATGAAAGTGGACGAGAAAAATCCCAGCCTGCTCATCCTTGATCCGGAGGACGAACGCCACATGCTGGTCGAGGCTTACCGCAATCTCCGCTCTTCAATCGTTTTCCTGGGCGACGCGCAGAATCGTCCCAAAAACATTGTCATCACCAGCGCCATTCCCAGCGACGGCAAATCCACCACGGCGGCAAATCTGGCCATCGCCCTGGCGCGCGCAGGTTCGCGCGTCCTGTTGGTGGATGCCGACCTGCGCCGCGGCGTGCTGCACAAACAATTTTCCGCGGCCCTCCAGCCGGGTTTCGCCGACGTGCTCACCGGACAATGCGCCTGGGCCGGCGCCGTGGTGCCGACGGCGGTTCCGCATCTTCACCTGCTGCCCAGCGGCGTCCTGCCGCGCGGCCGGGGCGGCGACACGTTTACCGCGCAGACCGACAAGTTACTCAAGGATGTTGCCGGCCAATACGATTATCTTCTTTTCGACACCGCGCCGGTGATGGCCGCCGATGACGTTTCAAATCTGGCGCCGCATGTGGACGGACTCATCATGGTGGTCCGCGCCCGGTTCACCTCCGGCCGTGTCGCGCAGGCCGCGCTGGATCTGCTGCACCTGCGCAAGGTGAATGTGCTCGGCCTGGTCTTCAACGCCATGCAGCCCGACGCCGGCGACTATTATTACTACAAGTTCAAGGAGTATTACCCAAAAACACCGGCAGCGTGAGGCAAATGCCGGTTATCCCAACGGTAAATTTCGCGCAATTCGCGTCATTGAATTTTCCGCCGCTTGCGGCAGACTGTGCGGCAATGAGAATTCTTGCCCTTGATCACGGAACCAGGCGCATCGGCGTCGCGGTGAGCGATGAAACTAAAACCATCGCGCAGCCGCTGGAATATATCCTTGCCGAGCCGTTCGCCGCGTTTCTGGAACGGCTGAAAAAAATCCTCATCGAAAAGGAGGTTGACCTCATCCTCATCGGCCAGCCGCGCAACATGGACGGCAGCTACGGCCCGGCGGCGCAAAAAGTGGAGGTGTTCGTCGCCGTTTTGAAAACCGCCATCACCGTGCCCGTCAAAATGTGGGACGAGCGGCTCACGTCCAAAATGGCGAACCGGATTTTAATCCAGGGCAACGTCCGCCGCGACAAACGAAAAGAAAAGGTGGACAAAATGGCGGCGGCGATTTTGCTGCAAAGCTATCTGGACGGGATTTAATTTTTCAACCACGGATGGACACGGATAAACACGGATTGGAAAAGGCAGGAGCCACGCTTGGTGGTGGGGCGAGCGTCCCCGCGAGCCGTCAGCATCTGTTAACTTGCGGCTCGCCGGGAGTCTTGCCCCACCATTATCCGTGTCCATCTGTGTCCATCCGTGGCTAATTTATTTTGTGGAAACGCTCAAATTCAAACTCGTCATCGCCTACGACGGCACGGCCTATCAGGGCTGGCAGGTGCAGAAAATCGGCACGGGCGTGCAGGAAAAAATCGAGGCGGCGTTCGGCAAAATGTTTCCGGGCGTGAAGCGCATCCACAGCTCCAGCCGCACGGACACCGGCGTCCACGCGCTCGGCATGGTGGCGCATGTGGAGATTCCGCGCGCGGAATTCAAGATGCCCGCCGGCCGGCTCGCGCTCGCGCTCAACGCCTTTTTGCCGGACGACATCCGCGTGCTCTCGGCGGTGCGCGTGCCGGAGAAATTTCACGCGCGTTTTGACGCCAAGGGAAAACAGTATCGCTATTTCGTCTGGAATCATCCGGCAATGAATCCGCTGCTGCAAAACCGCGCGTGGCATTTTCCGGTGAAGCTGGACCTGGCCAAAATGCGCGCGGCGGCGAAATTGTTCATCGGCAAGCACGATTTCCGCTGCTTCGCCGGCACGCGCAGCTACGAAATGAGATCGAACGTGCGCACATTGACGCGCTGCGACATCAAAAAATCCGGCGCGCAATTGACGTTCACCATCGAAGGCGACGGTTTTCTCTACAAAATGTGCCGCGGCATCGTCGGAACCTTGGTGCAGGTTGGGCAGGGGAAAATTCCGCTGGCGAGCGTGAAAGAGATTCTCGCCAGCCGTGACCGCCGCGCCGCCGGCATGACCGCGCCGGCGCACGGGCTGGTGCTGTGGAAGGTGTTTTACCGGAAAGGCAGAATGAAGAATGAAGAATGAAGAAATATTTTATTTTTGTCCAAACGGTGACGGACAACGCTTTTTAGCTTATTCATTTTTCATTCTTAATTCTACATTCGTTTTATGAACATCGTTCTCGTTGAACCGGAAATTCCGCCGAATACGGGCAACGTGGCGCGGCTCTGCGCGGCCACGAAATCTGTTTTGCATTTGATCGAGCCGTTCGGCTTCAAGCTGGACGATGCGCAGCTCAAGCGTGCCGGCATGGATTACTGGCGGCAGGTCGAGTGGCACCGCTGGAAAAACTGGGGCGCGTTCGCGGAAAAACTTCCGGCGAATGCGCGGCTGTGGTTCGTGGAATCAAACGGCGGGAAAATTTACAGCGAGGCAAAATTCTCGCCAGGTGATTATCTGGTTTTTGGCCGCGAGACGGCGGGTTTGCCGAAGCAGCTTGTGGAGCGGCACCGTGAAAACTGGCTGCGCATCCCGATGTTCAATGCCCAATCGCGTTCGCTGAACTTGTCCAACTGTGTCGCGCTGGTTTTGTTCGAGGCGTTGCGGCAGCAGGGATTTCAAAACGAGATTCGTTAAATCGTGAATTGTTGCGGCGTGAGCCGATTTAACGGTTGAACGATTCACATTGCAACGGCTAGACTTGGGCGGCGGGCGATTGGCGCAGTGGTAGCGCAGCAGCTTTACACGCTGTGGGTCGGGGGTTCGAATCCCTCATCGCCCACCAGACTTTACGCGAGGTTGTCGGCTTCCACGCCGGAGATTTTATTCTCCGGATGTTCATCCAGCACCAGCACGCCGTGCGGCGGCAGGTCGTAGTTGCCGGAAAACGTGTTGCCGGTGAGAAAGTCGTGCATCGGCTTGTAAAACTGGATGCGGACGGGCGAGTTCTGGTGGTTGAGCAGGAAGAAGACGCGCGTGCCCTCCTTTTCCCGCATGCTGACCTCGACGCTTTCCGGCACCTTGAGCAGCGGATGAAGGCTGCTCATCTGGCGGAGCCACACGACGAGGTCGTTGTAAAAATATTGGTGGCTCATCGTGCCGATGTAAATGGCCTTGCCGAGGCCGAAGGTGTTCATGGTGATGGCGGGGCGGCCGGCGTAGAAATCCTTCACATACGTCGCGAGAATCTGGCAGCCCTTCGGCTCAATGAGGTCGCACCAGATTTTTGCCGGATGCACATGGCTCGTCGGGAACGCCCCCTTGAAGGTGAGATGATTTTCCTCGCCGGGCGGCAGCATGTCGAACTCCAGAACCTCCAGCCCGAACAATTCGGTGAGATCGGCCGGGTAGCCGGTGTCCGGCGCGATGCCGTATTGGTTGACGAGGCCGGTGTTGAAGGTGCTGACCAGCGTGCCGCCGTTCTGGACGTAAAGTTTCAACCGGTCGGCCTCGGCGGCGGAAAGCAGATGCAGCGACGGGGCGATGACGATTTTATATTGCGACAAATCCTCGGCGGGCCGCGCAAAATCCACCGGGATGTTGCGGTCGTGAAGCGCATTGTAGATGAGCTGGACGTGTTCGCGCAGGCTGAAATGTTTGTTGGGCTGGTTGGGCTGTTGCAGCATCCATTCGTTGTCGTGGCTGTAAAGGATGCAGACTTCGGGAACAACTTTTGTGCCCTGCAACGCGGGCGCGAGCATCTTGAGTTCCTCGCCAATCTGGCTGATTTCCTGGTAAACCCGGCTGGAGCCTTCCAAGTGGTGCGGCAGAACCGCGCCGTGAAATTTTTCGGTGCCGAACCGCGGCTGGCGCCAGCGGAAAAAAAGAATCGCCGTGGCCCCGCGCGAAACGAGCTGGTAGGTGAACATCCGCAGCACACCCGGACGCACGAGCGAATTGACCTCCTGCCAGTTGACGTTGCCGGCCTTTTGTTCCATCACCCAAAATCCGGTGTCGCCGTCCGGCGTGCGGACGCCGGATTTTTTCAGCGAGCGCAGCATGTCAATTTCACACGCAAGCTCCGACGATTTTGACTTGATGGACGCCGTGCTTTCAATGGAAACAAAATCAACCGCCTCCGCCAGGTCAAAATGGTCGAAGCGATGGATGAGCGGGCGCAGATTGGTTGTCACCGGACAATTGGGCGTCAGTTCGTGCAGCACTTCGGCCTGCATTTTGGCGAACTGGACAATGGTGTCGCTGCAAAACCGGCACCAGTCCAGCACGAGCGCCGGGTTGTGGGCGGCGGGCGCGTTCATCGGCATCGGCACCTGGTCCCAGCTTGTCACCGACTGGCCCCAATGGCGCAGGCCCATCAAATTGTTCAGCCGCCGGATGGTTTCATACTTGGCCTCCAGCCAGCCGTGCCAGTCCAGCGCCGAGGCCTCGTTGAAGGCGGCCTCGGTGAAGTTGCCGCCGAGTCCGTTGTCAATCTGCCAGGCGATGAGCTGCGGATGTTGCCCGAGCGCCCGGGCCATCTTTTCCACGATGCGTTTGGAATGATTCCAAAAGGCCTCGGTGTTGAGGCAGGCGGCGCGGCGCGTGCCTTCGTGTTTGACGCGGCCAAATTCGTCGAGCGGGAGAATCTCCGGATGTTTTTTGGTGAGCCAGATTGGCGGCGCGGCGGTGGGCGTGGCGAGCACGACTTTAATTCCGGCATCGCCCAGAATATCCATCGCCCGCTTGAGCCAGGCGAAATCGAATTTGCCGTCCTCCGGCTCGCAAAGCCCCCAGGTGAATTCGCCCATGCGGACCACGTTGATGCCCGCCTTCACCATCAGTTCCACGTCGCGCTGCCACGCGGCTTCGGGATTGTCGGCGCTGCCGCCATAGGGGAAGACCCACTGCTCGGGATGGTAATCAACGCCAAAATACATATAAACTCCGGGTTGTGACGAGAGTGTAAAAGCAAACCGCCGCGCTTGCAATGCAATTTTTTTTTATGCGGCAATTTTAGGCCAATGCCCCGGCCAAAAAAAATACGGCCGGCCGGCAAGTGGGAATTCGGAATAGTCTTGCCAGCCGTCCGATGCCCGGAACCACCCGGACAAATCTTCATTTGAAATTAAAGGGTGTAGCGTCAGCCTGTGCGCTGATGGACCGGGCCGCAGGCCCGACGCTACCACCCGTGAAACCGTTCACGTGGACATGATGGAACCGGGGGCCGTCCAGTTGCTCGCCCCCGTGCTGCCGCCGATGGCCCGCGCCCGCACCAGATACGTCGTGCCCGGAACCAGGTTGGTGATCACAATCCGGATTGCCTTCTTGGAAATGACCGCCTCCAGCCAGGTCTTGCCGCCGTCCAAACTGATTTGCACCTGATACGACCCGGCATTGACCACCGGTTGCAACCGGAGCAACGCCTGCGTGGTGCCGTTTGTTGAACAGGCCATTGATGGCCGTGTCATCCAGCGGTGACGAAGTGTGGTTGATGCTGGCCGGCAGGTAGCCCGTCGCCAGCAGCATTTGCATGTTTTGCTGGACGACCTTCTCGACATCATCCGCATCGGCATCGAGTGCGGCGCAGAGGGCGTCAAACGCCGTGTCCCGGGCCTCCCGCTCCACCGGGCCGCCCGTGATCATGGCCCCCTGCTTGGCGCTCAAGTCATCCACCAGGGTTTTGATGACGGTTGGTTTGACGGTCAGGTTGGGGAAGGTAACCAGGTCAAGGTTGGTGGAAATGTTGCCTCCGAAGGTGACCAGATGGTCCGGTTTATACTCATAAAAGTTCCGCAGTATCTTGAGGTTTGCCCTCATAGTTTTCTTTCCGAATTCTCCCGACCAGCTCCTGTCGCCCGACCGTTTGACGGGAAGAACGACATTAGGTTCATTGAAGCTTGCGCCATGCCAAATAAACCATCTTCGGTCTTTGGCGAAAGCACGTCAGGCCGGAGGCCCGACACCAGTGTGCCCAACCCTCCTGTTTTCCTTTGCTGATTTCCGAAAAATCTTTGCTTGTTTTCGAAAAACCTTTGCTCTTTTCCAGAAAATCTTGGCTTTATTTCCAGAAACCTTTGCTGGTTTTTGAAAAATCCTGGCTTATTTTCGAGAATTCTTTGAAGGTTTTTGAGAAACCTTTGCTTTTTTTTCAGAAATCTTTGAAAGTTTCCAAAAATTCTTTGCTTGTTTTTCAAAATTCTTTGCTTGTTTTCGAGAAACCTTTGAAGGAAACCGGCCGGCTTTCCCACCAATCTGTCTCAAAAGCCATCCCGACCGGACAATACTGTATGGAAACAGGACAAATGGGAACATGTCCGCTGCCGTCATTTAGATTTTGCCGGCAATCCGGTCGCGAACATGGTTGATATGGTATTCGTCGGTTTCGAGTGAGCGCCGTTCCCGCTTCATTTCAATCCGACCCACGATATAGGTCATCTTACGCTCGTCAAAAACCACGGGACGTTCGGCGGCAAGGAATGAAATCAGACCGGCAAGACGAAGCACATTGGAACCCAGATCAGATTTGAACTCCGCATCGCCGGTGAACACAACCAAAGAATGAAAATTCTCCTCCGGCAATTCAAACAAGGCTTGCAGCGTCTTGACATGACCATGGTTTTGGCGCAGGGGATTTTGAAATGGGGTTTTGTGCCGGAAAATCGTCTGCGTCCACTGGCTGTCCGAGGGATTGCCAAAAATCCAGCCGGAATAATGTTTGGTCTCGATGACGAAAATACCGGTGTCGGCCACGAGCACATGGTCAATCTGCGTCGTCCCGTCCGCCGTTGGCAGGGTGACATTGTTTAGCAGCAGATGCGGTCGTTCAAAATGATTGTCAATGGTGTCCGCCACCATTGCTTCGCCAAGGTTTTTACGATGCTGCCAGCGGGTGACTCCCAGCCCCATGACGAAGCCGATCAGTATCAGCATCAATAAACGTCCCAATCCCCATGCGAGGCTTGGCAAAAACGGTCGGCTATTGGCCGGCGAAGCGGCTGGCAAATTGGGAGCGAACAAGTGGATGGGCATCATTGGTGCCGGCGCGGGTGTGGCGACAGGAGCCGGCGATGGTGTTGGCGCAATGGCTGGTTTGTCTTCCACTGGCAGGACGAGGCCGGAAAAATTCAATTCACAGGGGCCGGGCAAATCTTGAATCTGAACCGACAAGGATTGCTCATGGATTTCGAGGCATTGCAGATGGACGGAGCGGCCCTTCAATTTCAGGTCGCACCCTCTTTGGAAAATAAAGACGGCCTTCAACAAGGAACTTCTCCATATTTCGCTGCGAATAAGCCCAATAACGTCCTTTGAAGGACGTGTGCCGTGAAATTCGTAAGACACGCTCGCGCCGGGTTTGGCAGCAGTCAAGTTATCAAGTCTGTAACGCTGTCTGGTCTTTTCATCAACGTGCTTGTAAAATTCTTTAACATAGCTTTCGTCGTAAGGAAGATATTTTGTATTCCAGACTCTGCCTTTATCATCACCGCCAGCGTAATAGAAAAATGCTGTCATGAACGTGGCCGAAAGCTTTGCTTCCTTGTTCTGTATCGCTGTGTGCATCGCTGCGCTTCCAAACAATTTCATTCAGAAAATTATTTTCCCCGAAAATCTGGTCGAGCATCACCTTGACGTAATGGCTGGCGTGCCAGTCGCAGTGATAATAAAAGCTGCCGGTCTTTTTGAGGACGCGCGCCAGTTGTTCGCAGCGCGGGCGCATGTAGTCAATGTAAGCCTTGGTGGATTCGTGGCGGTCGTCAAAGCGCCGCTTCTCGCTCGTCTCCGGCCAGAAGATTTCGTAGTTGCGGTTGGAATTGAACGGCGGGTCTATGTAAATCAAATCCACGCAGGCATCGGGCAGCTTCTTGAGCTGGTCCAGATTGTCGCCGCAGTAAATGACGCGCGTGTCGAGGAGGGAGGAGGGTTTTTGCCGTGTAGCGTCCAGCCTCTGGCCGGATTTTTCGGCAGCTCGCACCGGTTTTTCGAGCCGGAGGCTCGACGCTACAACAGGAGCAGCTTTCTTGGCCATGCGGGAGATTAGGGCAGGGGGGGCGCGGCGTCAATGTGGTGGAAGCCGGTGGCGCATAATGGGGTCCGCAGCATTGACAGGAACTGGCGATGGGTTGGCCTTGCTCGATTTGGATTGCAGGCGCGGCGGTTTTTATTCGGGCCAGTTTATTTGCCGAACAGGCTGCCGATGCCCTGTTTGATTTTGTTCACGCCTTCGGCCGCGCTTTTTCCCGCGTCATTGCCGAGGCCGGTGGCGGAGGTGGCGACAGCCTTGATGGTGGCGCTGGTCAGTTCGGAAAACACCTGCCTGCTCAAATCAGCGGCGGTGATGCCGTCAGCACCGGTGCCCAAATTTGTCAGATGGACGGGCGGCAGCGGCAAGGTCAGGCCGTTGAAATGCACTTTCGCGTCGCTGATGAGAAAATCATCCACCTCGATTTTTTTGGCCGGCTTCGCGGCGGCCTGCGCCGTCTGGTTGGTGGCGGGCGTGCCGGCGGATTTGGTGGCGGCGTTCAGATTGTCCAGGATTTTGCTGAAGTTGTTGTTTCCGGTCAGCGGATTTCCTTCAAAGGTGATGTCCGGCGCGATGATGTGGACGGTGCGGACGACAATTTTATCGGACAAAATGGAGAACGGATTCACGCCGACTTCCGCCAGTCCGACGCTGACGGCGTTGGTCGATTTGAAGCCTTCGGGGTTGCCGACGACGAGGCCCTGGACCCTGGCCGAGCCGGTCAGCAGGCCGATGTGCACCTGATCCAGCGTGACGGAGACGCCGGCGATTTTCGGGCCGAAAGTTTCCACCCCGGTTTTGACGATGCCATCAAGGGACAGGGCCGCGACGATGATGCCGACCACGATGAGGACCAGAATCCCGATTGCTCCTATCTTGAATATTTTTTTCATAGGTGGAATGTTTACAAACGAACATTCGTTTGCGCCAGCAAAATTCAGCGCTGGAACCGGGCCTGGCCGGCGGCCAGCTTTTGCACCGATTCGATGAGATCGCGGACCTGATACGGCTTGGCCAGAAAGCTGTCCGGTTTGTCGGCGGCCCCGGCGGAGATGTTTTCGTCCACGGTGCCGCTCAGGAGCAGGACTTTTTGCCGCGGGTTGATTTGCCGGCACCGGTGCAGCAATTCCATGCCGTTCATGCCGCCCATCGCGTAATCCGTCACCAACACCGCCGGCTTGATCTTGGGAAATTCCGCCAGCGCCACCTGCGGATCGCGAAAGGTGCGCACCTCATAGCCGAGCGGCTGGAGAATGGCCACCGCCAGATCCAGCAGCATCGGCTCGTCGTCCACCACAAAAATCGTGGCGGTCGGACTGGCACCAGTGTCTGGCATGGTGGAATTCATACCCTTATATACTACAAGAAACACCTGCTTGCGTCTGCTGGCAAGCACGTTTGGGCAAAAATTCCCGTTTTGGCGCAAAATTCCCGTTGCATCCGCCAGGATGTCCTCGTAACCTTACTTCAGCGATAGCAATCGCAGCGCACGCAGGGAATAGCGGTTATGAAAGGAAAACCAGCACCCATGTCAGCCAAGAAAAAAACATCCGAGCCACCGGCCAAGTTGCCGACGGAAAAAAAGCCCGCCCCAACCGAGACGCCGGATTCTCCGCCAAAAGCCAGGCACACCCCAAAAACCCTCGTCGAAGGTGTGGTGAGCGCCGCCAAAAAAATATTCAAGTCCAAGGCCGCCGCCGAAAAATCCGCCGGGCCAAAAACCGAAGTCACCGCCGAAACCCTCGTCCGCAGAACCTACACCCGCCGCAAAAAAGTCGAAGTCCCGTCCATCCTGCTCGAAGGCGATCAACCCGCACCGACGCCCGTCAGCGGCCCCGGCGAAAAATATTCCCTCGGCCCGGTGCCGCCCGCGCAAAGTTTTCCAACGGCGGAATCCGAGCTGCCCGAATCCTACGGCACGAAAAAATTATTTCTCACCGCGCGCGACCCGCACTGGCTTTACGCACACTGGGACCTGACGCGCGAACAGCAGTTGAAGATGAACGCGCAGTCCTCCGACGGCCATCTCGTCCTGCGGATTTACGCACACAAGATCGAAGGTCATCCGACCTACGAAATCCATGTCCACCCCGAATCGCGCCACTGGTTTACGCACGTCGAGCGCGCCGGATTTTCCTACGTCGCCGAACTCGGCTATTATTCCGCGCTCGGCAAATGGACGCACGTCTCCACTTCGAGCGGCACGATGACGCCGCCCGACGCGATTTCTTCCGAGACCGACACCGACTTCGCCACGATTCCGTTTGAATTTCCGTTCGCCAAATTGATGGAGCTGGTCAAGGCCGCCTTGTGCGAAAATCTGCCGCTGGCGCAGGCGCTCGAGGAGCTTCGCCGCCACGGCTATCCCGATTTGCCGCGTGTCACGGCCACGACGTCGGTGCCGCTGCCGGCCAGATGGACGCCGGAGCAGGAGCAGGCGCTTGCCAAAATCATCAACATTGACGCGGTGCGGCGCGTCTGGATGGGCTCGCTGGAAATCACCGAGCTGATCCGCCGCAAGCTCGCGCACGAAATTTCCTCGCTTGGCATTTCGAGTTTCGGCGTGTCCAGTTTGTCCAGTCCGTTCGGCGGATCGGAAAAGGCGAAAGGATTCTGGTTCAACGTCAATGCCGAGCTCATCATTTACGGAGCGACCGAGCCGGACGCCAAAGTTACGCTCGGCGGGCATGAAATCAAACTGCGCCCCGACGGCTCGTTCAGCTACCGCTTTTCGCTGCCGGACGGAAAATATGACCTGCCCGCCGTGGCGGTTTCCGCCTCCGGCGACGACGCGCGTGCGGCCAACCTGAAGTTCAGCCGCGAGACGGAATATCTCGGCGATGTCGGCGCGCATCCGCAGGATCCGGCGCTCAAGCCGCCGCTGCCGGAGAACCTGTGATGATTATGGACGCGCCCGATCGCGGAGCCTTGATGCTGGTCCGGTTCGTCGCTGCCGCGCTGATTGGCTGGACCGTGGTTGACTTGGCACTTTACTGGGTCATTGCCCAGCACAACCGCACCCCGCTGGAAATTTTTCCGTGCGTTTTGAAATCCATCCCCGCCGTGGCCGGCATTGTTATTTTGATCAAGGCCAAAGCCATCGCGGAATGGATTTCGAACAAACTGGACGAATAAGGGTCAAAGTTCGCACATGCAAGGTTACCTCTCCATCGTCCTGCACGCGCACCTGCCGTTTGTGCGCCATCCCGAGCACGAAAAATTCCTGGAGGAGAGCTGGCTGTTCGAGGCCGTCACCGAAACCTACATCCCGCTCATCCAGACCTTCGAGAACTGGCAGCGCGACGGCATCAACGCCCGCCTGACGCTGTCGCTCTCGCCGACGCTGTGCACGATGTTGCTCGATCCGCTGCTGCGCGGACGTTACGAAAAACATCTCAACAGCCTGATTGATCTCGCGGAAAAAGAAATTCACCGCACGCATTGGGACCGCGCGTTCCGTGAACTCGCGTGGATGTATCACCACAAATTTTCCCTGGCGCGCGAAACGTGGCGTTATTACGAAGGCAATCTCGTCGGCGCGTTCAAGCGGTTTCAGGACGAAGGTTCGCTGGAAATTGTCACGACCGGCGCGACGCATGGATTGCTGCCGCTGCTCGCCGGGCATCCGCCGTCCATCCGCGCGCAGATTCTCACGGCGCGCGACCATTACCGCACCTGTTTCGGGCGCGACCCGCGCGGCATCTGGCTGCCGGAATGCGCCTACACCGCCGGCGTCGAAACATTTTTGCAGGAGGCGAACATCCGCTGGTTCATCCTCGACACGCATGGCGTTTTGCACGCGCGTCCGCGTCCGCGCTACGGCACGTTCGCGCCGGTGTTCACGCCCAACGGCATCGCCGCGTTCGGGCGCGACTTCGATTCGTCGCGGCAGGTCTGGAGCAAGCACGAAGGTTATCCCGGCGACGCGCGTTACCGTGATTTTTACCGCGACATCGGCTTCGACCTCGATCTGGATTATGTGAAACCGCATCTGCCGTCGCCGGAAAACCGCGGATTCACCGGCATGAAATATTTCCGCATCACCGGCGGCGCGGGGCCGAAGGAAATTTACCAGCGCGACCATGCGCTCAAGGCCGCGAGCGAACACGCACAGCATTTTCTAAACGAACGCGTCACGCAGGTCGAGCGGCTGGCGGGCATTCTGGACCGGCCGCCGATCATCGTCGCACCGTATGATGCGGAACTGTTCGGCCACTGGTGGTATGAAGGCCCGGAGTTCCTCGACTACTTTGCGCGCAAGGCGTTTCACGACCAGAAGACCGTCGAGCTGATCACGCCCGGCGAATATCTGCACCGGCATCCGAGCAACCAGATCGCCACGCCGAGCGCGTCCACCTGGGGCGAGGAAGGCCATTTGCGCGCATGGCTGAACGAATCGAACGAATGGATTTATCCGCATTTACAGGTCGCGCAGGAGCGCATGACCGGGCTGGTGAAGAAATATTCAAAACGGAAAACCACCACCGTTCTGCAAAAGCGCGCGTTGCAGCAGGCCGCGCGCGAACTGCTGCTGGCGCAGGCGAGCGACTGGCCGTTCATTTTGCGGGCCGGCACGAGTCCCGATTACGCGCGCCGCCGGGTGAAGGATCATCTGCTCCGCTTCATCGCGCTGCACGACCAGTTGACGGCGACGAGCGTGGACGAAAACTGGCTGGCCGACATCGAGGCGCGCGACAATCTGTTCCCCGACGTGGACTGGAATTATTGGAAGTAGCGGCGGAAAATTTTGGCCCGGCTGAACGGCTCCAATGTTGAAGCCAATTGAAGTCAATCCCCGCCCCAGATTTTTTTCACATGGGCGATGCCGGCTTTGGCGGCTTCGACGGGCACCTTGCTGCTGAATTCAAAAACCTTGATGTGTTCCGGCTTCACGAACGGCTTGAGCGCGGCGAAGTCAATCATGCCGGTGCCGGGCGCGCAGTGGTCGAGAGTCGGAAACTGCACGTCGTGGATGTGAAATCCGGCCAGCCGGTCGGTGAGTGACGCGAGATGCTCGGCGTGCCGGATGATGCCGAAATTTTCCTTGATCTGGGCGTGGCCGGTGTCATGCCAGTAAACGACGTCCCGGCCGGGAAACTCGTGGAGAAAAGTCCGGAAGTCGCTTTCCGCCGGCAGCTCCTCAATGGCTTCGCGATTCTCGCAGGCAAGCTTGAGGCCGCGCTTCTTCGCCTCCGGCAGGAGCAGCCGCAACGTTTCCGTGACACGCGCAAACGCTTTTTCCTTGCGCGCGTCGCGCTTGGCGATGGCTTCGGCGACAAACTTTTGAAATTTTGGCGTGTCCTTTGCGCCGCGTTCAAGCAGTTCAGCAAGTTTGCCGGTGTAATCCTTCAAGTCCATGCTGCCGAGGTGCAGCACGACGAGCGGTGCCTTGACGCGCACGGCGAAATCAAACGTCTTCAGCGTGTGCCGCACGGCGAGTTCGCGGTCGCGGTCGCGCTCGGCGGAAAATTCGTAGAGGTTCGGCGCGGAATGTGTGACACCGACGGGCAGCGGGCAAAAGTTGTGGAGCGTGGAAATCTTGATCTCGCCCGCGTCCACGGCTTCGAGGATGCCGGGCATGAGGCTGATGCGGATGCCGTGGCTCAACTCGGCATGGCCGAAACCGAGGTCGCGGATTTCGCGCAGCATCACGCGACCGTCGATGTGACGGCTGGAGTTCCAGCAAGTCGAGAGTGAATACATTGTTTCGTGAATCGCTGAATCGTTATTTGTTACGTCACGGATGGTTGCACCATAAAAAATGAAGAATCGTTAAATCATCGCGCCAATGCAACGATTTAACGATTCACGATTCAACGATTTCAAATCACAGGTCGGCGTAGCGGGCGGTCAGCATCGCGGAGAAACGCGCCACTTTTTCCTTGCGGCGGCGTTTTTCGCTCGGCTTTTCAAACGTCCGGCGGCTGCGCACGATTTTCAACGTGCCTTCGCGGTCGACTTTTTTCTTTAGCCGGCGCAGCGCGCGTTCCACGGGTTCGCCTTTTTTTAATTTAATTTCTGTCAAAGGAACTCACATCCTTTCCTGGAGCGAGACAGGTCCGCACGCGCGGCTGCTCGCAAAATAAATGAACGCGGAGCATAGGTTTTTCGCGGCGGATGTCAATGCCCAAAACCCGCCGCGCGGCTCCGTTGAAGCGGTTGCATTTGGCGCAAATGTCTTTATCCTCATGCAATGCAAGGAACAAAATGAAAATTGTGAAGGCTAAATCTTTCGTTGACCCCGGATTAAAAAACCGGATTCAGGAGCTCATCCAATTCAAAGGCGGCGGCTTCAACGAAAACGAGGTTGCCGACATCATTGAAAACGCGCTGAAGCTGCTGACCGACGTGCGGGACACCGGCGACGTGCGCGTCATCCAGACGGCGGTGCGCGAATTGCGCTATGCCTTCCGGCTTTTTGCGCCCTATGCCGGCGCGCGCAAAGTCAGCATCTTCGGCTCGGCTCGCACCAAGCCCGATCGTGTGGAATATCAGCAGGCCGCCGACTTCGGCAAAAAAATCGTGCAGGCCGGGTTCATGGTCATCACCGGCGCCGGGCCGGGCATCATGCAGGCCGGCCATGAAGGCGCCGGGCCGGAAAAAAGTTTCGGCGCGAACATCCGCCTGCCGTGGGAGCAGGGCGCGAATCCCGTCATCGCCGAGGACAAGAAGCTCGTCACGTTCAAATATTTTTTCACTCGCAAGCTCACCTTTCTCCGCCAGTCGGACGCGATTGTCCTTTTTCCCGGCGGCTTCGGTACACTGGACGAAGGTTACGAGGCCATCACGCTCATGCAGACCGGCAAGAGCAAGCTCATGCCGCTCGTGCTCGTGGACCGGCCCGGCGGCGCGTATTGGAAAACGTGGGACAAAAACATCCGCGAACAACTGCTGCGCGACAAGTTGATCTCGCCCGACGACCTCAACCTGTATCACATCACCGACAGCACCGATGAAGCGGTGAAGCTCATCACGCGCTTCTACCGGAATTTCCAATCCACGCGCTTCGTGAAGGATTTGTTCATCGTCCGCCTCAAGAACGCGCCGAGCGCCTCCGCCCTCGCCGCGTTGAACGAGGATTTTGCCGACATCCTGCTTGAAGGCAAAATCGAAATCATCCCGCCGACGCCGGATGAAATTGAGGACAAGGACGGGCTGGAGCTGGCGCGCATCGCGTTCAATTTTAACCGCCGCGATTACGGCCGCCTGAGGCAGATGATTGATGTGTTGAACGGGTTGTGAAGTCGCGGAGCGACGACCGACAAACCGGTGGACATAAATGCGAATGTAAAATAAGATTCAAACATGAAGCCAATCTTACAAAAGGATATTCCTGCGTTATCTGGCAAGTCTCGCGAAGAACAGACCGCTATTTTTTGGACACTTATGGAGACAGATTCAAAATTGAAATTCTATCGCAAAATTTTTCTTGGAATATTTATTGCCACACCATTGTTCATAACCTCATTTATTGAGGCTCATGTAACGATTATGATCGAGATTTTAATAATCGCTTTCATTATCATCATCACATCCACATTCTTGCAACTGTTTTGCATCAACCCGCGTTTGAAGGAAATTTTGGAAGATAAAATCATCTAACTTTTGATGGTCGCACAAAATCCCACACACTCGACACTTCGCCCGCCGCCGGTTAATTTTCGTCCATGAATTTTCTGGTCACCGGCGGCGCGGGCTTCATCGGCTCGCACGTTTGCGAGCGGCTCCTGCGCGACGGCCACCGCGTCTGGGCCTTCGACGACCTGAACGATTTTTACGACCCGCAAATCAAGCGGCAAAACCTCCGCGAAATCCAGTCGCTCGCCAAACCGTTTGAATTCATTCACGGCGACATCACGAATGCCCCGGCGCTCGGCGAACTTTTTTCGTCCGTCAAATTTGACCAGGTCATCCATCTCGCCGCGCGCGCCGGTGTGCGGCCGAGTTTGGAGCAGCCGGCGCTTTACCAGCGGGTCAATGTCGAGAGCACGGTCAACCTGCTCGAAGCCGCGCGGAAATCCGGCGTGAAAAAAATCACGCTCGCGTCGTCGTCGTCCGTTTATGGTGTGAACGCAAAAGTTCCGTTCAGCGAGAGCGACCCGATTTTTTCCGCCATTTCGCCTTACGCCGCCAGCAAGCTCGCGTGCGAGGCGCTCGGCCACGTTTATCATCACATCTACAAAATGGACGTGGCGGCGCTGCGCTTGTTCACGGTTTATGGCCCGCGCCAGCGGCCGGATTTGGCGATTCATAAGTTCACGAAGCTGATTGACGCGGGCCGGCCGATTCCGGTTTTTGGCGACGGCCGCACGGCACGCGACCACACTCATATTTCGGACATTGTGGAAGGCGTCATGGCATGCACGCGCCAGGAATTCGGCTTCGAAATTTTCAATCTCGGCGAATCGGAGACGGTGGAATTGAGCCGGCTCATCGCCTTGATTGAAGCCGCGCTCGGCAAAAAGGCCGTCATTGACCGCCAGCCCATGCAGCCCGGCGACGTGCCGCTCACGTTTGCTGACATTTCCAAAGCGCGCGCGCGGCTCGGCTACCAGCCGCAGGTGAAGATTGAGCAGGGCATTAAATTGTTTGCAGAATGGTATAAGAAAAGCCAAAGTTAATTCCAGACATGGAATCAGAAACCAAGTTTACTCGTCCGAGCCTCACGGAGGCGCTCGATACCTGGAAAAATCTGCTGGCCGAACGCGGCTTCGCGACGGACATCACCTGGATTTTCGAGGAGAATCTCTGTTTCGAGAAATTGAACATCGAGCCGGGCGGTTTTCATTTTAGCTTCCAGACCAAATTCACGCCGCCGCCCGAAGACGCGCTGGACATTGCATTCGACCATTTTGCCGACACCGGTGCGCGCCTGGTTTTCTACCGGCTGGGGGATGTGCCGGACAAATCCATCTGCACGCTGTTGTGCGATTCGTGGTTTGATAAAAAAGGTCCGGCCGAGGGTTTTCTCCGGCGCGACGACTGGAAAATTTCCTTTCATCCCGGCCACGGCGACAATATTGAGGAAGTCACCGACTTGACCCGCTGGCTGCGCCGCGTGAAACACGGCCGCGCGTTTCACGACCTGGATTTTTGCATGGCGCTGGCGACGATTGACGAAATCAGAATCTACGGCCGCCCGCTCCTGCCTTACGAACGCTTCGCGCAGACGATGCTCAACCGCCTGCGCCGTGTTTTGGGGCAGCCCGCCTAGCGCGCCTTGGGCGGAAGCACGGGAACGACCGGCGGCGCGTTGGTTTTATTTTCGTTCTTGAACGCCGAGCGCAACAGCCAGAAACGCTTCATTCCCTGCACGAAATCATCCGTATCCACCACGATTTTAGAAATGCTGCCGAGCAGGTTCGTGTTCGCCTGCACCTGCGCGTTCAGGTTGCTGGTGATGTCGGAAAGATGGATGAGAATCGCCGTCAGGTTCGTGTCCGTGTCCGCCAGCAGCGCATTCACGTTCGTCAAGGCACCTTGAATCTGGCCGTTGCCATTGGTGCCCAGCGCCCAGACCATCGGCCCGCCCGGCTCGCGCAACTCGCCGCTGATGACGGTGAAATTATCCAGCATCGGACGCGCCTCGCCGATGGTGGCGTTTAGATTCGAGGTGGCGTTCACCGCGTTGTCCAGCACGGCGGCGATTTTGTTGGTCAGCGCAAGAATTCCCGGCAGGGCATTTTGCACCTGCGAAACCATCGCCTGCAACTGGTCGGATATCGGCGCGGTTTCCGCGGCTCGAATCCAGGCGGTTGCGTCGCCGGGCTGAAAAATTTTGTAATGGGGAAACCGCCCGCGCCCGTCCCACGACGCCACAATGGAACGTTTGTCCTTCTCCAGGTTGTTGTAGGCGTAAAGAGAATTGGAGGGGATGTTCATTTCCGCGATCATCTGCAGGTTGGATTCGTCCAGCACCGTGTAAGCGTCGAAGACCAGGTTCGAATTTGCGTCGGTGACTTCCTGCGAAAGCTGCCACTGGCCGGGTTCGTCCGCAACCAGTTGTTTCAATTCGTCAATCGTCTTCACGAAGACCGGCTGGGTGACGACCAACGCATAACCACCATTTGTGCCGCGAGTCAGTTCAAGCTGCCGCTTGCCGAGAAAATCCGCCGAATTCACCTTCAAATACGAGCCTCTCGTCCAAAGGTAACGAAAATACGGGTCGGTGACTTCAAACTGAACCTCGACGTTATGCGGCTCAAACGGCTTCTGCGGTTCCACGCTGGTGATTTCGCCGACGGGAAAACCCATCATGTAAACCGGATCGCCCACGCTCAAGCCGGACGAACTTTGGAGAAAGGTGTGGAACGGCGCCTTGATCTTGAACCAGCCTTTGCGTTCCGCCGTGTGGTAAATGTAATAGCCGAAGCCGAAGAGCAGCAACGCCGTCGCCACAAACACGAACCAGCCCACGGCGCGCTCCATCCGGTTCAGGCGCGTGCGCAATTGCGGGGTCAAATCTTGCAGTGCCATATATTTTTCCGGGTCAGATTGTTGTCTCAATTGGCACGGCCAGCAATTCTTTTACGACGGGATCGCCGGTCGTTTCGATTTCGTCCCAGTTGCCGAGCGGAACGAATTTTTTGTCGCGCAGCAAGGCGAATTTGCTGCGCGCGTTCTGCCACGGGCGCAAATCATCGGTGGTGACCACCACCGTCATCGGCCTGCCGCCAAAATGTTCGTGGCCGCGCGAAAGCTGGTCGAGAAACCGCAGCCACCATTGCAAATGCCGCGCGCCGAGGCCGGCCAGCGGATTGTCCAGCAGCAGCAGCTCCGGCTTGAGGACCAGCGCCCGCGCCAGCGCCGCGCGCTGCCGCCAGTTGGCCGCGACATTCGCCGGCGTCACGTCGGCGAGCGGCGTGAGTTCCATCAACTCCAGCAGCGCATTTGCTTCCTGCGCCGCTTCCGCCGCCGTCAGATTTTTTTGATACCGCAGCGGCAGCGCGACGTTTTCGGCAACGGTCAACTGGTTGAACAAATGCCCGCCTTGAAAAACAAATCCGACGCGCAGCCGCTCGGCCAGTTCGCGCCTCGCCAAAATTTTTCGTGTCGTTGCCAAACAGTTTGTAGCTGCCGGCCGCCGGCGACATCAGCCCGGCGGCCAGCATCAGCAGATCGCTTTTGCCGGAATGTTCCTGCCCGGCGACCACCCAGAATTCGCCCGCCGCCACCGACCAGTCCACGTCTTCGACGACCGTGAACGACGCGTCGCGCATCGCGGCGACATTCACGCCGCGCATTTCGATGGCCGGGATATTTTGGTTTTCGCTCATGCGACGAGGTAAAGCACGATGAACAGCGCGTCAATCAGCACGCACACCACGACGCCCTGCGTGACCGCGCGCACCGCCACGCGCGAAACATCCTCGAGCCGCAGCGGTTGCGCGAGGCCGTGATAACACGTCACGATGGCGATGAAAAATCCGAACGCGATCGTCTTCAGCGCGAGCAGCGCAAAATCCAGCCAGCCCAGCGACTCGACGATTTGCTTGAAATAATCGCCCGGCGTCAGCGGCACGTCCTGCAAAAACGCGAACAGATAGCCGCTCGCCAGCGCGCCGATGATCAGATAAACCGTCAGCGAAAAAATCCCAGCGCCATGCCGATGACGCGCGGCACAATGAGATAATGCACCGGGTCAATGCCCAGCGCCTCCAGCGCCTCGACCTCGCCGAGCGCGCGCGCCGTGCCGAGTTCGATGACGTTCGCCGTGCCGACGCGCGCCAGCACCAGAAACGCCGCCAGCAGCGGGCCGAGTTCGCGCACGACCACGATCACCATCGTCGAGCCGAGATAACTCATCGCGCCGACTTTTGCCAGGGCGGAAACCGTCTGCCCGATGACGAGAAATCCCAGCGCCAGCGCCACAAAGAAAAACATCGGCAGCAGCGCCACGCCCGCGCGCGCGATTTCCTGCCGGATGCGCGGCCGGATGACGTTCTTCGCCACGCTGTTTTTATTCAAAATGACGCCGAGCGTGATGAGCGCAAACGCGCCGAGCCCCTGCACCGTCAGCAAAAATAGGAACAGCTTGCGCCCGATCAAGTCCGTGTAGGATTTCGGCAGCGCCGCCCGCCGGAACATTTGCGTGTCCGCCAACTCAAATGTCTTTGCCAGATTTCCGCGCACAGCTCCAGCGTAGAGTATTACGCCGTCTGGTCAAAAAAGTTTTTCCTTCCTTTCACCGGCACGGCACAATCCCCGCGTGACGCACGCCGAAGCCAAAAAACGCCACGCGCAGCTCGCCGACGAAATCCGCCGGCACGACCGCGCCTATTACGTCGAAGGCCGGCAGCTCATCACCGACCGCGAATACGACCGGCTTTTCAAAGAATTGCAGGATTTGGAAAAAGAATTTCCCGACCTCGTCACGCCGGAATCGCCCACGCAGCGCGTCGGCGGTGCGCCCAGCGAAAAATTCGCCCGCGTCAAACATCTCGTGCCGATGCTTTCGCTCGACAAGGTCGAGGCCAGCGATCATCCGACCAAAGACGAGGAACCCGACCGCGACCAGCGCAATCGCGCGCAAGATGAAAACACGCTCGCCGAACTCCGCGCGTTCGATGCGACCATCCGCAAGCACCTCGGCCGCGACAAAGTGCAATACATCATCGAGCCGAAGGTGGACGGCGTGTCCATCGGCGTCCATTACCGCAATGGCAAACTCGCGCTCGGCGTCACGCGCGGTGACGGCACGGAAGGCGACGACATCACGACCAATCTCAAAACCGTCCGCGGCATTCCACTGGAACTAAATCTCAAGAATCCACCCGCGCTGCTCGAAGTGCGCGGCGAAGCTTACATGGCCATCAAGGAATTCGACGCCATCAATAAAAAGCTCGAAGCCGAAGGTGAAAAACCTTTTCCCAATGCCCGCAACGCCACCGCCGGCACGCTCAAGCAGCTCGATCCCAAGCTCGTCGCACAACGCCCCATCCGCGCAGTGTTTTACGCCACTGGTGCAGTTGACGGAATTGAATTCAAGACACATTCCGAAATGCTTGAAACACTCGCCAAGTTTGGCTTGCCCACGCAAAAGCTCTGGTGGGTCTGCGACGGCATCGAGGAAGTGTTGAAGATTTACCGCGAAAAAATTGTCGCGCACTACGATGAGGACAAAGATTTGCGCCGCCAGTTGCCCTACGAGATTGATGGCATCGTGCTCAAGGTGAACACGCTCGCCGACTGGCCGCGCATTCCGGGCCGCAGTCGCGCGCCGGGTTATGCGATTGTTCACAAGCCGGTGCCGTGGATCACGCCCGCCGAAACCGTGCTCAAGGCCATCACCGTGCAAGTCGGGCGCACCGGCGTGCTCACGCCCGTGGCGGAATTGGAACCGGTTTTTGTGCAAGGCTCGACGGTGGCGCGCGCCACGTTGCACAACGAGGATGAAATCCGCCGCAAAGACATCCGCATCGGCGACACCGTGGTCGTCCGCAAAGCCGGCATGGTCATTCCGGAAATTTTCGAGGTGGTGAAAACCAAACGGCCGCCCGGTGCAAAGGAATTTGATTTGTTCAAGCACGTTGGCGGCAAATGCCCCGCGTGCGGCGGCCCGATTGCGAAGGATAAAATTAAAACCGCCAAATCGCCGCGCGAAGAACGCGAAGTAAGCGAAGGGGAAAAGGAATTGCTTTCTTCCGAACCTTCGCCCCCTTCGCAGCCTTCGCGCGACACTGCTTCGGATGAAGAAGTCGCGTGGCGCTGTCAGAACATCGCGGGCTGTCCGGCGCAGCTCACGCGGCGCGTCGAGTATTTCGCGCAGCGCAAAGCGCTCGACCTCGAATCGCTCGGCGGCATCGTGGCCGAAAAACTCGTTGAACGCGGCCTCGTCAAGGAACCGCTTGATTTGTTCGACCTGAAACTGGAAGTGCTCGGTAAACTGAATCTCGGCACGGACGACGAGCCGCGCACGTTCGGCGAGAAGAACGCCACGAAGATTCTCGACGCCCTCCAGCGCGCCAAGACCGCGCCGCTGTCGCGCTGGATTCACGCGCTGGCGATTGCCGACGTGGGCGAAGCCACCGCCAAGCAACTCGCCGCCACGCACGAATCGTTGGACGCGCTCGCCAAGTCAGAAGTCCTGCGCGACATTCGCGACCTCGGCGCGAAGGAGAGTGAACGCGCCGAAATCAGCCCGCGCTCGCGCAAGAATCCGCCGAAGGATGAAGCCGACAAGGCGAAACGCGAGCAGCGTGACGTGGAACTCAAGGCGGAGATTGCGGAAATTGAATCACGTTTGGAAACCGGCGGCTTGAAAGCAAAGTTGGTGGAAGTGGGCCCGGTGGCGGCGGCGAGCGTGCTGGATTTCTTTGCCTCGACTGCCGGAAAGAAAGTTCTCGCCCGCATCCGCGAACTGGGCATCAAGCCGCAGAGTGAGAAGATTAGCAGTGCCACGACCGGAAGGTCTTTTTGCCGGCAAGACATTTGTGCTGACCGGCACGCTGCCGACGCTGACGCGCGAGGAAGCCACGGCGAAGATTGAAGCGCCGGCGGCAAAGTGACCGGCAGCGTGAGCAAGAAAACGGATTTTGTTCTGGCTGGTGCCGAAGCCGGTTCCAAGCTCACCAAGGCGCAGGAACTGGGCGTGAAGATTTTGGACGAGAAGGAATTTTTGAAAATGTGTGACTAGGCGCGAGGAAGTTGCTAGCGTGGTTTTGGAGTTGCGGCACAAGACAATCAAAACATGAAATGGCTGCTGGCAATTTTTATCACTGTCGGCCTTTTGGCTGCCTGTTATGTTGTTTCTGCGCTCATCTACTTTGATCTTTCATGGATTCTGGTTGGAATTACATCGCTTTGGGCAGGAATTGATTCCAAGAAGATAGAGCTATATCGCTACAAAACGGGTATCCGTTGCAGGCCGGTTGCTTTGTTCTGTTGCTGTTACCTTCTGTGGATTTTTGTTTTCCCGTGGTATTTGTGGGCACGCTCCAAGATCAAAGCCGGTGAAGCCACCCTCAAGGAGGAAACACTGGAAAATATTGGTCCGGTGAAACGTTTCTTACACCAGTTCTCACGGAAGGCAGAGCGAGTCACAGAATGGGGATTGGTTGGAATTGTTGCCCTCAAAATCGCCTTATTGATTTTCTGTGTCGAAGAATCCTGGCGCGGTCCGCGAGTTTGGGCGAATTACAAACATGAACTGGAGGCCAAAGGCGAATCGTTTGATTGGGATGCCATGATACCGCCGCGCGTGCCGGATTCTCAAAATTTCTTCAGCGCGCCGATGATGTCGGAATGGTTCATCAAACCATCTGGGAAAATCATCATCACGGACGATTTATCCACGCGTTTAAACTACACCAGCAGCGCGCCTGAAATACTGATAGCCGAAGTTACTATTGAACCGCTCGGCATACATCTCAATTCTGAAAAGACCGATGTTTCATTGCAATTCGATGATCCCAAGTCGCATCAGCAGGCGAAGGAACTGATTCAAAATCTCGCAGGGCCAAGCGCTTTTGGAGCACGGAGCAAGGACATGATTGTTGCCCGGCCATTAAGTCCAAACCAAATCAAACCTTTGCGCATTTGTTTGGAAACAGACAAGAAGCCAACTGCCAGGGATATTGACATATTTTTAAGCGGCAACAATTCCGGCTCCGATTCCTTGACTTTCAAGCCGGCAGGAACCAATTCGTTTCACGTGCTGACATCATTTTGCGCCGCTACAGATTACTTGAAATGGAGCGATCAGTTTGGAGGCGACTTTGATTTGATGCGCGCGGCAGTTAAACGTCCCTACGCCCGAATGGATGGCGACTACCGTTATCCACCAACTATTCCACTTCCAAATTTTGTTAACATTCGGGCAGTTTCTCAATTGCTCGCACAACGAGCGCAATGTTACTTGCTGCTGGGCGAGCCGGATAAAGCATTGCAAGAATTGACCCTGCTCAATGATTTGCGCCACCTGATGGAAGGCGCACCCACAGGCAAACCGATGACCCTGGTAGCTGCGATGATAGACGTGGCCGTGACCGGGCTTTACACAGAAACGATTGCCGACGGGTTTCGACTGCACGCATGGCAGGAGCCGCAAATGGTCGCACTTCAAAAGCAACTGGAGCAAATTGATTTGGAGCCGTTTCTAAAAGAATCTTTTCATGAAGAGCAGGTATCTGCCTTCACCATTTGGCGAATGGCGATGGCAAACTATTTAATTCAGCACGATCCGAATGAAACTTTGTGGAAGAAAATCAAAAACTTGAGGCCGACGAATTTCGTGCGTGGTTTTTTTTATTTCAACGTCATCAATGCCGTCAAGCTTGAGCAAATAGCTGTTGATAGTATTGATCCGGTTCAAAAAGTTGTGCTGCCACGAAAAGCGGCTGAATTGCAGCATGAAGTGGACACGCTTGACCATGCTCACGCTTGGCAGGTCTTGCCTTATAAATTACTTGCCGCCATTGCGGTTCCCAATGGCACAAGGGCTATACAGACGTTTGCCGTAATTCAAACGCAAGTAGACGAAGCACAAATTGTCTGCGCGTTGGAACGCTTTCGTCTCAAAAACGGCGAATATCCAAAAACATTAAACGAACTCGTGCCGCAATTCATTGAGAAACTTCCGCACGATATTATCGGTGGCCAATCATTGAAATATCGTCGCACGACCGATGGACAGTTCACGCTATATTCCATCGGCTGGAACGAAACGGATGATCATGGGCAATTTTCGTTGCCTCCATATGACAAAGGCGATTGGGTCTGGCAGTAGCATATCTCTGTTCAATTCAATCGCTGTCGAAACTCCGCGTTGGCTTTCGTCACGTCTAACATTGCTTGTAGTGTCGGCTGGCCGTCGACGCCGGGCGGGTGCCGGGTGTCAGACGCTTATCATCTGTATTAGAAGGCAACAAAATCGGAACAGATAGAATAAATTCGGCTTGCATAAGCTGGCCGGGAGGTATAAAACTTTTCCCGCGCTGCACCGGTTGGTGTGGCGTTGCAGGCAAAACTGATAATTCGGTTCACGGCTCTGGCTCCCGCCTGCGGGTCTGGCCGGTTGGAAATATCAAATATGAGTTATATTGACCCTGATCAACTGCACGGGGCGTTGGATGGTTTGATCACCTTCGTCGGCAAGAACGCCACCACTCTCACCGGAAACGGCTTGGACCCCATCAAGGTCACCGCCAGCCTGACCACCATCCGCGACGATTTGTCGGGCAAGAAAGACATCCGTGACGAAAAGAAGACGGATTTGATCACGGCACAGCAGGTGTTCGCCAACAGCGCGGCGACTAATTACGCCAGTTTCAGCAGCACGGTGGATGCCGTGGCCGGTGCCCTGGGCAAAACCACGCCGCTCGGCAAACAGGCATTGAACTACCGCAAACATCTCAACGCCACCACCACTCACACCACTCCGGTGCCGGTTCCGCCCGTAACTGAGACAAAATAAGGCGATTTTTCATAAGTCATTCAGCTTGAGGCTACACTGGACCCCGCTTTTTGTAAAGGCGGGTCCAGAGTTGACGACGAATCCGCTTTTTGCGAAAGCGGGTCCGCCTACGCCGACGGCGGGGTCGCCTTTTGAAAAAGCCGGTCGGCCTTTCCCAAAGGCAGGTTCGCCGGTGCCGACGGCGGGTCGGGATTCACTTGGCCGCGCAGATCTTTCGTTCTGCGACCTGATACTCCAAAAACAAAAAAGCCCCGCAACTTGCGGGGCTTGAAAGAACTTGAATGATTATTCCCGGCGACGGGCGGCGACCAGCGTCGCAAGGCCGGACAGACCGAGCAGGGCCAGCGTCGTGGGTTCCGGAACCGCCGTGATGCTCAGATTGTTGAAATATTGGTTATTAGCAGTGTTGTTGTCAGAAAAAGTGAAGCTGGAAGTGTTATAGGCTGAACTGTCAAATGTGCCGGAACCGCTGTAAAGCGCCGGGCCTCCAGCAAACGGGCTGACCGAAAGCGAATAGCCTTCGGTAGAGCTGTTCGCCGGGCCGGTTACAGTCAATGAAAAGTTAATTCCGGCAGCCAATGCAGCGTAATTCACTGCAATCGGATTCGCGGTTCCGCCGTCCACACTCAAGGTCATGTTGTCAGCTCCGCCTCCGGCGTAGCCCAAGCTGAAGGCCGTGCCTAGGTTCAAAGCAACAAATTGACCTGCATTACCGATGCCGGACGAGTTATAAGCAACTGAGAACGTTTGGTTAAGAAGGGAAGCCGAACCTCCGCCTGTGTTGAACGCACGGGTCAGGTTAATAAACCCGTTTCCGGAGCCGCCATTGGCGTAGGTGCCCCAAGAGGAGCTTGGAGTGCCGCTCACAACCGTATCGGGATTGCCGTAGGTAGCCAAGTCAAGATAAGTGCCTGCATAAGGCGGATTAGCGTTGTTGTCAGTTATGGTCCATGCGCCAAAGCCGGAGCCGAGATTTGGCGAAGTCACGTCACTCCAACCGCCGGAGTAGTTCGCTGCGGTGTCATAAGCGTTTGCGGCGGCAAAGGCACCGGAGGCGGATAATCCTAGTGCGAGAATAGTTGAGAGGTTAAGTTTTGTGTTCATATGATTAGGTTTATAGGGGTCTGAACTGCATTTTTATATCAATTCCATCGGAATAAGTCAACAACAATTTAAAATTTCATGGCAGTTTTATTGATGATTTACTAGTGTTTTATTGATCGTCCTGATCTTTTTTAACCCTATCAGGTTCTAAACGGAATGCTACCGCACATTCATGCGGTATGAGATTACGTGATTATCCCTTTCACAGATGCAGAAACTTCAAGAAACCAAATAAAACACTGAATGAAAACACTACTTTTTGCGACGGCGGGACGATGCGGCCTTTTGCTTGGCCTTTTTGGACGTTGGCGGCGGCGGCGTGGCAATCATCCGCTTTACGGCAGCCTCGAAACTGACTCCGTGAATCCTCAAATCTTGGGCTTCGGTTGGCATAAATCAATGATAGCGCAGGACGTTAATATTCGTTGCGGGAATGGTTCACAACATCATGCCTCTTGAATGTTTTGGCCGTGTGCAAATACGCCGTATGTTCGTCGGTGTTTATGGTTGCGGATTTATCCACACAATCAAACAGGCATTGCCCAAGATTATGCTGCGAGACTTTTGACACAATCCGCGTGTGCATTTTCCCGCCGCGTTCAATTAACGCCACAACGGGAGTTTGGCGAACGTATCTATTCCGTGAATCGCCTTTTCCGCCAACGAATGTCTCATCCACTTCAACCGTGCTAGTCAGTTTGGCCGTGTCACTTCCCATTGCAAAACGGATTCTATGGGCAAGGAACCAAGCCGTCTTGTAAGTCACCTTGATCATCCGGTGAAGCTGGTTTGCGCTGATTGATTTTTTGGATGAGCAAAGGATGAATGTCGCCATGAGCCATTTGCTAATCGGAACGTGTGAATCTTCCATGACCGTTCCAACCGTTGCCGTGAAAGTTTTACGGCAGGCCGCGCAGCAATAAACGCCTTTGCGGATTTTGTTCTTCGTATTCGGCTTGGATGTCAGCTTGTATGACTCATCGAATTGGCAATGCGGACAAATCGGTTTGCCGTTCGGCCAACGCCAAGACTCGAATAATTCCCGCGCCTTGTCCTCGTCTTGGTATTCCTGCGCCAGCGAAATTAAATTCAGGTCATCCGCATCAAATTCATCAGATTTCGTTTTCATGCTGTAAATATCGCATGAAGGGTTGCATCTGTCAAGTATATTATCCCATGAGATTACGGGATCAACTGGATTTTGTAATATTGCGCCGGATTGGTCGGGTTATTGGTGACGGTAAGCGCCGGTGCCGACGCCGTGACGAATCCGCCGAACGCCGTGAACGGCACGGACAGGTTCGTGGTGGACCAGACCTGATAAACCTTGCCGGAAACGCTGGACCAGTTCAGCAGGCTTGGCGCGGTCATGCTCGCCAGCGGAACCCATGCCGGATTCACCAGCGCGATGCCTGAATTGCCGGTGCTGGCCGCGCTGTCGATGCCGGCGTTGTTGACCGCCGTGACAGTCGCGTAAAGGTGCGCGCCAAAACTGTTCGTCACCGTCAAAGACGTTCCGCTGATCGATGCCATCGAAAACATCCGAGCCGCCGGGCGTGGTGCCAATCAAAACCTGATAGCCGGAAATGCCGCCAACCAAATCGGTGACGGATGACCAGGTGAACGTGACGACGTTCGTCAAAACGTAAGTGTTCGTCGTCCCCGCGATGCCGGGTGCTGATGGCGCGGGCGGCGGCGTCACATCATACAATTTCAAATACTGCGCCTCGAACGGCGCGTTGGTCCAGGCGGCGTTGCTGGCCGGCACCGGATTGAGCGCCGACATAAACGCCGTTGGCGAGCACGTTGCTGCCGGCGATGCCGCCGCCCCACAGCCAGTAATTGCGGCGGTTCGGATCGGCGGCGGTGTAGGCGGAAATATTTCTCACGTTGTAAATCCGGTTCGGCAGGATGCCGAACAGGTTCGAGCCGTTCTGCGTGATGTTCACGTCAAAAGTCCCGATCTGCGGATTGTTGCGGTCCAGCGTCGTGAACGCGAACACCACGTCGGAGAAATTCGGCGAGGCGTTGGCGGTCTGATATTTCGCCACGGAGAAAATCGAATTCTGCGGCGTCTCGCTGCCGATTTGGTTGAGATAATAGCGGTTGGAACTTTTCAACGCGGCGCTGAACTGCCGCGCCTGGTTGATGGCGGCATAGACCGGAGCCAGTTGTTGGAGGCCGAACGTCTGATTGTTGCAAATCGGCTGAAGGTCATTATAGACCATGAAATTCGGAATCGTCTTGCCGAAATTCACCTGGTAGGCGTCAAAGCCGAAATAGGTGGAGATGCCAAGATCTTCGCCGTAACAAATCATCGGCGAGCCGTCAATCGTGCCGCACGCCATGTAGCGGATGAGCGCCTCAAACGGGTCGGCGTAGCTTTGCTCGTCGTGCGAATCGTTGTTGAGCAGCACGAGCGCCTGGCCGTAATCCGTGCGCCGCGCATCAAAGTCACTGCGATAATCGCCCGTCACGGCGGCGGATTGCAGGTCGTAAATGAGATTTTCGTTGAGGATGTCAAACTGGCGGTTGGAACGGTAGGTCACATTGCCGCCGTCCAGCGACTCGGTCATGAACACAAAATCCCATTTCCGGCAGCGGACCTTGTTGATGATGTATTCCCAGCATTGCGGCGACAGTCCCTGCCCGAAATCCGCGCGCAAGCCGCCAATGCCCAGGTTGGCCGTCAGGTTCGGCGGCGTGTTGCTCGGGCAGCCGGTTTTGTCCAGCCAGTAAAGCAGGCAGTCGGAAAAATAGCGCCAGACATTTTGCGTGACCGGGTCGAAATGCCCGTTGCCGGTGCCGGTGCTGTTTTCGCTGCCGATGGAATAATCAAACCAGTCGGCTTCGCTCAAATAATTGCCGGATTGCGATGCGTTGGGCACCAGCGCGGCGTAACGGCCGGAATAAATGTGGGAAACATCCGTCCACTTGCCAAAATCATATCGGTCGGGCGCGACCGTCTGCAACGACGCGCTGGTGGCGCGCTGGTCGTATTCGTTGGTGCGCGAATAAAACAGCGGCTGGTCGTTGACGATGAGGTCCGTCGGCTGGCCGTTGGGAGCAAACAAATTGGTGCCTTCGTTGTCCAACTCGCAATCAAAGGAGGAATCACTGAACGGCTCGTCCAGCATCACGTTGACGCCGGCGGCGTTCGCGGCGGCGACAAAATTGGTGAACTCCTGCATCCCGGCGGCGCGCGTGTTGGCCTTGCTCAACAGCGGATTGACCTGGAAGAAATTTTTTATCGAATACGGACTGCCGACGGAATACGGCAGGCCGGTGTTCGGATCGGTCTGCCGGTTGACGATGCCAATCGGATGAATAGGCTGGAACCAGAGCCAGTTCACGCCGATGTTTTGGAAATAGGCCAGGTTGAAACGGTTCGTCACCGGATCGTAAGGCCGCGAGCCGGGGCCGTTATACAAATCGGTGAACGTGCTGCGGTCGTTTGGATTGGTGCTTTGCGCGTCAATGTTCATCGCGTTCAGCTCATACATGGTCATGTTGCGCGCCCGCGTCGGCGTCACGACGATGACATGGTCGCGCAGGCCATACCAAAACCAGTTGGTGTTGCCGGCCATTTTGTAACGCGCGGTCACGCGATACGCGCCGCAGTTCGTCGCGTTCAGCGTCAGCGAATACTGGCCGCCGCCAACGTAGTTCATCGGATAAGCCTTGTAATAATGCGTGTCGTCGCCCGTCGCGATGTTGTTCCCGTTCGGCGGATAAATGCCCTCCTCGGTCGGGTTGCCGTTGGCGTCCACCGTGGGTGCCGTGACAAAACTGCGGCGGTTCAAGTCGGAAAACACATCGGCCTCGACGACATTGTTTGTGTTCGGCGAAAACAGAACGGTGACGGGAATCGAGTCGCCCGCCACTTCGTTCACGAACAGATGCTCGGTGGTGTATTCGGCGTTCATGCCGTCCACGGTGAGCACTGGAGCGCCGTTGGTGCCGCTGGTGGCGCCAATGGAAAAATTGAAAATCGCGTTGGGCGTGCCGGCGTTGTAATCGGCGAATTTTTCCTCGTTGTTGGCGCTGTTCCAGACGCCGATCTTGTAATTGATGGCGGAAGAATTCGGAATGTTCGTCACCGTGCCCACCCACCACATGGCGTTGCCGGCGATGCTGGTATTGTCCTGCTCATGGTCGTAACTAATCGGCATGACTTGCGTGGTGCCGCTGGGAACGCCGAGCGAACCGGCGGGCGTCGAGCCGTCGGTGGTGTAATAAATGCAGCCGTTGTTCGCCCAGCGAATGCTGCTGTCTTTGGACTGATAGCCGATTTGAATCCAGAAGCTGACCGTCGAAGTGATTCCGTCGGCGTTGGCCGTGACGACGCGGTTGCCGTCATGGAACAACCAAGCCGGCCGGTTGCGAACCGTGAACGGACTCGCGGCTGCAGTCGCCGCCGAGCCGGTGGTGAAGCTGCCGTTGTCGTTGCCGTAAAGAAACGTGTTGGTCACGCCGCCGGTGCCGTCAAACGTCAGCAGCAGGTAATACTGGATGACATCGTCCACGCCAAAATTCGTGGTGTTGAACGACGCATTCCAATACTGGTTGCCCGTCGTCGCTTGAAAATTGGTCTGCCAGGTGAGCGCATTGCTGCTCCACGAGGATTGCGTCGCGCCCTTGTAAATGAGCCAGCCGCCGGTCTGGTTGCAGTTGAGCGTGCTGCCGCTGTTGCTCCACTTCCAGACACCGGACCAGATCGTGACGGACGTGTTGGTGCCGATTTCAAATTCAGGATTGCGCATGTTCAATCCGCCAAAATTCGTATCGCCGTCCGGGATATGCCACGCGTTGGCGAGCGCAGCTTGGGCTTCAGGCTTCAGGCAAAGCAGCAGGGCGATGCCAACGATAATCGGATATATTTTCATTCAGGGTTTTTCCAAATCAAACGGCAGCCGGGTTCAAGGCACCGTCTCGATCTCGTAAAATTTCTGCGGCGAATTGGTGGTCGAGCTGTCGTAAAAATAGGTGGAGGTGCCCGTGCCGGGAATGACGCCGCTGATGGGCGTGAACGGCTGGGCCAGATTGGTGGTGGCCAGCACCTGATAGTTCACACCGGGCGCGCTGTCCCAGATCAGCAACTGGTTGCTGCTGACCAGCCCGGTAATCACCAGCGGCGGCGGGATGATGACGCTCCGCGTGTCGCTCAACGTCACGCCGGTGGCATTGTTGGAATAGACGACCTGGATCAAATTGGTGCCGGCGACGGTTCCGGGCGAGTTCGCCGTCCAGCCGTAAAACATCGAGCGCAAGCCGGGACAGCCGGACACGGCGCCCACCGCGCGGAAGAAGAACGATGAGGACGGCTGCGCCGCACCGTTGATGGTCATGGTGAACAGGCTGGGGTCGTTCGTGTCCAAAGTCGGCGTGAAACAAGTCTGGACAAAGTAAGTCGTGTTGCTCGACATCGCGACCGTGGTTCCGTCGGCCGCCGGACTGGAGATGTAGATTTCCTGCACCGGCGCGAGCGTGTTCACATTTGCGGTCAGCATGGTGAAACGGTTGGTATAAACGCTGGTGCCAAATTCCTTGAGCCGGACATAAATCGTCGCCGCGCCGCTGGACGGAATGTTGTTGTAAGCAAACCGGAATTCCTGCGGATAGTTCGTGTAGGTGGTGCTCAATGTCGGATCGGGGCTGGCCACCGGCGGAACGGGAACGAAGATGGGATTGCCGTTGATGTCATTGCCGATGCCATTGGTCTGGCCGGTGTAAATATCCCAGTTGTTGGTGGCGCTGTTCTGAATGTTGAAATCCACTTCCGTCGTCGTGCTGTCGGCGCGCACGACCGCGGTGTAGCTGCTGCTGTTAATCGTGTCGCCATTGTTCGGATAGGCAATCACGCCGCCCGGCAGCGCTCCGTCGTAATAAAATGTTTGCGAGAAGGTATTATATACGCTCGACTGGCCCGCGCGCGGCAGGAAGGCGCGCGCCCGGAGGATATGGAAGCCGGATTGCAGGCCGATGGTGGTGTTCGCCGGATTCAAATCATTATGCAGCCAGACCACGGCGGTGGTCGGATTGAAATTGGTGATCGCCGCCTGGTTGATGCCATAGAGTTTTGCGCCGGTGGTTTCGGCGTCGGAAATCGGCTGGATGCTCGGCCAGTTGGTCGGGTTGCCGATGGAGAAGCCGTGGCTGCCGCCGTTGAACAACGCCACCTTGTAGCGGACCTGCGTGCCATTCGGCTGTGCCGGAATGGTTCCTGCCCACCAGTCAATGGTGCTGTCCGCGCTGTCGTGGGTTACATATCCGCCTTGCACAACCTGCGTCGTCCCCTTGCCGGCACCAAACGCGCCTTCGGGATTTGAACCGTCGGTGGTGTAATAAATAAAGCAGGTGTTGATTTGAAACTGGTAGCCGACTTTCACGTAAATGTTCACCGGCTGATTGTTGGTCGGGCTTAACGGCACGCGCTGCGTGGCGGTGTTGTCCGGTGACGCGGCGGTGTTCGTGGCGGCCGGATCGTGATAAACCCACGTCGCCGTCTGGCCGACGGCCTGGCCGTAGCCGGAACCGGAGACGATGTTGCTGCCGCCGCCGACGGTGTAGTAATAGGTCTCCGCGCCGGGCGAAACGATGTTGTTGCTCAAGGTGTTTCTCGCCGCAAATTTTTCCGGGCCGTTGCGGAACTGGAAGGCGGTCTGTTCGTAGCCGAGGAACACATCATCCGCGTAGCCGGGAGGATTGTCGCGCAGGTCGAGGAAGTTTGTCGGCGCGATGCCCGCCTGATAATTCGTCGGACCAAGCCCCATCTGGCTGTTCAAATCAATGCCGCCGTCCAGCTTGACCAGCGTGTTGGAACACGAGGCGTCGCTGCGGACGACGATGTCGAAGTTCGCGTTGGTCACGATCGGCACGTTAATCGCGTAGGTGAGGTTGGAAACATTGCCTTCGCCCGGATACATGACGATGTTGCCGTAAGCATCCACGCTGCCGCGCATTTTGAACGGGAACAATGGATTGTAAGCCGTGTCCCCATTCGTGCCGTCCGTGCGGTAAACGGTGACTTGGGGAACGGTGACACCGCCCTGACGCAGAATGATGGCGTTGGTGAGGATGTTCGCCTGGCTCGCCTCCGGCCATTGGTAGCCATACATCACCCAACTGTCGCTGGGGATGTTCAGTTCAATCGCGCCGCCGCCGCTGGGAATGGTCTGGCCGCCGACATAAATCAAACGCTGCGTCGGATCGGTGGCGTTCGCGCTGGACTGCGCCGCCGACAAGCTCGACGTCGCACCATGCACCAGCAATTTCGTGTAGGCGCGGCCGCCGGTCGGCGAGGAACTGGCCAGTTGCGCCAGCACCGAGCCGGGCGCGAAGCCAACCACCAGGCCCACGCCGCGCGAATTGGAAACCGCGGTGGAGGTCGTGTAGGCGGGATTCAAATAGTAGCCGTCACTCGTCCGCGTCACGCCGTCGTCGAACGAAATGTCGCCGGGATAACTGGTCTTGTCATTCATCGCAAACAGCGCCACGTCCTGCGTCTGCGGCTGGGCGCCGTTGCCTTCGCGGTAATCGTAGCGCTCAAACGCCACGATGTTTTGGTCGCTCCAGCGCGACCAGGTGCCGCCGCGCGAAAGCTGGTTGTGGACATACATCGTGTCCGGCATGGAATTGTCGCCGAATTCACCGAGGTAGTTGGCATAGGAAACGATCGGCGTGCCGCCGGACAAATTATGATTGTAGCCGTCCGAGTAAACCATCGGCAAACCTTCGTGCATGAAGAAATAGGCGTCCTCCATTCCCTGATTGGCGGGGCAGCAGGTGCCGCCGTCCTGGGTTTGCGGCATGTTGACGGCCTGCGCCGCGCTGAAATTGCCATTGGCGTCGCAATTGCCTCCGGGCGGGATGTAGTCGCGACCATCCATGCCGGCCATGGACGCGCCGCTGAAAACACTGTTCATCTGGTTGTAAAGCGGCTGGTTCAACAGCCTCATGCCGGAATTCAGATAATCATAAAAGTCATCGCCGGCGGACAGCGCCGCCGGGATGTATTCGCCGAAAATCATCGCGTCGTTGCGCGGCGCTTCGGTGTTGAACAGGCTGTTGCGGTTGCCGTCGGTTTCAATGTAGCCGTTGCCGGTGACGTTGCTGCCGTAGCCGTGGACGTAATCATACATCGCCTGGATGGCGCCGGTGTAACCGCCGAACGACGGGTCATCCGTCTGGCCGGTTTCATTGCCGAAAAAGTTCACCGGCACATGCTTCACCGCGTCCAGCCGGAACCCGTCGCATTTGGTCGTGTAAAGCGTCCACGCCACCGCGCGGCAAAGATAGGTTGAAACATCCTCTGCCACCGGTTGGCCATTGCCGTCGAACGGCCGCCAGCCGTTCACCGGCCCGTAACCGTTCGCCGACGGCCAGCCGGTGCCCTGGCCCGAACCGAGCGACGCTCCGTTGGTGTCCATATACAAATCCGGCCGGCTTGGGAACCGGATGAACACCGGCTTGGTGATGGTGTTGCCGTAATTGGTGCCGAAGTTCCAGTTGACCGTGCCCGGTTCCTGCGCCAGATCGCACAGGCCGAGCAGGGGATTGTTTTCGACGTTCTCGACGGAGCACCAGTCGCTGACGGACGACCAGTTTTGATACCCGCCGGAAACGACCTGCAGATGAAAATCCTGCGGAACCAGGCCGGGATAATAATTGGTCGCCGTGCCCGAACCGGGATAGCCGGGCACGGTGGAACTGCGATGGTTCATCACGTTGTCGAAATAGACGCGGATGCCGAAGCGATGCGCCGTCTGCACCATTTGGATCAACTGGGCCTGCGTGCCCCAGCGGGTCGCCACCGTGCCCTGCTGGTTGGTGCCGCCCAGATCAAACGGGTCAAATATATCGTAGCCATACGAATAGGTGCCGCTGTTTCCCTTGGCGGGGTTCGGCAGCCACAGGCTGTCATAGCCGGCCTCGGCGATCTCCGGCATTTTCTGCGTCAACTGCGTCCACGGCACGTTGAACAATTCCAGCATCGCCTCGCCCCGGCTGGCGCTGACATTGCCCATCAGGCCGACCGCCAGCAGGGTGGCAAACAGCCGGTGTCGGCAGCCAATGCAAGTGACATTCATTCTAAAATAATGGCTGATTCAAGGGGTTTTCGATGGGAAATTCAAAAGCCGGGCCGGCGGGTTGAAACGATCCCGGCAAAACCAGCCGTCAACCGGCGGGAACCACTCCTTGGTGGCCCGGTCAGAACTTGGCTTGCGCGCGGCGCGGGTGACATCGCATATCAATACCACGAAAAGGCCGCAGTTTCTACCGCATGTTCGTGCGGTGGGTGGCCCGTTTGCCAAGGCCGGGATGCCGGGCGGGTGTTGGCCAGTGAACTCTCGCGGACAATCTGGCCAGCGGCATCCAGCACGCAGACGTGATGTTGGCGGTCACCGGGATCCAGGCCGAGCGTGAACCCGCTGACGACAGCAGGCGTGGAGGTCGAAACGAGGGACAGAGCAGTTTTAGTTTTCATAGGCAGTCAGTTTAACACCGGACGCTTCAATGCGCCCGGAGCGACTGCCTTCTCATCTAATCTTGTTAGGCCACATGGTATGTTCCGTAAATCAAAAATCTCAACAACAAACATCGGCGGCAATAAAATCAAACAACAAAGTCCGAAACACTACAAAGAAAATGAGGTATAGCGGCGACCGAATCAAGTGCTGCCACCAAGCCAACGGTCGGCTGCTCGTGAAATGCCTCGAACCACCGGAGAAAAAGCGCGACATCGTGCCGCGCTGCTTGCTGGCAAGCGCACAAATGAAAACGGCTGACCAACCGATGCCGAGAAACATCCCAAACCAAATCAAAATGTTCTCAAAAATCTCCATGCGCGTAATGTGGCCTAACGAAAAAAGCTGAGCCACCGCCGACTCGCGACGGGAACCCCGTAAAGGGGCGTGGCCCCACGGGGCTTTACGCTCCCGTAAAGGGGCGTGGCCCCACGGGGCTTTACGCCCGCGACAGCGGAACCCCGTAGAACGGGGCAGGCTTCAGCGCCAACGGCGGTTGGCTCCGGCGAGAGGCTGTGTGAAAACTCAGTTTTCGACCGTCGCAGCCGCCTGCTCATTTCATCAAAGTTCGCCATATCCAAAATTTGATCGTTACCGGATTTCGCTCCGCCACTTTTCACACAGCCTCGCGACTGGTTAGGCAGCATGGTCATAGTCACATCTTCTTAAACTTGGAATGATATGGAAACAGCACAGCGAGAGAAGGGAGAAAAATCGCCACGCTGCTGATGCCGGAAGTCCAACCGTGTGAGAAATACATCTCCAAGGCAAAAACGAGTGCTAATCCGAAAAAGCCTCGCTCGCGTGTTGCGCTGTCGCCATGCCAACGCTTGAGCGGTGATGCGATGAGCAAACCGCTCACGATGCTAAACGCAACCAATATAAAGCTGAATGTATTCATAAACGTGTAATGCAGCCTAACGAAAAAAGCTGAGCCACCGCCGACTCGCGACGTGAACCCAGTAAAGGGGCGTGGCCCTACTGGGCAGCCCCGTAAAGGGGCGTGGCCCCACGGGGCTTTACGCCCGCGACAGCGGAACCCCGTAGAACGGGGCAGGCTTCAGCGCCAACGGCGGTTGGCTCCGGCGACTGGTTAGGCATCAGCCTCATCTAATAATCCAAATGATTTTGCCATGAATGGCCGACGCTGGCAATGCTCCGAAAAAATGTGAATCGAGGCCGTTGGTGCTGACTGCCTGCAAATAAAACTGACCTGCCGGAGTATTCGTCTGCTGCTCAATCTTCCGAATTGTCAGGATATGCCTCCCATCTGGAATCGGAATATCCGCAACGACCAAATCTCCGCTGCGGAGCGAAGAAGTGTGAAATAGCTTCGTGGCTACGACAATATCGTTGGTGGCAATAAGCGGCTGCATGGAGCCCGTCCGCATCGGCGAGACAATGAAAAGCGAACGAACGACAACGACGAAAAGCAGAAATGCCGCAATGAGAATCAAAACCGTCCTCACTGCAATTTTGGTGAATGTTCTCATCGCACGAATCGTCACTGATGCCTAACGAAAAAAGCTGAGCCACCGCCGACTCGCGGCGTGAACCCCGTAAAGGGGCGTGGCCCCACGGGGCTTTACGCCCGCGACAGCGGAACCCCGTAGAACGGGGCAGGCTTCAGCGCCAACGGCGGTTGGCTCCGGCGACTTGTTAGACCAATTATTCATCCCACCGAACTCCAACCTTCTTAATTTCGTTTTGGTTATAGGCTGTCACAACAGCGGCAACATGAGTGTGACCCCCTGACGATTGCATGCTCAAGGAGCTGACACAAAACTTGTATCCGTCTCCCACCTTTAGTTTAGCTTCTGCGCAGGCTCGCTGGGCACTCGCTCCATGCAGCATGAAACCCAGAGCGACAACCATAACAATGACCAATAATGCGCCGATAAAGAATCCGTTACGCGGACGCCACCGGAATGATGTTTTGAGCGGATACTTCTCCACGAAGGCAGCCGTAATCAAGGGTGCAGTTAGCCGGAGGTAAATCCAGCCCAAAAGGACTAGAACAAAGACGCCTAACAGTGAGCAACTAACAAATGAGGCCGGATGAACTCTCAAATGGGTCAGCAAGAGATCAAGCGGCATGATTAACGGTAGGATGAGAAGCAATCCTATAAAACTGCTCAACATGAACGCACTGAAGAAAGCAACAACACGCGCTGTCCTCAATCCGCCGCGAACAAGCAGGATGCCAGCAATGACGGCAAAGATGTTGAAACTTGATGAATAGCTCTCGCCATTGGCGATGCAGTAAATCATCCAACCAATGTCGAGAAATCCCACAACGATGAGCACAATCCCAACAACTCTTAACGATTGGCGGTAATCATTCATATTGGTCTAACGAAAAAAGCTGAGCCACCGCCGACTCGCGGCGTGAACCCCGTAAAGGGGCGTGGCCCCACGGGGCTTTACGCTCGCGATAGCGGAACCCCGTAGAACGGGGCAGGCTTCAGCGCCAACGGCGGTTGGCTCCGGCGACTGGTTAGGCGGCTGTGTCATAACTCACTACTCAATAAATCTGCTGTCCGATGATGCCCCTGCTTCTGGGCATAAACAATAGCAGAGCTGCCGAAATTATCGCACTGCGTGACTGATGCTCCTGCCGCTATTAAGAGACGCGCACTATTATCATCCCCGCGAGCTGCCGCCTCCATCAAAGCCGTTGTGCCGTTATTATCTTCTGTGTTCGGTTTTGCACCTCTCGCCAAGAGCAGCTCGACGACACGTGGATGGCTGTAAGCCACAGCCTCCATCAAAGGCGTGCGAGCACAATAATTCGTAGCATTTATGTCGGCACCCTGATTGAGAAGCCGCGTGACTTGCGTGACGTGACCCTCCTGAACGGCATCAATAAATTGGTGTGCAGTGATTGGCATGGCGAGAAGTGTGAAGCCGCCTAACTATTCATTATATTTGATTTTGCGGTTAATCACATTCAGCTTTAGGGCATGATATTTTACGCTTTCTGATTTGTCAATAATCGTTTATAAGGATTTTCCTCATGAATATGGAACTGGCAAAAACCACACGTTTGCGGGAGGGGTTGATTCCCAATCCAAAATTAAGGTTGCGGGAGCAATTCCACGAAGTGATGCGGTTCAAGCATTTCAGCCAGCGCACGGAGGAGGCTTATTGGCATTGGATTATGAGATTTCTGCGGTTCCACCGGCTGGGCGGTGTCTGGCGGCATCCCAAAGATTTGCCGCCGTCGGCGGTTTCCGAATTTCTTTCAGATCTGGCCACGCGTTTGAAAGTGGCTGCCGCCACCCAGAATCAGGCATTCAATGCGCTCCTGTTTTTATACCGGGAGGTGTTGCTGCGGCCAGTGGAGGAATTGGATGCGGTGGAGCGGGTTCGGCGGCCAGCGCGGTTGCCAGAGGTTTTATCGCGGGAAGATGTGCGGCGGGTGCTGTCCAAGGTTCAGCCGGGCCACCAGTTGCCGCTGCGGTTGCTCTATGGAACAGGCATGAGATTGATGGAATTGCTGCGGTTGCGCGTCAAGGATGTTGATTTTGCGCGGCTGTAAATCACGGTGCGCGGGGGGAAGGTCGCGTAAAGCCGCGAAAAACGCGGCCACGCGATTTCTTCGCGTAAAAGGCTTCGCCGCGTAAAAAGAGTGTCTACGCGGTTTCGCCTCACGCGATTTTTGAATACAGTCCAATTATGTTCTACGTATATATTCTCCAATCGGAAACGGATGATGGACTTTACATTGGGTTTACAACGGATTTGCGGCGGCGGCTGAAGGAACATCAGGAGGGGAAATCATTTGCGACTTCGTATCGTGGGCCGTGGAAGCTGATTTATTACGAGGCTTATCTTGAGGAAGAGGATGCGCTTGGCCGTGAGCGGTATTTGAAGAGTGGTGGTGGCAGAAAGTTTTTGAAAAGCCAGCTAAGGCATCATTTGATTAAGTCTCCGTTGCGGGGAGCCGCGTCCGCGTAAAGCCACGTAGAATGGCTACGCGGCTTTACGCGGCAAAAGCCGGGGCTGGGCGTCAGGAGTCCGCTGGATGGGTGAGAGACATTTAGCTGTTTTCTCGTTCAGCCGGTCGATTTCCTTGATTTCGCCAGCGCTCGACTCAAATTCTGTCCCCTTTTGTTACAGAACTGTCCCGTCGGCCGGTCACAATCATGGTGGACACGGATTCGCGCAGACTTTACAAGACATAACATCTGCCTGGCCAGGAATAGCGCAGACTTTTCGTGACCTGACCTCGTCGCCGCCTGGGGTAACATGGCCTCCACATTACATGGGAAAATCATTTCCCCAGTGAAGCAAGGGCTTGCGTCAGGTAGGATCGCCCGGCCATGACTGTTCCCGGCTCTTCCCCACCCAGGGAAACGCCATCTCCAAGTAGGGAAGACTTTTCTTTAAGTAACGCGCGGGCTGCCCTTGGTAACAAAGGGATTGCCTTACCCGTGGAAACGCCGCCTTCAGTGGAGCAAGGCCGGATCTTCTCCGGCAAAGGTCGTTGTCATATGGGCAAAAGCTCGCGTGACATGGGGAAAAGTTGCCGTGACCTGGGGAAAAGCTCGCGTGACCTGGGGAAAATTGCAGTCAAATGGTTTAAAACCGGTTGGCATAAATTAAGCTTGGGTGATTATGTCTTAAATGACATGCAACAAAACAAATTGCATGGATTGTAGATTGAAAGGAATAAAATTATGATTGTAAAACCCTCCATTGGTTTCCTCAAAAGAGACAGTGACGCCGACTTCGTCAAGGCCGTCCAAAAAATCCTGGGCATGATGACCGGCAACCTCTCCTATCCCAAGGCGGTGGCGCTGCTGCTGCTGGTCAAGGCGGCGTTGGACGATTTTACCGCCGGGCAGGTGCTGGCGGGTGATGGCAGCCACACCCTGGTCTCCGCCAAGAAGGACAAGCGCCTGGCACTTGCCGCGCTCGTCCGTTCACTGGCCTACGATGTCGAGGTGGAATGTGCCGGCGACCTGACCGTGCTGCTCTCCAGCGGTTTTCCCATCCAGAAGCCGCAGCATTTCCCCATCGGCGAACTGCCCGTTCCGGCCGCCCCCGCGCTCGCGCTGGGCGCCCACAGCGGCGGCCTGGATGCGAGCGTGCCCCCGGTGTATGGCGCGCAGAGCTATAACTGGCAACTGGCGCTGGCCAGCGCCCCGAATGTCATTCTCCAAACCATTGAAACCACGGCAACCTACACCTCGTTTGCCGGCCTGATACCGGGAGAGATCTATATTGTCCAGGCCAACGCCTTCGGCACCGCCGGCACGACCGACTGGAGCCAGCCCACCAGCCAGATGGTGGTGTGAGGGCAGGCTCTTTGAAAAATAATTTCTTCGCCCCTTTCATTATGTGAGGAACGGGCTTTGCGGTCTGCCGTCGGTGGAGATTGTGAGAATTCGACCACCGCCGGCGGCTGGAAGCCGGTTCGGCGAGAGGCAGAAATGCCCGACGCCTTTGTGCGTGACTGGGGTGAAGAATCATTTGGTCCGTGGCGGAAGCAAACCGCGGCGGACATAGAATCAAAGCCGCCAGCTTACTAACGCGGAGGGGACATCGCGACAACCGGGCGTGGCGGCTGAAATGACTGACACCGCCCGGTTGTCTTTCATAAACATTGCCGGATGACGATGTTAATGCCCTCATCATCCCAAGCCGCCGGAACTGGCAACGGTTCCGGCGGTTTTATTTTTTGGCATTGGACGTGTCCAGGCGGCCTGGTGCAACGGACTCAAGAGTTTTTTGACCACACTCCCGGCCGGTTGATCCCGGCCTGCCATCACCCTGATCAGTTTCCGCAAGAAGGGCATATCAGAGACATGCCCTTCCTGCGTTTGCCGGACTTAGAGACCATTAACCGAATAAACGGCATAGCCGCGTGGGGCGGCCCAGACCTGCACGCTGCCGCCGCTGTTGCAGGTCTGGTTGTTGGGCGCGTAGTTCTGGCCGCTGATCGTGGAGGACCAGGCATAGGCTTTCAAGGTCTGGTTCTTCAGGTAGCTGTTGCCGGTGGTGACGGTATAGCCTTTCCAAGCGGTCGGATTGGTGTTGATCACCACGATATAACCGGGCGAGGAGGAGGAGTATCCGTAGCTGCCATAGATGAGGCATTGCGGATCGCTGCTCTCCAATATCTGGATGTTCGGGCCGCCCGCCGCCAGTTTTTCATGGCACCAGACGAGCTGGTTGATGCCATTGCCCCAGCCGCTGCCGCTGCCGCCGCCGGTCGCCAGACCATAGTTGTAATAGTCCTCCCAGAAAATGCAGGGATAGCCCTGGTAGGTCAGGATGATTGCATAGGCAATCATCTTGTCGTTGACGATCTGGTCGGTGTCATGATTGGCGCAGAACGTCACCGCCTTGAAGGGATTCTTCGCGGCGTAGGACAAGGTTGGGTTGAGTATGTTGGCGACATTGCCGCCGCCGCTGGTGTCGTTGCAGAATGCCTGCATGGTGTAATACAGGGCGAAATCAAAGGCGGACGAATTGCCGACGGTGTTCACCCAGTTGTCAATGTTCTGGGTGTTGGAATCCCAGTATTCGCCGACGCTGAAGGTCGGGCTGGTGGCATTGTTCATGTCCTGCACCACCCAGGGATGATAGCCCAGGACATAATCATACCGCCAGCCGTCGAAACCGGCGTTGCTGGAGCTTTTCAGCCAGGTCATCCAGGCCTGGATATCGGGTTGCGAAGACGCACAACTGCCATAGTAAATATCCGGATAACCGCCAAAGGTGCCTTCGTCGCTATATTCACAGGAGTTGGGATGGAAGTTCTGCCAGTGCCATTTGCACATGCCGCTTTGAACACCGCTGAAGTCGGTGTAGGTCGAGCCGCCGGTGTAACCATTGACTTCACTCTTGCCACCGCTGCGATGGTTCAAGACGATGTCGGCGATGCACGAGATGCCCTGGGCCTTGTAAGCGGCGATGGCGCTTTTCAACTGGGCTTGGGTGCCAAAATGCGTCCCCGGCCCGCCATTCTGACTGTAAGCACCCAGGTCATAATAGTCGAAGGGGTCGTAACCCATGGAGAGTCCGCCGCTGGCCGACTTCTGCGGCACGGGAAACCAGATGCGGTTGATGCCGTAGCCGCCCGCCATGTTTTTGAGCGCGGCGGCATCGGCCTGCATGGTCGGATACCACGGACCGGGACAATTCCAGTAGAAGCCCTGCATCATGACTCCGGCGATCAGCGATGAAGCCGAAAGGAAGACGGCGAGGAACAACAGGCCCAGCGCCGCGAGTGCCGGCCGCTGCCTGGCGATGTTCATCCGCTTTTTTACCGGTCTGGCGTCGTGAGAGTCCATGGTAAGTGACTGGGTTTTGAATATCGAATATGTCATATTTATTCCTTTCTTTGTTTTTTACGTTGATGTTTGGTGAGGCTCGGGTCGTAAGCGACCCGGTCATCCTCCGCAGCGCGGGGAATGAAAGGGGCGATCAGCATGACTCGGAATTTCAGCAGCGCGGAATGAGCAAAACCCCGCGTGACCGGCTCAAATGATGGCAGAATCACCAGCATAAATGATAGGCTGCGTTATAGACTGTCCCTCAATGCACGCTGAGTCGTGGCAAAAGGCAGAGGGTCAAATGACAACTGGCGGCGCACTGACGCGATGAGAGCTTGGAACAGCTAGAATGTCAGGTGATGAATGATATTAGCAATTATTCACACCGTCGTCCACCGCATGTTTGTGCGGTGCATGAAAGTTGCGCATCCCAACCGGGGAGGTCGGCGGCTGGAAGATAACTTCCCACGGTTGTCATTCATAACATTGTCGGATGACGATGTTAATGCCCTCATCATCCCAAGCCGCCGGAACTGGCAACGGTTCCGGCGGCTTTATTTTTTGGCTCCGGCCCCGGCGGTTTGTTTGAAAAGCTGGTCAGCCCAAAGTCCTGATCAAAACCAGCACCGCCGGCAGGATCACGCCGAGCGCCAGGCAATAGAACACCACCTTGCGGCTCCGGGTGAACTTAAAGGCCATGATGACGCCGAGAATGATCGAGATGACAAGGCTCGTCGCCATGATAATCACCAACAATTTGAAGGCGGGGCTGCCCGGCTCGTGCCCGTTCTTGAATCTGGCCGAGGTGTGCAGGGCGGACAGCCACTGCAAAAACGGCGAGCGAATGCCGAGCGTCTGCCAGATGCCGGAGACGGCGAAGAACAACAACAGCGGCGCGAAGATGCAGCCGAGATACAAATGGATGGAGCGCAGTTTTTGCATGACGTTAATGTGCGTGGCCAACGCAAGCGACGGGTTTCCCGTTCCAGCAGAGAAGGTCAATGTTGCGGTGAAGGCTCATGCAATGGCTCCGGCTTATTTCACGCCCGCCGTCCGGCCAAGTCAAGCGGTGAATGTGCTGGAAAGGTTCCCGACCGGTTTAATTGCACGCTGTCGCTTTTACGCGCCCGACAAGGAGTGTCACCGGATTTGCGGGGCAAATCGCTTTACACCGCCGCGCCCAACCTTTAAGAGTGATTGATGAAACGTTACCGGTGGCTCCTGTTCGATGCCGACGGCACCCTGTTTGACTATGACCGGGCGGAGAGCCTGGCGCTTAGGGAGGTTTTCCAACTGGCCGGGATCACTTTTTGCGCCGAACATCTGGCCGCATACCGGCGCTTCAACCAGGCGGTCTGGCAGGATTTTGAACAGGGTAAAATTTCACAGGATCTGCTCAAGGTGCGCCGCTTTGAACTGCTGCTGGAATCCATCGGCACCGGTTATCCGGCGGAAAAGTTAAGCTCCAGCTATCTTGAATGCCTGGCCGGATGTTCGGAACTGGTGGAGGATGCCGCCGAAGTGCTGCAGGCTTTGCAGGGGAGATACCGCATGGCCATCTTGACCAACGGCCTGAAAGCCGTCCAACGGCGGCGGCTCGCCGGTTCGGTCATCCACCGGCATATTGAAGAACTGATTATTTCCGAGGAGATCGGCCACGCCAAGCCGGGCCGGGAGTTTTTTGACGCCGCCTTCGCAAGACTGGGACAGCCTTCCCGGCAGGAGGCGTTGATGATTGGCGACAACTGGTCCTCCGACATTCTGGGTGCGGCCGGTTATGGGCTGGATACCTGCTGGTATAATCCCGGACACAAGCCCCGTCCGTCCGGCTGCGAGATCACCCGCGAAATCGCCTCATTGCGTGAGCTGACAGAATGGCTGGCGTAAACTGGGTGTGAGTGGACGGCGACAATCTCCGCGATGCTTCAGCTTGGGAGAAGGCAATCCGGTCAGGCCAGGCCCATTTTTACGACTTTGTCGCGCAGATGGCCCAGCACGTCGCGCACGTGACAGCGCCGGCGTTCGGTTTCGATTTTAACCCAGTTTAACACCTGCCAGATTTGCGGCAGCGGCATGGCTTGGGAACTTAGCGCCAGCGTGGTGCCACAGGCACAATTGGCCAGCGACAGGTTTCCGGTGGAATGCGCGGGTTTCCAATCGCCAAATTCCACATCGTAGGAAATGGGCAGCCCGATGGGTTTGGTGTTCAGCAGATAATCCCGATAGGTGGCGAAAATCCGCTGGCAATTGGGGCAGGTTTTTGGAAACAGCCTGGAAACAGCCCCGCGATATAGCCGTGAACGAGCCGGACGCATTCGGCTTCGGTTAATTTTGCAACATCATTTGTCATTCCAGAAAAAATCCATTCCGAGGAGCCTGCCGGTCCAACAATTCCTGATGAGCCACGGGCGCCGGCGGTTCAACCCCGGATGAAAGCTGGACTCTCAACGCAAATATCTCAACCGAAAACTGAAGGGGTGCCGCCAGTTCTCCGCACTGGACAAGGGTTGTCACCGGAATGTAACTTTCCGGTCGGTTGGCGCAAACCTATCATGCGCGCGTCCGACCTCCACCGACAATTTTATGAGCGGGTTTAAGCCGGAGCATTTCATCAATCGCGAGTCGAGCTGGCTGGAATTCAACCAGCGCGTGCTGGACGAGGCGCTGGACCCGGCCAACCCGCTGCTGGAACGGCTGAAGTTTTTCACCATTGTCAGCTCCAACCTCGACGAGTTTTTCGAGGTGCGCGTGGCCGGCCTGAAACAGGAGATGGAAAGCGGGCAGGGCGGGCGCAGCGTGGACGGCCTCACGGCGCGCGAGACGTTTCAGGCGATTGTCGGCCGGGTGCGCCAGATGGTGGCCGACCAATACGAATGCTGGCGCGAGGATTTGAAGCCGTCCCTGGCGAAGCACAACATCCGCATCCTCGAAATGGATGACATGACCTCCGGCGACCTTGGCTGGCTGGAGGAATATTACCTGACCAAAATCCGGCCGGTGCTGACACCGCTGGCAATTGATCCGGCGCATCCGTTTCCGCAACTGCTGAACAAATCGCTGAACCTGATGGTGCGGCTGGAAATGGTTCCGCGCGACGGCAACGGCCAACCGCTCAAACATCTGGCGGTGGTGCAATGTCCGTCAATTTTGCCGCGGCTCATCCAGTTGCCCCGCGATGACGCGCGCCGCGACTACGTTTTTTTGAGCCATCTCATCGGGCGGTTCATCGCCGACCTGTTTCCCGGCACGACGATTCTCGGCTGCTGGCCGTTCCGCGTCACGCGCAACAGCGAGCTTTACATTGACGAGGAGGATTCCAGCAGCCTGCTCAAGGCGGTCGAGACCGAACTGCACAACCGCCGCAAGGGCGACGCGGTGCGGCTGGAGATTGACCATCGCTGCCCGGAAAAAATCCGCGAGGCGCTGCTGAAAACGTTCCGGCTGACCGAGGACGATTTGTATCTGGTCAACGGCCCGCTGAACCCGACCCGGCTGATGATGCTGTATTCGGGCGACCACTCGCCGGAGCTGCGCGACCCGCCATTCGTCGCGCCGGTCGCGCGGGCGTTGCGCGGACGCGAGGATGTGTTCGCCGCCATCCGCGAGCGCGACGTTTTGCTGCATCACCCTTACGAGAATTTCAACAGCGTGGTGGAATTTCTGGAGCACGCGGCGCAGGACAAGGATGTTTTCACCATCAAGGTCACGCTCTACCGCACCGGCGGCGACCCGCGCATCATCGGCGCGCTGATGAACGCGGTGAACAACGGCAAGCAGGTGACGGCGGTGGTGGAATTGCGCGCGCGGTTCGACGAGGCCAACAACATCGAGTGGACGCGGCAGCTTGAGGAAAACGGCGTCCATGTGGTTTATGGCCTGGTCGGGTTCAAGATTCACGCGAAGGTGGCGCTGGTGGTGCGTTCGGAAGGCGGCCAGATCCGCCGCTACGTCCATCTGGCCACCGGCAATTACAATCCCACGACGGCGCGCTTTTACACGGACATCGGGCTGCTGACGTGCAAGCCGGAATTCGGCGAGGACGCGACGAACCTGTTCAATCTGCTCACCGGCGTCTGCCAGTTTCAGGGCATGAAAAAACTGATCGCCGCGCCGTTTGATTTGCACACGCGGCTGCTCCAGTTGATCGAGCGCGAAATCGGCCACGCGCAAAAAGGCTTGCCGGCACGCATCATCGCGCGGATGAATTCGCTCGTGGAGCCGACGCTGATCGAGGCGCTTTACCGCGCGTCGCAGGCGGGCGTGAAAATCGAGCTGATCGTGCGCGGCATCTGCTGCCTGCGGCCCGGCATCAAGGGCGTGAGCGAAAACATCACCGTGCGCAGCATCGTGGACCGGTTTCTGGAGCACAGCCGGATTTATTTTTTTGAGAACGCCTGCCAGTCGGAAGTCTTCGCGGGCAGCGCGGACTGGATGCCGCGAAATCTTTTCCGCCGCATCGAGCTGGTTTTTCCCGTCGAGGACGGCAACCTGCGCGAGCGCATCATCAGCGAAATTCTGGCCGTGACGCTGGCCGACAATGTGAAGGCGCGGTTTCTGTGCACCGACGGAACCTATCGCCGCACCGAATCGCGGAACGGCGAGAAGAAACGGCGCAGCCAGCCGGAATTCATTGCGCTGGCGACGGCGGAAGAGCCGCGGCTGACCTCGAAGACCGGCGCGAAATATCCGCGTGTGAAATTAATGCCACGGCCTGAAACCGCCGGACATCCGCGCAAAACCCGGTTGCAACAAGTATGAACATTTATTTTCTGCGCCACGGAATCGCCGTTGACCCGAGCGTGCCGGATTTCGCCAACGACGCGGAGCGCCCGCTCACGCCGAAGGGCCGGCGCCGCCTGCGCCAGATCGCGAAGGCGATGGGCGTGTTGAAAATTTCGTTCGACCTGATTTTGTCCAGCCCGTATGTGCGCGCGAAGCAGACGGCGGAAATTGCCGCCAAGTCGCTCAAGCGGCGGAAGCAGTTGAAATTCACCGACGAGCTGACGCCGGGCGGCAATCCGAAACTGCTCATCCAGCAGTTGAATGAATTGCGGCCCAAGCCTAAAAACATTTTGCTCGTCGGCCACGAGCCTTATTTGAGCAAACTCATCGCGCTGTTGACGGCGGGCAACACGAACATGGAAATTGATTTGAAGAAAGGCAGCCTGTGCAAGCTGGAGACGGATTCGCTGCGTTACGCCCGTTGCGCGACCTTCATGTGGCTGCTTGCGCCGCGGCATCTGGCGTTGATGACGGGCAAACGTCCGGCGCGGTGATTTGACTTTTTTATTTCGCAGGGCAGGCGGGCGAAGTTTCACTTGCGTTGTTTTGCCGGCTCACCAATGATTGAAGTTTAATCTATGTCCAAACGCGCGCTCATCACCGGCATCACCGGGCAGGACGGCTCTTATTTGACGGAACTGCTTTTGTCCAAAGGCTACGAAGTCCACGGCATCATCCGCCGCGCCAGCACGTTCAACACGTCGCGGCTCGAACACATTTACGCCGACCCGCACGTCTCGAAATCCTCGTTGAAACTGCACTACGGCGATTTGAGCGATGCCAGCGCGCTGTCGCGGTTGATTGGAAAAATTGCGCCGGATGAAATTTACAACCTCGCCGCGCAAAGCCATGTGCGCGTGAGTTTCGACAGCCCAGAATACACCACGGACATCACGGCCACCGGCGCGGTGCGGCTGTTGGAAGCCATCCGCGAAACCGGCATCAAGCCGAGATTTTACCAGGCCTCATCGAGCGAGATGTTCGGCAAGGTTCAGGACATTCCGCAGCGCGAAACGACGCCGTTTTATCCGCGCAGCCCGTATGGCTGCGCCAAAGTTTACGCGCACTGGATCACGGTAAATTACCGCGAATCGTATAATTTGTTTGCGTGCAGCGGCATTTTGTTCAACCACGAATCGCCGCGCCGGGGCGAAACTTTTGTCACGCGCAAAATCACGCGGGCCGTCGCGCATATCAAGGCCGGGCTGCAGGAAAAACTTTATCTTGGCAACCTTGACGCGAAGCGCGACTGGGGCTATGCGAAGGAATACGTCGAGGCGATGTGGCGGATGTTGCAACAGGACCAGCCGGATGATTACGTCATCGCCACGAACGAGACGCACAGCGTCCGGGAATTTCTGGAGGTCGCCTTCGCGCACGCCGGCCTCGACTGGCAGAAGCATGTCGAAATTGACTCGAATTATTTTCGCCCGGCGGAAGTGGATTTGCTGATCGGCGATTATTCCAAGGCGAAACAAAAGCTCGGCTGGGAACCAAAAACCACCTTCAAGGCGCTCGCCAAACTGATGGTGGATTCGGACATGAAGCTGGTGCAAGACCATCTGGCCGGCAGGGGCCGCGTCGCGAGCTGAATTATTTTCCGCGCGATTGTTTGGCGAGAAAATCCGCGTAAGCCAGCCGGATGCCGGATTCCAAATCAATCTGCGGTTTCCAGCCCAGCGCAAACAGCCGCGAGCTGTCCATCAATTTTCGCGGCGTGCCGTCCGGCTTCGATTTGTCCCAGACAATCCCGCCGGAAAAGCCGACGATGCGTTTCACCAGTTCCGACAATTCGCGGATGGTGATTTCGCTGCCGCTGCCGACGTTGATGAATTGCTCCTCGCTGTAATTCTGCATCAGAAAAACGCACGCGCTGGCCAGATCGTCGGCATACAAAAATTCCCGCAGCGGCGTGCCGGTTCCCCAGCACGTCACGGTGGCGGCGGAACTGGTTTTCGCGTCGTGAAATTTCCGGATGAGCGCCGGCAGCACATGCGACGTCTGCAAATCGTAGTTGTCATTCGGCCCATACATGTTCGTCGGCATGGCGCTGATGAAATCGCAGCCGTATTGCCGGCGATACGCCTGGCACAGCTTGATGCCAGCGATTTTGGCGACGGCATACCATTCGTTCGTCGGCTCCAGCGGGCCGGTGAGCAGATATTCCTCCTTGAGCGGCTGCGGCGCGAGCTTGGGATAAATGCAGGAACTGCCGAGGAACAAAAGTTTTTTGACGCCGGCCAGTTTTGCGGCGTGGATCAAATTGTTTTGAATCTGCAAATTCTCAAACAGAAACGCCGCCGGCTGCGTGTTGTTGGCGTGAATGCCGCCGACCTTGGCCGCCGCCACGAAAACAAATTCCGGTTTGGCTTCCGCGAAAAATTTCTGGACGGCGCCGGCGTCCAGCAGATTGACTTCCGACCGCGAGCGGCCGGCGAGGTTTTTGAATCCCTGCCGTTCCAGTTCGCGCCAGATGGCGCTGCCCACCAGTCCGCGATGGCCGGCGACGTAAATGCGCGAATTTTCATTCATCAGCATGGCGGATTATAAGTCAGAGAAGCCGGGCAATGACAAATGATTCTTCTCGACGCGAGAGGTGTTTCGGTTAGAGTCGGCTCATGGAAACTAAAATCCGTTACCGCGTCAAGGCGCGCAGACGACGGAGTTTCTGGGGAAAGTTTTCCAAACGCTTCATACAAAACCCCAGGTTCAAATGGGTTGTTATCTGCATAGCATTTGTGATTGGCGCACATTTGAATGGTGAAACCAAACACAACTCAGCCTATGCGGATGGCGTCGTGATTATTAATGGCATCCCGGAACCGTCCTCCGTTTCTTTGATGGTCATTGGTGGCGCGGCAATATTGCTTCTTCGCAGCCGTAACCAATCTCGCTGAAAAACTGGATTGCGCTTCCGTCGTCGGCGCGCTTTTGCTTTGAAATCCTTTACGCTCCCTGCCAATATCAACATTCGCTTTGGCGATTTTTACATGAAACGCACGCATCATTGCAACGAACTCCGCCCGGCGCACATCGGGCAGACCGTCACGCTGTCCGGCTGGGTGCATTCCCGCCGCGACCTCGGCGGCCTCATCTTCATTGACATCCGCGACCGCGAAGGCCGCACGCAAACGGTCTTCGATCCGTCGGATTTGCCGAAGGAACTTTTTGAAAAAGCCGCCGCGTTGCGCAGCGAATGCGTGGTGAGCATCACCGGCAAAGTCCGGGCGCGGCCCGCTGGCACCAACAACGCCAAGATTCCCACCGGCGAAGTCGAGGTTGGCGTCACCGCGCTCGAGGTTTTGAACATGGCGGAAGTCCTGCCGTTCCCGGTGGACGATCCGGAAATCGCCAACAAGGTGAACGAGGAATTGCGCCTGCAATACCGCTACCTCGATCTGCGCCGGCCGGAAATGGCGCGCAACCTGAAAGTGCGCAGCAAAGTCGCCATCGCCACGCGCAGTTACATGGACGAGCAGGGCTTCCTCGAAGTCGAGACGCCCACGCTCTTCAAATCCACGCCCGAAGGCGCGCGGGAATTTCTCGTGCCGAACCGCCGCGAGCCGGGAACGTTTTATGCGCTGCCACAGTCGCCGCAGCAGTTCAAACAGATTCTCATGGTTGCCGGCGTGGAAAAATATTTCCAGCTCGCCCGCTGCTACCGCGACGAGGATCTGCGCGCCGACCGCCAGCCGGAATTCACGCAGGTGGACATCGAGATGAGCTTCATTGACCGCGAAGACATTTATTCGCTGATTGAAGGTTTGTTGAAACGCGTCTGGAAAACCGCGTTGAACATTGACGTGCCGACGCCGTTCAAGCGCATCACGTTTGAGGAAGCATTGAACCGCTACGGTATTGACAAGCCGGACACGCGCTTCGCCATGGAACTCGTGGACATGACGGAAGATTTTCGCGCCAGCACGTTCAAAGTATTCAGCGGCACCATCGCCAACGGCGGCGTGGTGAAGGCGCTCAATGCCAAAGGTCTGGCTGGCGCGACGCAAGGCCAGATCGAGACGATGACCGAATACGCCAAGAGCTTCGGCGCGAAAGGACTTGCGTTCATCAAGGTGGAAAACGGTGAATGGAAATCGCCTATCGTGAAATTCTTCAGCGAAGTGGAAAAAGCTGCGCTTACCACGAAGCTCGCGAATTCAGGAAGGCGACTTAATTCTCTTCGCCGCCGACCAATGGCTGAATGCCTGCGAAATTCTGGGCAAAATTCGTTTATATTGTGCCGACGTTCTAAAAACGCAGGGCAAGCTGGTGATTCCCGCCGACCAGTTCAATTTCCTCTGGGTCATTGAATTTCCACTGCTCGGTTTCGACCGCGAGCAGAACCGCTGGTATTCCAGCCATCATCCGTTCACCGCGCCGGTCACGGAAGATATCCCGCTGCTCAAGACCGATCCGAAAAAAGTCCGCGGCCAGCACTACGACGTGGTCGTCAACGGCGTGGAACTCGGTGGCGGCTCGATTCGTATTCACCAGCCCGACGTGCAGAAAACCATCTTCGAGGAATTGCTCGCCATTCCGCCGGACGAAACCAGGCTGCGTTTCGGTTACATGCTCGATGCGTTCAAATACGGTGCGCCGCCGCACGGCGGCATTGCATTGGGTTTCGACCGGCTCATCGCGATTCTCTGCGGCACGCCAAGCATCCGCGACGTGATTGCGTTTCCGAAAACCGCGAAAGGAACCTGTTTGATGACCAATTCGCCGTCAGCAGGTTTCGCCGAAGCAACTGCGCGATCTCTATCTCGAAGTGAAGACGCAGAAAAAAGAATAGACCGTGCCCGACGAAATGCCTTCAGATGAGTTGAAGATCCCCTGGCGGCGGTGGGGCCGGCTCGCGTTGTGGACGTTTCTGCTCGGCTACGCCGTGGTGCTGTTCTTGTTCACGGTGCTGCAACGTTATTTGATTTATGTTCCGACGAAGCTGTCCATGACGTCCGCCGAGCAAGCGGCAGCCAGAGCCGGGTTTGTTCCCTGGCGGAATTCGTCCGGGCAGTTGATGGGCTGGAAACTGCCCGCCAGTTCCGCGCCGGTTGGCAGCCTGCTGATTTTCCACGGCAACGCGGGCTGGGCGCTCAACCGCGCCTACATGGCGCTGCCGATCCACGACGCGGCGCCGCTGGATGTCTATATTTTTGAATATCCCGGCTTTGGTGCGCGCGCCGGTTCGCCGGGCGAAAAAAATGTGCTGGTGGCGGCGGACGAGGCGTTTGAAAATTTGCCGGAAAACATTCCCGCCTATCTCGTCAGCGAATCATTGGGCGCCGGCGTGGCCGCGCATGTGGCCCAGCATTATCCGTCGCGCGTGGCGGGCATCGCGATGTTCGTGCCATACAACAAGCTTGCGTCGGTCGCGCAAAATCATGTCCCGTTCATCCCGGCGTATTTTCTGTTGTGGGACCGGTTTAACCCGGCGGCCTGGCTGAAGGATTATCATGGCCCGATTAAAATGATCGTCGCGGGCGCGGATGAAATCATTCCGCCAAAGCTCGGCGAGCGGCTGTATGACGGTTACACCGGCCCGAAAATTCTCCAGGTGATTCCCAAAGCCCACCACGCAGACACCACGCCGGAAACTCCGGACTGGTGGCGCGACCTGCTGGCGTTCTGGCAGCAAAACGCGCCGACGAACCACGGTTCAGCGGGCGCAAATTAAAACCCGCGTCACTCGCGGATGAAGTAGCTCAAGTTCTCCAGTTCGATGGCGAGGTTGACGTTGTTCACCATCACATCCTCCGGCACGTCGAGCACGATGGGCGCAAAATTCAAAATGCCGGTGATGCCGTTTTGCACGAGTGCGTTCGTCACTTCCTGAACTACGGCGGCCGGCACGGTGACGATGGCCATCTTGACGTGGTGCTGCCCGACAAATTCCGGCAGGGTTTCCATCGCGTAAATCGGCTGCTTGATTTCCTTGTCGCGCTTGCGGTTCGGCTCGGCGTCGAAGGCGGCGACAATTTCAAACCCTTCTTTTTCAAAGCCGCGATACGAGAGCAGCGCAAGGCCAAGGTTGCCGACGCCGACCAGAATCACCGGCTGCAGCCGCGACGTGCCAAGCTCCTCGGAAATTTTTTTGAAAAGTTCCGCGACATCATAACCGAGGCCGCGCGTGCCGAACGTCCCGAAATACGCGAGGTCCTTGCGGAGCTGGGTGGATTTCACGCCGGCGGCCTTGGCGAGCGCCTCGCTGGAAACGGTGCCGATGCCGTTCTCGTGCAGCCGCGCGAGACAGCGCAGATAAATCGAAAGACGGTAAATCGTCTTGCGCGGGATTTCCGGGCGTCCGTTCTTTTTCAACGGCGGTAAAATTAACCAACCCCAGGCCACGGGGCAAGCACGGGCTGGCCGCCTGATTGTTAATTTAATCGGGTAAAATCTTGCTCGCCAAACCGCTTTTATTTTCTGATGCTATGGCCAGATATGTTCACTGGAACTTACACCGCCATTGTCACGCCGTTCCGCCACGGCGCGATTGACGAAGACGCCCTCGAACGCCTGGTCAAAATGCAGGTCAAGGGCGGCGTGGACGGCATCGTGCCCGTCGGCACCACCGGCGAATCGCCCACGGTGGATTGCGCGGAGCACATCCACATCATCGCGCTCGCGGTGAAGTTCGCCGCCCGCAAAATCAAGGTGCTCGCCGGCACCGGCGCCAACGCGACGCGCGAGGCGATTGAACTCACGCAGGCCGCCGAACAGGCCGGCGCGGACGGCTCGTTGCAGGTTGCGCCGTATTACAACAAGCCGACACAGGAGGGCTTGTATCAGCATTTCCGCGCCATCGCCAAAAGCACGAAGCTGCCGCTGGTGCTTTACAGCATTCCGGGCCGGTGCGGTGTCGAAATCGGCGTTGAGACGGTGAAACGCCTCGCGCGCGAATACAAAAACATTGTCGGCATCAAGGAAGCCGGCGGAAGCTGCGACCGCGTCTCGCAATTGCGCGCGGCGCTCGGCCCGAATTTCGAAATTTTGTCCGGCGACGATTCGCTGACGCTGCCGTTCATGTCCGTCGGCGCGCAAGGCGTCATCAGCGTTGCATCCAATGTGATTCCGAAGGAGGTTTCGCAAATGGTGAAACTGTTCGCCTCCGGCAAAAGCGCGTCGGCGCTCCGGTTGCACGAAAAATATTATCCGCTCTTCAAGGATCTGTTCATCGAAACCAATCCGACACCGGTGAAGGCGGCGCTGGCGATGATGAAATTGATCGAGGAAGAATACCGCCTGCCGCTCGTGCCGATGGACCCGAAAAATTGGGACGCGCTGCGCACGACGCTGAAGCGCTGCGGCGTTTTGGATTAATATGACACGAGTCATCATCACCGGTGCGAAAGGCCGCATGGGACAGGCGCTCGTCTTGTGCGCGAAAAATTTTCGCGATCTCGAAATCGCCGGCCAGATTGATGCGGGCGACGACCTTGCCGCGATCATTCAAAACGGTGACGTGGTCGTTGATTTCAGCACGCACACGGCCACGCCCGAAGTCGCCACAATTTGCGCGACGCACGGCAAGGCGCTCGTCATCGGCACCACCGGCCACACCGACGGCGACACTTTTGAGATCACCCGCCAGAAGGAAAAAATTCCCATTGTCTGGGCGTCAAATTTTTCCACGGGTGTCAACACGCTGTTCTGGCTCACGCGCAAGGCGGCGGAAATTCTCGGCCCGGACTTCGACCTCGAAGTCGTCGAGATGCACCACCGGATGAAGCGTGACGCGCCGAGCGGCACGGCCAAATCGCTCGCGGAAATCCTCGCGGACGTGCGCAAGCTGCAACTGGCCGAGGCTGTGCGCCACGGGCGCACCGGCATCGTCGGCGCACGCACGCCGTCGGAAATCGGCATTCACTCGATTCGCGGGGGCGACGTCGTCGGCGATCACACGGTGATTTTTGCGAACACCGGCGAGCGCGTGGAATTGACGCACAAGGCCTCCAGCCGCGACACGTTTGCCAACGGCGCGTTGCGCGCGGCGCTCTGGGTCGTGAAACAAAAGCCCGGTCTTTACGACATGCAGGACGTGCTCGGGTTGAAGTAATTTATGATTTACGATTTACGATTTACGATTTGGGTTCGCGGCGGTCGTCAATCTCAAATCATCAATCATCAATCATAAATGGTCTTTGTCGCGCTTGGTTCGAATCTCGGTGAATCGCGGAAAATTGTTTCGGACGCGCTGGCGCGGCTCCAGGAATTTTCCGGGTCGCCGGTTCTCAAATCTTCGCTCTGGCAGACGTCGCCGGTGGATTGTCCGCCAGATTCTCCAAAGTTTGTGAATGCCGTCGCCGGCCTGGTTCCGTTAGCAGATGAAACGCCGGAATCGTTGCTGAAGAAACTGCGCGAACTGGAAACGGAATTCGGCCGTGTGTCAAAAAAAACACTCAACGAGCCGCGCCCGCTCGACCTGGATTTGATTGCGTTCGGAGATGAAACGCGGAATTCGCCGGAGTTGATTCTGCCGCATCCGCGCGCGCATTTGCGGCGGTTCGTGCTCCAGCCGTTGAGTGAAATCGCGCCCGATTTGATTTTGCCGGGGCAGGGGAAAACGGTTTTGCAGTTGCTCGCCGGACTTCCGGCCGGCGAAAGCGTCACACGACTTTGAATTTCTCGCCGAAGATGCGCTCGCATTCCCGCATGACGTAGCGGTCGGTCATGCCGGCGATGTAATCGCACACCGCCCGGCGCAGCCCGGTTTTTCCCATTCTTTTCCGTGTGCTCTCGCCGATTTCTTTCGGGTGTTCGAGACAGTGATTGAACAGGCGTTTCAGCATTTTGACCGCGCGCAGGTTCGGCTTGTGCACTATGGGGTTGTAATACAAATTTTTGTAAAGGTAATTGCGCAGTTCCAGGTTCAGCCTGCGGCGCGCGGGGCTGTAGGCAATGAGCGGCTTGGGATTCAGCCGCACGTCATCGGCGGATTGGACGCCGGCCTTTTGGATGAGGCGTTCGCTGTTTTCGACAACATCGTGAATCTGCATGTCAATGAGCGTGCGGATGGTGAAATAGCGCCGCGCCTCGTCGGGCAGTTGGCCGTATTCTTTTTTGACGATCCTCGCCGCGTGCGCCCAGACGCGGACCTTGGCGGCGAGTTTCTTGTCCGACAGCAACCCGGAATCCAGGCCGTCGTCGAGGTCGTGGCTGTAATAAGCGATTTCGTCGGCGAGATTGGCAATCTGCGCCTCGAGCGAGGAATTTTTCGCGTTGAAACCTTTGCGCCTGCCCGGATGGTCGTAGGCCGTGTGATGCTTGGCCAGGCCTTCGCGCACCTCCCACGAAAGATTCAGGCCGGGAAAATTCGGATATTTTTTTTCAAGCTGCTCGACGATGCGAAGGCTGTGCTGGTTATGCTCGAAGCCGCCGTGGCCCTTCATCAGGCGCGCGAGCACGGTTTCGCCCTTGTGGCCGAACGGTGAATGACCGAGGTCGTGCGCGAGCGCGATGGTTTCGGCAAGGTCGGTATTCAGCTTCAGCGCGCTGGCGATGTTGCGCGAGATGGCGGCGACTTCAATCGTGTGCGTGAGCCGCGTGCGCAGATGATCGCCGGTGCCGTTCAGAAAAACCTGTGTCTTATATTCCAGCCGGCGGAACGCGCGCGAATGGATGACGCGGTCGCGGTCGCGCTGATAATGCGTGCGCCATTCCGGCGGCGCCTCGTCGTGCTCGCGTCCGCGCGTGTCGCCGCTGAACTGCGCGTAAGGCGCGAGAATCTGGCGTTCAATTTGTTCCAGTTCCTGTCGGGTGCGCGGCATGGCAAAATTGGGCTGGCGGAAAAATCAATTCGCCAGCAATTCCTGAACGGAAATGCCGCGCAATTCAAACAGGCGGCGGATGGTGTCCTCGATCAAATTGTTCGGGCACGACGCGCCGGCGGTGATGCCGACGGTGATTTTGCCGGACGGCAGCCAGTTGTGCGTCTCGACCTCCTTGTGCAAATGCTGGTTGTAATGGCTGATGAGCTTGTCCGAAACCATTTTGCCGGCGTTCTTGATAAAAAATGTCGGCAGCTTGGCCTCGCCCATTTCGGCAAGATGCGAGGTGTTCGACGAATTATAGCCGCCAATGACGATGAGCAAATTCATCGGTTCCATCAAAAGTTTTTGCAGCGCATCCTGGCGATCCTGCGTCGCACCGCAAATCGTGTCAAAAAAACGGAAATGCTTTTCCAAATTGGACTCGCCGTATTTTTGGATCATCGCCTGTTTGATGCGGCGTTGGACCTCCTCGGTTTCGCCGCGGAGCATGGTGGTTTGATTCGCCACACCGACAGCCTGCAAATGCCGGTCGGGATCAAATCCGGCGGAAAAGGCGCCTTTGAATTTTTCCAGAAACTCCTGCTTGTTGCCGCCGTTTAAAATGTAGTCACAGACGTAATCCGTTTCCGCGAGCGTGAACACGACCAGATAATGTCCGCTGCCGTAGGCGCGCGCCTGCGACGTGGTGGCCTTGGTTTCCTCATGCTTGGCCTTGCCGTGGATGATGCTCGTGACGCTTTCCTTCGAATATTGCCGGACGCGTTTCCAGACGCTCATCACGTCGCCGCAGGTCGTGTCCACGATGATGCAGCCCTTGGCCTCGATTTTTTTGCGCGTGCCGACTTCCGTGCCGAACGCAGGAATGATGACGGCGTCGCCGGATTGCAATTGCGACAAATCCTCGTCCGTCGGCTTGGGCGAAATGATCTGGATGCCCATGTTGCGGATCTGGTCGTTCACCTCGGGGTTGTGGATGATTTCGCCGAGCAGATAAATGGGCGTATGCGGCGAAACCTCGGAGAAATGTTTTTTGGCGGCGTAGGCGAGGTCAATCGCGCGCTCAACGCCATAGCAAAAGCCGAATTCTTTCGCGAGCTTGACGATGAGTTCGCCGGCGGAAAGCACGCCGCCGCCGGCGCGGATGCGTTCGACCAGCTCGCTGCGATAATGGGTGAGCACCTGGGCCTGCACCGCTTCCATGATGTCGGGCCGGCGAAGGTTGATTTTCTGCGGGGCGGTGGACGCTCCAGTTGCCATGCCACAAATTAAACGCGATTGGGCCAGGCGTCTAGCAGAACTTCCAGGCGGCGCGGCGGTTAATTTCATTGCGCGGCGGGAAAATCTTGGGATGATATGCGTGGATCGGGGCGTAGCGTAGCCTGGCTAGCGCGCCTGCCTTGGGCGCAGGAGGTCGGGAGTTCAAATCTCCCCGCCCCGACCATTTTTTCAGAGTCATGATCTGCAGCACTGTCCTCTTTCCAGTTCCGGTTTCGTTCAATTTGCAGAATTGACACGCCCGCCGCGGTTTCCTAGCTTCTTCCGGCAAAGACCCCGCGCTTTGCCCCGGATAAAAATCCGGGGATTTTTATTGTGAACATCCGGCGCGGCCTGCAAAAAATTATGGCAAATACAATTCTCGTCGGCGCCCAGTGGGGCGACGAAGGCAAGGGCAAAATCATTGACGTGCTGACCGAGCAGGCGGATGTCGTCGTCCGCTACGCCGGCGGCAACAACGCCGGCCACACGGTTTTCCTGGGCAAAAAAAAGTATGTTCTGCATCTTGTGCCGTCGGGAATTTTGCGGAAAAACAAATTGTGTGTCATCGGCAACGGTGTCGTGGTGGATCCGGTCGGCCTCGTCGAAGAAATCGAAGGGCTGAAAAAACTCGGTGTCAATGTCAACCCGAAGAATTTCGTCTTGAGCGAAACCGCGCACGTCGTTTTTCCCTATCACAGCGAACTGGACGCGCAGCGTGAAGTGCTCAAAGGAAAAAATAAAATCGGCACGACCAAGCGCGGCATCGGCCCGGCTTACGGCGACAAGGCCGCGCGCGTTGGCCTGCGCGTGAACGATTTGGTTGATCCAGTTCGTCTCGAGGAAAAACTTTCCGTCCGCATCAAGGAAAACAACATCGTCCTCAAATCGCTCGGCGCAAAACCGCTGTCGTTCAAAAAGGTTTTCGCGGAATATCTCGCCGCCGGAAAATCCCTGAAGCCGTTCGTTCAGAACACGGTTGTTCTTTTACACCACGCGATGCGCGACAACGCGAACATTTTGTTTGAAGGCGCACAGGGGACTTTTCTCGACATTGACCACGGCACTTATCCATTCGTCACCTCGTCGAACACCACGGCGGGTGGAGCCTGCACGGGTTCGGGCGTGCCGCCCCACCGGATGGATCGCGTCGTCGGCGTGATGAAGGCTTACACGACGCGCGTCGGCGAAGGGCCGTTGCCGACGGAGAATCAGGAAATTGCCGACCTGTTGCACGGCATGGGCCGTGAATTTGGCGCGACGACCGGGCGCGCGCGGCGCTGCGGCTGGTTTGATTCCGTCGCCACGCGCCACGCGACGATGGTCAACGGCATTGACGATCTTGCCATCACGAATCTCGACGGCCTCGACACGGTGGAGACGATCAAGGTTTGCGTCGCGTATCGTCACGGCAGGAAGCAATACGACTTCGTGCCGAACGACGCGCAGGTGCTCGCCGAATGCGAGCCGGTCTACGTGGAATTTGAAGGCTGGCGCACGCCGACGGACAAGGCGCGCACGTTCGCCGACCTGCCGCCGAAAGCGCGCGCGTATCTGAAGGCGATTGCCGAATTGAGCGATGCGAAATTGTTCATCGCGTCCATCGGCCCGGCGCGCGAGCAGACGATTTTTGTTTGAAGCGTTACATCGTTGAATTGTTAAATCGTCATATCGTGACCAGCCCGCAGATGTGACGATTCACGATTTGCCAAATGAGCCCAGCGACCAACCAATTAAGTTCCGAAGCCGCCGCCAATCTGCCGCGCCACGTCGCCGTCATCATGGACGGCAACGGCCGCTGGGCGAAGCAGCACGGATTGCCGCGCATCGAGGGCCATCGCGTCGGCGCGGAATCGGCGCGGACGATCATCCGCACGGCGGGCGAACTCGGCATAAAATATCTCACGCTCTACGCTTTTTCGGCGGAAAATTGGAACCGTCCGAAAGATGAAGTGGATGCGCTCATGAAATATCTCATCCATTATCTCAAAAGCGAAACACCGGAGCTGAATAAAAATAACGTCCGTCTCGAAGTTATCGGACAGATTTATCGCCTGCCGGAAAACGTGCAGGAACATCTGCGGAAATCCATCGCGACGCTTTCCAAAAACAACGGCCTGACGCTCGTGATGGCGTTGAGCTACGGCAGCCGGATTGAAATTGTCGAGGCCGTGCGCGCAATTGCCGAGAAGGCGAAACAGGGGGAACTGGATCCGGCGGACATCACCGAGAAGGTCATTTCGGATCATCTTTGGACGCGGAACATTCCCGATCCCGATTTGCTCATCCGGACCAGCGGCGAAATGCGCGTGAGCAATTTTCTGCTCTGGCAGATTTCCTACGCCGAACTGGTCATCACACCGACGTTGTGGCCGGATTTTCGGAAGCCGCAATTTTTCGCCGCGCTGGAGGAATACGCCAGGCGGAACCGCCGGTTTGGCGGGGTTTAAATTTCGGGGCTGATCGGCGGCGTGTTTGCCGCACTTCCTGCCAGCGCGGATTTAATTGCCGCCAGCAGTTCTTCGTGGTTCAGCGGTTTGCGAAAACTGGCGATTACTCGCGGGCGCGAAGCCTGCTCCTTGTATGTCGCCGGGTCGGCCCCGGAAATGATGATGATGGGGATTTTTTCCGTTTCGGGCGTCCGGTGGAGCCATTCAATGACAAAAAGTCCGTCCTGCGAAGGACCGCCGACATTGCTGGGATCAATCGGAAACGCCAGGTCGAGCAGAATCAAATCCGGCAGCTCCCGGCGCACGGTGGTTAAAGTTTTGGAGATGTCACCCGCAACCAGAACCTGATAGCCGGCCTTTTTCAAAGCCTGCGAGACGGTCACTTGGATGACTGCGTTGTCATCCACCACCAGGATTTTTGGCGGTTTGGAAGCAGCCGTTTCTGAGTTCATATTTGGATTAGTCTCCTACCTTATGATTAACCTGCAAGCCTTACAAGAGCAGTTTGAAGGCCAATTTTGGCAGAGGACACTTTAATCCGGCAACAGCTAAAACTTGCGGCGGCTGTGCGATTTGCAAGAATGGCGCGGTGAATCATCCATTTCGATTGGGCGTGCTCGGTTCCGGCAGGGGTTCAAATTTTGTCGCAATTGCCGACGCGTGCGCCGCCGGCAAAATTCCGGCGGCAGTCGCCGTCGTATTGAGCGATGTCGCGGATGCGGGAATTCTCGCGCACGCGCGCGAGCGGAATCTGCCGGCGCAATTCATCCCGCCGGGAAAATTCCGCACCAAGCTGGACGAGGAGGCGGAGCGCGCGTTTGTCGCCGCGTTGCAGGCGGCAAAGGTGGATTTGATTGTGCTCGCCGGTTTCATGCGCGTGCTGAAAGGCGATTTTCTCCGCGCCTTCGAGGGGCGCATCGTGAACATTCATCCGTCGCTGCTGCCGTCGTTTCCCGGACTCGAAGCGTGGAAGCAGGCGCTCGACCACGGCGTGAAAGTGGCCGGCTGCACGGTGCATTTTGTGGATGCGGGCGTGGATTCCGGCGCCATCATCGCCCAGCAGGCCGTGCCGGTGCTGGACCAGGATGTGCCGGCCAGCCTGCACGCGAGGATTCACGCGGCGGAACATGAATTGTATCCGAAATGCGTGGCGGCGATTGCGCGCGGGGAGATTTCAGTTGTCGGAAGAAAAGTCGTCTGGAAAAAATAGCCATTCTTTTCGTCGTCCTCATCGTCGTCCTCAATTAAAAATTTCGAGGCCGGGGATGAGAATGACGATGCGGAGGAATTCATAGATGAAATTCCCAAAGAAGAAAGTGGCTTTTCTTCGCTGGAATTGGCAGACTTTTCAAATTCGCGCGTCAGGCAAAACGTGAAATCGCTTCACGGCGGGTGCGAAAAGTCATTTACGAAATCAGATGAGCAAAAAATTACGTTTTGGTCTGCCCAAAGGGCAGCTTGCAGGAAGCCACCATTCAAAAAATGGCGAAGGCCGGTTACAACATTTCCGTCAGCAGCCGTTCCTACATTCCGCATGTGGACGACGAGGAGCTGGAAATCCGCCTCATCCGCGCGCAGGAAATCAGCCGCTACGTCGAGCACGGCTATCTGGACTGCGGCATCACCGGCCACGACTGGGTGATTGAAAACGGCTCGAAGGTCCACGAGGTCGGCGAATTTCTTTTCAGCAAGGCGACGCGCCAGCCCGCCCGCTGGGTGCTGTGCGTGCCGGAAAATTCGCCGGTGAAATCGGTGAAAGATTTGCAGGGCAAACGCATCGCCACGGAAGTCGTGAACCTGACGAAACAATACCTGAAGAAAAACGGCGTCAAGGCCGAGGTGGAATTTTCCTGGGGCGCGACGGAAGTGAAGGCGCACGAACTGGTGGACGCGATTGTCGAAGTCACCGAGACCGGCTCGTCGCTGCGCGCGAACAAGCTGCGCATCGTGGACACGCTGCTGGTTTCGACGCCGCGATTGATCGTCAATCTGGCGGCATGGAAAGATTCATGGAAGCGCCAGAAGATCGAGACGCTGTCGCTGTTGCTCAAAGGCGCGCTGGAAGCCGAGGCAAAGGTCGGCTTGAAGATGAACATCGCCGAGAAAGACTTGGCGGCGCTGCTGAAAAGCCTGCCCGCGTTGCGCAACCCGACGATTGCCAATCTGAGTCTCAAAGGCTGGGTGGCCGTGGAAACAATCATTGACGAGCACGTCGTGCGGGAGATAATCCCGAAATTGAAAGCCGCCGGCGCCGAAGGAATCATTGAATATCCGCTGAACAAAGTGGTATATTGAGCGCGCAACAATTTATGGGTTCAATCAAAAAACGCCGCAAGGCAAAAATCAACAAGCATAAACGGCGCAAGAAGCTGCGCTTGAATCGTCACAAGAAGCGCACCTGGCAGAAGTAATTTCCGCCTTGCGGTTCCATTCATCCGTTCGCGGGCGGGCGCCTTGGGCAGCCGTCCGTGAGCGGTCTTTTTGTGTCGGGGCCATTTTGCCGATGAAACACCAGTTTGAAAAACATTACACGCGCGAGGAGGCCAACGCGCTGCTGCCGCAGATCCGCCAGTGGCTGGAGCAGTTGAACCGGCTGCGCGAGGATTTGCACCGCTACGAAAAACGCCTGAGCGGTCTGGCGGAGCAGGGGAGCGACACCGGCGGCGACACGGTGAACAACTGGATTCGCGCGCTCGCGGACATGCAGCAGCTTCTTTCCGAATTCCAGCGGCGCGAAATTTTCATCAAGGACCTCGGACGCGGGCTGCTGGATTTTCCCGCGCTCATCGGCGGGCGCGAAGTGTTCCTCTGCTGGGAGTCGGACGAGGAAGCCGTGGAATTCTGGCACGACCTCGACACCGGCTACGGCGGACGCGAGCGGCTGTGAAAGGAATTGAACCGTCACCTCCGAACGTGGCGCTGACAATGTTCTTTCGCCATGGCTGCGCCATGGGATGCATGTCTTGAAACCGCTTGCATGTCGGCGAACTGGTTAAACCACATCATTCCGCCCCCGCCTCCTGAAGAATCTGGAAATGCCTCTGTTTGCTTTTGCGCCCGTCACTCCATCCGGCGAACTCCAGCAACGATACGCCATTCGGGCGGACATTCAGCGGTGCGCCGGCATCGAGCAAAACCTGGATGGTGAGCCACTCGCCGCGCAAGGCGGCATAAGCCAGTGCCGACGCCCCAAAATTGTTGACCGCCTTGACATCGGCACCCGCAGCCAGCAAAAGGCTCACAATCGGGGTGTGCCCCTCGCCGGCGGCAATCATCAACGGCGTCCAACCATACAGGTTGCGGGCGTCCACCTCCGCCCCTGACGCAACCAGCTCCAGAACCGCTTCGAGATCGCCCTTGTTGATCAACCGATGAAATTTATTGAATGTGTCTTCATTTTTCATCGTGCTGGAATTGTCCTAGACAATATGGCTGGAGATGAAAGCGGTCAAGGGGTCTGCTTTCCGGGGCAGGCGCGGGTTGCGCCACGTTCGAACGGGCGTCCGGCGCGGCCACGTTTTGCTTCTGCGCCATGGGGGATGCGTGTCTTGATACCACTTTTCATGTCGGCGAATGGCTGGGCCAAAAGGTCATCGCCTAGCCAGATAAATAAAAACCAATGCAAGGTAGATAATAACTACCAGCAACGTGCCCCACTTGACCACCTGATACCAAAAATGCCAAGCAATTTTCGATTTTCGATTTGCGATATACGATTTACCCGGCTGTCGGATTTCAATTGGACGCGCAAACCGTAAATCAAATATTCGTACGATACTTTCTAATTTGATTTTCCATCAAAAATGATCCAAAGCTGCTAAAATAAGAGCGAACCAGCCGAGCAGAATATACCGCAATACGGGGATGACGATGAACTCTTTGACACATAACCAATAAAGCTAGTCATTCTATTCCGTTATCTTGGCGGTCGGGAAGGCGTTCACCTGCTTGGAGACTGCGGCCTAATCCAAATATCAGGCCGCATTTCTATAGAAAAGATTTTTCCAAGCTAAAGAAAGCACGGCAAATCCATAGTAAGATCAATGCTATCCCGCCAAGACTCCAAAGAGCCAAGAAAAACGCTGCTCTTTGGGAACCCGAAAACGGCTGCATACTCGCATAGTTAGAAAAATGGGAAACAAAATACACGCTCCCTTGGCCAGTCTTGAATACTCGATTGCCAGACCAAAACAGCGAATACCCACTCGGCGAACCAGCATCTTCCGTTCCAGATGGCCTTTAGCCTCATATCAGAATCCAATGCACCGCCAAGAACTCATTGCCTTCTGATAGCGAATTGGCAGAAGTTGTGTCGCCTTTCATAAATCTGTCAAGAGTGTCAAAGAATTACGAGTATCATGGGGTATCGCGTATATAGCCGAAGTATGCATTTTGCCGCAGCGCATGCATGGCCTCATGCACGGGCAACTTTCGCAGGTTGGCTTTTGCCATGAGATTATCAAAGCGGACGGGTGAATTTCTGGCAAGGTTTATTTAAGCCGTTTTCGCCCGTGGCACGGCGGGTTGCGCTCCGCCAAAACTTGCCACTGCCGCGTTTGCAATCTATCTTGCGCGTCTTTATGGAAAAAGTTGTCATCATCGGTTCGGGACCGGCGGGCTGGACGGCGGCGCTTTACACGGCGCGCGCGCAGCTTGCGCCGCTCGTGCTCACCGGCAAACAGCCCGGCGGCCTGCTCACCACCACCAGCATCGTCGAAAATTTCCCCGGCTTTCCCGAAGGCGTGGACGGCTACGAACTGATGACGCGGATGCAGAAACAGGCCGAGCGTTTCGGCGCGAAAACCAGTTTCGGCGTCGTCGAGGCCGTGGATTTTTCCAAACAACCTTTTGCGCTCACCGTGGACGGTGAAAAGGTCGAGGCGGAAACCGTCATCATCGCCACCGGCGCGAGCCACAAGCATCTCGGCGTGCCGGGCGAAGATTTGCTGGAGACCAAGGGCGTGACGTATTGCGCGACGTGCGACGGCGCGCTGCCGGTGTTCCGCAACCAGCCGCTCGTCGTGGTGGGCGGCGGCGATTCCGCGTGCGAGGAGGCGCTTTATCTGACGCGCTTCGGCTCGGTGGTTTATCTGGTTCATCGCCGCGATTCGTTGCGCGCGTCCAAAATCATGCAGGACCGCGTTCACGCGCACACCAAGATCAAACCGATCTGGGATTCCGCCGTGACGGAAATTCTCGACGTGAAGCAGGACAAGGTGACCGGCGTGAAATTGAAGAATCTCAAGACCGGCGCGGAAAGCGTTTTGGATTGCGCGGGTGTGTTCATCGCCATCGGCCATGTGCCGAACACGGAATTGTTCAAGGGCAAAATCACGACGGACGAGAACGGCTTCATCGTCCCGCAAGACGGCACGATGACGAATGTCCCGGGCGTGTTCGTGGCGGGCGACTGCGCCGACCATGTTTACCGGCAGGCGGTCACGGCGGCGGGCGCGGGCTGCGCGGCGGCGATTGACGCGGAACGATTTCTGGCGGCGCGGAACGAATGAACATTTGCCGGACAAACATTTTTGCATGAAAACATTTCTATCAATTATTGATCGCCTCGGCATTTGCGATTCACTTTGCCGGCGGCGGACACCAACGCGCCTGCCGGTGCCGGCGACGCCGCGCTGGTGAAGATCGGCGCGCTGCAGGCGACCAATTATTACGATCAAATGATGATTGTGACTGGCAAGGTCGCCCAGGTCACCATCCGGCCGAGCGTGACTTTTTTGAATCTCGACCAGCCGTATCCCGGTTCGCCGTTTGCGATTGTGATTATTCATGGCAAAAGCAATTACTATGGCGACGTGGATGCGCTGCGGGGGAAATCAATCGAGATCCGCGGCAAAATCACGAATTACCACGACAAACCGGAGATCGTGCTGAACAGCAGCAATCAGTTGACCGTTTTGGATTTCACAAACGCCGCCAGTTCGACCAGCGCTCCGGCAATTCCGCCGCCGGCAAAAGCGCCGGCCGCATCGTCAACCAACGGGATTCCTGAAATCATGTGATTTCATGGGAGACGGCTTTTGGTTCCGGGGTTGATTTGTCCGGGGTGAAATGCCAAGAAATGGTTTGTTTATGACAATTCCGTTCCTGAATTCTTCATTGACGCTGGGGCGTGCGTCGGTAAAATTTCGCAATCGGTTCAAGGAATTTATTCCGCCACCAATTAGAAAACAAATAAAATTATGGCAGTAAAAGTTGCAATCAACGGATTCGGTCGCATCGGCCGGATGGTCTTCCAGGCGCTCTGTGACCAGGGCTTGCTGGGCAAATCAATTGATGTCGTCGCCGTCGTGGATGTGTCCACGGACGCCGACTATTTCGCCTACCAGATGAAATATGATTCTGTGCACGGCAAGTTCAAGCACGCCGTCACCACGGAAAAGAGCAACCCCGCGCTCGAAGATCCTGACATCGCTCGTCATCAACGGCCACAAGATCAAATGTGTCATGGCGCGGTCAAGGATCTCGCCACGTTGCCGTGGAAGGCGCTCGGCGTGGACATCGTCATCGAATCCACCGGCCTCTTCACCGACAGCGAGAAGGCCAAGGCGCATCTCGCCGCCGGCGCCAAGAAAGTCATCATCTCCGCGCCCGGCAAAGGCGAGGTCAAGACCATCGTCATGGGCGTCAACGAAGGCGAATACGACTCCACGAAGCACCACATCGTTTCCAACGCATGCTGCACCACGAACTGCCTCGCGCCGCTCGTCCACGTTTTGATCAAGGACGGTTTCGGCATCGAGACCGGCTTGATGACCACGATTCACGCGACCACCGCCACGCAGAAAACCGTGGACGGCCCGTCCAAGAAAGACTGGCGCGGCGGCCGCGCGGCCTCCATCAACATCATTCCCTCCACCACCGGCGCGGCCAAAGCCGTCGGCGAAGTGCTGCCCAGCACCAAGGGCAAGCTCACCGGCATGGCGTTCCGCGTGCCGACCGTGGATGTCTCGGTCGTTGACCTGACCGTCCGCACCGTGAAAGACACGAGCATCGAGGAGATTGACGCCGCTTTGAAGAACGCCTCCAAGACGTATCTGAAAGGCATTCTCGGCGTGACCGATGAAGAGTTGGTGTCCACCGACTTCATCCACGACGACCGCAGCTCCATCTACGACAGCCTCGCGACGTTGCAGAACAATCTGAAGGGCGAGAAGCGCTTCTTCAAGCTCGTGAGCTGGTATGACAACGAATGGGGTTACAGCAACCGCGTGGTTGACCTCGTGAAGTATATCACCGGCAAGGGGATTTAATTCCCGCAATAATTCAAAACGGCGAACTGGAAACGGTTCGCTGTTTTTTGTTTGCCATTTCAGCGGCGCGGCAGCTTACATTTTTCCGTGCCTGCAACCGAAGCTGTCGTTTATTTCGGTGAAAATGGAGCAGCATTCGTTTGTTGTTCTTGCGATTTTAATTGTTGTTCCGCTTCAGAAAGCCAGGAAGCGTGCTCGGGGCTTGGGGCGATGGCATTCAGTTTTTGCATTACGTCCTGCGCGGCGGCAAAATTCCCCGTCGTCCAGTAAAATTTGAACTTCAATTGCAAGACATCCGGATTGCCAGGTGCGAGCGCGCCGGCTTTTTGCAAGGCCGGTTCCGCGAGGCCAGGCCGTCCCGCATCCAAAGCCGCGCGCGCCAGGTTCAACCAGCGGTTTAGTTTGTCGGGTTCCAGCTCCGCGGCCTTTGTCAGAAGCGGCAGCGCCTTTTCCGGATCACCGGTCGCCGCCAGCGCGATGCCGTAATGCGAAAGCAACGCCGGATTCTCCGGGAAAAGCCGGGTGGCCTCCGCGAGCGCCGCCAGGGCATTGTCATTCACGGCGCGATTCGGCGACGGGCTGACGGAATCGTCATGACCGGGACCGTTGTTTGAAAATATTTGCCGGACGGCTGGCAAATCCAGAATGGCGTGAACCGCATTGCTCTCAACACGTGGCGTCTTCGGTCCTTCCTGGCTGCTGCGGACAAATAACGTGACTCCGTCATGCCAGATCCAGGAGCGGTTCCAGGCGGTGATTCCCAGCAAAAAAATCCATCCCAGCACCACGGCACGAACCAGGTTTTGCCGGGAAGCGACTGAAGCGACGCCGGCAAGTGCAATCAGCCAGCCGATGAGCGGCAGGTAAAGAAATCGTTCGGCCATGTATTGCATCATCGGCACGAGATTGGAAACCGGCAGCAAAAACAATCCCACCCACACCAGTCCAAAACCGATGGGCTCGCACCTGCTTTTGCGCCAGCACAAGATTCCAACAGCGATTAAAATCACCAGCACGGCCAGTCCGCAAATCACTTCCCCCGAAAGCAGCGCATTCCCGCCGTGCATGTAGCTATAATCAATGCGAAACGGCGGAATGCCGCAAAGCAGCCGGACGTATTCCGGCACCACCGGCAGCATGTCCACCAATGTTTGCGCGTAGCTTCCCGAAATCGGCTCTGTCTGGCTGGTGCGACCGATGACCCATCGCCGGTGAGCAAGATAAATCAAAGCCACGGCCAGAAATGGCAGGGTGCGCCGGACACAGGTTTTCCAGTCGAGCTGGTAAATTTTCCGGTAAATCAAAACCGGCAGGATGGCGAATGGCACGGCGGATTCTTTCGAATAGACCGCGAGCGTGAAAAATAAAACGGCCCGCCAGGAAATCGGGTTGCCCCGACCCGGCAGCAGGATTTCGCGAATTGCCGCCAGCGTGAAGAATGTTGCAAGGATGTCGTCGAGGGATTTTGCCCAGCAGACCACCTCGGAGACGACCGGGTGGATTGCGAAGGCCAGCGCCACGGCGAAGGCCCAGAAGCTTGCGTCTGTTTCCGGCAGACTGCGGTTCAATTGCGGCAGAAGCAATGCCAGCGCGGAAAAAAGCATCATGGCCGCCGCGCCATGACACAGCACATTTGCCAGGTGGAATATCCATGGCTGTGGAATTTCGTGGCCGTCCAAAGAATGGAGCAGGGCGTAGAACGCGGTGCGGATTGGGCGGAAAACCTCGAACTGATCGGGCAGTGTTGCTTGCGCATCCAGCCGGTAGAACATTTCGGGAATGTGCCGGATTGAACGGACGCTCGGCAGGTCGCGGATGAAAAATTCATCATCCCAGACAAAGCCGAAACTCACCGTATGCCCCCACACCAGCAAAGTCAGGACGCCCAAAACCAAGGCGGGCGGCCATTTCTTCGCGAAGAAGCGGTTCATCAATTTGCCTGGCTTTTGACCTGCGGCTCGGACTGAATCACTTTTTTCTTCTCCAGCTTTTCCAGCTTCGGCGCGATGACAACCTGACAATAGCCCTGATCGGGATTTTTGTCATAATATTCCTGGTGGTAGTCCTCGGCCTTGTAGAATTTCTTCAGCGGCACGATTTCCGTGACAATGGGATTGCGGAAATTTTTCTGCGCCTCGAGCTTCGATTTCTCGGCCAGCAACTCCTGCTTCTTGTCGCGATACAAAATGATGGACCGGTAGGACGTGCCCTCGTCGGCGCCCTGGCGGTTCAACGTCGTCGGGTCGTGCGCCTGCCAGAACACTTCCAGCAGCTTCTCGTAGGAAATTTTCGCGGGGTCAAACTCAATTTCCGTCACCTCGGCGTGGCCGGTGGTCTCGGTGCAGACTTCCTGATAGGTTGGATTTTCCGTGTGGCCGCCGGCGAATCCGCTCGTCACGGAAATGACGCCGGGCAGCCGTTCAAACACGGCTTCCATGCACCAGAAGCAGCCGCCGCCGAAATCGGCGAATTCAGTTTTGTTTGTGTTCATAAAATTGGTCGGTTGCGCCAGCGCGGAAAAATTCAGCGCGCCGGCGGCAAGCAAGCTCCAGAAAGATAGTTTCACAAGCTTTTGACCATTAGTGGACAGCTTCATTCAAAGCCGAAACGGCAAAATCAGTTTTCAGTTTCGGGTTCATCCAAATGCCCGCCCGGCGGCAGGTCGGCGAACTTTTCAAAATGCTCCGGGCGCAGCGGTTCGGAAATCGCGTGTTCGCCGCCGAACCATTTGCCGAGATCCACCAGCTTGCAGCGCTCAGAACAAAACGGTCCGAATTTTCCGGCCATCCAGTCGCCGGATTTTTTGCATGTCGGACACTTTATTCGTTGCCCCATTTTATTTGGTCGCGGCGGCAATGGTTTTGAGACCGTCAACCACCTTGGCGACATTGTCCGCAGGCACGCCGCCGTCCTGCAAAATCTTTTGCACGCTGTCGCAGACCATCTGCTGCTGTGCCGCCGAAAGGTGCGAGCTGTTGAAAATGGCGTGGACAAACTGCGCCAGCTTTTGCTGCTGTGCCAGTGGAATTTTATTTCCCGTCACGGCCGCCGCCAGATCCTGGGCAAGTTTTGCCACCGCTGCCGGCGGCGGTTTTACGCCAGCCGCCGCCGCCGTCAGATCATTTTGGAGCGGCAGCGTGTTGGTCCGGCCGGAACCGAATTCCTCGAAATCAACCCGCAGATTGCTGATGTTTTGCATGGTGGCCTGAAGCACCGGATCGGGTTGCGGATTATTTTGTTGCGGTGGCGGAGCGGGCGAGGCCTGGCCGGACGATTCAATGGCCTGTTGATTTTGGGATTCACTGGCAGCCGCGTTTTTGGCCTGCTGCTTCGCCATGTTGTAAACGCCCTGGGCCGTCGCCGGACCAGCCGCCACGAACAGCGCGCAAAAAATGCCTAAAACGATTTTCATGATTGGTCAGTTCATTTCGCAATCATGGTCCGGTTGACCGACAAATCCGAAATGTAATCTTCCAGAATGCTTTCCGTTTCGGCCAGTCTCGCAGCGTCATCAAGCTGGCCTTCGCCAATCTTGTCGTAATCAATGGTGTTGGATTCGCACGCGGGCAATCCCGGCTGGCCGGCATTTTCGACCGTGATGTCGTAAATTTTTTCGGCCGACGACTTGCGCGCCTCGCGCTCCTTGGCGCGTTCATTCTGGCGCGCCAGAGCGTCCTGCCGCTCCTTGATCTGCTCGCGCTCGTTGATGGAAACAGTCTTGTCGGCCTGTAATTTCTTGAACTGGTCAATGTCCTGCTGGATGTAAATGAAATCCTGGTTCGTCGCGATGCGCGCGTCGGAATTTTGCCGCAGGGCGGCGACGTAAGGATCCACCAGGTTTAATTTGTCGTAATTCGCGCTGGAAACCGTGTCCCACGGCAGCGGGTTTTCCAGCGCGGTCTCGCCGATTTCATCCGAGTAATTCAGAACATCCGGCAAAATAATGTCGGGCACGACGCCTTTCAACTGGGTTGAGGCGCCGCTGACGCGGTAAAATTTCCGGATGGTTATTTTGACGGTGCCGGGATCGCTCATCAGTGGACTGCTTGCCGGCCAGAACGGGCGGAGCGGATTCAAGTTTTGGACGGTGCCCTTGCCGTGCGTGGAAATGTCGCCGACGATGATGGCGCGGCCATAATCCTGCAACGCGGCGGCGGCGATTTCGGCGGCGGACGCGCTGAAACGGTTGATCATGACGGCCAGCGGACCGTCGTAAAGCACGGAAGAATCGGTGTCGGAATCCACGTCAATCTTGCCGTTCGGATCGCGCGCCTGGACGACCGGGCCGTCCTTGATGAACAGGCCGGTGAATTGGATGGCCTCCTCAAGCGAGCCGCCCGGGTTGTTGCGCAAATCCAAAATGATGCCGGCGACCTTTTCCTGCTTCAGTTTCTTAATCAGCTTCGTCACGTCCGCCGTGGTGCTTTTGCTGGCGTGATTGGCGCTGCCGGGCAAATCAATCGTGGCGTAAAACGACGGCAGGTCAATGACGCCAATCCGGTTGGTGCCGCCGTGGCCGTCGGGCATTTCAATCAGCTTGGCCGACGCTTCGTGCTCCTGGTCGTCGAGTTTGACCTCGTCGCGGGTCAGCGTCACGATGCGCCGCGCCGTGCGGTCGGCGGCGGGGCTGAGGGTCAACTGCACCTGGGTTCCTTTCGGGCCGCGGATCAACTGGACCACTTTGCCGAGTTCCATGTCCACGACATCCACGGGCGGCTTGCCGGCCTGCGCGACGGCGAGGATGCGGTCCTGTTCATTGACCTGTTTGCTTTTGCTCGCCGGGCCATTCGTCAGAACTTTGCTGATGGTGCAATAGCCGTCGTCCTCGACCAGTTGCGCGCCGATGCCAAAAAGCGACAGGCTCATGTTGATGGAAAAATCCTGCGAGTGCTCGTTGTTCAGATAGTCCGAGTGCGGGTCGTAGGCGTGCGCGAGCGCCTCGAGATACTCTTGCAGGACATCGGTGCTGTCCCAGTTGGTGTAATAATGGAGGTTCCAGCGGTAATGGCGGGCCAGGGTGTCGGCAATTTCGGTGAGGTTGGTTTTGGTCAACGGCCTGATGGTGTCACGGTTGGTTGTGCCAAACTCGGTGTTCAATTTTTCCAGCAGATACTGGTAGCGCAACTGTTCGCGCCAGAGTTCCTTCGCCTCGTCCAAATCCTTCGGATAGGCCGCGTGGCGGCGGTCAATCAGGATCTGGTCGTTGCCGGTGAATTTGAATTTGTCCTGCTTTAGCAAATCACTCACATAATCATCGTGCTGCTGGAGGCGTTCGATGAATCGCTGGTAAATCGCAAACGCGGGCGTCAGGTCGGCGGTGGTGCCGCCGTCAATTGTCAACTGGTCGAGGTTGGTGCGCCAGTGCGAAAACTCGTCAATGTCGGATTGCAGGAAATTTTCCCGGCGCGGGTCGAGCGTTTCGATATAATTGTCAAAAAACCTTTCCGACATCTCCGTGTCAAAGGGCTGTTGCGAGTAATTATAATTGTCCAGCAGCCGGGCGGTGACGTAGGCGATGCGCCCGTCATTCGGCCCGGGCGAAAGGCGCGGCAACGTGTTGGTCGCCGACGGACCGGCAAAACATGAAATCCCCAGCAGGGCGATGATGGCGACGATGACCGGCATTTTGTTTTTTAATATAAGCATGATAATTGGCACAACTTCGACACACTATACTCCAATCTGTTCAGCATGGAAAACAATTTGAGCAGGGGACAAATCAGGCGCCGGCAGCAGTCAATTTGCGGGTCGCTCTTCGTTTAAGCGCCTGAACCAAATGAAAGTGGTGAATTCGCGGGGCAACCCGGCGCGCTACGCGGACACGCCACCGGCGATGTATTGTTCCATCTGTTCGATGGTCGAGTTTTGCGCCGAGATGATCCAGTTCACCAGATCGCCGATGGAAATGATCCCGACGACTTTTTCACCCTCCAACACGGGCAGATGCCGGATGCGATGTTCCGTCATCAGCCGCATGCATTCCTCGACCGATTCGTTTGGCGATACACAGATGACATTGCCGGACAGGACTTCCTGAACGCGCGTGTCCCGCGAGGTTTTGCCCATGAGCGCGATTTTGCGCGTGTAATCCCGCTCGGTGAAAATGCCGGCCAGCCGCCCGTGCGACAGCACGAGCAGCGCGCCGATGTTTTTTTCCGCCATGAGTTTGATGGTGTCGAAGACCGTCGCTTCCGGCGTGACGTGCCACACGGTCGAACCCTTGTGATGCAGCAGCGAGCTGACAGGAATTGAGTTTTTCATAGCTGTATTACCTTTATCCGCCTGACCGGCGTTCCTTGCAAGCAAAATCTATCAATAAAATAAGAAATTGTTTTCCTTTCCAGCCGCGCCGTTTTCTGCTTGGATGCCCGGCTGTTGTTTCCGACCGGACTGTTTACAAACTATGGAACCTCTCACAACTGTTTTGCTGAAGCCGGGCGAAGGCGACCGCATTGTCGCCGGCCATCCGTGGATTTACCACGGCGAAATCCTCCGCCTCACCGCGCCCGTTGCCGACGGCACGCTCGTCCAGGTAAAAGACCACCGCCAGCGGCAGCTCGGCGTCGGTTTCTACAATTCGCACTCCAAGATCAACGTTCGCATCCTCGCGCCGGAACGCGTTGAAGTGGACGAGAAATTTTTCGAGGAACGCATCCGCGCCGCGCTAGCCGTCCGGGAGAAGCACATGCCGGAAGCCACCAGTTTTCGCGTGGTGAATGCCGAGAGCGATTTCTTGAGCGGCCTCATCGTGGACAAATACGAGGACGTGCTCGTCGTGCAAATTTCAGCGCTCGGCATGGATCAGCGCAAGACGATGATCGTCGCCGCGCTGCAAAAAATCTTTTCGCCGCGCGCCATCATGGAACGCAGCGACGTCTCGTCGCGCAAGTTTGAAGGCTTGCAGGAATCGAACGGCGTTCTCTTCGGCGAACTGACCGGGCCGGTTTCAGTGAACTTGAACGGACTGAAATTCGAGACCGACCTTGTCGGCGGGCACAAGACCGGCATGTATTTGGACCAGCAGGTGAATTATCAGGCCGTCTCGCAGTTCGCCAAAGGAGGACAAGTGCTCGACTGCTTCAGTTTTCTCGGCGGGTTCGGCCTGCACGCGGCGAGGGCAGGGGCGGCGCACGTCCATCTGCTCGACCAAAGCGCCGAAGCGATTGAAGCCTCCGGGCGCAACGCCGCCGCCAACGGCCTCGCGGAAAAATGCTCCTTCGGCACCATCAATGTTTTCGACTGGCTCAAGGAGAACACCGCCGTCAAGCCGCACGAACGCGTCATTCCGCGCTTCGATTTGATCATCCTCGATCCGCCGTCGTTCACCCGCAACCGCGCGTCCGTGCCGGATGCGTTGCGCGGCTACAAGGAGATTCATCTGCGCGCGTTGAAGCTGTTGAAACCCGGCGGCACGCTGGCGAGCTTCTGCTGTTCGCACCATGTGGACGCCGGGCTGTTTCTGGACTCGCTGCTCTCGGCGGCGTTCGACACGCGCCACATCCTGCGCCGCGTGGCGACCTACGCGCAAAGTCCCGACCATCCAGTCATCCCGATGATTCCCGAAACGGAATACCTGAAGGGTTTCGCGTTTGAAAAGGTGCGATGACGCCGTTTGTCCCGCCGAATTGCCGCTTGCCCGTCGCGTGTCGTGGTTTAATCTCTCACCGTGAACTGGTTTACTGACCGGCATTGTTTTCTGCTCGCCGTGGCCTTTTACGGTCTGGCAACGATCTACTCGGTTTTTCTCTGGCGCAAAGGTTTCCGCCGGGACGATTGGGTGAATTATTTCCTGCTCGCCATCGGCGTGGCGCTGCACACGCTGGCGATGGCCAAGCGCGGCCTGACGCTGCACAGTTGTCCGGTCAACAATCTCTACGAGGCCACCACATTTTTACTCTGGACGCTCGGCCTCGCGTGCCTTGTTTATGCGCTCCTGCCGCGATTCAAATTTCTTGCCGCGTTCACTGCGCCGGTGCTGTTCACCATCGGCGTGTTTGCGTTGATGCCGTCGCTCGACCCACCGCACGGGCCGAAGCCGGAATTTTCCGGGGCGCTGCGCAGCCTTCATGCCGCGACCATTCTTCAAGCCTACGGCGCGTTTGGCCTCGCGGCGGTGGCGGCGGGAATGTTTCTGATGCAGCGGCACGACCTGAAGGTTCACAAGCTCCGCGCGCTGCTGTCGTTCCTGCCATCCATCCAGCGGCTCGAAGTCATCACATTCCGGCTGGTTGCGGTGGGGTTCGCGCTGCTTACCATCGGCCTGGCCGCCGGCGGGCAATTGCCGCGCCCCGAAGGCCGGCCGTATTTCTCCGACTCAAAGGTGATCTGGTCCGCGCTGCTCTGGCTGGTGTATCTGGAGGCGCTGGTCGCGTATAAATTCTTCGCGCGGTCCAGCCGGTGCTTCGCCATCGGCATCATCGCCGCCTTCGTGTTTTTGCTGCTGACGTTCTGGATCACCAATCTCTATTCCGGCCTGCACAATTAAATGAGCGTCGTCGTCATCGGTTTGAGCCACCGCTCCGCGCCCGTGGAATTGCGCGAACGCTTCGCCTTTGCCGACGAAACCATTCCCGGCGCGCTCAAGGCGCTGCGGGATTCCGGCGTGGCCAGCGAGGCGGCGATTCTCTCGACGTGCAACCGCGTGGAAATTTACGCCGTGACTCCGCTCGCGCCGGACGCAGCGTTTGTGGAATTAAAAAAATTCCTCGTCGAACATCACGCCTACGACGGCGCGCTCGGTGACGAGCTTTACACCTTCGCCGAGCCGAATAGTTTGCAACATCTGTTCAAAGTTGCGAGCGGGCTGGATTCGATGGTCATCGGCGAGACGGAGATTTTCGGCCAGCTCAAGGACGCTTACGAAATTGCGTTCAAACACAAATGCACCGGCGCGCGGCTGAACAAGGCGTTCCAGCGCGCGTTCAACGTGGCCAAGCACATCCGCACCGAGACGAACATCCAGCGCGGCAGCGTTTCCGTGATGTCCGCCGCCGTGGAGCTGGCGGAAAAGATTTTCAGCTCACTCGCCGAACACGAAGTCCTCGTCATCGGCGCCGGCGAAACCAGCGAAAAGACCGCCCGCGCATTGCTCTCGCGCGGCGCTCGCGGCATCGTCGTGACCAACCGCTCGCCCGAACGCGCCGCCGCGCTCGCGACGGAACTCGGCGGTCGCGCCGTGCCGTTCGAGCAATGGCCGGAGGAGTTCGACAAGATTGACATCGCTATCAGCAGCACCGCCGCGTCGCATCACATTCTCGACCGCACCAAGCTGGAGCCGCTGATGAAGCGCCGCCGGCACCGGCCCTTGCTGCTGATTGACATCGCCGTGCCACGCGACATTGACCCTGGCGTCAGCGATTTGGACAATGTTTATCTTTACAACGTGGACGATCTGCAAAGCATCGCCGCCGATTATTTGAAGCTGCGCCAGGAAGAAGCCGCCCGCTGCGAAAGAATCATCGTCGAGAAAGTCGCGGCGCTGCTGGCGGCGAACAAATTTCCGGTGAACGGCTGACATTGCGATGAGCGGAAATTCTTATTGGAGGTTGTTCTCAAGTGCTTGATAATCCAACGGCTGCAAAAAACACTTTTTATGCTCGAACCACTGAACAATTCACAAATCCGCAAATTCAAGGCCGCGGCACAACTTTTGGAACCGATGTTCAAGGTCGGCAAGGCCGGCTTGAGCGAGGGCTTCATCCGTTCGGTGGATTTGGCGCTCGCGCAACATGAACTGGTGAAGATCAAGTTCGCGGAATTCAAGGCGGAGAAGAAGGAGCTCGCGCCGCAACTGGCGGAAAAGACCGCGAGCCACCTGGTGATGCGCGTCGGCAACGTCATGGTGCTGCACCGGCCAAAACCAGCGGCGGCAGAAACGGCCGTCGTCCCGGAAATTCATTCAGCGCAGTAATTCCTGCCCCGGTTTTTATCGCGTGCCGGCGGGGATGAAGCTGGAACTGCTGCCTGGTCAAACCACCTTTCAAGGCGAGCGGACGCGGTAAAAGCGCTTTGAATTATTGGTCGCCTGTGGGTCGGTGAACTGAAACTGGCCGGGCGAAACTTCCGTGGCGCTTCCGAGCGTTGTCCAATTTGGCAGCGACAGGCCCAGGTTCGTGGTGGTAAACACAGTCGAACCCGCCCCCGGCGTATTGGTGAAAGAGAACTGAAACACGCCGCCGGCCAGCCTGGTCGGATTCAGGATTCTGATGGTTGGCACCGTGGTGGTGTAAAGTTCCGTCGTGCCTGTGGAAAGATCGTTGTTGGCGGGAAAACCTCCGGTGGCCAGCGCCTGTCCGGTGGCGAGCAGAACCATGGGGAACGCCCCGCCGCGGCCTTCCTTCATCGCGCCGGTCACGGTCCAAAACCCTCCTGCTGGATCGTATAATTCCGAAATGGTCATATAATTTCCACTGCTTCCATTGTCGCCACCCGCCACCAGCACGATCCCATTTTTGAGCAATACGGATCCGGCAGCCTCGCGCGGGGTGTTCATGGATCCGGTCTGGCTCCAACTGTCGCTGGCCGGACTATACAATTCGCAAAAGCCGCTCACGGCGGTTCCATTGGTAAGGCCGCCCGCGGCGAGCACCTGGCCGTCAGGCAGCAACTGGCAGATGGGCTGGTATTGGGCCATCAGCATCGGGCTGGTGGTATAGCGCCAAAGTCCGGTGCCCGGATTGTAAATTTCCGCGCTGGAAAGGGTGGTTGAGCTGGCGCCCTGGCCGCCCACGATCAGCACCGTGCCGTTGGTCAGCAGGAAAGCCGAAGCAGAAGAGCGTGGCGTATTCAAGTTGCCGGTGGAGGTCCATGTCCCCGCGGCGGGGTTGTAAAGTTCCGCACTGGCCAGGGTAACTGAATTGCTGATGCCGCCGGCGACCAGCACCACTCCGTTTGTGAGCAGGACAGCCGTGTGCGAGTAGCGGGCCGTTTTCATGGTTCCGGTGGTGGTCCAGAGACCGGTGGCCGGGTTGTAAAGCTCGCAGGCGGAGACGGTCTGGCCGCCCGCCCCCACGGTCACGCCGCCGGCTGCCAGCACCAGGCCATTGGTCAACAAGGTGGTCGTATGATTCTGGCGGGCGTAGTTCATATAGCCGGTGGTAGGTTGCCAGGTGCCATTGGTTGGATTGTAGAGGTCCGATTCAAAGGAAGTAGCTATCTCGAAGACCGCCTGGCCGCCTGAAGCGAGAACTTCGCCATTCGGCAAGACCGTCAGCGGGAATGCGAATCGCTCGCTGGTTCCAATTGCACCGGTGGTTGTCCAGTTGCCGGTCGGCGGCGGCGGTGGCGTGACGGTAATTGTGCCGGGGCCGGTAACGGATAGGGGCGTTGACCCGAAAGTGCTGTAGGCGGTGAGGCTGGGCGAATAAGAACCGATGCTGGTATAAATGTGCGAGGGACTTTGCGCCGTGCTGGTGCCACCGTCGCCAAACGTCCAATACCAGTTCGTCACGGTGTTGCCATTGCCGTCCACCGCCGGGCTGGTGAACTGCACAGTCAATGGCGGCAGACCGGACTGCGGCGAGGCGGTTACGGTCAAAGCGGGGGATACCGTTGGAATATAGCTGACATCGTCCAAATACCCGGCTTCCGTCGGATCCGTGTCGCCATAAGGATTCGCCGTCCAACTCAAGATATGCTGGCCTGGTCCGATGGAGTAAGGGCCGTCCTGATACCAGGCGGTGTCGCCGGAGATATTGTTCGAGTAGTTGCCGTCCACGTCAAATTCGCAACTGAAACCGCCGCTGAGATCGTTGGCAATACTCGACCAATAATATGTCAGGGTTCCCGGACCGGTCACCGTAACGGAAAGCGTGGAAGATTGATTGCCCGTAACGCTGCCGCTTTGGGCCGCGTAGAGATCGCCGTTGTAGGTATTGGTGGATTCGACAAACCAATCGCTGTCCCCGCTCGTGCTCGTGGGCAGGTTCGGGGCGCCAATGGACGCGGCCAGGGTGGTGGTGCTGCCCGGGTTAGTATAGATGTCAACCACGTCGCCGGCGGAAAGGTTGGTTGAATAAATCCGCACGTCATCCATGAGTCCGGCGTAGTAATAGCTGTTTCCCCCGCCGACCGCGATCCAGCCTTGTGTGATCACCGGGTTGGTGATGCCCGTTCCCGTTGCTTGCAGGCTGCCGTCCACATAAATGCTCATCAGGCCGTTGGTCTGCTGGCGGGTCACGGCCAGGAAATGGTAGTTTCCGTCATTGACACTGGTAGTGGAATGGATGGTTACGGTGCCGGGACCGTCGGATGAAATGATCGAGAAGCCCACCTTGCTCCCCGTGATGGACATCGGGGCGGTGCAATGATTGTTGTAATCCGACGCGCCGAAGAAGACCGGAGCGCCGTAGGCGGCGTTGTTGTAATCTGCACCTTCGGTATTGGTGGTATTGACCCAGGCCGTCACGCTGAAATTTCCCGTCAGCGCATTCGAGAGGTTGTTGTAGGCCGGGACGGACTGGTCAAAAGCGAAATCGGAATCGCCAAAAAAAAGCCGGGCATATTGGCCCACGGCGGCGTTCGTGGAAAAGGTGTCATTGGTGCTGCCCTCGTAGATCTCGTCGGGGTTGTTGTTGTTGCCCGAGCTGTCGGCGTAGGGATTGTTCGTGTTCTCAAAATCGTAGCGGGCGACGAGAAAAGGGTCGTAGTCGTTGCCCAACAGATTCTGGCCCGTAATGCCGAGGGTCAGAGCCAAAACCAACTGGCACAACCGGCGGCGAGCGATGAAACTGGATAAGGTTTTCATTTTTGCTGTCAGTGTTGATTTCAACGTTCTGTCTGATTGCAAGCCGGCTCACTGGGTCGAGACGCGGATGAAGCCGGTCTTGGACGGGCTGAACAGCGAGAACGGGATGGAACTCGTCTTCGAGGTTCCATCACCGGTGATATTGGTCCAAGTCTGCCAGATGCCGACGGCCAGATTGGTGCGGTATTGAACGGTGTTGGTAAAGCCGGTCTGGGAAAGGAAGGAGAACTGGAAGTTTCCGCCGCTGGTCTGCGGGCTCAACAATGTGACGTGCGAGGCGCCGGCGGTGACGACAAAGATGGACTCGGCGGTGGTGTTCAAATCCAAATTGCCGGCCCAGCTTGCAGCGTTCTGTGAATCCGCGCTGTCCACGGGCACGGAGAATGAAACGCCGGGGAAATTGTTGGAGGCATAGGTGATGTTGCACTGGTTCGTGCCGGCGATCAGCCCCGGCGACCAACTGGTGGCGCTGACCGGCAGGGTGGCACCCACGTATGCGCTGCCGTCACTGTTCTGCTTTGAAACATTCAGCGTCGTGTAGCCGGCTGGTCCCTGCCACTGGATGGCGGCGGTGGACGGGAAACCGGTGGCGCCATTGGTGGGCGCGATGAGCTTAACGGCGGAAAGCAGGTTGGTGGTCAGCCCGTTGATGGACACGCTGAACTGGAACAGGCGCTGGTTCGGCATGCCGTAGTTGATGTATAGACTCCAGAGGCCATTCGTGCATTCATTGAGCACTGACCCAAGTGAGAATAAAATGTCTGAGCCTGAGCCGCCGCCGCCTTGATCGGCTTGAGTGTTGAAATAACCGTTTGGCGAATGAATGGTATTGGTGGTGGTGCCGACGCCCGCCGGGGTGACGGAATTGAATGAAGGGTAGGCGACGAACATGTCGCCAAAGGTAGGATCCTGTTCCCGGTAAATATTCAGGGTGATGTTCGCGGACACGGGATTGGTGTCGGTCGGAGTGAAGACGACATTATCCAGGAAACCGGCCATGTTCGGGTCGGCATCATAATTGGCGTAAACCGTCCAATATAAGGTATGCTGTCCCGCCGGGATAATGACCGGCCCGCCGCCGTTGATGCTGGCCTCGATGGACTGCCACGCATTGCCGCCACCGTAAAGATCCGCAATGTCGTTGGTATTCGGATCATCAATGTAAAATTCGTAGTCCATAGCCTGGCTGGGGTCGCTGTCCTGGCTTGACCAGTTGAAGGTAAGTATGCCGGGGCCGGTGACGGTGGTGGAAAGGGTGCTTGACTGGCTGTTGCTCACGCTGCCGCTCTGCGCCGCGGCGGGCGAGCCATTATAGGTATTGGTGGTTTCGATGAACCAACTGTTATCGCCACCATTGGCCCAACTCAAATTGGTGGTTCCCAGCGCGGTGTTCAATGTCTGGCTGTCGGTGGCGATGTTCGCAACATTTGTTCCCGGATTGTTGTATAAATAAGCCACTTCGCTCGCGGAGAGCACGCCGGAATAAATTTGCACGTCGTCCACCAGGCCGTGGTAGGCGGAACCGGATTCTCCGCCAATGGAAACATATTGGGCTCCCGACAGGGAATTGGTGCTGGCGAAATCGGAGTTGTCCAGCACGCCATTGATGTAAATTTTCTTTTCCCCGGTGGATTGATCGCGGGTGGCGACGATATGAACATAGCTCCCGGTGGTGATGCTTTGCAGGGAATGCAGCGTGTCATCATTGCCGTTGGGATCAGTCGTGCGAAACGCGGCTTTGGTGCCGGTAAGGGCCACCGGAGTCGCGCCCAGGTAATTATTATCGGCGTAAATGACGGACTGGCCGCTTCCATCATTTAGATTGTCTCCATCGTTGCCCACCACGTTGGTGGTGTTGATCCAGGCCGAAACGCTAAAGCTGCCGGCGAGCGTGTTCGTCCAGCTGGTGAAGGCTTGCCCGCAGGGGGTTATGCTGCTGCCGCCAAAAAACTGAACGGCTCCGCCACCCGCGACGGCAAAGTTGGTAAACACTTGTCCCGGTCCCCAGGAGCTGCCGCAATTGATATCATTCCCCAAACCTGTCGAATCCAGGCCAAGATTCCCGCTGTCGTCGAAGGCATAGTGGGCGATCAGGGTATGGCCGACAGTCACGGCCGGCGAATTTGTGCTGGTTATGAAGCTCGACTGGGCGTAATCCACCAGTTTGGCCCCGCCCACCCAGTTGGTGAATGGATGCGACAGACTATCCAGCGGGGTCGAGATGGTTATCCAAGCGGCGGCATTCGTTTTATAGGTGACTTCCAGCAGATTAGTGCCCAGCGGCAACGGCGCAGCACTCCAATTGGTCGTGGCCGGTGACGGCGAGTCTGAGGCATAGAAAGAATAATCCGGAGAATGATCGTCCAGATCGAGTTCGGTCCAGGTTGCCGGGCCGGTCCAGGCAAAGGCGGAGTTGGTTGAAACGGCGGGGTTGCCATCAACAGGCATGGTAATTTGAACCACCGGTAAATTGGTGTCATTCAGGAGGAGTCCGGTGGTCGTGACCGTGAACGTGTATTGTTTCTGCGAGACATCCCCCTTGTTGACCGTCAACGTCCAGGCGCCATTGGTGGCAGCGTTTACAGCGGATCCAATGTCTGGGTAATAACCATAGCCATAACCGTTTTCTGAGCCACCGAATGCAGAATTGTTGGTGGATGAATCCACCTCGTCATAGGTCACCGGCGGGACATCGGATGAAACCAATGTTTTGACGGTATATAATGTTTGCCCGGGCTCATATTGATCAAACACGGAGAATTGGATGCGGGTAAATTCCAGGCTCAAGGTGATGGTTCGGGCGCGGGCGGCGGGCGCGGCGTAAACGCCGAGGGTGAAAGCTAACACAAGCAGCCGCAACTGGCGGCGGAAGCGGGGATTGAATAAGGTTCTCATGGTGGAATGAGTTTAGGTTTTAGGATTGAAAAATTCGCTGCTTCGTTGATCTTCTGATTTTTTTTCAGCAACTCTGCACGAACGGACGCCTCGCAAACGATTTAAAGCACAAAAATAACAGGGATGCAATTCAAATCTGGCCGCAACGCCAATTTTTAGCAGTTTGTGAGAACCAAACTCAATTCACGGCGGTTTCGTCGTCCTCTTCCGCCGCGGCATTTCAACTGCGGGTCAGTTCCCGCCACAGCAACGCGCCCATGCGCTGGCCATTTTCAAAATTATCGAGACTGAAGCTTTCGTTGGGTGAATGGGCGTTGTCGCCGGGCAGCCCAAGGCCGAGCAGCAACGTGTCGGCGCCCAGGACCTTTTTGAAGTCGTTCACGATTGGAATCGAGCCGCCTTCGCGGATCACCACCGGCTCGTGGCCAAACGCCCCGCGCAATGCGCGCAACGCCGCCTGCGCCTGTGCGCTCGTGGGTGAAACGAAATAAGCCTCCGCGCCATGACCGGCCTCGATCTCCATCCGCACCGACGGCGGACAGATTTTTTTGAGATAATCGCAGACCACCTTGCGGATGCGCGCCGGATTCTGGTTCGGCACGAGCCGGCAGGTGATTTTTGCGCTCGCCACCGCGGGCACGATGGTTTTGGTGCCGGCACCCTGATAGCCGCTCGTCAGTCCGTTGATTTCAAACGTCGGACGCGCGCTGCGTTGTTCGGTCGGCGTGAAGCCGCGTTCGCCAAACAGTTTTTTCACGCCGGTCAGCTTTTGCAGTTCGCCATCCGTGATCGGCAGGCGGGCGAATTGTTTCCGCTCGTAAGCCGTCAGCGGTTTCACGTCGTCGTAAAAACCGGGGATGGCGACGCGTCCATTTTTATCACGGAGCCGGCCGAGCAACTGGCTCAAGGCCATGGCCGGATTGTCCACGGAACCGCCGAAGCCGCCGGAGTGCAGGTCGCGCGACGGGCCGTGCAGGGTGATCTCGAACGCGATGATGCCGCGCAGCGAATAGGTGAGCGCGGGATGTTTCGGGCTGGGCATGCCGGTGTCCGAGACGACCACGGCGTCGCATTTTAATTCCGCGCGGTGCGCCTTGAGGAATTTGGCGAGGTTCGCGCTGCCGACTTCCTCCTCGCCTTCAATCACGAACGTCAAATCGCAGGGCAGGGGCGTGCCGGTTTGGAGATAGGCTTCAACGGCCTTGAGATGCGCGAAGAACTGGCCTTTGTTGTCCGTGCTGCCGCGTGCGAACAGCAAACGGCCCTCGATGCGCGGCGCGAACGGCGGCGTGTGCCACAAATCGAGCGGCTCCGGCGGCTGCACGTCGTAATGGCCATAAACCATGAAATGAGGCCGGCGCGATTTGCTTTTCACACGCGCCGTTTTCGCGAGCACAATGGGATGACCGGCGGTCGGGCAGATTTTTGCCTCCAGCCCGGTCTGGCGGCAATGCTTCACGAGCCAGTTGGCGCAGGCGAGCAGATCTTTTTTATGCTGCGGCTGCGCGGACACGCTGGGGAACCGGAGCAGTTCGCACAGCTCGGCCACGAAGCGCGCCCGGTTTTGTTTCAGATAATCAAGGACAACTTGCATGGCGGATAGTTAATCGGCGAACGGCGCGTTTGCCAGAACAAAACGCGGGAAAACGCGGAATGGTTCGATGCCGGGGACTGACACATTTATTCTCGTCCTTCGTTCTCGTCCTCGTCCTCGAAAATCAAATCCAATCGAGGACGAGGACGAGAACGAGCAGGAGGACGAGGGACGGAAATCCGATTGGACGGGGGGAATTGAATCAACCTTGAGCTTTGCCGGGCCGGTGCGGCGAGAGCGGCGTCGCCGGCAAATCTGTTTTCAGCACTTCATTCATCCAACCCACCTTGCCAACAGATGCCGGGAAGTCAAACGCCTTTGGGCAGCAGTTTCAAAGCCGGTGAATTGACGCTGCCCGTAGCAGCGAATGTCAGTTCGCTCCATCAAAATTTCTTCCGGCCAAAAGAATGAGCCGATTCACATCGGCTGCTACTCAATAAACCAGCACCAGCACCGCCGCATCCTGCGCCGACTTCACCACATCCTCAAACTTCTCATCCGCCGTGTTGGGCGCTTTAAGCTTGGCGTCCACGTCCGGCACCGATTCGAGGAAGCTCAACAGCAGACTGCTCTTGACCGCGTAATTCACATTCTCCGGGAGCGAGCCGCTCATGGCCAATGCGGTTGAAGCATCCAGTTTTGCGGACACGATGCCGATCACGTTGCCCCGCTCATCCACCAGCGCCCCGCCCGAATTGCCCGGCTGCACCGGCGCGCTGATTTGAAAATACCGCGGGTCATCCCCCGCCCCGGACAGCGACGCGATTTCCCCCTTGGCCAGCTTGGGCGCGAACCCCTGCAAACCGATGTCGGGAAAACCGACCGTCGCCACCGTGCCGCCCAATTGCGCCGACCGGCTGGATGAAATGGGCAATGGAGAAAATTTCCCGTCCGCTTTGAGCAAGGCCAGATCATTGGCCGCATCCACCTGAACCACCTTGGCATCAATCAAACCCGCGCTCGTGACCAAACGAACTTTCGTCGCATCCTTGACCACATGATAATTGGAAATCAAATAACCATCGTCCGTGATGAAAAAGCCCGAACCGCTGGCACTGGGGCTATCACCTGTTTTTGTTCTGTCTGCTACAACTGGCTTTGATTTGATTTGTTGTTCAGACGTGCTTTCCCGTCTGGCAAGTTCCAAGTTAACAGCATCACGTTCTTTTACTTTTTCCTCAACGTCTCCTTGTGGAATTTTAAATCCCCAAAGATTACCATTGGCCAACAATATATTCTCTCCCTGTGTGCCTCTTTGAATTGCTTGTTCTAGCTCCTGAATTTTAACAACAAGTTGCCTGTCGGTGTATGGAGCCAATACTTGTTGCCAATGTTCTTCGTCCGCCAGTGCTTTTTTCTGCGTGGCTTCAATTTTACGAGACTCATTCTGTGCTTTCTCTTCTGGTGTCGCACATCCTGCTAAAACCAAAATCGCTGTCAGAAAAACAAGCCAATTAGTTTGAATTAAAGCGTTGTGATTTTTCATGGTGCCAGCTTTGTTGAGTCTTTCTTTTTAACTTCTCTCCACAATTCCAACATTGTTCCGCCATCAATTTGTGCAGTGCCATGAGGAGAGCCGGGATGGTAAAATTCTATGGTCTTGATTTGATACAAACTATTTTTAGAAATGACATCAATCAATTGTTCCCATGAAATATTTGTCGTGGGTTGTCTCACTGAAGCACTCCTCGTAAATTTTACTTTGTATTTATAATTTTCAGGTTTCGTTCTCATAGATTTTGCAATTCATTGCTTCGTTTCAAATGGCATTCAAACGCCAATTGCCCCAAACGTCCAATGCAAAATGATATTGGCACGGCGTTCGTCCCCAGCGCCGTAGGCGCGGCATATTTGTAGAACCAAAACCAAAATAAAATTTCAGCCCCGTCGGGGCGGCATATTCGGAAGATGTCGCTCCTGACGGAGCTTGATTCATTTACGCTGCCGTTTCTACAAATATGCCAGTCCTACGGACTTCGCCGCCTTCGCGCCCTTCGCGCGACAAAAAATTCAAACGCCAAATGCCCCAAACGTCCAACCCAAAATGAAAACCGGAAAAGAAGCCCTGACCATTTCGAATTGCGAATTGCGAATTGCGGAGAGCGCGACCAGTTCGTTTCGGCGTAGCGGCTTTCGGCAGAAAGCCGCCATCTAAAATTCCCGTCACATTTGCGGCGCTCTGCCGAGACGCCGCCACATCAGGATGGCTGCCCCGTTCCAAAGCGCCAGAGGTCTGGCGCACTCCAAGACGCTTCGCGCCATTCGGGGAGTCATCGCCATTCGCGCCAGCGTCCTGGAGTGCGGTGGCCCTCCACCGCTTTTCCCCAATCGTCCATCCCAAACTGAATACCGGAAAAGAGCCGTTCAAGTGCGGAATGGAGAGTGCGGAGTGCGGCGTGTGCCGGGCAACTGCATTCGGAGCGCGGCTGTCCCAGCCGCAGCGCGTGAACCGTCCAGTCCACATCCAAAAAATCCCACGCTGTCAGTCTGGCAAAGCTGCTGCGGGTGAGGACACCCGCGCTCCCACCCAATCGTCCATCCCAAAATGAAAACCGGAAAAGAAGCCCTGACCATTTCGAATTGCGAATTGCGAATTGCGGAGAGCGCGACCAGTCCGTTTCGGCGTAGCGGCATTCGGGAGAAAGCCGCCATCTAAAATTCCCGTCACATTTGCGGCGCTCTGCCGAGACGCCGCCACATCAGGATGGCTGCCCCGTTCCAAAGCGCCAGAGGTCTGGCGCACTCCAAGACGCTTCGCGCCATTCGGGAGTCATCGCCATTCGCGCCAGCGTCCTGGAGTGCGGTGGCCCTCCACCGCTTTTCCCCAATCGTCCATCCCAAACTGAATACCGGAAAAGAGCCGTTCAAGTGCGGAATTCGAATTGCGGAGTGCGCGCCAAGTCCGTTTCGGCGTAGCGGCTTTCGGCAGAAAGCCGCCATCTAAAATTCCCGCCACATTTGCGGTGCTCTGCCGAGGCGCCGCCACGTCGACCGATCGCCCTGCGGAATGCGGAGCGCGGCTGTCCCAGCCGCAGCGCGTGAACCGTCCAGTCCACATCCAAAAAATCCCACGCCGTCAGGTCCGGCGAAGCTGCTGCGGGTGAGGACACCCGTGCTCCCCCCAATCGTCCAGCCGGCAACGCCGTCGAGCTAACCAGAAACGCCCCATGTCTAACCAGAGATGCCGCATTGCTGGTTGGCATCGTCGCGTCGCTGGAAGGAACGCCGTCGAGCTAACCAGAAACGCTCCATGTCCAACCAGAGATGCCCCATATCTTCCAGGAACACCCCATGTCTAACCAGAGATGCGCCATGTCTTCCAGGAACACCCCATGTCTAACCAGAAATGCCGCATTGCTGGTTGGCATCGCCGCGTTACTGGAAGGAACGCCGTCGAGCCAACCAGGAACGCCGCGTTGCTGGTTAGACATGGAGCATTTCCAAGCTGGAAAATGTCCCGTCCGGGGACAATCCATTCCAATAACAAGACAGGACACTTTTTGACGCGATCGGGCCGGGGTCGTGCGGAATTTTCCCAAATCGCGCCGGACCAGAATCCGGCATTTTTTGCCGACCTCCGTTTTCAGCCTCCCAATCTCCTCACAACCGAAAAGTCCAGGTTTAATAATCCATAAGCATACCTTCTCAAATTCGATGGCCAACCGACGGCGGCGGGCAGCCGGATTGGGAGAAATAATTTCGCTATTTTAATTAGAACAAGGGCTTTTCAGCCAGGCAACCGGTTGGCATCCGTTAAGCTTTGTGAATGCATCGTAGATGACTTCCGGGAGTTTGTATGGATCCTGAAAGGGCTGACAAATAAATAACACACACAAAACAAAGACCTATTATGGCAATCATTCCTGATAAAATCTTCCGCATCGCCACTGGCATCGCCAAAAAATCCGACAACTACGTCGTCAGCCTGTCGCTGGACGTGGAGGACGGGCTGGCCGACAACCCGGCTTTCCCCGATCTGCCGGTGAAACTAACGGATGTGGCCACTCAACGGCTGGCTTTTGTCGGCACGATGACGGAGTCGCGCAAGCTGGGCACAGATCGCACCCGGCTGAAAAAGGCGGCCAAACAGGCGCTCGTGGATCTTTTATTGAAGCTGGCATTTTACTGCCAGGGCACGGCCCCGCATGATCTCGATGCTCTTTTATCCACGGGCTTTGATATAATCAGCACCAACCACAGTTCCGTGCCGTTGGAGCAGCCATCCATCCTGAACATTCTGAACAACGTGAGCGGGCAGTTGACGGTGCGCGGCAAGGGTGTGCTGAACGGTCGGATGTATAAGGTCCGAACGAGCACGGACGGTGGCAAGACGTGGACGGAATGGCCCCTGTTCAACGGCGCGCGCCTGATGGTGCTGTCACCGACTGTCCCCGGCACGATTTATATGGTGGAGTTCTGCGCGATGGGCGGCAGCACAGTCCAGAGTCCGTGGAGCAATCCCGTCTCCATCATGTCGACGTGAAATTGCATTGGTGATTGATGGTTCATTGAAATAATTTTTTCACCCCTTCCATTATTAAGAGGCGGAGCGGGTGTGCGGGCTGGCCGACGGTGAAACTGTTGAAGCGTTGTCACTGCCGGCGGCCTGATACCGATCCGTGCGCCGGATGGAAACACCGGTGCGTTTGCGTGGTCGGGGTGAAGAACGGTTTGGTCCGTGACGGGAACACTCGTGACGGACATCGGATCAAAGCCGCCAACTGACTGACGCGCAGGGGACATCGCGACAACCGGGGGTGGCGGCTGAAATGAGACTGCTCCCGGTTGTTAATTCATAACATTGCCGGATGACGTGTGAATGACCTCATCATCCAAAACGGCCGGAACGGGCTACTGTTCCGGCTGTTTTTTTTTGAGGGGCAGGGGAGGCCGGCTTCAGTCACCCGGTTCACAGAAACGGCGAGAACAGCCGGGCCACGGCGTCGCGCAATTTTCCGGGAACTCGGCGTGCGTCCACCTCGGCCAGGGTCACTTCGTGCGCGCCGAGCAGTTTTTTGTCGAGCACCCGCTTCATCTTGTCGGCAAAGTCACGGCCGTAGCATTCGACGGTCAGCTCGAAATTCAGCCGGAGACTGCGCGCGTCCCAGTTGGCCGAGCCGAGCAGAACCCAGTGGCCGTCCACAATCACCAGCTTGGAATGGTCAAACGGCGGCGGCGTGAGCCAGATGTGGCAGCCGCGCTGGAGCACCTGCCACCACATCGCGCGCGACGCCCAATGCACGAAGGGCAGGTTGTTTAGCGCGGGCAAGATGATGTCCACGCGCACGCCGCGCAGGGCGGCCAGGTTCAGCGAGGTGACAAGCGCGTTGTCAGGCAGAAAATAGGGCGTGACGATCTGCACGGAAGTTTGTGCCTCGGCCAGCGCGGCGAGCAGGGTCCAGCGCAGCTTGTCGTAATCGGCGTCCGGCCCGTCGGTGATGACGCGGGCGGTGATGTTGCCGGATTCGCTTGCTTCAGGAAACCACAGTTCGCCATCGAGAACTTCGCCGGTGGTGAACGCCCAGTCGTTCACAAACGCCTCCTGCAATCGCGTCACCACCGGGCCTTCGACGCGGAAGTGCAAATCCTGCACGGGACTTTTGGGCTGGCTGGCCAGCACATTGCCGTGACGGATGTTCATGCCGCCGGTGAAAGCCATGCGGCCGTCAACGACGAGGATCTTGCGATGGTTGCGGAGATTGATGGTGGCCACGCGCCACGGTTGCAGCAGCGACGACGGCAGAAATCTCCCAAAGGGAATTTTCGCGTGGCGCAATTTCCAGGTGATTGGTGGAAAGGAATAGCGCGTGCCGGCGGCGTCAATCAGCACGCGCACGGCCACGCCGCGCTGGACGGCGCGGTGCAGCGCAGCCACGAATTGATTGCCGGTCGGGTCGTTGTCGAAAATGTAGCTGACGAGCGAAATGGATTTTTTCGCGGACTCGATGGCGGCGAGCATCGCGGGAAACGCCTCGTCGCCGTTGACGAGCGGTTCGATGTTGTTGTCGGGCATCAGCGGGCGTTCCACCACGCGGCCGACGACGCGGGCGAGCATTTTTAAATGTTCCGCGCCGGCGGTTTCCGGTTCGCCGAGGCTTTCGGGAACCGGGCGGCTGATGGTTTTGTGGACGCCCAGCCGGATGGCGCGGCGGCGGATGCGATTGACGCCGAACACGAGGTAGAGCACGGGGCCGAGGACGGGCAGCGTCCAGACGACGCCGAGCCAGATGGTGGCCGAGCGCGTGTCTCGTTTGTGAAGCAGTGCGTGGCTGGAAGCGAACAGGCAGGCGAGCAAATCGAACGCGGCGGCCAGATGCGGCCAGAACCGGGATATTTTATCGAGCCAATCCATCGGCGGTTATGTTCAACGGAAGCAGGGCCGCACGCAAGTCCGGCGACAGAAGACTGATAAGGTTGAAGCCATGCAACTTAGGTTCATAGCAGTGCAATTGGCGCGGGACAACACAACCCTTCATTCCAGAAACCAGATGATTTCTGATCACCGCAACGCTCCGGTTGCCGGCACGTTTCAGGCTATTCGCTCGTCGGCCAATGTTCCTTCGGCCAGTAATTCAGAATCTCACTCAGAAGCGGGGTCACCGTTTCCGCACGCGCACGAATGTTTTCAATCGTGTAATGCCGGGGGGATTCTGAAACATGGCCGGATTCCGGCGGATTCCCGTGGCTGATGCCAATGACGGTCGGATTCGCGGAATTTGCCAGCAACTTGGGGTCCGGGCATATGTTGATTACCGCTTCCATAACTTTTGGTTCATCATCATAATGCACCCGTTAACCCAATTTGACCAGAATAAAATTGCCCGAATATTATTTTTACGGAAGGAATTTTGCCGGCAGGGAAATCCGGCGTCAGCAACTGCTTTTGAAAACTTGAAACGTCGCGAGGCAAACCTGCGCCAGCGCCGGGTCGTTCAAGCAAATCAAGCCTTCGCTGATTCTCGGCGTCGGATTGCCTTTGAGCCGGAGCGGAAAACGCGCGCTGAACGAACACGCGCAAGCCGCAAAATCTGCGAAGCCTTCGGCCTGCGCCTGTTTGCGGCTGACCAGCCGGAACTCGCCGCGGCTGCCGGGCGCGACGTGCTTCATCAATTCCACCGTCAATCGTCCCATCGTGTAGCGCGGATTGATTTCCACGATTGGCTTGAGCCGGATCTTTCCGTCCGCCGCGCGATACGCAAAAGCATCAATCCCCACCGGGCCAAGAAACTTAGCCTGGCGCAATTCTTCTTCCAGCAACGCAAAAATGTCCGCGTAAAGCGCGTGCAACCGCTGCGCGATGTCCGGCGGCTCCGGGAACAGCGCGAGCAGGTCCGCCGGAATTTTTTTCTGGTGGCCCGGCAGCGCGACATTGGCCTGGAACTGGCCGCGCGCATCGTTGATCAAGCCGGTGTAACCGCAAAGTTTCAAGCCGTCGTCCGCCATTTCCAGTTGGACGGAAAAGTCCAGTTCACGTTCCAGCCACGGCTCGACGACAAGCTGCCGGCCGCTCCCGGCCGTGTTGGCAATCCAGCGGCGGTGCGATGCCAAAACCTCCGGCTCGAACAATCGCATTGAATTGCTGCCGGCCAGGCCGAGCGATTCCTTGACGATGATTTTGTGATGGCCGCGCCGGCGGATTGCGGCAATCGCGGCGAGCGCTTCCGGCAGCGAGTTTACGGCCACGCCAATTTCGTTTTCCATGCAAAGCCAGTCAAACGGATGCAAATGTATAATCTTCTTCAACATCATCGCGCCCCAGGCTTTTGAATAGAATTGCGCGATGGCCGGATTAAAACTTCCGCCTGCGGTGCGCTGCTCGCCGGTGAGCCTGGAGAAAAACGGTTCGAATAATTCCACGCTGTCCGGTCCCCAGGCCCACGGTCGCAAACGCCCCAGCTTGCGTGAGGCGAGATTTGCATCTGCAATCGGAGCGCCGGTCTCCGACCCGGCGAGTTTCACGGCTGAAGGCGATATTAAATTGCCGGGTCGGAGACCGGCATTCCGGTTTATCTCCACAAATTCCGGCAGCGCAAAACCGGCCTGCTTGATGCCGCTCAAAAACTCCACCGACGGTTTTTCGCCCACCAAAACGATGTCGTCCTGCCGGCAAAGAAATTGGGGCAGGTTCGCGAGGTCGCGTGCGAGTTGCGCCTGATGGTTGGTGGGATTGAACGATTTGCCGTGCGCAATGATGGCTTCGGTGAACGGATTGAAAACAAAAACATTCGGCGTGCGGCCTTTCGATTGCGAAAAGACATCCAGCTCGGCGATGAATTGCGCGTCCAGCCCCGCCGCCCGCCGGCCTTCGACATTCAGCGTCATGCCTTTCGCGCGCTGCGGCGAGAGTGGAAATTTTAGTTGGCGGCAAAAGGCTTCCCAGTCGCTTTCGCTCGGATTTTTCCAGCGGCGAAACCATTTCAGACCGTAGGCGACGTGGCCGATTTCGTCGCGATAAATTTTTTCGAGCAGCTTCGCCGTGGCCGCGTCGCCGACCGTCGCAAAGCCCTGCGCGAAGTGCCGCGCGAAATCCAGGTTCGCCTGCTCGAACGTCAGGCAGAGGCTGGAGACGTAATCCATCGGATTTTCCATTACGGAAACCGAGCGCCAGAAATAGCCGCTCACCGGCAGCTCGCCGAAGTGGACGCCGCATTCCTTCATCCGCCGGAGGTAAAGCTGCGTGTGCTCCTGCTCGTCCTTGAGCGTCTGGTAAACGCCCTTGCGAAAAGCGGCGGGTGCATCGGGAAACCGCAGCAGGACGAGCGCCATCAATTCGGTGGCGAGCAGTTCGTGGTTGGCAAAAAAATGCAGCAGCCGGCCGCGCTCGCTTTCACGTTCAAGATTTTTTGTGCCGGGAAAACTGTCGCGCGCCGTGCCGGTCGTCTTGAATTGCAATCCGGCCGGCCGGCCCGGCGCGGCGGGCGTCACGAACGCCGTGCCCGGGCCGCTCGTCGGAAATTTCCGCCGGCCGCAGGAGTTTTTCCTCCAGCGTCGTGGCGAACAAAACACGCTCGGCAAATTCACGAAGTTCCATGAAACACGGGATGGCGTAACAGTTGCGCGGCGGAATTGCCAGCCCAAGTCACCTCACGGGCTGTTGGTCGTGGTGGGCAGGCCGGCTGCGGGAACCGGCACCGTTGGTTCGTCCTGCCCGGCTTCGAAATGTTTGATGGCGACCGCCACAAATAAACCGGCGATCAAGGCGATTGAAAGCTTGAAGCGGTCATGCGAATGGAATTGCAGTTCCGGCAGCAGGTCGCTGCTGGCGATGCAAAGAAAGGTTCCGGCGCAGAAGGCCAGGGCGCAGCCGAGCATGATCGCATTGGAATTTGCAATATGATTCGCCCCAAAATAAAACAGGGCGGCGCCGATGGGGCTGACCAGCGCAAAAAGTCCGTTCAAAAGGTGCCGCGAAAATCGCGAGCTGCCGCTGGCCGTCATCAGCGCGGAAACGGCCATCGCATCAAACGGCTTGTGGAGAATCACGACGAGCGCAACCCCGAGTCCGGCCAGTCTGGCGTGGCCATGAATGCCGGCTTCGACGGCGGCGGCCAGTGCCAGGCCGTCGAGCAGCGAGTGCAGCGTCAGGCCGAGCGCCGTGCCGACCCAGGAAAGCTGCTGGGCCGATTTGTCGGCCAGTGTGTGGGCGTGATGTTCGTGCCCGTGGTTTTCAAGCTCGCCGTGTTCGTGGCAGCAATCTTCCGGATCGCCTTCCGGTGAATCGTGGTGATGAAAGTGAAAAAAGCGCTGGAGAAAAAACATGGCGAGAAATCCGCCCAGCATCCACGCCACCGTCCGGTCAACGGAGTGCAACTGCTCGGCGGCATCGGGCAGAAAATGCAGCAGCGCGATGCCAAGCATCAGGCCGGCCACGAAGCTGATGGCGATTTGCAAACGGGCGTGGGTGGGGCGGATGATCAACAGGAACCAGCCGCCGGCCAGCGAGGCCAGCAACACCAGCAAACAATAGCCGGCCAGCAGCCAGCCGGAAGAAATCACGCCGTCATTCATAATTTATTGAAGGAAACGCGCATGAAAATGGTTTTTCAGTATTGCGAAGTGTTTGCATCATAACCATGGCTCCGGCGGGCGCAAGTTTATTCATTTTTAAAGTCTGGCTGGCAGACGGTGATGCCGGCAGGGCGCAAATCGCGCCGCACGGGACCGGCCGGCTTGAATGGGTTTTTTGTTTTGCAATTCCAACCCAAGCTTTATCCTCCACCGGTGCGCACCGTCTCTGTTCAATTGGGAGATCGCAGTTATGCGATCAAAATCGCGCCGGGCCTGCTCAACCAGCTCGGCAATGAATGCGCGCGGCTGAAACTCGGCACGCGCTGCGCCATCATCACCGACACCAATGTCGGCAAAAAATTTGCCAGGCCGGTTTATGAATCGCTCGTCAAATCCGGTTTTGAACCGCTGCTGGTAATTGTTCCTGCGGGGGAAAAATCCAAGCGCCTCGGCGTCGTGGAAAAATGTTATGACCAGCTCGCATCGCACCGGCTCGAAAGAAAATCCTTCATCGTCGCGCTCGGCGGCGGCGTGGTGGGCGACCTCGCGGGTTTTGTGGCGGCGACGTATCTGCGCGGCATCCCGTTCGTGCAGGTGCCGACGACGCTGCTCGCGCAGGTGGACAGTTCCGTCGGCGGCAAGACGGGCGTCAATTTGCGCGCCGGCAAAAACCTCGTCGGCGTGTTCTACCAGCCGCAGCTTGTGCTGTGCGATCTGGACGCGCTGAAAACTTTGCCGAAGCGCGAATACATTTCCGGCCTCGCCGAGGTCATCAAATACGGCATCATCTGCGACGCGGTTCTTTTCGCGCAGCTCGAGCGCAATCTGCTGAAACTGCTTCAGCGCGATGCCGCCACGCTCGCCGCCGTCATCGCGCGCTGCTGTGAAATCAAGGCCGGCATCGTTGGCCAGGATGAAACGGAAAGCGGCCTGCGCGCCATTCTTAATTTCGGCCACACCGTCGGGCACGCGATTGAAAACAGTTCCGGCTACGGAAAATATTTGCACGGCGAGGCGATTGCCATCGGCCAGGTCGCGGCGGCCAGGTTGTCGCAGAAAATTCTCGGCCTGCAGTCGGGCGACGTCATGCGGATTGGAAAATTTTTCCAGCAGGCCGGATTGCCGGTGAACATCAGGCTCAACCCGGCCCGGCGCAAAAAACTTTTTGCCGCGATGAAGCTCGACAAAAAGGTCAGCGCCGGCGAAATCAAATTCGTGCTGGTGGAAAAAATCGGCAAGGTCCGGTTCGGATGCAAGGTTCCCGCCGAGGCGATTGAACACAGCCTTGATGGTTGAATGTCAGGCCGGCATTCCATTTCGGACACGGAACTTAACCCGCAAAATTGTAATTGTAAGGCGCGCGCATGTTTCGGGAGAGTCGGGAATTGGCTTCGCTGGCGCCATCGCCGGTGAATTTTTCCTTTTTTGGATTCCACGTCAGCTTGAGGCCGGTCCGCAGGGCGATGATGATGAGGTGGCCGATGCAGGCGGAACGATGCCCGTTTTCCACGCTCGCAATCGGATCGCGCCGCGATTGCACGCAGTCAAAAAAGTTCTTCATGTGGTCGTTGCTGACTTCCAGCCGCACCGCGCTGTCCGGCAGCGGCGCGGTCAGCAGTTGTTTGTCACTCGCGGAGATTTCATCGCGGTTGACCCAGATCCAGCCGTCGGTGCCGATGAATTTGATTCCGTTGCGCTGGCCGTTTTCATCGAGCACCACGCCAAACGGACTGTCGGCGGTCGTCGTTTTGACGAACTGCGTCACGCCGTTCGCCCAGGTGAGCGTGGCGGCAAATTCGCTCGGCGTCGTGTAGCCGTCTGGCAATGGCGGCGTGATGACGCTGGCCTCGACCGCAACCGGGCCGTCCAGGCCGATGGCCCAGCGCGCGATATCGTTGTGATGCGCGCCCCAGTCCGTCACCGGCCCGCCGGAATAATCGAACCACCAGCGGAATGTCGAGTGGCAGCGCTCGGTGAAATATTCCGCCTCCGGCGCCTGGCCGAGCCAGTAATCGTAATCGAATTCCGCGGGCACGGGAACTTTTTGAAAATGGTTGGCCCGGAATCCGGCGGGCACAAACACATGCATTTCTTTCAACGTGCCCAGCCGGCCGTTGCGGACCAGTTCGCACGCGAGGCGAAACCGTTTGCTGCTGCGCTGCTGTGTGCCGGTCTGGAAAACAATTTTATTTTTGCGCACGGCCTTGATGACGTGGTGGCCTTCGTCAACCGTGAGCGTGAGCGGCTTTTCACCATAAACATCTTTTTTGGCGTTGGCCGCCGCGATGTTGATGAGCGTGTGCCAGTGGTCCGGCGTTGCCTGCAAAATGATGTGAACATCGTCGCGCTCCAGCAGCTTGCGGAAGTCGCCATATTTCGCCGGTGCCTTGCCATCCTTCGTGAATTTCTCCACCGCCTGGTCGGCATATTTTTGATCCACATCGCAGACGGCGATGATGTCGCCAAAACGCGACGCATTCTGCGCGTCGCCCTGGCCCATGCCGCCGCAGCCGATGAGCGCGATGCCGGGGCGGTCATTGGGGCTGGTAATGGCGGCGGCGGGTTCCGCTGCGGCAAGTTCGCGCTGCACAAACCAGGCAGGCAGGCCCGTTGCGGCCGCAGCCAGCGCAGATTTTTGGAGGAACGAACGGCGCGAAATTTGAAACGGCTTGGACATAAATTTTGATTGTTGGCGAATAGGCCCGGTTTGCATTTTAATCCGGTCCATGAGTTGTTTGGTGTGGGTTGAGATTGTGACTTCACCGGTTTTTTGTCCATCTCATTTTCGTAAATCTGCAATCCGCGCCGGGATTTGATTAAACTTTCATTTTCTCACCACTGAACTAAATTGTCCGACCGAAAATGATTTTGGTTTTGGACAACTACGATTCGTTCACCTACAACCTCGTGCAATATCTGGGCGAATTGGGCGTGGACTTGCAGGTGCGCCGCAATGATGAGATTTCCGTTGAACAAATCCGCGCGCTCAAGCCCGAACGCATCCTCGTTTCGCCCGGCCCGTGCTCGCCGCGCGAATCCGGTTTGTCGAACGAGGTCATCCGCACTTTTTCGCAGGAAGGCGTGCCGATTCTTGGTGTTTGTCTCGGACATCAATGCATTGGCCACACGTTTGGCGCGGAAGTGGTCGTGAATTACCGGATGATGCACGGAAAAACGTCGCCCATCAAGCACAACGGGAAAGATTTGTTCGCCGGAATGCCGAATCCGTTTCTGGCCACGCGCTACCATTCGCTGGTCATCAAGCGCGACACGATGCCGGACGTTTTGGAAGTCACCGCCGAGAGCGACGAGGGCGAAATCATGGGTGTGAAACACAAGACGCTGCCGATCTGGGGCGTGCAATTTCATCCCGAAAGCATCCTGACCGAGCACGGCCGGACGATCTTGAAAAATTTTTTAAAATTGAAATAGACCATGGACATTTTTTTGCTCAAATCCAAGATTCATCGCGCCACCGTCACCGGCGGCGATGTAAACTACGAAGGCAGCCTCACCATTGCCGCCGACCTCATGGAAAAATGCGGTCTGCAGGAATACGAAAAAATCCTCTGCGGCAACATGGCCAACGGTGAACGCTTTGAAACCTACGTCATCCAGGGCAAACGTGGTTCCGGCGAGATCATCATGAATGGCGCCGTGGCGCATCTTGGCAAGAAGGGCGATTTGCTGACCATCATGAATTTCGCCTCCGTCAGCCAGAAAAAGGCAGGGAAATGGAAGCCGCGCGTCATCGTCCTCGGCAAAGGGAACAAGGTTGTGAGCACGCGGGGAATTTGAGCGTTGAGTTTCTTTCGCCCATCCGGGGCTTGCAATGTGAATGGCCAGCCAACCTGCGCTTTCACCGCGGGCTGTTTTCTTCCGCACTTCCGGCGCTTGCCGCGCTCGTTGAGATCACAAAGTTGGAGCGCAGGAATTCCAGCCATTCGGGCAGCCGGGCGGCGATGGTTCTGTAGCCGGTCACCGCGAAGCAAGCGACGGCCGTCTGCTGGTAGAATTGCGGCGAAGGCGCGGCCTGGCGCTGATGCCGGCGTGCCGCCTGTTCGTAGAACAAGCCGAGACCGATTGTGATCCGGTTGGCGACGGCCGCCGGCGGGTCAAATTTGCAGCGTTTGCCGTCGTCGGACAGGATGCGGCACAACTGTCCCAATTGATTCAGTTGGGTCAGAAAAGCCTGATAGATCCTGAACGTGTCCGTTTCCGTGGCCCCAAAGGTCGAGAGCTTGCACAAGATCCAACTGAACGATTTTTGCGGCACCAGCCCGGCGTTATCCTCCGCAAGCTGGCTTAATTGCTGGCGAATCAGGTTCCGCGAACCGGGGTCGTCCAGCAGCCGATGCGCTGCGGCCTGCTGATTTGGTGGAATCAGGATTGAAATTAGCTCATCCATACCTCATCGGGACGGAAACCAGCAACTTCATTGCCAACCAGTCAGTTTGCCAGCTTCCAACTGGATAAACTTACACTCCATGCCTGTCATTTTCTACGGCCCCAGAACGACACGATAAAAGACAAATGGCTGGGAATACGAGTTCGTATCGAACCAGAAGAACGGCAGTTGCGGCGAATAGTTCGTGCCGACTAAAAACCAGGAACCGAGATTCGTTGAAGCCTGGACCATATAGTCCGGTCCGGCACTGCCATTGATCCAAAATCCAAACTGGCCGTTGCTGATTGACGCGGAGGTCAGGCCCGGGTTTGCCGGCTGAATCACATTCACCAGGAAACTTTGGGTGGCGCTCAAGCTGGGCACGCCGTTGTCCGACACCACCACGGCCACCGTCTGCGTCGAAGGCGATTGGGCAATCGCCGGACGCCACGAGAATAAACCGCTGTTGGGGTCAATGGAGGCACCAGTCGGAGCGCTTAACAAACCGTAGGTGAGCGGTAGTGGCGGGACGTTCGGATCGGTGGCGGAGTTTGTGACCAGCAGCGTCATGCCGGCGACGAGTGACTGGTTGGCAATTGCGGCCAGAACGGGCGGATTATTGGCGGGCGCGGTGGGCGTGGCGCTGATTGCGGTCGAGTTGGGGCTTTCACTAAAGGAATTTAGCGCTGAAACCTCATAATAATATGTCGTGCCGTTCAACAAGCTGGTGTTCGTATAGCTGGTTGTAGTGACATTGGCCAAAGTTGTGTAAGGCCCGGTGCCGACGGTTGCACTTTGGACGTTGTAGCTGGTCGCCCCCGGAGACGCGCTCCAATTTAGAGCGACCTGCGTGCTGGCCGCAGTTGCCATCAGGTTTGTTGGCGTGGGAACCGTCCCAAAGATTTCAAATTCCCAAAGAGAATAGCCATAAACCGTCCCACGCTTCGTCCCATACATCATCACGTAACGACCCGTCCCGGACAACCCGGTCAAATCCTCAATGCCTCCGTCACCATTGGTCGTGCTGTAAATTGTGGTCCAGTTTGTGGCGTCGGAGGATACTTGTATCAGGAAATTTGACGCGTAAGCTGATTCCCAGTTGAGCAGCACTTCATTGATGTTATAGGTGCCCTGTAAATCCACATAAATCCATTGCGGATCGCTGAAGGCGGAAGACCAGCGGGTCGTCGTGTTGCCGTCCACCGCATTGCTTCCGGGATAGCCGCTTTGAGTTGAACTCACCGTGACCGGTTTGTTCAACGCCAGATTCACCGGTGGAAATAAGGCTGTGGCGCCGACCGGAATGGAATTGCTGCTTTCGCCGGCGGCGTTCACCGCTGAAACCACATAATAATAGGTGGTGCCAATGGCCAGGCCGGTGTTCGTGTAGCTGGTTCCCGACAGACTGGCAAGGGTGGTGTAAGGCCCGCCGCTGGTTGTGGAGTATTTCACGTTGTAATTGGTCGCCGCAGCGGCGATTGACCAGTTCAACACCACTTGATTGCCGCCGACCGTCGCGCTCAAATTATCCGGAATGGACGGCGTGCCGTTGGTCGCCAGAAATTCCATCCAGTTCAGGTATTGGCCGTTCGCGAAAAGGACCACGTGAAGCGTTTGCAAGCCCGCCGCCAGTGGCACCGTGGTTGAAACCGTGGACCAGCTGGTTTGCGTGGAACTGACCTGCCCGATCAACGTGCCGTTTGTGTAAATCCTGATCAGGCCGACCGGGCCAGAAACACGGAAGTTCATGGGATAATTTCCAGCGGCATCCACCTCGATGTTGTAGTCCACACTCGCTGCCACCGCCGTTGATATCATGTCGGCAAGTCCGTTGGTGTCGGTTGTCGGCGCAATGTTCATGTTGGTCTCGGTGACATAACGCTCGGCCTGAAGCCGCCCGGGAATGTGATAATAAAGGTTTGTCTGGTGCACCGGCATCTCCACATAGGCCTGGCCTGCCGGGGTCAGGACGCCGGAACTGGTGGTCAACAGGCTGTCGTTAGTGTCTCCGGTGATTCGCGACATGAACCATGAGTAACCTTCAATCCAGGGAGTGCGTTCGCAATAATCCACCGACTGAATCAGGTTGAGGAGCACGGTGGCGGCGCTGGGGTTGCCGCCATTGCTCGGATTAAACTCCGTCACCCATACAGTTTGGGTGGGAAAATCACTGTGCATAAGGCCTGTCCAATATGTAAGGTCGCCGTAGCCGGCATAGCTATGGTCTGATATGCCTTCGGGTGTTGCGGGCGTGTTCGAACTGCAGTAGCTAAAAAACGCTTTCAGGAAAGGTTCCTCGGTCGTATAGGTGACATTCGATCCTTGGATTGGGTCATACGCGGTGATGCTTTGGCTCGCGGCGGTGCCTTCCGCCATGTGGGGGCAAATCACGGGAATATTATAGGGATCGCAAATCGCCTTGACCTGTTTAAAAGCGACCGCCGTGTTGGAGGGGGTCATGTCCGCTTGCGTGGTTAGGTTTGGCTCATTGATCGCAAATACCCGCCACGGCTGATTACCAGCGGCGAGATAGGCGGACAGTGAAGTTTGAAAACCGGAAGTGCCGTTCCAGGCCATCGGGATGTAACTCATCGCCGCGTTGGTCGGCACGCTCCAATTGTTCACCCCCCAGTCGTAAAACCACGACACGCCCGGACCCAGGGCCAGGAAGTCCGCGGAGGACATGGTATTGACCGCAATGCCGCGCTTGCGGCTCTGGACCGGCGCATCACAATTTACGATCTGCGTCTGTGCCAGGACCTGGCTCGTTAGATCGGTTGCCAGCAGCAGCGGGACTAGGCGCGAAACCAGCCGGCTGCGCATCTGGAACAACTTTTTCAACTGGCCGTCATTTCGTGGAACCGTCAATAACTTGGAAGCGGGTGATTTCAACATCATAATAAAACTTTGGAAGCGTGGGCCGGGTCATTGGAGTGGCAAAAAAATCAATCTCATCTGCAACAAATTTTTTGAGCATGGCGATTTTTGCCGAACCCGGTGATCAGGGTTAAAAACATGATTTTTGATACTGGAACAGAAAATACTACAAAATTTCAAAAAGTCCACACGAATATCATCCGCGCCGGAATTATGCCTTCGACAAATTTTCTAGCTCTCCGTCGCGAATGAGACAGGGCAGGGCGAGAGGTCGAATTTTGTTCAGAGAACATTTTCACAGGCCGGACGCAGACACGAGTCTCGAAATTTGACACACACCAGCGTCACCGATCGCAGCAGCAAGGACATATGCGTCCGGGCACGGGTTATGCTTTTTGAATAACCGTCTAAAACGGCAAGAAAATGAACTTGTTTATGACAACCAATGAAAGGCTGGCACAGCTTTGGGCGCTGCTCGTGGAAACGGCGCACGCCCAGAGGGTTTTGACCTACGATATTCTCGCCCAGATGGTCGGACTCCCCGAACAGGCCATCGGCTGCTATTTGAGGCCGATCCACGATTATTGCAATTATCACGATTTGCCGCCGCTGACCCTGCTGGCCCTGAACGACACCGACGCGCCACGCGAAAGCGAGTTCGAGCAGGACGGGGACGTTTTCGGGGAGCGGGAGCGGATTTATCATTTTGACTGGTTCAGCCTGAAATCCCCCCAGCCGGAAGATTTCTTAAAAGTGACCACCAAGGGCACCAACGAAATGACCTATTACAGCAGTTGGTTCGCCTCGCTCAATCTGATGCAACAATTTCGAAGCCACCGGGCTTGAGGAAATTTAAAGCTGCTCTAAACCCGCCGGCTATTTTCCGTCGTCGCCATGCGACTGCAACAAAATGGCACCTTTCGGACAAAATGCCGGAGCCGACTAAGGAGACGAATTTCAAATTCGGAATTAAGTGAGTGAGCCTTCTCACTCCGGCGGCCACGTTGAAATCAATATTATAATGATTTCAAGAAGGCGATGAGCGCTGCGCGGTCCGACGCCGACATGTTGAGGAAAGCTGCCTCTGACGCCGCGGCTTCACCACCGTGCCAAAGAATGGCTTCTTCGAGACTGCGAGCCCGTCCGTCGTGGAGATACGCTTCGCCGCCACTCACGCCGGGGGTGAGGCCGATGCTCCAGAGCGGCGGGGTGCGCCATTGCGAACCGGTCGCATTCCCTTCACCCAGGTTGTCCGCCAGACCGGGGCCCATGTCGTGCAGGAGCAGGTCGGTATAGGGATGGATGGTCTGGTTGCGAAGTTCGGCGAACGGGTGATACGGGCTGGTCTGAAGTGTCGGCGTGTGGCACTGCACACAATTGGCGCTGGCGAACAACTGCTCGCCCTGCAGGCACTGCGTGTCGGACAGGCTGCGACGGGCATTGACTCCAAGGCAGGAAATGTAGCGCACCCAATTCGTGAGATCGCTGTCGGCGAGTCCAATCGGTCCTGCGTTGGTCTGACCGTCAAGAATCGGGAAAATTGAGGTCGCCACACCCATGTCGGCGTTGAGGGCACCGGCAATCTGCTCGCTGATGCGGGCCTTTCCGGCTTTGTAGCCAAAGCGTCCGAGCCGTGGCTGGCCCGTCTGCGGATCAATCACCGACTGCATGTGGCCAAGAATGCCGTTGGTGCCGGCATCGTCAGCATTAGCCAGAGATTGAATTGTGCTTTCGCCCACTGCTTCGAGCAAGCCCATGCCGACGAGCTGCGGCGCGAGGCGCACGGAGTAGAACGCCGGTGTGTAGCTGCCGAACGTATAGTTTGGTTTTTGCAATGTATAGGGCGTGCCGTCGCCATACTGTCCATTGATGGTCGTGTAACTGGAAATCACCACGGTATCCTCAGGCGTCCCGTTGGTTGCCTGCGGCGAGAGCACGGAGCCGAGAACCGGATCCGGTGTTCCACTCGCATCGCTGCCCACGCGCACCAGCGACTGGATCATTGGCGCACCAATCGCCGGTGGCAATGCGCGGCCATTGTTGGCGTGGCACGCGACACAACTGACATTGCTGAACTTGGCCCCCAGTTTGCCGACCATCTCGGCATAAACCGGGTTGCCCGGCTCGGCATGTGTGCCGTCCAAAAAGTCCGTTTCATGCAACCGCCGCCCGAGCAGGAACGACTCACCGGTCGGGGGTGACGCGTTCGGTGCAAGCTGGTTGAAAAGATGGGTCGGCTCGCCGGAATACTGATAGGGCATGGTGACTCCGCCGGCGAGCCAGCCATTCGTGGGCATGGGATACGAATCAATGTTCGTCCTGACACCGTTGACGATGGGGCCGTCGTTGGCCGGGTTCAGATTAATGTTGGTCACCATAGTCTGCCACGGGACGATGCCTTGCCCGGCAATATAGAGTATTGCCCCGCCGTAATAGTTGAGCTGTCCGTTCGAGACAGTGTTCATGAACGGGCTGAACTCGAACTCAACTTTATCGCCCACCTGCAAGGCGCCACCGGTGGCATTATGGGTGAGGTTAAACGTCCAGTTGGTCAAACTTGAACCTACCTGGAACTGAATACTCATTGTCACCGTATTGCGCCACCGTGGTCTGGCCCTGAAAGAAGAACCGGATGTTCGGCGTGTCCAGTCCATTCAGTGAAAACATGTTGAACGTGATGCTGTTCCCACCCTTGCCAATGGTGTCGTCAATCTCGATGGTGGTCATGCGCTGCTCCCAATAGAAAATCAGATAGGTGTCATAGAGACTAAAGTCCGGTGGTGTATCCATGGACCCGTTCTCCCGCGCATGGCGGCCGCGCGGCCGATCGGAGATCCATGTGATGAGGTCTGTGGGCGTGTTGGAGATCGTGTCCGGTTCGAGCACCGTGGAGGCATCGAACAGCGGAACGACGCCGGCAGTTGTATCCGGCTGGGCGGTGATGGTGGGGCTGGCAGAAGGACTCTGGCCACCGGCCGCAAGAGTGATGACCGCCACAAAATAGGTCTGGCCTGATGTCAAATTAGGGATGATGGCGGAATTCACATTCCCAACATTCATTGAATTGGTCAGGCTTCCGTTCGTCAAGCCGTATAGGATCTCGTAACCGGTCACGCCGGGTGTGGCACTGGCCGTCCAAGCCAGACCAATGGCGTTGGTGGTTCCCGAAACGATCTGTTGCAGAGTTTGCCGGCGGCAGGATGACGACCGGTGGAATATACAAGCGGAAAAATAACGGGTTGTTCGTCATCGGAACCAGGATTGAATCTGGTGCCGCCGTCGCCGATGACCACAGGAAAATTGCTGGTCCAAATTCCCGCCGCGAGGTTGGTGGTCAATTCAGGTTGATATTGTATGCCGCTGGTGGTGGGCCAGCTCAAATTGGCGACCGGTTGCATGGCAACCTGGATTATATTGGTGGCGCCGGGGCTGCCACCGGATCCGCCGCCCGAACCGAGCGCGACGTCATCAATGTCAATCGTGGCCGACTGGCTTGGATCCGCCGCGCCTGCAAAGTGGAAAAAGATGGTCGCCGACGTCGCTCCGACGGGAGCGGAAACCGAATTGCTGATCGATGGCATACACGTTGTTTCCGGGAGTATAAGTTTGATAGCCCGTGTCTCCTCCGGTATTCCACAGAATTCGCCACTGTGCGTTACATCCCGCGCTGCCCGGCAGGGCATTGGCGTAAAAGGTGAATGGATAGGTTGTTCCTCCCGTCACTGGCACTCCGGCCTGGTTAAACTGAACCACCGGGCCGGCGCCGGTGCTGGCCACATAGACTTGAAAATCAGACGAGCCGCTGTGTGGGTTGTCGTTTGTGCGAACCGCATACACCGGTCCGCCGACCGCCGTATCCACTGTCCAGCCGGTGGCGGAATTTCCGCTCCCGATTTCAAATCCTCCGTTCGTGGGAATGGCGGAAGATGCCGCGACCCCCGGAACGAATTCCAAAGCCTGATACAGGCGTGTGCCGCCCGGGACCGGATCATAAAGTGTGTTCGTTGACCCATTGCCTAGCACCAGCCCGCCAAGATTATTCCAAGTGGAGCCGGGGTTGGGCGACCATTGCAACTGATAGTTGTTATTGATGGCCGTTGGCCAGCCCAACTGGACTCCAGTTTGAAGACTGATTTGCACCTGGGCACCGCCCGCAACCGTGCCAATGAAAACGAGGAGGGCGGCTGCGGTTGAACCGAATCGGAATGCTCTTTTCATCATATGTCGTTCAGAGATGGGTTAAATCCGTTTTTCGTATTTATGCAATCAGCAACGGCCTCCGTCGGGATGTTAAATTTTGGCGCGCTTATTGACATTATGGTTTGGGTTAATGTAAGCATCTGGTTCCAATCCGTCCAGCCCCCCAAGTGGGGGGCAACTCATCGGCTGCACCATAGGCTATGCAGTCGTTGGAGAAGTCTGCGGACAGGAGGTTGATGCCGACACATGAAATCTGTTTCCACAACGATCCGTTTTGAGGCAAGTTGGCATGAGCCATTTAATCCGCAGACGCTCTGCAATTATTTCGTCGGCCGGAATTTTAACGCCGCTGCGGTTCGGGAGTGGACGTGCAGTTTCTGGTAAACGTGCTTGAGATGCCAGCGCACGGACTCCACCGTCAAACTCAAACGGTCCGAAATGTCCTTGTTTGACAATCCATGCACAACGAGTTCAAGGATCTCCCGCTCCCGGGGCGTGAGTTCATCCAATTCAACCCTGGATGTGGCCTGCTCCCGAAAATACCCGATCACCTTCCGCGCAATTTCGCCGCTCATCGCTCCGCTGCCCAGTTGAACCTCGCGCATGGCGTTCAGCACCTCATCGGGTGTGGAACGCTTGAGCAGGTAGCCGGAGGCCCCGGACCGGAGCGCGTGGAATATCCGGTCAGGATCCTCGTAAACCGTCACCATGATCGCCTTGACCAGGGGCAGCAGTTCTTTCAGCCGCGCCACGCAATCCACGCCCGACATGTTCGGCAACTGGATGTCCATCAACACCAGTTCCGGCTCGATTTTTGGCAGAACCTTCAACGCCTCCTCCGCCGTCGAGCAGGTGCAGACGCAGCGAAAGTCCGTGGACAGGTTGACGATTGTCTCCAATCCATCCCGGGTCGTTTTGTTGTCTTCAACGATGGCTACTTTTGTCATGTTGCGTGATTTCCCAGTGGCAGCCAGAATTCAATGGTCGTTCCCTTTCCCGGCTCGCTCGTGATTTCGCAGCGCCCGCCCAGTTTCGACATGCGTTCCTGGATGTTGGCGAGGCCATCGCTGCCCGGCATCCGGTCGGCCGGATTAAAGCCCCGTCCATTGTCAACCACGGCTATTTTTAACTGGTTTTCGACCACTTCCATTGCGATCAAAATCTGGGAGGCGCCGGAATGGCGGACAGCATTGTTGAGCGCCTCCTTGAATGCGAGGAAAATGCCGTGGCGCAGACGGGAATCGAGCGGTGCGTTGGGAAATATTTCCGCCACCTGCAGCCGGCAGGCGATGCCGGCCAAATTTAAAAAGCGCTGGGCGAACAGCGAGTAGTAGCTGGCCAGCGAGGCTACGGAATCGTATTTGGGGTTCACGGCCCAAACAATTTCATCCAGCGTTGCCACCACCGCCCGTGAGGCATGGGTCAGCTTGTCCAGATAATGTTCCCGGTCCGTCGGCGGCAAAGCGGGTGTCCTGGCCAGCGTCCCCAGCATGCTGATCTCGGTGAGGGTGGATCCAAGTTCATCGTGCAGATCCTGCGCCACGCGGGTGCGCTCCTGTTCAATTTCGCCACGGCGTTCGGCAAATTGCCGTTCCTGAATCTCAAGCTCAAGCTGCCGCCCGCGCTCCGCCACCTGCCGCCGCAGCACCCATACCCAGCCAAGCGCCGACAGCGCCATCACACTCACTGCGGCCGCGATCCAAAAGACTTTTCGCAATGTCCACCACGAGGGCGAATTGAGCACCAGCACATCCCCGATGGACCGGAGCTCGACCTGAAATGATTTGGCGCGCCAGTTCTCGCCGGCGAGCCACTCCCCGGGATCAATCCGGCAAACCCCGGTTATGGCGACATGGCTGCCATTTTCCAGTCCGGCAAAAGCATCCCGGTTTTCGCTCTGGCTGAGGTAGGCGTGGTAGATAAAACCATCCTGCTGGAGGACCAGATACTTTTCCGTCCCGTTCACCGCGCGGTCAAGCAGTGTGCCCGTGACCTGGATCAACTGGCAGTCGTGTTTGCCCCTCAACGCCTCATCCGGAGTCACCCGGGTCGGCTGGAGTGGCTGGCCGTCCGAAATTTTGCGGTAAATGGCGTCCTGCATGGCCGGCGTGTAATCTCCCTGGCTGACGAAGCCCAGCGCTTCAACCTGGTCGCCCAAAGCCACGGTATCGCGCCCTTGTATCTGCACCTCGACACCGTGATCGCCATCCTGAAGCACGATCTTCCTGCCCGCCTCAAAATAGATGACCGTGCCTGAAACCTTGATGCGGTGGCCATACGTTTCCAGCGGATTGAATTGCAGGAGGCTGCCAATTGTCCGGGCATTAACGGCAAACGGATCTGCCGGCGCCGGCAATTCCACCACCAGATCCTCCACCTCCGGCACCATGAGCCGGACCGCGAACAGTTGCCGCTGATGATTGAACTTTGTCGAGCAAACGCCCCGCGCCCGCACGTCGCTGTCCACCATGCTTTCGGCCTGTGCCACTGGCAACTGCCGGGCATAAACGGTCAACCGGCCGCTGCCGGTGGCAATTTCAATCATATAAAGCTGCGACGCGTCCTGCAGTTGCTGGACCGACCGGACGGTGCCGGTGATTTCCACAAACTGGCTGTCGTCCATGCCGCTGGCCATCTGCTCGTAGGTCACCGGCTTGGGCGTGGGCAAAGGCGCTTCGCCAATCACCTGGATGTTTTGCGGCACAACGGTCGGCGCGTATTCACCGGGTTCGGTCGTGCCTTCCACTTCAACCAGTTGGCCGGGCAGCAAATGCACCATCGGCTGGCCGGAGTCGGACAGGTAAATTCCCGCCGTCTCATCCTGGATGAACCTTGAGAAGATGTTTTCCTCGTAGAACGTGACCACTCCGCGCAACCGGACCGGCCTGTGCTGTTGCGCCTCTTCCACCGTCAGGCTGCGCACCGCCGCCGCCGTGAGTAGTTCTCCAGATGGCGTCTGGGCACCAGCGCAGAACGGCAGCCCGCCCGCAAAAATTGACGCCACGATCCGAAGCCAACAGTGCAACCGCGCTGTTCGTCGGATAAAAAATTTCAAAATGAGGCCTGACATTCTCGGAACCACCAGCTTTTGCCTTCGCGCGGAACGAATGTCAATTAGGATCTGTGCCGACGCGATGCAACCCACGCTGTCGGAAAAGTTGCAGTAATCCCGGTCACGAGGTAGGCGGCGGGCGTCTCCCGCACCAGTTGAAAATGTTTGTTCATCAGGCAATGCGCGTGAACCTGCCAGCCGGTCTTGGCGCAGGCCGCCTCAAAGTGGTGACGAAGCGCTTGCGGTCGGTGTCGTCGCAAAAAAAATCGGCTCGCGCCGGTCGCACTTGCGCTCGTTGCGGGAGATGGCGTGGAGCTTGCGCGGGTTGCATATGCTGCGTAGAAAGAAGGATTGTCTGCATTCCAGAGTTTTTTGATTCGATTGCGAATCCCGGCTGCGGCATTTTGGAGGTTCTGAAAACGTCTGGAACAGAAAATCACCCCGCCGCCGATGACCGTTATGCTACCGGGAAACTCGTCCGACGGCTGCTGGCGCTGGCGTGGCGGTTTCGCGCGGACTGCGTCTGGTCGGTGGTGTTGAGCCTGGTGCTGCTGTTGCTCGGCATCCTGGGACTCAAGCTGCTTGGCCTCGTGATTGACATCATCCGGCAGGCGCTGGATCCATCGCTGCCGCCGCCCGCGTATCCGTTTGGCTGGCATCCGCCGGCAGCGTGGTCGGCGCTGCAAATCGTCACGGCCCTGGCGCTGACGATTGTGGCGCAGGCGGTTTTCCGCGCGGTGCTTACTTACGCTTACAATATGATCACCGCGCGGCTTACGCAGGGAGAAATCGTCCCGGCGCTGCGCGCCCAGCTTTACGCGAAGCTGCAGCGCTTGAGTTTCAGCTTCTTCGATGTTCACGGCTCCAATTCCATTTTCAACCGCGTCACCGGCGACGTGCAGAACACGCGGCTGTTCGTGGACGGCGTTTTGTTGCAGGGCGTGAACATGATTTTGACGCTGGCGGCCTACGCGTTTTTCATGTGGCGCATCCAGCCGGCGCTGACGCTCGCGTGCCTGTCCGTCTCGGTGCCGCTGTGGTGGCTGGCGCATTTTTATTCCGCGCGGCTGCGTCCGGGCTATCTGCGCAACCGCGAATTGACGGACCACATGATTCTGCTGTTCAGCGAAAGCGTGCGCGGAATGCAGACGGTGAAAGGCTTCGCGGCGGAGGCGCACCAGGTCCGCCGGTTTGAGGCGGCGAACGACGAGGTTTCCTCGCAGCAGCGGAAAATTTTCTGGGATTTGTCCATCTTCACGCCCGGCACGCAGATGCTGTCGCAATTGAGCCTCGTGATTTTGTTCGCCTACGGCGGCTGGCTGTATCGTGCAGGGGAAAATTCCGCTTGGCAGCGGGCTGGTGGTTTTCGCCGGCTTGCTCCAGCAGTTCACAGGGCAGGTCGCGAACATTTCCACAATCGCGAATTCAGTCGCAGCAAAGTCTGGCCGCCGCGCGCCGCGTGTTTGAAGTGCTGGACACGCCGGTGGAGGTGCAAAGCCGGCCCGACGCCATCAAGCCCGGCCGGCTCACCGGACAAATTATTTTTGAAAAAGTTACGTTCGGTTACGCGCCGGAAAATCCGGTGCTGACGGAAATTTCCTTCGCGGCCAAATCCGGCCAGGTCGTCGGTATTTTTGGCATGACCGGCTCCGGCAAAAGCAGCCTGCTCGGTTTGATCCCGCGCTTTTACGATCCGCAAACTGGCCGGATTCTCGCGGATGGAAAGGATTTGCGCGAACTGGACCTGGACGAGTTTCGCCGGCAAATCGGCATCGTTTACCAGGAAAGTTTTTTGTTCTCGAACACCGTCGCGGCCAACATCGCGTTCGGCCATCCGCACGCCACGATGGAACAGATCGAGCGCGCGGCGCGCATCGCGTCGGCGCACGATTTCATCAGCGCGCTGCCGCACGGCTACGAAACGGTGCTCGGCGAATCCGGGGTGGATTTGTCCGGCGGCCAGCGCCAGCGGCTCGCGCTCGCGCGGGCGCTGATTTTGCAGCCGCCGATTCTGATTCTCGACGATCCGACGGCTTCGGTGGACGCCAAAACGGAAAATGAAATCGTCTCCGCGTTGCGCGAGGCGATGGCCGGGCGGACCACCTTTGTCGTCGTCCAGCCGCTTGAGCCTGCTGCGCCGCGCGGATTTGATTTTGGTTTTGGAAGACGGGCGTTTGACCCAGTCCGGCACGCACGCGGAACTGGTTCATCGTCCGGGGCCGTATCACGAAACCGCGCTTTTGCAGATCATGGATTTATGAGCGCGCCCAATGAAATCACCGGCCGGCAGCATCGCGAAGGGCGATCATTCCGCGCGCGAGTCGATCACCTTTTACAATCCGATGGAGGAGCGTGAAGCGGACAAGGCGCCGCTGCAATGGAACCTCATCCGCCGGATTTTCCGTTACACAAAACCCTACGCGGCCAAGCGCAACTGGCTTTTCATTCTGACGTTCACGCGCGGCCTGCAACTGCCCGCGCTGGCATGGTTAATTGGCGGCACCATCAACGGGCCGATTTCTCACGGCAATCTTTCGGAAATTTATTTTTATGCGGCGGGTTATTTTGCCCTGGCGCTGTTCACGATTGTGAATTTCCATTTCCGCCAGCGGTTTGCGCTCGAACTCGGCGAAGTCGTGGTTCACGACATGCGTTCGGATCTGTTCGCCAAATTGATGACGATGCCGATGTCGTTTTTCAACCAGACCAAATTTGGCCGGATCATCAGCCGGATGACCTCGGACATTGACAGCGTGCGCGCCGGGGTGCAGGACGTGGCGTTCGTGCTGGTGGTGCAGGGTTTGCAGATGACGGTGTCGGCGGCGCTGATGGCGTGGTATGACTGGAAACTTTTTTCGCTGATGCTGCTGCTCGTGCCGGTCATCTGGCTCGTGAACAAAAATTATCAGCGCGAGATGGCGCGGCGGATGCGCAAGGTGCAGGAATCCTGGAGCCGGGTCGCTTCCACGCTCGCGGAATCCGTGAGCGGCATCCGCGTGACGCAGGCGTTCGTCCGGCACGAAATCAACGCCGGCTTCTTCCGCAAACTGATTGACGTGCATGGCGAAAATAACGTCGGCGTGGCGCAGGCGTCGGCGGTGTTCGTGCCGCTGCTGCAATTGAAGAGCCAGCTTTTTCTCGGCGCGATGGCGCTGCTCGGCGCGTTCGGCGCGCTGCGCTGGCACGGCTGGCTGCACATGGAAGTCGGCGACCTGGTCATGTTCTTCTTCCTCGCCAATCTGTTTTTTGATCCGGTTCAAGTCATCGGCAATCAACTGAACCAGTCGCTGATGGCGATGGCCGGCGCGGAACGGTTATTTCGGATGCTGGATCAAAAACCGGAATGGCGGGACGCCGCCGGCGCAAAATTTTTGCCGGCCATCAAGGGGCGCGTGGAATTTCAATCCGTCAATTTTGAATACCAGCCGGGCCGGCCGGTGCTGACGGACATTTCGTTCGTGGCCGAGCCGGGACAATCCGTGGCGCTCGTCGGCCACACCGGCAGCGGCAAGACGACGCTGGTGGGCCTGCTGCAAAAATTTTATCTGCCCGCCGGCGGCCGCGTGCTGGTGGATGATGTTGATTTGAATTCCGTCACCAGCGATTCGCTCCGCTCGCAAATGGGCAGCGTGCAGCAAAATAATTTTTTATTTTCCGGCACCGTGCTGGACAACATCCGGCTGGCCCGGCCCGAAGCCACCGAAGCCGGCGTGCAGGCGACGCTGGCAGCCCTGGACTGTCTCGACTTGATCGAAGCCCTGCCTCAAAAATTGCATACTCGCGTCGCGGAGCGCGGCGCCTCGCTGTCGTTTGGCCAGCGGCAGCTCATCTGCTTCGCCCGCGCCATGCTGGCAAACCCGCGCATCGTGGTGCTGGACGAGGCGACCAGCGCGATTGATTCCGTCACCGAGGCGCGCCTGCAAACGGCGCTGGATATATTGCTGCGCGGACGGACAGCGTTCATCGTGGCCCACCGCTTGAGCACGATTCGCAAGGCCAGTTTGGTTCTCGTGCTGGATCAGGGCCGGATTGTCGAGCGCGGCACGCATGAAAGCCTGCTAAAACAGGACGGCGTTTACGCGCGGCTGCATCAGGAATTTGTGAGCGTCCGGCCGGAGTAAAAAAGCAATTCGATTCCGACGACCTGTTCCGCAGTCATCACTTTTATTTACGGCCTGGATGCGATTTGTCTATTGTAAACCTTCGTTTCATCCGCTGTAAACCTTCGTTTCACATCGCCCTCATAAATCCGATGCAAAATCGGCGGTGACACCGGAAAATCTGCATTATTTGCCCAATTTATAAAACGGGGCCGGGTTATAACGGTTGGCACGGATATTGCGAAACCGGATTTATTGAAGCGCGAATTATGGTGAAGATGTTCTTTAAACCATAGTTGCGGCGATGTTGTATGAGTTGCCGGCTTGTTTTCTATTCAAATTAGTTCTCGCCCGGAGCCTCGGAGTGACTTGCGGTTCCGCTTTTCACCCGTGACAGATTCGCTTCAATAAATCTGATGTTGCAGTTTTCCTCGCAGCAGCAAGGAACGCCAGCGTTGCAGCCGCATCCGGCGGCAAAAATTTAACATGAACATGAATGACGAACAAAAAGCAAAACGCGCCAGCGAAGTCTCACGCCGGCTTTCCACGATCAGCGGGCTGGCGAAATGTCTGGCGGGTCTTCTGGTGTTTGCGGCTTTCACGACGTTGGTTCAAGCACAGGCAAGCGTGACCCTGGCGTGGAATCCGATCTCCAACCCGCTGGTTGCCGGCTACAATATTTATTACGGCGGAGCCAGCGGCGTTTACACCAACGAGATTTCAGCCGGAACAGCCACCAATCTGACCTTTTCCAACCTCGTTTTTGGCGCCACTTATTATTTTGCGGCGACCACTTACAGCGCCGCCGGGGCGGAAAGCGCAATGTCCAGCGCCGTTGTTTACACTGTGCCCATGCCGGTTCCCGCAGTGCAGCTTCTGGTCACGCCTGCCAAACAGTTTAATCTGGCCGTGACCGGTGTGATCGGCCACAGCTACAACATTCTGGCGACGCAGAATTTCAAAATCTGGACGGTCATCGGCACCGCAACCGTGGGTGCCAGCGGTTCGGTGACGTTTACCGACACGAACGCGGCGAATTTTCCGAACCGCTTCTACCGCACGCTCGACACGTCACCCTGACAGAAGTTGCAAGCTCGCTGAAGGCATGGAATTCCAAACGAAAACGTCCGGTTTCCAACAAATCCTAAAAGAACGGATCAGCGTTTGAACGGCCTGCGCGAGTCTTGCGTTCAAGGCCAGGTGTATGCCTTCGTTCCATTCCGCTGTATGATTCGGCTCCACTGCGGGCTTCCGGCAAGAGAAAATCCATTGATAATGGGGCGATGATCACGAAACTCCGCCGCAAAAATCGTGGTTTCTTTGAAAAAGCATCCGGACGTTGTGTCTGGCATGGTTAGTGCGAACGGTGCCAACGACTGTTTCATGAAGATTTTATTTCCACATTTTGTCAGGGGCCTGCAGCGGCAAGGAATGAGTTTTTTCGTTATCGCACTGCTTGCCATCCTGTTTGCCAGCGCGCTCTTTTATTTGGGGATATTGATTTTTAACACTCCCTGACGCCGCTTACGGCAGAGAACCGTCCATTTGCGGCATTCGACCTTCAAATTGCCGCCAGCCGTCGCACCGGTCGGAAGCGAATTCGGGCGCGGATCTTCCGGCAATTCTTTTTCTGAGGCCGGCATGGAATAGTTGCCAGGACTGCTGTCCGGCTTTGTGGCGCGAAACCTCCAGATTTCCGTTCCGCCGCCGCCGACAGTCCCGACCGGAGCGGAGCCGATCAAATAAGCTGGCTCGCCAACCTTTGCCACAACCGCAATCCCAGGTTGCCGGTAGTTCCAACGATAGCCCGTTGTTGGAAATGAAGCAAACCCCCGCGCCCGGCATGTCAAATTATGTTGTGCATCGGACAAGAATTGGAAAGCGGATTATGGCATGTTCAATCATGGTTATGGCAGCTCGATGAACGGATCATCGGGCGGGACACGGCAATTAATGATAAATTTCCCGAAAATCCTTTTGGCGCTCGCGGTGGTTGGTTTTGTGGTCGGGGGCGTCATTGATTTTTGCGCGTTCATTCTGGCTTGCAAATCTCAAGTGCATCTCCCATGAGCGTTCATTGAAATCCGGCCAGACGACTGATTCTGACGACGTGGAAATAACGCCACGCCTGCCACACACCCCGGTGCGTCAGACGTTTGAAACTCGTGGGCTTCGCACTTCAGTCCGGTATCCTTCGTCAAAATTCCACCGCTCAATCATTTAACAAGCCAGAACTTCCAAAAACCCCGGTGAAAAAGTGAGGTCGAATTGTTCTTTGGCAACCGCCGGCAGCTCGCCGGCTTCAATCAATCGCCCAACAGTTTTTCTGTAAAACGCCGTGTGGTGCGGCGGCAATTTGATGGGGACAATTTCGTCCGCTTCAGCCACGGCTTTGAGAAATTCGCAAAAATTGAAAATTGAGGCCACGTCCTCGTCCGACACCCGTTTATACAGCAAATCGTTCTTGAGCATCTGCCGCTCAAGTTCGACGGCCTTGAGAATTCCCCCGGCTGGAAGTTCGTCTATCATTTCAGCGAACGCATCAAAAATTTGTGTTTTCATAAAACGAACAACAAATCCAAACGCCTGCACACCGCGCCGCTGTTTCTTCAGCTTTTTAAATGCCAGACAGTTTCGGCCAGTTCCCCAATGTTTGCGCAGTTTTCTTCACCATCGCATCAAGGTGTTTTGCAATTTGATTGCGATTTGCAAGATTTGGGCCGGGGGGAAACGCCTGTTGAAATCAACGGGAAGGCGAACCGGTTCGATTCGCACTGCCGCGTCCAATCCGATTTTCCCCGTTATTCCAGGCCGATTTTTTTCCGCTTGCGGTAAAGCGTCGCCTGGTCAATGCCGAGAATTTCCGAAGCTTCGGAAAGGCTTGGGGTTAGTTCGAGGATTTTGCGCAAATGCGCTTCCTCAAGTTTTTCCAGCGAAATCAACGCGCCAACCTGCGGCAAAGTATCCCCGACAGCAACTGCCGCCGCGCTTTGACCGCGCAGTTCCGTGGGAAAATCCTCCGGGGAAAGCAGCTCGCTTTTGGCAAGGATGACGGCGCGCTCGATGGCGTTGCGCAGCTCGCGCAGATTGCCCGGCCAGTTGTAGGCGCGGATGCTCTTCACGGCTTCGGGCGAAAAGCCCGTGATTTTGCGATTGCACTGTTTCGCGAAGAATTTTTCGTAATGCTCGGCCAGGCGCATCAGGTCGCCGTCGCGCAAGCGCAGTGGCGGCATTTCAACGGCAATGACGTTGAGCCGGAAATAAAGGTCCTCGCGGAACAAGCCGTCGGCCACGCGCTTTTTCAAATCACAATTCGTGGCGGCAATGACGCGGAGGTTCGCCGACCGCGTGACGTTCTCGCCCAGCCGTTCGTATTCGCGCTCCTGAAGCAGCCGTAAAAGTTTCGGCTGGATTTCCACCGGCAGATCGCCGATCTCGTCTAGAAAAAGCGTTCCGCCGTCCGCGGTTTTGACCTTGCCCCAGTGGTCTTTGATCGCGCCGGTGAACGAGCCGCGAACGTGGCCGAACAATTCGCTTTCCAGCAGCTCCTTGGAAAGGCTCGGACAACTGACCGTCACAAACGGCTTGTCCGCGAGATGGCTGTTTTCGTGGGCGGTCCGGGCGGCGATGCTTTTGCCCGTGCCGCTTTCGCCAAAAATCAGGATGGAAGCCGGTGTTTTCGCCGCGCGCAGCAGAATTTCCATCACCTCGCGCATCGCCGGCGTGGTGAAATCAAAAATGGGTTCAAGACTTTGGGCCTTGGTTTCGGTGGCTTCCTGTTCCAGCCGCTCGACGCGCTGGCTCAACTGGCGGAGCCGTTGCAGACGCGCCAGCACGGTCATGAACTGCTCGCGCTGAAACGGTTTTTCCAGAAAATCCACGGCCCCGCGCCGCATGGCCTCGACCGCGATCTTCACGCTGCCCTGCGCGGTGAACATGACGACGGGCAACTGCGGAAATTGTTTTTGCAATCCTCGCCAGCACGTCCAGGCCGTTTTCATTTCCCAGGTTCACGTCCAAAAGAACGGCGTCAAACTGATCCTCCGCGAGCGCGGCCAATCCGGCCTGGCCCGATTCATAGCCCTCCGCGTAATGCCCCGCTTCCTCGATGAGAAAGCACGTCGCATCGCGAAAGGTTTTGTCGTCATCAATGATTAAAAAATCCATAACTTTTTAAGCGGAAGCCGGTCGCGGCAGGCGGATGGTGAATGTCGCGCCCTGTCCCGGATTGCTTTCACACAACAATTCGCCGTTCATCGCCCGCACCAGTTTGCGGACAATGCTCAAACCCAGGCCGGTGGACGGTTCGCCGCCGGTCGGACGCGCCGAGAGCCGGCCGTAACGACGGAACATTTTCGCCTTGTCCCCGGCGGAAAACCCCGGACCTTCATCGCGGATGCTGCATTCGGCGCGATGGTCCGCCACGCGGACGCAAATAAAAATCCGTCTGCCCGGCGGCGAAAATTTGACCGCGTTGGAAATCAAATTATCCAGCACCTGGTCAAGCGCGGTAACGTCGGCGAGCGCGAAGACCGTCTCCGCCGGTAAATCTGAAACGAGTTCGATTTTTTTCCGCCGGGCGGCTTCCTGATATTGCTGCACCGTGGCGGCGGCAATTTCGTTGAAGCTGACTGCAGCCAGCTTCAAGGTGAAGCCGTGGTCGGTCGCGGAGTTGGCGAGAAATTCCCTGACGAACGTCATGGCCAGCGCGCTGGAACGAACCATGTTTTCCGCCAGTTGCGTCAGGCGTTTGTCATTGAAGCGCTTGATTTGTCCGTTCATCAATTCGGCGCTCATGTTGATGCCGCCGAGGTGGTTTTTCAAGTCGTGCGCGAGCAGGCCCAGCAGTTCATCCTTGTCCTCGGCCAGTTGCTTGAGCCGGTCGCGCGCGGCCTTGAGCGCCAGTTGCGTGCGCACGCGCGAAACCAGCTCGGCCTGGTTGAACGGCTTGGTGATGTAATCCACGCCGCCGGAATCCAGCGCGCGGACGATCAAATCCTTGTCATCCGCGGCGGAAAGAAAAATGACCGGGATGTCTTTCCAGTCGGGATTTTCCTTCAATTGCCGGCAGACTTCGCAGCCGCCCATTCCGGGCATGAGCAAATCCAGCAAAATCAAATCCGGCGTCCGCAAGGCGACGCGCTTCAGGGCGGTCGCCCCGTCGGCGGCGGGAATGATTTCGCAGCCCAGACTGCCGAGCACCGCGCCGACGATCTGGAGGTTGGCCGGCTGGTCGTCCACGACGAGAATCCGCGCCGGCTGCATTTCATTGAACAACGCCGGCAGCGGCGGAAGGTTTTCCGGTTCCGCCGGCGCGACCGCTGGTGCGCTGGTGTTCATGCGTTCGCGCCCCGGTCAAGCTGCTCGACCAGCGCGGAAAACTCGCCGAGATGTTTTTCCAAATCCGTCACGGCATAAGCTTCCGCGTCACGGAGCAGTTTTTGCGCGTAGGAAACCAGCGGCTCGCACTGCCAGCGTTGGCCCAGATCTTCCAGGCCCTCCGCAAACGTCCTGCTTTCATTCACGGCCACACTGTCGCGGATGGCCGGCCACGGCCCGGTGATCAACCGGTGCAACTGGGCAATGAGTTCCCCGGAAGCCGGCGCAAAAAATGCCGGCGCCGTTTCGTTCCGGCCCGGATCGCCCGGCTCGTCCGGCGCATCGGCATCTGGATGGCGCGGCAAAAAATCCGCCAGCTCGTCGAACAGTTCGCGTTTGGAAAATGGCTTGCGCACATAGCCGCTGAACCGCTCCTGCAGCACGCTCTCCCGGCTCGTCAGATTGGACGCGGTCACGGCGATGATGGGCAGAAATTCCAGTCCGGGCGACTTGCGGATTTCCGCCAGCGCGGCCACGCCGTCCATTCCGGGCATCCGGATGTCGAGCAGCAGAATATCGGGCTTGAGCTTGCGCGCCTTGGCGACGGCTTCCTCGCCATTTGAGCCAAAAAACAGCCGGTGATGCGAGCCGGCCAGCATTCCCGCGATCAACTGGCAGTTGGTTTCATTGTCGTCCACCACCAGCAGGGTGGCCGGGCGCAATTTGTTGAAATTGATTTCTCCGGTCGAGGAGGATTTTTCGGAGGCCGGCAGCCGCGCGGAAATGGGCACGTCGGCAAACCGCAGATGAAACGCCGAACCCTGTCCCATCACGCTCGCCACCGCAACGGTTCCGCCCATGATTTCGGCCAGCCGTTTGACGATGGAAAGCCCCAGCCCCGTGCCCTGTTTTTCCTTGTCGCGATGCGCGCCGGCCTGGACAAATGGTTTGAAAATCGCGTCCAGCCGGTCCTGCGGAATGCCCACGCCGGTGTCCTGCACGTCAATGATGAGCGTCACATAACTGCTGGAAGGCTGTTTTTCCCAGGCGACCCGCACTTCGATGCCGCCACGGTCGGTGAACTTGACCGCGTTGCCGACGAGATTGATCAAAATCTGCCGCAGCCGGATGCGGTCGAGCAGCAGGGCATGGGGCAGGTCCGCGGCGGCGCGGCATTCCAGCTTCAACCCTTTTTTGGCCGCCGGGCCGGAAAACAAGGTGTGCAGAAAATCGCAAATCTCGCGCAGGTCGGTCGGTTCGGGACGCAGTTCCATCACCCCGGCCTCAATCTTCGACATGTCGAGGATGTCATTGATGAGCAGCAGCAGCGAGTCGGCGCTGGAGCGGATGGATTGCAGGTATTGCCGCTGTTTGGGCTCGCGCAATTCGCCCTGCAGCAATTCGCTGAAACCGAGGATGGCGTTCATCGGCGTGCGGATCTCATGGCTCATGTTGGCGAGGAAGGCGGTTTTTTCCTGGCTGCTGTGTTCGGCCTGCAGCTTGGCCTCCATCAGCACACGTTCATTCTGTTGTTGCCGCGCCGCTACGTAGGACAGCCACAACGCGAGCAGTCCCGCGCCGGTCCCGAAACCGCCCGCCACAAGCGTGGCCAGGTTCGCGTGATACAGGCGGCTGAATATTTCCTCGCGGACGGCTGTCTGCCGGCTCCGGCAAACATTGTCCAGCCCCACGAACTGCGAGCGCAGGTCGTCCATCATTTCTTTCAGCTTGCCGGCGGAAACCATCGCAACCGCCTTGTCGAAACTTTTCCCGCGAAGGTCAATCACACTTTGCTGCCAGCTCATGGTGGCCGTCGCCGTGGCGCGCAATTTTGTGACGCCCTCCAGCATTTGCGGGTCGTCGTGAACCAGCACCACCAGGCTGTCAAACAGCGCCGGCAGGTTGGTCTCGGCCTCGGTGAAGGGATCCAGAAATTTTTTGTCGCCGGTGATGACGTAGCCGCGTTCCCCGGTTTCCAGGTTCAACAGCGACTCATAAACTTTCTGCAGCGCGTCCCGGGTGAAGGTCACCTGTTTGCCGTAGTCCATGCGCGCGGAAAGCTGATGCCACGAGATGAGCGCCAGCACCACGCTCCCCAGCGAGAACGTCAGCCACGCGACCACGACCAGTTTGTAAAACTGTTTTCCCGCCTGCAGCCTCATGTTTGCCCTCCAGTGAATGCTTCAAGCCAGCAGCAATTGCATTTCCAATTACGGCACAGGAATCTATGTGCCGAATACCGGTGTGTCCAGTGACAAAATGTGGTTCTTTTCAAGCCGTTGTCCAAAAAGAAATCAGCCGGAAAGATTTCTCATTCCGGCTGGCGGGCAATAATGCCTGGCTTCAAAGCTTCACTTGGCCATGATGCTGACGGTATGCAAGATATGCGCCTGCCCGCCGTCGCCGTTGCGGGCCGGCGTCAAAACCCCATTCATCCCCGCCCAACCGCCCTTCACCCCGCTACGGGCCGGCGCGTGGCCGGGTTGACCGGTCTTTGCTGATTTCCCTTGTTTTTGATGGTTTTTGCTCCAGATTTGGTCGGTAAGCCATATTGACCGGCCGGTAAGCCATATTGACCGGTCTCTTTTCTCTATGGATTAACCGTCAAGCCATATTGACCGGTCAGCGAGCTATATTGACTGGTCTCCGGTCCTGTTTGATTGGCCGTTAAGCCATATTGACCGCCGGCACCTCCATATTGACCCGTCGTTAAGCCTTATTGCCCGGCCGCCATTCTTTATAGACTGGTTGCTGGTCTTTATTGATGGGCCGCCAAGCCATATTGTCCGGTCGTCAAGCTCTATTGACCGGGGACCGCTCTCTATTGACCGGTGGCAGATCAATCTGGCTTGACGACGATTTTAACTGTCCCGGCGGCCATTTTAACCGGTCCGCAACCGGTCTGGTGGGTGGGATTGGGACAGTCGCCGGGAGGTTGTCCGGGACAAACCAGCGCTCATTTAAGAGCTGCCGCAATTATTTTCAACTTTTTTTTCATCCCGTCCGGGCCTCCCTTTCAGGAAACCACACTGCCGTGGAGTGCCAGCCGTAATTTACCCGGGCAAATCAGGCCGGGATAAACTGCCGGCGACCGCTCTTGGACTCACCCTCGAAATCATTCGGCCGGCTGACGCCCGCCGCCGGTTTGAATGCCGGGGAAGTCTGGCTTGAGTCATTTTGAACTCACCATTGGTTGTCCGGTCAGCGCCCGTTCCTGCCAGGCGCGCTTTTATTGGCGCCCGTGATTTTTCCGGCGCCTGGCATGGGCAAGGCTAAGGGGAGGCTGCGATGTTGCGCGGCAAACAAAACGCCAGGCGGGCATCAGAATCCAGACGACCAAAATAAAACATATGAAAACTAAAAGAGCCGGCCTCAAGGTGCTGCGGAATTTTTACAAATATCCCGGCCATCAACTCGGGGTCTTTGGCAGCAACGTCGGGGTGAGCCTCGACGTCACGCTGTTCCTCAACCTGCCGTTTGACCCCAAGGCCGTCTCGGCCCTGGCGGCGGACCTGATCGTCAAACAGGGTGCCCTCCTCACCGGCGGCACGGTGGCCAAGGCGGCCCGGGACAAGGCCTTTGACGCCTTGACGGACGCGCTCAACGCCGACGCGAACATTGTGGAGAACGTCGTGGGCGCCAACATGCAGATGCTCCTCGCCACCGGCTACCTGCCGGTGAACACCAACCACGCCTCGTCGCCCCTGGACGACACGGACATCGTGAGCTTTCTGAACAACGGCACCACCCAGGCGCTCCTGCAGTTGCTGCCGGTGCGCAACGCCAAGTCGTATCAGTTGCAGTTGAGCACGGACGGCGGCAAGACGTGGGCGGAGGCGGGCATCTCCACGCGGGCCACCCGGATTGTGTTCCCCAACCTGACGCCGGGGGCGACGTATTTCGTGCGCGCGCGGGCCATCGGCGGCAGCACCGGCGCGAGCGCATGGACCGCCCCCCGTTCCATCATGTCCACGTGAGCGGTGGATATTCACAAGTTGTAGCGTCGAGCCTGCGGCTCGATCCATCAGCGCGCAGCGCCGACACTACACCTTTTGATTTCAAAAACAAATTTGCCCGGACCTGACCGGGCAGACGGGCGGCGGGCAGCTTCTGGATTCATTGCCCCCGCCCGCAATTGTTTTAGCCGTGGATGAAGGCCGGCGCTGTCCGAGGTTCAAGATTCAATGTTCGATGTTCAATGTTCCTAAATCAAAGCACATCCAACGGGCTTTTCACGCCCAGCCCCGGCCTTTGCATCACATGCGTATAGATTTGCGTCGTCGTCACATCTTTGTGGCCGAGTAAATCTTGAAGGGTGCGAATATCCGTTCCCGATTCCAGCAAATGTGTGGCGAAACTATGCCGCAACACATGCGGCGTTGCCCGCTTGGACAGTCCGGCACGAGCACCCGCCGCCTTGACCGCGCCTTGCACCGCCGCGTCCGTCACATGATGCCGCCGTCGCACCTTCGTTTCGGGATCAAGACTCAATTCGGCGGACGGAAACACCCATTGCCAGCCCCATTCCAGTTCCGCCTTGGGATATTTCACCCGCAACGCCCCCGGCAGCCAGACCCGGCCATAACCTGCCGCCACATCCTGCTGCCAGATTTTTCTCGTCCGCTTCAACTGTTCCTGCAATTCCAGCCGCAGCGACTCCGGCAGCATCGTCACCCGGTCCTTGTCTCCCTTCCCGCCGCGAACGATGATTTGCCCGCGCCCAAAATCCACATCTTTGATTCGTAATCGCAAACCCTCAAGCAATCGCATCCCCGTGCCATATAACAAACGCCCAATCAAACCCTGCGTCCCGCTCATTTGCGCCAGCAGCGCCTGCATCTCCTCCCGGCTCAACACCACCGGCACCCGCCGCGACCGTTGCGCCTGCTCAAAACCGCCAATCCACTCCATCTCTCCACCCACCACCTCGCGATAAAGAAACAACAGGGCATTTACCCCGTGAGATATTGCCGCAAGCGCCCCTTGATATAGCGTTTTCCCCACGCGCTCTTGAGATATTTTTCACGTCTGGCGGAGTCATGTTCATTCAAACAGCCTTCCCAATAAACAAGCTCAAGCGGAATTCGACTCTTCGTGGAAGGAACTTTTCCACCGTTGTGCATTTGCAACCGCGCTGGCAAATTTCTGGTCAAGCCAACATAGAACTGCCCATCCTTAATTGAGCGCAACACATATACATGGCAATAGCTTGGCATAATCTTTTATCTCACGGGGTGAAACGCCTGATTCTGCGTTGCCGCGCCCACTTTCCGCCGCACCGCCAAATCCGTCAGAAACGCCCGCACCTCCACCTCCCCCATGTCCCTCGGATGCCGCCAGATCCAACCGCCGCTGGTTTTCTCCCTCTCCGCTCCTGTAAGGAGGGGAGAGGGCCGGGGTGAGGTGAGGCTCTTGCTTCGATGAAACAAAATAAATCTCTTAATCCATTGCAAATATGTCTCTTCCGACCGGTGCGCCAACTGCTTGAAACGCATCACCTCCCGGCACTGGTCCAGAAATTTCAGCTTGGGATTGGGCGTCAATCGCGCCACAGGACGCCCCGGATAACGGACACGGCTTGCATTCATGAATTAGGCCAAACCTTATAGCTTGACTTCTGGATTTAAGCCAGTTAAATTTAACGACATGAAAAGGAAGACGCCGCATCCGCTTCCCGAATTAGGCCAAACCCACGTTTGGCCGAATATCTGTTAGGCTGCATCGAGCGCATGAAAAAGAGCACCATCATTTTCTCAGCCGCGAACCTCGTCGGGATGGTTATTATTTGGCACGCTGTTGTTAGCATCTGCCAGGAAGCCAAGCTTGAGCACAGAGATTATTATGATGCTGGCGATAGTTTTGATTTTTTGGCGACAGCCATGCCGGTTTTGTTTGTTTGTTTCCTGTTGGATGCTGGCTGGGGAATTAAGGCATTGGTAGATATTTTCCGCCACAAAAGTTATCAGGCCATCGTCGCGCTTTCAGTCTTTGCATTTGTTTGGGCGATTGTGGTTCACAGGTTTGTTTTTTGACTATGCAGCCTAACAAGTCGCGAGGCTGTGTGAAAAGTGGCGGAGCGAAATCCGGTAACGATCAAATTTTGGATATGGCGAACTTTGATGAAATGAGCAGGCGGCTGCGACGGTCGAAAACTGAGTTTTCACACAGCCTCGCGCCGGAGCCAACCGCCGTTGGCGCTTGCCGTTCCGCTGTCGCGGTTCACGCCGCGAGTCGGCGGTGGCTCAGCTTTTTTCGTTAGGCGGCTGCGGACACCACTACCCAAGAATGTCAAACGCTACAAAAAAAAAGACGCTGCTGTTGGTTGGCTTGCTGATATTTGTTGGCGCGTTATACATCGCAAGCATAGGGCCAGCTTGGGCGCTCGCCGTGAGAGGTCATATTTCCGAGTCAGCATTTCATACTGTTTATTCGCCGCTTATCGGATTGCAGAATCATTGGCCTGGAGATTTATTGAGGCGTTACCTGCGCTGGTGGTCACCACCTGGCATATACGACATTCATTAAGTTATGACGATGACGCCGCCTAACAAGTCGCCGGAGCCAACCGCCGTTGGCGCTGTCAGTTCCGCTATCGCGGTTCACGTCGCAAGTCGGCGGTGGCTCAGCTTTTTTCGTTAGGCAGCATTCGCGTTCTTATGATTCGGATGTGTGAGAGTGCAGCAAAGTTTGTCGTCGTGATGTTTGTGATGACGATTATTTGCACCATTGTCTGGCAGGAGTGTGTCACCGACAAGCTATACAATTGCACAGACCCAGCTTGGCTTGATTTCCTGAATCCAGGAGATTGGGTTCACAGCCATGATGGTCAGCCAGTCGCATTCGTTCCTGTTATTACAGCACGTCCGATGAGCGATCCAGACACTATCAAGCAGGGCTGGACCATTGCTCGGCTTTGGTATTTGTGGTATTCATTCGTTGGCGTTTCCGCAGTCATCAGCGTTTTGCTGGCACGGATTCGTTGGATTCCGAGGCAGATTTGTGAAGTTGACCATGCTGCCTAACACCGCGCGAGGCTGTGTGAAAACTTTTGCGGAGGCGAAGAGGTGAAGTGTGGGAGCGTGTGGATTTTTTAGCTTTGGAGATTTTCTTTCAAGTGGAACGGAGCGGGCTGTCCGGTAGTGGGGTGATTTATCCGGGTTATAGGCTGGCCACCGCCACTTTTTTTACGGGCAGGCGTTGCCGCCGGGCTTTCAACCCACCGCCGCCATCAATTTCTGGAAGCTCACCAGGTTCAGCACCCGTTTCAGGTTGTAGGTCAGGGTCGTCAGGCTCCATTCGCACTGCACCTTGGCCAGGCCCTTGAGCAGAAAGTGGGTGTAGCCGAACCAGCGCTTGATCGTCCCGAAGGGATGTTCGGCCAGCGTCTTCCTTAATTTGAATTTCCCCGGCTGTTGCTGCATCCGTTGGGCCATCGCCTCCATCAAGTGTTCGTTCTCCTCGCGGGTGATCGTGCGGTTGGCCTTGTTCCGGGTGCACCGGCTCTTCAACGCACACGTCTTGCAGCCGGTGGCCCGGTAATAATGGATGTCCCGCCCCAGTTCATGCGTGCTGAAGCGATACGTCAACGCCGCGCCCGCCGGGCACACATATTCATTCTTCAGGGCGTCATATTGAAACTGGCTTTTGCCATACAGGCCGCGTGCGGTGTTCGCGCTCGTGTCCGCTTTGGGAATGTAGGGCGTGATTCCGTGTTCCACGCACCGGCTGACTTCCGCCGTGTTGTAATAACCCGCGTCGGCCACCACTTCAGCCTGGGTTAATTCGAGATTGGCCCTGGCTTCCAGGGCGACATTGGCCAGTTGCTGGTAGTCCGCCACCTCGTTGGTCACGTCGTCTGCGGCGATGAGCTTGTGTCTGGCATCCACGGCCACCTGTGCGTTGTAACCCACGATCATCCCGTGGGCCGTGGGCATCTTGCGCGTGTCCGGGTCGGTCACCGAAATTTGCTTCTGCTCTTCATCCAGCTCGCCGAGCAATTCCTTGTGCCAGTCCTGCTTTTCCTGCAACGCCGCGATCTTCTGCGCCAGTTCGGTTTTCGAGGGGGCCGCTGTGCCCGGTTCGGAAGTGTCAGCGGTGTCCAATTGTTGAAGATACCCGGCGAGCCGGGCATCAGCCCGGTCAATCAATTCCTGGAGCTTGGCGGCGTTGAAGTTCTGGTCGCGCGCATTGACCGCCGTGAATTTGCTGCCGTCAATGGCCAGCAGTTCGCCGCCGAAGAGTTCCAGCTTGCGGCACAACAGCGTGAACTGCCGGGCCACGGCCTTGAGCGGCTGCAAATTATCTTTGCGGAAGTCGGCGATGGTCTTGAAGTCGGGCGCGAGCTTGCCCAGCAGCCAGAGCACCTCGACATTGCGCCGGCATTCGGCCTCCAGCAGGCGGGACGAGCGCACGCGATGCAGATAACCGTAGAGGTAAAGCTTGAGCAGCACCGCCGGATCGTAGGGCGGACGGCCGGTGCTGGCGCAAACGGCCCTGGCGAAACCCAGCGCGTGCAGGTCCAGCGACGCCACGAAGGCGTCGAGGAAGCGCACGGGATTTTCAGCCGCGATGTAATCTTCCAGCCGCTCGGGAAAGAGCAGCGTTTGCGAGCGGTCCAGGCCGGGGCGATGTTTCATGCTTGTCACTGACCCGCCAGCGGAGTAATTGTTCAAATCATGTCCGGGTTTTCACACAGCCTCTCGCGAGGCTGTGTGCAAACTTTCTGACCGGAGCGGCGAAGTGAACGGATGGAGTGGAAAGTGCGGGTCTGTTTTAATGAAGACTGAAGCCGGGCATCGGATGCGGGTTATCCGCCCGTCAACCCGCCGGTTTTGTATTTTCGAAGGCGGTTTGAGGCAGGCACCATGTTTTAGTTGCATTTCCGCCCGGCGTGGCCGAGCTTTTGGCGGGCGTTAAAAACATAATTGGGAAAGGACAGTTTATGGTCAAAGTTGCATTATTCGTTCGTCTGGAAGCGAAACCGGGAAAAGAGAAGGAGGTGGAGGGCTTCCTGATGGGCGGTCTGCCTCTGGTGATGGAGGAGCCCGCCACCACTGCCTGGTTTGGCATCCGCCTGGGGCCGGGCACCTTCGGAATCTTTGATGCCTTCCCGGATGAAGCGGGCCGGCAGGCGCATCTCTCCGGCAAGGTGGCGGCGGCATTGATGGCCAGGGCCGGTGAGCTGCTTTCCAAGCCGCCGTCCATCGAGAAAGTTGACGTGCTTGCGGCCAAGCTGCCCGCCTGACATGCGCCGGAGCCCCTATGAGGGTTGTCAAGCATGGCGAAGAATTTTTCTAAGTTTTCATGAGTGGGGTGCGCCGAGCCGCAGCGGAGCGGAGGTGAGTCCGGCGCGGGAGCGGTTGGGCCGGGTTATCGGCTGGCAACCACCACTTTTTTCGCAGGCCGGCGTTGCCGCCGGCCGGTTTCCTGGCCGCCGGTCAAGACTGTTGTGCGGATGATCACGCGTGAAAATCGGTTGCGCATTGTCCCAAAACCAATTTGCCTTCAACCGACCCGGCGTTGGAATGTTTGCCGTTGGGCATTTCACCGGTTGTGTGCAACCGGTTTGCCGGAAAAAATTCTAAAACCGCACGCCAAAACCGACGGTCAGGTAATAATCGCTTTTCTGCGGGACGGCGCCGTCGGCCCGGGTCTGGGGGTCCTGCAGATAATCCCAGATGAACGACACGTCCAGGTTGAGGTGCCGTTTGATTTCAAATTCCAGCGTGGTCACGGCGTGATGCGTATATTGGCCGGCTTCACGCTCGGTGACGATGCTCTGCCACGACTGGATGAAAGTCAGGCGCGAGGTGACATCGGCCTTGAAATAAGAATTAAACACGCCCGCCGGCGCGGTGGCGCTGTCGGACTCGCCCGGTTCGACGTTTTCAAACCGGGTGAATTGATAGCTGGGGCCGGCCGACAGTTGCCACTCCAGCCCGGTGCGGTCAAAAACATAGTAGCCGGCCCCGACGCCGCCGGTGAGCCGGTAGGAAATGTTGGCCAGGGTATCCTGATAGTATTCCAACTGGACCGGACGCACGAACCAGTCCTGGTTGAGCCGGATGTCGTAAGTCGTGTTGACGCGCTCGTTGTTCGCGCTCTGGACATTGTTCACCTGGCTGTAATTGCCGAGGTAGTCAATCAGCAGCGTCGTGTTGGGCGTCCGCCGCGCCAGTTCCGCGCTGGTGGAGATCGCGGTCTGTTCGTTGTTGCCGGACTGGAGGCTCAAACCCATGCTCACGTCGCCCGACCAGTTGCTCCATCCAGTTTTCCCGCCGCCGTAGGTGATGCCGATGAGTTCATCACGGGACAGGCTGACCGGCGGTTCCGACTGCACCGTCACGACGTCATTGCTGATGACGACGTTGCCGTAAAGCGGCAGGCCATAGTCAAACCGGGTGAACATCCGGTGCGCCGTATAAAGACTCCGGACATCCTTGAGCTTCAGCGTCTGCTGGTCCAGCTCGTCGCTGTCAAACTCCACTTCCTTGTTTTGAACATACTTGATCTCGCCGCGCAGCCATTCGCCCGACTTGAGCTGCACCCAGTCGGCCCCGTCATGGCCGACGCCCGGCGGCTTCCAGGAAGCGGCGTTGATCGGCACATTGGTGGCAGCCAGAACGACCGGCGCATTCGTCGCCACGGCCGGCGTCCGCTGAAGATTGCGGATTTTCGTTTGTGGAAAAGTCAGCCGCCCGGCGAGTTCCGAGTCAAAAATGACATTGGTGCCGGTCTCGGCAATCACCGTGCCGATGAACCGTTCGCCGTTGGTGCTCACCAGCACATCGGCACGCAATGGCAGCGTCGCCACCCCAAAGGCCAACGCACACAAAATGATTTTTGCCGCCATGCCGAGGAAAAGCCGGTTCACGCGGGAGAGTTTTACCGCGTTGCGGCGGTGGCGGCAAGGAAAACGGCCCCAACAGTCCTGGAGCAGTTGCCATCACGCGGCGGCCAACTGAACATAACCTGCCCGAAAAAGAGCAGGAGGAACCCCATCAGCATCTTCCTGGAATGCCGTCGGCAGCTTGGCGCATTGGCTTCCTGGCGGTTGATTCCGCATCTGATTTCCTGACGATGCGGGAGATCCGGGCCGGGTGGCGCCGCCAAGGTGGTCGAAGATTGTTCACAGGACAGCGGACGAGGCTCCGGCCCCGGAGAAAAAGCAGTCAACCAAGGTCAGAAGAACCAGGTCAACCCGATCATTCCCATGACTCCGTTCACCCCGTAATTTGGGCGGGTCAATCCCGCGTCTGACACGTGGAAATAACGGGCCTCCGCCGTCACCGCCCAGTCGTCGCGCACGAACCAGTGAACGCCGACGCCCCCTTGCACGTTAAATTCAAACGTGCAGCTCAGATCGGGTCGTCCAATGTCCGTGGCCGTTGCGCCGGCTCCGGCATCCACGAACGGAATCCAGCGTGAACCGGTAGCAAAGTCATAACGCAAGTGCGGTGTCAATCCGATGATCCAGGCCTCGGAGGGCGAAAACTGTGTGCCTCCGAACAGTTCCGCGCGCAATTCCCAATTGCCCTGATACCAGCGGTCCTCGCCCATGACCGGCCCGGTCATCCGGCCATAGGAAAGGCTGGCGAGCGCCAGGTTGTGAAATTGAACGCTGCCGAGAATCTCCAATCCGTGAACGCCACCGGCCTCGAAGGTGAGAGTTTGGGTTCCGGATTGAAATCCGTTGCCCACGCGATTCGTCCAGAGGGCGGCTTCCGAAGGTTGCACCGTTTGCTCCGCGCCGCGGCCCGACCCTGCCGAAGTCAGGATGGCAACCGCAACCAGCAAACCTCCCAACCAGCGTCGTGTGGTTAAGTTCATGATGCAGGGGCACCTTGACGCGGAACATACGCGAGACTGGACGAAGGTGCAAATCCCGTAAAATAAAAAGCCGGAACGCGAGGCCGAGCCTCACGCCGGCGTCTTTGCAAGGTGCCGGTCGGGGATTTCCTGCACGGTGAGTCCGCTTTCTTCCGACGGCGGCCAACAATCGCAATTGACGAATCCGCCGGCACAGTGTTCCTTGGCATGGGGATTTTGGCGGAGCCAAACCGCAATTTTTCTTTGGCCAGGCCCCATTGAGCTTTATTCGATATGAAAAAAACATTCCTGTTGTCCGTGCTCGCCGGGTCGGCACTTCTCTGCGGCTGCAACAAGCAGGCCAGGATCAACGCCCAGAAGATTGAAGCGCTGACGCAGAAGGTTGAGCAGCTCCAGCAAAGCCAGGCGCAACAGATGACGGCGATCCAAACGCAACTGGTCTCGCTGGCGCCCATGCTGGACAAGATGAATGACTTCTATTTTGAGAAGAGCCACGACGAGGCGTTTTTTTACCACACCAACACCTTGTATCTGCTGCTGACGGTGGATAAAAAAATCGAGTCGGAGTTGCAGGCGGCCGACACCGAACGCGAGTCGGAGAATTCGCTGGCCTATTACTACCACACCAACCAGACGGACACGATGTATTTCTGCGTCGGGCAGATTGAGGACGCGATGACCGCCCAGGAAGGCCGGATCGAGAACACGGTGAACGCCGAAACCAGGCGCGTGGCCACGAACATGGGCGATGCCTTGTTCAAGGAGATCAAGCTGCTGGCGCCGGACGAGGAGGAAATGGCCCGGCAAAAGCAACTGGCATCCGAGGTGGACCAAATCCAACGCGACTTGGAGGTGATCAAGGCGCGGCTGGGAATCACCAACCCGCCAGCCGCAGCGCCGTGATTTTTTGAGGCGTCGAAGTTGTTGACGGTTCGCACCCGGATGTCGGGTTTCTGACAAGCTGGTTAGAACGCGCCACGGGCCAGACTTGTTTCCGTTGTCCGGCAATTGTTCCTGAATTGTCACAAACGCGAATCCTCTTGTGAAATCAATGCTTTTCTCGCGTTGTGCGCACGGCTCAAATTGTGGGCGGAGGTTGGCATCGGTGAAGCTTACAGTCGGGCAGGATGAACGAAGCTGTATCACAAGCCGCCCCGCCAGCCGCCCGGAACATTCCGGTCGCTTCGGAAGCGGTCCATTCATTCGTGCCGAGCGTGAGGGTCTGGCTGGTGGACGACAACGACGAAATCCGGACGCTGGTCGCCGAGGCGCTGGGCCATGAAGACGGCATCGATTGCGCGCGTCATTTCTCCTCGCCGGATGCGCTGTTGAGCGAGCTGGCCAGCAAACCCGGGCCGGATGTCATCCTGCTGGATGTCCAGATGGGCGAACGCAACGGCCTGGATGCCGTGCGCCCCATCAAGTCGCTCACCCGCACGACCCGCGTGCTGATGTTCACCACCTGCAATGATCCGCAGTGGCGGGAACGGGCGTTGAGCGAGGGTGCGTCGGATTACCTGCTCAAAAGTTTCCCGGTGGAAAAAGTGGCCGCGCGAATCCGCTCCCCGGCCAATGACCCGGTATCCGGTTCCAGCTTCCGTCGCCGTTTAAAGCATTCGGCGGAAAGGCCGGCTTCAAGGCATTATGTCAATCCGGCCGCCGACAAATCGCCGCGCCTGTTGAGCCGCACGCTTCAGATGCTGCGCTCCTTGTGGAATTGACGCGCCGAAGCGCCGCAATTCAATCCGTCCCGACCACCAGGCGTCGCGTGGCCGCCGCCAAAAAGGATTTGGTTTGACGAAAACATGGGCGAAGGGAAACCTTTGTTCATGAAACAACCCGTATCAAAGTTCACCATTTCCGCACTGCTGTTGCCGGCAATTTTTCTGGCCGGCTGCCAGTCGGGAGATGTGACGCACTACGTTTCGCCGGAGGTGACGGGACGGGTGCTGGCGGCGGACACGCACCAGCCGCTGGCCAATGCGCAAGTCCAGCGCGGCCATGCGGGCCAGAATTTTGAGCCGTTCGGGCCGCCCAAAGGCGGACAGTTGCTGATGGCCGGCGACGGCGTGCGGACGGATGGCGACGGCCGGTTTGTGCTCGGCAGCAAAAGCGTGTTCGCCCTGTTCCGCTCCCCGGGCTGGTGGACGGTGACAATCAAATTCAGCCATTCCGGCTACGAGATGTTCCAGACGAATTACACCGGTGAGAATGTCACCAACCATACCGCCGCCGGCGCGCCCGTGGTCAATGCCGGTGACATTTTGTTAAAGCTGCGTCCCGTTGAGCAACGCTGAATAAAGATCCTGTTCAGCCGCGCAGATATTTCACCACGGCTTCGGTGCGGGAGTGGACGTGGAGTTTTTCATAGACCGTCCGCACATAGCTGCGCACGGTGTCAATGCTGATTTTCATGCGCCCGGCAATTTCCTTGTAGGCATAGCCGTTGGCGAGCTGGTCCAGAAACTCCTTTTCGCCGGCCGTGAGCTGGGCCACCGGCGAAGCCTGATCGGTCGGTTTCGTGAAAAATTGGACGACGCGGCGCGCGAGCTGCGGGGTCATCGGCGCACCGCCCGCGTGAACGTCGCGGATGGCTTCGAGCAGCCGCGCGGAGGCGGTGCGCTTGAGCAGATAGCCGCTGGCCCCGGCCTTGAGCGAGGCGAACAAGGAATCGCTGTCCTCGTAAACCGTAAGCATCAGGAATTGCACGGCGGGCAGTTGCGTCTTCAAAATGCGGACGCATTCCATGCCTTTCATTCCCGGCATGTTGATGTCCATGAGCACCACGTTGGGCGGATTGCGCGGGATTTCTTTGATGGCGGTTTCGGCGTCAGGATAATCGCCGGTCAGCTCGAACAGCGGCGAGCGGCGGATGAGCATCGCAAGGCTTGAACGGATGCCTTCATCATCATCCACGATGGCAACTTTGATTTGCATTGGCTGGCAGGTTTGTGATCAGGTCAGTGTGATGCCCGGATTTGAAACAAAATAAATATGTCCCCGCGGCGGCCGGGTTTCAAGTTTAACCGGCAACCAGCCGGTCCGGCAGCGGCACCTTGATCTGGACGCAGGTTCCTTTGCCGGGCAAAAAGTCCAAGGTCAGCATGCCGCCGATGTTTTCCGCCCGTTTTTGCATGTTTTCCAATCCATGCCGCTTGCCTTCGACTTTGGAGATTGGCTGCGTGGAACCTTTGCCGTCGTCTTGAACGGTGATTTCCAGCACGCCCGAATTAACTTTTGCTTGCACAGTGACTTCTTTGGCCGCGGCATGTTTCAGGGCGTTGGTCAGCGCCTCCTTGACGATCAAAAAAATGTTGTGGCGCACTTCGGGCGGCAACGGGCGCGCGGGCAAATCGTGCGGCAGGTCCAGCCGGCAGCGGGTGGCGGTGCCTTCAAACAGTTCGTTGGCAAAATGGGCGATGTAATCCACCAGGCTTTGCAGCGAATCGCTGCGCGGCCGCACGGCCCAGACAATTTCCTCAAGCGCGCGGACCGTCTGGTCGGCGGACTGCATGAGTTTGACCGCGTGCGTCTCCACCAGGGCGGGATGATGCCTGTCGGCGCGGAGCAAACCGCTCAACAGCGAAATGCGCGTCAGCGAAGAGCCGAGATCGTCGTGCAAATCCTGGGCGATGCGGGCGCGTTCGCGTTCCAGCGCGCTGGCCTGCTCGGCGCGTTGCAATTGCAGGCGGTATTTTCTCCGTTCCAGCCCGCGCACGGTTGTGCCCACGCCCACCAGCACGCTGGCCCCGGCAAGCGTGAAGAACCACCAGGTCTGCCAGAAATGGACTGTGACGAAGTCGTCAAACGAAGTGGCAATCGCCATATCGCTGAAAATCCACCCTTTGCCACCGTCGCCCGTGTCGCCCTTGCCGTGACGGAGGCGGATTTGATCGAAGGCGGCCTTGGCCGGGAACGTCGTGGTGATGTTTTCGGGCTGGTTTTTGTCCGTCGCGCCGCGCCCGAGGTTCGGGTCGAGCCACACGGTCACGAGGTCGTCGCCGCCGGGGACATATTGGACTTTGAAGACGATGGTGTGTTCGACGCCTTGGCGAACGAGTTCGTAAGGCCAGAACTGGCCGAGCCGGAACGGTTCGGGATGCGCGGATTTCAAATTGAATTCGCCGGCGTCCGCGACGTCAACCCGGTTGGACGGCCCTGTCTTCGAGGCGTTCCACGCGGAATAGCCCCATGCCTCCAGCGCGTTGCCCACGCCCAGGTGCTCGGTGTTGCCTTCAAACAATTGGAATCCGGCAAAATACGGTTCCGAATTCAAGTCTGAAAGCGGGTCCACATGAAATTTGAAATAGAGCGTGTCGCTGTCCTTGTCGTCGCGCTTCACCTTGCCGCCCAGAATGTCCACGCCTTCGCCGGTCTCGTGAACGACGCGCGCTTCCGGGTCGCTCCACAAAATCGTCGCCCGCGTCGGGATCGCCGGCAGGATCGCGGCAACGAATCCCAGCAGAAGAATCCGGCAAATCGTGGTGATGATTCGGGGCATGGCCAGAATATGCGGCGGGCCGGACGGCATGACAAGCCGCGGAATCATTTTTTGTCCGGCGGAAATAAAAATGTCAACGCACGCCAGGCCCGCAGCCGCCAGTAAAATTCATTGTGCCGGCTGGTTTGCGCTTCGTTCCATTTGTCCCGGCGAAGACCGGCCTCCGCCATTGCTTCAGGCGTGAGCGGCTTGTCGTCCGTGAACAGCTCCAGGTTTTTGCCCGTCCAGCCAATGCGCCGCAGTTCGGCGGCGGCCCGTGCCGTGAATGCGCGATTGTCGTCGCCGCCCGTGAAATCCATCGTGCCCGAATCGAGATAAATTCGGACCGCCTTGGGCTTGCCGCGGTAGTTGTGCAAAACTTCGTTCAAAAAATTGGTGCGCTCAATTTGGAACGAGCCGGACAGACATCCCGCGCGACCAAAAATGTCGGGATACTGCCACGCCAGTGCCAGGCTGCAAAATCCGCCCAATGACGAACCCATCACCCCGGTGTCAGCCGGGCCGGGCTTGGTGCGATATTCGCGGTCAATGCGCGGCTTGAGTTCGGTGATGAGAAAAGCCGCGTAGTTGTCAAAGGCGCTTGGTGCGTTGGTTGATGTCGCGCCTGCCGATGGAGAACCCACTTGTCCGTCATATTCTTTCATGCGGAAAGCGCTGTTGTCCACGGCCACCATGATGATTTCCCGCATTTTTTTGTCGCGGGCCAGTTCATCCGCCGTCTTGTCCAATTGCCAGCTTCCCCAGCCGAAAGCACAATTGGTTCCGGCGATGCTGAACATATTTTGTCCATCCTGAAGGTAAAGCACCGGATAACGCCGTCGGCTGTTTGTTTCGTAGGAAGCCGGAAGAAATATATGGATGCCGCGATCCGCGCCCAATCTCCGCGAGTGGACAATTTCTTCCTTGATCTGACATTCCTGGCCCGGGCCGGTTTGGAGAACCAAGGCGAGCAGTCCGGCTAAAAACCATTTTTGGAACATGGGCAAACTCTACGCAAACCCCGCCGGCAAGGCCAAGTTTTATGCGGCTTCGGCTGTCGTTTCAAACGGCATTTGAAAAATAAGCGGGGAAATGCGACCAATTATCTTGCCAACTTTTTGGAGTTAGGCGAACAATTGGCCGCGAACTTTGCAACGCGACATGACATCCACGAATTCCCGCGCGCCATTCCACCTGGAGGTTGATTGAAACGAAAACCGAAAAAATCGAAGGCCCCGCCGCACGATTCATCCGCCGCGCGAATTGCGGAGGCTCCAGCCTCGCCGTCTCGCCGCTGGCTGTTCCGTCTCGTTGCGCTGGTGGTCGTTCCACTGGTTTTGCTCGCCGCCATCGAAGCCGGATTGCGGCTGGCCGGCTATGGTTACGATCCGGCGCTGTTCAAAAAAATTGCCATCGGCGACGGCGAATATTATGTAAACAACGAAACCTTCGGCCTCCGGTTTTTTCCGCCGCAACTGGCGCGCGGCCTGGGGCCGATCCGCATGCCGGTGCAAAAATCCGCCGGCACCTACCGGATTTTTATTTTGGGCGAATCCGCCGCGATGGGCGATCCGGAGCCGGCCTACGGCGCGGGCCGTTACCTTGAAGCCCTGCTGTCGGCGCGCTATCCGCAGACGCATTTTGAGATCATCAACACCGGCATCACGGCCATTGATTCGCACGTCATTTTGCCCATCGCCCGCGACTGCGCCAACGCCGACGGCGACCTTTGGATTATTTACATGGGCAACAACGAAATGGTCGGGCCGTTCGGCGCCGCGACCGTTTTTGGCGCCAAGGCTCCGCCGCTCGCGCTCATCCGGCTCAACCTCGCGATCCAAAAAACGCGGCTCGGCCAGTTGCTGGCGAACCTCGGCCGTAAATTGAAAGGTGGAAACGCGAGCGCGCCGTCGTGGGGCGGCATGGAAATGTTCGTTGGCAACCAGCTTCCGGCGGACGATCCGCGCAAGGAAGTGGTGTATCAAAATTTTTCGCGGAACCTGCACGACATCTTGAAGGCCGGCTTGAACTCCGGCGCAAAAATCATTCTCAACACCATGGCGGTGAATCTCAAGGACTGCGCGCCGTTCGCCTCGCTGGCCAATCGCAACCTGCCGCCGGCGGACCGCGTCCAGTTCGACCAACTTTTTACAAACGGCGTGCTGGCCCAAACTCGGGGGAATTTCGCCGAAGCGGCGCGACAGTTTGAATCAGCGGCCCAGTTGGATCCTAAATTTGCCGAGCTGCAATTCCGCTGGGGCGAATGTCTGTTGCAGTTGACGAATTATGCCGCCGCCCGCGAACATTTGCAGTCAGCCTGCGATGACGATGCGCTGCCATTCCGCACCGATTCGCGGCTCAACGCGCTGATCGCCGCCACGGGCCGGCAACTGGCCGGTGACAATCTGGTTTTGTTCGATGCCTCTGGTGCGCTCGCGGCCAGCACGCCGTCCGGACTTTGCGGCGACGAAACTTTTTACGAGCACGTCCATTTTAATTTCGACGGCAGTTATCAGCTTGGTCGTGAATGGGCAGGGCAGGTGGCGGCGCTGTTGCCGCCGGAAATCTCGCGCGACGCTGCCACGAACGGTTGGGCTTCGCAGGAGGTTTGCGAACGGCGACTCGGCTTGTCGGACTGGAACCGCACGCTGATCATCCAGCAAATGATCGGCCGTTTGCAGCAACCGCCGTTGAGCGGCCAGTTGAACAACGCCGCGCGCGTGCAACAATTGGAAAATGAAGTGAACGGGCTGCAATCCCGGATGAATGCCGCCGCTGCCGCGCGATCCGACGCGGATTTTCAGGCGGCCCTGCAAAATGCGCCGGACGACTATCTGCTCCGGGGAAATTATGCGGTGTTTCTCCAGTCCTCAACCGGCAATTTGCCGCAGGCCACCGTGGAATGGCAGCAAATCCACGAAATGTTGCCGCAGGATTATCTCGCCAATTTCGAAGTCGGACGGATGCTGGAATTGCAGGGGCAATGGGCCGGGGCCGAATCTTCGTTCCGGCGCGCGGTGGAATTGCGTCCCACTTTGACTGAAGGCTGGATTGAACTTGGCAATGTCCTTGTCGCGCAGCAAAAATTCGCCGACGCGCTCGCCAGTTATGACACCGCCCAAAAACAGCGTCCGCAAGATGAACAGACCGTTTTTCGCAGCGGCAAGGTGCTGGCGCAATTGAACCGGCACGCCGAGGCGGTGGAAAAATATCGCGAGGCCATCCGGTTGAACCCGGCGGACTGGGAGCCGCATTTTGAGCTCGGCGGCGAGCTGGATTCCGCCAACCAGCTTGATGCGGCAGTGACCGAATTTGGCGAGGCGGCGCGGTTGAATCCCACCAGCGCGCGGACGCATTTTAATTACGGCGTGCTGCTGGCGAAACAAAACCGGCTGGACGACGCACAACACGAGTTTGAAGAAGCCATCCGGCTCGACCCGGCTTACGCCAAGGCGCAGGAATATCTCGCCCAGGTGCTGGTGCTGAAAAGGCGCGTGCAGTGATTTCCCTTGCCAGCGGCGCGGCAAATCCTAAATTCACAACATCGCATGTGGACACTGCTCAAAGAATTTCTGAAATTCTCCCGCCAGGAGAAAAAATGGTGGCTCATCCCGCTCATCGTTGTTTTGCTGCTGCTGGGCGCCATCCTTATTTTCACCGCCAGTTCCGGCATCGCCTGGGCGCTCTATCCGTTTTTGTGACCGATGCCCGCGCCGCGCAACATTCTCGGCGTCTCGGCGTATTATCATGACGCCGCCGCCGCGCTGGTGGTGGACGGAAAAATCATTTCCGCCGCGCAGGAGGAACGCTTCACGCGAAAAAAAAATGATTCGGATTTTCCACGGCAGGCTGCGCAATTTTGTCTGCGTCACGCAAATCTAACCTTGCCGCAGCTTGACGCGGTGGTGTTTTACGACAAGCCGGTTTTGAAATTTGCGCGGCTGCTCGAAACCTATCTCGCCGTCGCGCCCGGCGGCTGGCGGACGTTTCCGACGGTGATGTCCAACTGGCTAGGCGAAAAACTCGATTTGCGCAAGGCGATCCGCGCGGAACTGCCGGGACTGCGGCCAGATTGCGAAATTCTTTTCACCGGGCATCATCAATCGCACGCGGCCAGCGCGTTTTTTCCCTCGCCGTTTGACGAGGCGGCGATTCTCACGATTGACGGCGTGGGCGAATGGGCGACCACCACCATCGGCCACGGGCGCGGCAGCGAAATCAAAATGCTGAAGGAGCTGCGCTTTCCGCATTCGCTCGGGCTGGTCTATTCTGCGTTTACCGACTATTGCGGCTTCCGCATCAATTCCGGCGAATACAAGCTCATGGGCCTCGCGCCTTATGGCGAACCGAAATTTGCCGATGCCATCCGCCGCGAACTGCTCGACATCAAACCCGACGGCTCGTTCTGGCTGAACCTGGATTATTTCAATTTTCTGCGCGGCACGACGATGACCAACGGAAAGTTTCACCGGCTTTTCGGCGGGCCGCCGCGCAAGCCGGAGGAGAAAATAACGCAGCGGCACATGGACGTGGCGCGTTCAATTCAGTTGGTCACGGAAGAAATCATGCTGCTCCTCGCGCGTCATGCCCGCGAGGTGACCGGCCTGAAAAATCTTTGCCTGGCCGGCGGCGTCGCGCTCAATTGTGTCGCCAACGGAATCATTCTCCGCGAAAACATTTTTGAGAAAATTTGGATTCAGCCTGCCGCCGGCGATGCGGGTGGCGCGCTCGGCGCGGCGCTGGCGGCGTGGTATGCGAACAAAGAAAATTTACGAACCGCTGCGGCCAACGATTCCATGCAAGCCTCGCTGCTCGGTCCCGGATTTTCCGACGACGAGATTGAAACGGTGCTGCGCTCGCACAACGCCGTTTTTCAAAAGTTGGAAAAGAACGCGTTGCTGGATTTCACCGTTGAACTTCTGAAAACCGAAAAAGTCATCGGCTGGTTTCAAGGCCGGATGGAATTTGGCCCGCGCGCGCTCGGCAACCGCTCGATCCTCGGCGATGCGCGCTCGACCAAAATGCAATCGGTGATGAATTTGAAGGTGAAATTCCGCGAATCGTTCCGGCCATTTGCGCCGATTGTCCGACGCGAGCGCGTGGCGGATTATTTCGATTTGAATGTCGAATCGCCTTACATGCTGCTGGTCGCGCCGGTCAAAAAAGAATTGTGCCGCGCCGTTTCGCCGGAAATAAAAGGACTGGACCGGCTCAAGGAAATCCGCTCCACGCTGCCGGCCATCACGCACGTGGATTATTCGGCGCGCATCCAGACCGTGGAGCGCGATGGCAATCCGCTGCTCTACGATTTGCTGCTGCGCTTCGAGCAGGCGACCGGCTGCGGCGTGCTGGTGAACACGTCGTTCAACGTGCGCGGCGAGCCGATTGTCTGCACGCCGGACGACGCGTATCGTTGTTTCATGAACACCGAGATGGATTATCTCATCATGGGCAGCTTCGTGATCGAACGCACGGCGCAACCGCAGAAGAAAATCGAACGACGCATTTTGCCGCAGGCCGATTAAAATGAAATTAAACTTCAAGGAAGATCCGAAAGAATGGCGCAAGTCCGCGCTGCTGACCGCGCTGGGCCTGGCGATTTTGAGTTCGCTGCTGCGCTGGCGAAAACATTTGCCGGAAAAGTTCTGGCTGGCGTTTCTTGCGGTGCTCGGTGTTGCCGCGATTTGCGCCGTGCTGCAACCGCGCTGGTTCCGCGGCTGGTATCGGTTGTCGCTGCGGCTGGGATTTTACTCCAGCCAGTTCATTGGCCGCTGCGTGCTGCTGCTGTTTTTTATTTTTGTCATCACGCCGCTCGGCTTGGTGCTGCGGCTGGCGGGCAAGGATTCATTGCAGATCAAACCTCCGATAGAGGCGAAAACCTTCTGGCATCAGGCCAAGGATTGCAGCCCGCTAGACCGGCTTTTTTGAAGGTTTTACCATTGCGAAGCTCCCTGGGTATCCTTTTTCCCCAGTTCTTTTTTGAAATTAACACGAAAATGCCAACATCCGGCATACCGCACAAACATGCGGTAGTAATTCTATTCACTCATGCTAGAGTCGGTATGTAACCCAATTCGATTACTGACTTGCCGGGTTTGGCAACGTGGCAAGTGTCAGGTGAAACAAATCAATAAATAATATGAAACATCAACCGAAGAAATGGATCACAGCGGCTATTAAGGCGCAATCAAAAGCATTAACATGTGTGGCAGCCATGTCCTTTTTTGGCGCAGCCGTATGTGCAAACGCCCAACTCTTGAACGGAAACTTGGATACAGCCTTTTACGGCAGTCCGTTATACGTTCAAACTGTCAACACCGGCTTTGGTAATAGCGCTGGTGGTGGTGACGCCACCGGTTCGGAACTGGATGCCGTTTATGTCAAGGTTTCAGGCGGGAATCTCTACCTGTTTATCGCCGGTTGTTTTCAAGACAACGGCAATCACTTGAACGTTTTCATCGCCGGTGGCGGTCCCGGCCAGAATACGCTGAATGTTAGTCCCAGCACAGAAGCCAACATGAACGGCTCTATTTTCCCTGTCGGCTTCAATGCGACCTACATGATAGACGCCAACGATTCCAGCGGCACTCTTTATTGTGATGGATTTCCGTTGCCGAACGGAAGTCAGGCAACGCAAGCCTACCTCGGCCCTGTGCCATTGACTGCCGGTATTGGCAGCGCCACCCTTGGTGGCATTACTTTTGCATTGAACAACACCCTCACCAGCACGATGGGCGGCGCCAATACAAACTTGAGTGGTTCCAATGTCGGTGCCAGTGTGACCAACGGGCTTGAAATCGTTATTCCGACGTCCGCCATTAGTTATACCGGCGGGTCGGTCAATGTCCTGATTGACATCAACGGCGGTGGCGATGGCTACCTGTCGAATCAATTTCTGCCGGGATTAACTCCTCCTCCTCAAAGTAATTTGGGAAGCTTAACTTTCAATTTTGGCCCAGCACCTACTCCTACCAACTACGTTACCTTCCAGCTTGATATGAGCGAACAGGTTTCTTATGGGAATTTCACCAACGGTTTTCCGGGAAATTCTGTCGCGATTGGTGGTAGCTGGAATGGCTTTGGCACGACCGACCAGTTGACCAATGATCCTTCGCTGTCGGGTAACCTCTCGAATCTTTACACCGGAACATTCCCAATCGTTGCATTCCTGCCCGATCCCATCCAATGCAAGTTCCGCGTGAACAATCTGGACGGTGGCTACGAGCAGCCGGCGTCCACTGGTGGACAAAATCGTATGTTAACCATCACCAATTCAAACCAAGTCTTTCCTGTGATAACTTATGACGACCTTGGCCTTGGCGATATTACCTTATCGAATATCACAGTGACGTTCTCTCTTTATATGGCACCTGGGACGCTGGATGACGCGGGCTATGCCTTCAATCCGACAGGTGGTGATATTCCTTATATCTCTGGTGCGTATTGGGGTTGGCCGACTTGGGGTTTTGATGCCTTGCCTACCTCGCAGCAGTTGGTTTTGAGTTCTACGCCCAATGTTTACACGAATTCCTTCGTGCTTCCGCGAGGAACATCAATCTATATGGATTACAAATATAGCATCAACGGGCTTGATGATGAAAATAATTTGAATGCCAATGCCAATCATAACCGGGAGATTCGCTCTTACGGACCTACTTACGCCTTCCCGCAGGATGTTTGGTCTTGGACTTTGACAAACTCGGGACCGACTGCCATGTTTCAACCCGGTTTGCCAACCTCGCCCACGAACATAGTGGAGATTGACTTTGGCAACCTTAAAATAGGCGCACCAGCCAGCGGCAGTTTGCCGATCACTTGGGTGGGTCGTCCGGCAGTCCAGTTACAAAGCAAGTCCAGCCTGACCAGCGGCACATGGAATAGCTATAGTGGAACCGATTCCGCCATGTCTACAAATTGGCCCGCAGGCGGATCAGGGCAATTCTTCCGCCTAATCAAGTATTGACAAGTGAGTAAGAATTAAAACGGCCCGCCCAGTCGGACTTCAGCTCGACTGGGCGGGTAAGTTGAGGTAGTAATTAAAATTGATTGTGGAATGTTGTTGATATGAAATCACGAAACAGAGGCTTCACGTTGATCGAGCTATTGGTGGTCATCGCCATCATCGCCATTCTGGCGGCCATGTTGTTGCCAGCCTTGAGCAAGGCCAAACTCAAGGCAGTGACCATCTCGTGCATGAGTAATTACAAGCAACTGGGCTTGGCGTGGTTTATGTATGGCAACGACAACAACGACAAGTTGGTGACAAATTCCGACAGAAATAATAATCCGGTAGAAACGCGAAATTGGATTTGCCCCGCAATCGGCGGAACTGCGGTAGTGCTTAATTGGACGACAAGTCCACTTAATACAAACACCTTTTATCTGACTTGTGATACTACCGTCATGGGCCAACCAGCTACCGCGTTGCTGGGAAGTTATGTAGCCAATACACTGAAAATATTTGTTTGTCCGTCGGATGACAAATTAACGCCAGCCCAACGCGGGCAAGGCTGGACGCATAGAATGCGCACTGTTTCCATGAACGGAGCAATGGGAGATGGCTCAAAATGGTTTGGCTTCAAGGCAGACGGAACTCCGAATGGCGGTCATACTGGTAGATGGCTGACGTTCTACAATGCGAAAAAGTTGACTGATATTCACAGCCCCGGCCCATCCGACAGCTTTGTGATGTTTGACGAAAATCCCCAGAGCGACGATGATACCACTTTCTTCGTTTGCCCGGCGGATGCGGATGGAACTGGAACCACTTGGACGGAGCTTCCGGGAACATTGCATGGCAATTCTGCAGGCATTGTTTACGCTGATGGTCACGCGGATGTGCATGTCTGGAGAGGTGCCGCAACCACCCAACCATTTAATCCAAACTACAATAGTTACTTGCAGGGAGTCGCCCTTAGTGATCCCGCCAGCGTGAATGATGAGACCTGGCTGGCCTCGCATACCCCGGCGAATTAACTGAAAGCAATTGCTGCTGGGCTTGTGTCTTCCACGGAACAAGAGAGTATGGAAAGCGCGTCCTCCCGCGCGCGGCACGTATCGCATTTACCCAGTAGCATTTACTGCAATTCCGGTCAAAATGGCCGTTTTCAGGCAAGGAGGCGTGTGGTGAGACGGTAATAAAAACGTCACGATTTTCTTGTCCGCGATTTCGCAGATGCGGTGAAACTGGCTACTGAACTGAAGAACATCTTAACTTTTGAGCATACAACCTTCTTTATTGCGCCTCGACAAAAAGAATCAGCTTGTTCAAAAGTTTCCAGACGCGACTGCCGATTTTGTATTGATCTACTTGCAATCCCCGATGAAGTATTTTTTCGCAGACGAGAAAACGGCAAATATTTGACGCCAGTTATGCCAAGGTGGGTTCACTCGTGAGAAACTTGGCAAAATTCGTGAGGCTATGTTTCGACTGGGTGCCTGCGCCGGCGCGTGAGAGAATTGATCTGCGGGTTTAAACCAGCAACCAGAAGCGATCGCAGGTGATGGCGCACGCCGCTGCCGGCGTGATCGGTGGTTGAATCTTTGCCCCATTGTGTCCCGATTTCTTCAACTGTCCCGTCCCATTATCGTGGAAATGAACCTCTGTGTCGGTAGTGTCGATGACCGTGTCGGTCTGCAAAGCCTCTGTGTCGGTAGTGTCGATGATCGTGTCGGTCTGCAAAGCCTCTGTGTCGGTAGTGTCGATGATCGTGTCGGTCTGCAAAGCCTCTGTGTCGGTAGTGTCGATGATCGTGTCGGTCTGCAAAGCCTCTGTGTCGGTAGTCTCGATGACCATGTCGGTCTGCAAAGCCTCTGTGTCGGTAGTCTCGATGACCGTGTCGGTCTGCAAAGCCTCTGTGTAGGTAATCTCGATGATTGTGTCGGTCTGCAAAGCTTCTTTGTAGGTAATCTCGACGACTGTGTCGGTAAGGAAAGCGACCTAAAATGTCAAAAATACCTAATTTTTGATGATTTCAGCCCTAAGCCGCGCCAACTGTCTTTATTTGACCACCAACTACAGCCACATCGCGACATGAAGGACAGGATCGTCGCGCTGCGCCAACGGACATCGCAACGCGATGTCCCTACCAAATCAAACTTTTGTCGAAGGCAGTCGTTTTACCAGAACGAAGCCGGCCTTGATTCCGGCCGAGCGTTGGATTTCAAAAAATCATCAACCGCGTCGGGGATTGATCTTATCCAATTTTTTTTGATTCGATTGCGAATCCCGGCTGCGGCATTTTGGAGGTTCTGAAAACGTCTGGAACAGAAAATCACCCCGCCGCCGATGACCGGTATGCCACCGGGAAACTCATCCGACGGCTGCTGGCGCTGGCGTGGCAGTTTCGCGCGGACTGCGTCTGGTCGGTGGTGTTGAGCCTGGTGCTGCTGTTGCTCGGCATTCTGGGACTCAAACTGCTTGGCTCGGTGATTGACATCATCCGGCAGGCGCTGGATCCATCGCTGCCGCCGCCCGCGTATCTGTTTGGCTGGCATCCGCCGGCAGCGTGGTCGGCGCTGCATATCCAACCTCACGGCCACGCATTGGAGCAGCCGGACTCCCTGCTTGGGGGGTGAGAGGGAACTTCAGTGAACGATAATCCCGCTGTTTAATGACTTTTGCCCGCACCGCATGTTCATGCGATGGATTCTATTTTAAAAACAAGTAATGTATGTCCATCGCCAATCAATGACGCATACATGAAGTCTGCTGTTTTGCCTCGGCCAAATCATTAAAATGAAATTTTACCGCCGTTTCATCCCGGTTTGTTTTATTTTACTGCTGTTGCCGCTGGGCGCCCAAGCCGACGGCAACACGGGTGTTCATACAACCTGGCTCTGGCATCTGCACCAGCCGATTTACTGGCCGGATCGCGCGCCCTATAATCATAACGGGATTGACCATTATCAAAACGCCTGGGACACCATCCAGCTTGGCAATGTTCATCCCGACGACACGGACTTGACGACCGTTTTCAGCGATGCCGACCGCGTAGACGCTTATCAGGGCGAACCCGGTTCCACGGTCAGCAGCCTGCTCAGTTATCCCAACGCCGGCGCGCAGCTCAACATGTCAGGTGCGCTCATGGAAAATGTCCAAAGCCTCGCCGTGCAAAATCAACTGGGTTATGGCAGCGGCTGGACCAACGAAAACATCGCCGCCCGAGGCTGGACGACCAGCAGCGGCAAGCCGCGCCTGGACATCGTCAATTTCACGTATCATCACGCGATGGCACCGCTCATCAGCGACGAGACGCTGCAGATGGAGCTGGCCATCCAGCAGCGGCAGATGCAGATTTTTTGGGGCACCAATGTGGGGCTGTCGCACGGTTATTTTCCCGCCGAGACGTGTTTCTCCGAACACATGATTCCGACTCTCAACAAGATGGGCATCACATGGACGATTGTGGCCAATAATCATCTCGCGCGCACGTGCGCCGATTTTCCGCTTGTGCTCGGCAGCGGCGGCGAGAACTGCGACATCCCGAATCTGGCCGACCAGGTCAACCCCGCGCAAGGGGCCGGGAATTACCAGCGCATCAGCATTGCGCGCGGCTGCGGGCCCACGCAGGTGATGCCGTTCGGGTTTCAACTGCATTATGCCCGCTATGTTGACCCGAACACCGGCAATGCCAGCACCATCATCCTCGCGCCGAGCGACCAGGTGTTTGGCTGGGATGACAGTTACAGCACATGGGATCTGGGGCAGATCGCGCCGCTGGCCGCGCGCAACAATCCGGCCAAGCCATCACTGGTGCTTTGCGCGCATGACGGCGACAACGCGTGGAGCGGCGGTTATTCCTATTACAACCAATGGGTGCAACAGATGGCCAGCACCGCCGTTTCCGACGGTTACGAGCCGACGACCATCGAGCAGTTCATCAGTGATTTTCCGCCAAGCACAAGCGACGTGGTCCATGTCGAGGACGGCGGATGGGTGTTTGCCGACAGCGATTTCGGCTCGCCGAGTTTCATCAACTGGAACTGGCCGCCGAGCTACGCCGACAGCAACGGAAATAACGTGGTTGACCCGAGCATCGGCGTGACCGACAAGGGCGACAACTGGCGCGTCATCATCGCCACGGAAAACCGCGTGAAGACGGCGCAGCAGATTTCCGGCATCACGCCGCGCGTTGACCAGGTGCGCGACCCGGGCAGCTTTTCGGGAACGCCGAATGCGCGTGGAACTGGGCTGGCATTATTATCTGGCCAGCCTCGACAGCGGATTTGTCTATTACGGCTGCACCGCTGATGAATGCCTGCGCGCGATTTACGCACAGTCAAATGCCGTGCGGAATGTGGATTCGGTCATCGCCGCAAATCCAACCGCCGACACCACGCCGCCGACGGTTTTCCTGCCGCAACGGCATCCGTGGAATCCCGGCGGCCAGAATTTCGGCGTGCAATACGGCTACAAAACCGTGACGGAACCCAATCCCAATTTCTGGATCTGGACTTACGCTTATGATGTTTCAGGAATCACAAATGTCAGTTTGCTCATCCGCAATGACGGCACGAATCCGCCGACGAGCGACCAGTTCAAGACTTACGCCGGCGGCCCGCTCGCAGGCGCATGGCAGACCACGAGCATGACCCAGCGCATCACGCCTGATTCCAGCGGCTACACGCCGCAATACATGGCGGATTATTATTACACGCAGGTCACCACCGTCTCGAATGCGTTCGTGGATTATTACGTCAGCGCCACGGACAGTTACGGCAATACTTACAAATCACCCATCCAGCATGTTTGGGTTGGGATCGGCTCAGGCGGCAGTTCCGGTGGCGGTGGCAGCGGCGGGCCGGTGACGGTTTCTCCCGCGCCGCCGGTCGCCGGAAGTCCGGTGACGATTCAATACGTCGCCACCGGCCGCGCCATCGCTTCGGCCAGCCAAGTTTACATTCATTTGGGCTGGAACAATTGGAATCCAGTCGTCTCGCCCGACGCCGCGATGACTTTTAACTCCGCGTCGAACTGGTGGCAATACACCGTCACCGTTCCTACCACGGCGACGAATTTGAACTGCGTCTTCAACAATGGTTCCGGCACCTGGGACAATAACGGCGGCGCGAACTGGAATTTTACCGTGATTGCGAACACCAACACCGCGACCTCCGCGCCGCCGGTGCCGCAAAATCTTTCCGTGACCGCGACGGCGACAAATCAAATCAACCTCGCGTGGTCCGCCGCGACCGGCGCGAGCATCTATTTCGTGGACCGCGACGATTCCACCATTGCAACGACGACCGCGACGGCCTACACCGACACCGGCCTGGCGGCGAATTCTTCGCATTGTTATTTCATCACCGCGTCGAACAGCATCGGCGTTTCCACTGCGGGCGCGACGGTTTGCACCAACACGCCCGCCGTGGCGGTGACCGTCACGGCCTTTGCGCTGGACGGGGCGTTTGATTATCCCGGCTATCTGCTCGCCAGCAACGGCATGGTGCTTTACGCGCGGTGCGCGGCACGACGCTTTACGTCGCCACTGAATCACCCGGCACCAGCGGGCCGAACGACATTTTTATTTTCGTGAGCGACCAGTTGCTGCCGTCCGCCAGCGCCGCCGCGCCGTGGGCCAAATCGGGAACCGTCGCTGTGAATGCGAACAAGCCCTGCCTTGCGAGCGAGAGCCAGAACACCTATGTCAGTTGGTATGCGAACAACGCCGCGACCAACTGGCCCTGCGCCAAGTCCGTGTCCACGAATGGCGCGCTGGAAGGGACGCTCGACCTGGTCGGCGCGTTCGGCTACATGCCGACGAACATTTATCTCTGCGCCGCCGCCTACGTCACCACCAACGGCGGGCCGCTGGTGGCGGAATGTCCCGCCGGTTCCGGGCCGAACATCAACACGAATAATTTTCTGGAGATTCCAGTCGCCGCGCTGCGCGATTCGTGGGGCAACGGCACGCTGGATTTGTGCGACCCGGCGCGCGGATTCAAAATTATCTCGGCGAGTTCCCTGGCCAATGGCTGCCTGTTGAACTGGGCAGCGATGCCGGGACGCGCGTTATCAGGTTCAATATGTGGGTGCGCTGGGCAGCATCTGGAGCAATCTGGCTGGCGCTTCGAATGATCCCAGTTTGATGCAATTGCAGTTGAATTACACGGATGCGCCCTCCGTCACAACCACCCAGCGCTTTTATCGCATACAACTTTTACCCTGACATTTGCTCCCATAAAATTGTAGCTTTTGGGTGACATATGCTCGGACAGGCTTGAGCTACTACTAAAACATGAAAAAAACATTCAACCTCCGCCGGCTTCTTGCCTTGCCTGCTGTCGGCCTGCTGCTCTCCGCACTGCTGGTTCAGGCTGCCGATTTCACAAACCAACCGGCGCGCACCTCGCCCGCCTGGCTGCGTGACGGTGTGATTTACGAAGTTTTTCCGCGCGACTTTTCCGCCGCCGGCAACCTCAACGCCGTGACGGCGAAACTCGACCAACTGAAGGATTTGGGCGTGACGGTGCTGTGGATCATGCCCATTCATCCCATTGGCGTAAAGGGCCGCAAAGGTGATTTTGGCAGCCCGTATTCCATCCGCGATTATTACGCGGTGGATCCGAACTACGGCACCTTGGATGATTTCAAGAACCTGGTCACCGAGGCGCACAAGCGCGGTCTGAAGGTGATCATGGATCTCGTTGCCAACCACACCTCGTGGGACAGCGTGATGATGACGAACAAAGCTTTTTACAAGCAGGATGCGCAGGGAAATGTCATCTCGCCGCAGCCCGGCTGGTCGGATGTGGCCGGCTTGAATTACGCCAATCCGCAGTTGCGCGAATACATGATCACGATGATGAACTACTGGATTCAAACCTGCGACATTGACGGCTACCGCTGCGACGTGGCGTGGGGCGTGCCGGTGGATTTTTGGGAACAGGCGCGGGCCGTGCTCGAAAAAACCAAGCCGGACATCATGATGCTGGCCGAGGCAAACAAGCCCGAACTGCTGACAAACGCGTTTGATCTGGATTATTCGTGGCCGCTGCTGCATTCGCTGAATGACGTGCTGTTACACAGCGCACCCGCCTCAAGCTTGCAGATGACCTGGCAGCAGGACGTGAGTCAATTTCCACATGATGCCCTGCACATGCGCATTTCAGATGATCACGACGAGTCCCGCGCCATCGCCCGCTTCGGCGTCAACGGCGCGCTGGCGGCGCAGGTGTTGATGTTTTCACTCGACGGCGTGCCGGTGCTTTACAACGGCATGGAAGTCGGCGACGCCACGGAATCCGGCGACCCGGCGTTGTTCGACAAGCTGCCGATCGTGTGGGCTCCGCGGGAACGTCCGCCGTTGCGCGACATTTACCGCTCGCTGATCCAGCTTCGCAAAAAATATCCCGCCTTCACCAACAGCCGCGTCTGCTGGCTGCACAATTCGGATGAAAACAATCTTGTGACGCTCATGCGTTGCGACAAGAACGACGAGTTCGTCGTGGTGATCAACTTCTCGAACCGGCCGGTCAACAACGGCTCGGTCAAGCTCGAAAAAGGACCCGACTTTCAGCTTGTAAAAATTTCCGGGCTGCCGGATGTGCATGACAGCAGCCTGCCGTTGTTCCACCTGAACGGTTTTGAATGGCGGATTTACCATCGCTCCTTGAAATAATCCGCCTACAATTTGACGAAAGCCGACCAGACCCATTTATGCAAAAACCACAATTAAGTTTCTGGCAGATCTGGAACATGAGCTTCGGCTTTCTCGGCATCCAGTTCGGCTTCGGCCTGCAGATGGCGAACATGAGCGCCATTTATGAATATCTTGGCGCCAAGCCGGATCAAATCCCGCTGCTCTGGCTCGCCGCGCCGCTCACCGGCCTGCTCATCCAGCCGATCATCGGCAACATGAGCGATCACACCTGGGGCCGGCTTGGCCGCCGTCGGCCGTATTTGCTGTGGGGCGCTCTGGCGAGTTCGCTGGCGCTGATTTTCATGCCGAATTCCTCGACCCTTTGGATGGCCGCCGGATTGTTGTGGGTGTTGGATGCTTCGATCAACATCTCGATGCAGCCGCTTCGCTCGCTTGTCGCCGACATGCTGCCGGACGAACAGCACACGCGCGGCTACGGCGTCCAAAGCCTCTTTATCGGCCTTGGCGCGGTCGTCGCCTCCGCGCTGCCGTGGATGATGACCAACTGGTTTCACTTCGACAGCTCCTCCAGCGCCGAACATGCCATTCCCGTCACCATAAAATACTCCTTTTACGTCGGCGCGGTGGCCATTCTGGTGGCCGTGCTCTGGACGGTGTTCAGCACCAAGGAATATCCGCCGGAGAACATGGAAGCGTTCAAGAAAATGAAGGCGGAAAAAACTGGTCTCATCGGCGGCACCGTTGAAGTCCTCTCCGCCTTCGTCGAAATGCCCTCGACCATGAAAAGACTCGCCTGGGTGCAAATCTTCACCTGGCTTGGCCTGTTCTGCATGTGGCTGTATTTCCCCGTCGCCGTCGCGCGCAACGTCTTTGGCGCGGTGGACGAAAAATCCGTCCTATATTCCTCCGGCGTGGAATGGGGCGGACTTTGCTTCTCGATGTATTCCGTCGTGACTTTTATCTTTTCATTCCTGCTCGTCTCGCTCTCGCAACGGTTCAGCCGCAAGACCATTCACACCGTCTGTCTGCTGGCGGGCGCGATTGGCCTGCTCTCCGTGGCCGTCATCCACAACAAATGGCTGCTGCTCGCGTCCATGACCGGGGTGGGCATCGCCTGGGCCAGCATTCTTTCGATGCCCTATGCCATTCTTGCCAGCGCGTTGCCGCCGGCGCGCACCGGCGTGTTCATGGGCATCTTCAACCTTTTCATCGTCCTGCCAGAAATCGGCGCGTCCCTCGGCTTCGGCTGGGTAATGAACCATTTGCTGGACAACAACCGTCTCGCCGCCGTCGTCGCGGGCGGCGTCTTCATGGTCATCGCTGCCGTGCTGGTGCAATTCGTGAAGGACGAAAACGCCACCGCCGCTTGATTCAACCTGCCAGAAGTTCATGAAACTAATTTTTCGGCTTCGTTTTCACACCAAAGTCGGACAGTCACTCTGGCTCACCGGCAATCATCCGCTGCTCGGCGACGGCCGCGCCGACCGGGCGCTGCCGCTTCAGTATCTCAACGCGGAATTCTGGCAGGCCGCGCTGAACCTGACGGCTGGTGCAATTCCTGACACCGCGATTACCTACAATTACATTTTGCGCGAGGCCGACGGTTCGACCGTTCAGGACTGGGGTAATGACCGCGTCATCCATCCGGCGTCGTTCAAGTCGGACGAAATTTTAATCATTGATTCGTGGAACCCGGCTGGCGCGGTGGAAAATGTCTTTTACACCGAGCCGTTCCAAAATGTTTTGCTCCGGCCAAACCACACCGAAGTCAGCATTCTTCCGTCGCCGGGCGCGAGCCACACCTTCAAGGTCAAGGCGCCGCTCCTGCCGAAAGGGCAGACGCTTTGCCTCATCGGCAGTTGCGCGCCGCTCGGAAACTGGAGCACCAGCGCGCCGCTCTTGTTGAACCGGATGGCCGGCGAGGATTTTTTTTCCGCGCAGATTGACCTGGGCCGCGAGGCGTTTCCGGTCCAATACAAATACGGTGTTTACGACGTGGAGCGGGCGAAATTCATCCGCTTTGAAGATGGCGACAACCGGATTTTGCACGACGCCGTCGCGCCGAAAAAACACACCATCGTCAACGACGGCTTCGTCCGGCTGCCCGCCAACACCTGGAAAGGCGCGGGCGTGGCGATTCCAGTTTTCAGCCTCCGCAGCGAAAACAGTTTTGGCGTCGGCGAATTCACCGACTTGAAACTGCTCGCCGACTGGGCCAAACGCGCGGGCTTGAAACTGATCCAGATTCTGCCGATCAACGACACCAGCGCCACGCACACCTGGGTGGACTCGTATCCTTACGCGGCGATTTCGGCGTTCGCGCTGCATCCGCTCTATTTGAATTTGAACCAGCTCGTCGCCGGCAAAACCAAGAGCCTGCCGAAAACGGTGGAGGCCGAACGCAAACGGCTGAACGCGCTCGACGCCGTGGATTACGAGGCGGTAATGTCGGCCAAGCTGAAATTCGTCCAGAAAAGTTTTTCCGAAGCAAAAAGAAAAAACTTTTGCGCAGGTGGAGTATCGAGATTTCTTTGAGCAGAACAAACACTGGCTCGCGCCTTACGCGGCGTTTTGCGCGCTGCGCAACAAGTTTGGCACGGCGGATTTCAACCAGTGGCCGGTGCACAAAGTTTATCGCGCCGGGGAAATCACCGCGCTTGTCGAAAAAGATTCCGCCGTGCGTGACGAAATCGAGCTGAATTATTTCATCCAGTTTCATCTGCACCTTCAGCTTCAGGAAGCCGCCGGCTACATCCACGCGCAGGGCTTAATTTTGAAGGGCGACATCGCCATCGGCGTTTATCGCCACGGCGCGGATGTCTGGCAGCAGCCGGAACTTTTCCACACGGACATGCAGGCGGGCGCGCCGCCGGACGCGTTCTCGGCGAAGGGTCAGAACTGGGGCTTCCCGACTTACAACTGGTCGCGCATGAAACAGGACGGCTTCGCATGGTGGAAACAGCGTTTCGCGCAGATGAGCTGCTACTTCGACGCGTTCCGCATTGACCACATCCTCGGCTTCTTCCGCATCTGGAGCAGCCCGGCGCACGCGGTCGAGGGCATTCTCGGATATTTTGTCCCCGCCATTCCGGTGAAGCTGGCGGAATTCAGCCAGCGCGGCATTCCCTTCAACCACGACCGGTTTGTGAAGCCGTTCATCACCGACAAGGTTTTGCGGGAAATGTCTGGCAGCGCCGCCGAAACCGTGAAGCGCGAATTTCTCGTGCCGCAGGCCGGCGGAAATTGTTTCCTGAAGCTGGAATTCGCCACGCAGCGGCAGGTGGAGAACCACTTCGCCAAACTGGAGGCCGGCGCGCAAAACCAGAAGCTCAAGGAAGGCTTGTTCGACCTGATCAGCAACGTCATTTTGTTGGAGGCGGAAAATTCCGGCGGCCAGGAATTCCATTTCCGCTTTGCGATGATGGACACGCCGTCCTTCAAGAACCTCGATCCGCAGACGCAGACGAAGCTCAAGGAGCTTTATGTGGATTATTTTTTCCGGCGGCAGGACGACTTCTGGATGCAGGAAGCGCTGCAAAAACTGCCGGCGCTCAAGCGCGTCACGAACATGCTCATATGCGGCGAGGATCTCGGCCTCGTGCCCGCGTGCGTGCCGGTGCTGATGAAGCAGCTCGGCCTGTTGAGCCTGGAAATCCAGCGGATGCCCAAGGAAATGGGCCGCGAATTCTCGCGCCCGGCGGAAGCGCCCTACTTGAGCGTCGTCACGCCGGGCACGCACGACATGAGCACCATCCGCGGCTGGTGGGAGGAGGACCGGAAGCTCACGCAGAAATTTTTCCAACAGGAATTAAAAGGGCAGGGCGATGCGCCGTTGCATTGCGAAACCTGGATCAACCGGGCCGTCGTCCAGCAGCATCTCGCCTCGCCGGCCATGTGGAGCATTGTTCAATTGCAGGATTTGCTCGGCACGGATGAAACCTTGCGCCGCAAGGTTGTTGACGCCGAACGCATCAACGTGCCGGCCAATCCGAAAAACTACTGGCGCTACCGGATGCACCTGACGCTGGAAGCTTTGCAGCAGGCGGAAGCGTTCAATGACGGGCTGAACAAATCCATTCGCGCCGCCGGAAGATAAATTTTCCTGCGAGACGACAAGGCGGTTGCGCTGCCGGCACCCGAAAATGAAATGCTCTCGACAGTCCGCCTGGCCGCGCGCAATCTCACTTTGAAGCCGGATCCTCGGCGACAAATGAGACGCGCGTTCACGTTAATCGAATTGCTGGTGGTCATTGCCATCATTGTCATTCTGGCGGCGTTGTTGCTGCCGGCGTTGATCCGCGCCAAGTCATCCGCCAAACGCATCGCCTGCACCAGCAACGTCCGCCAGATCAATCTTGCCGTCCGGTTGTATGCGGACGACCACGGCGACGCCATCGCCTACTACACCAACGAAATTTACTTCGCCTATAAGGAAAACATCCTGCCGTATCTGGGCCAGGCCGGGAACACCCCGTCCACCAATGCCGTGTTTGTGTGCCCCGCCGATGATTTTGATTTGTCCGGGCCGATTGGCGAATGGCTGTTTGGCCCATACAATTGCCGGGGCTTTTGCAACTGGCCCGATACGCATTTTTCCAGCTACTGGTTCAACGGCGGCGTCTTCAACGACAACACCAACGAGCTGGACATGGCCCAAAAACCCTTCAGCTCCGTCCGCCAGCCGGACCGCACCGAACTCATCGGCGAAGACTCCAGCGGCATCGGCCTGAGCAGCCACGACCGCCGCCAGCCGCTGCAATTTCCCGACGCCCGCAACGTGATGAGCTTCGTGGACGGCCACGCCGCCTACATCAAAATCTATTGGAACGGCGTGCAAGGCGGTGATGGGCTAACCGTCAAATACGAGCCGCCCGACGGCTACGACTACAAATGGTCGGGGAATTAGATTTGCCAGGTTGGACTTTGGGCCGATGGATTCAGACGATGTTCAACTGACGCCAGACCATGTTCCGGCGACGCCAGAGCGCGTTCCGGCAGGTTAGACGGTGTTCCGCTGACGCCAGACCTTGTGCCGATGGCCCTGGAGCCTGTTCCGACGGGGTTAGACCGTGTTCCGGCAGTGTTAGCCGGTGTGCCGACGACCCTGGACGGAGTTCCGGCGGTGTTAGACGCAGAAAACCCACCGCCATGCCCTAAAAACATGGCAAACGCTTCATTTTCAAGCATCTAAAGGTGATTTCAAGACTGCCCATCGGGGCCGGACGCAAGGTGGCCACACAAAGGCCGGTGGTTGGGCGTAGCCAATATAACTTTGAACCTCCGTATTTCCAGATTATTGAAGGGGTTTATCTATCCCGCTTCAACAGAAATTCCGCCAGCGCTTCGAGGGCGACGGCTTTGCCCTTGAAAATGTCCTGCGCGTTTTGCATTTGGCTTCTGGCCATTTTAGATTAAGGTGAAACCATGTCGAATCGAATTTCAATTGACCCGGATGTTTGCAACGGGCGTCCCGTCGTCCGTGGCACGCGCATCGCGGTGCAGACGGTCTTGGAATTTCTTGCCGCCGGTGATTCGGTCGAGGACGTGCTCGAAGAATATCCCGGCCTCGCTCGCGCCGACGTGCAGGCGTGCCTGGATTATGCGTCGCGCGTGATGGGCAATCATTTCTCCGTGGTGCAGACGGCATGAAGGGTTTTCTCTTCGACGAAAATCTGCCCGCGCGGCTGCGGTTTGAGCCGAAGCTTCCAATCATTTCAGTCCCGACCATCGGCAAACAACCAAGCGATTCGGACATTTGGGAATTTGCCCGCAAAAACAAACTGGTCATCGTCAGCAAAGACGCGGATTTTTCCGACCGCATCATCACGCAATCGCCGCCGCCGTGGGTGGTGCATCTGCGATTTGGCAATCTGCGCCGAAATGATTTTCACACCTTCCTTGCCCGCGTCTGGCCGCAGATCGAAACGCTGCTCAAATCGCACAAGCTGGTGAATGTTTATTCCGACCGGCTCGAAGGCATCGGCTAAAATTATTTCTCCCGCTTCAACAGAAATTCCGCCAGCGCTTCGAGGGCGACGGCTTTGCCCTTGAAAATGTCCAGCGCGGCAAACGCCTTGGCCGTCAGTTGCGCCGCAATCTTCCGCGATTTCTCCAGGCCCACGATGGCCGGATAGGTCGCCTTTTGCACGGCCACGTCCTTGCCCGCCGTCTTGCCGAGCTGCTCGCTGGTCTGCGTCACGTCCAGGATGTCGTCAATCACCTGGAACGCGAGGCCCACGTGGTAGCCGAAGTCGGTGAGCGCGGCGAGCTGCGCGGGCGTGCAGTTGGCGCTCATGCCGCCGAGCCGCACGGAACAGCACAGCAGCGCGGAGGTCTTGCGCTCGTGGATGTAGCGGAGTTCGGCCACGGAAAGTTTTTTGCCTTCGCCTTCCAAATCCGCCACCTGCCCGGCGACGAGTTGCAGCGAGCCGGAGGCTTTGGCGATTTCCAAAATAATCTGGTCGTGCGGATAGCGCGGGAATTTTTTGCATTGCGCGGCGATCTCAAACGCCTGCGTCAGCAGCGCGTCGCCCGCCAGCACGGCGATGCCTTCGCCGAAAACTTTGTGGTTGGTCGGCTTGCCGCGGCGGAAATCGTCGTTGTCCATCGCCGGCAAATCGTCGTGGATGAGCGAGTAGGTGTGGATGCACTCGACGGCGCACGCGAGCGGCATGGCGGCCGCGTCGCTGCCACCGCAAGCCTCGGCGGCGGCCAGCAGAAGGGCAGGGCGCATCCGTTTGCCGCCGGCGAAGAGCGAGTAGCGCATGGCCTTGTGAATGGTGGCGGGCTTGGTCTTCTCGGACGGCAGGAATTTGTCGAGCGCGGCGTTGACGGTTTCGGTGCGCGTGGCGAGAAACTGGTTCAAATCGAATGATTTTGATGCGGGCATAAAATTAAGCATGAGAAAATGCCCGAAACAGGCGCAAGTTTGAAGGAATTTTTTGTCATTGCCATCGCGCGGGCAACCGTTAAGCTACGCGGCTCGATTTGAGCTGATACAAACCATGAACTCTGAACTTTGCAAAAGGGCCGCTGAAAAAGTCGGCAACCCGAATGTCCTCGTGAACATCGTGTCGCGCCGCGTGCGCCAGTTGAATTCCGGCGGCGGCGGCCTGAGCCGTCCGCTGATTGACAACGTGGGCAGCCTCGGCGCGGCGGACATCGCGTTGCGCGAAATCCTGGAAGACAAGATCGGCTGGGAACTGCCGGAGATTGTCGCCCTCGTCCGTCCGGTGGGCAAGAAGCGCAAGAAACGGTAAGCGCGATCAAATAAACTTTGCGAAAGCCGGAGGATTTTTCTTCCGGCTTTTTTATTTGGCGAAATCAGCTAGACTGCGGAGAATAATTTTTCATGGCTGACATCGTCACCAACCACAAGGCCCGGCGCGATTACCACATCCTCGAAACGTTCGAGGCGGGCATCGTGTTGCACGGCACGGAGGTCAAGTCGCTGCGCGCCGGCAAGGGGCAGATCGCCGACGCCTTCGCGCGCGTCGAAAAGGACGAGGCTTGGATCTACAACGTCCACATTGACGAATACTCGCACGGCAACCTGCAGAATCACGTTCCCAAAGCGCCGCGCAAATTGCTCCTCCATAAATCCGAGATCCGCAAGCTGTTTGAACTCGGCTCGGTCAAGGGCAACACAATCGTGCCGCTGTCGTTTTACTGGAAGAACGGGAAGGTGAAAGTCTCGCTCGGCGTGGGCAAGGGCAAGGTGGAATTCGACCGGCGCGACGACATCAAGAAGCGCGAGTCCGACCGCGAGTTGAAACGCGCGACGATGAAGTGGAAGAAGGGGAAATCGAAAAAGTCGAGGCCGGATGACCTCGCTTTCGATTTAAATGTGAAGCTATCTTGACGGATCACGCCTTCTTGGCTTCGTCGCCCTTTTTCCAGGTGCGGCGGGGCGCCTTGGTGACGAGACCCTGCTTGAGCGCGGCGGCGGAGACGCGGACGTAGCGGACTTCGCCGTTGGGCAGCTTGGCCTTCACGCGCTGCAAATTCACATGGAACTTGCGCTTGGTGATCGCGGTGATGTGCGTGCCGATGCCGCCCTGCTTCTTCGGTTTACCCGAACGCCAGATGATGCTGCCCTTCATCGGGCCTTTGCCGGTCAATTCACAAATGCGTGCCATAATTATTTCTTTCGTTAAAGAGCCGCAGAGAATATCAGCGAATCCGCCCGTGACAAGCCTTATTTCCGCAATTTACAGACCGTCCCGGCTCGGCTACCTTGAAGACGAAATGAATGCCGTGTTGCCGCTGGAAAAAATGACCGTCGCCGAGAAACTGCGGGCGATGGAGGAATTGTGGGCGGACTTGAGCAGCGGGGAAAATTTCGAATCTCCTGCGTGGCACGGGGAAGTCTTGAAACAGCGCGCCGCCGAGGAAAATTTCATGGATTGGGAGACGGCGAAGAAGCAACTGCGCGCCCGCTTGAAATGAACATTCATATTTTGCCATCCGCAATGGCGGATCTGGCGGAGGGATTTAATTTTTACGAAAAGCAGGAAGCCGGACTGGGCGACTATTATTTGAATTCATTGCTGGCCGACATTGACTCGCTTAAACTTTACGGCGGCATTCATCGGAAGGTTTTTAGGTTTCATCGTTCACTCGCCAAACGATTTCCCTTCGCGATTTATTACGAAAACAAGGCGGAGGGAATTTTTGTCCGAGCCGTGCTTGATTGCCGCCGCGATCCAAAATGGATTCGGCAGAAACTAAAATAATTTATGGCCACACTAAAACCTTTTGCCGCCCTGCGACCCAAACCCGAACTCGCCGCCCAAATCTGCGAACTGCCCTACGACGTGATGTCGTCGGACGAGGCGCGCGCGATGGCCGCCGGAAACGAGCTGAGCTTTCTGCACGTCAGCAAGCCGGAAATTGATCTGCCGCCGGGCACGGATATTTATTCGCCGGAAGTTTATGCGAAGGGCGCGGAAAATTTTCAGAAGCTCATTTCGCAAGGCGCGCTCAAGCAGGACGAGAAGCCGAGTTTTTATTTATATCGGCAAATCATGGGCCAGCATGCGCAAGTCGGCCTGGTCGCCGCCGCGAGCTGCGAGGAATATCTGGCCAACATCATCAAGAAACACGAGTTCACGCGCCCGGACAAGGAAGACGACCGCGTGCGCCACATCGAGGCGCTCAATTCGCAGACCGGCCCGGTGTTCCTGACGTATCGCGCCGTGGCAGCGTTCGATGAATTTGTCGCGAGGAAAATTTCAGGGACGCCTGCCGTGGATTTCACCGGCAAGGACGGCGTGCGCCACACGTCGTGGACGATTTCCAGCGCCGAAGAAATCAAATTCATCGAAGCGCAGTTCGCGCAGATTCCGTTTCTCTACATCGCCGACGGCCATCATCGCAGCGCGGCGGCGGCGCGGGTTTTCAAGTCGCGCAACGGCGCGGGCCACAGCGGACAATTTCTCGCCGTGATTTTTCCGCACAACCAGATGCAGATTCTGCCCTACAACCGCGTGCTGAAAGATTTGAACGGCCTTACGCCGGCGGAGTTGTTGAAAAAATTGGAGGAAGTTTTTCACATCATCCGCATGGGCATGCCCACGCCCGCGCGCAAACACGAGCTGGGATTGTTCATGAACCACCGCTGGCACACGCTGACGTTCAAGCGACAATTGACCACCAGTCGCGACCCGATTGAACAGCTCGACGTGACGCTGCTTGCAAAAACTGGTGCTCGCGCCGCTGTTCGGCATTGACGATCCGCGCACGAGCAAAAAAATCAATTTCGTCGGCGGCATCCGCGGCACGGCGGAACTGGAGAAGCTCGTGAACAGCGGTGAATATGCCTGCGCGTTCACCATGTTCCCGACAAGCATCGAGGATTTGATGAGCATCGCCGATGCCGGCGGCATCATGCCGCCCAAAAGCACCTGGTTCGAGCCGAAGCTCCGCGACGCGATGTTCTGCCACATGATTTGAATTTATGATTTGCGATTTCGGATTTACGATTTCGCGATTCCGTAACGTTATTGAAATCTAGTCAATCTCAGATTCGTAGTTAATCATATTAATGGCAGCACCAACCGCCTCCAACGCAGCCTGCGCGCCACCTTTATCGGGCTGGTGGTGAATGTTCTGCTTTCGGCGATCAAACTGGTTGCCGGCCTCGTCGGTCATTCGCACGCGCTGGTCGCGGACGCCTGCGAATCGCTCACGGACATTTTCAGTTCAATCATCGTCTGGCGCGGCGTGGTCGTGGCGGCGGCGCCGGCGGACGAGGATCATCCCTACGGCCACGGCAAGGCCGAGCCGCTCGCGGCGGCAGTGGTCTCGGCCATTCTGCTGTTGGTCGCGAGCTGGATTGCGATTGAAGCGCTTGCACGACATCGGCCAGCCGCGAACCGTGCCCCAAGTTTTCACGCTGCTGGTTTTGTTCGGCGTCATTGTCATCAAGGAAGGCTTGTTCCGGTTCGTTTCGCGCGAGGCGGACTCGGTGGAAAGCTCCGCCGTGCGCGCCGATGCGTGGCATCATCGCAGCGACGCCATCACGTCCGTCGCGGCGGCCATCGGCATCAGCACGGCGTTGATTGGCGGGGAAAAATTCGCATGGGCGGACGACGCGGCGGCGCTGGCGGCGGCGGGCGTCATCGCGTGGAACGGCTGGCGGCTGCTGCGTCCGACGATGGGCGATTTGATGGACACCGCGCCCGACCGCGAAATTAAAAAGGAAATCCAGCGGCTGGCGGAAACGATTCCCGGCGTGGCGGGCGTGGAAAAATGTTTCGTCCGCAAGATGGGCTACCAGCTTTATGTGGACATGCACGTGGAGGTGGATCCGCAGATGACCGTGCTGCGCTCGCACGAAATCGCGCACGCAGTGAAGGACAAAATCCGCGCCGCCATGCCCGCCGTCAGCGACGTGCTGGTGCACATCGAGCCGCTGAACATTCCGGCGCACCGGAAGTGAAAAGTTTTTGACACGGATTGCGCGGATTGAATTCACTTTACACTTCAACTTGACGCGCTCCGGCAGAAGTTTATTTTCGGCGCATGAGAAAGATTTCGCTTTGGCTGTTAATCACAACTTTCACGGTTTGTCTGGCGCGCGGGCAGGACGCGGCGACGCAACAGCAGATTGACAAGTTGTCCGGCCAGATCCAGGACATGCTCGTAACGCAGGAAACGCAGAACAAGCGGCTGGACGCGTTGGAAAAACAAATCAGCGATCTGGGCGACAAGCTGAACCAGCCCGCCGCCGCGAACGACAGCGCGAGCGCGGACGATTTGAAAAAACTCGCCGCGCAGGTCCAGGAAATTGACAAGAAGCGGCAGGCGGACAACGAGCAGATCATGAAAACGCTCGAAAAGCTCGCCAAGGGCAGTGGAGCTTCAACAGGACACAGATCAGCTCCGGCGGTTGCACCCGCAGCTTCGGCGGACAATCCAACCGCCAGTGCAAGCGGCCCGCAAAAAGGTTACGACTACACGATTGCGGCGGGCGACACGGTTTCGGCCATCGCCAAGGCGTATCGCGCGCAAGGTGTGAAGGTGACTGCGCCGCAGATTCTGGCGGCGAATCCGGGCTTGAATCCGAACAGCCTGATTGTCGGGAAAAAGATTTTCATTCCCGATCCGAACGCGAAGTGAATTTTCAACCGCCGAATTATTTCACCTTGAAGTGAATCAGCAGCACGCCGGCGGCGGCGAGGAGGCAGTAGTAGCCGAAGAATTTCCAGCGTCCGCCTTCGAGCCAGCGCGACAGCAGTTTCAGCGCAAGCAGGCCGGCGAAGAAGCTCAAAACCATTCCGACAAGTCCCGGCATGAATTGATGCAGCACCGAATCCTGCCCGCTCAACGCGTGCGCCTTGATGAGCCGGTGCGCTTCCCGGGCGATGACCGCCGGCGTCAAAACGACGGCGAGCGCGAAGCTGAATTCCTCCAGTTTCTGTTTCGGCAGGCCGAGGATCAATCCCGTGGAAATGGTCGCGCCGGAACGCGAGAAGCCGCGGAACGGCAGGCAAAGCCCCTGCACGATGCCGATCCAGAACGAATGCTGCGGCTGGATTTCCGAGTGGCGCGGATTTTTTTGCTCATTCATGCCGGCGTAAATGATCAACAGGCCCACCGCCGTCAGCGCGCCGGCCATCAGCGGCAGGTTGTTGAACAAATCCTCGACTTCGGCGTGCGGTCTGCCGCGCAGGAAAACTTTCTCGATGAGGATTTGCAGGCCGTAACCGACGATGCCGGTGCAAATGGTGGCGCCGATGACCTGGATGGCGAACCATTGGGTCTGGCCGAAGGAGGCAAAATAATCGCGCTGCCATCGCTGCCAAAAATAAACGATGACGGCGAACATCGTGCCGGTGTGCAGCATGACAAGGAGCATCATCATTTCCGGGCTGGACGCGTCAATTGGTTTGCCGCTCCACAGGCCCATGAGCTTTTCAGCCGCGATGACGTGGGCGGAGCTGGAAACGGGCAGGAGTTCGCACGCGCCTTGAACCAGCGCGAGAATGAGGATTTGAAAATAATTCAGCATAGTCCGGGGAATTCAGCCGCGAAACAATGGCGCGAAACGCCGGCGGCGGGCAAGCAATAAAACTGTCGGCGGCGGTTTATTTTTTTGCGCCCCACATGGACTTGTTTTCCTCGACGCGCTGCTTGACCTTGAGCTGGCCCAGGATCGAGTGCCAGGAGATGTAGATTTTATGCCACTGGCTTTCGAGGCCGCGCAGGCCGCCTTCGCCCATTTCGCTCAAGGCGCGCAGCGACGGCGCGTTGCCGATGAGCGAGTGGATTTCCTCGCGCGAGGGCGAGCCGACTTCGACGGAGGCGAAGATCAGCTCGATTTCCTGCACGATGATGCTCTTGACTTCGAGAAAATGGGTTTCGTCCGGCGGGCCGAATTTTTTCGAGCGCGCCACGTCCACGAAGTGGTTGAATTGTTTCCAGCATTCGATGTGGGTTTCGATCTGGGTGATGACTTGGTTGAGTTCTTTGGCTGTCATAAGCGTTTCAGGTTGGCAGTTGTGAAAGTGCGGATTGTGGCTGGAGGAAAATGATCGTGCCGCCGCGCAGTTCGCGGGCGGTGACGAGGAGGCTGCCGAAATGGATGCTGACTTCGCCGAGCGGCAGTTGCGCCGCGCGGGCCTCGCGAAACAACGCCGAAACGCCGCGCCCGATTTCACCGAGCAGCGCCTGGGGATACGCCGAGGAAACGGTGGAGGTGACGACCCGGCCGTCGCGGTCCACGGTGAGGCTGCCTGCCGGCAGTTGCTGGATGGCGGCGTTCGAGCGGAATAACCGGGCAATTTTTTTTAAGAATCCCATGAGGCGACAAGTCGTTTGCTCTGTTCCAGGAGCTGGTTGGGGGCGGTGTCCAGCGGCCAGCCTACGAGAAACGATTTTTTCCCGTGCGGCAAAACCGTCAGTTGTTTTTCCAGGCCGTTGGCGGTGACATGCGAGAGCGGTCCGGCTTCGATTTTTTCACCGAGTTGTTTGGAAATTTCGAGCGCGTGCCGCGTCCAGGTGGCCAATTGATCGGTGGACTGGGTGCCGAACGCCTCGGGTTCGCCGTGGCCTTCGGGCGGGACGGAGATGACGAACTCCGCGCCCTCGCGCGTTAGCAGCGAAAGCTTCCAGGTCAACTGGCGGTGGCTGGCGTCAAAAAACTGGGTTTCAGTGGCGGGGTTGGCGTTCTCGTCCATCGCCTGCGCGGATTCGAGGAGCAGCGCGTTGATGGGGCGGGTGATGGTGCGTTGGCGGTCCGGCTCGGCCGGCAGGTTTTCAAACGTGCCGGATTTCCACGCCAGAATTCTCCGGAACGCCACTTCGCCGCGCGCGCCTTCGACCTCGGCATCCAGCAATTCACCCTCCAGGAACCACAACTTCGCCACGAGCGGTCCGCGGGTGATCCGCAAAACCGTCGAGCTGCGGGAAAGACATTCCATCTGGATGATGTCCATGAGGCCCTTGCTCTGGATGCCGCGAAAGCCGCCGTCGGTGTCGCGCCCTAAAAGCGATTCCAGGCAGTCCATGAACATTTTGGAATCCTGCTGCATGTCGGATTTGAGCCAGAACAGGTCCACGCCCAGCGCGTAGGCGCGCGAGCGGAATTCCTCATCCTCCAGCCCGCTCAAGACGACGGTGCGCAGTCCGGGAAAACGGCGGCGCACGACCGAAAGCACCTGCAACCCGTCCATGCGCGGCATCTTCAAATCGCAGATCAACAGCCGGAACGGTTCGGAATCGAGCATGCCCAGCGCGCGCGAGCTGGAGGTGGCCGTGCGGATTTCCGCCTTGCTCGGCAGGCGCGAAAAAATTTCGCGGCACAGCTCGAGCCAGTCCGCGTCGTCGTCCAAAATCAGGATTTTATGTGGTGTGTCCATTCCGATAGGTTCAACGGCTATCGTCTAACCCGGTTAAATTCAAGCGCGAAAATCATTTCTTTTCAAATAGCAATCGCTGTTCCGAACCCGTTCCCGCACAGGAGAATTATTTTATCCCTCAATTAAGGACAATCGCCCGGCCCGCCAGTCCAATGATGGGACAAAATCTGGCCGTCTGGCATCGAAAGTCACCCGCCGCACCGCTTAATTTAAAAATTATAAAACGTGGCGCGGATTCTGCTAAAAGTCCCGATGTAGCCCGGCCAAGCCGGCGGGGCCTCAACCAAACATGAGTGCCGTGAAATTTAAATTTGTAGGATTGCTTCGAGGGCTGTTGCGCCGTTTTGACGATAGTGAAACGGATGAACCGGAAGTTTCACGCCCCGTCAGCGCCTCCGCGCCGCAGGTCTCCGCCGCTGTTACGACGCCCGAGTCGCCAGAGCAACCGGCTGAACCGGTTACGGTTCAGACTGCCGTTCCGGCAAATCCCGACGAAATCCAACTGCCTTTGCCGCCGATTCTGGCTGCTCTCCCGATGGAATTGCGCGGGAAAATCATGGTCTCGAACACAACCGGCATGGCGATCTCGATTCCAGTGGACAAAGTTCTGCCACAACTGGCGACCGGCCTAGTGAGGATTTCCTTCGGCGAATTGCGGCATCTCGCGCCGGGTGTTTTCGCCAATTCCGGCGGTGAACACGACGCCAAGCCCGTGGCACTGCCGCTGAATCAGATTCTGGCGCAAATCAACCCCGTTTTGCTGGCCCGCCGCGCCGCGCAGAAACAGATCGAAGTTTCCGACGACATTGCCAGCCCGTTCGATTCGCGCGGACAGGGTTTGAAAATTTCCACCGACAAGGTGAAGGCATCACCGGCCGTTCAACCGCCGCCGGCACCGATGCCAATCTCCCGTTTCGCCACGCCGCCACCGGCTGCCCCGGCTGCCCCATTGCCGGTCGTGCCGCCGCCGGCTTTTAATCCGCGCTGGAAGGCTCCTGAAATCAACGGCAACGGCAACGGCAGCAGCAATGGGAGCGGCAACAGAACGACCAATGGATCGAACGGCTCGCACAAACCTGCCGGTTTCGATATTCCAATTGAACCGGCGGCTCCAAGAGCCAAAGCTCCTGCGCCAGTGCCGATGGAAAAACCCATTCTCGCGCCGCTGGCAGCGCTATCGCAAGACTGGCCGGAAGCGTTAAAACAGGAAATTGAGCTGTTGGATTTGAATCACGCGCAGGTGGCGCTGCCGGCAAACCTGATTGAGCCGGCGCTCAAGCGCGGCCGCGTGATTTTCGCGTGGCGCGATTTGCGGTCATGGATTCAAAACGTCGCGGTGGCGGTCTCCGTCCACGATGGCATTGAACTGGAACTGCCGCTCAAGGTGCTTGCACCGCTGTATTTTGCGCGCAAGAATGGCGGCCCAACGGCCAAAAAAATTTCGGTGGCGGAGGAAATCCCGAATTTATTTTTCGGTTTTCCGCAACCGGCCAGCCCGCCGCCCGGCAGTTTATCGCCGACCCCAGCGCCTCCGGCTGTGGCTGCCGCGGCTCCGCCGCAGGACACAAACTTTTTCGTGCGCGCCAACCAGCCACAGACGACGGACTCGGAATTCAAGCGCAAGGGCGGCACGGATTTTTCGTCCCGCGCCGCGACGCCTTCCGACATTGTCTTTCGCGCGATGGAGCTGCCCGGCGTGGCCGGCGCGGTCATCGCTTTGCCCGACGGGCTGAAAGTCGCCAGCCAGATTCCGCCGGACTTGAACGGCGACACGCTCGCGGCGTTTCTACCGCAGATTTTTGCGCGCGTGAACCAGTGCTCGCGTGAATTGCGCATGGGCGACATGAACAATTTAAGTTTCACCGTCGGCAACATACCGTGGAAGATTTTCCGCGTGAACGCCGTTTATTTTGCCGCCTTTGGCCGCGCCAGCGAAACGCTGCCGAGTGTGCAACTGGCCTCACTAGCCGCCGAACTCGACCGCAAAAAAATATAATTCATTTATGGCTATCATCAATCAAGCAACCAAGGAATTGCAGGTAAAAATTGTTTATTACGGCCCGGCAATGGGCGGCAAGACAACGAATCTTGTGCAGGTTCACGACCATGTGCAAACACAGGCCGGCAACAAGGGCAAGCTTGTCTCGCTCGCGACCAGCTCGGACCGCACATTGTTCTTTGATTTTCTGCCGATCGAGGCGATGACGATCAAAGGTTTCAAAACAAAATTCCAGCTTTACACCGTGCCCGGCCAGGTGATTTACAACACCACCCGCCAGCTCGTGCTGCGCGGCGTGGACGGCATCGTGTTCGTCGCCGATTCGCAATACGAAAAAATGCCGGAGAACGTCGAGGCGTTTCAAAACCTGTGCGACAACTTGAAGACGCTCAAGCTCGACATCAACGAGATTCCCTACGTCCTCCAATACAACAAGCGCGATCTGCCAAACGTCGCGCCCATGGAATACATGGATTTTCTGCTGAACAACCGGGACGTGCAGGTTCCGTCGTTCGCCGGCACGGCGCACAAATGCGAGGGCGTGTTCGAGACGCTGAACATGATCACCCGCATGCTGCTCCAGAAATACATCAACCAAAATGTCCCCCAATACGCATGACATGGCCACTCTGCCACAACTCATCGAGGACGATATTCAGCGGATCGGCGAAACGCTCCGCGAGTTCATCGCGTCGGCAGACGCCACGGCGGCGCTGGTGATTGACCGCGGCGGTTTTCTCATCACGCACCAGGGGGATTCGCGTGACTTCGACCTGACCACCATCGCGGCGCTCTCATCCGGCGCGTTCATGGCCAACCAGACCATCGCCGGCCTCGTCAACGAGACGAATTTCAACAGCATTTACCAGCAGGGCGAAAAATTCAGCCTGTTTGTCATCAACGTGGATGAGAACTGCATGTTGGTGGTGATTTTTAAATCCCAAACCGGTGTGGGCGTGGTGAAGTATTTCGCCTCCGCCGCCGTCAAGCGCATCGCGTGCCAGCTCGCCATCGCGCAGGAACGCGCGCCCGGGGAAGGACTCGATCTGTCCGTCCTCAATGTCGCCGACGCTGGGCAGTTCTTCCGGAAGAAAGAGGCCTGAGAGCCGCTTCCACTCTTAACCCTGACCGAGACTCGATGATACCCGCCTAAACGGTTGGGGTTAAGAGCTTCCGGAAAGCCGGCCTACGACAGCCGTCCGTGGCTGCCGTCGCAGAACGTCGCATTCTTCGTGTGTTTGCAGCCACACCAGGCGACGGTCTTGGCCTCGGTAATTTCCGTTTTCACCGGCGCAAAGCCCGTGCCTTTGTGCGAGCCGTCGCAAAACGGCTGGCCCTTGGAACGACCGCACGCGCACCAGAAATAAGTGCCGGGTTCGACTTTCTGGACGAACGGAGATTTTTGGGCAATGACAGGTTCGCTCATGTCTTCTTTGTAACCGCGTTTTCATTTTTGGCAAACAAAATTATTTCCAAACGCCGAGCGCCACAAGTTCCTGCGTCGCCGTCTCGCCCCAATCATGGCGGTTCGCCTTCGGGCTGGCCGGGCTGGGATGCAATATTTGTCCGACGCGGATTTTCGAGCCTGTCGCCGCCAGCTCGCCGCGTTTCATCGCAAACGCGCCGATGCCGACGAGCCATTCCGGTTCCAGAATTTCCAGCAGCCGCCGCAAATGCGTGTCACAAATCTTTTCCAGCCGCGCACGTCCGGTTTTCGCCAGTTTGTCTGGCGTCAAGTTGCCGCCACTGGCCGACAAAAACGCGAGCGGACAATAATTCGCCACAAAATGTTCCGCGAAAAAAATCTCCGGCGTCCCAAACCGCTCCGCAAACAATTTCCAGAGCCGCCGCCCACTCACCTCCGAGCGTGGACAATCGAAGCCGAGAATAGGCCGCTTGGGATGTCCCACCGCCGGTTTTTCCATCGGCGCGGATATTTTCATCCAGTCGCGCACCGCCGCGATTTCGCCGAAGGGAATTCCCGTCTGCACCATGCCGAACGGCCCGGGATTCATGCCGAGAAAAATCACGCGCTTCCGACTGTTTCCGAAGCGGCTCAAGTATTCCTCGTGCGCCGGCCACGCGTAGGCGAGCGGACTGTAAATATGTGCAACCGGCGCGGCGAATTTCAGCCGTCCGGCCTGTTCGGAAAGCTCCCGCGCGGCGGCGGCGAGTTTTTGGCTGGTGTTGGACGGTTTCAAAGCGCCGCCACGATTTAACGCAAACTTTGCAGGAATAAAAACGCCGGTTTTCCGAGCAACGGAATTTGACAGGGCTTGAACGGATTCAAATCCGATGTGGCCAGGATTGAGCGGCCGCAGGATTCGGCTTTGTGTTCTTGGCGGCTTGGTGGTTCAATCTGCGCCGCACATGAGCAAAATTGTCGGCATAGATTTGGGCACCACGAATTCTCTCGTGGCCACGGTGGATTCCGGCATTCCACTCGTCATCGCGGACGCGAACGGCCAGCGGCTCACGCCGTCGGTCGTGCATTTCCCGGCGGCGGACGCGGCGGCCATCGTCGGCCATGAAGCCAATCGCGTCCGCTTGCTGAAGCCGGCGGAAACGGTTTATTCCGTGAAACGGTTCATGGGCCGGCGCGGCGCGGAAATTTCCGACGCGGAAAAATCCGTGACATTCCCGCTGAACTGCGCCGGCGACGGCGCGGTGACGATTCCGATCCACGGCCGGAATTTTTCGCCGGAAGAAATTTCCGCCGAGGTTTTGAAAAAGCTGAAGCGCGACGCGGAAAATTATTTTGGCGAAGCCGTCACGCGCGCCGTCATCACCGTGCCGGCGTATTTCAACGACGCGCAGCGCAACGCCACCAAGCGCGCGGGCGAGCTTGCCGGTTTCACCGTCGAGCGCATCGTCAACGAGCCGACCGCCGCCGCGCTCGCCTACGGTTTGGACAAGCTCAAGGAAAAGTCAAAGATCGCCGTTTACGATTTGGGCGGCGGCACGTTCGACCTTTCGATTTTGGAATTAAACGAAGGCGTTTTCCAGGTGCTCGCCACTAACGGCAACACGCGGCTCGGTGGTGATGATTTGGACAGAAAAATTGTTGAATGGTTGAATCGTTTAATCGTTGAATCGGTGAGCGGTTCAACAATTCAACCATTCAAAAATTTAACGATTCAATCCCGTATCCGCGAAGCCGCCGAGCAGGCAAAAATAAAATTGTCCACGGAAACGGAGGTGGAAATCGCGCTGCCATTTCTCACGCCGGAATTTTCCTTCAGCTACAAGCTCACGCGCGGCGAACTGGAAAATCTGACGCGCGACATTATCGCCCGCACCCGGTCGCACTGCCTCCGCGCGCTGGCGGACGCGAAGCTCGCGGCAAAGGATTTGGATCAAATAATTTTGGTCGGCGGGCAGACGCGGATGCCGCTGGTCCGGAAATTTGTCGGCGAGCTTTTCGGCTGCGCGGATTTTGAGGAGACACGCGGGAGCCTGCGGCTCGGCCAGGATTTTCACAAAGCCACCGGGCCGCAGTTGAACACCTCGCAAAATCCCGACGAAGCCGTGGCGCTCGGCGCGGCGATCCAGGCGGAAATTTTGAGCGGCGGTTTCAAAAATGTTTTGTTGCTGGACGTGACGCCGTTGTCGCTCGGCATCGAAACGTTTGGCGGCCTGATGAATGTGTTGATTCCGCGCAACTCGACGATTCCGGTGAAAGCCGGCGAGCTGTTCACGACGGCAATGGATTTTCAGCGCAACATGCTCATCCACATTTTGCAGGGCGAGCGCGAGCGCGCGAAAGACAACTGGAGCTTGGGGAAATTCACGATTGATTTCGAGGCCGCGCTGCGCGGCGTGCCGCGCGTGGGCGTGCAGTTTGAAATTGATGCGAACGGAATTTTGCACGTCCTGGCGCGCGACACGAAAACCGGGCTGGAGAAAATTGTGGAAATGAAATCCGCCGTGGACGTGGACGACGCGGCGGTGCAAAAAATGGTCGAGGAATCCGTCGAGCACGCGTTTGATGATCTGGCGGCGCGGCGCTGGATTGAGGCGAAGCTGAAAGCGAACGATACTTTGGCCGCGACACGGAAGGCCGTCACGGATTTTGGTGCGGAAATTGAAAGCGCTTACCGTGAGAAAATTGAGTTCGCCGCGCGCGATGTGGAATCGGCCCTGGCCTCGGAAACCGCCGACGGTTCCGGCGACTTGAAAAAGTTACAGGCGTCCGTCGCCGCGCTGGACGAGGCCACGAAGCCGCTGGCGGATTTTCTGATGGACAAGGCGATGGAGGCGATGCTGCGGAAGCGCGGGCTGATTCAGTGAGTGGCGAAACTGGACCGGTTGGCGATCAAAAATAAGAAAATTGTCGCCACAACGATTAGGCAGATGGACAAACCGGTCAAAAACCGGATTCGTTTCTGGTGGTCCGAAAGTTTTCTCGTGTTTTTCCGAATCGCCCTGTGAGACATTTTTCAGCATATTACAGGTGCAATTAATTTGCAAGATAATCTCCATTAACACAGCCACCACGCTAGCAACGGCGCGATGGCGAGGGCTGGCAGAAAATTCACCAGTTCAACCTTGCGGACTTCAAGAATTACGAGCGCGACGGCGGCCGCAATGAAACCGGCGGTGACGCTGACCGAGTCGAGCAGGCCGTGCGAATCGAGGAATGGTTTTGCGCAAAGCTGGCAGGCCAGGGTGAGCGCGCCGAGAAAAGCATAGACTGGAAAAGCCGAGAACGCCGTCGGCCAGCCGAACAATTTTACAAAACCGCTCATCGCCAGGCCGTCCATCACCGCCTTGACGGCGAGCAGATAAAAATCGCCGGCCAGACTGTCCGTCACCGCGCCGAGCAGGCCGAGCGGCGCGGCGCAAAATAAAATTGTGCAGGCCATGAAGCCGTCGCCGGCGCGCGACGGCGCTTGGGATTGCGCGGACACAATCAGGCTTCCGGCGAAGCGGCCGAGGCGGTTGGAAAATTTTTGCAGGCGCAGCACCCGGCCGGTCCAGTTGCCGAGCGTCACGGCGAGGAACGCGATGAGAACTTGTTTCACGCCCGGCCAGAAAGTTCCGTTGACGCCAAGCCAGACCAGCCGCAGGCCGAAGAAAACGGTGAACGCACCGAGCGCGCGGCGCAGGTAATCCTGCGAGCGAACGGACAATGGCGTGCGCCGCGCCAGTCCGAGTAGCGCGCCGAGCAGGATGCCGATGGCGTTGAGAAAGGCGCCGGTCATCCGTTGACTCAACCATTGTGCGGCCAAAGAGCCAAGCAGGAAAATTTTGCGCCCGCGCGCGAAGCCTGTTAATCAAGGGCGGATGGCCGGCGCAAAATCAACCTCCCGCAGTCCGTGGTTCTGGGTTCCGACGCTTTACGTCGCCGAAGGTCTGCCCTTCGCGCTGGCGATGTCGGTGTCGGTGATGCTCTATAAAACCCTCGGCGTGTCGAACGCGGCCATCGCATTTTACACAAGCTGGCTGGGCCTGCCGTGGATCCTCAAACCGTTGTGGAGCCCGTTGGTGGACATTTTGCGGACGCGGCGGCAATGGATCTGGGCGATTCAATTTTTCATGGGCGCGCTGCTGGCAGGCGTGGCGCTGGCCGTCCCCGCGCCGCATTTTCTCCAACTGACGCTGGCGTTTTTCTGGCTGCTGGCGTTCAGCTCGGCGACGCACGACATCGCGGCGGACGGCTTTTACATGCTGGCGACGACAGAGCAGGAGCAGTCGTTTTTCATTGGTTTCCGCAGCTTGTTTTACCGCGTCGCTTCCATCGGCGCGCAGGGCGGTCTGGTCATTCTGGCGGGAAAAATTTACAAACGAACCGGCGATTATCCGGCCGCGTGGACGATGGCATTCGCGCTGGGCGCAGGAATTATTTTATGCCTCGGAATTTATCATTTTTTTATATTACCCAAACCGGCAATTGACGCGCCCGGCAAAACCGCTTCGGCCGAAAATCTTTCCGCCGAATTTCTAAAAACGTTCGGGACGTTTTTTCAGAAGCCGCAAATCGTCGTGATGCTTTCCTTCATCCTGCTCTACCGGCTGGGCGAGGCGCAACTGACCAAGGTGGCGCAATTGTTCCTCCTGGATCCTCGTGCCCGGGGCGGTTTGGAGATGGCGACGGACCAGGTCGGACTCATTTACGGCACGTTCGGAGTGGTCTTTTTCATGCTGGGCGCGTTGCTCGGCGGGTTTGTCGTCGCCCGGCACGGGCTGAAATTCTGGCTGTGGCCGATGCTGCTGGCGATTCATCTGCCGGATGCGGTTTTCATCTGGCTCGCGTATGTCCAGCCGCAAAATCTTCCAGCCATCAGCGCGGGCGTCGCGGTCGAACAATTCGGCTACGGCTTCGGCTTCACAGCGATGCTGCTTTACATGATTTACATCGCGCGCGGCGAACACCAGACGGCGCACTACGCAATCTGCACCGGATTCATGGCATTGGGGTTGCATCTGCCGGCGGCGTGGAGCGGCTGGCTGCAGGAACGCCTCGGTTACCCGCATTTTTTCGTGTGGGTCATTCTGGCGACGATTCCGAGCTTCCTCGTCGCCCTGAAAATTCCGCTGGACCCGGAATTTGGCAAAAGGAACCGCCCGAATTGAATTGCATTGAACGCCCCGGACTTCCCAGAATCAAAGTTCACATGAAATCAATTTGCTTTAATCGTCTTGGCCGCGCGCTCGTTTTGCTGGCGGCGCTTTGGGGATTGTCACTGACTGGTCGCGCCGAAAGTTTATCCGCCATCTTCACCAACGTCGCGCCCGCCGCCCGCCCGGCTATTCCGCGCCGCGCCAGCATCATTTACATCCAGTGCGACGGCCTCGGCTACGGCGACTTGAGCTGCTACGGCCAGACAAATTTCCAGACGCCGAACTTGGACCGCCTCGCCGCCGAGGGGATTCGCTTCACAAATTATTCCGCCGCCGCCGCCGCGAGTTCGCCCGCGTGTGCGGCGCTGCTGCTCGGCAAGGATGCCGGCCAGTTGAAACAGCGCGCCGATGTGGACGTGCCGCTGGCGGCGGATGACATCACCTTCGCGCAAATCCTGAAAAATTTCGGCTATCACACCGGCCTGATCGGCGAATGGAATTTGGGCGATGAAAATTCCACCGGTGCGCCGTGGAAAAAAGGCTTTGACGAGTTCGCCGGTTATCTCAATCCGGCGGACGCGGAAAATTATTACGCCGATTATATGTTTCATTACGCGCCCCGGAGCATCCTCAACCCGACGAACTACCAGCGGGAAGATTATGTCGGCAGGGAAATGATTTATGCGAACACCCAGGGCAAAAATCAATACATCCCCGACTTGATGACGAAGGCCGCGCTGAACTTTGTCAAAAACAACCAGCCGGACAAATTCAACCGCTACCGCCCGTTTTTCCTCCTGTTGAACTACACGGTTCCGCACGCGGGAAAAACCCTGGTGGTGCCGACCGACGCGCCGTTTTCCGAGGAGCCGTGGCCGCAGGCGGAAAAAAACAAGGCCGCCGTCATCGCGCGGCTGGACGGCTACGTCGGAGAATTGCTGGACCAATTGCAAAAGCTCGGCCTGACCAACAACGTCGCCGTTTTTTTCACCAGCGACACCACACCGAAAAAATCCGCCGCCGAAGATCCGGCTTTTTTCCACAGCAACATTTCGACGAACGACCTGCGCGTGCCGATGATTGTCCGCTGGCCGGGAAAGATTCCGGCGGGGCAGGTGAGCGGCTTTGCGTGGTCGCCACGCGACTTTTTGCCGACGGCGGCGGAAATTGCATTTGTGAATCCACCGACGCCCGCGGATGGAAAATCCATTTTGCCGGTGCTGTCCGGCCAGCTGCAAACCAACGCGCCGGCGCAACCGTAACCGCTCAACGCGCCGGAGTGCTGGGCAGCGGCGCGTTGAAATCGCGTTCCTGCCGCTCCCGCTTCACGGCGAAGCTCATCCACAAAATCGTCAGGGCGACGAACAATAAAATCGCCGCCAGCACAAACCACGGCCATTTGTAATTTGGTTTCGGAGGAATTTTGCCCGGTTCATTCATCGCGGCTTGAAGGTCTCATAATTTGCCGGAAACGCCAAGCGGCCATGAAATATAAATTTCGCCGGCATGTCGGGAGGTGGAATTTTTCAGGAACCAATTTTTGCATCGCGTCAAAACTCGACCACGCAATTTTTTCAGATAGATTTAACGGCGAGTTGCATGAGCCAGCCTGAAGCAGCAGACAAAAATTTGCCGCCGGACCACTACGCCGTGTTCCGGTTGCGTGATTTCCGGCTTTATCTCACGGGCCGTTTGTTCGCTGTTCTCGGCCAGCAGATGCTCACTGTGGCCGTCTTCTGGGAGCTTTACGCGCGCACGCACTCGCCGCTCGCGCTCGGCCTCGTCGGCCTCGTTGAAATGATCGCGATGGTCGGCTGCACGCTGCCCGCCGGTCATCTCGCCGACAACCTCAACCGCAAGCGCATCATCCTCGCCGCGCTGCTGTTGAGCTCCAGCGCGAGCCTCGGCCTCGCGGCGATTTCGTGGCGGCAGGCACCCGTCGGCTGGATTTATGCGTGCCTGTTCACGTCAGCCATCGCGCGCACTTTTTTGTGGCCGGCGAGTTCCGCGTTTCTCGTCAGCCTCGTGCCGCGCGAATTGTTTCCGCGCGCGGTCACCTGGAACAGCGGCTCGTTCCAGCTTTCGTCCGTCGTTGGCCCGGCGCTCGGCGGCGTGCTCATCGCGGTGCTGAAAAAATATTCCGCCCACCCGGCGGCGTTCATTTACCTCATCAATTTTTGCACGGCCATGACCTGTTTTCTTTGCATGAAGATGGTCCGCGCGCATCACGTCGTGAAAAATCCCGAGCCGATGACGCTCAAAAATCTGGCGACCGGCTTCCAGTTTATTTTCGCGCAAAAACTTATTCTCGGCATGATCACACTAGACATGTTTGCCGTGTTTCTGGGCGGCGCAACCGCGTTGCTGCCGGTGTTCGCGGCGGAAAAAGACTTGCTGCACGCCGGCGCGCAGGGTCTGGGTTTTTTGCAGGCCGCGCTGCCGCTGGGCTCGGTCGCCTGCGCGCTTTACCTCGCGCACCGCGCGCCGATGCAAAAAGCCGGACGCGCGCTGCTCTGGTGCGTGGCCGTGTTCGGGCTGGCGACGATTGCGTTCGGGCTGTCGCGCTGGTTTTGGTTTTCGTTCGGAATGCTGTTTGTGTGCGGCGCGGTGGACAACGTGAGCGTCGTCGTGCGGCACACCTCCGTGCAACTGCTCACGCCGGACGACAAGCGCGGGCGCGTCTCGGCGGTCAACAGCCTCTTCATCGGCACGTCGAACGAGCTGGGCGGATTCGAGTCTGGCTCGGTCGCGTATCTGTTCGGCCCGGCGATTGGCAACGCCGTTTCCACCGGCGCGATCATTTCCGTGGTGAGCGGCGGCTTTGGAACAATTTTGGTGGTCATCGCCGTCGCATATTTTTGGCCGGAAATCCGCCGCTACGGAAAACTGGCGTGAAATGCGTCACGGTTCTTCGGCAAACTCACACCGCGCAAGGCGCCAGAATCGCGTCCGTCATGCCGTGGACAATTTTTTTGTCGGCGGGCACAATTGTTGCCAGCACGCTGCCAAGCGTTGGTCGCAAGTTGTCGCTTTCGCCGCTGACAAAATAATACGGACACAGCCGCGCGCGGCCTTTCATCGGCACCACTTCGTTCTTTGCAAAATCAAACCAGCTCGTCTCCACCATCGAAGGCTTGTGAAACCGCTGCAGCACGCTTGGTGACGTCTCGAAATTTTTCAGCGACATGTCCACCGCCGCGCTCCAGTCCGCCGCCGACAAATCGCTGCCGAGAAAAACGCCGCGCGCGCCCCACGCATTTTCCGAGAAGCCGGAAACTTTCAAAATCAAGTCGCGCTCCTTCTGCGACAGTGTTTTCAATTGTTGCCAGTCGGTCAAATTGAGTTCGGGAATCGCCGCGTGCGGCGGCAACGGCGTCGGATCCACCAGCCAGGTGTATGGAATCATTTTTTTCAGCCGCGCCAGAAAACTTTCGCCCAATTCCTGCCGCCAGAAGTTTTGCAGGTTCCGGTTCCACAGCAGCGCGAACAGCATTTTTTCCTCGAACACCGGCTTGGGCGGCGGCGTCAGGCGGATTTTCTTTTCCGCCGCGAGTTCAAAAATCCTTTTTGCATTGGCAACATTGGGCAAATCGAACAATTCAAAAAACCGGTAAACCGCGTCACCTCCGGCAAATTCGTTGAAGGTTGAAGCTTGAAGTTTGAAGGTTGCACCGCCGCGCCGGTTCAACTGCTCCGCAATCCACGCCATTTCAGGTCGGTAAGTCGACGCTTCTTCCGAAACGACGATATGAACCTGCTTCGCGTCGCCAAAAATGGATTCAAAACCGCGAAGCATTCCATCCGTGCCTCCAATCGGTTCGCCCTTCTCCCTTCTCAATTCGGACTTCGAGTAAGTTTGGTTCAACCACGCCGTCAGTCCGATTCCGCCCGGAACCGAATCCAGTTCCGTAATGCTGAAACCATTTTCCGTGATCAAAATATCGGGACGGATCACGCGCGGAATTTCATTTTTGAACGCCGCCGAGCGCTGAAGCTCGATCAGCTCGCGCGGCTTGCCGAGGTCGAGCCAGTGCGCGACCCATTCCGGCTGTTTGCCTTCAACCGATTTCCGGTAAAGCAGATTGGTCGCGCGATAAAACTGCAGCAGCACGCGCCCCAGCGATTCGATTTCCTGCGCCAGCTTTTCGCCCAGCGGAAACGGCGCGGGCGAAATCTTCCATTCCAGCCCGGCAAAAAGTCCGCCGGCGGGAATTTGTTCGCGGATGAATCTGGCTTGGTCGGCGGGTGTGTTCACAAAATATTTGGCCGCAGATTTTCACAGATGAAACACAGATTCCCGAGTCGAAATTATTTCTGTTTCATCTGTGTCCATCAGTGGCTGGTGGTTAAATCCTGATTTGTCCGTTGCCGATGCCGAGCCATTTGTAGCTGGTCAGTTCGTCCAGCCCCATCGGGCCGCGCGCGCCGATCTTGTCGGTGCTGATGCCGATTTCCGCGCCCATGCCGAATTCGCCGCCGTCGGTGAAGCGCGTGCTGGCGTTCCAATAAACCGCCGCCGAATCCACTTCCGCCAGAAATTGTTTCGCGTGCGCTTCGTTGCGCGTCACGATGCTGTCCGAGTGCGCCGAGCCGTAAAAATTGATGTGGTCAATCGCGGCGCGCACGTCATCCACGACGCGGATGTTCAATATGTAGTCGTTATATTCGGTGAAATAATCCTGCTCGGCGGCGGCTTTAATCACCGGCGCAGATTTATAATTCGCAACTGCATCAATAATCATTTCACAGCTTGCATCGTCGCAACGAAGCTCCACTTTTTTCTCCCCAAGCTTTAATGAAATCAGGGGTAAAAACACTTCGGCCACCGACTTGTCCACGAGCAAAGTTTCCATCGCGTTGCAGACGCCGGGGCGCTGCACTTTGGCGTTCATCACAATTTCCTCGGCCATCTGCAAGTCGGCGTCGGCATCCACGAAGACGTGGCAAACGCCTTTGTAATGCTTGATGACGGGCACTTTCGAGCAATCCGCCACGGCACGGATGAGGCTCTCGCCGCCGCGCGGCATGCAGAGGTCAACGTATTGCGTGAGCGAAAGCAAAATGGGAATCACCTCGCGGTCGGGCGTCGGCACGACTTGAATCGCATGTTCGGGATATTCTTTGTGCGCGATTTTGCCGGCGTCAATCATGGTCCTGGCGATGATCTGGTTCGAGTTCAACGCCTCCTTGCCGCCGCGCAGAATCGTGGCGTTGCCGGATTTGAAGCACAAACTGGCCGCGTCCGCCGTCACGTTCGGACGTGATTCGTAAATGATGACCACGACGCCGATGGGCGTGGAAATTTTTTGCAGCTTGAGTCCGTTCGGGCGAATTCGTTCGTCCAGAATTATCCCAACCGGATCAGGCAGCGCCGCAACTTCGCGGAGCCCTTTGGCCATCGCGGAAATTCTTTTGTCGTCGAGCTTGAGCCGGTCGAGCATGGCCGGAGAAAGCCCGTGTTGCGCGCCGGATTCCATGTCGAGCGCGTTGGCTTGCTTGATGGCGTAGGCGTTTTGCTCCAGCGCGGTGGCCATCGCGAGCAGGCAGGCGTTTTTCTCCGCCGTCGTCAACCGGGCGAGCTCGCGCGCCGCCGCTTTGGCGTTTTTCGCCAATGACGTCATTTGTTCGTTTAAGTTCATGCGGCAATCAATGCCGCCAAGTTAAACGAATTGGGCCGGATGTCAAAATGCGCGCGTCTTGAGGCGGAATCTCAAATGCGAGGCAGATCGCTTTCAGGCGACAGTCTTTTCGTAGCGTTCAGAAACAAAATCCCAGTTGATAACGTGAAAAAACGCAGCCACATATTCTGGCCGCCGATTTTGATATTTGAGATAATAGGCGTGCTCCCATACGTCAACGCCCAACAACGGTTGCTTGCTTTGACTAATTGGCGAATCTTGATTGGCCATCGGTTCGATGCTTAACTGTTTGTTAGCATCCACGACCAGCCATGCCCAACCGCTGCCAAACTGACTAACAGCCGCTTTTGTCCACTCTTCTTTGAAAGCGCCGAAACTGCCGAAACGTTGGTCAATGGCGGTGGCCAATGCGCCCTTCGGTTCGCCGCCATCTTTTTTGAGCATCTGCCAGAACAGGGAATGATTGTAATGGCCGCCACCCTGGTTGCGGACTGCCGTGCGGATTTTCTCCGGAACCGCCTTCAGATCTTTGAGCAGGTCTTCAACGGGCATTTTTTCCAAGTCGGGAAATTCAGCGACCGCCTTATTGAGGTTGGCGACATAAGCCGCGTGATGTTTGTCGTGGTGAATGTGCATCGTCTCCACGTCAATAAATGGCTCAAGTGCGTCATAGGCGTAAGGCAACGGTGGCAAGGTGAAAGGGCCGTTCGTCATGGCTGCAACAGGCGCGGCGGAATTAGTTTGAGCTATCGCGTCTGGCAACATGGCCAGTGCGGCGCTGGTCAGCGCGGTGGTTTTAATGGCTTGGCGTCGTGTCATCATAATTTTGTCTCCGGTTGGTTTTGGATTCAGTTTTGTATAACTTCCTCGCGTTTGGCGCGAGTTATTGACTAACGTGGTCACAGTAAGCCGGCATTCGTCGTCCATCAACAACATGTCCGCCATAGGTGCTCATTTTTTTTGCAAAAATTGTGCAGCGCGCACCATCGCATCGGCGAGTTCCTGCGGCGTCCATTGGTTGCCGTCAAATTCACGGAAGACCCGTCCTTGCGGGTCAAGCACCACGGTTCGCAAATTGTGGGTGACACCCATGCTGTTCCGCATGACCATCAAATCAAGACGGGGCGCAATATCGGCAAGCGTGTTCGTGGACGCGACGGCGAAGAGCCAGCGGTTCGTGTCTGCGCCGCGATAAAAATTGGCGTATCTTGTCAACACTTCGGGCGTGTCAAAGCCGGGATCGAAGGAGATGGAGAGCAGTTGCCAGCCGGTCGGTGCGTTGGTCATCGCAAGCATCAAATTCCGGGTATCCGAGAAATTTCTGCTCATGCGCGGGCAGTAATCTGGCAACGGACAACTCGTGAAGAAAAATGTGAACGCCACCGCTTGTCCGTGAAAATCGGAAAAATGGATTTTGCCTCCGTTCTCGGCCGTAAATTCATAATCGGGCAGCAAGTCGCCCGGTTTAAGTTCAGGCGATGGAATATGAAAGGGGTCAGTATTATTAACCATATTCTCATCACGATGGGCAACGAAATGGATATTTTCAATCCAATCAGCGTTTGCGCGCACGACCAGTTTGAAAGTGATTTCGTCTGACGGGGCAATTCCATTCAGTTCGTTGGTGTCTTTGACCGGAAATTCCATGGTCATGGCGGACATATAGCCGGCAATCGCCCCGTGTTGGATGGTGACTGAATGGAAGTCTGCGGCGACCTGCCGGACCTCGCCACTCGCGTCATAGGACTTGGCACCAGACTGATTGGCATCGGGCGCAGCTTCAAGTTTACCGCCAGCCACGACGATCAACAGAAGGACAAAAGAAAAAATCAGGGGTTTCATAATTATTCTCGCAAACGGTTGATTTCCGCCACCACGGCGGCTCCTGTGTTTTTGTTCAATCCATCAAAATAACCCCGTAAATGGCCGTGCGCGTCCATTAGCGCGATGCGTTCGGTGTGGACGAAATTGCCCGGCATATAATTGAACGGGTCGTTCAAATCTTGCGCCAGAAAACTGTTGCCAATTAAATCATACAGCGTTTTTTTTCGCCGGTCAGCAGGAGCCAGCGGTTCGTGTCCGCGCCGAAGCGTTCGCCATATTTGGTAAGTGCTTCCACTGTGTCATCACGAGGGTCAACGGTGAGTGAAACGAGTTTTACATTCGGCTCGTTTGTGGTGAGTTGCTGGATTTGCGCCATGCAGCGGTTGACGACAGGACAGGTCAGCGAGCAACCGGTGTATAAAAAATCCACCACCAGAATTTTGCCGTCCAATTCCGAGCGCGTCACGTTGCGGCCCGTGCGGTCAGTCAACGAAAAATTGACCAATTGTCGTGGATGGTCGGACAGGATGAGACGTGCTTCAGAATTTTCTACCGCGTAACTTGTTTCATCCGTGGGATTATTCTCGCGGCTGGTCATTACGAAGATAAGAAAACAAAAGCCGGCTCCAAAAACCAAAGACCCGATGATGGCGACGATGGCAAACAATCGCTCATCGTCGCGCTCTTTGCGCTTTTTGATACCGGCTTTCCTGGACATAATTTATTTTTTTAATTTGGCTTCGGCATCGGCCAGTTTCTTCATGTATTTGGCCGGGTCTTTGTCGAAGTCGGCTTCCTCGGATTTGTCACACACTTTGATTTCCTGGCCTTTATAGACAAAGACACAAGGCTTGCCCATCAAACCGAGCTCCATGCCGCAGACCAGACAGGTGTTGAGCGGATACGGTTTTACCGGCGCATTTGTGGAATCGTCCGCATGGGCGGTCACAGCGACGGCGACGATGGACACAATCAGAACGATGGCGAGGATGTATTTTAGATTTTTCATATTTAGTTCTGGTTGGGATTAAAATCAAAACATGTAGCTTGCGCTGACCTTGACCATCAGCGGCGCGGCGAGTTGATCGCCGTTGAAATGCTGCAAGACGGGAAATTCCACGTCCGCGTATATTTTCACGGGATGAATATGGAATTCCACGCCGGGGGATATTATCATCCGTTCATAGCCGGAATTCGAGGGGTTGGCCGCATCACCACTATCACTGCTCCGATAGGAAACAATCGCCTGCGCCACCGGAGAAATGTGCATGCGGCCAAGCGAAAACCCCTTGTAGTCAATTCCGGCGGCTGAATCCAGTTCCACGCCCGGACGGTATTGGTCCTGGATCAACGTCGGCACGTCCAGCAATGTCTGTGCGAACCAGTCCCACTTTTCGTCCTGGGTGATGTTGCCGCGGTAAAAACCGCCCAGCAAAATGTCCGTGCTGCCCGTGCCGATTTGCGTGTCGCGATCCACCAGGTTGGGATCCACATTAAAAGCGCCCGTCGGCAATTTCAAACCGAAGATCAAGCCGGCGGACAAGTCCGCAAAAAAGCCGGTGTAAATCCCCTCGAGCCGGAGGTCGCCGACCTGGCTCCAATTGTGCGAGGAGATGTTGTTGTTATTGTCCGTCCCCTTAAAATAACGGAAGTCATAAGGCAGCTCGAACTGCGCGCCCCAACTGGAGTTGAACATATATTGCGCGCCCGCCGACATGAACTCCGTCTCGATTTTTTTGTCGCCGTTGTCAGAATCCGGCGCCTTGGACCAGCCGCTCCAATTTTGGTTCTGATTCTGATAATCGTATTGGAGAAACGCCATGCCACCTTCGCCCTGTGGAAGCATCGAACTCGTCGCCACGTCAAACACGCCGCACCCGCACGCGCAGGCGTGAACCACGCCGGGCACCAGCATTCCGGCCAATAAACCACAACCGACTTTTACCATTGCCACTGAATTATTTTTATTTTTTTTCATTTCTAAATTTCAAAATTGCGAGAACGCACAACGGCATTCTCAAGGTTAAAGGAAAAACTAAAATGCTCGTGCCAACTCGGCGCGGGCAGCCAGACCGCGATTGAATCAAACGAAGAATCCGCGCGGTGGTGGCAGCGGCGGTTTTTGAAAAGATGATGCGGCAGAATGTTTTGCCAGTGAGAAGGCGGAAACTGGCTCCGGCGAAATGAACGTGAACTTTGCCGCGACCGGCGGAAACTCCATTTTTATAGTTGGCGAAACCGCCTCGGATTTTTTCTCCGATTTTTTGGCGGCGGCGATGGCTTTGCAAAGCGGGCATGGATGCTGGCCGTCAAACGTTTTCGTCACCGCGTCATGAAGGGAGCCGGATTGCAGATTGTTCGCCAGCATTGTCGTCCACGCGACGGTTTGCAGCAGCGCCCAATGCGCGCCCAGCGTCGCGACGAGCGCGAGGATGAGGAAAATTTTTCCGATGCGGACGAACACAAAACTAAATTAAATCGTCACTGTCGAAGCGCAAGTGTAATTCGTTGAATAGTTAAATGGTTGAATTGGAAGACTTGTCGCCTTCGCAGCCAATTTAACGATTTAACATTTCAACCATTCAACTTTCACCAATCCAGACCAGCGTGCCGGTCGGCAGCAGATCGAAGAGCGGAATCAAATCCGCGTCGGCCAGATGAATGCAGCCGTGCGACTCGGGCCGGCCGATGGATTTCTGGTCCGCCGTGCCGTGGATGTAAATGTAGCGCGCGTGCGAATCCACGTTGACGTCGCCGTTGAATCCTTTGTTCAAGCCGGGTTCGAGACCTTCCAGCCACAGGATGCGCGTGGTGATTTTGGCGTCCGCCAGTTCCGGCTGCGACGTGTGGCCGATGATCTGGCGCGATTTGAAAACCGTTCCCGCTGGCTCGCCCGCGCCGATTTTTTCCGCGATGCGATGCAATCCGAGTGGCGTGCAATTCGAGCCTTCCGTCTGCCCGATGCCGAAACGCGAAGTGGAGCAGGCGAATTTTTTTGCGAATTTGTTATGCTCAAAAAGCGAAACGGTTTGCCCGGCGATGCCAACGATGAGAACGAATTGCGTTGGAGCAATGCTGTGCTTTTCGCAAGCGGAGGCAAAATGGAGCAAGAAATTTTTAGCCTTATTCAAACCAATTCTATTTAATGTCTTTCGTCATGTTTTTCAATTTTTAAAACTGTGGCTGGACAAAAATAAATTGCGCTTTAGCCTCAAAGAAATATGAAAATCGGCAATGATTCTCTCAAATGGTGTTCCGACACGGGTGCTCTTGGGAATTTATTGGAATGTTACCGAAACGGGAAATAATCACGTCGAATTTACAGTAGGATATAAATATGTGCCTGAAAAACGATTCGCCACGGCTGCATGTCCGAGCGATTTGGTTTGGAGCAATCGGTCTCATGCTCACCAAGCTAAAAACTACGCCAATTATCTTATTACAGGCCCAGCAGATTTTTTCACAGCTCCAATCCAAGCGTTCTTGTATTCTATTGCGCCGAAGGGATTGGATTAGCTGTTTTAAAATTTATTTGCGGCTAAACGCATCGCTCGTTTACTTCAATTTCTTCACGAGCACCTTGGAATTCCGTCCGCTTTGCTCGTATTTTTCCCGGCGCGCGGGCGGCAGATCGTCGGGCGTGCCCTCGGCAAAGCCGCCCTTGGATTGAAAATAGGTGAACGCCTGCGTCGAGAGCGTGAGCAGTTCGTCCAGGTTCATTTCCTTCGCCTTGTTTTCGATGAACTGGATCAGCTTGCGCCCGATGCCGCGGTTTTCGTGCAGCGGGTTGACGTAAAGGCACGCCAGTTCGCCCTTTTTCTGTTCGGGAAAAACATGCAGCGCCACGCACGCGACCGGATTTTTATCAATTTCAAAAATGAAAAAGTCGCCGAGACTTTTTTCAATCATCGCCCGCGTCCGCTTAACCAGCTCCTCCGATTCCACCGCCGCCTTGGTCAGCAATTGAATCGCCCGCACGTCTTTTTTCATCGCGCGGCGGATCTGCTGGTATTCGTTCGCGTAAATCAGCGTGCCGATGCCTTCGTTGGAAAACACCTCTGCCAGCAAACCTTCGTCCACCTTGCCATTGATGACATGGACGCGCGGAATGCCCGCCTTGCACGCCGTCACCGCGTGCAGCGCCTTGGACAGCAGCTCCAGCGCGATGTCGTTTTTTTGCATCGCGATCACGGATTCCAAATCCGCCACCAGCATCTGCCGGATGAGCCGGCCTTGGACGAGAATGCCGTCCTGTGCGGTGATGAAAATCAGCTTGGTCGCCTTGAGCGCTTCCGCGACCGCGACCGCCACGCCGTCGGAATTCACGCGATACGTCTTACCGTCACCGTCGAAACCGAGCGGCGGGATGACCGGAATCATGCCTTGCGTCAGCAGCGTCTGGAGCATCTCCACGTCCACCTTTTCCACCTTGCCGGTGAACTGGTGATCCACGCCGCCGATGATGCCCATCGGATGCGCGATGATGACGTTTGGACAGACGGCGCGCAGGTCGTTCGCCGAAAGCCCTTCGAGGATTTCATGCGTCAGCCGGTTCGCCGCGTGCAAGGCCAGTTGCAGCGTCGCCGCGTCCGTGATGCCCGCGCCGTCGAGGTTGGAGGCGGAAATTTTTTGTTCGTCCGCGAGAAATTTAATCTGCGCCGACGCGCCGTGGACGAGCACCACGCGGATGTTCAACGACCGCAGCACCGCCACGTCCAGCAGGAGCGTGGCGAAGTTTTCGTCGGTGACGATCGCGCCGTCAATCGCGAGGACGAATGTCTTCTCGCGGAATTGCGGAATGTATTGCAGGATGCCCCGCAGGTCGGTCGGTTTCACGTTGGCTTGATAATTGTTTTCAGCGGGGGAATAAGTAATCCGTTTTGCGCGCGATTCAAACAATTATTTCTTGCCGAGGACAGATTTCAACGCGCCAAGACCGCGCTCGTTTTCCTTGGGCGTGCCGACGGAAATGCGGATCCATTCCGGCAATTGATAGCCACCCATCGGCCGCGTGATGACGCCGAGCTTCTGCATCGCCTCGAATACTTTCTGTCCTTCGCCGACGCGCACCAGAATAAAATTCGCTGCTGACGGGATGTATTCCAGTTTGAGATCGCGGAAGGCGCGATAAAAGAAATCCAGCCCGCGCGCGTTGTTCTCCCGCGTTTTGCGCATGTGCTCAACGTCGTCCAGCGCGGCGAGCGCGCCGGCCTGCGCGATGGAATTGATGTTGAACGGCTGCCGGATTTTTTCGAGCGCGGCAATCAAGTCAGGATGCCCGATGCCGTAACCGAGCCGCAAGCCCGCCAGCCCGAAAATTTTTGAGAACGTCCGCATCAGCAGCAGGTTTTGCCGCGCGCCAAGCCGGATGAGTGAAACCAAATCCACCGCGTCGTCCAGAAATTCAATGTAAGCCTCGTCCATCACCAGCAGCACGTTGTCGGGAATGTCGTTGACGAACTTGATGACTTCCTCGCGCGGCGCGAGCGTGCCGGTCGGGTTGTTCGGGTTCGCTACGAATACGACGCGCGTTTGCGGCGTGATGGCGCGCAGCATCGCCGGCAGGTCGTGGCCGTGATTTTTCGCCGGCACGGTGACGACGTTCGCGCCCATCATTTTTGCCACCAGCGGATAAATGGCGAAACAGAATTGCGACACGACCACGTCCACGCCCGGCGCAAAATAAACGTGGCCGACGAACTCGATGATTTCATTCGAGCCGTTGCCGAGCACCAGGTTGGCGGGCGCGACGCCGAGTTTTTCCGCCAGCTTTTGTTTCAGATAAAACGCGTTGCCGTCGGGATAAAGATTCAAATTCGCCAGAACTTTTTGCATCGCGGCGAGCGCGGCAGGCGACGGGCCGAGCGGATTTTCATTCGACGCCAGCTTGATGATTTCATTCGCGGGCAAATTCAATTCGCGCGCGACTTCTTCAATCGGGCGACCGGGTTGATACGTCGGCAAAGTTTTCAGCGCGGTGTTGACGGGCGTGGGAATCACAAGGCTTGGAGAATTTTTTTCAGGTTCACGTTTTTGGCGACGATGTCGCGGATGAGGGAAATTTTTTCGCCGTCGGTCGGCCGGGTTTTGACCGTGAGATTGTTGACCTTGGAAGCGACAAGATAACTGTCCGCCTGCACCAGCAGCACGGGAATCGGCATGGTGCGGATGATTTTCAGAATACTTTCGGGCGGGCGCAGGCCGCCGGTCAGGATGATGCCCGCCATCTTCTCGGTGCTTTGCGCGTCAATCGCCGTGCAGGCGGCCAGCACGATGTCCTCGCGGTCGCCAGGTGTGATGAGCAGCACGCCGGGCGTGAAATATTTCATCGCGTTCTGCGCGCTCATCGCGCCGACGACAACATCGCCCACCAGCGCGTGCAATGTCGGCGGCGAACTCAGCAGTTCGGCGCGCAGCTCCTCGCGGATCAAATCCACGGACGGATTGCAGAGAATCTGTTCGTAAGGCAGCACGCCGAGCAGGTCCAGACCCTTGCGCTTGAGCCCGCGGCGCGCAAAGTCGGAAACGTAATCCACTTTTTCGCCGAGCACCTTGTTCAAAATTACGCCGATGATTTCCACGCCTTCCTTTTCAAACAGCGCCTGGTTCAGGCAAACCTCGTCAATCGGCTTGCCGATGCCGCCCTGTGAAACGATGATGACCTTTGCGCCGAGAATTTTCGCGACCGTTGCATTGGACAAGTCAAAAACCGAGCCGACGCCGGCGTGGCCGCTGCCTTCGCACAGGACGAAATCCTTTTCCCACGAAACGCGGTCGAAGGCTTTTTGGATTTTGCGGACGAGCGCCTCGTTGTTGGACGACTGGAGATATTTGCGCGTGAAATCCGGCTCGACGGCAATCGGGCTCATGTCCACGAGCGGGCAGTTCATCGGATACACCGCATCCATGAGCACGGAATCCTCGTCAATTTTCTGCTCCTCAATTTCGACGAAGCGCTGGCCGACCGGCTTGATGTAGCCGACGCGCGGAAAATGTTTTTGCAGCGCGGCGATCAGGCCGAGCGACGCGGTGGTCTTGCCGTCGTTCTGGCGCGTCGCGGCGATGAAAACTCTGGGCGTTGAATCGTTCATACGTTCCTTCGCTGAATCGTTGAACCGGGTTGACGGTTCACGATTCAACGGATTTATTCTCCCGGCAGCTTCGCGTCCGCGCCCGGATACAGTTTTTGATAATCGGTGGATTGCACGGCGACAATCGCCGCGACGCCGAGGATGTCGTGCGCGCTCGATCCGCGCGAAACATCCGCCGCCGGCCGGTTCAGGCCGAGCAAAATCTGGCCGTAGGCGTTCGCGCGGCTGACCACCCGGACGAGCTTGCTGGCGATGTTGCCGGAATTGAGGTCGGGGAAAATCAGCACGTTCGCGCGGCCGGCCACCTTGCTGTCATGCAATTTGCGTTCAGCAATTTCCGGCACGAGCGCGGCATCCACCTGCATCTCACCGTCGAAATCCGCTTCGAGAAATATCTGTTCCGCCTTGCGCTTCGCCATCGCCGTCGCGGCTTGGACCTTGCCGACGGACGGATGCGACGCGCTGCCTTTGGTTGAAAACGAGAGCAGCGCCACGCGCGGTTTTATGCCGAGCATGTGCCGCGCGAGCCGCGCCGTGGAAACGGCGATGTCGGCGAGCTGGTCCACCGTCGGGTCGGGGATGACGCCGCAGTCCGCCATGAACAAAACGCCCTGCTCGCCGATGCGCGTGTCCTCGACTTCCATCACCATGCAGCTCGACGCCGTCGTGAGGTCGCGCGCCACCTTGATGATTTGGAACAGCGGCCGCAGCACGCTGCCCGTGATGTGCGACGCACCGGAAATCAAACCGTCGGCCTGGTGCATCGCCACCATCATCGTGCCGTAATAATTCGGCTGCAACATCGCCTCGCGCGCCTCGTTCGGGCGCAATCCTTTTTCGCGCCGCAACGAATGAAACCGCTTCACGAAATTTTCCAGATCCTCGCTCGTGGCGGGATTGATGACGCGGATGCCTTCCAGCGGAATGTTCAGGCCGTCGGCGACCTCCTTGATTTTCGCGTGGTCGCCGAGGACGATGGGCGCGCCGAGCCGCAGCGCGTGAAACTGCCGCGCCGCCTGCAAAATGCGCGGCTCCGCGCCTTCCGGAAACACGACCCGCTTCGGATGCCGCTGCAGTTTTTCGATGACATTGCCGATGAAACGCATAAACGTAGTTTCAAGTTTCAAGTTTCAGGTTGCAAGTTTTGTTTCCGCAGAAATTTTTTTCGCGCGAAGAACGCGATGGTTGCGAAGGAATGATTTTTTAACTTCGTTTTTCTTCGTGGCCTTCGCGCGACCGTGCTTCCGCGCATTGACTTGGACCCGCACGCTGGTTAGCCTTCAACCTTCAATGCTGGATATCATCGAAAAACTTCTGGTTTTGCAGGATCGCGACCGCAAAATTCACCGCGTTCAAGAAGAACTGGCCCAGATCGCGCCGGAACGCGAAAGCCTCCGCGCCCGGGCCGGCTCCACGCAGGCGCAGCTCGACGTCGCCAAAAACCGCGTGAAGCAGATCGAGTCCGAACGCAAACAGCGCAATCTCGAAGTCGAGGCCAAAAAATCCCAGATTGAGAAATACGCCAACCAGCAGTTGCTCACGCGCAAGAACGAGGAATACAAGGCGCTCGCCCACGAAATCGAGATGGCCAAGGCGGCGATTTACCAGATTGAAGACGCCGAAATCATCCTGATGGAGCAGGCCGAGGCCGCGCAGAAGGAAGTGATCCGCGCGACGCTGGAGGCGAACGAGGCGAAAAAACTGGCCGACACCCAGATTGCCGAACTTGGCCAGCGCGAGGAAAATTTCAAGAAGGAACTCGCCGCCTTGCAGTCGGGCCGCGCGGAATTGGCGGCGGCGGTGGACGAATCCGCGCGCAACCGCTACGACCGGATTTTGAAGAGCAAGGGCGACAACGCGGTGGTGGGCATTGACCACGGCGTGTGCGGCGGCTGCCACATGAAACTGCAGCAGCAGTTGATCGTGATGTGCCAGGCGCAGAAGGAGCTGGTGACCTGCTCAAGCTGCGGCCGGATTTTGTATTACACGCGCGACATGGAGCTGACCGGCGGGGATTGAAGGATTTAAACACCAAGGCACAAAGCCAGGGATGTGTTCTGCAAAAGTTTTTAATTCTTAATTTTAAGTTTTGAGTTGGAACCGTTTGAACTAAAAATTCAAAACTTAAAATTCGCAGCCCGGTCATCCGGAAAATCTTAACTGTCCGGGTCGTGCGGCGGGGGCCAAAGCAGGAACGGGTTGCGAAAAATTTGAAATCAGCTAAAGTTCCCCCATGAAAGTGCTGGCCGCCAAAGAAGAACAATTCCTCACCGACGCCAAGGGCAAACGCACCGGCGTGGTGCTGGATTTGCAGACTTACCAGCATCTCCGCGCCGCCGAGGAGGAACTGGCCGACATCCAGGCTTACGACGCGCTGCATGACCGCGCGCATTCGGAAATTGCCGCCGGCCAGTGTGCGACGATTTCGTCTTATCGCGCCGACCGCAAACGCCGGGCGAAATGAAATTTCAAGTCATCCTGCCCAAATCGGTTCAGAAAGAGCTGGATCGTTTGCCGGATGAAATGGCGAACCGGATTCTGGCGCGGCTGGCCGGATTGGAAACCAACCCGCGTCCGGCGGACGTGAAGAAACTCAAGGGCCGTGAGGCGTGGCGGATTCGCGTGGGCGATTACCGGGTGATTTACGAAATTCACGACCGTGTTTTGCAAATCATCGTCATCACGGTTGGCCACCGCCGGGAAATCTACCGCTGAAAATAATTCAGGCCGCGAACCGCTTTCACTGCTGACTCCGTTTTGAGTCTTTGAACTAAAAACCAAAAATTCAAAACTTAAAATTCGCAGCCCGGTCATCTGGAAAATCTTCGATGAACCGCCCGGGCCGCAAGCAAATGAAGAGCGGAAAAAATCCTCGTAGTTGACATGATCAATCGAACAGGATACCGTCATACAAAAATAAGAACGATATGGATACCGTTACACTATCGCCCAAATTCCAGGTCGTCATCCCGCAGTCGGTGCGCGAGGAAATCGGACTGCGCCCCGGCCAGAAATTCTGCGTGATGCGCCTGGGCAACCGCATTGAACTCGTCCCGCTGCGCCCCATCAAGGAAATGCGCGGCTTTGCGCGCGGCATGAACACGGACATTGAACGCGAAGCTGACCGGCTATGAACGTCGTGGATTCTTCAGGCTGGCTTGAATACTTCGCCGACGGGCCGAATGCGGCCTTTTTTGCGCCGGCGATTCACGACTTCCCGAACCTGGCCGTGCCGACCATCAGCCTGTTTGAAGTTTTCAAAAAAATGCGGCTGGAACGCGGCGAGGAAACGGCGCTGGTGGCGGTCGCCCAAATGCAGCGCGGCAGATTGATTTTGCTCGACGCAGCGCTTGCTGTGGCGTCGGCTGAAACCAGCCTGGTTGAAAAACTGCCAATGGCCGATGCCATCATGCTCTCCACCGCCCGCGCCAACAGCGCCATCTTGTGGACCCAGGACGATGACTTTGAGGGGTTGGCCGGAGTGAAATACATCGCCAAGAAGAAAAGCGCGAAATGAATTTTTTCAAGAGCGAAGCCGGGGCCGGGGGAAAAGACCAGCGAAACGGTCATCCAGAAAATCTTTGATGAACTGCCCGGGCCGTCAACTGATAACAGCGATGCGCCCGATATGGAGAGGAATACTTCAGTCCTCAAAAAGCATCATCTCTCCCAACGCGATTTTCGGATAACCTTTTTTTGACCAGAGGTGGGTTTTAGGATTGTAACTCCACCCGCATTGTTCCAAACGACTGATAAATTCATCACGGTTAAGATTCAAACAATTCAGAGCACGTCGCCGCCACATTTCAATCACGAGCCGATTGAAAAGCGCTTCGCTTGTGAAACTCGTTACTCCATTGTTCAGACACGCGTCAAATATCTCTGTCACCTGTGTCGCCCAACTTACCTTGATGAAGGTGCATAATTTTTGAGGATCAACGGTTCATTGCTACGCAATTCTGCCAGAAAAAATTGTGTTTTGGAAAATAAAAAACAGCCTCCATTTCTGGAGGCTGTCGCATTTTCAGAATTTGATTTTTATTGCCTTGCGTGGTTCACGGCTTCGGTGTGGAGGGCGTTGGTGCTGGCGTCGGCGCGACGGCCGGGACGTGATGATCCGGCGGGAAGATGTCCAGCCGGAATTCGGCGCGGGCGGGGGCGTTGGCCGGATCGGTGGCCGGCATTTCCAGATCGGCGGCGTTGGGACAGTGGTTCGTTTGAATTTTCATGGCAATTTAGAGCTGACGATAGACTTCGGAACGGTGCTGGATGCGGTAAATGCGGACGAGTTTTTTTGCCGGATAAATCCAGTAGAGGATGCGGTAGTCGCCCACGCGGAGCTTGCAGAGTCCGGCCAAATCCGCCGGCATGCCGACAAGCCGGCGATGCACCATGCCGGCGGCGTTGTCTGCGAGCCATTGGATTTTGCGTTCCACGCTTGCGCCAATGGCGATGTCCAGCCCGGCGAGTTGCGCGTCGGCCTTGCCGCCTACTTCGACTTGGTAGGACATGGCAGGTGGCGGGGTTTCCATGGTTTGAATTTGCCGGCCACATCCTCCCGTCGTGCCGCCCGCAATTCCGCGATGACTCCAGGATTCTGCGCGGTGAGCCAGTCCTGAAGCTCGTCGAGCGTTTCGACGGACGAGAGAACGGCGGCGGGAATTTCAACGGTTTCCGTTTTCATGGTGGCAATTTATCACGGATGGCCGGGGAAGGTAAGGATTTTTCGCTTCATGGTTTTTTCCGGTTAAAATTATTTTGTCGTTGTGACAGGCGTCGGTGTCGGCGTGGGCGGGGCGGGCGGGACGTGATGATCCGGCGGGAAGATGCCCAGGCGGAATTCGGCGCGGGCGGGGGCGTTGGCCGGGTCAGTGGCCGGCATTTCCAGATCGGCGGCGTTCTGGATGGTCAAGATGTGTTCGTAGGCGTCGGCGGCATCGGTGGCTTTCACGCCGGTCGCCTTTTGGGCGTCGCTCTGGCCGGATTTCTGCGCAGTGCTGCTGGCGGGAAACGTGTTGCGCGCCGTCGTAAAGGTGGTGGTCTCGGCGTCCGTCCAGCCCTTGAGTTTCATCGCCGGCGCATTCGCCGTGGTTTGCACGGAGGCCAGGACGATGTCGGCGCGGTTCAGCACGGCGGGCAGTTCGTGCGAATCGTGAAGGCCGATTTGAAATTCCTGATGGAGTTTCACGGTCTGGCCGGGAAAGGCGAGCTTGGCGGTCTTGCGCGCCTGGCTCATGCAGTGCAGCAACACGGTGAGATTGGCCTGCTGCGCGAGGGTAAGGCCGGCGGTCTCGCCCTTGGCCGTAGTCTGGCCGGTCGTGTCGGTGGGCAGCTTGCCGAGAACGGTCGTCGTCTCGGTGAGATAAGTGGCCGGCAGCCGGGCGGCGACTTTGGGATATTTATTCGCGGCGGCGACGACGAGGTTGCCATTGTAGGTGATGGTGGGGACGGGGCAGTGGATTCTGGTGGGCATAACTATTTTAGTTTTTAGTGTTTAATTTTTAGTTGTGAATTGAAAGCAGGTCGCGCGACGGGCGCGAAGGTGGCGAAGGGAAAACGGCTCGCGGGGACACTCGCCCCACCGGGAAAGGATTGCCATTCCTTCGCATCCTTCGCGGCCTTCGCGCGACAATAAGTCCTGTAAATTGCTGTGGAAAAGGCCATTGTAAACTGGGTGCGCGCGGGAGAAAAATTGGGGGCAGTCGTCCGGCAAATGGGGGCAACCCTCGGGAAATTGGGGGCAGTTATGGAAAAAATGGGGGCAATTGTCGGGAAAACGGGGACAGCCTTCCGCAAAATGGGGGCAGGGGTTTTTGCCACGGGGGCAACAGTCCGGAAATTGGGGGCAGTCGTCGGGAAATCGGGGGCAGAAGCTGGCGCAGTGGGGGCGGTGCTTTGTAATTGGGGAAGCCGCTTAAGAAACTGGCGGCCTCTTGATTTGGAGTGCGGCGACACGTTGCCGCTTTCCGACTGGGAGACATGTCTCCCAGTTCCAAAGCGCGGACATGTTCGCGCAGTCCAAAGCCGGCGGGTCTGGGGTATAAAATTTCCCCGGTCAGGGCACTTGGCTGTTGTGCGATGGCTTTTGGTGAGGCTTCTGATTGTCACCCGTTCCTGCATGGCTTGTGGGTTGTAGTCTTCAGGAGTCATTAGCCGTCATCAATAATTATTTCTGTATATTTTGCAAATCTTTTTTAGCGCGTATTCGCCGCTTGAGAAATCCGGCGGCATCGTTTATTCTCCAACTGGTTTTGGAAGGGCGGAGAATCGCTCCGGGCGCAAGTCCGGGGAGGAAAGTCCGAACACCGCAGGGCGTGATGCCGCGTAACCCAAGTCTGTTCGATTGGGATATACTCGGGCGGCCGGTTGGAAGACCAGCCGACGGAAAGTGCCACAGAAAATTAAACCGCCGCCGTCTGTTTGAGGCGGCAAGGGTGAAAAGGTGCGGTAAGAGCGCACCGCGCGAAGCGCAAGCGACGCGGCACGGAAAACCCCATCGGGTGCAAGGCCGAATAGGAAACCCAGGAGCGGCCCGCTCCGCGTTTCGTGAAAGCGAAACAGGTTTCGGGTATAGGTCGCTGAGACAAATGATTCTCTCCGCCGCAAGGCGCAGACAGAATTCGGCTTACAGCCCTTCCAAAACCTTTTTTATTTATGATTTACGATTTGCGATTTACGATTGAACACGGACACGGCGCGTAAATCGTAAATCGTAAATAAGAGGCTACTTCAGATTCACCGCTCCTTCGCCGCGGTTCGCCGGTGAAAACTTTTTTGGTGCCCACACCGCCGGTTCGCTCAAATTTCCCAGCCGGTCCACGGCACGGACGCAGATGGCGTCGGGAATGCCGTTGTCCAGATAACCATCCGTCCGGCTCGCAGGGAAAATTTGCGTTGTCCAGATTCCGTTCGCGCGGGATTGCAGCAACCACCAGCGCGGTGGTTCGACATTGGAATTTTCCCAGCGGACATGCGCGGAACTTTCGCCGGTGTCCACCGTGAGCCGCGGTTTCAGCAGCGGCGTCGCGGCAATCCATGGCGACACCGGCACGAGCGCGGGCGGCGCGTATTGCGCTTGCACGGCGGCGTCGAGCGCGGGATTTTCCAGAATGCTGCGCAAGTGATAATGCACCGCGCCGGGATCGCTCCGCTGGCGGGTGATTTGAATTTGATGCGGAATTTCGCCGGCGGAAAATTTGGTGCCGACCGACGAATCGGCGAGCGCGGGCCAGACGTGGCGGTAGTCGGGGTTTTGCGATTCCCACCAGTTGAACAGCGCCGGAAAACTTTGTTCGCGCGACTCAATCGGCCAGTAAAGCTGCGGCGCGAGATAATCCACCCAGCCGTTGACGAGCCATTTGCGCGAGTCGGCGTAGATTTTCTCGTAGGCATCCATGCCCGTGATGGGCGGCGGATTTTTTGGCCGCCAGATGCCGAACGGGCTGACGCCGAACTGCACCCACGGTTTCGCGGCCTTCACGGACTGCGACAGTTTCTGGACGAAGCGGTTCACGTTGTCACGCCGCCAGTCGGCGCGGCTCAACCCGCTGTTCACGCCGTATTTTTCCCAGCTCGCGTTGTCGGGAAAATCCATGTCCTGACCGGCGGAATTTTTTTCCGGATACGGATAAAAATAATCGTCAATGACCACGCCATCCACGTCGTAGCGTTTCACCACGTCGAGAATGACGGCGATGGCGCGCGCCTGCGCCTCCGGCTCGCCGGGGTCGAGAACGGTCTGCTTGCCGTAATGACGGACGAGTTCGGGATGCATGCGCGTGATGTGATTCGGCGCGGGCGGCGATTTGGCTTCCGGATGGCCGGCGCGAAACGGATTAAACCACGCGTGCAATTCCAGCCCGCGTTTGTGCGCCTCGGCGATGGCGAGCGCGAGCGGGTCGTAAAACGGTTCGGGCGGGCGGCCCTGCGTGCCCGTGAGATATTCCGACCACGGTTCGATGGCCGATGGATAAATTGCGTCGCTCACCGGACGGACCTGGAAAAAAACAGCGTTGAAATGGAGCTGCGCGGCGCGGTCGAGCAGGGAAATGAGTTCCGCCTTCTGCTGCGCGACGGGCAGGCCGGGCCTGGACGGCCAGTCAATGTTCGCGACGGTGGCAATCCACGCGGCGCGAAATTCGCGCGCGGGCGGCGGCGGGGAAATTTTAGCGGCGGAATTGGTTTCTCCCGTCGCGGGCAATCGCGCCGCGAGATAAAACAAAACGGCGGCGCAAAAAAGTAATTTCCGGTTCATGCCGTTGGCAAATGAGACGCGGACGCGGGGGCTTTGGCAACGGATTTTTGCAGGTTTGTCCGCAAATTGACATAAAGGCCCGGATTTGATTGAATTATTCCGTCGCAGCCTAAATCCGGTCTGCTTCCTCAAGCCGGATGCGGGGGAACCAAATTCCCAGCGATGGGATGGGGCGAACGAACCGGGCGACCGGTTCAAGGCCACTTTCAAGGCCAAGCCCGTCAGCTAACCTCGTCGGCGGTGGAAGGGCGATCCTCTGGAAACCGCGCGGCGGTCTCCACGTTCATCCAAGATAACGCAGAACAGAATTATGAATGTGTTTCGTTTGGCGAAAGACGTGGTGATCGGCCGGGCGCGGAATATTTCCGACAAGCGGATTTTCCACAACATGTCGCTCGTGGCGCTGCTCGCCTGGGTCGGCCTTGGCGCGGACGGCCTGTCGTCCTCGTGCTACGGCCCGGAGGCGGCGTTTCTCGCGCTGGGCAGCCACACTTATTTGAGCCTGTTCGTGGCGCTGGCAACGGTGCTGACCATCGTCATCATCTGCATCAGCTACTCGCAGATCATCGAGGCGTTTCCCACCGGTGGCGGCGGCTATCTGGTCGCGAGCAAGCTGCTGTCGCCCACGGTCGGCGTAGTGTCCGGTTGCGCGCTGATCGGCGATTATATTTTAACCATCGCCTTGAGCGTGGCTAGCGGCGCGGACGCGATCTTCAGCATGCTGCCGGTGGAATGGCAGGTGTGGAAATTGAAATTTTCCCTCGGCCTCGTCGTGTTTCTCATGCTGCTGAACCTGCGCGGCGCCAAGGAATCCGTGATGCTCTGGGTGCCGGTGTTTTTTGTGTTCGTGTTGAGCTACACGTTCGCCATCGTCTGGGCGATTTCCGCGCACTTTGGTGAATTGCCAAACATCGCCCACGGCATGATGGCCGACGTGCATGCCGGCGCGGCGGAGGTCGGCTGGTTCGGCCTGGTCGCCGTCGTGCTGCGCGCCTATAGTCTCGGCGCGGGCACTTACACCGGCATCGAGGCCGTCAGCAACGGCCTCAACACGCTGCGCGAACCGCGCGTGCATACCGGCAAGCGCACGATGGTTTACATGGCGTCATCGCTGTCGTTTGTTGTCGGCGGATTGCTGCTCGCGTATCTGCTCTATCACGTCACGCCGGTTGAAGGTAAAACGCTCAACGCGGTGCTGTTTGGAAAAATCACCGCCGCCTGGCCGCCGCTCGCGTCCAAAAGTTTTGTCATCGCCGCGATGGCCTCGTCCGGCGCGCTTCTGCTCATCGCCGCGCAGACAGGATTTTTCGGCGGTCCGCGCGTGCTGGCCAACATGGCGGTGGACCGCTGGATGCCGACGCGCTTCGCCACGTTGAGCGACCGGCTGGTCACGCAGAACGGCGTGTTGCTCATGGGCGGCGCGGCGCTGCTGCTGCTGTTCTTCACGGCGGCCGCAGTCAACCTGCTCGTCGTGCTTTACAGCATCAACGTCTTCATCACCTTCAGCCTTTCGCAGCTCGGCATGGTGCGGCACTGGTGGCTGGAACGCGCGCAGGAACCGAAATGGAAAACGAAAATTATCATCAACGGCATCGGCCTGCTGTTGACCGGCGGCATTCTGATTTCGCTGTGCATTGTCAAATTTGATCAAGGCGGCTGGGCCACGCTGCTTGTGACCGGTGCCTTGATTGGCGTCGCGTTCTGGGTGAAAAACCATTACCGCCAGACGCAGAAAAAACTGTTCCGCCTGAACGAACTCGTCGCCGCCGCGCTCGCGGACGATGCCATTGTGGTGGAAAAAACGCCGGCGACGTGCGACCCGAACGCCCGCACCGCCGTGGTGCTCGTCAACGGCTTCAACGGCCTCGGCCTGCACACGCTGCTCGCCGTCGTGCGGATGTTCCCGAAGGTTTATCAGAATTTTGTCTTCGTGCAGGTCGGCGTGCTGGATGCGGGCAATTTCAAGGGCGCGGCCGAGGTGGACAACTTGCGCGAATACTCACGGACGGAAGTGGACCGCTACGTCGCCTACATGGGCAAGCGCGGATTTTACGCCGAGGGGCGCATCGCGCTCGGCACGGACATCGTGGACGAGGCGGCGAGGCTCTGTGACAGCATCGCGGACAAATTTCCACAGGCACAATTTTTCGCCGGCCAACTGGTGTTCCAGGACGAAAGCCTGGTCACGCGCTGGCTGCACAATCACACCGTGTTTGAATTGCAGCGCCGGCTGTATCAAAACGGCCGCGCCATGCTGATCCTGCCGATCCAGGTTTGAGAGCCTCAAACCGATTTTTTATCAGGCCACCAGCTTCAAGTGGGCGATGCGGAAAACGGCGCCCGTGGGATGGTTGGGCAGGCACACAATTTCCCAGCCGTGTGCGAGGACGATTTGCTGCACGACCGCGAGGCCGAGGCCGGTGCCCTTTTCGTTGGTGGTGAAGTAGGGCTTGAAAATTTCCTGGCGGCGTTCGGGTGGAACGCCGGGGCCGTTGTCGCGGATTTCCAGGAAACCTTCGGTGGCGTTTTGCCGGCCGGTGACCATCTGGATTTCCGCCGCCGCCGGCACGGCTTGAATGGCGTTGAGCAGTAGATTGAACAAGACCTGACGCAGCAATTGTTCGTCGGCCTCGATGGAAACCGGCTCGCCTTTCACGGCCACCTGAATTTGCTTTTCCTCCAGGTCGTGGTTCAGGGCGCGCACCACCTCGTTCACCACGGAATTCAACGCAAGCCTCGACCGGCGGATTTCGCGCGGGCGCGAGTAGTTGATGAATTCGTTCAACTGCACCGTGACCTTGTCGGTTTCATCCACGATGGCGCGGGCTTTCTCGCGGATTTCCGCCGGTGCCCCGTTTTGCCGGGAAAGCATCTGCGCCATGCCGCGAATGATGTTGAGCGGATTGCGCGTCTCGTGCGCGAGGCCGGCGGCGGCGAGGTTCATTTCCTTGAGGTGCGAATTCAACTCGCTCGCGCGCACCAGGCGGATTTGCAGTTCCGCCGTTTTTGAAAGGTTGCGCAGCGCCAGTCCCGCGCCGACGGCGGACATGCCCGCAAAAAAGACGATGACGAACCGCAGCCAGAGGTCGTGAACGCAAACCGCGCGGTAATTTTCCGTGGACATGACGAGCACCAGTCCGTGCAATTCGTGCGTGGCGGCGAGCGCCTTGAAATCGGCGTCGGACATCCAGCGCATCCATGGTGGACGGTGCGAGCCGTCGTGAGGCCGGATGCCGGCGGGTTCACCGTTCGTGGATGAATTTTCAAAACCATTTGTGGGCGGCGTTTCCGGCCGGGGGAAATCCCGTTCGTTACCGCGCATTTCGTTGGTCAGGTTGCGGAACGACGGCAGGACGACGGTGGCGTTGTTGGTCACGCCTTCGGACACGCTCGCGCCTTCAACCGGGTTCACAAACGTCACGTTGTTTTTCCCCCAATGCTCGCCCTCCTGCAAAAATTCCCTGGCGTCAAAGTTTGTCTGGCCGACCGCAATGACCGGGTCGCCGGCGGTGTTCAGCAACGTGACGGAAATCAGTTCGCTGGATTTGACGAGTTCGTTGGTGCGGCCGTTGACCAGCAGTTTGAGCACCGGTTCAAGCCGGTCCTGCAAAACCGTGCTGTGGAAACGCATCGCCCGGATGACCGCGCTCAACGTGTTGGCGATTTCGTTCGACCGGTTGCGCAAATCCGTCTTGGCGGCCTCGCGGACGCGGACGTGTTCTTCAATCTGCCACGCGACGACGAGCAGCCACACGCCCAGCAGCAGTCCGTAAATTAAAAAGCTGTTGCGTCTTGGTTGCATCTGCTGATTAGTAAGGCATCCACCGGAGGAAAACGCAATTTCATCCTACGGAGTTTTCTTCACCGGCACCCGGTCGAGAAAACGATCCAGCTCCTGCTCCGAAATCGAATTGGTATCGGTGATCATCGGCGTCTGGCGGGTCTCCCTCGCGGTCAATGCGGCGAGTTGCGATGGCATCTGGACAATGTGGGGTGTGATGAACATCAGCAACTCGTCCTTCTGGTTCGCCTTGCTGTTGAATCTGAACAATTGGCCGAGCAGCGGAATGTCGCCCAGAATCGGCACCTTGCTTTCGCTGGAAGACTTGTCGTTGGAAATGAGCCCGCCGATGACGACGGTCTGGCCGTCAGGCGTCACGACCACGGTGTTGGCGGAACGCTTGTCAAGATTGGGCGCATACACGGCGGAAGTGAACAGGCTGGCACCTTCGATCACCTGGCCGGGTGTCGAGGTGTCAATGGATGTGATTTGCGGTTCGAGAATCATTTGCACCAGATTGTTTTCCCCGATGAACGGCGTGACATCGAGCTGGATGCCGACATTTTGATAGCTGCCATTGATGCTTGGAACGGTGGTGCCGGAGCCACCGACAGCGGATAAACTGACGCTGCTGGGCAGATAAATGCTCTGGCCGACGACGATCTCCGCCATCTGGCCGTCGCGCGCGAGAATTGACGGGCGCGACAGCACCTGTGATTTGCCGGCGGTGGCGATGGCTTGAAGCGTCGCCGTGAAATCGCTGCCGATGATTTGATACACCCCGCCATTTCCTGCCGCTCCCGTCAGGGACTGGGGCAAACCAAAATTTTGACCCACGTTATAAGACTGGTTGACCGGGGTTGGCACGGGTGTGAAGGTTGGCGTGCTAATGGTTGAACCAGTTCCTTGGGATTGGCTCGTTCCTTGGATATAAGAATTAGTCAAAAAGCCGGTGACTTGAGAAAAAGTGCCGTTGGCGCCGGTGTAGGAGCCTTGGACGCCGATTTCGGACGCTTTCATATCTTCCACTTCGAGGAAGACAGCCTTGATGAGCACCTGTGGTTCAGGTGCATCAAGGCTGGCAATCACTTCGCGGATTTGCTCGGTGGTCTCCTTGTCGGCGGCGATAATTATATTATGTGTCACTGGATCCACCTGAATATTTGCGGTGCCTACCGTGCCGTTGTTGTTGTATTGGCCGCTGCTGGTGGCGGCGCCGCGGTTGGCGTTGTTAAAACCGCCGCCGCCGAACCCGCCGAAGCCACCAAATCCGCCGAACCCGCCGCCACCGGCCGGGCGTTGCTGGGCGTGAATGACTATGGTGGTGCACCAAAGAAAAATCAGCGCGCCACCAAGAATTTTTTGGAAACAGTTTGTTTTCATAGTTTGCCTTTTCATTAAAAAATTATTTTTTGATTTAGAACGACCGGCCGCCATTTCCGCCCCCGCCGATTCCACCACTCGTGCCGCCGATCCCGCTGGTTGTGGTGGTCGTGCCCATCGTGGTCGTGCCGTTTTGAGCGCGTTGCTGGAGCGCGCTGGTTGTGGTCGAACTCGCGCCGCCGCGCGAAGAGCTGCTGCTGCTCCCGAACATGCTTTGCAGCACCTGCGCCACCTGATAGGGATCGCCGTTTTGCAGCGAGATAACCGCAACGCCCTGGTCGCGGTCCGATGGCACGTCCAAATCCGCCATCATGCCGGCGATTTCATCCATCAAATCCTTCGGCGCGGTCACGATGACCGCCTGGATGCGCGAATCGGCCACCGCCGTCACCTGGGTCGCTTTTTGAATGCGTTGCTGGCTGCTGTTCGCGGTTCCGCCGCCGCCAAGAAGGGCCGCGAACGGATTGCCGCCGCCGCCGAATCCACCCCGGCCGCCGCCAAAACCACCGCGGCCGCCAAACTGGATTGGCGCCTGGTTGCCGGACGAACTGGAACTGGGAAAAACACTGCTCAACTCGCTCGCCACATCCGTCGGGCTGGCGTATTTCAAACGGAACACGCGGATCTCCGTCTCCGCCTCGGCGCTGTTGTCCACCGCCTGGATGATTTCGGCCAGATGCCGGATGTTCGACTGCGTGTCGGTGACCACCACCGAGTTGCCGGCCTCGTTGGCCACAATTGTCGCCTGCGGTGAAACGAACGACGACAAATCCGAGACCAGTTGCCGCGCCTCGACAAACCGGACGGGAATGATCCAAGTGGCGATTTCGTCGTTGCTCGGGATGGAATTGGGATTGTTGCCGGTCTTGACCGGGATATTGCGCGTCTTCGCGTCGGATTTGTCCACGATGGTCAGCGTCCGCCCGTCGCGGATGGCGGCGTAATTGTTCCGGTTCAATTCAGTGTTGAGCAAATTCACCGCCTCGTCCTGCGTGACCGGGTGCGTGCTGGTGATGGTCACCGTGCCGTTGACGTGCGTGTCCTGCACGATGATGAAACCCGCCGCGTCGCTCAAATAATTTAAGACCATTTCCAGCGGCGCGTTGCGGAAATTCAGCAGCAGCGCGTTGGAATTGTTCGTGCCGACGGCCAGCGCGGGCGGCGCAAACGGCGACGCCACGGCTTCCGGCGCATTCCCCTTCGGCAAAATGACTGTGGACTCCACGGGCTGGTTTGCCGCCGGCGCGGCTTCAGCCGGTGCCGGGTTTGGAACCGGCGTCATGTCCGGCGGCGTGGCTTCTGGCGTGGCCGCTTCCGGAGTGGTGATGTTGTTCGTGTCGGCGCTGCCGGCCGCCGGCTGTGCGGCGGCGGTGAATGCCAGCCCGGATAAGCAGATGGCCGCGAGAATGATCGTGGTTTGGATTTTCATTTTAATTCCTGTTCTCTTTGTTGCATGAGTTTTTTCAAAATTTCATTCGGTGCACTTGCGGAACTGGGAGTGGAGCCGGCGTCGGAGCTGGAGCTTTCCGCCGCAGCCGTGCTGTCCGGCGCGCTTTCAAACGATCCGTCCGTTTCGGCGAGCCGCCATTCGCTGCCTTCCTGCCGCATCATGTCGCCGATTTTCAACCGCACGGTTTGTTTTTTGTCGGCGGTCTGCAGCGTGACGCCGGCCAGCGTGATTTCGGCCACGGTGTAGCCGGCAATGCTGTTGCTGTCCGATTCATAAAGCACTTTCCGTAGATCGGAATTGTTCCCGTCGAAAAACGCGAACATGCCTTTTTCATAATTCATCGTGCCGACCAGCGTGAACGCCGGCGCCGAGCGCGACACCTTCGGCCGGTAGGTGGACGCGCCGGGCGACGAATGCGCGTAACGGCCCGGATCAAAAATGTTGCGATCCGTGATGAACCGGGTGAACGACGCATAATCCGTTGCGCCGGGCACGCCGTTCGACTGCGCGGCGGCCCCGAAGCCGTTGGCCAGCGCGAACGCCAGCACGGTCCAAAATTTTAATGGTGTCAGTTTCATGGTTTCGATGTCAGCGCCAGCCCGCTGATTTGCAGGCCGAGCGTGAGCTGCTGGCCGGTGGCGTCGTGCGCGCTTAACTCGACCGAGTCGGCCTTGAGCGGCAGCGGGCCTTTTTCCACCTGGTAAAGAAACTGGCTCAGTTCGCCGAGCGAGCCGGTCGCCTCCACGCGGCAGTTGAGCGTCAGGTAATTCGTCGAGTCGTTTTTCCACTGCGGCAGGACGCTGGTGATTTCCGCGCCGCTGCTGCGCGACCAGTTGTTGAACGCTGTGATCACCTGGTTCTCGGCCAGCGACGTGTTTGCCGGCAACGCATTTTCGCGCATGTTGTCCCAGCGGCTGCGGATGTCGGCCTCGCGTTTTTTCAGGAAATTTCCGTCGTTGACCTTTACATGCAGCGCCTTGATCTCCTGCGAACGCGCCGACCACATGCCGGCCAGCGGTTCGTAAATCCAATTTACGCCGATGAGCAGCGCGAGCGCCGCGCCGGTCAGCATGATCAAAAACTGCTGGCGGTTTTGGATTTTCATTGCGCGCCTCCGTTTCCGTATTGGAAATCAAAAGTAAATTGCATGGGATCTTTGCCACGAATCGTGTCCAGCTTCAAATCGCTGACGCCGTCCGCCGTGCGCAGCTTCGCCTGCATCGCCAGCAGCGCCGCGCTGTCGCGTGCGGTGCCGGAGCAGCTCACCGAGTTGTCGTCGCGGATTTCGATGGTCTTGGCCGTCACCGCGCCGTCTTCGGGAAACGTCAGCGACAACTGCCTCAAAATCGCCAGGTCGCGGAACGAGTCGTCGAACCACGGGCGATACTGCCGGATTTGGTCCTGCACGGCTTCCAGCTCGTGAACTTTCGCCGACATGCCCGACCATTGCGAACGCAGCCGCCACAATTGGATTTGTTGGATGAAAAACAGCCCGCCAACGATTGCTAAAACTCCAGCGGCAATCGCTCCAATCGTTCGCAGCCGGCCTGACGAATATTTTGTGGCGAATTGCTCAATCAGCGTCGGCTTTGGTGGTAGAAATTCAAACGCCGGCAATTCGTCCGCCAGTGCCCGCGCCGCGAGGCTGAACGCCGCCGACACCGGCGCTTCCGCCGGAAGCTGGACGCCAAATTCATCCGGCGCGTAGGCTGAAACCATCTCGACCTGCAAACCCAGCGGCTCGAAACGCAGTTCCATTTCGTCCGCGAGTTCCTGCGCCAGCTCGCGCGGGCCGAAAATGCGGATACGTTTCACCGCGTCGCGTAATTCGGCGGGCAACTGACCGAGCGTGATGCGCGTCTCTCGCGCGACAAGATCGGCGTGCAGCGTGCGCCGGCCGCCCTCGGTTTCCACCGCGCCTTCGAGTGCGCGCAGCGCCGCCACGCCGCCGCCGCCGGTGATTTGCAGCGACACGGTGCTTTCGCCAATCGCCAGCGCGAGCACGCCGTTGGAATTTTTCGCCGCCGGCGGCTGCAACGCCGCGAGGCCGAGTGCGAAGTTGACCGGCTTCAATTTTGCCGCCGCCAGAACCTGTTCGATCGTCGCGATGTGCGCGCTGGGAATGCCCGCGAGCAAAACGTGTTTTTTGTCGCCGGCCAGCGGGCAGCGCGAGTTCGCCAGTTGCAGCGTCGCGACATCGGTGGAAAATCCGCGCTCGGCCTCGATCTGCAACAAACTCGCGGCGTCGGCTTCCGGCAGCGGCGGCAGTTCCGTGTGCGCCATCAAAACCCATTTCAGCGGCAGGCCGAAAACGCAATGCCGTTCGCGCGCTTCGGCGGCGTCAAGCTGGTTGCGGATTTCGCGGCCGACCAGCTCCGGCGCGGCGGTGAGCGGATCGAGCGTGAGCGCGATGGAAAAACTTTGCTGCAATTGCAGCGCGCCGTTCACGCGCCGCAGCACCACGCCATCGAGCCGGCTGCCGTCCAGCGCCAGACCGAGCACGCCGGACAGTTTTTTGCGCTTGCGAAAATTGATTTTCAAAAGGTTGTTCATTGCGTCGTATTGTTCGCCAGCAAAGTTTGCCGGACCTGGTCACCGAGCGCCCAGCCGAGCCGGCTCAAGTCTTGGCGGAAAAGAATGATTGGCGTGCCTTCGCTGGTGTCGAAAATGAACTTTACGCGCCGGTAGCCGCGGCCAAACGGCCCGACCGCCGCGATGTCGGCGGTGAACTGAAAACTTTTCGTCGTGACATAATCGCCACGCTGCAACGCCGTGATCACCGGACTGTTGTTGCCCAGTGCGTCAATCAGCCAGCCGACCGTGCCGAGATTCTGCTGATTTTGCTGGCGATAAGTGATGAGCGTTTGCGCCGCGCTGACCGCCGTCTGTTCGTCCCCGTTGTTCAAGCCCTCGAACAACGCCGTCAGCACGTCAGCGTCGGCGGTGTTGACGTTGATGCGCCCACGAAGGTAAGTGTTGGTGCTGGTCGTGACGTCGTTGTAAATCTTGACAAAATCCGTCTCGCTCATGCCGAGATTCCGGCAGCGGATGGCGAGATCCAAAATGCCGTTGCAGTTGTTCACGCCGCCGGCGGCGGGATGAATGCTGCGATAAATGGATTGGGCCATGGCGGAGGCGCTGGTGACGCCATCGGCTTGAAGCAACGATTCAAGCGTTTGCCGCGACGACGTGTTCACATTCGTCAGCGACGAGCCGTCGGAATGAAAATTCGGCTCGCGCGTATAAACCGTCGAGTATTCGAGCAGGCCGTAATTGATTTCGCCGGCGCCGCCCGAACTTTTTTCATTTGCGTCGAGCACGCCGTTGCGGTTGAGGTCGTCGCCCGCCAGCAGGTCAATCGTCGCGCCATAGACCAGCCGCAGTTCGTCCACGGTTTCAAACGGCGCGTATTTCGGAACGTAGCCGAGCGACGCGTAATCCAGCGACACGATGCCGTTGGTGCCGCGCCAGTCCATGATGGCGTTGGCAAAATCAATCGTCATGTTCGGCAGATACGAAAGGACGTTCGTGTTGACCGTGTTCAAATTTAATTTCGAGCCTTCGTCAATCAGGCCGAAAGTCGGTTCGGTGGAGTTCTGGCCGCTCGTGTCGCGGCCGATGAGCCAGAATTTCGCGTCGCCCACCGGCACGGCCGCGCACACAAAATAGTTGGTGGCCGGCACCGCGCCGTTCGTCGCGTAATTCTGAAGCACATAGCCGACGTAGCGCGCCGCGCCTTCGATGGCCTGGTCCGCCGCGAGGCCGCTGGTGCGGTTGTCCGAGGCTTGCAGCTCATACGACATCGAGTTGGCGAAATACAGCGCGATGGCCACCAGCCCGATGCAAATCCACATCACAATGATGAGCACCGAGCCGCGTTCGGCGCGTTCATCAATTTGAAAATTGTGGCGGTGCAATTTCATTTCAGCTTCCGGTGGTCGCGGTCAAAACCATGTTTGTGCGCGATCTGCGAATCAATCGGCACGAGGATTTCAACCGGCTGCGCGTTGTTGTTGCCCGACATCTGGATGTCCACGCGGACGGCCAGCGGCAAATTGGTGTTCACGGAAGTCGCGCCGGTCGTGTCCCAGGTGTCCTGCCATTGCGCGCCGTCGTAGCAGGAAAATTTGATGCTCGCGACGCCGCTCAACATGAGCTGGTCGTCCACTTCCGGCGTCGTCACCGACAAAAGATTCCGCACGACGCTGCGGACCAGATCCTGGCCGGCGGCGGAGCGGTCGGCCGGCGGCTTCAATTCATAAGTGACGCGCTGGATGTCGCCCCACGGCGCGCGGTCGCTCAACGCGCCGGTCGCGGTGAACATTTCGATCGCCACCGGCTCGGCCACGCCGAGGCTGGTCACGTTGCCGACCCGGAAATCTCCGGACAAAACTTTCGAGGTGCCGTTCGTCGGCGTCACGGCACATTGCAGGTCGCGGCGCAGAAAGGTCACCGTCTGGTCAATCGGCGACGCGGCGTCCACCATGTCCGCCGTCGCCTGATGCAAACGCAGCGCGGTGAAAAGCACCGCGTTGACGGCGATCAGCACAATGGCGGCGACGCCGATGGCGAGAATCATCTCGATCAGCGTGAACGCGTGCAAATTGTTCGTTTTTAATTTCACGGTTGCGAACCCATGGTTGTTGCCGGCTGCGTCTGCGGATTTGCCAGCGTGCTTAACTTCACCGAATAATCTTTTCCCTGCGCCTGATATTTCACCTCGACCGTCAGCAATTGCATCAAATCCTGTGGCCAGGTCTGGCTGGTGAGCGTCCAGCGGAAATCCAGCGTGCCTTCCGTGACCGTGCCGTTTTGCTGGCCGCCGCCGCTCCAGTTCGTCGTGACCAGACTCTCGTTCAAAATCCGGTCGGCGATACGCGCTGCCGCGCCCTTCCGCACTGCCACTTCACCCGCAAGGCTCGAAACGTGCAGCGCCTCAACCGCCGCCGGAATGACGATGGCCAGAAACAGCATCGCCGCCAGCACCTCGGCCAGCGTAAAGGCGGCGCAACTATTAATTTTGGCTGTCGCTAATTTCATAACCCGTGCGGTTGCGCGTTTCGACCAGCCAGCGCGAAACGCCGGCGGAATCCGTCAACTGCAGCTTCTGCGGACTGCTTTCATCCACCGTGCCGTCCGCCAGAAACCGGATCGCCGGCAAATTGTTGAAGATTGTCGGCGCGCTCAAGCCGGTGGTCGGCACGGCGATTTGCAGCGTCGAATCCACCGGCAAACTTTCCGCCTTCGGATCGCCGGTCTTGCCGGTCGTTTCCGCCTGCAGACCGTAGGCGCCCTGCTTTTCGTCCACCCACAGCACCATCGGCATGCCTTCCGAAACCGCGCGGCTCTGGCCGGCGTGCATCAGCGCCATCAGCCGCCGCGCCTCCGAATCCATCGCCCGGCCGCGGATAAAATTCGCCATCGGCGGCGCGGCCAGCGACGTGATGATGACCAGCAGCGCGAGCACGAGAATCAACTCGATCAGCGTGAAGGCGTCTGAAAATTTCGAATGACGAATTTCGAATGACGAATTTGCGCCAGCCAGTCGCATTGGCGGCGTTCGCAATTCGTAATTCGTAATTCGCAATTTCATTTACTTGGTCCAATTGACAATGTCATCGTCCGTTCCTTCCTTGCCGTCGGGGCCAACCGAAAGCAGGTCGTAGCCGTTTTGGTTGTGTTTGCCGGGGAAATAATAAATGTAGGGATTGCCCCACGGATCCACCGGCAGCTTGTCGAGATACGGCCCGTGCCAGTTCTTGGCGTTGGACGGCTGCACCAGCAGATCCTGCAGGCTCTTGGGGTAAAAACCGTTGTCAATTTCATACTGGCCGAGCGCGGATTTGATGCCGCCGTTGATGTCGGCCGTGGCCGCCGTCTGACGCGCGCGTTCGGAATTGCCGGCGATTTTCGGGATGACCAGCGCCGCGAGGATGCCGATGATGACGACCACCAGCATCAATTCCGTGAGCGTGAAGGCACGGCTTAATTTTGGTTCCCGAACGATGTTATTTTTGATTTCGATTTTCATAATCTCTCGTTTTTTATTTGATGTATTGACTCATGGACAACACCGGCAGCAACATGCCGATGAAAATGGTGCCGATAAACGCGGCGATCATGAACAGCAGCAGCGGCTCGGCGAACGCCACGGCGGTTTTCAGGTTGCGGTCCAGATCATTTTCAGTGGTGGCGGCGATGCGCACGAGTTCGGCGTCGAGCTTGCCGCTTTCTTCCGCGACCGAAATCATTTCCAGCGTTGAGCCGGTAAAAAGCTGTTTGCAATCCGCGAGGCTCTGGCCGAGCCGGCCGCCCTGCTGCACGCGCTCAATGGACTGGCCAACGGCGTCCACGAGAATCTGGTTGCCGATGGAGCGGCGCGAAACATTCAGGCCATGCACGAGCGGCACGCCCGCGCCGATCAGCGTGCCGAGCATCCGGCAGAAGCGCGCCATCGCGAATTGCGCGATGAGCGGGCCGACCAGCGGCGATTTCAAAACCAGACCTTCCCACACGCGCTTGCCTTTTTCGGAGGTGAACCAGGTGCGCACGAGAAATCCAATCGCAATCAGTCCCGCAGCGACAAATAATCCGTAGGAGCGAACAATGTGACTCGCGCCGATGATGATTTGCGTGATGAGCGGCAGCGCGCTGTGGAGGTTATTGAAAATGTTTTGAAATTTCGGGATGAAAAAAGTGAGCAGCAAGACCAGCACGCCAAGCGCGAGCACCAGCAGAATGCACGGATACAGCATCGCCGTCAGGACTTTCGCCTTCAGATCCTTTTCGCGCGCCTGAAATTCCGCGATCTGCGCCAGCACCACGTCGAGAAATCCGCCCGCCTCGCCCGCCTCGACCATCGCGACATAAACGCGCGGAAAAGTTTCCGGCGACCGCGCCATCGCGTCGGCTAGCGACATGCCGTCCACGACGAGGTTGTGGATTTCCTTCCATTTGGCCTGCGCCGCCGGCGACGAGGATTCCTTGTGCAAAATCACCAGCGCGCGGCTCAACGGCACGCCCGCCGCGAGCAGAGATGACAGCAACCGCGTGAAATTTTCCAGTTCCTTTGCCGAAACTTTGTGCCCGCCAATCTTGAAGGAAATTTTTCCAAAGCCTTCCAGTCCGCCAGGCTGACCAGCGCCATTTTTTGAAGCGGAACCATTTTTTCCGCCGGCATTTTCCGCGAGGTTTACCGGGCGCAATCCGAGTGCCTCCATTTGCCGCAGCGCGTCGGGCCGGCCGGGCGCGTCCAAGACGCCCTCGGCTATTTTGCCGTCGGCCTTCAACGCTTTGTAGGAAAAGGTGGGCATGGAAATTTTTATCTCGCTACCGCGATGCTCGCGGCGGATTCGCCGGTTTGATTTTTGGTCGCCGTCTCGACTTCCTTCGCCGTCGTGACGCTCAAAACTTCCTCAACGGTTGTGATGCCGGCGGCGACCAGCCGCCAGCCGTCCTCGGCGAGCGTGCGCATTCCGCCTTTGCGCGCGGCATTGCGGATTTGATCCGTCGAGGCGCTTTGCAAAATCAACTGGCGGATTTCCTCGTCGGTGTCCATCCATTCAAAAATCGCGTGCCGCCCAAAAAATCCGGTGTTGCGGCATTCGCGGCAGCCGACAGATTTGAAAATAGTTTTGTCCGCCGGAATTCCCAGTTTGGTCTTGAATGATTGTGCCGTCGCGGAATTATCCGGCTGTTTGCAGTGCGGACATAGCACGCGGACGAGCCGTTGCGCGAGCACGGCTTCGAGCGACGAGGCGACGAGATACGGCTCGACGCCCATGTCCACAAGCCGAGTGAGCGCGCCCGGCGCGTCGTTGGTGTGCAGCGTGGAAAAAACCAGGTGGCCGGTGAGCGAGGCCTGCACCGCGATCTGCGCGGTTTCGGCGTCGCGGATTTCGCCGATGAGAATCACGTCCGGGTCGTGGCGCAAAATTGAGCGCAGGCCGCGCGCGAACGTCAGGCCGGATTTTTCATTCACCTGAATCTGGTTGACGCCCTTGAGCTGATATTCCACCGGGTCTTCCACGGTGATGATTTTGCGGACGGCGTCGTTGATTTCGTTCAGCGCGGTGTAAAGCGTCGAGGTTTTGCCGGAGCCGGTCGGGCCGGTGACCAGAATGATTCCGTGCGGCAAACCGAGGACGTGCTGGAAATGTTCCAGTTCGCGCGTGTTCATGCCGATTTCCGCCAGACCGCGCAGCGTGGAGTTTTGGCGGAGCAAGCGCATCACGACCGCCTCGCCATGCAACATCGGAATTACGGAAACGCGGATGTCCACCTCGGCATCGTCAATGCGGACCTTGATGCGGCCATCTTGCGGCAATCTTTTTTCGGCGATGTTGAGATGGCTCAAAATTTTCACGCGCGAAACGATGGCCGGCTGGAACCGCTTTAATTGCGCGGGCACGGGAACTTCTTGCAGCTCGCCGTCAATGCGGTAGCGGATTTTGAATTCGTCTTCAAAAGGTTCAAGATGGATGTCGGAAGCGCGCAGATCAATCGCGTCCTTCAAAACCTGGTTGACGAAGCGGATGATGGAAGCCTCGTCCTCCGCGCCTTCGTCGAGGTTCGTGCCCTCGGCATTTTCGTCAACGACCTGGATGCCTTTTTCCTCGTCGAGCGTGCCGATGGTGTCGGCGCCGACGCCGAGGCGTTTTTTGATTTCGCGCTGGACGGCTTCGCTGGTGGCGAGCACCGGTTTCAAATTCAAACCGGTCATGGTTTTCAGCGCGTCGAGTCCCTGCGTGGCGAACAGCCGGCTGGTGGCGACTTCGACGTGGCCGTTGTCGCGCTGGAGCGGGAGCAATTCCTCCTTCAGCAAAATGCGCGCGGGGAAAAGCGAGAGAAGCTGGCGGTCCGGCTCCGCGTCCTCCAGCGTCGTGAACGCCAGGCCGTATTCCTGGGCCAGCCACCGCAGGACATCCTCCTCGCTTTGCAACCCGGATTTTTCCCGCGTTAAAAAATCCGCATCCAGCGAAGACAGTTGCCGGCCCGCGACCATGCGGGCCAGCAACTGCTTCAATGAAGACTCTTGCGCGGGTTTTTCGCTCATACGGTCTTTGGCTTCAGTGCAAAATTTATTGCAACAGTCCCAGCAAAGTGGCCTGGGCTTCCTGCTTGGTCGTCAGCACCGCGCGGAGGTTGTCCTGCGCCGCCGTGAGCTTGGCCTGCTTGTCTTTTTGGGAAGCCTGATATTTCGCCAGCAAATCCTTGATCTGTCCCGCCGGTGCGTTGTCGTCAATCGCCTTTTGGAGCGCCTCGGCTTCCGGACTGGGCGTGCCACCGAACATGCTGCGCCGGTTGCCGCCCTGATCGCCGCCGCGGTTGCGGCCGAACATCATGCGCATGCCGTTGCCGGCCCCGACATCACGCCGCGCGTCGAACACCTTTTGAACCAGCGGCTGCACCGCGCTCCAGTCCGTGTCGTTGGTGAAGCCGAGCTGGTCCTTGATGTTGTCCATCATGCGCTGCTGAAATTGCGCCGGATCGAAGTTGCCGCGTCCGCCGCCGAATCCGCCGCCATTGCCTCCACCATTGCCGCCGTTTCCGCCATTGTCATTTTGCGCGAAAAGATTGCCGGTGCCCAAAACCAGGGCGGCGGCAATTCCGCACATTGCAAACACTTGATTTATTTTCATAATTTTATCTTTGTCTTTTTGTCGTCGTTGTTTTTTGCAACGCCAGACAACGCACACGCGCCGCTGACAGTTGGAAACATCTGCTACGCAATTAACATACCAACGCGAAATAACGCGGTTTCATTGGGATTTGAACGGACCGGGTGCGCAATTATTGCTCGAACCATTCGTGTGCCGCGCAGATTTTGCGCGCATGTTTCGCTTCTTGAGACGGGATTATGTGGTTCACAAATTTTTCGGGTGGTAGCAACGGTCTTAAACCGCAAGCGGTTTAAGACCGTTGCTACCTTGGTAGTTTGTCAGCGGCATAATCCCACAATCCGAAGCTTGACTCCCGGGCTTCGGCTTTCGAAGCTGGTTGCGCGATGAATTCATTTCAAATCATCTTCACGCCGGCGGCGGCGGCGGAACTGGCGCGGATGCCCAAGGAACTGCAGTTGCAGATTCTCGGCGATTTTCGCGGCCTGCCCCAGCAGGTGCGCGGCACGGAACTGGACCAGTTCGGCAAGCTGGAGCAGGGCGCGCGGACGCTGCACCGGTTTCGCCTGGGCGACTACCGCGTCTATTTTGAGCGGCACGACCTTGGCGTGCTGGTGCACCGGGTTTTGAGCCGGAACACGCTGAAGGATTTTCTTTACCGGTCCGGGTTAAAGATCGCCGAGGATGAGGCGCTCCAGGAAAATCCCAAATTCTGGGAGCTGATCGAATCCGCGAAAACTTCCGCGAAGGCGTAGCGGCGCGTCGGCAGACCGCCGCAATTTTTGGATTTTCAATTGGCGGCTCTCTGCCGAGGAGATGCTACCTCATTCCGCGTCTTCACCCAGCTCCACGTTCCAGTAGGCGAGGTCAATGAAATGCTTCCAACTGTCGTGCCGGGGCAGGCTGAAATTGATCTGCACGAACGGACGCCATTTGGGCCGCTTCGGTTTGCGGACGAGGTGCAGGCCGGCTTCCTGCGGCGTGCGGTTGGCCTTGTGCGTGTTGCAGCCGATGCACGAGCAGACAATGTTTTCCCAGGTCGTCGGGCCGCCGCGGTCGCGCGGGGTGACGTGGTCAAGGTTCAGATCTTTCCGGTCAAAAACTTCGCCGCAATACTGGCAGGTGTTTTTGTCGCGCTCGAAAATATTGTGGCGCGTGAACTTGACCTCTTTTTTCGGCAGCCGGTCATACATCAGCAGCAAAATGACACGCGGCACGCGGATGCGGAAGGAGATGGCGTGGACGGATTCCTCGTGCGGCGCGGATTCCGAGAGGCTGCGCCATTCGTGAAAATTAAACGTGCGGAACGAGCCGTCGTTGTCGTTCATGACGACCTGCGCCTGGCCTTGAAAAAGCAACGTGAGAGCGCGGCGGGCGGTGCAGACATTGACCGCCTGCCATAACCGGTTCAACACGAGCACATGTTGGTGAAGCGCGGAGTTCATGGCACTGACGGGGGAAAATTACCAAAGCCGCCGGGGCGGGTCAATTCCCGCGATGTGACGAAAAAGTGACGGCGGATTCGTCATGCGGCGGCGTTGCCAAGCGGCATGGCGTTAAGGTATTTTGCTGGCATGAAACAAATTCTCGTCCTCGTCGTTCTTCTGCTCGCCGCCGGGTTGACGCCCGCGTTCGCACAGGCAGACGCGGACGATCAATACCTCATTATTTACAGTTTGCTCCAGCAGGCCGACAATTCGGCGGACTCCGGCCAGGCGCAGCGCGCGCTCTCGCAATACGCCGAGGTCCAGACGGAACTGCAAAAATTCCAGCGAATTTATCCGGACTGGAATCCCAACATCGTCAGCTTCCGGCTGAAATATCTCGCGGAAAAAATCGCGGACGTCACCGCGCAGCTCCCGCCGCAGCTTCCGCCGACAAACGCGCCGGCACCGGCGGCACCGGCGGCAAACACCGGCACCAGCGCGTCCACCGCGCAGACGGATGCGGAGATGGCGGCGTTGCGCGGCCAGCTCCAGCAATTGCAGTCCGACAACACGACGCTCGCCGCGAAGCTGAAGGAGGCGCTTTCCGTGCAGCCGGCGGCGATTGATTCGCGCGAGCTGACCCGGGCGCAGCAACAAATCCAGTCGCTGATGAAGGAAAATGATTTGCTCAAGGCCGGCATGTCGCAGGGAAAAACGCTGACGAATGTCGTCACTCTCGCGGCGGATACGACGGCGCTAAAAGAGGTGCAGGCGGAATTGAATGCGGCCAACCAGAAGCTGGCGGAACAAATGGAGCGCGCCGACAAGCTCGCGCTGGAAAATGCGGCGTTGCAATCGCGCGTGCAAACCCTGATGACCAGCCCGGACGCGCTGGAGGCGTTGCGCGCGGAAAATGCGCTGCTCAAAAAACAGATTGCCGACTTGAAACTGGCGGCGGCCAAGGCCCCGGACATCGCGCGGATTCAGGATGACGAGAAACAGGCACAGTTGCAGGTCATCGCGTTTCAATCCCAGGCCGAGATTTGGAAGCTCGAAAAAATTGCGCTGGAAAACAAATTGAAAAAGGCGCAGGCCGCCGCCGTTCCGCCGGCACCGGCACCGGTTGTCGCGGTTGCGCCGGCAGCCGATCAGTCCGGCAACGAGGCGAGCATCCGCGAGCTGATGCAGGAACGCGACGAGTTGCGCGCGCAGCTCGGCGCGGCGAACAAAAAGCTGGCCTCGTTCAAAAGCCCGCCGCCGTCGGTGCAGCTCAACGAACTGACGAACGAGCTTCAGGTTTTGCGCGGGCGGCTGGCGGTGGACGAGGCGCAGCCGGTGCCTTACACGGCGGACGAGCTGGCGCTCTTCAGCGCGCCCGCGCCGGCGGCCGCGCCCGCTGCGGCGAACCAGGCCTCGACCGCGATGCCCGAAGGTTCGTCGGCGCTGGTGGTGCAGGCGCAAAGTTATTTTTCCGAGCGGCAATATGGCCGTGCCGAGACCAATTACCTGAAAATCCTGGACCGGGATTCCAACAACGTCGTAGTGCTCGGCAATCTGGCGGCGATTGAAGTTGAGGAGGGCAAGCTGGATGACGCGGAGAAACATTTGAAGGCCGCGCTCGCGCTGAATCCCGACGACGCCTTCAACCTTTCCAAGCTCGGCTATTTGAAATTTCAGCAGGAAAAATATGACGACGCGCTGGATGCGCTGGGCCGCGCCGCCAAGCTCGACCCGCAGAATCCCGAGATTCAAAATTATCTCGGCGTCGCATTGAGCCACAAAGGTCTGCGCGTGCAGGCGGAGACCGCGTTGCGCAGGGCCATCCAGATTGACCCCAACTACGCTGCCGCCCAGAACAACCTGGCCGTGATTTATCTGAGCCAGAAGCCGCCGCTGGTGCAACTGGCGCGCTGGCATTATCAAAAGGCGCTCGACGCCGGCCAGCCGCACAATCCGGATTTTGAAAAAGCGCTGGACGACGCCCAGTCCGCGCCGAATCCGTGATATGTTCCGGCAATCCTTCCACGAACTGGCCATCACCACGCGCGGACGGGGACTTTACGAATTCACGCGCGACGTGGAGCAATGGCTGGCGCAAAATAAATTAAACGACGGCCTGCTGACCCTTCATGTCCGGCACACGTCCGCCTCGCTGCTCATCCAGGAAAATGCCGACCCGGACGTGCGGCGCGATCTGGAGGCGTTCTTCCGCGGCTCGTGCCGGACGGCGACGCGCTGTTCGTCCACACGGCGGAGGGCGACGACGACATGCCCGCGCACATCCGCACCGCGCTGACGACGGTGAACCTGGGCCTGCCCGTGCGCGCCGGCCGGCCCGCGCTCGGGACGTGGCAGGGGATTTATCTGTGGGAACACCGCACGCGCCCGCATTCCCGCCGCGTCACGCTGCATTTCATTGGTGAATGAGAGAATTTAGCCGGCGACGGAAGCCGAGCAGCAATGCGCCGAGTGCAGTCAAGGCAAATCCCCGATTCGTTTGCGGCGTGTCATGGTTCAGCGTAGTCATGCGTTGACTTGACAGAACCATCTTCATTATCCCTGCTCCCGCTACACCGTTCCCATAGTGGCTAACGGCATTGACATAAGCATCCACACCACTCGGTTCAATAACACTAAAATCCTTGCTTACCGATGCGCCGCGCACAGTGGCGGTAACGGTCGCAGTGTTTGCACTGTTTGGCGACGTAAGAACCGTTCCAGCATAGCTGACGGCGGGGCTGACGCTCCCGGCGGTCGTCGTCCAGGAAATTGGCACACTTAAAGTGGCGACCGCAGGTGAGGGATCAGTATCAGAAGACGGGGAGGGGCTAAAAAAGAGGCTCACCACCTCGCCCACGCCAACCGTCGTTCTTGCCAGATTCTTGAGGGAACACGAGCATCGTGAAACAAGCGCATAAGCCCCGCCGACCGGCAAGGAGTAAGTATAATAGGGCGCGCTTACGCTGGGCGTCACGTCCAGCGTCTCCCCGCTCGTCGCGGTGCCATAAACCCAGCCGTCCGCACCCAGCTTTCCCAGCTTGGGAATCGTGATTTCCGTCGGGTCAGCGGGCCGGCTCCATGGGGCGGCATTCAACGTCTCGGTCACCGTGGTATGAACGGCCACCAATATCTTCTGCCCGGCCACACCGATGCCGCCCGTATGAAACATCGCCTTCGCATTGTCCGTCCGGGTGTTGCTCGACCACAAAAGCATTCCCCCCAACGGCAACGGCAAGAAACCGACGCCGTTCAAACTTCCGCAGGCCAGCGGCATGTCTGCCGGGACATGGTTGTCTAAATAAGTATCGGTGCCATCGGAAGTGGTATAATGATCCGTCAGAATATAGCCATCCGTCCCAATCGTGTCTGGGTCGCCGCCGCCCGCACTAGCGCTCATTTTTTCAAACCTTCTTCCAAACGCTGTTTTTCCGCCTCATCGCTTTGAATTTCTCGATTCAAATGATTGACCGCCTGTTGGAATAAAATTTGAATCTGCTCGTCAAACGATTTTCCCGTGATTGAATTTGTTGAAAACCGAACGCCCAAAGAAACAACTCGATATTCTTCGTAAGCCTTACAAATGCCGCCTTCAAAATATCCGAATACTAAATAGTTTTCTCCTTGTCGAAGCCCATGGTCTGTTTGGAGACGAGCGGAATTCAAATCATTTGTGCCTTTGAGAACGGAAACGATTTGGATTTGTGAATCGGATTTTGTTCCGTTCATTACTATAACATCCGGATCGGGTGGCGTTGGATTGCCGCAATGCACGACAATGATGTTTGGTGATGCTTTTATGAGGCTGCCCCAGTCATGAAAGGGGGCGATTATGCGAGCCATGACACTGACGGTTAGTAATGATGCAGCCAAGATGGTGATTTTAGTTTTCATGTTTTGATTTATTGAAATTTAGTAAGGCCCCTGCCAACCACCGGGCACGCCACAATATATTACGCGGCATTTTTTGTCACCCCCTCGAAATTCAAAGGAGGCGGTCAATGTAAAAAAACCAACCCAATTTCCGTTGTTATCCTCATATTGGTCTGCCCACGGAGGACGTGAAAAAGAAAAATCCACATAATTTGTTCCGTTGAATATGTGACTTGTCGTAACCAGCGGCATCCTGATTAGATCTTGGACTGTGTCATTTCCGCAGGTTACGCCCCATGCGTTCGTTGATTCGTCAAAAACCAATGTCGAATTAGTTCCGTTCGGCCAAGTAAGAGTCATGCTAGGCGTTGGATTCTCTCGGAATGAGACATTGTAAAAACTCACGATCGTTGGCTCGATTTCATCTGTGTAATATGTTCCGGCTCCCATTTGAGTGCCGTTGGGATCTTCGTCTTCTTGTGGCGAGTCTTCATGGCTGATAACGGTAAGCGAACTTGGCGCAATGACACTGAAAGTTGTGGGGATTGACACGTCTCTGACTTGAACTTTAACGGTTGCCGCGCCGGGACTCAAGCTGGCGGTGAGTGTGGTGCCTGAACCAGTCTCTGGGCTGACGGAACCCGCGCCCAAAACCGTCCAAAACGGGGTTTCAGGAAACGTCATGGTGAGGTCAGGATCAAAATAGATGGCTACTTGCTCTCCAATGCCGATAGTCGTTCGCGCGTTGTTTGTATTGCCCGTCGCAGTGCATACAGTTTGATGCATCAATGTATGTTTTCCCGCATACGCGGTAAAGGTGTAATAAGGCGCACCGGCCTGCGGCGTGACATCCACCGTGGTGTTATCTTCTAACGCCACATACGCATATCCATCCGTCCCCAGCGTTTTGCCCGCCACGGTAATTTGGTTAAAAGGAATGATCCGGCTGTAAGGTGGGGTCGCCAGTTCTTCCGTAGCCGTCGCCGATAGTTGGAAAATGTTTTTGGAAGCCGACAAGCCCGGCAATCCCTTCCCGCCCGTATGCAACATCATCTTCGCATTGTCCGACCGGGTGTTGCTCGACCACAAAAGCATTCCCCCCAATGGCAACGGCAAGAAACCGACGCCGTTCAAACTTCCGCAGGCCAGCGGCATGTCTGCCTGACCGCCATACGCGTAATTCGTATCTGTGCCGTCGGAGGCGGTATAATGAACCGATATAAAGTTGCCGTCTTTCCCAATCGTATAATCATTCATGTTCCAATCCACGTCCCCCGGATGAAACTCGTCATGCTCCGTCCCGCCCTTATCCGCGTTCCAATCCAGGTTGCCTTTCCAATGCAGCGTATTGGCATCCATCATCTGCGTGTAATTCCAAGTGTCCGTTTCCAGCCGGATGCCTGTCACCTTGTTCGTGTTCAAACTTCCGTCGGGGTCGCCGCCGCCTGGCGCAACGGCCTTGAAGTCGAAACTGGCCACCCCGCCAGCAGACACCGGCACGTTGGTCGCGCTCCAGGTGCCATCGCCGTTATTCATCCCTGGCACGCCATTGACCGAGACTGAATATGTCGGGTCGGAAATGATTCCACTAACATTCACCGTCGGCGACCACAAGTCACCGTCAATCGTCGTCAGGTTAAAGGTCATGCTGCTTTGAACCACGCTGAAGTTCGTCACGCTCGAAAATCCCGCCGCATTGGTCACCCACAATGTCACGAAATTCGTGCCCGCATTCAATGGCAGGTTTTCCACCCAAAAGACACCCGTCCGTTCCACCACTCCGCTGACAATGTTAGTGTTTCCGTTCGTGTCCGTGATTTGGGCGACAACGGCCGCCGACGAGTCCTCCGTCCAGCCTCTCAAGGTAAAGCTGTTTTGGCAAATCTCCATCCCCGGCTGCGGCCACGTCAGTTGAACCACCGGATTGGTGGCGGTGGCAAAGTCCAGCATGACATTCAAATTGGTCGTGGTCATGTTGCCTGCCGGGTCGGTGGCATGGAGCGTGATGGTGTTCAGGCCATTCGTCAGCAAAATGTCGTAGCATTGGAAAAAATCCGTGGTGTAGGACGAGGTGTTCGTATCCAGAAAATGTTCAATGATGCTGCCGAGTTGGTTCGTGACCACCGCTACGGCATTACTGACATCGTAACTGACACTCGCCAGCGGTAGGGCGCTAAAACCCTGAACTTGTAGGTATGGCTGGGCCACAAGATTGGTCGTGGGGCTGGTCAGAAAAAGTTCTGGAGCCGTGCGGGTCAGCGTCACCTCCGTGCCAACCCAAGTCGGCTGTGCATCGGCGGCAAAACCTTTCAAGCCCAGCCAGACCTGATAAACGCCGTCGGTCAGGCCGAGATTCATCGTGATGTTGCCGTCATAAGGCTGCCACACGGCGTTGCTGAAATTATCGTCATTCACCAGCACCGCTTCATAACTTGGAATGCCGCCCAACACCAGATAGCTCCCGCTGGCCGAGGTGGAATTGAAATTCTGGTTGCCCAACCGCACGGTGAAGCTGATGGCGTTTGTCGGTTCAATATTATTGGTGTAATCATATAAAAGCGTGTTGACACCGTCGCTGTCCAGATTCGTGTCCGACAAATTCACCGTGCCAAAGTATTTCCAAAACCACCACTCCGGCGTTTCATTGCCATTGGACGTGATCCCTGTCCAGTCCCGCGCCCAGATAAACAGATTCGTCTGGTCCAGTGCCGGCACCGTGAAAGGCATGCAGTTCGTGTCCGTCGGAAACACTTCACCGGTGATGTTCCAATTTGTGGCCGTCAAATCCGTTTTGGAATAAATTTCATAGACGTAATCCGTGCCGTTCATCAGGCTCAGATACGCCAGCCCGTTGGCCATATTCGTGATTTGCAGATAGAGGCCGCTCGTGTCAAACGTCGCCAGCATCGGCGAAGCGTCGGAGGGCGAATCCATTTCCGCCGACATCCCGAACGCCCGCGCCATTGTCTGCGGTGCCAGCGATGCCTGAACCTGATTGATGAGGTTATTAACCGCATCCGCCAACGCTGCCAAAGCATCCTGAACCGATTGGCCGTCTGTGGACACCTGGCCACCGGTGGCGTCAACCAGAAACTCGTTATCAGCGATGCCGTATATGGGTAGGTTCGCGGCGTTGGGCGGCGGACACGGATTCGGGCACAGCACGCCGTTGGTGTCCACCACCCAAAATGTCCCCGCATCTGGCAGGTCACTTGGCGACACCAAACTTAATCCGTTCGATTCTGCCGTTATTTGGACAATGGAATCCTGTGTGGTCTGCGCTTGCGCGTGGAGTAAACTAACAACGAGTCCGCCGAAGATGAAAAGCGCGGCGGCGCTATTTCGGATTGATTTCATGGGTTTCAATTTGTTGATTTCTACCGGGCCTTGTTTTGCCCGGACTCGAACCTCCTGCCGTTGCCAGAAAAAGAAGGTGCGTCACCGACGCGCCCTCCATCTGGCCACGACCAAGCGGCCTTCACGAAAGCACGCCAGGACGCACCGATGGGTGCGTCGAGGCGAACTTCGTGAATAAATTTTGGTCGTTTTAGATGGAAGTTCGAGTCCTCGCACTGCAAAGACTCATGCCGGAAAAATACAACTTCCGGCTATGTGAAAGAACTGCTGTCTTACTAGAACAAGGGGCTTGCAAACTCAAGCCTTGATTTATTTATCCGGCAAACACCACGGTCAAGATGTCGCTGGGCAGGCCGATTTGTTCATCACCCAGGATGCCGAAGGCCTGATATTCCCGCACCTCGGACACGCCGGGAGTGGCCAGCGGCGTGTGGTCGTCGTAGGGCGAGTTGGTGTCGCGCGAGACGAATTTCCAGCCCATCGTCCCCTTGATGCGCGTGTAGAGGATGATGCCGCCCGCGCCGAGTTTCTTGAACTTGAACCGCACATAGCCGCTGAACACGTCGGCGGTGATCTGTGGTTGATAGGTTTCAGGATTGAACGGCGTGCCGCCGCCGTTGATCTGCAGTTCGGCGGAGATGGCGTCGGTCATGCCATCGGCCACCTTCCATTTGGCCACCTCGCCGCGCAGGCCGGTGAGACTGGTGGCAGACTGGGTCTGCTTGGTTTGCGAGGCGGTGAGCCAGGCGATTTTCGCCTGTTCCGCCGCGTCCATGGAGTCGGTGAGCGCGTCGCACCACCCGGTGATGGTCGCCAGCCGCGCGGGCGTGATTTCGAGTTGAGTGACCAATTCAGGAATGTTGGTCTTGATGTTGACGACCCATTTTTTAAGGTCGCCGTCATTGCCAGGCACGAAGTCTGACATATTACTATTCCCATCCTTTCCGGCCTTTGGCCGATTTGTTTAGTGGATGTGTTTATCCACGCCGCCCGTTCGGGGCAGGCACGACGGTTTAGCACCTTCGCCCGCATTAAGAAAATGTTTTTTTGGGGCCGGGGTTTGGCGAAAAGTCGCAAGTGGCTGAAGATGAGAGTGAAATATCTGCGTCCGTGGCAAGAAATGCCAAGTAAATGCCAAAATAAGGCCGGGAAATTTCCGAAATTTCCTGGGAGCGGAGGGAAATTTCCCGGGAGCCTGGTGAAAAATCCCGGGGTCGGACGGAAAGATCCGGGGCTGGGAGCGAATCAGGAGTGGCTGGCGGAGAAAAGTCCCGGGGTCAGGGCATCCGCTCCCCGGAGCCGGCACAAATTTCCCCGGATATTTTGCTCCGCCCCCGGGGCCGGAAGGTCGGCTCCCCGGCGGCAACCCCCGGCTCCTTGGGTCCGCCGCTCTGCTCCGGGGATATTTCGCTCCCAGACGCCCACACTTCGCTCCCAGCCGCGCACATTTCACGGCCAGCCGAAGAAATTTGCGTGCCGGACGGCCATACTTCCGGCGGCTCCGGGGAAATTCTTCGCGGCGGCACGGCGGCGCAGCCCTGCAGTTTTGTTCCGGCGAATAAAAACTCGCCAATTGCCTCCACCGATGGCAGCTTGCCCGCGATTTATGCGTGCCATGAAATGTTTCCTCTGCGCCATTGTTGCGGCGTTCGTTTTCACTTTTGCCTGCGGCGTGCGCGGCGACACGATCACCAACGCCTACGGTTTCACCGGCCCGGAGATTTATCCGATTGATGAAGGCATCAGCCTGGTGCATGCGGCGGATTTGACCGGTGACGGCTTGAACGACATCATTGTCGCCAACAACCTGCGCTCGCAAATCAACCTGCTCTACAACCGCACCGGCAAGACCAACCAGGCCGACGCCAAGCCGCCGCGCAAACTGGAAATCAACGAGCTGCCGCCGGACGCGCGCTTCCGCATTGATTCGATTCCCGTGGACGAGCGCATCGGCTCGATGGTCGTGACGGATTTGAACGGCGACGGCCGGCCGGACATCGCGTTTTATGGCGACGGCAAGGATTTGGAAGTGATTTACAATCTCGGCACGAACGGCTGGAGCGATCCCAAGCGCTGGCACATTGACGACGGCCAGATGTCCCCGAACGCGCTCGCGAACGGCGATTTGAACGGCACCGGCCGCCCCGGCCTGGTGTTGCTCGGCGACAACGGCTCGTCGTATTTCTTCGCGCAGAACGCGGACCACACGCTGGCCGAGCCGCAGAAAATTCCCTATTCCGGCACGCCCAAGGCCGTGCAGATCGTGGATGTGAACGGCGACGGCAGGGACGATTTGCTGCTGGTGGATTTTGACAGCCCGTCGCCGTTCCGGTTCCGCCTGCAAAATTCCAGCGGCCAGCTTGGGCCGGAAATTTATTTCAAGGTGCCGCCCATCCGCTCGTTCGACGTGGACAACCTGGAAGGCGGCGCGAAAAATTACGTCGTGACCATCGCGCAAAGCACCGGGCGCGCGGAGGTGTCGCAGTTCACGCGCAAGCCGGCGGAGGTTTTGTCCGGCGCGCTCCGCCAGGGCCAGTTCCAAATCCTGCCGTTGAACAAAACGGACGTGGCGCAGCGCGGATTGCTGTGGGCGGACGTGAACGGCGACGGCCGGCCCGATCTGCTCGTGGCCGAGCCGGCGAGCGGCCAGGTCTCGGTTTATTTGCAGCAGGCCGACGGTTCGCTGGCACCGCCGAAAACCTTCCCGACGCTGGCCGGCGTGAGCCAGATTGCGGCGGCGGACATGGAAGGCAACGGCAAGCCCAGTATTTTCCTGTTGAGCCAGGATGAGAGCGCGGTCGGCGTGACGCAGTTTGATAAAAACGGCCGGCTGCCGTTCCCGACGTTGCTGCCGCTCGACGGCAAGCCGCTCGCGATGACCGTCGGACCGCTCAAGCCCGGCGCGAAGCCGACGCTCGCCATCATCGTGGACAAGGACGGCCAGCGTTCGCTCGTGACGCGCACGGCGGACGGCAAAATGAAATCGCAGAAGTTGAGCGACAGCTTCAAGTCGAACCCGTCGTCGTTCACCATCGAGGACGTGAACCAGGACGGTCTGGCGGACTTCGTCATTCTGATTCCGTATGAAAAGGTCAAGGTGCTGCTGCAAAAACCCGGCGGCGATTTTGACGAGGAGGACGTGGACCAGCCCGGCGGCGCGCTGGACCAGCCGTGGCTCGCCTCGGCGGACGTGGACGGCGACGGCAAGCAGGAATTGCTGCTGCCGCAGAAAAATTTCGTGCGCGCCGTCGTGCTGGAGCGCGGCGACAAAATCCCCGGCTCAACCAACCAGCCGGGCTGGGTCTTCCGTGTGAAGGACCAGATCAACGGCGCGGAAGACGACTCACGCATCGTCGGCGCAACGGCGATTCAAAACGGGAAGAACGCCACGCCGTCCATCTTCCTGTTCGACGCGGAGCACAAGCAGTTGACATTGTGCGAGCGCGACGCGACGGGCGTGTGGCAGGTCGTCCGCAACATTGACCTGCCGGTGACGGATTTTGACCGCGTGCAGACCGTCGCGCTCGGCGGCAAGGGCGTGCAGAGCGTGGCGTTTCTCGGCCAGAACATGGTGGCGTGGCAGGCGCTGGCGGGCGATGTCTGGGAGCTGACGCCGCTCGATGGCTACGAAACGCCCGTCAAGGACGGTTTTCTTAACGACGAGGTTTCGGGCGACCTGACCGGCGATGGGCGCAAGGACATTGTTTTCATGGAGACGGCCAAGAATTACCTCGACCTCGTCAGCTTCAGCCCGAACCACAAGCTGGTGCCGCAGGACCGCTGGCAGGTGTTCGAGCAGCACACGTTCCGCGCCCGCGACAACGCCGTGCCGGAGCCGCGCGAGGCGCTCATCCAGGATGTCACCGGCGACAAGAAGAATGATTTGATTGTGATCGTCCACGACCGGATTCTGGTTTATCCGCAGGATTGAAGGCGTGTTGAACCCCTAAATTGAAAATCGTTGCATCGGATTGCCGGTGCAACGATTTTAATTTTTCTCCGGGGAGATAACGGCCGCAGCAAGAATTAATCACCCAGACAAGTTCCAACGTGCCGGGCGGTGGCAACCCATGAATGGTCGGGCGGCACGGCGCGGCGTTTGCCGGCGACTTTTTCCAGCGGCACCGGTTCCGTGCGGTCGCCGCGCGCGGCCACCATCACGCCAAAAATCCCCTGGTTGATCAGATCCGCGCACGCACCGCCCAGCCGCGTGGCCAGCAGCCGGTCCATCGGCGACGGTGTGCCGCCGCGCTGGACGTAGCCGAGAATGGTCACGCGCGATTCGAGGTGCGTCAGCTCCTCCAGTTGCCGGGCGAGCCGCATGGTGTTGCCCGTGTGCCGCGATTCGAGCGCGGCGAGTTCCACCTTGGCCTCTTTTTTGTCGTGCAAGGTGCGGGCACGTTCGCGCTTGGCCTCGGCGGCGGCAAAGGCGCGCGCGTCGTCCACGCTCATCGCGCCCTCGGCCACGGCCACGATGCTGAAATTCGTTCCGCGCCGGCTGCGTCGGCGGATGGCGTCGGCAATTTTTTCCACGCGATAGGGAATTTCTGGAATCAAAATCACGTCCGCGCCGCCCGCGATGCCCGCGCCGAGCGTGAGCCAGCCCGCGCGATGCCCCATGATTTCGGCGATGATGATGCGGTGATGGCTGTGCGCCGTGCTGTGCAGCCGGTCCACTGCCTCGGTCGCGATGTCGAGCGCGGTGGCGAAACCAAAAGTGGAATCGGTCAGGGCCACGTCGTTGTCAATCGTCTTGGGCAGCGTGACGATGTTGAGTCCGGCCTGGACGAGCCGGAGCGCGCTTTTTTGCGTGCCGCCGCCGCCGAGGCAGACGAGCGCATCGAGTTCGTATTTGTGATAATTTTTGACGATGACATCGGTCATGTCGCGCGTGCGGCCGTCAATGAGCATCCGGTGCGGCTTGTCGCGGCTGGTGCCGAGGATGGTGCCGCCGACGGTGAGAATGCCGGCGAGCGCGTTCTTGTCGAGCTTCAGCCGGCGATCCTCGACGAGGCCGCGAAAGCCGTCGCGGAAGCCGAGAATCTCCATGCCGTAAAAGCCGAGCGCGGTCTTGCCGACGCCGCGGATGGCCGCGTTGAGGCCGGGACTGTCGCCGCCCGCAGTGAGGATGCCGATGCGTTTGATTTTCGCCATGCCGTGAATGATTTGAAACCGCCGGAATTTTTTTGTCGAGCAGAAGTTTGTGAAATCTTCAAAAATAATCGCCGTCCTCGTCCGGCGCGGGCGAAGCCGGCAGCTCGCGGCGGCGCAGCGCCAGATAGCTGACGAAGCAGTTCACCCACATGCAAACGGAAATGGCCGCGCCGATTTCAAACGCGCGGTCGCGGTAGAACAGATGAAGCTTGTGGTCGCCGGCGGGGATTTGCACCGCCTGAAACGCGACGTTCGCACGGAGCAACGGCGCCGGCTGGCCGTCAACCTCCGCGCGCCAGTTGTGATAATAGGATTGTGCGACGACGATGAGCGACGGCTCCTGCGCCGCGACTTCAATGTCCACCGTTTGAGTGCCAAATTTTGAATTGAGAACCTTGGCGGCGGTCTGATTGGAAACGGTGACGAGCGATTTTTCCTCCGGCGGCAGAAAAGCCATTTTGCTTCCGTCAAAATCATTTTGCGTCATCGCCGGCAACGCTTTTGCGTCATCGAGGAAAACCGGCTTTTGCCCGGCAGTCACGAGCGGCAGAAAATTCGGGCGCGGCTGCCATTGAAACAATTCGCCCGGCGCAGTGATTTGCGAGACGCCCAGAAAATCTTCGAGCCGTGGAAAATCGGCGTTGGTCGTGCGGTAAAACAGCGCGAGCACGTCGTCGCTTTCGCGCGGCGTGAGCGAGAAAAAGCCGTCCACCTTCGGCACGGCGTCGAGGAGATTGACGTTGGCGCAGTAACCGAGGCGCTTGGCGAGAAAATTATTTTTCGGGTCGCTGGCGGCGAAGGTGACAAATTCGTTCGCCGCCGCCGGCGAAATCATCGCCCGCGAAGTGCCGAGTTCCGGCTGCGGAATCATCGCCAGCTTCGTGCGTGCAAGGTTTAATTCAAAGACGCTCGGCGAAACAGTCGGATTCTGCGCCGGCTCGTGGGTGAAAACGTCCAGCGCCGTGGCTAGAATCAACAGGAGTGGTGCGGCCTGAAGCCATCTGGAGGTTGTTTCGCGGGTGAGGGCAAAAAGAATTGCGCCCGTCAAAAGCAGGAAGACTTCCCGCGACACGCCGTTCAGCAACGCCGCGCGCGGATCGTCGCCCGGCATCGGCGCGAGCCGGATCCAGAACATGATGGCGATGACTAAAGTGAGCAGAACTGCGCCGAGCGGAAGCAGTATTTTTTGAACTTTCTGAAAACTGGCCAGCGCGAAGGCCGCGAGCAGCGGCGCGGCGAAGATGGTGACGGAAACGAACTTGATCGGATAGGTGATGAGGCTCAATGGTGGAACGAGTTTGCGCAGCGCGGGCAATACCGGCGTGTTTTCGCCGAGCGCAAAAATCAAACCGGCAGCCGCCAGCACGCCGAGCATCCAGACGCGACGTTTGCGCACACACAAAAGCGCCAGCAGCGCGAGCCAGAGAGTTGCGATGCCGGAATAATAGGATGAGGTCCAGTATTGGTCGTGTTGAAAAAAGATTCCTTCCGTGTGCGTGGAGCCGAACGCCATCGGCACGAGAAAATTTGCCCAGCCCCGGCCGGGCATGGACCAGCGCAAGTCGGCGAAGCCGGATTCGCGTTGCGCGTGCGCGACGAGATCGAGGAACGGCAGCAATTGCGCGGCGGAAAGCGAAATGACCAGTGTGATGACGAGTGGAAACCGCCAGAGCATTGCGAGCGCGAGGCGATTCGGCTATTGACGAATTGTTGCAGCCACAGTGCCGAAGACCATCAGCCATGTCAGGAAAATGGTTTCCGGGCCGCCGGCGAGCATTTGCATCGCGCCGGCAAACGCCGCGAGGATAATTTTTTTTCCGCCGTCGCGCCACGCCAGTTCGGCGGCGAGCACGACCCACGGCATCCACGCGAACGTGGCGATGTGGCTCGGCCACATGAGCAGGTTGAGCGTGAAACCGTTGAACGAAAAAACCGTTCCGGCAAAAGCGGCCGCGAAATTGTTCCCCGTCCATTTTCGCGCGAGAAAAAACATGCCGAACCCGGCGAACCACAAATGCAGCAGGCAGAAAAAGCCCAGCGACCATTCGAGCGGCAGCGTAAGGTAAACCAGCGCCGGCGGATAGAGCGGCATAGTGTTCCATTGCGCGAGGAACGGCACGCCGCAGTTGTTGAAGGGATTCCAGAACGGCAGTTCGCCGCGCCAGAAACATTGCTGCTGAAAATGCGCGAGCGGATACGCGAAGAAGCCGAAGTCTCGCGCCACGAAAGTTTCCAGGCCGAGGATGACCTGCGGGAACGCGGCGAAAACTAGCAGCGCGAGGAGAATTCCAAAGCGCACCGGTGTGAAAAGTTTTTCGGCGAGACTGGCGTTGCCGCTTGGTTGCACGCGCAGATTAAAACTGGCGGCGGTGCGAAATGCAACTGCGGCAATTGACGCCTTCGCCGCGAGGATTTACGCTTCGCTGGATTTATGAGCCAATTGCAAGATTCACTGGTCGAACTCATCCGCCGCACGTCGGCGGAAATTCCCGACGACGTCAACCAAGCCATCATCGCGTCGCTGGAACAGGAAAAAAAAGGCACGCTGGCCGAGAGCGCGCTGAAAATCATTGACCGCAATATCCAGCTCGCCAAACAGAAATCGCAGCCGATCTGCCAGGACACCGGCAGCATTTTGTTTTATGTGGACGTGCCGGTCGGCTACGACCAAATCACGTTTGCCGAAGCCGCGCGCGAGGCCGTGAAGCTGGCCACAAAAAAAGGTTTTCTCCGGCAGAATTCCGTGGATTCGCTCACCGGCAAAAACGACGGCACGAACGTCGGGCCGGGCGCGCCGGCGTTTCATTTTCACCAGCATTGCGGGCCGGAAGTGAACGTGAAATTAATTTTGAAAGGTGGCGGCTGCGAAAATGTCGGCGCGCAATACTCGCTGCCGGACGACGGCATCCACGCGAACCGAGACCACGACGGCTGCCGCAAGGCGATCCTCGACGCGGTGTTGCAGGCGCAGGGCAAGGGCTGCGGCCCGGGCATTCTCGGCGTGTGCATCGGCGGCGACCGCGCGACGGGCTATGAACTTTCCAAGACGCAGTTTCTGCGGCCGGCTCGCAGACCGGAATCCGAATCCCCGAACTCGACGCGCTGGAGCAGGACATTTTGAAAACGGCGAACGAACTCGGCATCGGCCCGATGGGTTTTGGTGGCAAGACGACGCTGCTGGGCGTGAAAATCTGCGCGGCGAACCGCGTGCCGGCGTCGTATTTTGTGAGCATCAGCTACATGTGCTGGGCATATCGGCGTCAGGGCGTGACGCTGGATGCGGACGGCGCGATTCAAAAATGGCTCTATTGAAAAGGATTTAGAAATGATCAAATTATCTTTTCCATTTACCGAAGAAAAAATTCTGGCGTTGAAAGTCGGCGACGAGGTGCTGATTTCCGGCGTCATCCACACCGGGCGCGACGCGGTCCACAAGTATTTGCACGAGGGCGGCGCGCTGCCGCCGGGCGTGACCCTACGCGACGGGATTCTTTACCATTGCGGCCCGGTGATGATGAAACAGGGCGACGGTAGCTACAAATGCACTGCCGCCGGCCCGACGACTTCCATCCGCGAGGAGCCGTTTCAATGGCAGGTCATCCGCGATCACGGATTGCGCGGCGTCATCGGCAAGGGCGGCATGGGTGCGAAGACGCAGGCGGCCTGCAAGGAATTCGGCTGCGTTTACTTGCACGCCATCGGCGGTGCGGCGCAGGTGCTGGCTGAGTGCGTGAAAAAAGTCCGCAATGTCTATTTTCTCGAAAAGTTCGGTTCGCCCGAGGCCATCTGGGAACTCGAAGTCGAAGATTTTCCGGCGGTGGTGACGATTGACGCGCACGGCCATTCGCTGCACGAGGAAATTTTCGCGAAGAGCCGGGCGGCGCTGGCGGAACGGCTTTGATTATTTTCCTGAAGAAACCAGCTCGCTCTGTTTTGTCAGCGCAAAATTAATTTCAATTCCCCGGCTTCGGCGGCTTCACGGTTGGCCGGCTGACATTTTTCAGGCGGTCCCGCACCATGTCGGAACGCAGCAGGTCGCGTTCTTCGGCGGTGAGCTTGTCGGAAAACTGCTTTTGCAAATGCGCCGGCTGCGTGACGATGAACAGCTCGTCCACCAGCGAACGTTCCGCGTCCGGAAACAAACCCAGGTCCACGCCCAGCCGCATCAGCGACAGCAGGTTCATCGTTTCCTTCGACGAAATGCTGTGCGCGTTCGCCAGAATTCCATACGCCCGCCCGATGTGGTTGAAAACCACCTTCGTTTTTTTCTCCAGCAGCATCTGGCGCGCGTTTTCCTCGTGCTCGATGATTTGCGACAACACTTTGTCCAGCCGCTCGACGATGGTCGTCTCGGTTTCGCCAAGCGTCATCTGGTTTGAAACCTGGAAAACATTTCCGAGCGCCTCCGTGCCTTCGCCGTAAAGCCCGCGCACCGCGAGGCCGAGCTTGTTGACGGATTGGATGATCGGATTGATCTGCTCGGCCAGCACGAGTCCGGGCAGATGCAGCATCGCGCTGACGCGGATGCCGGTGCCGAGATTCGTCGGGCACGCGGTCAAATAACCCAGCTCGTTGTCAAAAGCGTAATCGAGCTTTTTTTCCAGCGCGGAATCGAATTTATCAATCGCGCTCCACGCCTCGCGCAATTGCAGGCCGGGCCGCAACGCCTGCATCCGCAAATGATCCTCCTCGTTGATCATCACGCAAAACGTTTCCGCGCGGTTTAAAACCAGGCCGCTGCCGGAGCTTTTCGCGGCGTGTTCGCGGCTGATGAGATGGCGCTCGACCAAAATCTGCTTGTCGAGCACGCCGAGATTGTCCATCGCCTCGGAAAAAGCGTCCTTCATTTCCGGCAGGCTTTCAACGGCGGGTCGGATGGTTTCCATGACCTTGATGCGCTCCGGCTTTTTTGCCCAGCCGGGAAACGCCGCGTCCTTCAAATTGCGCGCCAGCCGCACCCGGCTCGACATGACGATTCGGTCGTGCGGCCCGTGCAGGCGTGTCGTCTCCGCCGGCGTGATCAGAAATTCGTAAATGTCCATTTTCGAAAATTATTTCCGGGCCGGCTCGGCGGCGCGCGGCGTCAAATTTTTCAGTTCATCGCGCACTTTTGCCGCCAGCTCGAAATCCTCCGACTCGATGGCCTTGGCCAGTTTTTTTTGCAGCGACTTGAGCTGTTCCGCCGTGTCGCGCGACTGGCGGAGCGCTTCCGGCGTCTTGCCGGTGTGCTTGGTGCCCTTGTGCATCGTCTTGAGCAGACCCGCCAGGCCCTCGGCGAAAACCTGGTAGCAATCCGGACAGCCGAGCCGGCCCGACTTCTTGAAATCCGCCTGCGAAAAGCCGCAACGCGGGCATTTCAATTCCACGCCGCCGGTGGTCTGCGTGATTTCCTGCGCCGCGCCGAGGCCGAGCAGCAGGTCGGCGTCCGCAAGCGAAAACGTCGTCGGATTGTCCACGCCTTTCTTTTTGGCGCAGTCCTCGCACAAATTCACCTTGTGGACCTTGTCATTCTCGATGTGCGTGAGAAAGACGGTCGCCGGTTTTTCTTTGCAGACAGAGCATTGCATTTTTGTTAAAAGGTTAAACTGTTAAATTGTTGAATCGTTACGCTGGCGCATCGTTGTTTCCCATTTAACGTTTCAACCAATCACTACTAATAAATCAGCTCTCCGGAAGCGTTCGTCAAGGCGTGGTATTTTTCCTCCAGCTCGCGCGTGAGTTTGCCCGGCTTGCCGGTGCCGATGACGCGGCCGTCAATTTTCACCACCGGAATCAGCTCCGCGCCGGTGCCGGTGAGAAAACATTCGTCCGCGTTGAACAAATCGTAGCGCGTCAAATTCGGCTCGGAAACTTTTATGCCGGCGGCCTCAGCCAGTTCGATCACCGTCTGCCGCGTGATGCCGTAAAGTGCGCCCGCCGACAGCGGCGGCGTGAACAGCGCGCCGTTTTTCACGATGAACAAATTGTCGCCGGTGCATTCGGCCACAAAGCCTTCGGCGTTCAGCATGACCGCCTCTTCACAGCCGGCATTGTTCGCCTCGATTTTGGCGAGAATGTTGTTGAGATAATTCAGCGACTTGATGGCCGGGTTGAGCGCGCTGTGCAAATTGCGCGTCGTCGGCACGGTGATGATGTCGAGGCCGCGCTGGTAATAGGCCGGCGGATAAAGCTGGATTTTGTCCGCGATGATGATGACGGACGGTTTTTTGCAGGTGCGCGGGTTCAAGCCGAGCGTGCCCACGCCGCGCGTGACGATGAGGCGGATGTAGCCTTCGCGCAGCTTGTTTTTCCGGCACGTCTCGACGGTGGCCTGCACGAGTTCGGCGTGCGACATTGGGATTTGCAGCAAAATTGCCTTGGCGGAATAAAACAGCCGTTCCAGATGCTCCTTGAGCTTGAAGACGCGGCCGTTGTAAATGCGGATGCCTTCAAAAATGCCGTCGCCGTAAAGCAGGCCGTGGTCGAACACGGAGACTTTGGCGTTGCGCTCGTCGAGATATTTGCCATCAACAAAGATTTTCATTCGTAAACGGCTGCCAACGTATTTCAAAAAACGAGTTGAGGCAAACGCGAATTTGGGTTGTCGGTGCAATTCGCCGCTTAAAGCTGTGAAATTTTCGTGACAGCGGGAAAAAGTCGGTTATATTCGCCGCCCTTTTGCGACCCTATGGTCTAGCGGTTAGGACACATCCCTTTCACGGATGTAGCCCGGGTTCGATTCCCGGTAGGGTCGCCATTCTTGACTTTTCGACTTCGGGCTTTTCCAACATGTTGAAAAGAGGGCTTGTTACGCTGGTTCTAAATTCATCCCGTTCAAAAATCACGCCTTCAGCAAAAAGCACTTTTTGCAATCGCTGCTTTTGGTCGCTTGAAAACTCTGTCCAGAGCCTTCCCGCGTTCCGAATGACGTGCTCTACGAAAGCCAACACGCCTTCCACATCGTATTCTTCGAGTTTGGCATCACGCTGCTGCATCTCCGCCAGAACGATTTGTTGGTTCAATTTGTCTTTTTGCCGGTCGTAGGTTTCACTGTCAATCGTCCGTTTGTAAATAAAGGCATCGTCCAAGCTGTCCCTGAAGCTCGCGTGGGGGGGGCGAAATTAACCGGTTTTTGCGCTTTCACAATTCTTTCGTTCCAACTGCTCGTAAAAAATGGATGCTAATCGGGAAAACTCTTGGGAAAACTGCCCTTTAAAAACCCGGTTGCTTTCCAAAGAAGGCCAAATTCTTTTAAACCACTTAAAACTTGATTCCAATTCGCCGCCGTTAGGGTCGCCATTAATTTTCTCCAAAACATTTCCCAAACGCATTGGACAAATCGCCCAAGTCGTAGCATTATGATGTGAGTATGAGCGATGAATCCATGAGTAATTTCACGCCACGCGCGCAGCAGGTGCTCGCGCTGGCCCGCAAGGAAGCCGACCGGTTCAACCACAATTTTCTCGGCACGGAACATCTTTTGCTCGGCCTGATCAAGCTGGGCCAGGGCGTGGCGGTGAACGTGATCCAGAAAATGGGCCTCGACCTTGAAACCGTCCGCATGGAGGTCGAGAAGCAGGTCGGCACCGGCCCCGACCAGAAGATGATCGGCAACATTCCCTACACGCCGCGCGTGAAAAAAGTGCTCGCGCTCGCGTCCAAGGAAGCCAAGGCGCTCAATCACACTTACGTCGGCACGGAACATATTCTGCTTGGCCTGCTGCGCGAAGGCGACGGCGTGGCGGCGAAAGTGTTGAAAAACCTCGACGTGGACATTGAGCAATGCCGCCAGGAAATCTTGAAAGAGCTGGATCCGAATTTTGCCGGTGAAGAATCAGCCGTTCCGCCGGAAGGTTCGTCGGGCGAAAAGCCCGCTCCCGGTGCAGAAAAAAAAGGCGAAATCAAGACGCCCGCGCTCAAGGCGTTCGGCCGCGACCTGACGGAAATCGCGCGCAAGGGCGAAATGGATCCGGTCATCGGCCGCAAAAATGAAATCGAGCGCGTCATCCAGATTCTTTGCCGCCGGACAAAAAACAATCCGGTTTTGCTTGGCGAAGCCGGCGTCGGAAAGACAGCCATCGTTGAAGGTCTCGCGCAGGAAATCGCTGCCGGCAACGTGCCGGAAATTTTGCGGAACAAGCGCGTCATCACGCTCGACCTCGCGCTGATGGTCGCCGGCACGAAGTATCGCGGCCAGTTCGAGGAGCGCATCAAGGCGGTCATGGATGAAATCCGTCGCGCGAAAAATGTCATTCTGTTCATTGACGAATTGCACACCATCGTCGGCGCCGGTTCGGCGGAAGGCACGATGGACGCGAGCAACATCATCAAGCCCGCGCTCTCACGCGGCGAGATGCAATGCGTCGGCGCGACCACGCTCAACGAATATCGCAAATACATCGAGAAGGATGCCGCGCTCGAACGCCGCTTCCAGTCGGTGAAAGTCGAAGCGCCTTCGATTGAGGACGCGATTACGATTCTCAAGGGCGTGCGCCACAAATACGAGGAGCATCACAAGGCCGAGTTCACCGACAAGGCCGTCGAGGCGTCCGTGAAACTTTCCGACCGTTACATCACCGACCGGTTTTTGCCGGACAAGGCGATTGACGTTTTGGACGAGGCCGGTTCGCGCGCGCGCATCAGCACGATGACGCGCCCGCCTGAAAGCAAGACCATCGAAGCCGAGATTGAGGAAATCAAGGGCAAAAAAGAAAAGGCGATCAAGAATCAGGATTTCGAGGGCGCGGCGCAGATGCGCGACCAGGAAAAGCAGGCGAAGGAAAAACTGGAGACGCTGCTGGCCAACTGGCGCAAGGCGGGCGAGGAAAAACGCATTGTCGTGGACGAGGACGACATTTTGCACATCGTCGCGAAGTGGACCGGAATTCCGCTCAAGCGCATGGGCCAGGACGAAACCACGCGGTTGCTCACGGTTGAAGTCGAGATGGAAAAAGTCGTCGTAGGCCAGCGTGAAGGTGTTTCCGCGCTGTGCAAGGCGCTGCGCCGTTCGCGCGCGGACTTGAAAGACCCGAAGCGGCCCATCGGTGCATTTCTGTTGCTCGGGCCGACCGGCGTTGGAAAAACGTTGCTCGCAAAAACGCTCGCGGAACAAATGTTCGGCGACACGAAATCGCTCATTCATCTCGACATGAGCGAATACATGGAGAAGTTCAACGTCTCGCGGCTCATCGGTTCGCCGCCCGGCTATGTCGGCTACGAGGAAGGCGGCCAGCTCACGGAAAAAGTCCGGCGCAATCCGTATTCCGTCGTGCTGTTCGATGAAATTGAAAAGGCGCACCCGGACGTGTGGAACCTGCTGCTCCAGATTTTGGAGGATGGCAAGCTGACCGACAACACCGGCCACGTCGTGAATTTCCGCAACACGATCATTTTGATGACCTCGAACGTCGGCTCCGACACCATCAAGCGGCAGTCCACGCTCGGCTTTTCGCCCATCACCGACGAAAGCAGCTACGAGAAGATGCGCGAGCGGATTCTGGACGAGGCCAAGCGGACGTTCCGCCCGGAATTTTTGAACCGGCTCGACGACGTGATTGTGTTCCGCTCGTTCACCAAACCCGACCTCATCCAGATTCTGACCTTGGAAGTGGACAAGGTGATTGCACGTCTGCACCTCAAAAACATCCATCTCTCGCTCGACGATCCGGCGAAGGATTTTCTGGTGGAGAAAGGCTACGACCCACAATACGGCGCGCGTCCGATGCGCCGGGCGGTGGAGCGTTTCCTGGAAGACCCGCTCGCCGAGGAAATCCTCAAGGGCAGCCTGCAACCGGGCGAACCCATTCTTGTCACCAGCAACAAGGAAAAACTGGTGTTTAACCAGAAGGCGGCGGCGGCCGGCGCGGTGGCAAGTTGATTTAAATGATTAAGCAATCAAAGCCGTGTTCATTCGAACGCGGCTTTTTTATTGGCGAACTTTGACTTTTCATTTCTACCAGAAATTTTTAAGCTATTCAAAATGAAAGGCATCATCCTTGCCGGCGGCGCCGGCTCGCGGCTGTATCCGCTCACGCTGGTTGCGAGCAAGCAGCTCCAGCCGGTTTATGACAAGCCAATGGTTTATTATCCGCTCACGACGCTGATCGAGAGTGGCATCCGCGAATTCTGCCTGATTTCCACGCCGCACGATCTGCCGCGCTTCAAACAACTGCTCGGTGACGGCAAGGCGTGGGGCCTGACCATCGAATATCGCGAGCAGGCCAAACCCGCCGGCATCGCGCAGGCGTTTCTCATCGCGGAAAGTTTCATCGGCTCGGACGCGGTGACGTTGATTCTCGGCGACAATATTTTTTACGGCGGCGACACGTTTCAGCGCGCGTTCGCCGACTTCAAATCCGGCGCGACGATCTTCGGTTATCACGTCAACGACCCGGAACGCTACGGCGTGGTGGAGTTTAACGCTGACGGCCACGCAATTTCCATCGAGGAAAAACCGAAGGCGCCCAAGAGCAATTACGCCGTGCCTGGACTTTACATTTACGACAATGAAGTCGTCGCCATCTCGAAAGCCCTGAAGCCGTCGGCGCGCGGCGAGTTGGAAATCACGGCGGTGAATGTGGAATATCTGCGGCGTGGCGCGTTGCGGGTGCATCGGTTGAGCCGCGGTTTTGCGTGGCTGGACGCGGGCACGAGCAGCAGCCTGCACGACGCGAGCGCGTATGTGCAAACAATCGAAAAGCGCGTCGGCGTCAAGATCGGCTGCCCGGAGGAATCGGCGTTCCGGCAGGGTTTCGTCTCGCTGGCGCAACTCGACGAACTCGTCGGCAAAATTCCCAACTGCGAATACCGCGATTACCTCGCCGAAGTCGTGGCCGAGGCCAAACGCTTGAAATAAATTATGATCCTGCTTCTTGGTGCCACTGGCTATATCGGCAAGGCGTTCGCCAGCGAACTGGCGCGGCGAAAAAAAGATTTCACGCCGCTGTCGCGCCAGCAAGTGGATTACACCCGCTTCGACGCGCTGCTGGAATTTCTCAAAACAAAAAAGCCGGCGTTCGTCGTCAACGCCGCCGGCTACACCGGCAAGCCGAACGTGGACGCCTGCGAATTGCACAAGGCGGACACGTTGCAGGGCAACACGCTGTTTCCGCAAACGGTCGCGCAGGCGTGCGCGGCGGCCGGCATTCCGTGGGGACACGTTTCGTCCGGCTGCATTTATTCCGGCGCAAAGGTTGTTGAGAACGGAAAGACGCGCGCGGAAAAAGATTTCACCAAGCCGGAACTCCGTGCGCTGGTTGAAAAAAATCCGTCCGCCATTCACGGTTTCACCGAGACGGACACGCCGAATTTTTCCTTCCGCGACGGCCCGTGCAGCTTTTACAGCGGCACCAAGGCGCTTGGCGAGGAGGCGATCGCCGGCATCGGCCAGAGCTACGTCTGGCGGCTGCGGATTCCGTTCGACGAGTTTGACAACGCGCGGAATTATTTGAGCAAGGTGCAGCGCTACTCGAAGGTTTATGACAATGTGAACTCGATTTCGCACCGCGCAGATTTCGTGAAGGCGTGCCTCGACACCTGGGAATTGCGCGCGCCGTTCGGCACTTACAACGTCACGAATCCGGACTTTGTCACCACCAGGCACGTTGTGGAGCAAATTGAAAAAATTCTCAAGCCGTCCAAGAAGTTTGAGTTCTGGGCAAACGACGAGGAGTTTTACAAGGTCGCCGCCAAGACGCCGCGTTCGAATTGCGTCATGGACACGACCAAGCTGCTTTCGGTGGGCGTGAAAATCCGTCCGGTGGAAGAAGCGCTTGAAAATTCGCTGAAAAACTGGAAGCCGGAATGAATTTACGATTTACGATTTACGATTTACGATGCGCTCGTGAAATGCTGCGTCTTTGGTCGTTGCGGCGCGTAAATCTTAAATTATAAATCCAAAATGAACTTGCTCATCACCGGCGGCGCCGGCTTCATCGGCTCGAATCTCATTCACCACGTCATTGACGACGCGCGCATCGCCAAGCTGGTCAATCTCGACTGCCTCACTTACGCCGGTCATTTGGCGAATCTCGAAGCCGTTTCCAAGCATCCGAAATACATTTTCGAGAAGGTGGATTTGCGCGACAAAGCTGCGACATTTCGCATGGTCGAAAAATATGCCATCACGCACGTCATGCACCTCGCGGCGGAATCGCACGTGGACCGTTCCATCACCGGGCCGGGCGATTTCATTTCCACGAACATTATCGGCACATTCAACCTGCTCGAAGCGTGCCGCGGATTTTGGGGCGCGAATCTAGCGGATAAAAAGTTTCATCACGTCTCGACCGATGAAGTCTATGGTTCACTCGGCGCGACCGGACTTTTCACGGAGACGACGCCTTACGCGCCGAACTCGCCGTATTCCGCGAGTAAGGCGTCGAGCGACATGCTGGTGCGCGCGTATCATCACACTTACGGTCTGCCGACGGTCATCACGAACTGCTCGAACAACTACGGCCCGTTTCAATTTCCCGAAAAGCTCATCCCGGTCATCATCCAAAACGTGCTCGCGCGGAAGCCGATTCCGGTTTACGGCGACGGCATGAATGTGCGCGACTGGCTTTACGTGCGCGACCACGCCGAGGCGCTCTGGACCGTTTTGGGCAAAGGCAAACTCGGCGAGACCTACAACATCGGCGGCCACAACGAATGGGCAAACCTCCGCATCGTGGAACTGATTTGCGACACAATTGACGAATTCATGCCGCAGCTCGGCAGCGGCTCGCGCAAGCTGATTTCGTTCGTCAAGGACCGCGCCGGCCACGATCGCCGTTACGCCATTGACGCGACGAAGATTCAGCGTGAACTTGGCTGGACGCCCGCGCACAAGTTCGAGGACGGCATCCGCGAGACGATTCGCTGGTATCTCGACCAGCAGGCGTGGATCAAGACCGTCACGGCGAAGATATAACTGAACGCGTTAACCGGAAGCGCTCTCAAACCGTCTGTTAAGACAATGTTTCGTATTCGTCATGTTTTGATTTGTCTGTTGCTTGCGTCCGCTTTTGGCGCGCGCGCGACCGGCACAAATTCCCTTGTCTGGCACAAGGCCGCCGACCGCGTGGACGCGGACATTCACGGCGAGGCGTTGTGGCCGTTGCTGGAGCAAATCGCCGAGACAGCCGATTGGAAGGTTTTTGTCGAGCCGGGTTCGGATCGCAACGTCTCCGCCAAATTCAAGAATCTCCCGTCCGGCGACGCGCTGAAAATGCTGCTTGGCGATTTGAACTTCGCGCTCGTGCCGCAGACCAACGCGCCGTCGCTGCTCTACGTTTTTCGCACTACCATGCAGAACGCGACCAAGCCCGTGCGCGTGGCCAAACCTGCCAAGCGTGTTTCCAACCAACTGCTCATCCGCGTCAAGCCGGGAACGGACATTAACGCGCTGGCCAAACTGGTTGGCGCAAAAGTCGTCGGGCGCATGGACAAGCTCGGCGTTTATCTTCTGCAATTCGGCGACGCTGCCGCGACCGATGCCGCGCTCGCGCAATTGCAAAGCAACAACGATGTCGCTGGCAGTGGACTACAATTATTATTTTGACCCGCCGCCATCGGTGCAGCCAATTTCTTCGTCTTCCGTGCCTTCCAGTTCCGGTCCCATTTCGCTGAAACTGAATCCGCCTACGCCCGGCGATCCTTGCAGCCCCATCGTTGGTTTGATTGACACGAGCATACAGTCCCAATCGCTTGGCAACCTCAATCAGTCCATGTTGCCGGCCATTTCCGCGGTCGGAGATTCCGGTTCGGATACATCGGCGCAATCCATCGGAAATCCGGTTGCACTGTTCGCGCCGAAGCAGATCGCGGCGGCGGGCGGCTCTACTCTTCCCACGCATGGCACGGCCATGGCCTACACGATTTTCAATGGGGTTTCACAGGCATCGGGCGGCAGCAGCTCTGTGAGGATTTTGCCGGTGGACGTCTATGGCACAGGCGAAACAACGACCAGTTGGAATGTTGCGCTTGGCGTCCAAGCGGCAGTGAACAATGGCGCGACCGTTCTTAACATGAGCCTCGGTGGTTCCGGCGACAGTTCAGTTTTGGACGGCGTGATTCAGCAGGCGATGGCCAGTGGTATCGTGGTTTTTGGAGCGGCGGGCAACACGCCGGTGAGCACGCCGACTTATCCGGCGGCGATTCCCGGAGTTTATGACGTCACGGCCTTGAGTCAGCCGGGCCAGCTTGCACCTTACGCAAATTTTTGGGCGGGCGACAGCATGGCGTTGCCCGGAGCCAGCGTGGTTTATCTTGCGAACCAGTCTTACCTCGTTCAGGGAACTTCATCCTCGACAGCTTATGCGTCGGGCATGGCGGCTGGAACGAAGAGCGTGAACTGCCTGACGTGGCTACAAATTCTTTCTGCGATGCAGACGAAGTTTCCGGTGCCGCTGGTGAAATAAATTTTGACCGGCCGCGAGGTCAATGCGACGACAGGCAGCCGAACTTGGCGAACATCAGGACAAATCCCACGACGCCGAGAATCAGCAGCAGCGGCTTGCCCGCCAGCAACAGCAGGATGCCCGCGCCCAAGATTCCCGCCATCACCAGAAAAGCCAGAATTGCCAGAGCAAATTTCATCAGGGCAAATGTTACCACTTTCGCCGCATCATGCAAGCCTCCCGCAGCCGGCGGGCGAAGACATAAAACTCCCCGAACCCAGTGCGGCCAAAACCTTCAGCGCGAAAGGCATCATCTGTCCGCCAACCAACAGCCCCGTCATCGGCAAAATCGTCGCCGGCGCGACGAAACGCGCGCGGCACCTTGACGCCGTCGGAAAAAGTGCCGGTTTCCTACCACGGCACGCCGCTGGCGTGCCACTTGATTTCTGATCGCAACGTGGGCGCGAATTATTCCGCACCATAAAAATGACCTGCAAGCTTGATTTATCCGATTGCACCATTTTGTGGTGCCGCACGACGGCGAATACACCGTGGAAATTCACGACTCGATTTTTCGCGGCCGCGAGGATTTCGTTTATCGCCTGGCCGTTGGCGAACTCCCGTTCGTCACCGGCATTTTTCCGCTCGGCGGCAAACTGGGCGAAAAAACTTCCATCAGCTTGACCGGCTGGAATCTGCCGGAAACATTACTCACAAATGGAAATTCCGAAATTGGAATCGGTTCGCTCAATGGAAATTTTTTCAATGCGATTCCATTTGCGGTGGATGATTTGCCGGAATGTTTCGAGGGCGGGTTGAATCACTCCGTTGAAACGGCGCAGGCGGTGACACTGCCCATCATCGTCAATGGGCACGTCGGCCAGCCGGGGGAACAGGAAGTGTTCATATTTGCCGGTCATGCCGGGCAGCAGATCGTCGCGGAAGTTTCCGCGCGGCGGCTGGATTCACCGCTGGATTCTTTTTTGCGGCTGACGGATGCGGATGGAAAACGCTCGCGTTCAATGACGATTTTGAGGACAAGGGCGCGGCTTGGACACGTTTCACGCCGATTCGTATCTCACGGCCACGCTGCCGGCGGCAGGAACTTATTTCATCCACCTCACCGACACCCAGGGGCAGGGCGGGCCGGAGTTTGCTTATCGCCTGCGCATAAGCGAGCCGCAGCCGGATTTTGCGCTGCGCGTCGTGCCATCCAGCGTGAGCCTGCGCACCGGCCTGAGCGCGCCACTGACCGTCTTTGTGTTGCGCCGCGACGGTTTTACGAATGCCATCAACCTTGCATTGAAGGACGCGCCGGAAGGATTTTCATTAAGCGGAGCGCGCATTGGAGAAAATCAGGACAAAGCAGAGTTCACCGTAAAAGCGCCCTCACAGCCCTTGGAAAATCCCGTTGCCCTGACCATTGAAGGGAGCGGATTGATCGCCGGGAAACCGGTCACGCACGTCGCCGTGCCCGCGGAGGACACGATGCAGGCATTCATCTACCGGCATATCGTGCCTGCGCAGGAACTCGCCGTCGCCGTCAATGGTGCGCCGCGCTTGGTTATGCGCGACGCCGGTGAAAATTCCGCAGGGCGGCACGGCGCTCGTGCGCCTAAGCGCGCCACCGGGAAATTTTTCCGACCGGCTCAAACTGGAACTGGAAAACGCGCCGCCGGGAATTTCGTTAGAAAGAGTTTCGGCGGTTGCCAACGGTCTGGAGTTGGTGTTCGCCAGCGACGCTTCCAATGCCATCCGAGGTTCTACTGGCAATTTGATTTGTGGTGTCGTTCCCAACAATCAAGGGACGGCAGACAAGCAAGGGAAACCTAATAGCGGATCGCGCCGCGGAGTTGTGACCACGCTGGCGGCCATCCCGTTCACAGTCACAGGGAAATAACCCGGATTGGAAACCGACTCAAGCGGCGTTCATTCACGGTTCATGCACCGCACCTTGACAATGATCAACCATTACCGCCGGCACTTGCCAGAATCTGTTGTTTCGTCCAGCCACGCCGAGGGTTTGATAAGCGGCCCGGAGACGACCGGCGCGCTGTGATCCCAGGAACAACGCCATGCACGGCACCGCCGCGCCACGGGCAGCCGCCGCAAGGATGTTAGAATTGTCTCCGCGTCCTTGTGCCTTTGCGTTAAAATCCGGCCGTTGAAACCGAAAACCTTCATGCTCATTGCCGGGGAGGCGAGCGGGGATTTGCTCGCGGCGGAGCTGGTTGCCGCGCTGCGCGGGCAGTTGCCGGGCGCCCAGTTTTTCGGCGCGGGCGGCGCGAAGATGTCCGCTGCCGGCGTGGAGCTGGCCTTCGACCTGACACAGCATTCGGTCATCGGCGTCTCGGATGTGCTGAAAAACCTTTTGAAATTCCGGCGGCTGTTCAACCAGTTGCTCGCGCTGGCGATTGAGCGCAAGCCGGACGTGGTTATCGGCGTGGATTACGGCGGGTTCAACCTGCGCTTCGGCCAGGCGGTGAAGAAATATGTCCGCGAGAATCTGTTCTCGAAATGGAATCCGAAAATCGTCCAGTTTGTTTCGCCGCAGGTCTGGGCGTCGCGGCCGGGCCGCGCGGACAAGCTGGCGCGCGATTACGATCTGCTCCTGAGCATTTTCCCGTTCGAGAAGGACTGGTATGCCCGGCGCGTGCCGTCGTTACGCGTGGATTTTGTCGGCCATCCGATGATTGGGAGATTTACGAATGACGATTTACGATTTACGCGCGGATCGGCGGCGGGCGCGTCAATCGTAAATCGTAAATCGCAAATTCTTCTCCTGCCCGGCAGCCGCAAGAGCGAGTTGCAGCGGCATCTGCCGGTGATGCTCGCCGCATTGAAAACGATTCAGGAAAAATTGCCGGCGGCCAAGGCGAAAATGGTTTTGCCGAATCCGGCGCTGGTTACGCTCTCAAAATCGCTCGGAGCGAATCTGGAAATCCAGATCGGCGAACTGCCGTGGGCGCTGGCGGAATCGGATGTCGCCCTCGCCTCGACGGGCACGGTGACGATGGAATGCGCGTTCTTCGGCGTGCCGACGGTGACGCTTTACAAAACTTCGTGGCTCACTTACCAGATTGCCAAACGCATCGTAACGGTGAAATCGCTCACGATGCCCAACCTGCTGGCGGGCGAGACGGTTTATCCAGAATTTGTCCAGCACGACGCTACGCCGGAAAATCTTTCGCGCGCCGCGCTGGAATTATTGCAGGACGAAGCGCGCCGGAAGCAAATCAAAGCGCAGCTCGTCAAAATCATCGCGTCGCTCGGCGAACCCGGCGCGGCGGGACGCGCGGCGAATGCGGTTTTGAGTTTATTCCAGAATTAAGAGGGTCGCGCGAAGGACGCGAAGTTGGCGAAGGTAAAATTGTTGTTCCTTCGTAACCTTTGCGTCCTTCGCACGAAAAAGATTCCTGTTTTCCTGCTTTCCTTATTTGCCGCGCCTTTTAACTTTCCCGCATGGACTCACTCCACGCGCCGTGGCGCATCGAATATATTTTGTCGCCCAAGCCGGAACTCAAGGAAGGCTTGTTCACGCGCATCGCGCAATCATCCGATGACGAAGAGAATCTGGTCATCGTGCGCGACCGCACCTGTTTCGCGCTGCTGAACCGTTATCCTTACAACGGCGGCCACCTGATGGTCGTGCCTTACAAGGAAGTGCCGGACTTGAACGGGTTGACGGATGAGGAACTCGCCGACTTGTGGAAGCTCGTGCGCCGCTGCATCAACGCGCTGACGGCGGTGATGAAGCCGGACGGTTTCAACGTGGGCATCAACCTCGGCAAGGTCGCGGGCGCGGGCATCGCGGAGCATCTGCACATCCACGTCGTGCCGCGCTGGAACGGCGACACGAATTTCATGCCGGTCATCGCCGGCACCGGTGTCGTGCCGGATGCGCTGAAGGAAATCGCGGCCAAACTGCGGGCGGAACTCGCGGAATAGTTTTAATTGTGGCAACTGAAACCCTTCATTACGAAAACGCGCGGTTTGCGCAGCAATTGTTCAACCACGAGCCGCGCAATTTGCAGGCGCTGGAAACCGAGCTGGGCGTCAAGGCCACGGCGCGCGAAGGCTGGATCAAACTGGACGGTTCCGCCGAATCCGTGGAACGCGCAAAACAACTTTTTGCGTCGTTGGAAAACATGTTGAAAGCCGGTTCGCCGGTGAAGAACCGCGAATTCTCCCACGCGCTCAACGTGGTGAAACACGAAGGCGGCTCGACGCTTCAAGGACATGGTGAGCGACCGCGTGACGACGCACGAGCGCAAGCCGGGCGTCACGGCCAAAACCGTCGGCCAGAAAAAATATCTCGATGCGATCCGCAAGCACGACATCACCTTTGGCATCGGGCCGGCGGGCACGGGCAAAACTTATCTCGCGGTGGCGATGGCGCTGTCGGCGATGCGCGAAGGCAGCGTTTCGCGGATTATTTTGACACGCCCGGCGGTCGAGGCCGGCGAGGCGCTGGGATTTTTGCCGGGCGACCTTTTGGAAAAAATCACGCCGTATCTGCGGCCGCTGCACGACGCGTTGCACGACATGCTGCCCGCCGAGGAAATCGCCAAGCACATGGAACGCGGCACGATTGAGATCGCGCCGCTGGCCTACATGCGCGGGCGGACGCTGAACGGCGCATTCATTATTTTGGACGAGGCGCAGAATTCCACGATGGAGCAGATGCTGATGTTTCTCACGCGGCTCGGCCACGGCTCGAAGGCGGTCATCACCGGCGACGAGACGCAGATTGATCTGCCGTCGCACAAACATTCCGGCCTGGTCGAGGCGCATCGCGCGCTCAAGCACACGGAAGGCATCGCCATCGTGGAATTTTCCAAGCGCGACGTGGTGCGGCATCCGCTGGTGCAGCGCATCATCGCGGCCTACGAAGAACATCGCGGCAAGGCGAAGGCGGAATGAAAGTTAAATCGTTAAATCGCAGAATCGTTGAATCGTCAATGCCGCGCGCCGATTCAACCATTCAACCATTCAACCATTCAACGATTGCAGTTCTCAACCGCCAGCGGACAAAGAAAATCAATTCGCGCCGGTTCAAGGAAATTGCCGAGGCGCTGCTCGCTGAATTGCAAATCACCGAGGTGGAACTGGGCATCAATCTGGTCGGCGCGCGGGAAATGGCGCTGGTCAACGAAACGTTTCTCCAGCACGAAGGCCCGACGGATGTCATCACGTTTGACCATTCGAAATTCGGAATTCGCGAATGCGGAAGTCGAATCGGAATTGCACGGCGAGCTGTTCATCTGCGTGGACGTCGCGATGGCACAGGCGAAAGAATTCAAGACAAGCTGGCAGGCGGAAATTGTCCGCTATCGTCGTCCACGGCGTTTTGCATCTGCTCGGCCATGACGATTTGAAGCCGGATTTGCGGCGCAAAATGAAGCGCGAGGAAAACCGGCTGGTGCGGCGGCTGGCAAAAAGGTTTTCACTCGCGCAACTTTCGCGCGCGGCTAAACTTCGCGCGTGAGAAAAACATTTTTTGCGCGCTGGCGGCGGAGTTTCCTGACCGGGCTGGCGGTTTCGTTGCCGGCGTTGCTGACGCTGGCGGCGGTGAAATGGATTTTCGGCACCATTTCCAGCTTCACGGACACGCTGCTGTTTTTCCTGCCGAATTTTCTCGCGCCGGAACGCATTTATCGAAACGGCCATGTCCGGCCAGATGTTCTGGTATTGGAGCCTGCTGGCGCTGGTGCTGGCGGCCTTGCTGATCACGGGCGTCGGCGTGCTGGCGCAATATTACATCGGCAAGCGGATGATTGAATGGCTCGACACGGCGATGATGAATGTGCCGGTGGTGAACAAATTTTACGGCGCGATCAAGCAGGTCAACGAGGCGTTTTCCGGCAACAAAAATTCCTTCAAGACCGTCGTGATGGTCGAATTTCCAAGCGCGGGAATGTATTCCATCGGCTTCATCACCAACGAGCAGCACGGCGAGGTGCAGCAAAAAACCAAGGAAAACGTCGTCTGCGTCTTTGTGCCGACGACGCCGAATCCAACCTCCGGCTTTTTGATTCTCGTGCCGGAGGAAAAAGTGACGAAGCTCGACATGTCCGTGGCCGACGGCATCAAATACATCGTCAGCCTCGGCTCGATTTCGCCGGAGTTTTCGCCGCCCAAAATAAAATGACCGAGTCCGCCAGCGGCATCATTCTGCGCACACGTCCGCTCACGGAAACGAGCCTCATCATCCACTGGCTCACGCCGGATTTCGGCCGCATCGCGACCGTGGCCAAAGGCGCGCGCCGGCCGAAGTCGCCGTTTGCCGGGAAGCTGGATTTGTTTTACGCGGCGGATTTTTCCTTCAGCCGCAGCCGCCGTTCCGAGCTGCATACCTTGCGCGAGGTGAAGCTGCGCGAAACGCACGGCGCGATCCGGCAGGATATTTTGAAATTGCAGCAGGCCGCCTACGCCGCCGCGTTCATCGAGCAGGCGACCGAAACGGACACGCCGCTTGCCGGAAATTTTTGAACTGATGCGCGGGTTTCTCAAACATCTCTGCGCCCAAAAACCGCAGCCGCAAAATATTTTTGCGCTCGAATTCAAGCTGCTGCGCGAACTGGGACTGGAACCGGACGCAAACGAAACCCGGCTGACGCCCGGCGCAAAAAAAATTGTCGCAGGCGCTGACCGGAAGGCGACTGGGCAAAAAATTCGCAACTGAAATTGTCCGAAGCACAGACCGGCGAACTCCGCCAGTTCCTGCACGGCTTCCTGATTTTTCACCTCGGCAAACTGCCGCGCGGACGCGCGGCCGCCTTGGCCGAAAGCGAAAGTCTTGCCAGTCATTGAATTTCGCATGGAAGCCAGCATTCCAGGCCGGGTGACGGTTGCCATTTTAAGCGACATTCATTACGCCGGCGCCGCCGAGCGCGCGCGCGGGAATGATTTCGAGCTGCGTTCCATCGCCAATCCCCTGCTCCGCGCGCTCGTCCGGTTTTACCGGCATTTCATCTGGATGCGCCATCCGCTGGAACAGGGCGCGCAACTGGATTGTTTTCTGAATCACGTCGGCTCCGTTGATCACGTCATTGCCAACGGCGATTATTCCTGCGACAGCGGCTTTGTGGGCGTGAGCGACGACGCGGTTTTTCAAAGCGCGCAGGAATGTCTTGGCAAGCTCCGCGCCAGATTCGGCGACCGCGCGCGTTTCATCATCGGTGATCACGAAATTGGGCAAACTCTCGCTCATCGGCGGCAATGGCGGGATGCGACTGGCAAGCTGGAGGCGCGCCACGGAATCACTCGGCCTAAAACCATTCTGGCAACTGGCCATCGGAAACTATGTGCTGATGGGCGTCGCGTCGCCGCTGATCGCGCTGCCCGCCAATCAGCCGGACACATTGCCGGAGGAATGGCCGGAATGGCTGCAATTGCGCGACGCGCATCTGGCGGAAATCCGCGCCGCGTTCGACGCCTTGAAGCCGGAACAGCGCGTGATTTTATTTTGCCACGATCCGACGGCCCTGCCGTTTTTGTGGCGCGAAGAATCCGTGCGCCGCCGGCTGCCGCAAATCGAACAGACCATCATCGGCCATCTGCACACGCGGCTGGTTTTGTGGAAAAGCCGGTTGCTGTCCGGCATTCCGCCCGTCCGCTTTCTGGGCAACTCCGTTCGCAAATTCACCTCGGCGCTGCACGAGGCGCATCATTGGTGGCCGTTCAAGGTGCGGCTGTGTCCGGCGCTGTCCGGCATCGAACTGCTGAACGACGGCGGCTATTACACGGTGGAAATTGACCCGGCGGCAAAACTGCCGGCGCAATTTATTTTCCACCCGCTGCCGCAGGAAAAATTAGGCTCGTAAACCGGCGTTGCCGGCCGCCACGCAGCTTTCATCACCGCTTCCACCGCCTCGTCAATTTTCACGGACTGCAACGCGCCGTTGCGCGGCTTGATTTCCACTTCGCCCTTGGCCAGCGATTTTTCGCCGATGCCGATGCGGATGGGAAAACCCACCAGCTCGGAGTCCTTGAATTTCACGCCGGGCCGTTCGTCGCGGTCGTCCAGAATCACGTCCACGCCTTTCGCGGTCAGTTCCGCGTAAAATTTTTCCGCCAGCTGCATCGCCTGGCTTTCCGGCGCGACGGCCAGCGGCGTGATGCAAACCTGATACGGCGCGACGCTCAACGGCCAGATGACGCCGTCCTTGTCGTTGCCCTGCTCGATGATCGCCTGCAACGTGCGCGTGACGCCGATGCCGTAGCAGCCCATGACGCACGGCTTGCGCGAGCCGTCCTCGTCCAGAAACGTCGCGTTCGAGCTTCTCGCTGTATTTCGTGCCGAGCTTGAAGACGTGGCCGACTTCAATGGCGCGGCGGATTTTCAGCGGCTTGCCGCATTTCGCGCACGGCTCGCCGGCGGTGACGGTGCGCAAATCAAACCACGCCGTCACTTTGATGTCGCGCTCGATGGAGACGTTTTTCAAATGGAAACCGTCCTCGTTCGCGCCGGTGGTCATGTCGTTCGCGCCGTGCAAACGCTCGTCGGCGAAAATTTCGGACGCCGTCTCCGCCAGCATTCTGCGTCACCTTCGGCCGTCGGAGACTTCTCCAATGTGCACGACCGCGCCGAGCGAACCCGGCTTCGCGCCGAGCAACGGGACAATTTCCTCCGCCGTGGCCGGCCGCACCGCGACCGCGCCGGTCTTGGCCATGAATTTGGTTTCGTTCAACTGGTCGTCGCCGCGGATCAAAATGATGACCGGCTTGCTGTCGGCGATGTAAACCAGCGTCTTGATCTGGCGGTTGGCCGGAACGTTGTAAGGCGCCTTGCTCAACGCCTCGATGGTCACGACGCCGGGCGTGGCAAATTTTTCAATCGCCGCGCCGATTTCGCGCGCGGCGGTTTTGGGAATGCCGCTGGTGGCCTTCTCGATGTTCGCCGCGTAGCCGCAGGCTTCGCAGAACGCCACTTCGTTCTCGCCGGTCTCGGCGGGCACCATGAATTCGTGCGAATAATTGCCGCCGATGACGCCGGTGTCGGCCTCCACCGGAAACGCCTTCAGCCCGCAGCGCGCGAAGATGCGCGTGTAGGCGTCATACATTTTCTTGTAGCTGGCCATCGCGCCTTCGTCCGTGGTGTCGAAGGAATAGGCGTCCTTCATGATGAATTCCTTCGCGCGCATCAGGCCGAAGCGCGGGCGGATTTCGTCGCGGAACTTCACGCTGATCTGGTAAAAGTTTTTCGGCAACTGGCGGTAGGAATTGATTTCGTTCGCGGCGAGCGTGGTGATGACTTCCTCGGCGGTCGGGCTCAAAACCCATTCGCGGTTGGCGCTGTCCTTGACCTTGAACAGCACGTTGCTGGCGGTTTCGGCGCGGCCGCTCTGCTCCCAGATTTCCTTCGGCTGGAGCGCGGGCATGAGCACTTCAATCGCGCCGGCGCGGTCCATTTCCTCGCGGATGATCTGCTCCACCTTGCGCAAGCGCGCGCAGGCCGAGCGGCAGAAAAGTATAAACGCCGCCGGCGAGCTTGCGGATGAGGCCGGCGCGCAGCAACAGTTTGTGCGAGACGATTTCCGCGTCAGCCGGGGCTTCGCGGAGGGTCGGAATCAAAGTTTGTGTCCACTTCATGTGGCGGAAAGTTTAACAACAAAGGAACGGGGGAACGAAGAATTTTATTTTGGCCGATGGATCACTCGGCCTTCGCGCGCGATGATTTCGCGCATGGCCTGCACATCCAGCTGGTCTTTGTCGCGCCAGGAATCTTGCTTAAGGAGAATCAAATCTTCCGGCGAAGATACGGAATGCGGACGCCGCCGGTTTCCAGATGGCGCAGGCGCGGGCGGAAATCGTCGAGCGATTTGTCTTTCATCCAGGTAAAAATATCGAGATCAAATTCCTCCATGCGCGATTGCGCCTTGTTCGTAAATGAAATCTTCCGGCTTGAGTTCGCGCGCCCAGCCTTCGCCCATCGTGAGACAATCCAGGAGTTTGTGGAGATTTTCCGATGCGTCTGAACGAGATGTCGGCGTCGAGCTCAGGCGCGGATAGCCATTGAAGATGATCGCCAGTCCGCCGACGACGGCGAAATCAACTCCGTCAGCGGCGAGGGCGACCAACAATTTTCGAACGGGAAGTAATCTCCTCGGCTTTGGCGAATGATCCATGCGCGTGTTGTTTGAGAAGCCGGCCAATCTTCATGCACAAGTTGCTTGAGATGGTCGGACGCCCGACCACTTTGCGAACCGGCTGCTGCATGGGTTCAATCTCAACTTTCATCGTCGAACTTAATCGTGCAAGCGCCGTCAATGTTTGGTTTCACTTCACCGTGTTGACCAGCGGCGCAAGGCCCTGAATCCGCACTTCCAGTTTGTCGCCGCTCTGGATGGGGCCGACGCCGCTGGGCGTGCCGGTGAGAATCACGTCGCCGGGCAGCAGCGTCAGGTTCGTCGAGATGAAGCTGACGAGTTCGGCGGCTTGAAGATGAGCTGCTTGGTGTTCGAGTTCTGGCGGAGCTGGCCGTTTTGAAACTGCTGGATGTTCAGTTCGGCCGGATCGATCATCGTCTCCACCAGCGGGCCGAGCGGCGTGAAGGTGTCGAACGACTTGCAGCGCGCCCATTGGCCGTCGGCTTTCTGGATGTGCCGGTCGCTGATGTCCTGCGCGGCGGTGTAGCCGAAAATGTAGCGCGACGCCTGCGTGGGCGAGACGTTGCGGATTTTGCGCCCGATGACGATGGCCAGTTCCGCCTCGAAATCCGTGCGATGCTGCGGAAACGGAATTTCAATTTTCCCGCCGTCCGGCAGCAGCGAGGTCGTGGCCTTGAACCAGATGAGCGGTTCCTTCGGCAGTTCGCGGCCCATCTCGCGCGCGTGGTCGAGGTAATTGAGGCCGACGGCGATGATTTTGCTCGGCAGGACCGGCACCAGCGTCCTGACGCCTTTGCGCGGCGTGGGCTTGCGGTCGAACGACGGCGCGCCGAAAACATCGCCGCGCAGACGGAACAATTCCCCGTCCACCACTTTCGCGTGGAAAATCTCGTCGCCCTTTTGAAATCGTCCGATGGCGGCCATGGAAATTTACGATTTTCGATTTACGATTTACGAATTCACCGCATCCCCGCGAAGGCAGAAAATCGTAAATCGTAAATCTTAAATCATAAATGACATTGTTGCCCTTCCGCCGATTTCCGGCTACATTGACCCGTGAACGGGCTGACGAAACAGGAACAGACGGTTCTGATCCTCGTCCTCGGATTGCTGCTGGTGGGCTGGGCGGTGAAATACTGGCGCACCGCGCATCCGCCGACAGCCATCGTCCAGACCGCCGCACCTTGATATGCATGAAGTGAATTTTGATGAAGCGGTGGAGCAGATTCTCGCGCACGACCCGCGTTTCTAGCGCGACGCCTACCATTTTGTCCGCGAATCGCTCGACTACACGCAGAAGCTCATCAGCAAGGAAAACCGCGGCACCATCCGCCACATCAGCGGCCAGGAACTGCTCGACGGCATCCGGCAGTTCGCGCTCCAGCAATTCGGCCCGATGGTCGTGACCGTGCTGGAGGAATGGGGCGTGAAAAACTGCCGCGACTTCGGCGAAATCGTCTTCAACATGGTCGAACACAGCCTGCTCGCCAAGACCGAGAAGGACACGCGCGACGATTTCAACAACGGCTACGATTTCACCGACGCCTTCCGCAAACCGTTCTGGCCGGCGAACCGGTTGCAGGCCGAGGCCAAGCCCGTCGCCAACTAAAGTAGTCCCGCGTTCCCTTCAGCCGGGTTTCAAATCAGGAGAAACTTTGCTCCATGCACCGCGCCTTGTTTGTGTTTCATCTGTGCCCATCTGTGGCAATAGGGTCTTTCCCAACTTGACGCGCCGCGCTTTCGTTCTATTGATTACTCATGCAACTCGACAAGCTTACCCAGAAATCGCAGGAGGCGTTGCAGGACGCGCAACGCATCGCCCGCGAACATTCGCATCAGGAAATGGACGGCGAGCATCTGCTGCTCGCGCTGCTCGGCCAGGGCGAGAGCCTCGTGCCGGAATTGCTGGCGCGCATCGGCGTGCCGCCCGCCAAGCTCCAGCCGGATTTGGAAAAGGAACTCGCGCGCCGCCACAAGATTCAAGGCGGCAACGATCCCTACGCCGGACGCGATCTGCAAAAGGCGCTCGACGCCGCGCAGTCCGAGGCGAACAAGCTCAAGGACGATTACGTCAGCACCGAACATCTGCTGCTCGGCCTGCTCGACGAGGCCAGTCCGTCGCTCAAGAAAATTTTCGCCGCGCACGGCCTCAAGCGCGATGCGGTGCTCAAGGCGCTCGCGGAATTGCGCGGCAACCAGCGCGTGACCGACCAGCAGCCGGAAGGAAAATTTCAGGCGCTGGAAAAATACGGTCGCGATCTCACGGCGCTCGCGCGGCAGGGAAAAATTGATCCGGTCATCGGCCGCGACGAGGAAATCCGCCGCGTGATGCAGGTGCTGACGCGCCGCACAAAAAATAATCCGGTGCTCATCGGCGAACCGGGCGTGGGCAAGACCGCCATCGCCGAAGGCTTGGCGCGGCGCATCGTCAGCGGCGACGTTCCGGAATCGCTCAAAAACAAGCGGCTCGTGGCGATGGATTTGAGCGCGATGATCGCCGGCGCGAAATATCGCGGCGAATTTGAAGACCGGCTCAAGGCGTTTCTCAAGGAGATCACCGCGAGCGAAGGGAAAATCATTTTGTTCATTGACGAACTGCACACGCATCGTCGGCGCGGGCGCGGCGGAAGGCGCGACGACGCGGCGAACATCATGAAGCCGCAACTCGCGCGCGGCGAGTTGCGCTGCGTCGGCGCGACGACGCTGGACGAATATCGCAAGCACATCGAGAAAGACCCGGCGCTCGAACGCCGTTTCCAGCCGGTGCAGGTGAACGAGCCGACGGTCGAGGCGACCATCGCGATTTTGCGCGGGCTGAAGGAGCGTTACGAAGTGCATCACGGCGTGCGCATTCAGGATTCCGCGCTCGTCGCGGCGGCCACGCTGTCGCATCGCTACATCACCGACCGTTTTTTGCCGGACAAGGCGATTGACCTCGTGGACGAGGCGGCGTCGCGCATCAAGATGGAACTGGATTCCAAGCCGACGGAACTGGACCAGCTCGACCGGCAGATTTTGCAATTGGAAATCGAGCGCACGTCGCTGGCGAAGGAAAAAGATGCGGCGAGCAAGGAGCGGCTCAAGATGATTGATAAACAGGTCGCGAACTTGAAGGACAAATCCAAGGCGCTCACGGCGCAATGGCAGAATGAAAAGACGGCGGTCAATGCCGTCAGCATTGTGCAGTCGCAACTGGAGCAGGCGAAGATTGAATTGGAAAAAGCCCAGCGCGCCGGCGATTTGTCCAAGTCGGCGGAAATTCAATACGGCAAGATTCCCGATTTGGAAAAGAAGCTGGCGAAGATGGAAAGCGCCGCCGACGCTTCGCCTTCGGTGAAGGGCGGAAATGCCCGCCCCACTTTGCTCCGTCAGGAAGTCACGGACGAGGACATTGCCAAGGTCGTCGCGGCGTGGACGCATATTCCCGTTTCGCGGATGCTCGAAGGCGAGCGCGAGAAGCTGCTCAAAATGGAGGAGCGTTTGCAGTTGCGCATCATCGGCCAGAAGCAGGCGATCACCGCCGTGTCCAACGCCGTGCGCCGTTCGCGCAGCGGGCTGCAAGACCCGAACCGGCCCATCGGCTCGTTTATTTTTCTCGGCCCGACCGGTGTGGGCAAAACGGAGACGGCCCGCGCGCTGGCGGAATTTCTCTTCGACGACGAGAGCGCCATGATTCGGATAGACATGAGCGAATACATGGAGAAGCACACCGTCGCGCGGCTCATCGGCGCGCCGCCGGGCTACGTCGGCTACGAGGAAGGCGGGCAATTGAGCGAGGCCGTGCGGCGCAAACCGTATTCGGTGATTTTGTTCGACGAGATCGAGAAGGCGCACAGCGACGTGTTCAACGTGCTGTTGCAAGTGCTCGACGATGGCCGGCTCACGGACGGCCAGGGCCGCACGGTGGATTTCAAGAACACCATCGTCATCATGACCAGCAACCTCGGCTCGCCGATCATCCAGGAATATTTCATGGACGGCCACACGGACAAGGCGTCGCATCAGGCGATGGAAGACAAGGTGCTGGCCGAGTTGAAAAAACATTTCCGCCCGGAATTCCTGAACCGCGTGGACGACGTGATCATTTTCCAAAGCCTCGACGAAAGCGAACTGGCGCGCATCGTGGACATCCAGCTTGGGCGGTTGGAACAGCGGCTCGCGCAGCAGAATCTCACGCTCGACGTGGACGCCGCCGCGAAGAAGCTGCTCGCCAGCGAAGGCTACGATCCGCAATTCGGCGCGCGCCCGCTCAAGCGCGCGATCCAGGAACATCTGCTCGACCCGCTCGCGACGAAGTTGCTGGCGGGCGAATTCAAGCCGGGCGACAAAATCAAAGTGACGGCGCGCGAAGACGAATTGATGTTTGCAAAAAAATGAATTGCCCGCCAAAACAGTGAGCAATCCACGTCAAGTTTTTGGCAAAAACTGATTAGAGCCGTTGCCCGTTCGGCGCGAGTATTTTCACGCTATGAAAAAACTCGCTCTGTTCGCACTTCCGGCGGCGTTCGCGCTCGCCTTGACCACCAACGCCCTGGCTGCCGACGGTTCGGCCGTTTACGGCGACAACTGCGCCAAATGCCACGGTGCCGACGGCAAGGGCGCGACCAAGATGGGCACCAAGCTCGGCTGCAAGGATTATTCCGATGCCGCCGTTCAGTCCGCCGTCAGCGATGACCAGGCGTTCAAGTCCATCAAGGATGGCCTGAAGAAGGACGACAAGACGTTGATGAAACCGTCGGAGCTTTCCGACGATGACATCAAGGCGTCCATCGCCTATCTGCGGACCCTCAAGAAATAAGGTTTGCGCGCCGGAACAATCCGGCACCGGCTGACCAAGCGGCATCGGACGTCAAATATCTGATGCCGGCGCCTGATTTTTGTCGTGTCTGAACCGCCATCCGCTTTCGCACACAACTTTGCCATGCCAGTGAACTGCAGGGGTTTTCGCTGTCGTCAAGGGGGCGTCAATTTCCTCCGCCGGAGTCCGGATGAGGCCTTTTTCATGGCGCAAAAGACCGCATCCGCCTCCGGATGATTTGCTCCGATTTCTTGCGCCCAAGTCGCTGGGAACCTACGCCAGTTACAAGGCATCCTGCCTTATGCGACGTTAATGTAACAAATTAGCCGCTCCACTTTGGTGGCATGTTTAATGCGGCCAATTCCTGTGTTCGACGGCGAGAGGTTTGAGTGTTTGGGGCATGAGACAGCTTTCCGCGAAATAACTTTTGTTGTATGAAAAAGAATTCGCAACTGACAAAGATTGTTTTATACCAAAACCTGGGGTTTTTGGGCATCATCGCCCTGTGCTATCTGGATGACCTGATCAAGCTGCCGTCGCTCATTTTTTCCGACCACCCGTTCGCCTTTGTGTATCGGCGATCCACGCTGGAGATGCTGCTGGTGCTGGGTGTCTGGTTTCTGGTGAGTATGTCCACCCGTCGGATTCTGGAACGCGTCCGCTATCTGGAAAAATTCATGCGAGTTTGCGCTTGGTGCCGGCGGATCAACTACCATGACGAATGGATGCGGCTGGAGGAATTCATGCAGCAGGGATTCGACACACCTACCACGCACGGCATCTGCGCAGAATGCCTTCAAAAGCAGAAGGCCGCCATCGAGCAGGCCAAACGGCGTCGGGAAGAGGCGGAAAAAGCTTCTGCGGCAGGATGAATTCAAACCGGGCGGAAGAATCAAAATGTCCCGTCTCCCCATTGACTTTCACGCCAATCCGCGTCTAACTCCGTTCCATCAATTTGCTTGAATACATTTTGCTGGCGGCGGGTTCGTTGTTCGTGATCGTGGATCCGGTGGCCGTTGTGCCTGCGTTTCTGGCCATGACGCCCAACGACACGGCGGAACAGCGCATCCGCACCGCGCGGCTGGCGTGCTGCGTGGCGTCGGGCGTCATGCTGGTGTTTTCATTCGCCGGCCAGCTCGTGTTCAAGGTCATGGGCATCACCATGCCGGCATTTCAAATCGCCGCCAGCATCCTGCTGCTGATCGTGGCGCTGGACATGGTGCGCGCCCAGCGCTCGCGCGTGCAGGAAACGCACGAGGAAACCAAGGCCGGCACGGAAAAAACGGACATCGCCGTGACGCCGCTGGCCATTCCGATGCTCGCCGGGCCGGGAGCAATTTCCACCACTATCCTGCTCCAGAACGAGGCGAAAAACATTCCGCAGCACATCGCGCTTTATTGCTGCATCGTGGCCGTGTCGCTGGTGAGCTACCTGATTCTGCGGCTCTCCGCCCGCAGCGCGCGGTGGCTGAACCCCATCATCATGAGCATCGCCATCCGCATCATGGGATTGCTGCTGGCGGCGGTCGCCGTTCAATTCATGCTCAATGCCATAAAGGCGTTCCGGCTCGATTTGATTGCGCCGGCGAACTGAATTCACCCGTGCCATGCCGCGTGTGGCGGAGACGCGTAAGACGCGATGAGCCGTTTACGCGGATCGTGTCTATGGAAAGCGGGTTGATGTTCCGCCCTTCGTGGCCGGACTCCGGCCCGCTCGATTGAGTCCATATAGGTGTTTAGCCGGACCAAGAGGCGTCCGGCTAAATCAAGTCGCTGGAGCCAACCTCAATTGTCCGTTTCTGTCAATGCCCGTGGCTTCCCCTTCATCAACCGTTTACAATTTTAATTTGCGTGGTGGCTGCCCGTTCCGGCGGGTTTGGCGCCTGAACGATTCACGGCCGCCACCGCCGGTGCCGTGAGCCTTTGATAGGATAAAATCCCCCTGACAATTGCCGCCGCCATCTGCCTGCGGTAGGCCGCGTCAAAAATCTTTTTTCCCTCGGTGGGATGCGTCATGTAGCCGCCTTCGATGAGAATCGCCGGCATTTCCGCGTCGCGCAACACCGCAAACCGCGCCCGCCGCACGCCGCGATCCTCCACGCCCAGGTTTCGCACCAGCGATTTTTCCATCTGATACGCGAGCAGCAGACTTTGATATTCCGAGCGGTTCGCCGTCGTCGCGCCGTCGTCGCCGCCCTCGCCCTGCGCGTTGGACGACGCCGCGCCGACGGGCGTGATGCAATAGGTCTCCGGTCCTTCAACTTCATTTTTGCCGGTCTGCGCGGCGTTGAAATGCAGGCTCACGAACAAATCCGCGCCGTGCTGGTTGGCGAAGTCCGGTCGCAACGGCAGATCCACATATACATCCTTGGTTCGCGTGAGAATGACGTTGAAGCCCGCGCGTTTGAGCTGGTCGCGCAATTCCAGCGCCAGCGCGAGCGTGTAGGTTTTTTCGCTGTGCCCGAAAAATCCGAAGCCGACGCGGTTGCCGGTGTCCTTGCCGCCGTGGCCCGGATCGAGGCAGATGGTCGTGATTTTTTTCGGCGCGATGTAGCGCGACGGATAGAGCAGCGGGCGGATGGTCTTGTCCAAATCCAGTTGCGCGATGAACGGCACGCCTTTCACGTTCGCCACCGGAAAGGAGAGCCGCACGTTCACGCCGTTGATTTCCGCCTGCGCCGAATTCACGTCGAACACCATCTGCGCGGTGCGGTTGGTAAGGACAATTTCCTGGCCGTGGTCGCGCGTGAAGCCAAAGAAGCCGTTTGCGTGCGCCCAGTCGCCGAGCGGCGTGTAGTTGTGTCCGTTGATGAGCGCCGCGTGCGCGGCCAAGCCGCATAGCGCAAGCAGAACCGCGACCAACAGCACAACTGTTTGTTTCATGGCCGCGCAGATTGCCTGTGCGCGGCGATTGTTTCAAGGCAAAGCGTGCGGCGAACTTTTATTCAAGGGCTCACCACCCGGTAGAACCGGATTGGATACTGGCTGGCGGCGTTGTCGGTGAAGGTGAATGAACTGCCCGCCGGCGGATTCGTGGCGATGGTGGTCCACGAAGCCGGATTCGCCGGATTGGTCGTCGCCTGAATCAACGTGGTTTGGACCGCGCTGGCCTGCACGGTGAATTGGAAACCGCCGGTCACCGGTGGCGCCCCGAATGCGGCCAGCGCCGCTGGCTTCGGCACGGGATTGACCGCGTAAATGCCGGGAGCCCAGCCGGAGGCATTGCCGTCGGCATCGAAACCGACAGCGGTCCATTCCTCATAAGTGCCGGGAACAAGGCCGGTGATTGTGGCGGTCGTGCCGGTGAAATTTGTTCCATAGCCAATGGTCGGAAGCAAACCGCCGACCCAGCCCAATATCTCATAACGAACAACCGGCACCGGGCCGGGCGAAGGATCCCATGCGAGGCTGATGGTCGTGGAAGTGATCCCGGTCAGCCGCAGATTGGACGGCGGCTGCGGACCCAACGTCGTGACACCTATCCCCGCGTAACCCGACGTGCCGCCGGGACCCGTGGCGTTGACGTCATAAGGATAGGAAGTATTCGGCTTCAAACCGGATATGGTAAAGTTGGTCGAGGTGGTGGAACCGATCAACTGGTAATTGACCCCGCCACCGCTGCCTTTGGGACTGTGGTAGGGATGCGGGATGAAAATGCTATAAGTCACGGAACCAGCCACCGGGTCTTCGGGAGCCCAGGCCAGCGTCACCGAATATTCGGTTGCGCTGGCGAGATATAGGTTGGTCGGCGGCGTCGGCTTCGGGTTGGGGACGGTGATGGTAAAAGTCAAATTGGTGGATCCGGCGTAATTGGTCGCCGCGATGGTCACCGGAATGACCTCGATCTGACTTAATCCCTGCGGCGTCCAGGTGATTTGTCCGCTGAAATAATTCACCGCCATCCCCGCAGGGCCGCTGACGAGCAAAAAGACCGGCTGCGGATTGCCGGTGGCGGCTATGGTTGAAGAGTAAGGACTCTGGTAGCTGCCGTTCGTGGCGGGAAATTGCGTGAACACCGGCGGCGTGTCGGGCGTGCCGAGTTGCTGGCTGCGCCAAACATCACCGACATCGTAGCCCTTGGTGTCTGAGCCCCCCATCACAATCAGCCGGCCCAGGCTGTCCGCGCCCATGGCGGAGCCGGTCAAAGGTTCTGGCAACGGCGTGGAAAGCGTCCAGGAATTGGCGGCGGGATTGTAAACCTGGACCACACCGGTCGGGACGCCGCCAGACAGGCCGCCGACAACATAAATATTTCCGTCCACGCCCAACGCTGCCGCGCTGCCCGCCGTCGCCACGGGCATCGGTGACATCGTGGTCCAAGTGTTGGCGCTGACGGAGTAGCGGTGCACAGTGGAATTTTCCACCCCCGATACGGTGTCGGTGTATCCGCCGAAAATGTAAATATAATTGGTGTGGTCAAACACCGCCGGAAAGTCGTATTGCGCGACGGGGAGGCTGGCGATGGCGGACCAGGCGCTGGTGTCCTGGTTGTAAACCTCGGCGGACGCCAGCGGATTGCCGCTGTCATCCAGGCCGCCGATGGCATAGGCGTTGCCGCTGCGGTCGGGCGCGTATCCAAGGTAGGATCGCGGCACGCTCATGGCAGCCAGCGTCGACGAACCATCGCTGGGGCTGTAATTAACCACCGTGCTCACGGAATTGATTCCATTGTTGCCGCCGTAAACGATGATCGAGCCGCCGGCGGCCACGGCACCGGGCGCGATGTTGCCGTAAAATGGCTGGCCCAGCGGCGTCCAGTAATTGTTGGTGGCAACCAGGCCTTCGGGATAAGCGGTGGTGCCGGCAACCACCACATTGCCCAGACCGGGCATGACAACTGTTGCCGCGTCACTGCCCGGATAGTCCAGCGACGGGCCGGGAAACCACGTCAGCGGAGCGGCGCACAAGTCTTGCCCCGACAAACAACGGCGCGATTCCAGCCAGCAGGAATTTCTGAATGGAGTTCGTTTTCATAACGTTAATTGAGCATTGGTTTTTTCTCTCTCGCCGGACGAAGAATCCCGGACTGGCCGCAAGCCCAGCATGAGGTGGAACCTAAGCTGTCTTATCCCAGTGTCAAGTGACTATTTTAGGAGCGCTGATATCTTGCATCATGCGGGCTAAATTGGAAATTTGCCACCAGTTTTGAAACCTGCGTCGGCTTCAGACTGCGGGCGGAATGGAAAACACGTCGCAACGGTCATATTGCGCGAGATAATAGAGCGAATAGGAACGCTTGAACACCAGCACTGGCAGCAGCAGCACCGTGCGGATGAACGGCAGCAGCAGCAGACAACCCGCACAGCAGCACGTCACCAGCACCACCGCGAGGACGAGGATTCCGATGGCCATGCCAAGGACGATTTGGAACAGAAGATACAGCATGAACGATCCGGGATGTTCCGCCAGCAGCGAGAAAAATTCCCGCCACGCCGCCAGACAACTGCCGCCGCGCAGATACTGGATGGGCACCACAAAATCCACGAGAAACTTGCGGATGATGCCAAATACCGCCGCCACCAGGAACAATGCCAGCCCCAGCCCAACCGCAGTCAGCACGCCGGCCAAATCGGCTTCACCTTGCAAAATCATCCGCAGGATGGCCAGCAGCATGAACACCACCAGCGGCAACGTCAAAACCATCCCGATCAAACCCAGGACAATGCGGAACCGGAACAGGCTGTTCGCCTCGTTGACAAATTTGCTCCACGGCTCCGCCACCTCCGCCTTGTCCAGCGCCACGCAGTGCAGGAACATGAATTTTCCCCGGCTGCTCAACCACAACATCAGCAGCCACAGCGCCACGCCGAGCAGCACCAGCAGAATCGCCACCGGCACAATCCAGCCCAGATTCAACATCACATAATCACTGGCCTGGTGATAAAACTGCCGGAGTTGTTCCGCCGGCTGACCATTGTTGCCGCCAAAATGATTGCCCGTGTTGAAATTCCCGCCGCCACCAACGCCGCCGGATTCGCCGAGATCGGCCAGCCACGCGCAGAAACCGATGGCGATCCACTTGGCGAGGTCGAACGGCTTGAACAACATTTGCTTCACGCGTTCGAGGGCCGGTGCAACCGGTTCCGCCACGCTGATTTCGCGTGGCCGACTGGGAGGTGGTGGCTGAATGGTCATGGCTGGATTATTTTGCCCGCCGAGATGCCGGGGAATTGGATGTTCGATCGAGATTAACGCTGTTAATTCTACCGTCGAGAACAATTTTTCCCGGCTCGGCAATTTGAAATTCATCCGGCTCAATCAGCCGGCGCGACGGCACAGGCGAAAGCTTGAAGCCAATTCAAATCTCCAGCACCTTTTCAAACCGCGTCAGGTTTTTTGCGCCGTTGGTCGTGACGAGCGCGACATCTTCCAGCCGCACGCCGCCGATTTCCGGATAATAAAGTCCCGGCTCCACGGTCACGACATGGCCGGGCCGCAAGACTTCCGTGGAAGTGAGACTGACGCGCGGCGCCTCATGGATTTCCAAGCCCAGCCCGTGGCCTGTGCCGTGAAAAAATCCCTCCATGCGCCCGTTGTGCCTGCCAGTTTTGTAGCCTTGCTGGACAAAAAATTTCTGGACGGCCTTGTGGACTTCCGCCGTCTTCATCTTCGCCCGGATTTTTTCAAAGCCGATTTTCTGGCCGCGCAAGACGGTGTCGTAAAGTTTCCGCACGGCCTCGTTCGCGCGTCCGCGCACGACCGTGCGCGTGATGTCGCCGAAATAGCCGGTCTTTTGCGAGCGCGGAAAAATGTCAATGATGATCGGCTCGTTCGCGTGCAGCCGGCCAAAGCCGCGCTCGTGCGGATCGCAGCCCTGCCGGCCGCCGGCGACAATGGTGTTCGCCGCCAGCCCGCACGCCTGCAAAATCGCGCAGTCAATCACGGCGCGCAGCCGTTCGGAGGTCAGCGGCAGGCCGCGATAAATCAACTGCCGGCGCTTGTCAATTTTCGAGAGCCGCAGCGCCTGCATCCCCTCGGCCATGCCGACCTCGGCCATCATCAGCGCGGCGGAAATTTTGCGGACTTCGTCGGCGGACTTGATTTCGCGCTTCGGAAAAAAACTGGTGCGCGGCTTCAATTTGATGCCGAGTTTTTTCAGATCCTTGGCCAGGCCCAGCGGAAAATTGTCCGGCACGATGGCGCGGCGGATTTTATGTTCGCGGCAAATTTCCCGGATGACGTGCGGATAGCGCGGCGATTTCACGCCGTTGCGCTTGAGTTTTTGCTGGTAGGTGGTCAAGGAAACGACCCGGCAGTGCGGCGCGTGCTGGCGGGCGCGGTCAATTTCCAGGTCGCTCATCACGAGCAGCGGCCTTCCGCGGCCGTGCAGGAAGATGAACGGGTCGGGCACGAACAGGCCGGTGGCGTAAAGCATGTTCGCGTCACGCTCGCTGTCCGCAACCATGAGCAATGTGTCTGACATGTTCAATTCTGATTCCTTGAACCGGGAATTCTTGCTTCGTGAACCGATGCGACAATGAAACGATTAAACGCCTGGCACGGCAATTATTCAAGTCCCAAACAGCCGGTCGCCCGCGTCGCCCAGGCCCGGCAAAATATATCCGCGCTCGTTCAATTTTTTGTCAACGGCGGCGGTGAAGACCGGCACGCGCGGATATTTTTTTTGCACGGCGTGGATGCCTTCAGGCGCGGCGACCAGATTGACGAGCCGGATGTGTTTCGCGCCTTGTTCGACGAGCAAGTCAATCGCCGCCACGGCGCTGCCGCCGGTCGCGAGCATCGGGTCAATCAAAATGGTTTCAAAGTCACCGAGATTTTTCGGCAGGCTTTTGTGGTAAAACATCGCGCGCAAGGTCGTTTCCTCGCGCTTCAATCCAATGAAGCCGACGCGCGCGTGCGGGATCAGCTCCAAAATGGAATCCAGCATTCCGAGTCCGGCGCGCAAAACCGGGACGAGCACTACTTCTCGTTCGAGCTGAAAACCGTTCGTCCGCGCGAGCGGCGTCTGCACATGAACTTTTTTGACGGCGAAGGAGCGCGTCGCTTCATAAAGCATCAGCGCGGCGATTTCACCGAGCAGGCGGCGGAATTCCTGCGGCTGCGTCCGCTGGTCGCGCAACCGCGTGAGGTTGTGCTGCACCAGCGGATGCGCGATGACCGTGACGCCCTTCATTTAATTTCCGGTGCCTCGTAGAGAAAATACATGCAGCCGGACCGCAGCTTCGGAATGTCCAGGCCGAGGTCAAGCTTGATATCGTGCGCCGAACCGCTCTGGCCAAACATCGAGAGAAAATCCGAAATATCATAACGCTCGCGGTATTCAATCAGGTTGGCGTCGGGAATGTGCGCGATGCGTTGCGCGCGTTCCACGGCGTCGTCGAAATCGCCCACTTGATCCACGAAACCGAGCGAGAGCGCCTGCGAGCCGGAGAGCACGCGGCCGTCCGCATAATCCTCCCAGTCGAACGCCAGCGGCTTGCCCTCGTCCTTGTTTTTCTCGTGGGCGGCGGCGCGGCCCGTGCGGACGACGCCCTTGAATTTCTGGAACGTCTCGTCAATCAGCGACTGCACCATCGCGTGTTCTTCCGGCGGAATTTCGTTGGTGCTGCGGTCGGGGCTCAGCATGTCCTTGAATTTGCCGCTCTTGAACGTCATCGGCGCGACGCCGACCTTGTCCATCAGCCCGCGATAATTGTAGCCGTGCATGATGACGCCGATGCTGCCGGTGATGGTCAGGTCGTTCGCGACAATCCAGCGGCACGGCGCGGAAATATAATAGCCGCCGCTCGCCGCCAGGCTGCCCATCGAGCAAACCACCGGCTTGTGGGATTCGTCCTGGAATTTTTCAACCGCCTTGTTGATCTCGTCCGAGGCCATCACCTCGCCGCCGGGTGAATCCACCTTCAAAATTACTGCCTTCACGCGCCGGTCATCCTTGGCGCGGTCGAGCTGCGCCTTGATCACCTCCACCATGTTGTTGCCCGCCTGGTCGGCGCTGTGATCGGTGATGATGCCGTCCACGGTGACGACGGCGATTTTATTGTGCGCGCCGTTGTCCTCCAGCATGCATTCGTCAAGCTTCGGCCCGACATCGCGTGCCGTGCTGTTTTTGAAACCGCGGTCAAACCCGCCGCCAATCGCGTGCGAAACGGCCTGCACCAGATTTCCCAGCAGGCTGAAGCCCAGCGCCACGATCAAAACGATGGAAACAATCATCCAGCCCCAGCTCCGGCGCGGCCGGGCCGGCGGCGGCGGCGTGATGACCGGTGGCGGCGGTGTCAATTGCGGCGGAACCCCGGGCGAAGAAAATGGCGGCGTTTCCATAATTCGCGCAAACTAATCCAAAGCGGGCGAAGGAGCAAGGCGATTGCGCTCACCAATGCTGATGCACCAGCGGCTTGATCTGGCCGGTGTAAAGCGAGTCAATCTTTTTCAGCGCCATTTTGGACAGCGGCGGCAGCGCCGACGCCGCAATGTTTTCTGCGACCTGCGCCGGACGCTTCGCGCCGGGGATGGGGCACGTCACGGCGGGAAATTCCAGAATCCAGCGCAGCGCCAGTTGCGCCAGCGTCGCGCCTTCTGGCACGAACGATTTTAATTCTTCCACCGCGCTCAAGCCGGTCTCAAAATCCACGCCGGAAAAAGTTTCGCCACGGTCAAACGCCTCGCCGTGGCGGTTGAAATTCCGGTGGTCGTCCTTCGCGAACTTGCTTTCGCGCGTGATCTTGCCCGACAACAGACCCGACGCCAGCGGCACCCGCGCGAGAATTCCGACCTGGCGTTTCTGCGCCTCGGCGAAAAACAAATCCGCCGGCCGCTGCCGGAAAAGGTTGAAGATGATTTGCACGCTTTGGACATTTGGAAATTCAATCGCTTTCAACGCCTCCTCGACTTTTTCCACGCTCACACCGTAATGCCGGAGCTTGCCGGCGCGGACCAGTTCGTCCAGCGACCCGAACACTTCCGGCAGATAATAAACCTCCGTGGGCGGACAATGCAGTTGCAGCAGGTCAATCGTGTCCGTCTCCAAATTCCGCAGGCTGCGCTCGACGAAGGCCGTGAGGTTCGCGTGGCTGTAACCTTCCGGCGTCTGCTTCGGCAGACGGCGTCCGGCCTTGGTGGCGATGTAAAATTTCTCCTTCCGCTCCTTTTTCAATTTTGCGAGCAGGCGTTCGCTGTGGCCGTCGCCGTAAACGTCCGCCGTGTCGAAAAAATTCACGCCGCCATCGAGCGCGGCATGGAGCGCGGCGAGCGATTCCTGGTCGTCCACGCCGCCCCACGCGCCGCCGATGGCCCACGCGCCAAAACTGATTTCCGAAACCTTCCAGCCTGTCCGTCCCAGAGTGCGGTAGTTCATGCGCGCAAAATAAATGAAATTTTCAGAAACGCAAAGTCGCAAAGAATTTTTGCCGGAATGGCGAATCTAGTCTTCCACCGGACAGGTGAAATCATAACTGCCCGAACCGATCAGGAAACCGGCGTTTCCATTTGAGGTCGCCACGGATTTAACGCCCATTTTCCGGGAAGGTTTTTTCCCGCTTTCGCGCACGGAGGAAAGATCTTTTGTCGGCAGCTCGACCGTCGCGGTCGTGTTCGGCGGGATGGTGACCTGAAGTGAAAAATGCTCATCCTGCAAAATCCACCGCGTCACGATTTTGCCGCGGACGGAATCGTAGGTAGCTTCGGCGTGCGTCAAGCCGCCGCCGAGCTGCGGCCGGATGAGGATGTGTTTGAAACCCGGCTGTTCCGGGTCCAGGCCGATGCCGGCCACGGTGTTGAACATCCATTCGCCGCACGAGCCGAGGGAATAATGGTTGAATGAATTCATGTGCGGGTCTTGAAACCCCTTTTCCGGCGTCCAGCCATCCCAGCGTTCCCAGATGGTCGTCGCCCCCTGTTTAACCGAAAAGAGCCATGAAGGAAAAGTGTCCTGCAGGAAAACGCGGTAGGCCACATCCAGCCGGCCTTCCGAACACAGCGCCGGCAGCAGGCAACTGACGCCAAGGAACCCGGTGGTCAGATGATTTCCATGGCTCGCCACGTCCTCGGCCAGATATTGCGCGGCTTGCGGGCGCAACGCTTCGGGCAGCAGGCCGAATTTCAGCGCCAGGGCGTAACTGGTTTGCGTGCCGCCTTGAATGTGGCCGTCCGCCGAGACGTAATGCTGGTTGAAGGCGGTTTTGATCTTCTCAAAAAGGTGCTGATATTTTTTCGCGCCCCTGGCATCGCCGACCGCCTTGCACGCGTCGGCGGTGAGTGCAGCCGAGTAGGCAAAATACGCCGTGCCCAGCAGATCTTTCGGTGTTGTTTCCCCCTGCGAAAGCCAGTCGCCGTAATCGGAACCGCGATCTCGTGCACGAATGTAACCGGTGCTGTGGGCTTCGCACCAGTCCACCCAGCGCTTCATCGCGGGAAGATGCTGTTCGAGAATTCGTTTGTCGTCATAGACCTGGTAAATCGTCCACGGACAGATCACCCCGGCATCCCCCCACGCGGGCACGCCGCCATTGCCGTGGCCTTTTCCCGACGGTGACGGCGAGACATCCGTGAATTCTCCATCCGCCTTTTGCGCGTCGTCCACGTCCACCAGCCATTTGGTGAAGAAGGCGGCGATGTCCCCGTTGTAAGCCGCGGTGCGGATGAAAACCTCCGCGTCGCCCATCCAGCCCATGCGCTCGTCGCGTTGCGGACAATCCGTCGGCACGGAAAAATAATTTCCGCGCATCCCCCACTGGATGTTGGATTGAAGCTGGTTGACATCGGGGTTGGAACACGCGAATTCGCCGGCACGCGGAATATCCGTTCCCACCACGATTCCGGTGACGGTGTCGCTGGCCGGAGGTTGCGGCAAACCGGTTATCTCCGCATAGCGGAAACCATGAAAGGTGAAATGCGGCTGCCAGGTTTCCACGCCGTCGCCTTTGCAGACATAAGTGTCAACGGATGGCGCGCCCCGGAGGTTGTTCGTGTATATGGTGCCGTCCGCGTTCAACATTTCGGCGTGGCGCAGCACGATTCTTGTCCCGGCCGGCGCGGAAACTTTAATCCGGACGAAGCCGACCATGTTCTGCCCGAAATCAAAAACCCACCGGCCCGGTTCAATTTCCTTCACGGATTTGGCGGCCAGCTCTCCAGTCTCACGAACTGGTTGATCCACCTGCGCGTCAATTGAGCGGGCGGATCCGGCGCGTTCGGTGGCGTTGCTCCAGCCGCTCACGTCCAGGCCGGGCTGGTCCCAGCCGGAAATTTCCTGCCGCGCATCATAATTTTCGCCGAGCATGAAATCGGACGTGATGATTGGCCCCGGATGAATTTTCCAATTGGCATCCGTCACCACGCGCTCCACGGTTCCGTCCTGATAAACCACTTCGAGCTGCGCGAAAAGGGCCGGCACTTTTCCCCAGGCCTGAAAACCGCCGTTGCCGATGTGCCCGCTATACCAGCCGTTTCCGACGAAACCGGCGAGCGCGTTGGGGCCGGTCTTCACCAGTTCCGTGACATCATAAGTCTGATACCGGACGCGCTTCTTGTAGTCCGTCCAGTCGGGGGCAAACAGATGATCGCCGACGCGCTGGCCGTTGAGGTGAAGCTCGTATAAACCGAGCGCCGTGGCGTAAAGCCGGGCTTTGGCGACCGGCTTGCCGAGAACAAAATCCTTCCGGAGATAATTCAGCGCGGGACGATCCTCCGGAATGGTCAGCGTGGTTCCTTCATCGGCGACCACCTCGTGTTTTTCCCCGTCGATGGTGTAAACCACGTGAAGCTGTTTGACGTGTTTCAACGCCGGATCACCGCCAAAAATCTCGTTGCTCACCGGCAAGGACAGGGCGTTGTCCTTCAGCATTCCCGCAACGATGCCGGTGACGTCATTGGTCGCTTGCCCGGTTCCGTAATCAGCCTGCACAATCGCCACGACGCCGTGGACTTCTCCGGAAACGCTCGTCGGGGCATCAATCCATTTCGCCTGCCAGTCGTCGGGCTTCAGCAGGCCCATTTCCCAGCGTGCCGGTTCACTCCACGCGGACGGCTTGCGGTCGCCGGCCCAGACGCGCACTTTCCAAAACAGTTCCTCCCGCGACCCGAGCAGGCTGCCGGCAAAAGGAACATTCACGCTGTCAGCCGAGGAAACTTTCCCGCTGTCCCAGACATCGCCCTGGTCCGCGCCCAGCAGCTCCGGCGAACTCGCCACCAAAATTTGATACGCGTGCTGCCTCACTCCGCGCGCTTCCGGCGGGTTTGCGGCCAGCTTCCAGGAAAGCCGGGGTTCGCGCACATCAATCCCCACCGGCCCAACCCGGTATTCACAGCGCAAATCGGATGGCATGACCACCAGATCATTTGCCCTGGCCGAAGTCAGGAGCAGGCAGGCGATGGCCGCCAACCCAGAAGTTCGCCGCATGATTTGAAAAATATTTAATCTGGTTTGCATGGCATTATGTCTCGGATTCATTCGCGGGCTTTCTTGTGGGACAGACATTACATTGATAATGGTGAGAACAGCAAAAAAAAGACAGCGCAGCCCAAAATCAAGCCCGCTCGCCTCGCCGGCGATGAGCATGAAAGTCTTCGGTTTCAACGGCCGGATTTTAACGCAAAGGCGCAAGGACGCGGAGAAAATTCTGTGGCAGAGAAATGGATGAGACTTAACCCAGTGGCCGGTTCAGTTGGATCTTAGAGCGACATCCGGCTGGTGATCGGGCTCCAGTCGCTACAGTTGGTGCTGCCGCCGATGGCGCGGACGCGGATATTATAGACCGTGCCAGGTGTCAGGTTCGTCACCATGATGCGCCGGGCCTGGTTGGAAAATCCAGCCTCCTGCCACGGGCCGTCGCCAATCTGGATTTGCACCTGATAACTGCGCGCATTGGCGACGGGCGTGATGCGCAGGAGCAGTTGCCCGGTGCCTTCATTCAGAATTTTCCGAATCCACGGTTTGATCAGTGGTGTTTGCACGCTGTTCCGGCTCGCCGCCACATAGCCGGAGGAGAGCAGGGTGGAAAGATTCGGCGTCACGCCCTGCACATAACTGCCTTGCCGGCGTAATGCGTCCGTCAGGGCTGCCCGCGCTTCGTCCTTGAGCGCCATCGCCACTTTTCCGCCCAGCTTGGAGGCCAGATTTTTCTGATCGAAATCCACCTGCAGCGCGGACAACTGGTTCAGCGGCACGATCGGATTGGGATAGGCGGGATTGTCCGTCATGCCGAGGACGACACTGCTCGCAAACAGATTAAAGCTCGATCCCGGCAGGCGGGTGTAACGGTGCGAAACGCGCAGACTGTTCTTTTTGCTCATATTGGTTCTGATTCAAATGTCCAAAATCCCCTCGTCCGGCCGCCCCGGAATCAAATTAGACGGATTTAATGCCAATTACGGAAGCATCAGAAGTGCCAAGATTCCGCAGGGGACAAAAATTCTGCATTTTTTGCCTCACTTGACCATTTTGTCTGGCAACAAAAGTTATTTGTCTGCCGGTGCGAATCAATTGTCTGCCGGAACAATCGCATTGCCGACCGACACGCATCGGCTGTGTGCCGACATCCTCCTTTTGCCTCCCGACAAAATTGCTGTGTCGGGAGACACCCTGTCTTTGTCGGCAGGCAAAATGACCAAGCCGGCAGGCACATTTGATTTGTCTGGCGACATAATTGGTTTGCCGGCCGAAAGCAGAAATGTGTCGGCAGGCTGATGAACCGTGCTTGGTGACAAATCCAGCGACTGGTGCGGGCTGGCGGCTTTCCCGATCACTTCTGGTGGAAATTTGGTTTAAACTTGGAGCGACTGTCTCGTTTTGGTTCAGGACAGTTACCGATGTTTTAGCCACGGAGTGGCGTGCGATAGTAGCCCACAGCGAAAGCTGTGGGAAAGCATCGGAACAAAAATCCAAGCCCTGGCAGGGGCGAAAGAAAATTCATTCCCACAAATATTTCTCGTCATATTCAATCTCATGCCGCTTGAGAAATGCCACAAATTCCTCTTGAAACGAAACCTTGCGATGATGTTCTTCCTGATTGGTGATGTATTTCTCCACATCCGCCATGTTTGAGTGGCTTACGCTGAACGCACCATAACCGATTTGCCACGCGAACGATTTTTGGTTCGGAAAATTCTTGTGAACCCAGCCGGACGAATCCGCCTTCAATTCACGCATCAAATCGGACAGCGAATGTTTTGCCGCGAGCGATGCGAGGATGTGAACGTGATCTGCCGGGCCGTTGATGATGAGCGCCGTGCCGGCGTGCGCGCGGATGATGCCGCCGAGATATGGGAACAGGCGCGCTTTCAAATCCGCGTCCAGCCATGGCCGCCGGTCTTTCGTGCTGAAAATGATGTGCGTCAGCAAATGCGTGAACGTGTGCGCCATAAATTTAAGAGTGAAGCAAATTATGCGTTAGCCACGGAGTGGCGCACGATAGTAGCCCACGGTGGCAACCGTGGGAACGAATGGCAAAATGTTTCAAGCCCCGGATGGGGCGGAAGAAATAGGCGGTTGAAATGTGGTCATCTGTCGCTCCTGCCGGGGCTTGGGAAATTTCCCGATGTCCAGACCCATAGCTGGCGCTATGGGAATCTTGTTGCGAAATGACCAAGCGCCGGATGGCGCGAAAGAAAATTTGCGTGACGATGTAATAATCTTCTTTCGCTCCTGCCGGAGCTTGTGAAATTTGTGGACGACTCAACCCATAGCTGGCGCTATGGGCTACTATCGCTCGCTGCTCCGCAGCTAAAGCACCGCCCATCTCACCGGCGATGAGCATGAAGGTTTTTGGTTTCACGGGTTAATTTTAAGCAGAGATAAATAAAAGGGACGCGTTAAATGCAAAGTGACAAATAATACAATCCCAGAGGCTGGCAGACTTTTCCCGCAAATAGCATTGGACAATGGTTAGCACACTCAAATCCAAAGCTGCTATCCATGAATGAGAAAAATATCGCCAATGTGTATTAGCCGTCCAAGCCACGATTAAAAGGATACTAACAACAACCGGATAAGATCCACGAAAGGCCTTGTAAAGAAATCCGCGATAAATAGATTCTTCACAAATGGGCGCAAGTATCAAAAGCGGAAGCAGGAAAAAATATCTCTCAAAGCCGATCGTTTTTCTAAATGAAGTGAGATCATAATTGTAAACGCCCTTTCCCCAACCATGAACCATCATGAAATGGCCGCAGAATCTTATAGTTAGAGCTGCGACAATGCCAAACCAAACGTAATCGCTTGGTTTATGGTCAATCCCGAAGCCTTTCCAAAATGTTGCGAGCGATTCAGTCCGCGCGAAATAGGCCGCGACTAATAATTCGACTGCGTAGTGTAAAACAGATTCCGAAAAGTATCCGAACCCACTTTTCCAAAAAATTGGGAAAAATGAAAAAAACACACGATTGACGGCAAATAAAACGAATCCAAAAAGAAAAAGCATCCCGACGCATTTCCACGCATCGCGCGCAAGCCATTGGTAGTCAGGAAATGTAAGATAAGACTCTTGTTTTCGTGGTGCTGAATCAATCGATTGCACTTCGGCAATTGCCAACTTCGGAGAATTGTCTGGAAGCGATTCGCCATCAACGGCGCACGTTATCGCTTCGTCTGGATATTTCTTTCCGCAGTATGGACATGTTTTCATTTTACTCTGCGCCTTTGCATCTTTGCGTTAAGATTTTTGGTTCTGAATCTGCCGCGTGATTTCAAACGCCAGATCCAGCGCGCGTTTGCCGGCTTCGCCGCTGACGACGGGCGTCTGTTTTTCGCGGACGCAGTTGACGAAGCTTTGCAGTTCCAGCTTGAGCGGTTCGTCCTTGTTGATGGGCACCGGCTCGCGCACGATTTTCCGGCCGGCAAATTCGCTGACGATGGCGGTGTCCTTGCCGATGCCCAGCTTGGCGGCGAGAAGTTTTTTGATGAACGGCGTCTCCTCCTCGCCGTCGCGGGCGACGCGGTAGATGAATCCCTCCTGCACGCGGTAATCGAGCGAGATGTAGCAGGGATTGGTCGGGCCGCTGAAGACGCGGATCTTGCGCATGCGCTCGGGGCTGATGCGGCTGACGGTGAGGTTGGCGATGCAGCCGTTGGCGAAGCGGATGCGCGCGTTGGCGATGTCCTCGCTCTTGCTCAACACGGGAATGCCCACGCCTTCGACGCTGACGACGGGCGATTTGACGAACGCGAGCACGATGTCGAGGTCGTGGATCATCAGGTCGAGGACGACGCCGATGTCCGTGCTGCGTGCGGGAAACGGCGAGAGCCGGTGGCATTCGATGAACTTGGGTTCCGTGGCGGCGTCTTCGAGAAATTTGAAAACCGGATTGAACCGCTCGACGTGGCCGACTTGCAGGACGAGATTTTTCTTCTGCGCCAGTTCGCACAACTCGGCGGCCTGCGCGGAATTGTCGGTCATCGGTTTTTCAACGAGGACGTGTTTGCCGGCGGCGAGCAATTGTCTGGCGATGTCAAAGTGCGTGGTGGTGGGCGTGGCGATGTTCAGCGCGTCGCTGGCGGCGGCGGCTTCGGCGATGGAGGCGAAAACTTTCAATTTATGTTTCTCGGCGATGTTGCGGGCGGTTTCGGCGTGCGCGTCATAAATGCCGGTGAGTTCAACGACGCCGGCGGCGTGGAGTTCGGAGTAGATGCGGGCGTGATGCTGACCGAGCGAGCCGGTGCCGAGAACGGCGACTTTGACTTTTGCCATGCGCGGAGTTTGCCAGCAAACACCTAAAACTTAAATCAGAAATGTCGCGCGAAGGACGCGAAGGACGCGAAGGAAAATAAAAGCCAGCTTCGGAAAACCTTCGCCAACTTCGCGTTCTTCGCGCGACACTGCCTCAACTTTCAACTTTCAACTTTCAACCGGCAACCGTTAGATTACTGCCGTGCCAGTTTTGAGTTACATCCTGACCGCGCTCGCCGCGTATCTGCTCGGCTCGATTCCGTTCGGCTTTCTCGCGGCGAAGGCGAAGGGCATAGACATCCGCAGCGTCGGCAGCGGCAACATCGGCGCGACGAACGCCATGCGCGTGCTCGGCAAGCCGGCGGGCATCGTCGTGCTGCTGCTGGATGCGGCTGAAAGGTTATGCGGCGTGTGCGTCTGATTGCTCCTTTTTTCGCCAATTGCTTAGTCCCGCATTATTCTGGGCTGTTCAACTCTTTCCACGACTTGCCGGTTGATACTTCACAGTGGGAATATTATGTCATAGTCGCCGGCATTTTCGCCGTGCTCGGCCACAATTACACCTGCTGGTTGAAGTTCAAAGGCGGCAAAGGCATCGCGACGACGGCGGGCGTTTATCTCGCGCTCGCGCCGTGGGCGTTGCTGGTGGCGCTGGTGGTTTTCATTCTGGCGATTTTGCTCACGAGATATGTTTCCGTCGGTTCCATTTTGGGGGCGATCGCGCTGCCGGCGACAGTTTGGATCATGTCGCCAAATAATTTATTGCTCGGCATCGTCACGACGGCGCTCGGCGCGCTGGCGATTTACAAACATAAATCCAACATCCAACGGCTCATGGCCGGAACGGAAAACCGATTTGGCCAAAAAAAGGAAACGAAATGAGAATCTGCGTTTTGGGCGCGGGCGCGTGGGGCGCGTCGCTGGCAAAAGTCCTGCACGAAAACGGCAATGCCGTGACGCTTTGGGACAAAAATGACGCGCTGCTGGCCGAACTCAAGCAGGGTCACAGCGAAAGGCTGTTGCCCGGCGTCGCGCTGCCGACGGACTGGAAGACCGAATCCGATTTTGCGAAGGCCGTCGGCGGTTGTGAAGTGCTGGTGCTGGCGATTCCGTCGCAATTTTTCCGCGACGTGGCGGTGAAGCTGAAAGGTCATCCGGGCATTTTTGTCAGCGTGACGAAAGGAATTGAGTTTGAAACCGGCGACACGATGAGCCGCATCTTGCGCGAACAGGCGCCGGCGAACCGCGTCGCGGCGTTGTCCGGTCCGAGCTTTGCGCGCGAGGTCGCCTTGGGCATTCCGACCACCATTGTCTGCGCGTGCGAAAGCGACGGCACGGCGAAAACGGTGCAGGGACTTTTTCACCGGCCGGAGTTTCGCATCTATCGCAGCACGGACATTCTCGGCGTGGAATACGGTGGCGCGCTGAAAAACGTCATCGCCGTCGGCGCGGGCGTGAGCGACGGACTCGGCTACGGCGACAACACGAAGGCGGGTCTGGTGACGCGCGCGTTGTCCGAGATGCGGCGGCTCGGCGTGGCGTGCGGCGCGCAGGCGGAAACATTTTCCGGCTTGAGCGGCCTTGGCGATTTGATGCTGACGTGTTTTTCAAAACAAAGCCGCAACCGCGATCTCGGCGAACGGCTCGGTCGCGGCGAGAGCATGGAACAGATTCAGGCGTCGCATCCAAAACTGGCGGAAGGTTATCCCACGGCGCGTTCGGCTCACCGGCTGGCGAAAGAAAAAAATGTCGCGACGCCGATCATTGACGAGGTTCACGCGATGCTTTACGAGGGGAAAAATCCGAAGCAGGCCGTGCGGGACTTGATTTCACGCGCTTTCAAAGCAGAGGATTAACCGGAAGGAGGGCGTGCCTCAATTTCCGCAGTGGCGTGGTTCCGGGAGGGTTAAAATCGGCAATTCTGGGGGGCTCGTTCGTATGGATGAGGGGTAAAATTGACAATTTTGAAGCTCGTTCGCATGGATGAGGGGTCGAATCGGCGATTCTGATGCTTCCGCACGCACGGGAGCGCCAAAAAGGAGCGTTTTTGGCCGCCGCGCTGCATTTTGGTTAATTTCCGGGGTTTCCCGCAACCCATGCCGCGAATGGTGCGACGGTGCCGCAGTCCAGGCATTGCGTGGTGTTGAACTGCGTTCCGCAATGCGGACAGACACCTTGCGCCTGGAAAGTGTCGAAGGCGTTGCCGCATTTGCCGCAGCGCCAGAGGGCACCGAGCGGCGGCGCGGTCTTGCAGGACGGACAGGCGAAGCCTTCGCGGCGTGGAATCCTGGCAATGCGTGCCAGCGCCCGCGCCTGCTTCAAGCCGCCCCAGCAACTCATGAGAATTATCACGGCAATGGCGCCCATCCAGATGGATTGAGTTTTGTCCTGGGAAAATGCAAAACTCAACCCCACCAAAATAAACAATCCGGCCACCCCAATGAAGCCGATGACGCTGGCCGCCATCAGACTGTTCGCGCGGCCGAACGGAAACCAAAGCAGCGACCGGAGGATTTGTCCGCCGTCGAGCGGATAGACCGGCATCATGTTAAAGATGAGCAGGCCGATGTTGATATACCAGATGTTGTGAAAAAGTTGATACGCGTCGGGATGCGTGTCATACCAGTCAAGATGCGAACTCACCGACACCAGCACGGACAGCACGGGAATGAGCGCCACGTTCACCAGCGGGCCGGCGGCGATGCTCCAAAGCTGCGCGCCCGGCCGTTGCGGCGGCGAAACATACGCCACGCCGCCGAAGGGAAAGAGGACGATGTCGTGAGTCTGCCCGCCGACGGACCGGCAGGCCAGTTGATGGCCGAATTCATGCGTGAGCACGATGGCAAACAGCGCCAGGATTTCCAACGCGCTCCAGCCATAGGAGGAATAACTATGTGGCCGGGTGGTCAAATAATAAAAAGCCAGAAACCACGCCCAATGCATATAAACACTGATGCCGGCCAGCGTAAAAATCTTGACTGAACCTTTCTTCGTCGGCATCAGAGCGCTCCTTTGATGAGTTTGAGCAGTTCCGCGTGCGACTCGACGGCTTTGAACTGCGGGAATTCCTGCTTCACCTTTTCCGGCGCGTGGATGAGAAAGCCGACGTTCGCCTCGCCGAGCATCGCGGTGTCGTTGTAGGAATCGCCGGCGGAAATGACGTGGTAGTTCAGCGACTTCAGCGCGGCGACGGATTTCTGCTTCTGGTTCGGCTGACGCAACTGGTAGCCGGCGATGCGGTCGTTTTCCACGATGAGCCGGTGGCAGAACAGCGTCGGCCAGTTTAATTTCTTCAACAACGGCTGCGCGAACTGCTCGAACGTGTCGGACAAAATGATGACCTGCACGAGCGTGCGCAATTCATCGAGAAATTCTTTTCCGCCCGGCAGCGGATTCAGCGTGCCGATGACTTCCTGAATGTGCGAGAGCTTGATGCCGTGCCGGTCGAGAATCTCGATGCGATAATTCATCAGCTTGTCGTAATCCGGCTCGTCGCGCGTGGTGCGGCGCAGTTCCGGGATTTTGGTTTTCTCGGCGACGGCAATCCAGATTTCCGGCGTCAGCACGCCTTCCATGTCCAAAGTGACGATTGCTTGTTTCATCGGCGCGGAGTTTTCCAGAATCACCTGGCGGTGTCGAGCGGTTCGCTGGCTTTCAGTTCAGGATGCGCGGCAAGAATCTGGTCAAGCGCGGCTTTGGCTTCGGGAAAATCCGGCGTCAGGCGCAACGCTTCGCGATATTGAGCGGCGGCCCCGGCGAATTGATTTTGCTGTTCCAAGGATTGCGCGAGCCGGAAATGCGCCTTGGTCGTATCCGGCGTGAGTTTGAGCTCCTCGGAAAATTGGATTGCCGCCTCGGCGGGCTGGTGATTGTCGAGCAGGGCGCGGCCCAGATTGAAACGCGCCTCCGGGTCGTTGGGCTTGAGCCGCACAGTCACGGCAAAATGCGGAATGGCTTCGGCAAATTTTTGCTGGCGTGCAAGCAATGATCCCAGCGCGGTTTGGGCCTGGGGGAAATCCGGGCGGTCGGCGAGCGCGGCCTCGAATCCCCGCGCCGCGTCATCCGTGCTGCCGTGCTGCGTGAAATAAATTCCCAGATCGTATTGAATGTCCGGATCGTGCGGCTGGAGGCGGGCGGCGGCCCGCAGGTGGTCGAGCGCCTCGTTGGTCTTTCCGTAGGCCAGCAGGCAGAGCGCCAGGTTGAACTGCGCCTGCGGATAGCGCGGCTCGAGTTTGACCGCGTTGGCGTAAAGCACCAGCGCGCGGTCGTTCCGGCCGGCTTGTTCATACGCCTTGCCGAGGCAGTTTTCCGCGACGTAATTGTCCGTCGTCACCTCGATGGCGTGCAGAAAAAGATTTTCGCTGTCGTGCCAGTAGCCAATCTGGATGGAAGTCACGCCGAGGCAGCCGATGAGCGCCACGATTCCAGCCACCGGCAGAAATTTTCCCCTTTCCGGCCAACGCTCCATGATTTCGCCGGCGCCCCACACGACGACGATGAAAAAGCCGATGCTCGGAATGTAAGTGTAGCGGTCCGCGATGGATTGCGCGCCGACCTGCACGATGCCGATGGTTGGAACCAGTGTGCCGACAAACCAAAGCCAGCCGACGGGCAGATACGGGCTTTGCCGGGCGCGGAAAATTACCAGCGCGGTCCAAACCAGCAGCAGCAGCGCCGCACCCGCCGCGAGCAACGCCGGCCAGTGATGCGGAAAGGAATAAACGATGGCAAGATCCTGCGGCCAGAACAGCTTGGAAATATACCGGACATAGGCGAGCACAACGTTTTCCAGGCGCAATTCCCAGCTCGACGCCCACATCGCACCGGCGGTTTTCTGGACGAGATAAGTCGCCGCGCTGCCCGCCGCCGACAGAATGAAGAATGGAATTTTTTCCAAAATCAAAAATTTCAAATTGGAAAATTGAAATCCGCCGCCGGCAATCCGTCCCAGCGGCCAGAAATCCAGCAGCAGCAGGACGAACGGCAGTGTAACGGCCATCGGTTTGGACATCAGCGACAGCGCGAAAAAAAACAGCGCCGACACATAAAAAGTTTTGGAGCCCGGACTTCGGGCTTTGGACTTTTCCACATAGCGCGCATAAGCCAGCAGCGTCAGCAGCCAGAAAAACGCGCACAAAACATCCTTGCGTTCCGAAGCCCACGCCACCGACTCGACGTGCAGCGGATGCCAGGCGAAAAATGCCGCCACGAACGCGCTCCGCCACATCGCGCCCGTCATCCGGTTCAGCAGCAGAAACAGCAGCAGCGTGTTGGCGACGTGAAAAAGGATATTGGTCAGATGATGGCCGGCGGGATTCAGGCCGTATAAATCGCAGTCCGCCATGTGTGAAATCCACGTCAGCGGATGCCAGTTGGCCGCCTCGCCGGTTTTGAACGCCCAGATGACATTCGTCCAAGTCAGCCCGGACGTGACGTGCGTGTTGCCGATGATGTATTCCTCGTCGTCAAAATTCACGAACCCGTTCCGGGTCATGGGCCAATACAGCGCCAGCGTCACCAGCGCGAGCGCGAGGCAAAGCGCGGCGAACAGCCGGTTGTTTTTCACGGTGGCGGTGAACATGATTTCAGGGGCGATTCAAAATTTCTGCTGTTCGCATTTTCGCCGCGTGAACCGGCAGGATTCCGTGTAACCGGCGGCGCGCGCGAGTTGGACGGCCTCGGCGAAATTCATGCCGACCTCCGCCGGCGCGTGCGCGTCGGAGCCGAACGTGATGGGCACGTTTTTTTGAAACGCGAGATCGAGAAGCCGGCGGCTCGGATAAATCTCCCGGCACTCCTTCCGCAGGCCCGCCGTGTTCAGTTCAATCGCGGAGCCGGCTTTGGCCGCCGCATTCAGGAATTTCTCGTAAAGCGGCGCGCAGTCCTGCGCCGGGCGGAAGCCGAACTTTTTCGGCAAATCCGCGTGGCCGATGATGTCGAACAATTTCGACTCCGCCGCCAGCGCCAGCCGGTCAAAATAAATCTGCCAGACCTCGAAGGCGTCGCGCTTTTTCCACTCGGAAAGCTTGGCGGGATTGTCAATGTCCCATGAATCGGAAACGTAATGGACGCTGCCGATGAAATAATCCCACGGCTGCCGCACGGCGAGCCGCCGGATCCAATCTTCATGGCCGGGCAGAAAATCTACCTCCAGCGAGAGCCGGATGATTAGCTGCGGAAAAGATTTTTGCGCGAGCCGGACTTTGGCGACGTATTCATCGAGCTGCCGGTCGAACATGCGCCAGTTGTCGAAATCGTCGCGCGGCATCGGCGAATGGTCGGAGAAGCCGATTTCCGCCAGGCCGAGTTCGACGGCGCGGCGCGCGTAATCCACCGGTTCGCCGGTCGCGTGGCGGCAGAGCGGCGTGTGCATGTGGTAATCCGGCGGCAACGACATGGCGGGAGTTTCAAGATTCAGGCTTCAAGTTTCAAGCGTTGAATAAAAGTGGCGAGCGGTGCAATTCGCGGGGATCAATTCGCGCCGGACATTTATGCGGACGAATGAAAATGAAAAAGGCGGGCGTTGCCGCCCGCCTTCGTGATTCTGAATTTTTCCGGCGCTCAATTCGGCACGCTGTTGGTGCTGCTGCCGGTGTCCGACTCGGATTTTTTCTTGTGTTTCTTTTCATTTGCACCGAAGTGGATGCTCGTCGCGGTCAATTTCCCGTCCTCGGCCTTTTTGTAAGCGCCGCTCACCGCTTCGCCTGCCACGCCGTCGGCCAGCGTCGCCGGCTTGCCGTCCTTGGTGATTTTGGTGTCCGATGATATTTCAAACGTCCGTTCGCCAACCGTCAACGTCATGGCGTTGGTGTCAACGGCGCTCAATTTGCCGTTGAACACGGAATGGTCGTGTTTCTTGTGCTTGACCGGCGCGGCCGGGGCGTTGGTGGACGTGGTGTCTTGCGCCTGCGCGGGCGCGGGCAGAGCGATCATTGCCGCCGCAAACAAACTCAAGGTTGTGATGGTGAGGATGGTTTTTTTCATGTGGAGTTTATGGTTGTTGAATCAGATTCAGAAGAAAGATTAAGAATTTGCCCCGGCAAATTCAACTAAATTTACCACGCGCCCTCGGTGACGAGCTCGCCGATGTTCTGCGCCAGATCTTCCGCAAGCAGCGGCGCCGCCTGCCGTTCGGCGGACGCCAGATCCGTGCCGACCGTCACCAGCGTGTAACCGCTCACGTCCTTGTCGAGCAACACTTTTTCCGTCGCGCGTTCGCGCACGACGACGTGGGCGGTGATGTTGACACGATAACTTTGCACCGTCATGACGTCGCTGTTCAAATAGCTCAAGCCGATGCGGTTGTAGCCCGTAATGACGCCGGTGACGACCACATCGCCGCTGCCGTGCGTATCGAGGTGATAGGTGCTGTCCGTCTGGAATCGCTCGCGCAGGGCCTGGGTGACCGCGTCGCCAAGGCGCGGCTGGAGCGTCTGGTTGTTGAACGGGAGGATTTCGATGGATTTTGCGCCCGCCGTCGCGCCGTTGACCGGGCCGAGATGATAACCGGCGCAGCCGGAGAGCAAAGCCGCCGCGACGCCGGCCATAAAAATTCCGGGCGGGCGCATGTCAACTGGAGGGCTGGGCTTGCAGCAGCGGTTTCAAGGCTTCGATGCGCTGGCGGGCCTGCGCGGCATAGGGCGAATTGGGATCGAGCTGCAATACTTCGTTGTAATAGACGACCGCGCCGCTGCGCCGTTGCGCGGCATTCAAGGTTTTGCTGTTCTCGTAAAACTGCGCGACGAGGAAGCTGCCGCGCACCTGCTCAATCTTGAGCACGGCGATGGCCTTCTGCGCGTCCGCCACCCGTTTGTCGTCTGGATAAAACGTTATGAAATCGGTGTAGGCGCTGATGGCCTGGCCGGCCTTGCCCTGGTCATATTCGGCCTTCGTTGCCTGCTTTTCATAAGTGACGCCCATGCGATACATCGCGTCTGCCGCGATGGACGGCTGGTCGTTGTAACGGTCGGCGGCAGTCTCGTAGGCCTTCACCGCGTCCTCATAATTTTTCCCCTTTTCGTTCGCGGCACCGATCTGCATTTGCGCGCGCGGAGCCACGGCGCTGTAAGGCCCGTTGTTCACAATCTTGCCATAAAGCTTCGCGGTTTCGTCCATCGAGGAATAAAGCGGCAGATAGCCCCAGAAAATCCGGAAAAATTCGCCGTTGTAAAAGCGGCCGGCAATTTCATATTGCCGCCACAGGATTTCGTCGAAATTGTCGGTGTGCGGATATTTTTTCAGCAGCTCCTGATAATTGTCGAACGCCTGTTCGTCCCGGCCGCGGGTTTCGAGGCAGCGCCCGACAAGATACTGCGCGCGCGGCGCGTAATCCGACAGCGGCCAGACTTTCAGGACGCGGCTTGCCGCGTGCATTGCGGTGGAATAATCCTTGTTCTTGAAGGCTTCCTCCGCAACCTCAAGCTGGTCCTTCGCGCGGGCGCGCGTCCACTTGCCGCTCGCGCCAGCCGGTTCGTAATACCAGCCCTCGCCCGGTGAGTAAACCAACGGCGCTGGCGAGCGGAACGGCAGCAGCGCCACAAACGCCGCGCCGAAAAAAATAAAAATGAACCGACGATTCATGCACTGACGTTAGCGACCGGAAAAATCGTTGCAAGTTGAAAGTTGCCGGTTGATGTTTTTTTGCGCGCCGCCGGCCGGCAACTTTCAACCTTGAACCCGCCGCCAGATCACCCGCGGTATATCACCAGCAGGCCGTAATCGTTCAGCAGCTTTTGCGTGCCGATGTCTAGAAACGTGTAGGAAACCGTGTGGATGCCGATGATGTTTGATTCGCCCACCTCGTTCAAAAATTTCGTGACCACCTCGTCGAACTTGTCGTGGCCGGATTCGATGCAAGCGCCGTGCTTGATGGTGTGTTGGCGGATTTGTTTGCCCGCGCCGCGCACCACCGCCTCCAGCGGCGGCTTCGCCTTGACGATGAGCCTTTCGCCCGTCGCCCGATTTGGCACCTTGAGGTGCATTTCCACCTTGGCGGCGGCGGAAGTCGAGATGGGGCTGGCCGCGAGGCTCAACGCCGGCGCGTCCGGGGTGGCTTCCGGTGGCTGCCCCGGAATGGTGATGGTTTCGTGGCACGACGGGCACTCGATGCTGGAGCCGGCACCGCTGCTGTCCACCGCCAGTTCCTGGTCGCAATTGGGGCAATTGAAAACAATATCCATAATCGTAACGGGTTTTTAGTGTGACTGTGCGCCGACATTAAACCCGCGCCGCGCCGCAAACCAGAAAAAAATCACGCGCCGTCCGGCTTGCGTCGCGCGCCCGCCTGCGGCATATCTCCCGCATGAAATCGCTCACCGAACAACTTTGGTTTGAAGTGCCGGGCCGCCGCGGCTTCGTGAACCTCACCGACACGATTGAAAAGCTCGTGACGAAAAGCGGTGTGCAGGAGGGGCTGTGCCTCGTCAATGCCATGCACATCACCGCCAGCGTCTTCATCAACGACGCCGAGGACGGCCTGCTGCACGATTACGAAGTCTGGCTGGAAAAACTCGCACCGCACGCGCCGACCACGCAATACCAGCACAACCGCACCGGCGAGGACAACGCCGACGCGCACCTGAAACGTCAGGTCATGGGCCGTGAAGTCGTCGTGGCCATCACGAAAGGGAAACTGGATTTCGGCCCGTGGGAGCAAATTTTCTACGGCGAGTTCGACGGCAACCGCCGCAAGCGCGTCCTGGTGAAAATCATCGGCGAGTAAAATGTGCCGGAGAAATTGGCGTGACCGAAAATCGCCCGGCCTTTGAAAAATACGACCGGAAGTTGACGAGAACAAGCTTGCCCAATGGGGTTCCATGACGGTTTTTTTGGTTAAGGATTGATTTTTAATGGAAACCTTCGTTCAATCCTGCAGGTTTTTTTTGCAATGAACATCCACGAATATCAGGCCAAGCAGTTGCTCGCCAAATACGGCGTCACGGTGCCGCTGGAAATCCCCGCCAAATCGCTCGCCGAGGTGCGGCCGGCGGCGGATAAAATTGTTGCCAGCGGTTCTTCACGCGTCGTCGTCAAATCGCAAATCCACGCGGGCGGGCGCGGCAAGGGAACTTTCAAGAGCGGCTTTTCAGGCGGCGTGAAAGTCGCCGGCTCGGTGGATGAGGCGGTGGGCTTCGCCGAAAAAATGCTGGGCTATGTGCTGGTCACCAAGCAGACCGGCGCGGATGGGCGCATGGTGCAGACGCTGCTGCTCGCCGAGGGCGCGAAAATCAAAAAGGAATTTTATCTCGCCGTGCTGCTCGACCGCGCGAATTCGCGCCCGCTCATCATGGCCAGCACCGAAGGCGGCATGGACATCGAGGAGGTCGCCGAAAAGCATCCCGAAAAGATTTTCAAGGAAACCATTGATCCCGCCGTCGGCATCATGCCGTTTCAGGCGCGGAAAATTTCCGCCGCGCTCGGCCTCAAGGGCGATTTGTTCAACGCCGGGGTGAAATTGATCACCGGCGTTTTCAACACCTGGTGGGAATGCGACGCCGCGATGGTGGAATTAAATCCGCTCGCGGTCGTGGATCTGCGCGATGGCAGGGAAACCGTCATGGCGCTCGACGCAAAAATTTCCCTGGATGACAACGCGCTTTACCGGCACAAGGATATTTTGGACATGCGCGATTTGAACGAGGAAGCCCCGCTGGAAATCGAGGCGAGCAAATTCAATCTCAATTACATCAAGCTCGATGGCAGCATCGCGTGCCTCGTCAACGGCGCGGGCCTCGCAATGGCGACGATGGACATCATCCAGCATTTCGGCGGCAGCCCGGCGAACTTCCTCGACGTCGGCGGCGGCGCGAGCAAGGAGCAGGTCACGGCGGCGTTCAAGATCATTTTGAGCGACCCGAACGTGAAAGGAATTTTGGTGAACATTTTCGGCGGCATCATGGATTGCAACGTCATCGCCACCGGCATCGTCGCGGCGGTGAAGGAAACGGGCTTGAAACTACCGCTCGTCGTCCGGCTCGAAGGCAACAACGTCGTCGCCGGCAAAAAAACGCTGGCCGAATCCGGCGTCGCCATCATCACCGGCGATTCGATGGCCGACGCGGCGAAGAAGGTGGTCAAAGCCGTGGGAAAATAATTTTCCGCCATGCTCAAAGTCATCGAAATCGCATTCAGTTGTTATCCGGTCAAAGACATGGCGCGGGCGCGGAGATTTTACGAAAACGTGCTCGGCCTGAAACCCACGGTGGTCTTCGGCGAGCCAGGTGGAATACAATGGACGGAATACGACATCGCCGGCGGCACGCTCGCGCTCGGCTGCGGCGCGCCGGACTGGACGCCGCGTCCGGACGGCTGCTCGGTCGGCCTCGAAGTCGAAAGTTTTGACGAAGCCGTCGCGCATCTGCGCGCGAACAGTGTAAAATTCCAAGTTGAGCCGATGGCCACACCCGTCTGTCAGATGGCTTTCATTTTTGATACCGAAGGCAACTTGATTTGCATTCACAAGCGGAAGGCCAAATAATTTACCATGTCTATTCTCGTCAAACCCAACACCAAGGTTCTCGTCCAGGGCATCACCGGCAGCTTTGGCGCGAAACACGCGCAGCTCTCGATTGATTACGGCACGCAAATCGTCTCCGGCGTCACGCCCGGCAAGGGCGGCCAATTCTTCGAGCACGGCGGCAAGAAAGTGCCGATCTTCGACACCGTCGCCGACGCGGTGAACCAAACCGGCGCGACCGCCAGCGCAGTATTTGTGCCGCCGCCGTTTGCCGCCGATGCGATTCTTGAAGGCGCGGATGCCGGACTTGATCTGGTCGTCGCCATCACCGAAGGCATTCCGGTGCGCGACATGGTGCGCGTGAAACGCGCGCTGCAAGGCAACACCACGACGCGGCTCATTGGGCCGAATTGTCCCGGCGTCGTCACGCCCGGCGAAGGAAAAGATTCGCACGGCGGCTGCCGCATCGGCATTGCGCCCGGCTACATCCACAAAAAGGGCAACATCGGCGTGGTCTCGCGCTCCGGCACGTTGACTTACGAAGCGGTCTGGCAGCTCACGTCGCGCGGCGTCGGTCAAAGCACTTGTGTCGGCATCGGCGGCGATCCGGTGAACGGCACGTCGCATCTCGACGTGATTAAGCTTTTCAACGCCGACCCGGAAACGACCGGCATCATCATGATCGGCGAAATAGGCGGCAGCGCGGAAGAAGAAGCGGCGGAATGGATCAAAAAGAATTGCAAGAAACCGGTCGCCGGATTCATCGCGGGCGCGACCGCGCCGCCAGGGCGCCGCATGGGCCACGCCGGCGCGATCGTCAGCGGCGGCAAAGGAACCGCCGAGGCGAAGATCGCCGCGTTCAAAGCCGCCGGTATCGGCATTGCGGTCACGCCGAGCGAAATGGCGGACACGCTGCTGAAGATGATGTGATTTGTTGAATTGTTAAATGGTTGAATTGTTGAACCGATTCAACATTTTAACTTTTCAACCATCTAACAAACCGTGGGCTACGTTGATTTCATCCTGAATCTTGCGGGCCTGCTGCTGTGGCTCAAATGGCGTTCTCTGCCGTTCGACCCGATCCACAAACGCACGCCAGCGACACTCATCGGCACGCTGCGCCGCGCGGCGCCGTCGCGATTCCGGCGCTGGCATCTGCTGGCGGGCATCGGATTGCTGCTGGGGTTGCGGGCGCTGTTATACTGGCAGATCGGCCCGGCGATGCACTGGATCGGCAAGCTGGATCTGGGCGTCATCACGCTTTCGTTCCGCAGCGACCTCTTCGGCCGGATACTGTTGTTTTCAGTTTTCAGCTTCGGGCTGACGCTCGGAATTTTTTATTTATGGCTGCTGCTGCTTTCATTTCTGGCCAGGCCGACCACCGACGCCGGGCCGTTTCACCGGCTGGTGCAAATGCCCTTGGGCAACGTGGACGGCTGGCCGGGCTGGGCCAAGATCATTTCGCCGTTCGCCGCCACGGCCCTGCTTTGGTGGCTGGCGAGCTGGTTGTTTGTGTGGCTGGAAGTCCTGCCCAGGCCGGTGTCCGCCGCGCACCGCGTCGAAGAATCGCTGGTCATCGGCCTCGGCAGCTACCTGGCCTGGAAATTTGTCGCCGCCGCGCTGCTTGTGCTGCACCTGCTGAACACCTACATTTATTTTGGCAGGCATCCGTTCTGGAGTTATGTCAACGCGACCGCGCAAACCCTGCTGGCACCGCTGCGGAAAATTCCGCTGCGCGCGGGCCGGGCGGATTTCGCGCCGGTGGTGGGAATCGCCGCCATTTTTTTTGCCGCCGAACTGGCGGAGCGGGCGCTGGCCTGGCTTTACGCGAAACTGCCGTTTTGAAATGGTCAGTCCGATTTCGCGCGCGGCAGCTTGACGGTGACCGTGGTGCCGGCACCTTTTGACCCTTCAATCGCCAGCAAACCGCCGTGCAGGTCGGCCAGGCGCTTGGCGATGACGAGGCCCAGGCCCAATCCCTGCTGCTCCTGTATCTTGCGGTCGAACTGCACGTAAGCGCCGATGCGCAGGATCTGCTCGGTGGAAAATCCGCGTCCCTGGTCGGTGACGGAAAATTCCATGCCGTTGAACGTCTCGGCCAGGTGGACCACGACCGGGGTTCCCGGCTCGGAAAATTTGAATGCGTTCTGCACCAGTTCGCTCACGACCTTGCTGAAATATTCCCCTGACATCGGCACGGGCATGTCCGCCGCCTCAATCTTCAAATCGTTCTGGCGCGCGAATTGCGCCGCCTGTGCGCCGGCAACTTTGCTGATGAGCGCCGCGGGCTGGTCCAGTTTTCCAATCCGCAGCGCGTTGACATTCTTCGGATCGGCGGCGATCAGTTCCAGCTGCGCGTAAATCAGAAAATTTTCGATGAGCCGTTCGAGACGCTGGCTGGAGTTCAATATTTCCTGGCCCATTTCGGCGACGTCATCGGCCTTGAGCGTGGCGGCGGAACTGGCGAGCAGCTCGGCGTTGGAGATGATGCCGTTGAGCGGTGTGCGCATTTCATGCGGCATCATCAGGCTGATATTGTCGCGCAAATGGCGGAGCTTGCTCTCGGCCTCGTCGCGGACGGTCTGGGATTTTTTCAGGCGCGCCTCGACGGCGGCGTAAAGCACGTCGGTAGTGAACGGCTTGGGCAGATAATCGTCCGCGCCCAGTTCCATGCCGTGCCTCATGCCGGCATTGTCGGCGAGGCCGGTCATCAGGATGAACGGAATAGCGGCGGTCGGTGCCTCGGTGCGGAGCGCGGCGAGCGTGAGATAGCCGTCCACCTTGCCCATGTTGACGTCACAAAGAATGAGGTCGGGCAGTTCCGCGCGCGCCTTCTCGATGCCCTCATGACCGTTGCGCGCCTCGACCACCTCGTAGCCGCGCTGCCGCAGCGCAAGCTGGATCATTTCGCGCAACCATTCCTCGTCGTCAATGATGAGAATTTTTTTCACAACAAATAAAATCTAAATTTCGGCAAAATATAGCCCTTTGGCAGCCGGGTTGCACGGGATTTTCCAGCCGGACAGGCTATTTGCGCGCTTCCAGCGGAACATAATGGTTCAGCGTCGGGCCGGTGTAAATCTGGCGGGGCCGGTAGATGCGGCTTTTCGGCTCCTCCATGATTTCCTTGTAGTTGGCAATCCAGCCCGGCATCCGGCCGATGGCGAAAATCACGGTGAACATCTCCATCGGAATGCCGATGGCGCGCATGATGATGCCGCTGTAAAAATCCACGTTCGGATACAATTTCCGCTCGACGAAATAGGAATCCTTCAACGCCGCGTCCTCCAGTTTCTTCGCGATGTCCAGCAACGGGTCGGTGATGTGCAGTTTGGACAGCACGTCGTCGCACGCCTTCTTGATGATTTTGGCGCGCGGGTCGTGGTTTTTATAGACGCGGTGGCCGAAGCCCATGAGCTTCTTGCCGCTGTTTTTGTCCTTCGCCTCGGTGATGAACTTCGAGCCGTCGTCGCCGGACTTGTGGATGTCGGAAAGCATTTCCAGCACCGCCTGGTTCGCGCCGCCGTGCAGCGGCCCCCACAGCGCGCACACGCCCGCCGCGCAACTGGCGAACAAATTCGCCTGGCTCGACGCCACCATGCGGACGGTCGAGGTGGAGCAATTCTGCTCGTGGTCCGCGTGCAGCAGGAAAATCAGGTCCAGCGCCTTCACCACTTCCGGCCTGATTTCGAAATCCTCATACGGCATCGAGAACAGCATGTGCAGAAAGTTCGCGGTGTATTTGTAGGACTGTTTCGGATAAATCAGCGGCAGCCCCTTCGACTTGCGATACGAATACGCCGCAATGGTCCGCACCTGCGAGATGAGCTTGGCGACATAGATTTCAAACGGCTTGGTCTTGCCCCATTGCCAGTTCATCAACCCTTCGTCGAAGCAGCTCGCCGCATTGATCATCGACGAAAGGATCGCCATCGGGTGCGCGCCCGTCGGAAAACCCTGGAAATGATACTTCATGTCCTCGTGCAGGAACTGGTGGTCGGTCAGCAAATCCGAAAACACCTTCAACTGCGGACGCGTCGGCAGCGTGCCGTAAATGATGAGAAACGCCGTCTCGATGAAATTGGATTTTTCCGCCATCTCCTCGATGGGGATGCCGCGGTAGCGCAGGATGCCCTGGTCGCCGTCAATGAACGTGACCTTGCTGACGCACGACCCGGTGTTGCCGTAGCCGTCGTCCAGCGTGATGTAGCCGGTGTTCGCGCGCAACGCCGACACATCCACCGCCTTTTCATTTTCGCTGCCCGTCAGCGTCGGCAGCGCGTAGGTTTTTCCGTCCAGCTCCAGTTTGGCTTCGTTGCTCATAATGCCTTAGCGTTGATTTCAATTTTCCCTTTCCCGAAAATCTGCCGACACCCGCAATCAATGGCAAGCCGCGAAAGCAATTTTAATGAAAAAAGCGCGCCGGGATGAACCGGCGCGCCGATGGGATCAGCAAGCGACCGTGACTATTTGGTGGTCGCCGTTGCCGCCGTTATTGCTGGCGCGGGCGCGGGCGCGGGTTGCGTTCCGGTTTTGTGACAGCCACGGTCCACCACCACCCGCGCGCTCACATAACCCGCGTAAAAATCCGGGTTGTTCTTCTTGAACAGCAACATTTCCTTGTCCAGTTGATTCCGCAAAATGCTTTTCACCGACTTCACTCCCGTCGGCAGCGCCTTGGTCTTGGCCACCCGGCCGGCGATGGCCGTGCGCGGCCCCGTCTTGGCGTCGTGAAAGCCGGAAATTATTTTGGCGAACGCCGTCAAGTCGGCCTGCATGATGTTGTAATCCGCGAGCGCGGTGAGATTCGTCGTGGCCAGTCCCGCAATGCGGTTGCCGGTTTCTTCCAGCGTGTCCGCATCCATTTTGTCCAGTTGCGCCAGCGTCAGCTCCGTTTGCGCCGCCAGCACCGGGTCGCCGGACTTGGCCGCCAGCGAACCGAGCGCGCCGGCGATGCGCATGATCTCGTCCTCAAAATCATGCCGTGCCAGCACCTTCTTCTCCTCCTCGCCGATGATGGGCGTTTCCTGGTCCTGCGCCGTCTGGTTCACATTGCCCAGCGCGCCGTCCAACTGCGCCATCGTGTCCGTGACGGCCTTGGTGCCGCTCCAGATGGTGTTGTTCTGGTTCATATAGGCGGCCACAGTGGCTCCCATTCCGGTGGTGTTTAGGAATCTTCTTTGCATAAGTATGACGGCGTTTTATACCCGCGTGCCCGCCGCCACAACCATTATTTTATAAAATGTTTTTAATGCCCGCTGTCAATATGGCTTATCTCGCTGCACGGCCAGCCCGGCGCGCGACTTTGACACGATGCTGCGCGAAAGCAACACCATCGCTCGCGGACACGACAGCGCCGTCCGCACCGCCGTCACGGTCGCTCGCGAGTTAGTCACCATCAGCTGCGAGGCCGTCACGAACGTTCGCGGCTTGGTCACGACCGCCCGCGAATCTGTCATGGTCGTCCGCGAACATGTCACGCCCGTTCGCGCCGCTGTAAGGGCCATCCGCGACTCTGTCACGGTCATTCGCGATCTTGTCACGGTCGTCCGCACGGCCGTAAGGGTCGTCCGCGAGCTTGTCACGGTCATCCGCGAAGTTGGCAGATGTCTGATTTTGAGTGATTTGCGCCGTTTCGCCTCCCAAACCCCGAAAATCACCGGTTTCAGTCCAAAACCCGGTGAATCCGTTTGCCACCGGCATATCCGTGATGCTGCTCTGCTTCGGCCCCGGCGTTTTCTTCTTATTTGCGGAACGATTTCAGAAGTTGAAGCCGAAGCCGGCCGGTTCTGTGGATTAATTTTACGCGGTTAGCCCGCGATTCGGTAGGCCACGTAGGCGCTGACGGCGATGGAAAGAATGAACATTCCAGCCATGTCGCCATACATCAAATAAAGCGTTCCACTCGTCGCCAGCAAGGCGATGCCGCCGGCAATGACGCCCAGCGTCGAGTCCGTGCCCTTGTAAAGCACCCGCGCGCCGAGACCGGCCAGGGCGCCGATGCCGGTGCCCATGAGCGGAAACCGGAAATGCGCCGCCATGAAAAATGCATACATCAGTCCCGCGCCAACGCCGGAACCAAGGACCGCCCCCAAAATTCCCAGGCCGAGATTAAATTCATTGACCGGCTTTACTTCTTGAAGAACCGGCGCGAGCGGCCGCATCGGCATGCCGGGGCGGGGCCGGAGCGGTGGTGGCACCGCAGTTGCAATCATCGGCGGCGGCGGCGGTGCGGACATCTGCATGAGGTTGATTGGCTGCGTTCCGCGTTTTTCGGCCAGCACCGCGTTCGCCGTGGGCGTGCCGTCCGAGTTGCAGACCGGGCAGTTCACCGTGAAGGGCATCCGGCCGTTGACCGGCTCGACGTCGAACTTGTATTTCTGGCCGCACTGACAAACGACTTTGAGTTCCATATTGAACCTTTCGTTCCCGCGCACAGCCGGGTGGGATTTCCGCGACTTTAATTTTGCGGGCGAATGAAGTCCACATTTTAATTGCGCGACAAATTTCTTTTGCTTTCCCGCGCCGCCGTTTAATTTCCACGGACGCAAATGGCCTTGAAACTGTTCAACACGCTGACCCGCTCCATCCAGGAATTCGTCGCCGCTCGATCCCGCCGGCAAAAATAGTCGGCATGTATTGCTGCGGGCCGACCGTTTATGACTTCGCGCACATCGGCAACTGGCGCACGTTCGTCTTCGCCGACCTCGTCCGCCGCACGCTGGAATTTTCCGGCTACGACGTGCGGCACGTCATGAACATCACGGACATCGAGGACAAAATCATCAAGCGTGTCCGCGAACAACAAAATTCACACTGCGCGAATTCACCGGCAAATTTGAAACCGCCTTTCTCGACGATTTGAAAACGCTCGGCTGCCGCGAACCGCACGTCAAACCGCGCGCCACCGAATATATTCCTGAAATCATCGCGCTCATCGAAAAGCTTATCGCGCGCGGCATCGCTTACAAAGCCAGCGACGGTTCGGTTTATTTCAGCATCGAGAAATATCGCGGCTGCGGCTGTAATTACGGCCAGTTGCTGAAATTGAATTTCGACGAGATGCGCGCCGGCGAGCGCGTTTCTGCCGACGAATACGAAAAGGAATCCGTCGCCGATTTTGCGCTCTGGAAGGCGCGCGTGCCGGACGACGGCGATATTTTCTGGCCGAGTCCGTTCGGCGAAGGCCGGCCCGGCTGGCACATCGAATGCAGCGCCATGAGCATGAAGGTGCTCGGCGAAAGCTTTGACTTGCACCTCGGCGGCGAGGATTTGAAGTTCCCGCATCACGAGGACGAAATCGCGCAGAGCGAAGGCGCAACCGGCAAGCCGTTCGTGAAATACTGGCTGCACGGCGCGCACCTTTTGGTCGAGGGGAAAAAAATGAGCAAGTCGCTCGGAAATTATTTCACGCTGCGCGATTTGCTCGCAAAAGGTTTCACCGGCCGCGAAGTGCGCTATCTGCTGCTCACCGCGCATTACCGCGAGACGTTTAATTTCACGCTCGACGGCTTGGCGGGCGCGAAAACGGCGCTGGCGCGAATTGACGAATGTATGGCGAAGCTCAAAGAAATATGCGGAGATGCGGTCGCGAATCCAGATCAAGAGTTGATTACAAAAATCGAAAATGTCATGGATGACGATTTGAACGTGTCCGCTGCCTGGGGGATAATTTTCGATTGGGTGCGCGAGTTAAATCGAAAGCTTGTCGCAAATCAACTTTCACCAATGCAAGCATCAGCCGCATTATTCACTTGGCGCACAATCGGCATTGGCCTTTTGGGACTAAGTATGCTGGATGAATTTGAAGTCCCAGCCGATATTGCGGCGTTGCTTGAAGCTCGCGAAGCCGCCCGCAAAGTCAAGGATTTCAAGCGTGCCGACGCCATCCGCGAAGAATTGAAAACCAAAGGCTGGGTCATTGAAGACTCGCCGAAGGGAATCAAATTGAAAAAGATTTGATTTACTCTGCAACGCTTAAATCGTAAATCGCAATTCGTAAATGACAAAAGGTCTGTTCATCAGCTTTGAAGGCACGGAAGGCTGTGGCAAATCCACGCAGGTGGAACTGCTCGCACAACGGCTGCGCACGCTCGGCTATGTCGTCCGCACGCACCGCGAACCGGGCGGCACGCCCATCGGCGAGGAAATCCGCCACACGCTCAAGCACAGCCTGCACAATCACGCCATGACCGCCGAGGCCGAGCTGCTCCTGATGAACGCCAGCCGCGCGCAGCTCGTCCGCGAAGTCATCCGCCCCGCGCTCGCCGGCGGCGAGATCGTCCTGTGCGACCGCTTTTACGATTCCACCACGGCGTATCAAGGCTACGGCCGCGAACTGGATTTGGAGAAAGTGAAGGCCGTCATCGAATTCGCCGTCGGCGGGACGAAACCGGATTTGACCTTGTTTTTGCAAGTTCCGGCGGAGGTCAGCGCCGAGCGGTTGCGGTCGCGGCAGGCCACGCTGCCGTTTGTGCGCGACCGCATCGAGGAGGCGGACCGGAAATTTTTCGAGCGCGTCGCGCACGGCTACGGCGTCATTGCCTCCAGCGAACCGCAGCGCATCCAGCAGGTCAACGGCGCGCAGCCGCTGGAGGCCGTGTTCGGCCAGATTTGGGAAATTGTCCAGCCGCGCCTGCCCAAGCTTGGCCGCTGGTGATTTTGTTTGCCGGATTCAAAACGCAGGTTAAATTTATTTGGAATGATTGAAAAAACCATCAGCGAGATTGAGGCGAAAATCGGCGGCGCGGAATCCGTGAGCGCCGAGCGCAAGGCCGAACTGCTCAAACTGCTCGGCACTTTGAAGACGGAAGTCGCCAAGCTCTCCGAAACCCACAGCGAACAGGCCGACAGCATCGCCAATTTCGCCAAACTTTCGGCGCACGAAGCCACGCGCGCCGAACCCAACGCGCAGCTGCGCGAACTGTCCAATCAAGGCTTGCGCTCGTCCGTGGGCGGCATCGAGCAATCGCATCCACGCCTCGTCCAGATCGTCAACGCCATCAGCAAGACGCTGTCGGATCTGGGAATCTGAAGAGATTTACGATTGATGATTTACGAATTACGATTTTTCAAGCCGTCGCGCGCAACAAAACAATCGTCAGTCGTAAATCAAAAATCCTCCTGCGGCTCCAGCTTCGCAATTGCCGCCATGATTTCGTCGGCGACCTGCTGGTAAATTTCCTTCAACCGCGCCTTGTCGCAGGTTTTTGCCTCGGCGCGCAGTTTTTCGAAATTCATCGGCTGGCCGTATTTTACCATCACGCGGTGTGGGCGCGGGAATTTGCGGTTGCGTCCGTAGGCTTCAAACGTCCCGAACACGCGCACCGGCACGACCGGCGCGGTGGACTTGATGACCGTCAGGCCGATGCCCGAACGCGCCGGCTGCAAACTGCCGTCCTTCGTCCGCGTGCCTTCGGGAAACAAAATGATCCCGTTGCCCGCGAGCAACCGTTCCAAAATGATTTTCAATCCCTTCGCGCCGCCGCCGTCGCGGTCCACCGGCACGGCGTTCCAGGAACGCAGCAGCGCGCCCATGCCGGGAAAGCGGAAGAGCGACTCGCGCGCGAGATAATTGATGTCGCGCTTCAGACCGGAACCGACCAGTGGCGGGTCAAGAAAGCTCGCGTGGTTCGAGGCGAGGATCACTCCGCCCTGTAACGGCACGCGCTCAGCGTTGAAAACGCGCCACCGAAAATAGGTGGCATACATCACCCGGAAGCACGTCCAGCCGATGCGATAGGACAAATTCATTTTGCCGGCATCAGTTTGCGGATTGCCTCCAGAATCAGTCTGCTCGTTTGCTCCGAGGTCAGGGCGGAATTGTTGATGACCTTTGCGCCGAGCGCGATCATGAGCGGCGCGGCGGCGCGCTGGCTGTCGCGCTGGTCGCGCGCGGCGAGATTTTCATCCACGCCGTCGGCGGCGCGGCGGGCGGAACGTTCCGCCAGCGTCGCGTCGAGATAAAATTTATAGTCCGTTTCCGGAAAAACATTCGTGCCGATGTCGCGGCCTTCCATCACCAGGTCGCCGAACTGGATGCACTCGCGCTGTTTTTTCTTCATCCACTCGCGCACCTTGGGCACGGCGGCCACGTGCGAGACGGCGGCGGCGGTTTCCGGCGTGCGGATTTCCTTCTCCGGAAAATAGCCGTCCACGAGCAGATGAACGACGCGCAAACCGTTTTTCTCCACGCAGCATAAATCGGTTTTCCACCGGCGGCAGGCGTTGGCGACAAGCTTGGCGTCATGCACGTCCACGCGCTTTTGCAGGCAATACCACGCCAGCGTGCGATACATCGCGCCGGTGTCCACGTAAACGTAGCCGAGCGCGCGGGCCACGAGCTTGGCGTTCGTGCTCTTGCCGCTCGCGCTCGTGCCGTCAATGGCGATGACTATCGGATGCTTCGTTTTCAAAATAAATTCTTACTAAGACACAGATTTCACTGATTAATACGGATTCAATCTGTGAAAATCCGTGGAATCCGTGTCAAAATTTTCAATCCGCAAACAAATCGTCGCCGCTCAACTTCCGCGTGCGCTGGCCGTCTTTGATTTCCCAAATCTCCGCGCCCAAACCGTGCGGCGGTTGCGCCGCCAGCTTTTGGAAAAAATTCGGGAACGTCTTTTTCACGCAGGCGGGATTTTTAATTTTTATGCCGGGCACTTTCAATCCCAGAATCGCAAAACACATCGCCATGCGATGGTCGTTGTAGGTTTCAATCTCCGCGCCGTGCAATTCCCCCGGCTTCGACGGATAAACCGTCAGCGTGTCGCCTTCCTCGGCCACTTTCGCGCCGCACTTGGTCAACTCCGTCCGCAACGCGACGACGCGCTCACATTCCTGCACGCGCAAGCGGCCGAGGTCGGTGAATTTTGTTTCTTGATTTGCTAATGGCGCAATCGTGATAGCCGTCATTATGCTATCACCTAAATCAGTAATACGAGAAATTGTCTTTTTAAGTTTGAACTCCGGCGGGTCGGGCAAAAATCTTGGAAAATCCTGATCAATTTGAAGTTCCGAATCCGGCCAACTCATTACCCGCACAGAGAAATACCTTGATCCAGCAATCTTTCTCTTCAATGACCTTGCTAAATCATAAACAGAAATATTGCCCGAAGAACCTTCGGGGAGTGGAAAGATTGAGCCGACTGCCCAGAAGTAACTACCGCTCGAAGCATCTGGCTCAATGCGAAAATGTCCGCCACGATTGGGAAATGCTTTAATTAAATTTGTAGTCATCGCAACATAAGGCGATTCCTCGGCATTTTCACCCACTACTTCAATCTCCCATTTGCCGGTCTTCGCACAAAGCATTAGTGCTGATGCAAATTGAGAACTTTCTTCAATACTAACAGTGCATTTTCCTTTTCTTTGGCCCTTCACCAAAAATTTTCACCGGCAATTTGTCATTCCCATTTTCTGATTCAACGCGGTAGCCAAGCTCACGCAACGCCTTGAATAGCGCCGCCTTGGGGACGCTCATGCATCCGTGGCACACCGCTTAAACGATAAATGCCCTTGCGAAGAGAAACAAAAGCCGCCAAAAACCTTGCAGCCGTGCCAGCGTTTCCCACACTAATTTCACGCGTTTTTTCAGCACCACCTTTTGGAATTTTCCCGCCCAATCCTTTGACCGTAATTATCCGATTCAGAAACTCGTTTGGATCTTGTTCAATTTTGATTTTGAATCCGAGTTTTTTGAGCGCCTTAATCATCACTTCTGTATCATCACTCCAAAGCGCGCCCCTCAACTTCGTTTCGCCGTCGGCCAGTGCGGCGAGAATCAGCGCGCGGTTGGTGATGCTCTTGGAGCCGGGCACGGTGATTTCCGCGCGCACGGGCTTGTCGAGCGGGACAATTTCGATGAGGTCGGGTAAAGCCATTTTTAGCCACGGATGAACACAGATGGACACAGATGCGGAAAGAATCTGACACGGATTCCACTGATTAACACGGATTCAATCTGTGAAAATTCGTGCAATCCGTGTCTAAAAAATCTGTATTTCATCTGTGTCAATCTGTGGCTGAAATTCATTCCGATGAGGTTGAAGCCAGACACGCACACCAGTTGTCACGACGCGCCTTGGCGGCGGTGAAAAATTTCTCGACGGCTTTCGCGTCGTTCCGTTTGAGCGCGGACTGAAATTTTTTAAGCTCGGCCACAAACACATCCACGGAGCGCGAAACATTTTTTCGGTTGGCCAGCGCGATGTCGCGCCACATCTCCGGCGAGCCGGACGCAATGCGCGTCGTGTCGCGAAAACCAGTCGCGCACAACGCCGCCTGCATTTTGGGATTCGCCGGATGCAAAACCAGATTTGCCAGCGTCGCCGCCACGACATGCGGCAAATGGCTTGAACGGCTGACGAGCAGATCGTGTTTTGCGGCGTCCAGCCGCAGCGTCCGCGCGCCGAGCGATTGCCAAAATTTTTCCAATTTGCGGACGGCGGCGGCGTTGGATTTTTTTGTCGGCGTGACGACGCAAACGGCATTCGCATACAAATCCGCTCGCGCGGCCAGCACGCCCATTTTTTCGCCGCCGGCCATCGGATGGCTGCCGACGAAATGCGCGCCGGATTTTTGAATCAGCGATTCCAGTTCGCGCACCACACCGGCTTTCACGCTGCCAACATCGGTGACAATCGCGCCGCGTTTCAGCGCCGGAAGAATTTGTTCCGCCAGCGAACGCATCTGCGCGAGCGGCGTGCAGAGGATGACAAGGTCGGCGTTGGAAACGGCGGCGAGCAGATCGGTCGTGGCATAATCCACCGCGCCGGCTTTTTCACAGTCCTTCACGCTGGCGGCCCGCCGGACGAAGCCGGCGATTTCACCGGCCAGCCGTCGCTGGCGCACGGCCAGCCCGATGGAGCCGCCGAGCAAACCGACGCCGACGATGGTGATTTTCCGAAATTGCACGCCGCGCAGGATAACGGAACGGATTTTTTTGTTAAACCACGAAATACACGAAACACACGAAATTTAATTTTTCTTTCGAGTGATTCATGTGTTTCGTGGTTCCTAAATTTTCACCGGCTTGCCGGTCCGGCCGGCTTTCAAGCACGCGTCCAAAACAATTTGCGTTTTCAGCGCCCACATCGGCCAGTCTTGGTTCAGTTTGCCGGAAGAAATTTGTTTTGCAAAATTCCGCCACATCAACGTGTCCTGCGCGGTCGCGTGGCCCATTTCCAGCGGATCGGCGGACGGCGGACGGTTGGACGGCGCCGGGAACTTTGACGCGCACCTCGGCTCCGTTGACTTCAAAGGCCGGTTCGTGGCGCACATGGACAAAATCCGGCAGCCGCAGATAACCTTTCTCGCCGCTGACCACCACCCATTGCTGGAACTGGGCGACGAACGAGCAGTAAAAACTGGCGGAAACGCCGCCGTCAAAAAACAGCTCGCCGGAAAATTCCGTCGGCGACGGCACGCGCCCGCCGGTCGCGGCGGATTGCGAAAGGATTTTGCCGGTGACCGTGTGCGGCAGTTTCCAGTTCATCGCCCACAGCGAAAACCGGATGTTATACCAGCCCAGATCGCCGAGGCAGCCGGCGGGTTCGAGCGCGCCGTTGACGCGGATGTTGGTTTTGGAAAAATCGCCGTGGCCGAGAAAATTGAAGGCCGACGAAATCCGCCGGATGCCGCCGACGCTTTTGCCGTCGTCCAGAACTTTGCGGACTTGCGGCAGGCGCGGGCTGTGCATGAACATCACGCCGTCCATGAATTGCACGCGTTTTTTTGTGCAGGCGGCAATCATTTCCTTCAAATCGGCAGTGCTGACGCCGCACGGTTTTTCGCAGACGACATGCTTGCCTGCCGCCGCCGCGCGCAATACCCATTCCTTGCGCAGGCCGGTCGGCAGCGGAATGTACACTGCGTCAATGTCCGGCGACGCGAGCAATTCCTCATAGCTGCCGAGCGCGCGCGGCTTTTCGGCAAAGGCAAACTGGCTTTGGAGTTCGTCAATGTATTTGCGGCTTTTTTCCACGTCGCGGCTGGCGACGGCGGCCACGACGGCGCTGCCGGAATTGAAAATGGCCTTCCAGTTTTTCCGGCCGATGCCGGCGGCGCTCAAGAATCCGATGCGCAGTTTTTTCATAAATTTTTTCGGAGCGCCGAGCATTGCTCGGCTCGTTTCGTGTTCAGATATTCATTTGCCGAGCAATGCTCGGCGCTCCGGCGGCCTCGCGCACGCGTTCCAAAATCACATCGGCCAGCAGCGGCTCGGTGCCGACGGACGGCGAATACCAGACCAGCTTGCCGTGCTTTTCCGTCGGATTGCGCCAGGTCGGCTGGCCGGCGGCGAGCCGCTCTTTCACAATGCGCTCCGGCTCGCCGAGCAAAACCGGGATGTCTTCGACCACATGCAAACCGTCGCTGATAAAAAATGGAACGACGACCAGGTTTTTTGTCCGCGCGATTTGAAAACAATCCGCAATGCGCGGCGATTCTTCCAGAAAAATCGCGTGGACCTCCGCGTAAAGGTTCAGCGCGCGGATCAACTCGACCTGCCGCTCGATGACTTTGCGCGAATTGGCGTTTTTTTCCGTGCCATGGCCGGCGACGAACAGCGTCGTGTCGGATTTTTTCGGCGCGCGCGGGAACGGAAATTGTTTCACGACTTCGTCCGCGCGGGCGACAATGACCTTGGTCATCAAATCGTGTGAGCCGACCGGTCGGCAATAATACAGTTCTGATTTTTTAATTTTTAATTTTAAGCTGCCGGGAAATTGAAAACCCAGTTCCGCCGGAATGATTTCGGTGCTGAAATAGCCTTCGCTGATGAAAAGCGGCGCGATGAAGACGCGCGGCGCGGAAATTTCCGCGAGCACTTTTTTGACGTGCGGCTCCTGTTTCCAAAACGCCTCGCGCACTTCGGCGAAAATTTTCCGGCGGCGCAGTTCCGCCGCGTGCTGGAAGACCGGCGCGGCGGACTGGTCGTTCAAAACCGTGCCGTGGCCGAGGACGACCAGCCCGGCATCGGAGAAATCTTCAGTTTGCACGCGGCAAAGTTGGCGCAGGCGCACGCCGACTTCAAGCCGCGTCCGCCGGTTAAATTTTTATTGAACCTTTTGCCGGTTTCTGGCGTCTTATCATGCGAACGAACCAAACAAACTAATTCCGACCATTAACATGACCATGAATCCGACCAAACTCATGCTGGCCGCGCTCGCGGCGTCCTTCAGTTTTGCTGTGGCCGCGTCCGCCCAGGATGCCGCGCCGCCCGCCGCCCCGCTGCCGCCGGCCTCGACCAAGACCGGCCTGACTTACGCGGCCGACATCAAGCCGATCTTTGACGCCAATTGCGTCAAATGCCACAGCGGTGACAAACCGAAAGCCCACCTGCACCTGGACACGCTCGAAGGCATTCTCAAGGGCAACAAATGGGGGCCTGCGGTGAAGGCCGGCGATGCCGCGAACAGCATCGTGGTGAAAGCCGCGGCACATCAGCTCAAGGACAAGGACGGCTGGATGCCGCCGATGCCCAATAAGGCCGGGGCGAAAACTCTGACGCCGGAGCAAATCGGGATTGTGATAGCCTGGATCAATCAGGGCGCGAAATAATTTTCACGCAAATTCAAAACGGCGCGGTCCGCAGGGATTGCGCCGTTTTATTTTTCCAGCGGCAAGAGCGGCGAGCGCTTCTGCTCCTTCAATTTCATCTGTTCGCGCAGCAGCGACACTTTTTCGTCATCGCCGATCTCCGGCTGGCTGATTTTTTGCGTGAGCGCGACGATCTGCCGGTCGAGAAACTGGTTCCGCAATTTCAGCGCCACGTCGGCGAGCTGGGTTTCGGGATTGGGAATTTTGCGTTCTTCGGCGACGGCCTCGGTGACCAGGCTGCGCTGCTCCGCCGATTCGCAACTGTTGAGAAACTCCGCGAGATTGTGCCACGTTTCGTGCTCCTGCGCGGCGAGCCGCAATTCGACAATCTGCCGGACGTGTGGATGCAAAATCCAGTTCGCATCCAGATTCAACGCGGCGGTCGCCACCAGTTCATCGTGCAGCAACAGGAGTTTCAGCAGATGAAATTCGATGGGCGAGGGCGGCGCGATTTCCGCCGCCGGCTCGGCGGATTCAAATGATTCCTCCTCGCTGTGCGGGTGCGGCGTTCCGGGATTTTTTTTGAATTCGGCGCGGACGGATTCCGGCGGGACGCCGAGCCGCAGTGCCGTCTTTTGCGCGTAAGTATCAATCAAAACGCGAATTGCCGGTCTTGTGAACGGCTTCGGACATGGAACGCAAAATCGGCGAGCCGGCCCTTGTCGGAATTGATTTCATTCGTCGCGCAGAGCCGGTTCAAATAGTAATCAAAAAATCCTTCTGCGTTTTCGACGAGTTCGGCGAACGCCTCGCCGCCGTTGGTCTTGATGAAACTATCCGGGTCATGCGGCGGTGGCAACACGGCCACGCGCACGGCGAGGCCGGACGCCAGCAGATGGTCGAGCGAGCGCACGATGGCGTTCTGGCCGGCGTTGTCGGAGTCAAAGCACAACACGACTTCATTGGCGTAGCGCTTGATAATGCGCGCGTGCTGTTCGGTGAACGCCGTGCCTTGCGGCGCGACGATGTTCTGCACGCCGTTGGTGAAACACGCGATCAAATCCAACTGGCCTTCGCAGATGATCGCAAAACCGGCGTCAAGAATCGCGCGCTTGGATTTGTCGAGGCCGAAGAAAATTTTACTCTTGGTGAAGATTGGCGTCTCCGGCGAGTTGACATATTTCGCGGTCTTCTCGTCGCCGGACAAAACGCGGCCGCTGAAACCGATGACGCGGCCTTGTTCGTCGCAAATCGGAAACATCAGCCGCCCGCGAAAACGGTCGTAATAATTTCCGGTTTCTTCCTTGCGAATGATGATCCCGGCTTTCTCGACGGTGGCGAGGTCGAAATTTTTGCTCTTCGCCCAATTCACCGTGTCATCCCATAATTCCGGCGCGGCCCCGATGCGAAACAGTTTTATCGCGTCCGCCGAGACGCCGCGCTTGGCGAGATAATCGCGCGCAAGCTGGCCGGCGGCTTCGCTGGCAAGACAATTTTGCCAGCGCTGCGTTAGCTGTTCGTGGATGTCGAGCAGTTGATCCTTGAGATGCCGCGATTCCTGCGCGGCGGGATTTTGATCAAATTCAAGCGGGATTTTTGCGCGCTCGGCGAGCCGGCGCACGGCATCCACGAAACCGATGTTTTCGTATTCCTTGACGAAGGTGAACACGTCGCCGCCCTTGTGGCAGCCGAAGCAGTGGAAAATCTGCTTGTGCGGATTGACATTGAAGCTGGGCGATTTTTCCTTGTGAAACGGGCAGAGCGCGGTGAAGTTTGCGCCGGCCTTTTTCAGCGGCAGATAGCCGCCGATGATGTCCACGATATCGCTGGCGGCGCGGATGCGTTCGAGGGTTGCGGGGGAAATTCCGGCCATGCGCGGTCAGGGGCGCGGGGCGCCGGTCAGTTGCCAATATGGATCACCGGCTGTTTTTGTGGCGCCGCCGTGAGGGTTTCCGTGCCGGCGGAACCCGTGTTGACCATCATCACTTCGGTGTATTGCCTGATGTATTTTCCGGTGAAGGATGTTTTGAAAACCCCTTCCTGTAGGGTTTGCACCGTGGGGAAAAAATCGCCGCTGTAACCATCCATGCCGCCGCCATACCAGCGCGCATTGTAGGCCTTGGCCCTGGCGATGTCCGCCGACGTGTAAACGGGCGCGTTCAGCAGCGCCAGCGCGACGAACAACATGCAGGCGTAACGGATCATGCCCGACGCCATGCCCAGATAATATTCACTGCTGCCGAAAAAATTGCTGCCCGTGAGACGCGGCATCAAAATCTTTTTCACAAGGATGAACACCAGATGGACCACCAGCGCGAGGGCCAGGTAGCCCAGGATGAAGGCCGGCAACTTGTCCAGCCCGGCGGTGTTGGTCAGGAGTTGTCCGGCCGTTTCATAGCCCAGCCCGCAGACGAGGACGGTCGCGACCAACTGGAACATCGGCAAAACCTCCTTGGTCATGCCGTTGCGCCGCCCGCGAAAAAGCCCGAAGCCGAGCACGGCCACCAGCACGACGTCAAACCAGCCGAACGGCAGCTTGTCGAGTGCCAATGAATGGGTTGCCACAGCAATCATAAATTTGAAAATAAAGCCTTCACGCCGGAATACCAGCAAATTTCAAGCCACTTTTCACCCCGGATTGGCAGCCAGCCAGAACCGGATGTCCGTGGCCTGCGGATTATGCGGGTCCAGTTCCAGCACTTTCAAATAATGCCGCCGCGCCTGCGCCGGGTCGCGCAACTGCTGCGCATAAAGGTTTCCCAGCGCCAGTTGCACGCGGACGTCGTCCGGGTGGGCGGCCGCGATTTTTTGCAGTTCATCCAGCGCGTCCGTGTCGTAACCCGCCGTCTTGAGCGCGAGCGCGAAATTGTAGCGCGCGTCCACCGAATCCGGCTCGATGGCCAGCGCCGTTTCGTAGGCCGCGAGCGCGGTGGGGTAAATCCGCAGCCGGCTGGCCAGCACGCCGTAATTATATTGCGCCTCGAACCAGCCCGGATCCGCCTGCGCCGCCCGCCGATACCATTCCAGCGCGTCCGGCCACCGCGAATCCTGCTCAAACATCTCCGCCCGCGTGAACGCGCCCGAGGCCGCCGCGTGATTGCCCGTCTTCGGCCGGCGCGGCGACAGATAAAGATAACGCGGAAACGTCGGCGGCGCGGGCTGGACCATCTGGAATGATTTTGAGTCCGCCAGCCCGGTTGATCCCGACGCCGGCAGCGGCGTGATTCCGTTTTGAAAATAATTCACCTCCGGCCTGGCGGCTGGCGCCACCGGCTGCGCCGCCGCCGGAGCCTCGTTGCGGTAAACCGTTTTCACCGGCGTCGTCACAATCTCCGGCTCCGGCTGGACGTTGACGACTTGAGCGGGCACGGATGGCATCATGCGCGGCGGCGGATTGTAAACCGGCCGGGGAGCGGCCGGTTGCATTTTCGCGGGCGTGGTCGTCCGCGCGACGACTTGCGTTCTCGGTTCGCTCACCGGCGGTGGCGTTGTGGTGGCGGCAACATTGGCCGGCTGTTCAAGGTTGCTGGCGATTTCGTTGACGGCATCCCAGTTCGCCGTCCGCGGTGTCAGCGCCAGATACGCGCGGTAATTTTGCAGGGCGAGCCGGTTGTCGTGCAAACTTTCGTGGGCGACCGTCGCCAGGTTCAGCAGTGCGGGCCCGTAGTCGGGATGAGCCTGGATGGCGGCGGCGAAGGACTGCGCCGCCTCGCGCGGGCGTCCGCGTTCCACGCGCGCAAGCCCGATCCCGTTCAGCGCCTCGGCGTTGTTCGTGCTTTCGGCCAGTGCGGTGCTGAAGCTTTTTTCCGCCGCCGCAAAATCGCTGGCGTGCAGTTGCGCCGAGCCGAGTTTGAGCCAGCCATCCGGGTCGTTGCGGCGCTGGAGCGTGTAGGTGGTGAATTCCGCGATCGCCGCGTCGGGCTTGTTTTGCTCCAGCCAGAGCGAGCCGAGGTTGTAATGCGCCTCCACCAAATCGCGGTCGAGCGTGATGGCGCGCTGATACGCCGCCGCCGCATCCGCCGGCTGCCCGGCGTTCTGGCAGGCGACGCCGAGATAATTCCACGCCGGCGCGCTTGCCGGCAGCAAGGTCGTGGCCGTTTTTAATTCCTCCACGGCGGCGGCGTAATCGCCGCGATCCAGAAGTTTTTTGCCCCGCAGCAGCGCACGCTGGCCGGGCGGCGTGCAGCCGGTGAGGAAAAAGGCAAGCATCAGGAAAACAACCACACCACAGCGAACACGATTTTTTTTGGCCAGCATCGGCAATGTTGGTAGCATCCGCGCCCTAACGTGTCAAGAAACGCACAGATTCAGTTCGCAAAATTCTTCCGACGCCTCGCCGTTGCGGGCGCGGTTTGTCTGGCGGCCTGGCAAATTCACGCCGCCGATTCGCCGGCGGTCCGCCACGCGCAGGTCGTCAGCGTTGAAAACTCTGGTGCCATTTCCGATTTTCAACCCAACGCCGCCGCCGTCCAAACCATGGTGGACCGTGGCGTCAGCGTCCTAACCGGCAGGACCAATGCCGTCGCCGCCTGGCAAAGCCTCGTTTCCACGCAGGACGTTGTCGGCATCAAGGTTTTTTCCGAAGCCGGCGAGTTGAGCGGCACGCGCCCCGCCGTGGTGGCCGCTGTGATTCAGGGATTGCTCGCCGCCGGCGTGCCGCCGCCGCATGTCATCATCTGGGACAAGCACGCCCACGATTTGCGCAACGCCGGATTTTTCGATCTCGCCGCGCAGCTCGGCGTGCGCGCCGCCGGCAGCGTGGAATCCGGCTACGACCCCACGAATTTTTACCTGCCCGACACCGTCGTCATCGGCAGCCTCGTCTGGGGCGATTCGGAATTTGGAAAAACGAATGAAGGCGTCGGGCGGAAATCCTTCGTCACCAAAATTGTCAGCCAGCAGATCACGAAAATCATCAGCATCGCGCCGCTGCTCAACGAAGAGGACATCGGCGTCTGCGGCCAGCTTTACAGCCTCGCCCTCGGCAGCGTGGACAACACCCGGCGGTTCGAGGCCGACCCCGACCGTCTGGCCGTGGCCGTGCCGGAAATTTACGCATTGCCGTCCCTCGGCGACCGCGTCGTTCTCAATATCACCGACGCGCTCATCGGCCAATACGAGGGCGGCACGCGCGGCCTGCTGCATTATTCCGCCGTGCCGGAAGAGCTTTGGTTCAGCCGCGACCCCGTGGCGCTCGACACGCTGGCCATCCAGGAACTCTCCCGCGAACGTCGCGTGGCCGGCGCACCGCAGGTCAAGCCCAAGCTGGACCTTTACGCCAACGCCAACCTGCTCCAGCTTGGCGAGAATAATCCCGAAAAAATCCTCGTCGAAAAAATCCGCCAGCCTGCCGCGCCATGAAATGCCCCGCGCACAATTCTGAAGTCGTCGGCATTTGCGCCTATTGCGGACGCGCCCTCGTTTGCGCCAAACCTTCCGCCAGCCGGCGGATGATTTCATCTGCCCGTGCCGTTTCTGGTCTGGTTCACTGCCGGTTGCAGCGTTGTTTTCATCGCGTCGGGCGTCTGGTTTGGGCGGGTTACAACGCGCAACAGGCCAATGTCGCCCTGGCAGCCGAGGCTAATCTCAAATTAACCCGAGCGGAAGTCGTGGCGGATGCCGGCGACTTACAACGCGGCGGAAGTCAGTCGCTGCATCGAACACGGGATCACGCCCTTCATTCCCAAGAGCGACACCAGTGCGAACACGGCGCGCGGTTTGTATGGCAAAAGCCAGTTCAAGTATGACGCCCTGAAGAATGCGCATGTGTGTCCGGCAGGAACCCCGCTGACGTATCGTTTCAGCACGCATGAACTCGGGCGGGACCTCCATAATTACCGAGCCAGCGGGTGCAAGACGTGCGCGTTAAAAAGCCGGTGCACGCGGAACCAGGGCAAGCCCAGTCCGGACTTAACCGGATGAACGGACGGCTCGCACGCCTTTTACGTATTCTCATCTGCCGGCTGTCCGCGTTTTTTTCAAGCCGACTGCCTAAATTTTTCCTTTCCCGCCCCGCTCCCGGCGTTCCCTCAAGACCGGCTCTGGTAAAGCGCCACCAGCGCGGCGCCGATGGCCTGGGAAAGTTCGCCGAGCGACGCCGGGACAATCGTCATGCGCGCCCGCTGTTGCGGCCAGAGATAGGGCCTGGCCGTCTCGCGGATGATGCGCAGGTAGCGCTCGCGAAATTCCTCCGTGGTCGCCTCCGGATCCATCAGGCCGCCGCCGATGACGACGAATTGAGGGTCGAGCGCCATGGCGAGATTGGCGACGTGCAGTCCCAGCGCCTTCGCCTGAAAATTGAAAATTTCGACGGCGAGCGGATCGCCTTTTTGCGCCAGGCCGCGCAGGGCGAGCGCCTTTTCCTTGGGCGCAGCGGGAGATTTGGCGAGTTCGTGGTCCGGATATTTGGGCAGAAATTCGGCGAGCAACTGCGGGAGGCCGGAGATGGTGGTGTAGGCCTCGACGCAGCCCCAGTCTTTGCCGCAGCCGCAGGTGAAGGGCTTGATGTGGAGCAGGTGCAGCGGCACGGGCATGTGCGCGCCTTCCATGCCGTTCAAAGTGTCGCCGTCCAGCGGCAGGCCATTGCGGTCAATGTAGGCGCAGCCCAAGCCGGAACCGGGCGCAAGCATCAGCACGCCGGCTTCGGTGATGCCGCGGGCATGTTGCGCCTCGGCCACGCCGCCGTAGTTCCCGTCGTTGCCAACGGTGAGCGGGATGGCGCGTCCGGCTTTGGCGGCAAGCGCATTGCTGTAGGCGTTGTGGACGTCCCAACCATGAAACGGAGCCGGCAGGTTGGGGGGACAATCCAGCACGCCCCGGCTGCGAAAGGGGCCGGGGATGGCCAGGCCCACGCCCAGCACCTGGTCCCAGGCCAATCCATTTTGCTGGAGAAAATCGGTGATGGCATCAACCCAGTTGCGGACGACGGCGTCGGGGCCATTTTGCGAACCGGTCGACCGCTGGAGGAGTTTGGTGGAAATCGTGGTGCCGTCGGCCCAGACGCCGCCCACCTTGGACGTGGTGGCGCCGCTGTCCGTGCCGATGTAAATGCCCTGACTTTTTTTCATCGTTTCGTTAAAAATAATATTGGATGGTTAAAAACTGCCGTCGCGACAGTAAACCGTGCTGACGATGAAAAGTAAATTCCTAACCGCGTCAGTGCGCGCAATTGTCGGGCAGGTTCTGCTTGGCAAGCGCGGAGTAAAGCGTTTAGCTGGTTGCCATGAGCATTGCGACCAAGACGGGCGACGGCGGCACGACGGGCCTGATGTATAACCGGCGTATAAAGAAAATCCACGCGCGTGTCGAGGCTTACGGCACGGTGGACGAGCTGAACGCGGCGCTCGGTCTGGCGCGCGCGACGGCCACGGAAGATTTCGTGCGCGACAATTTGTTTTCAATCCAAAAAAGTCTGGTGGATCTGATGGGCGAATTGAGCGTCACGCTGGAAGATCTGCCGCGCTACACGAAGGACGGCTACACGCTCGTGACGCCGGCCATGACGGCAAAGCTCGACGCGCTCGTGAAGGAAATTGAGGCGCAGAAAATAAGTTTCAAAGGCTGGGCCACACCGGGCGCGACCAAAAATTCCGCCGCGCTCGACCTGGCGCGCACCGTTTGCCGCCGCGCCGAACGCCGCGTCTGCGCGTTGCAGGAAACAGGCGAATTGAAGAACGCGGAAATCATCATCTACCTCAACCGCCTGTCCGATTTGCTCTGGCTCTTTGCCCGCTGGGTGGAGACCAAGGCTGGTTAAAACCCCGCTCTGATTAGGGCCTGGCCGCACTAACGGTTCCAGGTTCCGGGGTAAAATCAACGCCGCGAAAGGCGATTTTGTCGCTCGGTGCCTGCGCCACAGTTGTCACCACGGCGGCGGCATTGGTGTCCACGATGCGGACCACGCGGTTGGAGTTCACACTGCCATCCCAGCCTTCCGTGGTGGTGGCATAAATCACCGGAGCCGGCCCGCTGAAATTCACGGTCAGCCCGAAGCAGCCGGTTCCATGGTTTTCGATGGCGGGAATGTTTTGGGGAATTGCAAAGTTGTAAGCCAGTTTCCAAGCACCGCCGGACTTCACATATTTTTGAATTCCCGCCACCGTATCTGCCGTGTAAGCGATGGTCTTGTCCGGGCTCAAGTCAAATCCGGCGATTTTTACATAGGGTTCGGCTGCTGGAACGACCAGATCAATGACCGCATCCGTCTGGCGTGGCAGGGGCAGGACATTGCCGGTTTGATCCGTGAACCGATAAATTCCAGCCGCTTCATCAATTGCCTTCCCATCCGGTCCGTTCAATGTGACATAAAGGACTCCGTTGATGATTTTTGCGGCCCGCGAGTTTTGAAAAGGTTGAAATTGCAAAGTCCCTTTGCCATCAGTTGGATTAAAATACAACGTCCCGCCCGCGTTGCCACAGCTCCAGAATTGATTGGTTCCATCCGTCGCGACGCCCCGGGGGTTCACCTTTTCGCTGGCATCATGTGCCTGATATAAAAAAGTATGAATAATCCCCGTCGCGTCCACCGTGCAAAAGCCGCGTTGAATATCGAGCAGCGACGGCGTTCCGGGTTTTTCGAGCAGGTTGACGCCGCCATAACCGGCGAAGGCCAGCAACCGTCGGTCGGTCGAGCGCGTCAGCAAACCCTCGGTCGCAGCCCGACCGTTGAAAAAAAACGAATTCGGCCCATTGGTCGGGATCGGCACCGTGAAGGATGGCGCGGTGTTAAAGTTGTTTGGGTCGAACTGGTCAATAAATATAGGTGCCTGCTTGAGTTGTTGGTTCACCTCACCGTCCCCGGCACGCAACACGGCGAGCTGGCCGGGAAGGAAAGTTGCGGTTTGGGCCTGAACAGATCCCATTGCCAAGGCTGCCACAACCATTAGGATAATTTTTTTTATCATACTTTTCACGCCATTGATTAAAGTCCGCCGTCCATCCGGTCTTCGAGTATTCGCTTATTTAATGGAAAGCCAATCAAAATCGGCGGAAAAACAAAATAATATGCCGGTGCCGCCAGTCATTTCTGCCCTGCCGCGATTTCCGCCTGCGCCCCGGCAAAATCCTTTTGGAAGTTGGGATTAGTCTTCATCTCGCGCACGATGGCCTGCGCGAGCACGCGACCGGCATAAATGTCGGTCATGTAATGCCGGGCGATCTCCACGCGATGCCAGCCGATGCTCCGTGCCTCGGCGATGATGGCGTCATGCTTGTCTGGAAATAAATCGGCGAGCACCAGCGCGAGCACCATCGATTCGGTTGAGTGTCCGCTGGGATAGCTGAAACTTTTTTCCAGCTTGCCGTTAGCCAGGCTCGGATCAACCACATACGGGCGCGGGCGCTGGTAAAAGTCCTTGGCCTGGTCGGTCACGGCCGCGGCCTGTTTTTGCACGCGCTCAAAGAACGCCTCGGTCTTGGGGAATTTACCGGGCTGGAAAAAATCACCGATGGCGGGCGTGAAGTTAAAGATGGAAAATTTCTTTTCGGAATAGGCGGCGGCAATGTCATTTGACGTGCTGGCGTGATAGACGGCGACCACTTCGTTCAAGTCGGCAGCCTGTTCCGGAGAACCGGGCAACGGCGGAGGCGCGAGCAGGGCAACTGCGTCAGGCTTGCCGTCGGGGAGATATTGAAGATGGCTTAAGACAACCGGCTGACTTGGTTGAGCCATCTGGTCGTCGGCATACAGCGGCGCGACTGCGATAACCAAGGCCGCAGCCAAAATGTAAAAAAACGGCAGGATTTTATTGGTTAATTTCATCGAAATAAATTGTGCATTCATGGAACAACGCTGCCATTGGCGGTCCAACTGATGTCAGGGTTACCGGGGTCGGCGGCTTTTTGGCCGGCGTTCATACACATGTCTGTGTATTTAAACCAGCGCGCGTGTCCGTCAGCAAATCCCAAGCTCGAACCGTTGCTGTGCCGGGATGACAGATCTGTGGTATAAACCTGCGGCTTGCAAATGTCCGATTGTTTCTGAGCGTTGCCATAAAACGGAGTTTCTGACGTAATCGTCCTGCCTTCGTCGAACATGACAAACTTGGACGGGCTGACCGAAATCCAATTGGCCTTGAGGTTATAAATGGTGCTGGGCAGGTTGAGTCCGGTCAAGCCCTGGGAATTCATTCCGTAACGGAAGAAAATCCGGCCGTAGTTGGGCGCGTTGGGCGGGAGCAGTAAATGATCAATGATGGCGGTGGGGCATCGGAAAATGGTGTTCGCATTATTGAAGCCGTCAATGGCGGGTTTGTTCCCAGATGCATCGCCCGGCTGAATGGCATAATAAGAAAGCGGCTTTTGAGAAACATACGGCGGCAAGGCATTGAACCAGGCATCCATGCCTTGCTGCGGGTTTTGATAGTAAAAAACGAACAAGTCATTCCAAGTCGGGTTGTCTTCGTTGTAACCGCCAATCGCACCGGGCGTGCCATTGGGAATCTTGGTCTTAGGATAGGTTTGATTAAAGTCGTCCACATACATGGTTTGAGCCAGCCCCCACTGCTTCAAATTGTTCAGGCAGATGGTGCGCCGCGCTTTCTCCTTCGCCTTCGCCAGCGCGGGCAGCAGCAGTGCGGCCAGAATGGCGATGATGGCAATGACCACCAGCAGTTCAATGAGGGTAAAGCCCTTTCCCAGTTTGGCTTTGTTGCATGAGTTGTATACTCGAATCATCCTTTCAGTTTGCCGGCGAAGTATTACGGGTTTGTGGCGGTTGCGTTACGAATGGGTGACATATAACCCTGCCTCATTTCAATTGTTTTGTAACCTAATTGTAACTCGTCGGCCATTTGATTGCCATGCCTTCCTGTGAAAGTGTGCGCTCGATTTGCAAACAAGTTGGCCAATCAAAATAGAAAATAGGATAAAACACGAACTATGAAAAAATACCTCCTTCTGTTGGGTGTGACAATGATGCTTGGCGGCGCGGTTCAGGCTCAAGTCACACAGCCGGTAATTCCGCCGGGTAAAATCGCCGTCTTCAAGGCCGGGACCAGTGATGGTTTATGGCCCATGGTCACCGCCCGGGTGGCGCCCTGTTTTGTGCAGGTGTTCGACCCGGTGACAACCAACCAGTCCTCGCCGCTGGTTTCCGTCGCCATGTCCATCACTTCCAGCATTCCCGGCTCCGTGTGGATTAATCATCACGCCGGCTCTGAAGGCGGTGGCCTTTCCCGCAGCGTTGACCGTCAGTTTTTGTGTTTGGAGGGTTATGTGGGGAATATTTTAAGCCCGACGGCGGCCAAGCCGTCCACGGATCCAACTGTCAATCGCGGCATCGTGACGCTGGACGCCTTCACCAATCCCATCAGTGTTCTGTCCACGCCGACGAGTTGGTTCGGCATTCCGCTGGGTTCGGCCACCGGCACGCAGGACAATCCCACAGGCATTGCCTCGTTGGATGGCACTAATTTCTACGGCACGGGCAATTTCGCACCGATTGGGCCCTCCACCGGCGAGCTGGACGGCACACTCTATTACGATTCCGACGGCGACAATTTGCAGGAGGTGCAGCAATTCATTCAGGCAGCCGGCGAGGCCCGCATTGTGGGCGGCATGTTGTTGGTGGCAACGACCGCTTCAAAAGCAGGTTTCAATGGCCTGTTCAATTTTATTGATCCGTCCACGGGCGACGTTGTCCCGTTGCCTTGGGTTCCCAACGTGCCCAATCCTTATTTCAATTTCGCCTTTACCAATCTGTATCTCAACTGGGATATAAGTCCTGTAAATCCCCAGAACATCGCCAATTTTGACATGGATCCGGCGCACACTGTGGCCTACGGCGCGGATCAGACCTTTGGCATCATCAAGCTGACCAACAATTCTGGTGTCTGGCTTCCGGCACCCTATTATTTCAGCTCCACCAACCTAGGGACGTTGAAACAGACTTCGGGCAATCAGGGCTGCTTTGGCATCTGTGTGGATTTCAGCGGCACCAACCCGGTGATTTATGCCACCACCATGGAAAACGGCACGCCGACCAATTATCCTGGCGGTCTGGGTGTGAACACGGCGGCAGGCCATCAAAACAACAACCGGATCATTAGCATAGTGGACACTGGTGTCAGCCCGGGCACAAACTACGTGGCGAACACGTTGGCGGTTGCGGTTACCACCAATGAATTCTTCGGGGGGATTGATTTTACGCCTAATTTGGCTCCGCTCATCACGACCAATCCGGTTAATTATCAGACAATCGTTGGCGGCTCGGCTCCGTTCAGCGTGGCGGTTCAATCTGTCTATGCCTTGAGCTATCAATGGTTGCAAAACGGCACCAACCTGTCCGGTGCCAACAGTGCCACGTTAAACCTTACCAGCTTGGATATCACCTACGCCGGCAACACTTATCAATGCGTGATCACAAACAACTACGGGGCGGTCACCAGCGCAGTCGCGATTCTGGACGTCACTTTGACGCCGGTGGTGGCGCAAGTCACCGCCACCAACCAGGTGATTGGTTATGTGGGTGCGACCAAAACATTCCCGTCGGTTTCTGCCGTGGGCACGCAGCCGTTCACTTCCTACCAGTGGTATAATCAATCGATGCAGCCGCTGGTGGATGACGGGGTTAAATATTCTGGTTCAACGACGCCGTCCCTTACCATATCAAATTTGACCATTGCTGACAGCGGTAACTACTATATTGCCATTGGCAATGCCGCCGGCACTTCCGCCACCAATCCAGTGGTCGTGTTCACGGTGAAGTATCAACTGCCCTACATCAATCCCCCGTCACCGGCCACCACCTTCGTGGGCACACCTACCTCGTTGACCGCCGATCAAGCCGGTGGAACTGCACCGTTGACCTATCAGTGGTATAATGGCACCACAGCTTTGACCACGGCCAGCGGTGAATTTGGCAATCCTAGCGGCACCTATTCCGGTCCGGGCAGCGACACATTGACCATCGCGGCCAATACGACGGCCGATTCTGGCAACTACAAAGTTGTCTATACTAACCCCGGCGGCAGTGTCACCAGTTTGGTGGCTGCGGTGTCAGTGATTGTTCCTCCGGCGCATACTTTTGTCTCCTATACCAATCAGGTGTATTCCCAAGGGTTCGATGTTTTGCCTGATCCCGGCACGCAGGGTGTGAGCAAAGGCGTGACTCAGGCCAGCGGCGTTTCGGTTAACAGCATTAATAATCCCATGGATCCCGGCTTTATCAACGGCATCGCCTATTCGCTGGCGAATCCGTTTGATTTCGCCTACCCGGTCATCACCACCAGCTACATTGGCGGCTTGGGGCTTGGAACCGGTGCGACCAATATCGTCGGCACGAAAGGTAACTTGAGCGGCTGGTATGGTGTCGCGGACACGAACTCGGCGGCCGATGGTGTGGACGGCATCTCCCGGTTTGGCGCCCAAGACGGCGATCAATCCACGGGCGGTGTTATTGACTTTGGGCCGAACGACGTTAACAATGGCATTTTGGGAACCAACCGTTCCTTGGGTCTGCTCTCCACCAGCACCACAGGCTCGTCGGCCTTTGGCCTGAAACTGGTCAACAATTCCGGAAAGACGCTCAATTACATAAATTTGAGCTATCTCGGTGAATTGTGGCGCAACAACAAAGCGTTTAGAACAATGTCTTTCAGCTACGCGGTTGATCCCACGGCTAACACATTCGTCCTTCAATCCGAACCGGAAGGCGACACGAATGGCTATCCACAGATCATTCCCGGCACAATCCGGGTGCCCAGCATGGCCTTCAGTTTTCCGACCAATGACGGTAGCGTTCTGGCCTTTGACGGAACCCAAGCCTCCAATCAGGTCAGCTTGGTGGTTAGCAACATGGCGCTGGCCACGCCGTGGCAGCCCAATGGCGCGTTGTGGTTGATCTGGTCCATAAACTACTATGGGCAGGGCACAGGCCAGGGTTATTCGATAGACAACCTCAAATTCAGCGCGAGCGTCGCACCGAGCACCTTGGTGACGCCACTCAGCATTAATGGTTACAATGGCAAAACGGTTGCCATCTCTGGTTCCGGAGCGGCAGCGACCGCCACCATCAACTTCACGAACGCTCCCGGGTTGACCTTCTCGATCCACTCCACCAATAACATCGCCGTGCCGACGTCCACTTGGCCGGTGATTGGCACGGTCACAGACAGCACAACTCCGGGTGTGTATCAATTCATTGATCCAAATCCCGCCACCAACGGCGAGTCTTACTACTTCATAAGCATACCGTAAGCTGGTGAAGCATTTAGATGTTTAACGCAGCGGGCGGGTTTCGCAGGAAACCCGCCCGTTTTTGTTTTTTTGCACTTGTCCGGTTTTGCTGCGCTTGTCCAGAACCTCCTCGAATTTTTCAAAACAGCCTGTGATTACATGAAAATTAAGCTAAATCCCCTGTTTTTGCCTGAAAAATACGGTGAATAACTCCTCTTCAAATTGTCTTATGGACCGGATTCTGAAACCTTTTGCCTCCGCCAGCCGTTGAAACCCCCGTCCGTCCGCAATCGTTGGCGACGTGCGCCCGCCGAAAATTTTCGGGCAGATGGTCAGGTGAACCTCATCCACCAGACCGGCGCGAAACAGGGCGTCGTTCAATTCGCCGCCGCCTTCGCAAAGCAGGCGCTTGACCCGCCAACGCGCGCGCAGCCAGCGCAAGGCCGCTAGGAAATTGATTTCCGTTTGGCCGCAAATTTTCACTTCGCCGGCCACGGCACGGAGCTGCTGCAGGTCAGATGCGGAGATTCTCGCCGTCGTCAAAACGATGATGGGCGAAAAATGTCGCCGGAAAATCTCCGCGCCGGGGTTGACCGAGCCGCTGCCACTGACGATGACGCGCAGATTATATTCGGCCAGCCCGCGTTTGAGCCGCTGCCGACGGAACTTCAGCGCGCCCGGCCCGAGGTTGATGGGCGCGGCGTTCACCGTGGCCGCGCCGGCCATCACCGCGTCCGCCGTCGCGCGCAGCTCCAGCAAATGTTCGTGATCGCGCCGGCTGCCGAAGGTCGAGACGGCACGGTTTGCCGTCGCGATTTTCCCGTCCGCCGTCATCGCCATGTTCACGAAAACGAATGGCAGTTTTGAATTCACACGAACGGCTTGTTTTAACTTAAAATTCAAAATTCAAAACTAAAAATTAAAGAATCAGCATCGCGTCGCCGTAGCTGAAAAAGCGGTAGCGTTCGCGGACGGCTTCGGAATAGGCGGCCAAAACCATTTCGCGCCCGCGCGTTTCACCCGGCGCGGCGAACGCGCTGACGAGCATCAGCAGCGTGGAGCAGGGCAGGTGAAAATTCGTGAGCAGCGCATCCACGGTTTGAAATTGAAACGGCGGAAAAATAAAAATATCCGTTTTGCCCTCATGAAAATTGAGTTTTCCGGCGTTTCGCGCGGCGACGGTTTCGAGCACGCGGACGGCCGTCGTGCCGACGGCGATGACGCGGTGGCCGGCGGTTTTTGCCTCGTTCACGGCGCGGACCGTTGCTTCGCCGACTTGAAATCGTTCTTCGTGCATTTTGTGTCCGGCAAGCGTTCCGGCCTTCACCGGCTGAAAAGTTCCCGGGCCGACGTGCAGCGTGACAAAACAAATTTTCACGCCGCGCGCGCGGATTTCAGCCAGCAGCTTTTCCGTGAAATGCAAACCGGCGGTCGGCGCGGCGACGGAACCGGCGGGTTTGGCGAAGACTGTCTGGTAGCGTTCCTTGTCTTCCGGCATTGGTTTGGTGCGTTCAATATATGGCGGCAACGGAATTTCACCGAGCGAATCCAGTTCGCTGCCAATATCCGGCGTGCCGGAAAATTTCAGCCGCCGGTGGCCTTCATCATTCACGCCGGCAACCGTCGCGACAATTTTCGGCGGTTCGCCGTCGGCGTCATGAAGAATGATTTGCGTTCCGACGCGCGCGTTTTTGCCGGGCCGAAGCATGACCCACCAGTCGTTCGGCGCATTTTCTTCGAGCAATAAAATTTCAAATTTCCCGCCGCTCTTTGCATTTGTGCCGCGCAGCCGCGCCGGTATCACGCGCGAGTTGTTCAAGACGAGAACGTCGCCGGCGCGCAAAAACTCCAGCAAATCGCGGAATCGCCGGTGCTCAATCCGCCCGTCCGCCCGCTGCAAAACCAGCAGCCGCGATGCGTCGCGTTTGGGCGCGGGCTGCTGCGCAATCAATTCCGGCGGCAGGGCAAAATCGAAATCGGCGGTTCGCATCGCGGCGAGTTTCAAGTTTCAGCCCGGAAGATTCAAGCCGTCACGTGGAAAAGTTTTCCATTTGATCAAACCTGTTTTCAAAATGTGAATAACATTTGAATAAACCCCGGTTTCGGCGACGATTTTTGTTGACGATGTGGGTTAAAGTGGTTAAAAGTGGGGCGTTGTGGGTGAGATGGGCCATTTTGGGGTTGATGGTGAATAAATGAATGCCGCGCAAACAAAGGAACCGACTTATTACAATTCATGCTACCGGCATGGAGTGGATGAGAAGCGGCGCGTCCAGATTCCAGCCAAGTGGCGGCCCGAAAAAGAGGGCACGGAATTGACGCTCGTGTTCTGGCCGCAGCATCAGGCGGGAAGCTGCCTGCGTGTTTTGCCGCCGTCGGAGATGGCGAAGATGAAGGCGGACATTGACGCGATGCCCAACGGCAACCCGAACAAGGTCGTGCTGAAAAGATTCATTGGCAGTGAATCCGTCCAGGTGGGCCTCGACAAGGCCGGTCGGATTTGTCTGCCGGACGAAATGGCGCGCGCGGCGGCCATCAAGGACGAGGTCGTGCTCGTCGGCCTGCTCGACCGTTTTGAAATTTGGAATCCGGACCGTTACGAAAAAGTCAAGGCGGCCGACGCCGTGCTGGCCTCCGAAGCGTTCAAACTCATGGAATGAAAATTATGAAACTTGGAAAATTACTTGGCGCGGGAAAAAGCATCATTGGCGGCGGCAAGCCCGCCGCTTATCGAACGGACAAGCGGTTTTATCTGCCGCAATTTGTTTCGCCCAAAAATCCGTTTGCGAATCCGGCGGCGCCGGCGCCCAAACGGATTTGCCCAAAATCGCGGAGCCGGGTTCCGCCGGACCGGCCAGAAAAAGCCCTCCGCCGTGGGCCAAAACGCAAAAAATTTCCTCGCCGCAGCCGGTGGCGGCGGCGCCAGCCGGTCCGGTGCGCGCGACAAACTGGGCCAGCAAATTCAATCCGGTTTCGATGTTCCGCGATGCGACAAACGCCACGAAGAAAATTGCAACGCCGGTGCAGGCCGAGCTGTCGCTGGAAAAAGTGAAGGTCGTCCACAATGATTTGATGGACGCGGACGTGGAAATTGTGCCGCTTAAATCGCGTCCCGCGCGCGAACCGGCAGAAATGCCGCCGGCCAAAAAATCGTGGGCCAGTTTGGGCGAGCGGATCATGAAGGCGACCGCACTTTAACCCATTTGAAAATGCGCAGTGCCAGAATTCATTCACAAACCAGTGATGGCGGCGGAGGTGCTGGCCGCGCTGAAGCCGCGCCCGGGCGGCCGCTACGCCGACGGGACGCTCGGTGGGGCTGGTCACGCAGCGAGCATCTTGACCGCGAGTTCGCCGACTGGATGGTTGTCTGGGTGCGATCGCGATGGCGTCGCGGTTGAGGCGGCGCAAAAACGGCTGGCGGAAAATTTCGCCGGACGTTTTGAAATCCGGCGCGGAAATTTTGCGGAACTGGCCGGCTGGATCGCGGAAAAAAGCTGTGACGGCGTGCTGCTGGACTTGGGCGTGAGTTCGCCGCAACTGGATTCGGCGGAACGCGGATTCAGTTTTCAGAACGACGGCCCTCTGGACATGAGGATGGACGACCGGCAATTGCTGACGGCGGCGGATTTGGTGAACGGCGAAGACGCGGAAACGCTGGCGAGGATTTTTTGGGAATTTGGCGGCGAGCGCGATTCCCGGCGGTTTGCGAAGGCGATGGTCCGCGACCGCGCGCTGCGAAAATTTGAGACGACGCGGCAACTGGCCGATTTGATCGAGCGCCTCGCGCCGCGCCGCGGAAAAAAGGCGCATCCGGCCACGAAAGTTTTTCAGGCCTTGCGCATCGCGGTGAACGACGAGATCGGCTCACTGAAGCGCGGGCTGGAGGCGGCGGTGAAAATTTTGAAGCCCGGCGGACGGCTGGCGGTGATCACGTTTCACTCGCTCGAAGACCGCGTGGTGAAGGAATTCGGGCGCGAAAAAACGCGCGGTTACACCTTCACCGGCGACGTGGACGTGCCGGAGCTGCGGCAGCCGCGCGTGCCGGAATTGAAATGGGTTTCGCGCAAGGCGATTTTGCCGGGCGAAGTTGAGTTGAAAGAAAATCCGCGCGCCCGCAGCGCACAGTTGCGGTTGCTGGAGAAAATTTGAAATGGCGAAGAATCGAAAAAACCAGTCGGCGGCGATCCGGTTTGGTCCGGCGCTGAAGGCGTTGTTTTTGTGCCTGCTGATCGCGGGTTCGGCGGTCGGTTATGTCTGGCAAAAAAGCCAGGTTTACCAGCTCGGCAAACAGATTCGCGACACGGAATCGCGGCTGGCGCAGCTCGAACGCAACAACCAGATGCTGGCCGACCAGCTCGCGGATTTGCGTTCGCCGGTGAAGCTCGACCAGCGCGCGCGCAGCCTGGGGCTGGTTCCGGCGCAGCCGGGGCAGGTGGTCCGGCTTTTAGAAACGGCGCCGGACCATAACGATTCTACGCGCCAGCTCGCCGCGCGGTCGGCGGGATTGGCGCCACAATAAACAATTAAATTTTGGCCGCCGCTCGTGACGCCGTTGGTTGAGGAACCGACCGCCACGGGCGGTTGGCCGTTTTTCGATGATCAAACGGGAGCAACAATTCAGACGCTTGCTGGCATTGCTGGCATTGGTGGGGCTCGCCTTCGCCGGGCTGGGATTCCGGCTGATGGATTTGCAGGTGTGGCGGCACGACGAGCTGGCGAAGCTGGCGGAGAAAAAAACACAGCAGACCACCTGGCGCTCGGCCAAGCGCGGCGACATTCTGGATGTGAACGGCAACCAGCTCGCGACGAGCGTTTCGGTGAAGACGATTTGCGCGGACCCTTCCATGATTGGCGGCGAGCAGGCTGTCGTGGCACGCGCGCTCGCGCCGCTGTTGCAAATAAACGCGGCGGACTTGCAGCAGCGCCTGATTCCGCGCATCCAGATGAATTCCAAGGGTGAAATGGTCACCAACGGCCTCCATTATGTCCGGTTGAAAAAAAATGTTCCGGAGGAGACGTGGCAAAAAATTCAAACCACGATGAACCAGCTTTCGTTTGGCGTGGACGAGAAAAAACTGCCGAAAGCCGACCGCGCGTTTCTGCACAACCTCCGTGAATACGCGATTTCCGCCGAACCCGACGAGATGCGGGTCTATCCGAACGGCCCGCTAGCGGCGCAGGTTCTCGGTTTCGTGGGCACGGTGGAAAACACCAACCACACTTCGAACGAGTTCGGCTGCGACGGCATCGAAAAATTTTTCGACGAAAAATTGCGCGGCGCATCCGGCTGGCGCGTGTCGGGGTTTGACAGCCGCAAAAACGAACTGGTCACGTTGCGCGACGAGGATGTGCAGGCGCAGAGCGGCTTGAACGTGGTGCTGACGATTGACGCGGCGGTCCAGCACATCATGGAATCCGTCCTCACCAACGCGATGGCAAGGCACGCGCCGCAAAGCATCACCGGCATCGTGCTGCGCCCGCGCACCGGCGAGATTCTGGCGCTGGCGTCGCTGCCGAGTTTTGATCCGAACGATCCCCGCACCATCAACACGAACACCGAGCCGAACCGGGTCATCAGCGACGTCATGGAGCCAGGCTCGACGTTCAAGACAATTGTGATTTCCGGCGCGTTGAACGAGCACATCATCAACATGAACGACACGGTTTTTTGCGAGAATGGACTTTTTCATTACGCTGGCATCACGCTGCATGATTCGGAAGGGCATCATTTCGGCAACCTGACCGTCCAGCAGGTCCTGCAAAAATCCTCGAACATCGGCGCGTCAAAAATCGGCATCCAGCTTCAGGCGCCGAAGCTTTACGATTACATGGAGGATTTCGGCCTCGGCGCATTCACGGGCATTCCGCTGCCGCACGAGGTGAGCGCGAAAAATTTTGTGCGGCCGGCGGACAAATGGGGGAAATATTCCATCGCGCAAATTCCGATGGGCCAGGGCGTGGCCGTGACCCGGCTGCAAATGGCGATGGTGATTGGCGCAATCGCCAACGGCGGCGTGTTGATGCGTCCGATGCTGGTGAAGGAACTGGATGACGCCAACGGCAATGTCGTCCAGCGCTACGCGCCGCAGAGCGTCCGCCGCGTGGTGACCGAAGCCACGGCGAAGGAAATGGTTGATGCCTTGAAGACGGTGGTGAGCAAGGACGGCACCGCGCCAAGCGCGGCGATCACAAATTATATCGTCGCCGGCAAGACCGGCACGGCGCAAAAAGTCGTGGACGGAAAATATGCGAACGACCGTTTTGTCGTTTCGTTCATCGGATTTTTCCCGGCGGATGACCCGCAGATCTGCATTTCCATCGTGATGGATTCGCCGAAGGAAGGCGGGCATGCTTTCGGCGGCGCGCTTTGCGGGCCGATTTTCAGCGAGATCGGCGAGCGCTGCGCAAGCTACCTGAACATTCCGCCGGATGAAGTTTCGCCCCAACCCGGCTCGTCGCCGTCGCTCGTGGCGGCGGGTGGTTCCCATTGAAATTTTTGTGGAAGAACGCTCTTTGAAATTTGTCGCCGAAGCCTGCACCGCCGAAATCCGGCGCGGGGCGGCGGATGTGCCGGTGAAAAATGTCTGCACCGATTCGCGGACGGCGAAGGCGGGAGATTTATTTTTTGCCATTCGCGGTGAAAAATTCGACGGTCACGATTTCATCGCCGAAGTCGCGGCGAAAAAAGTTTCAGCGGTGGTCGTTGAACAAAAAAAAGTTCCCGCGCCATTGCCGGATTGCGCCGTGCTGGTTGTCGAACGATGCCAGAATCGCGCTCGGAAAATTGGCGGCGGCCTATCGGAAAGATTTTGCCTTGCCGGTAATCGCAATCGGCGGCTCGAACGGAAAAACGACGGTGAAGGAACTGCTGGCATCGGTGTTGAGCCAGAAACTGAAAACGTTGTGGAGCGAGGCAAGCTTCAACAATGACATCGGCGTGCCGATGACTTTGTTGCGGCTGGCAAAATCACATCAGGCCGCCGTGCTGGAAGCCGGCACAAATCATCCCGGCGAACTTGCGCCGCTCATAAAAATGATTCAGCCAAAGTTTGGCGTCATCACCAACATTGGGCGCGAGCACCTGGAATTTTTTGGCGATGTCGCCGGCGTCGCGCAGGAAGAAGGCTGGCTGGCGGAACTGCTGCCGGCGGATGGAAAATTATTTGTCAACGGCGACAATGAATGGACGGAAAAAATTGCGGCGCGCACGAACGCAAAAGTTGTCCGCGTCGGGCTGGTGGAAAAAAACGACTGGCGCGCGAAGAAAATCCGCCTGGATAAAAATGGCGTTACGTTTCAGACGGACGCGCCGCAGGTGGAATTTGGCGGCGAATATCGGATCAACCTGCTCGGCCGGCATCAGGTGACGAATGCCTTGTTTGCCATTGCTGCTGGAGCGGAGCTGGGTTTGAGCCGTGAAGAAATACAGCGCGGTCTGGCGAACTGCCAGCCGCCGAAAATGCGGCTGCAATTTTGGGAGGCGAACGGCGTGCGCGTGCTGGACGATGCCTACAACGCGAACGCGGATTCGACGGTGGCCGCGCTCGAAACATTACGCGATTTGCCGCTGCAAGGCCGGCGCGTGGCGGTGCTCGGCGACATGGAAGAACTCGGCGCGCACAGCGCGGCGGCGCACGCGGAAATCGGCCGGCGCGCGGCGGAACTGGGCATCGGCCAGTTGTTCGCCGTCGGAAAAATGGCGGCGGTCACGGCGAAGGCGGCGCGGGATGCGGGGCTGACGCGGGTGATTGAATTTGCGGACGTCGAATCAGCGGTGCGGGCGGTGAGGAATTTTTTGAAGGCCGGCGACGTGGTTTTGTTGAAGGCGTCGCGGGCGTCGCGGCTGGAACGCGTCGCAGAAATTTTGAAGTTGGAAATACCGTAAATCTGAAATCGAACAAACAGATGTTCTATTATTTGAGCCAGCAGATGTTGGATTGGGCGCACGGGACGGCTTGGGAAAGCCGGCTCTCGGCATTGCGCCTGTTCCGTTACATCACGGTTCGCAGCGCGGGTGCGGCGATCACGGCGTTGATGTTGAGCTGGTGGTTCGGCCCGCTGATTATCCATTGGCTGAAGCAATTGAAATTCGGCCAGGACTACGCGGACAAGGCCGAGGAAGCGGGCGGCCTCGCGGCGCGCGTGTTGAGCAAAAAGGGCACGCCGACGATGGGCGGCATTTTGATCGTCACGGTGCTGGTTTTTTCGACGATGCTCTGGGCGCAATGGAATCCTCAAGTGGAATTGACGCTGCTTTCGGTCTTGGTTTTGTCCGGCCTGGGATTTTACGACGACTACGCAAAAATCGTCCAGCAAAGCGGCGGCGGCACGCCACCGCGCGTGAAATTGTTCGTGCAGACCGCGCTCGGATTGTTTGTCGGCATCTATCTTTGGAAACTGCCAGCGACGAGCGCGCTGCAGTTTCCGGGAAAAAAATCCGTCATCGTCATGCACAGCAATCTGGTCAGCGACCTGATGCTGCCGTTTTGCAAATATCCGTATGAGGTCGGCGCGATGGTCGGCGTGCTGATTGTGCTGCTCGCCATCGTCGGCAGCTCAAACGCGGTGAACTTGACGGACGGCCTCGACGGCCTGGCCATCGGCTGCACGCTCATCACGGCGTTCGTGTTTTTGATTTTCACCTATCTCGCCGGCAACATCAAGGCGGCGGGCTATCTGCAAATCCCGTTCGTGAACGGCGCGGGCGAGCTGACCGTTTTTTGCGCGGCGCTGATCGGCGCGGGTCTGGGATTTTTATGGTTCAACTGCCATCCGGCGCAGGTGTTCATGGGTGACACCGGATCGCTCGCGCTCGGGGGCGCGTTCGGCATCATCGCGGTGCTGATCCACCAGCCGTTCGTGCTGGTGATTGCCGGCGGAATTTTTGTTCTGGAAGCGGCGTCGGTGCTGATCCAGACCGGCTGGTTCAAATTCACCAAAAAACGCTACGGCACCGGGCGTCGGGTTTTTTTGATGGCGCCGCTGCATCATCATTTTGAGAAAAAGGGCTGGTATGAATCGCAGGTGGTGATGCGGTTTTACATTTTGTGCGTGCTGTTCGCGGTGGTCGCGCTGGCCACGCTGAAGTTGAGGTGAAAGATGAGACTGAAATTGAATAAAATTGATTTTTTTGCGCGCTTTGCTTCTTGCGTGCGCGGCGCGGGACTGGTAAAAACTTCGTCGGAAGCGGCAGGATGCGCACTGGCTGGCGGAACATTTTCAATATCACCCGTCGGTTTTGGTTTCAGCGACGATTTCAAGCCGGCAAGACCGGACACAAACAATTTAAAACGCTGCGGAATTTTTCGAGGGAAAATTTTGCAGCGGAAAACTCAAAACATAAATAACGCCTCGAAGAAAGGACGCTTTTAGCGCCAAACTCATGAACAATCCAAATCCATTCGTTCCCAAAGGTTCCATCCTTGAGCAGCAAAGCAAACGCCGTTCGCGGCTGAAACTCGCCGTCTTCTGCGTGCTGGCGGTGAGCGTCGCCGGTCTCGCGGCGATGCTGATCCAGGGCTGCAAGCGCGAACAGCCTGTCGACAACGGCGGCGAGTCGCCGACCATTGATACGAACACACCGGCTGTCGTTGACACCAACGCACCGCCGGTGGTTGACACCAACACGCCCGTCACCCCGCCCGTCGCAGTGGTGCCGCCCGTGGTCACGCCGCCGCCGGCAGCAGCCGGGACGGAATACACGGTTGTCCAGGGCGACACGCTCGCGAAAATCGCCAAGAAAAATGGCGTGACGCTCAAGGCGCTCGAGGACGCAAACCCCGGCGTCATTCCGACCAAGCTCAAAATCAAGCAACAACTGACGATTCCCGCCGGCGGCAGTGCCGCGCCCGGTGCGGCGGCGATGGATTCAACCGGCGCGGGCGCCGGTGGCGAAGTTTATACCATCAAATCTGGAGACACACTGACGCGCATCGCCCACGCCCACGGCGTTTCGCTCAAGGCGCTCAAAGCCGCAAATCCGAACGTGGATCCGAATCATATCAAAGTCGGTGACAAGCTGAACATTCCGGCAAAGGCCGAAGCCGCCGCGCCGGTGGCCGCCGCGCCCGCGCCGGAACCGGCTCAGGTTGCGCCCGCACCGGTCGCGCCGGTAACGCCGCCGAGCACAATGCCCGCGAAGTAATTGCGGACAGATTTGCGGTCGGCATTTGTTTTGAAACATTGAAATGAAAGTCGCCGTCACAACTCTGGCGTTTTGCGTCGCCGCCCTGCTCGCGCTGGGGCTGGTCATGCTTTACAGCTCGACGATGACCACGACAGCGGGCGCGCATGACTTGATGATGCAGCTCGTCTGGTGCGTTCTCGGCTTCTTTCTTTGCGTGACGGCGACGTCGCTGGATTATCAACTCCTGAAAAAACTCGCGTGGCCGGCCTTCGGCCTGGCGCTGATTCTGCTCGCGCTGGTTTTTGCGCCAATGGTCGGCCACGCCAGCCACGGCGCGCACCGCTGGATTGGCCGCGGCCACATGACGCTCCAGCCATCGGAATTTGCCAAGGTCGCGCTCATCATCACGCTCGCGTGGTATGGCGACCGCAACCAGCGCCAGATGCACACCTTCAAACGCGGAATTTTGATTCCCATGTTGATCATCACCGCCATTCTTGGTTTGATTTTTGTCGAGCCGGACCGCGGCCAGACCATTCTGCTGGCCGCCGTCAGCGTCGCGATGCTGTTGATTGCTGGCGTCCGCTGGCGGTTCATTTTGATTCCCGTTGCCTTGGGCGCGGCGGGTCTGGTGTTTTCCCTGTTTCACGACTCGATGCGCCGGGGCCGCATTTCCGCCTGGCTGCATCCCGAGGCGCACGCCGGCGGAGCGGCGCTTCAGGCGCAACAGGCCATGATTGGTCTCGGCTCCGGCGGCTGGTGTGGCGTCGGCCTTGGAAACGGTTTGCAAAAAAACGGTTATCTTCCCGAAATCCAGACCGATTTTATTTTCGCCAACATCGGTGAGGAACTCGGTTTGATTGCCACGCTGCTCGTCGTGCTCTCGTTCGTGGTCATCGCGATTTGCGGAATTTACATTGCCATGAATTCGCGTGACACCTTCGGCTTTCTGCTCGCATCCGGCATCACCTTTCTCATCAGCCTGCAGGCCGCCATCAACATCGGCGTCGTCACCAGCGCGCTGCCGAACAAAGGACTGCCGCTGCCGTTCATCAGCTACGGCGGCTCGAATCTGCTGGCGATGCTCATCTGCATCGGGCTGTTGTTCAGCGTCGCCCGCCACGCGCCCGTGCGCGAAAAAATTGCCAGGGCCGCGTCTGACGCCGGCGAAAATCCCTTCGCCGCCAAGTCCGCATGAGTTCATCCGCCGCCAAACCGCCCTTCATCGCCATCGCCTGCGGCGGCACGGGCGGACATCTCTTTCCGGGACTCGCCGTCGCCGAAGAATTAAAAAAACGCGGTTGTGCTGTTGCGCTGCTCGTCTCGCCGAAGGACGTGGACCAGCAGGCCGTGAAATCCGCTTTGGAGCGCCGGTTTCCGACCCGGCTCGGACAAGAAAACGATTCAAAACTCGCCGGGTCGGAGACCGGTGTTCCGCTGGAAGTCTTCACGCTGCCCGCCGTCGCGCTGCAAAACCGGAATTATTTTTCGTTCGCCCGCAGCTTCTGGCAATCGTGGCGGGCGGCGAAGAAAATTTTCCAGGCCCGGCCGCCGCAGGCCGTGCTGGCGATGGGTGGATTTACCAGCGCGCCGCCGATCCTCGCCGGAAACACCTTCGGCGCGAAAACTTTTCTGCACGAATCCAACACCATTCCCGGTCGCGCCAACCGGTTTCTTTCCCGTTTTGTGAACGGGGCGTTCGTCGGATTTTCCGAGGCCGGTGCGCGATTGAAGGCCCGCAAGGTCACGACCACCGGCACGCCCGTGCGCATTCAATTTTCGCAATCCGCAACCCGCAATCCGCAATCCGCAATTTCCCTCGGTTTTGACCCAGATCGTCCGGCGATTCTGGTGATGGGCGGCAGCCAGGGCGCGAGCGGCCTGAACGCAATTATTTTGTCCGCGCTGCCGTTGCTCGCGCAAAAAAACTGGCAGTGGCTGCATCTCACCGGAACGAACGATTTTGAAAAAGTGAAGGCCGCCTACGCCGTGCGCGGAATCAAAGCGGTTGTGAAACCGTTCCTCGCCGAAATGGAGTTGGCGTTGGGCGCGGCGACGGCTTCCGTCAGCCGGTCCGGCGCATCGTCGCTTGCGGAAATCGCGGCGATGCGGCTGCCGTCGCTGCTCGTGCCGTATCCGGCGGCGGCGGACAACCATCAGTTTTTCAACGCGGGTGCGTTCGAGAAGACCGGCGCGGCGGAATTGCTGGAACAGAAAAATTCCACGCCGGAAAAAGTCGCCGCCATTTTGACCGGACTGGTCGAGGACGAAGCTGCGCGAGCGACAATGCAATCCGCGCTCGCCCAATGGCACGCGCCGGCGGCGGCGGAGCAGATTGCCGGAATCATTTTGGACGCCATGGCGCAGCCGGAAATGGCGGCGCAACCCAAAGTCAAAAAATGCGGCTGCGGCCACGCGCACGGCCCGGCGAAGCACGCCCATTGAACCTTGATGATGAGCGCCGAAATTTTAGAAAGCCCAATGCCAATCAAAGGAAAAATTGCCAATGAACTGGCGGCTCGCGTTTCGCGCGCAACGGTCATCCGCCGCGACGAGCCGCTGGCGAAGCACACGACCTTGCGCGTCGGCGGGCCGGCGGATGTTTATGTCGAGCCGGCTGACGAAACGGATTTGGCGAACGCCGTGAAATTTTGCCGCGAAAACGAAATCCCGTTTTTCATCCTTGGCCGCGGCTCGAATCTGCTCGTGCGCGACGGCGGTTTTCGTGGCGTGGTCATTTGCCTCGCGGCGCCGTCGTTCGGCAAAGTTGAGATTGTCGGCGAACGGCTGCATTGCGGCGCGGGCGCAAAGTTGAAAAATGTTTCCATCGAGGCGAAGCGCAGCGGCTTGAGCGGCGTGGAATTTCTGGAAGGCATTCCCGGCAGCGTCGGCGGCGCGCTGCGCATGAACGCCGGCGCGATGGGCAGCGCGACGTTCGACATGGTCGAGTCCGTGCGGTTCATGGATTACACCGGCGAAATCCACGAGCGGGCCGCACGCGACGTGCCGGTGGAATATCGCGCCTGTCCGCTGCTGAAAACGCATGTCGCGCTGGGCGCGGTGTTCAAGTGCGTGCCGGCGCCGCGCGAGGAGATTGAAAAGCGCATGAAGGCGTTCAGCGAAAAACGCTGGGAAGCCCAGCCCGCCGCGCCGAGCGCCGGTTGCATGTTCAAGAATCCGCCGGCAATTCCGGCGGGGAAATTGATTGAGGAAATCGGGCTGAAAGGCGCGCATGTCGGCGGGGCGATGGTCTCGCTGGAGCACGGCAATTTCATCGTGAACGGCGGCAGCGCGACGGCGCGCGACGTTTTGGAACTGATTGCGTTGCTCAAGACGCGGGCGCAGGAAGCGCGCGGCATCGTGTTGCACACGGAAGTCGAAATCATCGGCGAAGATTATTGACTTCCAAAATGGTTGCGTTATGGTTGCGCCATGATCACAATCACAATTAAAGGCATCCCGAAGGAAACGCACCGTGAGTTGAAAAAACGTGCGGCGGCGCACGGGCGCAGCCTGAACCGGGAGGCGATTGCGGTGCTGGAGTCCAGCGTCCGCAGCGTGCCGGTGGACAGTGCGGCCTTGATTGCCCGCGCGCGCGCGGTGCGGGCAAGCATGAAATTCACGGGCAAGCCGCTGGACATCGCAAAACTTATCCGCCAAGACCGTGATAGTCACTGACGCCACATTGATCACTTATTTCGCCGTGCGCGACGAGCGGTCGGAACTGGTGGATGCGGTTTGTGCGCTGGATTCGACATGGGTTGCGCCGCTGTTGTGGCGGTCGGAAGTGCGGAATGCCCTGGCGAAATACATTCAACACGCCGGGATGAGCCTTGAGTCGGCGTTGCGCGCGCTGCAAGTGGCGGAAGAGGTTGTTGGCGGACGCGAATACCGTGTTTCGTCGGAAAAGGTTTTGGAACTCGCCGCGCAGTCCCGATGCACCGCCTACGACTGCGAATATGTGGCGCTGGCGCAGGATTTGGGCGTGCCGCTGGTGACGACGGACAAGCAGATTTTGAAGGCGTTTCCGAAAACTGCCGTCTCGATGGATAAATTCGTGAAGTGAATCAACCATTAAAAATTGTGGTGATGCTCGGCGGCCCCAGCGCCGAACGCGAAGGTGTCGCTGCGTTCCGGCGCGGGCGTGGCGCAGGCGCTGCGTTCGCTCGGTCACACGGTCACGGAACTGGATCCGGAAACGCCGGACTGGATTTTGCCGCCGGAAACGGACGCGGTGTTTCTGGCGTTGCATGGCACTTACGGCGAGGACGGCACGGTGCAGGCGCAGCTCGAAAAGCTTGGCGTGCCTTACACCGGCTGCGATGCAGAAGCGAGCCGCATCGCGTTCGACAAGGTGCTGACCAAGCAGCGGTGCGTCGCGGCCGGCGTGCCGACGGCGAAATTTCTGGTGGTCGAGTCCGCCAAGACGCCTTGGCCGCTGGGCTGGCAGCCGCCGGTGGTGGTGAAGCCGGTGCGGCAGGGTTCGAGCGTGGGGCTGCAATTCGTCGAGCGCGTCGCGGACTGGCCCGGCGCGCTGGCCGAGGCGCTCCGCTACGATTCGCAGGTGCTCGTGGAAGAAAGAATTAACGGGCGCGAGGCGACCGTGGGCATTTTGGACGGCGAAGCGCTGCCGGTCGTCGAGGTTTGCCCAAAATCCGGCGCTTACGATTATCACAACAAATACACGGCGGGCTGCACGGAATATTTCTGCCCGGCAGATTTTGAAGCGGCGACGACGCAGCGGATTCAAGCGGCGGCGCTCGGCGCGTTTCACGCGGTTGGCGGGCGCGATTATTCGCGCGTGGACGTGATGGTGCGCCCGAACGGCGAGCCGGTGGTGCTCGAAGTGAACACATTGCCGGGCATGACGGAAACGAGCCTGTTGCCCAAGGCGGCGGCGGCGGCGGGAATTGGCTATGCCGAACTTTGCCAGAGGATGATTGATCTGGCTTTGAAAAGAAAAGTTGCAAAAGAAATGGATCAACGACGGAGAACTGCGGCAGTCATCGCCGCAACCTGTTAAATGTGGTTTAAGCGCGAACAAAAAAACCGGCGGCTGAACCGCGGGCATGTGCTCGACGTGAAGGTGCGCTCCGACCAGGCGCACGCGGCGCGCACGCGGCTGGCGTCCATCGCGCTGGGCGTGACGCTCGGCACGGTGTTCGGGCTTTACCTGTTCTGGCGCGCGGGCGAGTGGGCGCTGGACAAGTTTGTCTATGAAAATTCCACGTTCGCCATCCAGACCATCGAGGTGCAGACGGACGGCGTGATCGCGCCGGAACAGTTGCGCCGCTGGACGAACGTGAAGCCGGGCGCGAACCTGATCGCGCTCGACCTCGCGTCGGTGAAACGCAACCTCGAACTGGTTTCCACGATTGATTCCGTTTCCGTCGAACGCGTGCTGCCGCGCACGTTGAAAATTTGCGTGACGGAGCGCGTGCCGGTCGCGCAGGTGAACGTCCCGGTGGCCGACGCCGCGGGCGGCATCGCCGTTTCCGTTTTTCAACTGGATCAAAATGGTTTTGTCATGAAGCCGCTGGATCCGCGCCTGTGCGTGATTCCGCTGTCGCAAATGAGCGCGGAACTGCCGGCGGTCACGGGCCTGAATGTGTATCAACTGCAGCCGGGCCATCGCGTCGAGTCGCCGCAGGCGCAGGCGGCGTTGCAGCTCATCGGCGCGTTCGACCATTCGCCGATGGCGGGGCTGGTGGATTTGCGGCGCGTGGATGTTTCATCGCCGGGCGTGGTCGTGGCGACGACGGGGCAGGGCGCTGAAATCACTTTCGCTTTGGAAAATTTGGAGCAACAATTGGCGCGCTGGCGGAAAATTTACGACCTGGGACAGAGCATGAACAAGGCGATTGCCTCGGCGGACCTGGCGGTGTCCAACAACGTGCCCGTGCGTTGGACGACGGCCAGCATTGTGCCGGGCACGACGCCAATTATAAAATCCAACCCCGCAAAAAACCGGAGGAAAAATGTTTGATGACGCGAACATCATAGTCGGCCTGGAGATCGGCACTTCAAAAATCTGCGCGGTCGTCGGCGAGCAGAACGCCGACGGCACGCTGAACATCGTCGGCCTCGGCCAGTCGCCCGCGCGCGGCATGCGCAAGGGCGAGATCGTGGACGCCGCGCTCGCCGAGGAATGCGTGCGCAACGCCATCGTCGAAGCCGAACAGATGGCCGACGTGGAGATCCGCAGCGTCTACCTGGGCGTGACCGGCGCGCACATCCGCGGCTTCAACAACCGCGGCGTGCATCCGGTGGTTTCCGCCGACCGCGAAATTTCCGCCGACGATGTCCAGGATGTCGTCAAAAATGCCAAGGCGATCAATTTGCCCGCCGAGAACACGGTGGTTCACGCCGTCCGCCAGCATTTTTTGGTGGACGGTCACGACGGCATCACGAATCCCGTCGGCATGCTCGGCGCGCGGCTGGAGGTGGACATGCACGTCGTTCACGGCAACACGAACCGGCTGCAAAATTCCGTCCGGCTCGTGAAAGGCCTGCAGCTTGAAGTGGAGGAAATTGTTTTCAACGGCCTCGCCTCTTCGCTCGCGCTGCTGACCAGCGAGCAGAAGGAGCTCGGCGCGCTGGTGATTGACGTCGGCGGCGGCACGACGGATTACGTCGTTTATTACGACGGCGTCATCAAGCACACCGGCGTGCTGGCGGTTGGCGGCGACCATGTCTCAAATGATCTGGGCCACGGCTTGAAAGTGCCGTTGAGCCGCGCGGAAAAGTTGAAGCTCGAACACGGCTCGGCCCTCGTGGATGAATCGGTCAAGGGCCGGACCATCAACATCGTCAATGAACTCGGTCTGACGTTGAAGATTGTCAACCTCGAACATCTTCAGCGCATCATGTCGCTGCGGCTCGAGGAGATTTTCCAGGTCATCGCCTCGGATTTGGAGCAGGCCGGGCTGACGGATTATCTGCGCGCCGGGGTTTTCCTCTGCGGCGGCTGCGCGCGGGTGCCGCACATCGCCCGGCTGGCCGAGCCGGTTTTGCAACTGCCCGTTTCGCTCGGCCAGACCAATTCCATCAGCGGCCTGAAGTCCGCGCTCGACCAGCCGGAATTCGTCGCCGCCATCGGCCTGGCCAAGTTCGGTTCGCTCAAGACCCGCAAGCCCAAGGGACGTCCGTGGTGGCCGCCATTGCCGTGGCGGATGTTAACCAAATGAAGTTGTTTGGAATAACCTGAAATTGCCATGAAAGACAAAATTGAAACATCAGTTACGGACGCAGAATCCAGCCACGCCCGCGCGATCAAAATCATCGGCGTCGGCGGCGCGGGCGTCAGCCTGCTCGACACGTTGAACGGTGATGAATTTGCCGGCGCCGCATTCGTGGCGATCAACACCGACGGACAATCACTCGCGGCCTCGGCGGCGACCGTGAAGATTCATCTTGAAACCAAATTGCTGCGCGGCCTCGGCACCGGGGGCGATCCCGAACGCGGCAAGACCATCGCCGAGGAACAATTTTCCACCTTGAAAACCGTTAGCGCCGGCGCGGACGTGGTTTTGATTGTCGCCGGTCTCGGCGGCGGCGCGGGCAGCGGCATCAGCCCGGTGCTGGCGCGCGCCGCGAAGGAAACCGGCGCGCTCGTGCTCGCGTTTGTGACGCTGCCGTTCCCATGCGAAGGCAACCGCCGCCAGCAGCAGGCGCAGCAAAGTCTGGAGCAGTTGAAAGCCGTCGCCGACGGCGTCATCTGCCTGCCGAGCCAGAAGGCGTTCAAGCTGATTGACGAGAACACGAGCGTGCTCGACACGTTCCGCATCACCGGCGGGTTGCTGGTCGAAGGCGTGCGCGGCGTGTGGCAGTTGCTCACGCGGCCCGGCCTGATCCAGATTCACTTCGACGATTTGTGCGCGCTCGTGCGCGACCGTCATTCCGAAAGCTCCTTCGCCTATGTCGAGGCCGCCGGTGCGGGCCGCTCGCGCGAGATTGTGGAAAAATTGCTCGCGCATCCGCTGCTGGACGAAGGCCGCGCGCTGGCCGAATCCGACGCCGTGCTGGTGAGCCTGATGGGCGGCAAGGATTTGACGATGGCCGAGGTGAACCGCGTGATGGAACAAATCGGCCGCCATTGCGAACACGCGCAAATCATCATGGGCGCGGCGGTGGACATGCGGATGAGAGAGCGTTTGTCCGTGACCGTCATCGCGGCGAAATATCATGCTGAATCGTCCGCTGCCCCGGCTCCGGCCCCGGCGGCCGGTGAACCCGGCGGGCCAATGACTCCGCGCGGCGCGACCGCCCGGCCGGGAACGCGTTGTGCCACGCCGGCACCGGCGTTCAATTTGGACCAGCGCGAACGATTAATCTCCAAACATTCAGGCCGTCCGCCCAAAGGACCTCGGAAGCCTGTGCAGGAGCAGTTGCCGCTGGCGATCATCTCCAAGGGGCGCTTCGACAAGAGCGAGCCGACGGTTCACAAGGGCGAAGACCTCGACATCCCGACGTTCGTGCGGCGCGGCGTGGCGTTGAATTGAAGCTGCAATCAATTCTTCGACCATGCGGTGAGCACGTTGTTGGTGCCGAAGGTGAGCTTCAGGGTTTTGTCGCCGGGACCCGTGCCGATGCTTTGGCCGACGCCCACGCCCATGCCGCTTCCGCCGCCGCCGGAGAAAAATCCCGTGCCGAAACTCAATCCGCTGCCGCCGCCGTGATGCGTGATCCATTCGGCAACGGTTTTGCCGTCGTCCAATTTGGCCTGTTTGTCCGGCGGGCCGAGTTCGGTCACGGCCTGGTCATAAGTATAGGAGCCGACGCGGCTGTTCCAATCCACCGGCGGCGTGCTTTTGCAGCCGGTGAAAAGCGCGGCGGCCAGCGGGAGAAGGCGGACAGCAAAACTTTTGCGGCAGGATTCATTTTCACACTTAAATCTAGCAGAACATCCGGCGGCTGCAAACGGCGTTGGCGTTGAATTAAATGCGTGAGCGGACCAAGCCTTTGTGTCCGCAGATTCAACCTTTGGACTCGCAGGTTGAATGGTTGCATCTGCAGATTCAACACCCGAATCTTCAAATCATCGCTTGGTATCCGTAAATACCGGTGGCAAATGTCTGGAATTGGACAGCAAATCCGCAGATCCGCATGGCAAATCTTCAAATCCCGGTTCCAAATCCGCGCCTCCTTCTTAACATTTTGACCGTCCGCGCTTTAACTTCTGATAATTGTCATCATTCACCGCCATGAAATCGTCATTTTGCCCCAAAAACTGTGATACTATCCGTTTTGGATGCTGCAAGCATCTGCTCCGCGACGGACTGGGACGGTCGCCGTCAAGGGGCATTCAAACGACCGTCACAGGAGACAATACAGTTATGCCGGCAAATCCCGGTCAGATCGAACAGGACACCAACGCCATCCTAAAGGCCTGGGGCAAATTCGCCCCGACGGCGACCTTTGGGAGCATGACGCTGGAGCAATACACAACCAAGGTGCAGCCCTCGATGGATACCCGCACCGAAATAGACACCCGCCAAACCGAAATCACATCGTGGACTGACAAACGGGACGATGCGGACGTGATCACCGACACAGTCAACAGCGCCGTCATCAAAGGCATTGTGGGCGACGTGAACTATGGCGACAACAGCGACCTGTATGAGGCCTGCGGCTACATCCGCAAGAGCGAAAAGAAGAGCGGCCTCACGCGCAAACACAACCCGCCCACGCCCCCACCGGCGGCCAAATAAACACCGCCGCAGGTTGACGGCGGATAAAACAGGAACCGAGAAACACAAGCGGCCTCCAGAAACGGAGGCCGCTTTTTTATTTTAACCGCGAACCACGCGAACCACGCGAAAACTTTTTGACACGGATTGCACGAATGGACGCGAATTGCTGCCAAGCCAGATGGCAGGCCGAGCTTCGGCTGCGTTGAAGGCGCTGCGGATATGAGCCTGGCGTTGACTCGTCACGCCGAAATCAGTGTAGGCGGACGGTCTCTTATCCTGTATTCAGTTTTGTAGGCAATATCAGATAAATCTCACCCATGCTCGCAAGGCGGCAAGCTCATCGTCTTTATTAACGTGCTTTCTCACATAGTCGGCTCCTTCAAGTCGCTTTGCCTCTAGGAGCCAGTTTTTTGCCTGTTCTAAGTTTCCAAGGCTACACTCATAACAAGCCATGTTTATTCTTGCGGTGTGCATCCTGTTATCATCTTTAAGATTAGCAATCGCGTGCTGCATAGTTTCAATTGCTTCATCCGTTCGCTTTAATTCATGCAATACATACGCTGCGTAAAACCAGCCAAATGAATCGTCGGGTGCTAGATCGGTATAAGTTTGTAAATCACTTAAAGCATTATCCCATTCTTTATTTGGAAGGTAAACACTCTGAAACTTGTCTCGAATGGTCGCCAGTCGTTTTGAGTAATTATTCCCAACTATTTCGCTGTTTGATTTTCGAAGTCTCTTCTGAAGCTCTTTATTCTCATTTTCTAGCTGCTTTATATCCTGTTTGTTTGCTTCTAGTTTTGCAAACAAAAGTAAAGCCGGAAAAAGGAGGAACGAAACTAAACAAGCTATAATATATTCGCCATTCATAATGGACTAGAATCGTTGTCTGTTCGGCATAACCACACCGGCTTCTTTGATATTAATCGAACTTTTATTCGCCAAGAGGCTCGTCTTAGTCTGCATCAAAAAATCACTAGCCGGACTTTCCCAAAACGGTTTTAGGTCAGGATCAGTAGATGCGATTTTTGTAACAGCGCCCTCATTGATTCCCAACGCAATTTTATACCATTTCTGTGCGTCATCCAATTTCCCCAACTGCGCGCAATAGCAGGCCAAATTGTAATTCACCAGCCATGAGGAAAACATTGAGGCAGCCGTTAAAAGCTGGTCAAACGCCTCCTGTGTTCGCTTTAATTCATGCAGTGCGAACGAACGCCTAATATACGGTGTGGGTGATTTGGTTTCGAGTTGTATCAATGCCGTTGAAACCTCGATACACGTTTCCCAGTTTTTTACCTTTAAAAAGAACTTTGTTTGAAAATCCAATACATCGGGATGGTAACGGAATTCCAACTCAATCTTTCCGAATTCTTCCACTGATTCTTTAAGATTTCCAAGTTCAAACCACCCCTCGGCAGCTTTTAAGCATAGGCTGTCTGGCGGTTCTAGCGGTTTAATGCCATTTACCATGAATTTGAATTTGTTATCAGAAGTTCCTATTTGGCTTCCAGCCCACGACCATCGTGGATCTTTTTGGTGATTTTTCGTGATTCTCTGCCTGCTCCATAGATTGGCAAGAACTTTTTTCCAGTCTGCCCTCGGTTTTCTCTGGCATGGGAGGCGGCGGATGCAGGGGAAAAATAAATTATACGAAATGTTGACGCACTTGTGTTCGCGGGCGGCCTCGTAAATTGCCTGCATGACGGCGGCGCGGGCGGAGGTGTTGGTGCTGGTTTATTGATCGGTAGGGCGGCGTTGCTGCGCCGCCCCAATATTGGGGCTGACCGGCAGGTCAGCCCTACCATTATTTCTTCGGCTCGTCCTTGCGCGGGAACAACGGCGAGGGTTCGCCAATCACCTGGCCCGGCTGCAAACCGCCCCAGGTCGCGGCGTCTAGTTTATCCGGCGAGCCGGTCAAACCAAGCTGCGCATAAATTTTCGTCGAAGTTTCCGGCAAAAACGGCCAGAGCAAAACTGCCAGCACGCGGCACGTTTCGGCCAGATTGTATAAAACTTCGTCGAGCCGCTGCGCCTGCGCCGGGTCTTTGGCCAGCTTGAACGGCGCGGTCTGATCCACATATTGATTGGCGCGGGTGACGAGTCCCCAGATGCTTTGCAGCGCGGCTTGAAGCTGGCTTTGCTTGAACAGCGCGCGTGTTTCGTCCGCCGCCTTCGCCGCATCCGCCGCCAGTTCGTTTGATTTCGCCGGAACAATTCCGTTGCGATAACGCTTGAGCATCGAGAGCGAGCGGTTCACGAGATTGCCGAGGCCGTTGGCAAGTTCGGCCTGATAACGCGAGCGGAAACCGGCGTCGGTCCAGTTGCCGTCCGGGCCGATGTCGAGTTCGCGCAAAACATAAAAGCGGAACGCGTCCAGGCCCCATTCGTTGATGACCGCAATCGGGTCAACGACGTTGCCGGTGCTCTTGCTGATCTTCGCGCCGTCCTTCTGCCACCAGCCATGAACCAAAATTTGTTTCGGCAGCGGCAGGCCCATCGCCTTGAGCATGATCGGCCAATAGACCGCATGAAATTTCAAGATGTCCTTGCCGATGACGTGGATGTCGGCGGGCCAAAGTCCGAGCGACTCGTGCGCGTGCGCGATGCTGGTGTAATTCACCAGCGCGTCGAACCAGACGTAGGTGACGAACTCCGGGTCGAACGGAATCGGGATGCCCCAGTTCAGCCGCGCGACCGGGCGCGAGATGCACAGGTCTTCGAGCTTGTTGTTCTTGAGAAAGCCGAGCACCTCGTTCCGGCGATATGACGGCGTGATGAAATCGGGATTCGCCTCGATGGTGTCAATCAGCCATTGCTGCTGCGCGCCGAGCTTGAAATAATAATTGTCCTCCTTGAGTTCGACCACTTCGCCGTAGCTCGCGTCAAAGGTGCCGTCGGGCAGACGGTCTTTCTCGGTGAGAAAGGTTTCTTCCTTGGCGGAATAAAAGCCGGTGTAGGTGGCCTTGTAAAAATGGCCGGCGGCGTTGAGCTTGGAGAGCGTCGCCTGGACAAATTCCTTGTGGCGCGGGTCGGTCGTGCGGACAAAATCGTCGTTCGTCAGCTCCAGTTTTTTGGCGAACGCCAGCCAGTCCGCCGCGAGCGCGTCGCAGTATTCCTGCGGATTTTTCTTCTCCGCCTGCGCCGCCTGCTGAACTTTCTGGCCGTGCTCGTCGAGGCCGGTCAGGAAAAAAACCTCCTGGCCGAGGCTGCGCCGGGCGCGCGTGATGACGTCGGCAATGATTTTTTCGTAGGCATGGCCGAGGTGCGGCTGGCCGTTGACGTAATCAATCGCGGTGGTGATGTAAAACCGTTTGCTCATTGTCGAATCGCCAGTGTGGCGGACAAACGAGGCAAAGGCAATCTTGCGTCGCAATGCGGCAGTTTTTGGGGTGCATCCTGACACTGCATCGAACCCGCAGCGGTGGCGGAGCGCCGTTCTCCGATCCGGCGCGTTTGCGGGCCAAATCCAATCCTTGCCGGGTCGGAGACCGGCGCTCCGGGTGCAGGTCATGCGCCCGTGCTGTTGAAATGCGGCACTTGTCGCTTCGTTGATAGACGGCTATAATTATCCAATGAAACAAACCGGGTATGCGGATGTGCTGAGCCAAAGCAGGCCTGAATCCGGCGCAGTGTGGTAATATTACTCGTGGAAAAAATCCGTTACATGCGGTTCGCGATCTTGCTGGCGATTTTGCTGCCAGCCTGCGCGGTGCTGGCTGATGAGGGCGCGTTCAACGCCCAAAATTTCCCCGGCCAGTGGACGTTCGTCACCAACCAAGACGAAACCATCACCGCGACCGGCAGCGCGGTTTTCCGGCGCGGCGACGAAGTTTATCAGCGCGTGTTGCTGCTCAAACCGGTTCCGGTTGAAACCGCCGGCCTGCCGGGAAAAACCACGGAGGCGGATGTCCGGAACTTCATCAGTCATTACCGGCCGCCGCCGATTCCCTACACCAGCGCGAAAACCGCCGCGAAAACCGGCGCAGAAAAATTCAACTGCCTGGAGTTTGCCGAGGACATCGTGATTCAGGCCGGATCCAACGGCATTCCGGCGGAAGTGATTGGAATCCTGTTCAAGGGAAAGCTGACGGGGCACGCGTGCGCCGGATTTCCAACGGCAGAAGGCCGGACGCTGTATTTCGACAGCACACCCAGTTCCGGGCATGTGAGCCACGGCGCGTCCGAGGCGCGGGTCGAACTGGGCAAGACCTATCGCCGGGCCGACGGCGGTGAACTGGCCGGTGGCGTGGAAGACCTGCCCATCGTCAAAATCATACCGGTGTCCAAGCTGGCCGACTTTGCCGGCGATTTGCTCGAAGACAACGGTTTCGCCGCGCCGGCCGCCGGGACAAGGCTGGTGGTGGTGGAGGAAAATCGTCTGCCCATCGAGGGAATTGATTATGCCGCGCCGGACAGCTTGAAAATCTCGGAGGACCAGCTTGACAAATGGAATCAAGCCGCCGCCGAGGTGATGGCGGCGGAGGCCAGCCGGCAGGATGCCGAAAAACAGGCGGCGCTGGCGGAGGCAAAAAAGCTGGCGGCCAGCGCGCTGCAGGAAAATGCAATGCTCGCCGCGCAAGGCGACGTTTATGGCGAACTGCGGATGGGTGAGCGTTACTTGACTGGCGACGGCGTGGCGAAGGATATTTTCAAGGCGCGGGATTATCTGCAACGCGCGGCGGAGCAGGGCAGCCAGACCGCCACGGACGAGTTGAATCGTCTCGACAATCAAAATTAGTTTCACCCCTTCTCAATGCACGCATACGCGTTGTGATTGTGGATGCTCTCGAAATTTTCCGCCTCGACCTTATACCAGCTCACCCGCGCATCCGCGTTCAGCCGCAGCGCCACGTTGCGCACCAAATCCTCCACGAACACCGGATTTTCATACGCGCGCTCCGTCACCGCCTTTTCGTCCTGCCGCTTGAGCAGCGCGTAAAGCTCCGAACTCGCCGAGCCTTCAATCACCGCAATCAAATCCTCGATCCACACAATTTTGCGCGAGCGGATTGCCACCGTCACCTCGCCACGCTGGTTGTGCGCGCCGTATTTGGCAATCGCCTTGGAGCACGGGCACAGCGTCGTCACGTTTGCCTTCACCGTCAGGACGAAATCAATTTCCGGTCCGCACGCCGTCGCATCGAACCGCGCGATGTAATCCATCAAACTTTCCATCCGCGACACCGGCGATTTCTTGGACATGAAATACGGGAACTCGATTTCCAGATGCGATGTGGCTGCGTTCAGTTTTTCCTGCAAAGAACGCAAAATCTCCGCGATGTTTTCGACATGGATGACGCTGCCATGCGCGTTGAGCACCTCAATGAAGCGGCTCATGTGCGTGCCTTTGAATTCCTTCGGCAGATCCACGAACATGCCGATGGTCGCGACGGTGTTCTGCACGCTGCGCGCCTTGTCGCGCACCTGGATGGGGAAGCGCAGCCCGCGCACGCCGACCTTGTCAATGCGCAGTTCGCGCGTGTCGCGCTCGCTCTGCTTGTCGTGCAAATGCGCGGCTGAATTTTGCCTCGCAACGCCGTTTCGCCTGATTTTGGGCATGAGGAAATGATAGCAGCTTTACAGAAATTGGCAAAAATGTTCTCTGGCGAAAACAAGCAGCCTCTGACAACTTACAGCCTATTCATGAAACGGTTCCTCGTCGTTATTTTTGCGGTTTCGCTTCTTTGCTACAGTTCCTTTGCCGCCGGAACTTTTCGCGTCGCGACTTACAACGTCGAAAACTATCTGGACCAGCCGACCGAATCGCGTCACGTCGTCAAATCCACCGAAGCCAAGGCAAAAATCCGCGAAAGCATCGAAGCCATGAAGCCCGACGTGATTGCGCTCGAAGAAATGGGCACGACCAATACGCTTTTGGAATTGCGCGCGTCGCTCAAGGCCGACGGACTCGATTTCCCGTTCTGGGAACATATCAGCGGCCCGGACACGAACATCCACGTCGCCGTGTTGAGCAAATTTCCCATCGTCGCGCGGCATCCGCACACGAACGACGAATTCCTTCTGGACGGAAAACGCTTCCGCGTCGAACGCGGATTTGCGGAAGTGGAAATTCAGGCCGCGACCAATTTCACCTTCACGCTCATCGCCGCGCATTTGAAATCGCAGCTCGGCCCGTGCCCGACGCCGACGAGGCCGAGGAACGCCTCGGCGAAGCAAAAGTCTTGCGCGGCATCGTTGACGACCATTTCAAGACGAACCCGGAAGCGAAGCTGATTGTCCTCGGCGATTTCAATGACACAAAAGATTCCGATTCGATGAAGGAAATCATCGGGCGCGGCAGATTCAAGCTCGCTGACACGCGGCCCGCCGAGCGCAACGGCGACAACGCGCCCGCGCAGCCGCCGTATTTCGAGCCGCGCAACGTGGCGTGGACGTATTTTTATGGCGCGGACGACACCTACTCGCGCATGGATTATATTTTGTTGAGTCCGGCGATGAAGAAGTTCTGGCGCGCGGACGAAACATTTATTCCCGCAATTCCAAATTGGGGCGCCGGCTCCGACCACCGGTCCATCGTCACGGCGTTCAAGACTGAAGCCGCGCGGTGATTATTTTTCGAAGTCAGTCCAGATGACCAAATCTCCCAGCACGGGCCGGCCGTCGTGCCGCCACGTCAGCGGCGGATTTTGCATCTGGCCGAGCGGACAAATCCGAGTCGCGCCCCAGCGTGCCAGTTGCGTGGCGATTTCATCCCATTTTTCCTCCGGTGCGGCGAGGCCGACCGTCGAAACCTTGCCACGAACATTGTCCGCGCTTTCCAAAGCGGTTTTCAAATCCGCAACGCCTTTCACATAAATGAACCGGTTCAAGCACGACAACTGAAACCGCGCATCGGCCTCGTAAACCACCGTCCACGCGGTCGAATCCTTGCTGCACCAGTGCCGCGTCGTCTCCGGCGAATGCGCGGCGCGCACCTCGTAAATGCCGCGGCGCGACGCAATCGCCGCCGCGTGTTCCGCCGGCAGCTCGCCGCGCGGCTCGCTGGCTTCGCGCCGCTCCAATTCTTCCGCGAGCAATTGTGCAAAATGATCCGGCGCAACTTCACCGCCGAGCTGGATGTAAATCACATGCGGCGAAAGACAGCCGAGCTGGTTCCACGCCACCACGTCGTCCGCCGCCGCCGCGGCAATTTTTTTTGCGCGCGCGCCGTATAAAACTTCCTGCGCCACGAACCCGAAACTCACGCGGTGGCCGTAGCCGAGAAAACGAATTTTTACCGGTAGTCGCGAACGGATTGCCGCCAGCGCTTCGTCGCCACCGGTCGCGGTCACGCAATCCGCCTCGGCAAACAGCGCGGTTTCCAAATCAATACTTCCACCACGCCAGCCGGCAATTTCCAAACACGCGCCGAGTTTCGGGTCGGCCTCGTAAATCGAGTGCGCGAACAATCGCGGCAGAAAGGTCGCGCCGCTCGCGCATTTCACAAATTGCGCCGAACGCGTGAGCAGGCCGAACGCGATGCTGGTGAGCGCCGGGTTTGGAATGTTGCCGGCGGCGATGTGAACTTGAAATTCCGGCGCGTTGACGATGGCCGCGCGGTTATGTTTTTGCTCGGCGGCGGTTGCCGTGATTGCATCGAGCCGTTTTGCGTCGCCGAATTCCTGGAGGAGCAGCGCGTGAAAATTTTCGCGCGTGAGCTGCTTGAAAAAATGGTCCAGCCCGCGCGCCAGGGTTTCGCGGGAGAAGCCAGTTTGCGCCGGGCCAAGTTCCAGCGCGAGTTTCCGAAACGGATTTTCCGCTTCCAGCCAGCCGTCCGCCACGTCGCCCAAAAGATTTATCAGGCTGCCGGTCGAGCGGCCTATCAAATAGCGTTCGCGGTTGCGCTTGAGCGTCTGGCACGCCTCGGAAATCATCGTCGGCGAAAGCGTCGCTTCCGGCGGCAGGTCGGCGAGAAAATAGTCGGGCAGATCCACAAAAATTACGATTTACGATTTTAGATTTGCGATTTTACGCCGTCATCAGCGAGCAGCCGCGCGGTTCGGCTCGTTCCGCGCGGCCGATTAATTCAAAGCCGTCACCGCGACGGACGGCCAGGTCTTCCGTCTGGATCGCAGCGACGGAAAATACATTCGCCAGATCGAAAATGCGAATCAAACCGGTTTCGCCGGCGCCGGTCTCGCGGCCGGTTTCCGGCGAAATGATTTGCCCGCGCGCCCACGGCGGAAATTGAAACGGTCCGCCGGCCACCGCGTAGGCCTGCGAACTCAACTCGCTCATGCCGTATTCGCAGATGATATTTTCGCGCGCCACGCCCAGCCGTTCGGTGATGAGCGCGTGCAATTCTTCTTTTGGCAGCGTTCGCGAGCGGTTTTTGTAGCCGCCGGTTTCCATCACGCGCGAGCCGGCGGGCAATGGAAACTGCAAATTTTTTTCCGCCAGAAAATCCAGCAGGTGAACGAACGAAAAAGCGGTGCCAAAAATCAATTTTGAGTTTTGAGTTTTGAGTTTTGAGTCGCTGCGCAAGGCTGTGATTGCTGTTACAAAATCCAGTGTCCAGGAACCGTCTGCGGCCAGGTTGCCGATGAATTGCGCGCGGCATGCGCGGACGCCCGCGCCGCCAATTTTCTGCCGCACGGTTTCAAACATTTGGACGAGCGAAGAATGCGGCGCCTGTTCCGGCGGCGGCGTCAAAACCAGCAAATCCGAATTCAGAATATTGAATTCTGAACTGCCAAAAAAATTCTGTTCAAACCATTTCCAGAGCGCCGTCTCATAAACCGCCAGCGATTCGGCGTTGTGAAAATGGCGGCTGGGCTTTTGCGCCGTCGTGCCGCTGGAATGGAAGACGGCGGTGCGTTCGCCGGGCGCGAGACTGGTCAGCTCCAGTTCCTTGAACGCGGCGGCCGGCACGGCGGGGATTTGCGTCCAATGCCCGACGGTTTCAGGCGTCAGCCCGCGCGCTTCGCAGATTTTTCGATACGCGGCGTTATGTCTGAATTGAAGAGCGAACAGCTCCCGTGCGAGCGCGGCAAAATTTTCATCCTGAAAACCGGAACGAATAGACTCGCGCAGGCGCGCGGCGAAGCTGGAGAGTTCAGTATTCATGCGGTTTTAACTTTGCGGCTGGTGTTCCGCAACAGCCGGAAGTTATTGTAACTTGGAATTCATCTGCGGCAAGCGGGATTGCGGTGGCGAATGCAGTCAGTCTTCCATGAGCCGGTTTATTTTGGCCGGAGTTCCGGTCATGCCTTTGCCGACGAACGGATTAGTTTGAAACCGAAAAACCAGGCGCTAGACTGGTGCGACGCTTGATTTCAACCCGACAATTTTATCCGCTGGCGGTCAGGCAACTTGGAACAGTGATTTTCACTGTTTTCGTTTTGGCATGGTTTGGCAGGCTGGACGCTCTGGCCCAAAGCACAACCGTCCGGAACCCTTACCAGCCCAAACGGGTTTTGATTTTGTTCAGCGAGGCGAGGGACGCGCCGGGCAACATCCTGCTGGAACAGGCGGTGCGTGCGGAAATGCAGGAACACTTCACAAACCGCATCGAGTTTTTGACTGAAAACCTGGATGCCAGCCATTTTTCGGACCAGGTGCACTTCCGCCTGTTTCAGGATTATCTCGGCAAGAAATATGCCGGCCAGAAGCTTGATCTGATTCTGGCGTTTTCATCAAGAGATTACCGGCTGGCGGGCGCGCTGCCCGAAGCATTGTTCCCGTCGGTGCCGGTGGTGTTTGTTGCGGTCAATGAGTTGGAGGTGCCGCAGGCGATCAGCAAGCTCGGAGTCACCGGGATTGTGCAGCGGTTCGATCTCCGGGGCACGCTGGGGCTGATTGTGCGCCTGCAACCGGACACGCGCCGCGTGGTGGTGATTGGTGGAATCTCCGAGGCGGATCGCGCAACGCTTGGCCGGATTGAAGAAGCGGCGCCGTCGCTGGAAGGAATTGGATTCGAGTTCTGGACCAACCGTCCGGTGGCGGAATTGCCGGCGGCGGCAAGACTGTTGCCTGAAGGCACGGTGATATTATTGGGCACGGTTCAACGCGACGTGACCGGCCAGCAATTTTTCATGTCACAGCTCGCGCAAATGCTGGCACCTTCTGCCGGCGTGCCGGTGTATGTGCTTGGCGGCGCGGCGATCGGCAGCGGAGCCTTGGGCGGCGTGGTGGTGGATCCTGAAGTGCTTGGCGCGCAAACCGGTCAACTGGCGCTCCGGGTGCTGGGCGGCATTCCACCGGCAACCCTGCCGATCCAGGTGGAGACCAAGGGAACGACAATGCTGGACTGGCGGGCCGTGCAGCGCTGGCGCATCAAAAAAAATCGCGTGCCGGCCGACGCGGTCATTCGTTTCCGGCCGGAAACTCTGTGGCAGGAGCACCGGGATTTGATTTTGATTTTGCTGGTGGTTTTTGGGGCGCAGACGGTGACGATTGGCGGACTTCTGGCGCAACGGACACGCCGCCGCCGGGCCGAGGTGGAAATTCTCAACCAGCGGGCCGAGCTGGCGCACGTCACCCGCGTGTCAACGATGGGTCAGTTGGCGTCGGCGCTCGCCCACGAGCTGAACCAGCCGCTGGGCGCCATTTTGAGAAACGCGGAGGCGGCGGAAATTTTTCTCCAAAAGGAGAATCCGGATTTGGACGAAATTCGCGCAATTCTGGCGGACATCCGCAAGGACGACCAGCGCGCCGGGAACGTGATTGACCGGATGCGTTCGCTGCTCAAGCGCCGCCGCCTCGAATTAAAACCGCTGGACCTCGGCGAATTGCTGGCGGAAACCGTTTCGCTGGCCCGGCCGGACGCGCGCACGCGACAGATCAACCTCACTTTGCAAATGCCGCCAAAGCTGCCGGTCGTGCGCGGCGACCGCGTGCATTTGCAGCAGGTGTTGTTGAACCTGATTTTGAACGGGATGGATGCGATGACCGACAGCGCCAAAAACGGACGGCTGGTGACGGTTCAGGCTGGAACGGACCAGGATGGAAACGTGGAAGTGGCGGTCAACGACAATGGAATTGGCATCCCCAGCGACAAAGTGGAAAGCCTGTTTGAACCGTTCTTCACGACCAAGCCGAACGGCATGGGCATGGGGCTGGCCATTTCGCAGACGATTATCGAAGCTCACGGCGGGAAAATCTGGGGCGGAAACAATGCCGCGCACGGGGCGGTTTTCAAATTCACCCTGCCGGTGAACGGCCATTGATTTATGAATCCCGCACACGAACCTTGCACCGTTTTCATTGTGGATGACGACGCCTCCTTTTTGCGGTCCGTGTCGCGATTGCTCCGGGCGGCGGGTTATTCCGTGCAGGCTTTTGATTCCGCGAAAAAATTCCTTGAACAGCTTGTCCCGGAAATGTCCGGTTGTGTGCTGGCGGATTTGCAAATGCCCGGACTGAACGGCTTGGAATTGCAGGCGGCGCTGATGAAGTCCGCCAATCCGCTCCCGGTGGTTTTCCTGTCGGCGCAAGGAGACATTCCGACGACAGTGCAGGCCATGCGGCACGGCGCGGAAGATTTTTTGACCAAGCTCAGCCCGAAGGAAAAATTGCTGGACGCCGTCAGCCGGGCAATGGCACGCGGCGTGCAGGAGCGTAAAAAACGCGAGCATCTAAAGGAATTGCGCGGACGATTTTCCGCGCTGACGCCGCGCGAACTGGAGGTGCTGGAACACGTCGTGCGCGGCCAGATGAACAAGCAGATCGCCGACACGCTTGGCATCAACGAGCGCACCGTGAAGCTGCACCGGACGAATTTGACGCGAGCCTTGCAGGTGCAATCGGTGGCGGAGTTGACGCGGCTGGTCGAGGAGGCCGGGCTGTTCAAGCGGGGCAACGTGGAATAATTTTTGGCGGCTCCAGGAACCATGGACGAATCAAATTCTTCTGATTCGAATTTGTTATTCATACCAACCTTCCCCAAAGGGCAGATGTTAAACGGCGGGGCCTGAACCATAATCGGGCATCGCGTGAAGTTTTTTGTCAAACAAGCCTTGTTAGCGGAAGCAAAGCCGTTGAGTGATGATTTCCGGCATGGATTTTTTTCATTTGTTCCGGTTTTTTTGCGGCGTGTTTTTTGCGGTCGCGTTGATTGGGGGATTTGCGGCCCGCCTATTTTTATAATTGCATGATTTTCTTTTCCAATAAACCGTTTGATGGCCCGGATGATGACGCTTCATGCCGCTGCCTCGATCTTGCAATTACCGTGGGTGGCGTGGATTTCAAGATTCGGAACAGTATTGATAAGCCGGCAGAATTCACAGTGATCAGCCCGAAAGCGGTGGGAAAGTCGCCCCAAGCCCGGCAGCTTGTGGATTATCTGGTTTTGGTGCTTGGTGGTGAGCGGATGTTTTTTTACGACCGGCGGAGCGAGAAATACCGGGAAGTGGATTTGCTGACGTTGGAATTCAAGGCAGATGAAAATGTTGCAGTTCAGGATCGTGGCAGAACTTCACGCCGAATGACGCCAGCAATGGACACCGGCCTTGCAAAAAACCATTGGGCGGTTGCGGGACTGGTCGAACCGTGTGGTGAATCAATTTGATTGCACTTCCCCGCGCCAAGCGGTCGCATTTCTTCTAACACTCATTCGAAGATTCGCATTACGGTTGCATGCGGCCAGGGGAAATTTTACATTTTACTTCATCAAGCTGCGCAAACTGATTGTTGTTTTCAGCACTGCGGTGTGGCGCTTTAAGTCCAATGTGTGCGTTTTTCCAAAAAATCATGAAAGCGGTTTTGGCTGTAATACTGGCGGGCTTATCATTCACGGCGGCTGCGCAGACGAATTTCCCGGCGTTGACGCTGCCATCGATAGCCAAAGGGCCGTTCACAGCGGACTGGAATTCGCTGACAAACTACCAGACGCCGGAATGGTTTCGCGACGCGAAGTTTGGCATCTGGGCGCATTGGGGTCCGCAATGCGAGCCGGAGCACGGCGACTGGTATGCGCGTCTCATGTATCTGCCCGGCCAGCCGGACTACACATCGCATCTCGCAGAATACGGCCATCCTTCCACCAACGGTTTCAAGGACATCATTCATCAGTGGAAAGCGGAGAATTTTGATCCCGACAAGCTGCTGGCATTTTACAAAAAAAACGGCGCGAAATATTTCATGGCGCTCGCCAACCATCACGACAACTTCGACAATTTCAATTCCAGATACCAGCCGTGGAATTCCGTCAATATCGGGCCGCACAAGGATTTGATCGGCGGCTGGGCCAGGGCGGCGCGGAAAAACGGGCTGCGCTTTGCCGTGAGTGTCCACGCCTCGCACGCGTGGACCTGGTATGAACCGGCGCAGGGCGCGGACAAGACCGGCCCGTTCGCCGGCATGCCTTACGACGGCAAGCTGACCAAGGCCGACGGCCGGGGCCAGTGGTGGGACGGACTCGATCCGCAGGATTTGTATGCGCAAAACCACGCTCCCGGCGACCAGAGCGGCTGGGGCTGGTGGGATTGGGATCCTACCAAGGGTGCCACGGTTCCCGACGCGGCCTACATGACAAAATTTTTCCTGCGCACGAAACAGCTTTGGGATGATTACCACCCGGACATGGTTTATTTCGACGACAGCGTGCTGCCGTTTCACGGCGTCACCGACGAGGTCGGCCTGAATCTCGCCGCGCACTTTTACAATTCCAGCATCCAGTTGCATGGGCGCAACGAGGCGGTCATGAATGGCAAGTGGCTGGATGAAATGCAGCGCGAGGCGATGGTCTATGACATCGAACGCGGCAGGGCGCAGGGCATCCTGCCGTTGCCGTGGCAGACCGACACCTGCCTCGGCTCGTGGCATTACGACCAGGCAATTTTCCAACGGCACGGCTACAAATCCGCCGCCTCCGTCATCCTGATGCTTGCGGACATCGTGAGCAAAAACGGCAACCTGATGTTGAGCGTGCCGCTGCAGCGCGACGGCACGCCGGACTCCGATGAAATCAAAATTGTCAGCGAGATTGGCGCCTGGCTGAAAATAAACGGCGACGCGATTTACGCCACGCGGCCGTGGAAAGTTTTTGGCGAAGGCCCCTCAACGGTGGCGGCAGAAAAAGGGCAGTTTGGCGGCCAGGCCGACGTGCAGAAAAAACCGTTCACGGCGGAAGACATCCGTTTCACGCAGTCCAAGAATGGCAAAACGCTTTACGCCATTGTGCTCGCCCTTCCGGCGGACGGCCAGGTCACCATCAAATCGCTCGCCAGCAACTCGCCCAACTGGCCGGGTGCCGTCGGCAAAGTGCGGCTGCTCGGCATCTCCGGAAAATTGAAATTCACCTGCGATGAAAACGGCCTGCACGTCACGCTGCCGGAAAAGCTGCCGGGCCAGGTTGCTTTCGCGCTGGCGATTCAATCGTAAAAATCCGGAGAAATTTTGTCCATGGTCGGCAGCTATTGCGCCGGATCACCGTAAATGACGCCGCGCCCGCCGGTGCCGAAATAAACCCGCCCGTAAATGCGCGGGTCGCCGGTGACATGCGAAATCCAGCCGTATTGGTGCTGGTCGTCATTGATGCGCGTCCAATTTTCCCCCGCGTCGTCGGAACGGAAAACTCCTCGGACGCCGCCGATTTCGCCGGACAAATACAAGGCCGGATAATTTCCATCCGCCTGCGCCTTCCCAAAACCGAGGGAATCTGCGGCTTGAACTTTTTCCAATTTCACAAAACCCGCGCCGCTGTTGGTTGAGTGGAAAATTCCGCTGTCGCGGCAAACGAGCCACAGGTCGCCCTCGATGCCGGGAGCCACCGAGAGGGTTGTGTTTCCAAAATCCGGGTCGGATGGCAGGACAGTTCCCGCTTCGAAAAAATTCGCCGCGCCGTTGGTGCTGATGAAAATTTTTCCCGCCTGGCCGTCAAACGTGTAGAAGCGCGCGTCATTCATGGTGTCGGCCACGACGCGGACTCCGTCGTCCAGTCCGGCGCATGCGGTCCAGTTTTTGCCATCGTCGCTGGAAAAACTTGGCGCGGCGCGGCGCGGCGTCCAGACGACGGTCGTGCCATCGGCGGAAACAGTGATTGTGCCGCCGCCTGACGTTCCCGCCGGATCGCGGCCCAGCGCGATCCAGGTGATTCCACCGTCCGAAGAAATGGCGGCGTGCGCCGCAAGTTTTCCGCCCGTTCCGGCGCGAACGATGATCGCAGGTTTTTTCCCGGCGAAGGCAAGGTCTTCCGTGTTGGAAAATCGTGGCCCGGAAAACATTCCTTCGGTTGGCGACACATTCAGGTCGTCATGGCGAAAACCGTCAATGTCACCCAGGCCGCTCAACAAATGAGCGCCGGCGGGCGGACTGACCAGCGCGAGCGGCACCGTTTCTTCCAGGCCGGCATCGGAAAAATCCCAGCGTGTCGGTTTGTCCGTGTCGGCGGCCGTCAAATTGTCACAGGCCCAGATGCCATAGCCGGTTGAAAACAGAACATGGTTTGAATCAAACGGATCAATCTGGATCGTGCCCATCCAGTGGGGCGTGCGTTGCTCCGTGTAAGGTGCGCGGGAATAATCCCACCGGGCATCCGCCAGCAGCCGCGTCCAGCTCGCGCCGGCGTTGGTGCTGCGGAAAATCTCGTCGTGCGGATGCCAGTGGTCGAACGTCGTAACCACGAGGTTGGAAGGATTCCGGGCGTCCACGCTCACCGCGCCGTAGCCGAACGGCTGGTCTTCATCCGCGACGGTGGCGGGCGTGATGTCCGTCCACGCGCCGGTTTTCGGATTGAATTTCCAGACAGCGCCGTCGCTCATGCTGTTCGGTCCGGGCTCCCGGCCATAAGTCAAATAGGCCGTTTCGGCGGACGACAGAACCAGATGATTCGGACGCAAGCCGGTTGGCTGGCCGGCAACCGGCGTCCAGTTTTGGCCGCCGTCGTCGCTGCGAAATAAATTGGTGCCCATCGTGGAAACGCCGGCGTAGATCACCGGCGTGGGTTTGCCCGGAGCGCCGCTGCGCGGATCAAATTGCACGAAAACGATTCCGACCGGTTGCGGCGGGTAATTTCCGCGAAAACGCCGGGTCACGTTTGTGCGCGTGCCGCCTGGCGGCGTTTCCGTGGTGTCAATCTTCGGAAAACTTTCCATCCGGTTCCAGGTGACGCCGCGATCCGCGCTTTTCCAAAGGCCGTCGTGGCGCGACCCGAAAAAAAGAATTTTACCGTCGTTTGGATCCACGGCCAGGCGCTCGCCGTTGAAGCGGCCGGTTTCATTGCCGCCCATTTTGAACGGGACATCCGTCTGCTGCCAGGTGCGGCCCTGGTCGTCCGAGCGCAAAATCGCCGCGCGGTTGCGGCTGTAAATTCCCGCCGCGAGATAAACGCGGTTGGGGTCGGCCGGATCAACCGCCACGCTTTCGATGCCAGTCAGATCAATTCCCTGCAGCCAGTCCGTGAGCGGAATCCATTTTCCCGCCGATGCGTCCCAGCGATATGCACCGCCGACATCCGTGCGCGCGTAAATCAAATTTTTCTGGCCGGGATGAAAAACAATTCCAGACACAAACCCGCCGCCACCCATGACGACGTTGCGCCAGATGTATGGCTGTGTCGCGGCAGGCTGGGCCGTGGCCGGATGCGCCAGCAAAACGGCGAGTGCAAGGGCGCCCAGAATTTTAAATTTTTTTCTCACGCTATTTGACCAGAGGAAATTATCAATCTGCTGCCACTGCGGGACGGATCAGTTGTCCGAATTCAGCCGGATTTTCCACGTCACCTTGCCGGCGGACGGATCGTTGGCGAGTTTGAATGCGCCGTTTTCCTTTGTGAGCGTCAGCTCGTGCAGTTCGCTGTCGCCGGGCAGGTAAATCAATCCTTTCGCCGTCGTCGCGTCCCTGGCGAAAACCACCAGTTCGATTTTGGACCAGTCCATCTGCGACGTGGACTGCGCCAGCGCGATGCGCGGAATGACCGTGCCCTCGCGCACCAGGATGATTTCGGGAATTTCGCCGGCTTCAATCGTCTGCCAGCCGCCGGCGTAGCTCTTCCCGGACTGGTAATCAATCCACGTTCCCGGCGGCAGATAAACCGCGCGGCCCGTCGCTCCCTCGTGCATCAACGGCGCGACCAGAAGGCTGGAGCCGTAAAGATATTCGTCGTCCACGTTCCACGAGCCGGGATCGTCCGGGAATTCCACAAACAGCGCGCGCACCATCGGCAGGCCGTGTTCGGAGCAGTCCTTCGCCTGGGCATAGACGTAAGGCATGAGCCGGTATTTCATCCCGTCAATCACGCGGAACTTGTCCATGAATTCCTGGCCGTAAAGCCACGGCTCCTTCGGCGCGATGCCGTGGCAGCGGCTATGCGAACTCAACATGCCGAACGCCAGCCAGCGCGCGAACAAATCCTGGTCCATCGCCTCGACGGAATTCGCCGTGAATCCGCCAATGTCGTGGCTCCAGAAGGAAAATCCGCTCAAGCCGAACGAAAGTCCGCCGCGCAACTCCGCTGCCATGCCATCGTCCGTGCTCTCCGCGTCGCCGCCCCAGTGAATCGGATACCGCTGGCTGCCGGCCCACGCGCTGCGCGCCCAGATGATGTTGTCGCCGGTAATTTTTTTCGTGATGTCGGCGACGGCCTTGTTGTAACGCAGCGGATACAAGTTATGCTCGTAAAATCCGGTGCGGCCATCTGCGTAAATTCCGTTTTCCGGTGCGGCCTCGCCGAAATCCACCTTGATCGCGCTGACGCCGAGATTCAACAAATTCGCCAGTTTGCCCTGATACCATTCAACCGTTTTCGGATTGGAAAAATCCAGCACCGCGTCTTCGTCAGGCAGATTGCCCTTCCCGTCGCGCACGACGAGATTGCTTTCGACGAGTTCAGAAAACAGCTTGTTCTTCGGCACGAAATACGGCAGTTGCCAGCAGGAAACACGGAAGCCTTCGTCCTTCAAGTCGGACAGCATCTTCTTCGGGTCGGTGAAGCGCGTGGTGGAAAATTCATAATCGCACTGCCAGTCGGTCTCGAACCAGCCGGTGTCCAGGTGCAGCACGTCGCAGGGGATTTTGTTCTCGCGCAGTTTGGCGGCGATGTCGCGGACCTGTTGTTCCGCGTTGTAAGTGCAGCGGCTCATCCACAGGCCGAACGACCAGAGCGGCGGCAGCGGCGATTTGCCGGTGAGCCTGGTGTATTCGTCCAGAATTTCCCTGGGCGAACCGAGGAAGACGAACAAATCCAGTTCGTCGTCGCCGATCATCAGCGAATTGACGCCGGCAAAATAATTCCCGAAGTCGCAGGTGATCGGCGTGGTGGTGTGCATGAACATGCCGTAGCCGCGGCTGCTCATGAAAAAGGGAATCGGCTTGTATTCACTCTGGTTTTCAATGCCGTTGGCGTCGCGTGTCCACAGCACAAGTTTTTGCCCGCGCTTGTCGAGGCCGGTGAACGACTCGCCGCCGCCGAAAATTTTCTCGCCGGGCGACAGTGTGAACGCGGCGTTGTAGCTGCGCGAATAATCCGCGCGGCGCACAAAGGAAAACGGCAGGATCGGCGTGAACGAGGTGCTGTTGTCCAGGTTGTGATCAGTTTTCGTCAGCAGCTTGCCGCCCGCGTCGCGGATTTCAATGTGAAACGGATTTTCCAGAATCGTGACCGAGCCGAACGCGCTGGCGTAGCGGTGGCCGCCGGCAATTTTTTCGTATTTCCACGAATCGTCGGTCGGCACCGGCCCGGCCAGCATGAGTTCCGGCTGCGGCGGATGCACCTGCGGGCCGCTGGTCATGCGAATGCGCAGGGTGCGCGGCGAAACAAAATCAATCGAGAACGGCAGCGCAGGATTGACGGCGTATTGGTTTTCGGGAAATTCGTTGCCGCCGGTGGTTTCGAGCATTTGCAAATCGTTGTCGAAAGCGTGCCGCACGTGATAGCGCGCCCGCTGGTAGGTGATGTTGCCCGCGTGCGTGGCCGGATCAAAATCGGCCAGGTGGTCGGCGAGATAATAAAAATCGGAGTAGTCGCGGAAGTCGCCGCTGATGTCCACCGGATCGTTGAGCAGCGGCAGCGGTGGATTGGCGCCGATCAAGTGACCGGCCGTCAGAGCCAAAATTGCGGTGCCGAGGCAGCCAGTCAGCTTGAAGTGGAATCGTGATTTTTGCATGATAGATTATGGTTTGCTAGATGTTTGCAATTCCGTGAATAGATAGGTTTTTCGAGTGATTGTCTTGTCGTAAAAACCAATGACATGAACGCGCCGGATCGGCGGCTGGCTCGGCCGTTCAAAAACCCTGCGTATTGACACACGCCGTTGCTCGCAAAATTTTGTTGCACCGCCGAAGCTCATTGGGTTTCCGTCTCAATTCCAGACGGCTCATCCCCCGTTTGGAAAATATCGGAATTAAAAGTCTCGCGTCCCCGGCGCAATTGCTCTTAATTTCCCGCGTCTGATGGAAAATGACAATCTTGAGTTTTGATGAACCAGCATATTCCGACTGTGGTCGGTCGTTTGAAAAATTTTCTGCAAAAATTTCTCGTAATGGGCAGCGCCCCGCGCGAATTGTGGATTATTTACGCGGCTTACATTTTGGAGAATCTGGCTTACAAGCTCGGTTCGCAGGGCGTGCTGCCGTTGTGGCTTTCATCCGACCTGGGTTACAGCGACGTGCAGGCGGGCGCGATGATTGCAACCTGGTCGGCGGTCATGACGCTGGTCACGGTGATGGTCGGTTCGCTTGCGGACGCGTTGGGCGTGCGCAAAACCTTCATGCTGGCCTTCTGGGTCTGCCTCGTGGCGCGCAGCGTGATGGCGCTGACCGTGGCCAAATGGCTGGTCCTGCCGTTCGGCCTTTATCTGGACGCGGTGGGCATCGCCCTGATGATTCCGGTGATGACGGTGGCGTGCAAACGCTACACGAACGCCGCGCAGCGTTCCGTGGCGTTCTCGCTTTATTACGCGCTGATGAATTTGGGTTACTTGATCGGTGATAAAATTTTCGACCGGCTGCGCGGCGCGCAGGGCATGGGCGAACTCGGCCACTGGATGCTGCCGGTGCTGGGGCTGGAGCTGACTACTTATCGCGTTTTGATTTTGTTGGGCGTGGTGTTCACGGTGCCCGGATTGATCACGGTCTGGCTGTTCGTGCGCGAAGGCGTGGAGATGACGGAAACGGGCGTGAAAATTACTCCGCTCCTGAAATCGGCCGCCGTCGGCGTCAATCCGGTTGTCGCGCTGTGGCGGACCTGCCGCGAGACGGCGGTGAAGACGGGCGCTATTTTCAAGAGCCTATGGCAGCGGCCGGAATTTTACCGGTTCCTGATTTTCATGACCATCGTGGTTGGCGTGCGGATGATTTACTATAATCTCGCATTTACTTTTCCCAAATACGGCATCCGCGAACTGGGAGAAGGCGCGCCGACCGGACATTTGAGCGGCATGTTAAATTCATTTTTGATTATTCTGCTGGTGCCAGTTTGCGGTGTGTTGACGCAGAAGCTTTGCGCCTACCGCATGGTGACGGTCGGCAGTTTGATTTCCGCGCTCTCGGTTTTTTTCGTTGCGCTGCCACCGGTCTGGTTCAAGCCGCTGGCGGACGGCTGGCTGGGCAATTATGTCGTCCATCAATGGCTCGACGTGCCGGGACCGGTCAATCCGCTTTACATTTCCATTTTCCTCTTCGTGGTCATGTATTCGGTCGGCGAAGCCCTGTGGTCGCCGCGCCTCTACGAATATGCCGCCGCCGTCGCGCCGAAAGGCCATGAAGCCTCCTACATGGCGCTTTCGATGCTGCCGATGTTCCTCGCAAAATTTTTCGTGGGCGGTTTTTCCGGCTGGCTGCTGTCCGTTTTTTGTCCCGCCGAAGGCCCGCGTCATTCCGGCACCATGTGGTTCATCATCGGCTGCATGGCCTTGATCACGCCGTTGGGAACGTTTGTATTCCGCAGACAAATCCAGGTTCACGAAGAAGGCCGCGCCGAACCGGCGGCTGGAAAGAAAGCAACCGCCTGACCGCGCGGCATTTTTTACGGCGCGCAATTTTGATTCAACCGCGCCTCCGCCTGCCCGTTCGTCAGGTTTTCCTTCGCGCGCAACACCGCCATGCCCACCACCGGCGGATATGCCTGATCCGCCTTCATGCGCGGCTCGACGTATTCGATGATTTCAAACAGCAGCGCGTTGGCCGCTTCATAATCCAAATTTGTCAGCTTGGTGATGTAGCGCGTCGCGCGGTCAATCAACTTCAGATTGCTCGGCACCACCCAGACCATGTAATTGCCCATCACGCGGCCAAGCCGGACCATCGTGCATGTGGAAATGGCGTTCATCACCAGCTTCGCCGCCACGCGCGTCACGCCGTCCAACAGCAAATCCGTTTCCGGCACGGCCACAAAAACTGAAAAGTCGGCAGCCGCCATAATACCGCCTGGCATTTTCCCGCCAAAATAAATCAGGCCGGTCCGCGCCAGATTGGCGCGTGCGGCGGCGAGTCGTTGGATTTGAAATTGTCGCGACGACTCCTTTTCATTTGCCGCCATCACCGCAATCGCGCTGTCGTTCGGTCCCAACGGACGCTGCCGGATGCCGTTGTCGCCGATTTTATAGCGCATCAATTCATCCGCCTTGATTTTGCCGGCGATTTCCAAAGTGCGCTCCACTTTCGCCGCGTCGACCAGCGCGCAAATTTCCGCCCGGCTCCATTCCACACATCGCGGCTGGCGTTTGAGGAGGTTTTGCCACGCGCTTTTGGTGCTGTCATCGGGCAAAAATAAAAACGCCCATGATTCGGCGGCTCGGTCATCGTCAAATTTCCGGAACGGCGGCGTGCAATACGTCGGCGAGCGTTCGGAAGTGTCCGTCAGCACATCAATGCCCAGCCGGTCGGCAAAATAATTGTTCTTGTGTCCGCCTCGATAAACCGATTCCTCCAGCGCGACAATTTTCGCCAGTGCCGCCAGCAGTTCCGGCGAACGCAGATTTTTTAAAAACGCTTCCAACCCGGCGAGAAAATAGGCCGGCACGTCCGCAGATGTTTGGCCGGCCAATTCGCGCGCAACCATTTCCAAGACGGCCAGCATCACGCACAGTTGAATCGAAGTCGCCTGCATCCGCGTCGAGCCGGTGATGCTCATCGGCCCGGTCGTGAGATTGATTTTCTCGATCCGCGCGTCTTGAATCACCTCGCGGCTGCGCCGGACATGCTCGCACAAAATGTCGTCGGGATTGTTGTAAACGAAATAAACTTTCGCGCCCGCCTCCACGCCCGCCCACGCCGTGCCGATGACGAACGAAGTCTCGCCGCCTTCCGTGATGGCAAACATCACATCGTCTGCACGCACGCCGAGGTCGTTGATTTGTTTTTTGCCGAATGCCGCGAAATCCTCAAAACCTTCCACTGATTTGATGAGCGCGTAATCGCCGCCGGCCATCACGCTGAAGGTGCGGTTTTCAAAATCCGCTCTGCCGCGCTGCTGCCAGAAGTCGCGCCAGATGGAATCCAGCAAAATGCTCAATCGCCCCGTCGAGCCGCAGCCGGTGAAAAAAATCCGCCCGCCATTATTGATTGCAGACAAAACCGCCGCCGCAATTTCCGCCACCCGGCCGGAACGCGCAAACTCGCGGAATTTGTTCAGCACGTCTTCGTCGGCTCGATACAGCAGGTCGAGCGCTGCCGCAATGTCAGCTCTTGCAACTTCGCTTAAATTCGCCGTGACCGGATGCGACGATTCGGTGACCAGCGCGCCGAGTTTGAACTGGCCGCTAACTTTCAAAAAATCTGCTGATCTGGCTTGCGAACTGGAACTCATCGGAGTGATTTAATGAAATTGTCAGCGGCGAGTCACGCCCATAGGTTGCTTTGCCCATGGCGAATCCGCTGAATCCGGTTGCGCAAGCGGTGCCGTTGGTGAAAAATTCCGGGGTGAAACATATTCGCCCGGGTAGAGCCGCAACACCGCTGTCAAATCGCATCATGGTGCTGGGCGTTGGCTCTTTTGCACACAGCATCGGGCAGGCGCTGGCGGATGCCGGCGTGGAGGTTTCGACCTATCTCACGCGCAATTACGGGCACTTTTCGCCGTCGCTTGTCGGTAAAACTTTTTCGCGCGATACCTTTCCGAGTCCGGTGCCGCTGATTCGCGAAAATAAAATTGAGGCTGTTATTCCGCAGTCCATTGACTGGGCGTTGCAGCCGTGGGCGGAGGATTTGGTGAAGTCTGGCGTTGGAATTTTTTCTCCGACCGGCGAGGCGATGCGGATTGAACGTGAACGCGACTTTGCCCGTGAGTTGTGTGCGAAGTTCAAAATTCCGTTTCCGAAATCATTCGTCGCTTCGAACCGCATTGAGGCGGAAAAAATTCTCGCCAAAGATCCGCGGCCGTTCGTCATCAAAAATCCGCTCTGCTCGCCGACGAGTCCGGTTCATACGATCATGTGCGAGACGGTCGCGGACACGCGCGCGTGGCTGCGGCAGGTGAATTACGCCGAGGGCGTTTTCTTGCAGGAATACCTTGGCCGCGCCGAGGCCGGGCACATCGCGCTGGTCAGCGGCGGCGAGATTCATTCACTCGTCACGAACCAGGAATACAAATATGCCTTCAACGGCAACCAAGGCATCGTCGCCGGCGCACCGCTCGGCGGCCTGGTCGAGCGCGACGAGCATGACAAATACGGCTTGGCGCGGGAATTGATTCATCCGCTGAAGCCGTGGCTGCGCGAAGCAAAGTTCAACGGGCCGCTGCAAGTCACCGCCATCAAGCGCGGCGGCCAATGGCACGTCATCGAATACAACATCCGCATCGGCGTCACCTCCGGCCCGATGATTCTGCGGATGCTGAAAAATCCGGTGGAAATTGTTTTGGCAACGGCGCGGAATGAAAACTTGAAATTACATTTCAACGAAAAGCTGAACTTTGGCTGCTCGCTGACGCTGGCGGGCTACGGCTATCCGTTCACGCAGGTGCGCGGACCGCAGTTGCCGCTGGAGGTGGATGGCAAATTCGATTGCGACGTGTGGTGGAACGAGGTCGCGCGCGGAGCGGGCGGCCATCTGGTCTCCACCGGCCATCGCATCGCGGACGTGATTGCGCTTGCGCCGAAGCTGGACGCGGCGATTGCCAAGGCTTATGCGAACATCCGCAAGCTCCGCGTTGTCGGCAGCTATTTCCGCACGGATGTCGGCCAAAGCCTGTGGCCGCCGGGAAATGTTTAATTCTTTCAACCACAGATGAACACGGATAATTCCAATCCAGCCCGCGCGGGTTTTGAAAATCTGTGTGCATCCGTGTCCATCCGTGGTTAAATTTGTTCGTCCGATGAAATTAGATTCCGAAAATTTCCCGTTGCGGCCGGCGTGGACTGAGATTGACCTAGGCAAGCTGCGCCGCAACCTCCAGCTCATCCGCCACGACCTGCCGCGCACGGTGAAACTGCTCGCCGTCGTGAAGGACGAGGCTTACGGCCACGGCGCGCTCGACGTGGCGCGCGTGGCGGTCGAGGAAGGCGCGTGGGGCTTTGGCCTGAGCACGCTCGAAGAGGCGATGCACCTGCGCGAAGGCGGCATCACCGCGCCGCTGCTGCTGCTGGGCGAGCGCCAGGAGGCCGAACTCGAATGGTGCGTGGCGCACGACCTGACCGTCTGCGTGAACGAGCCGCACGCCGTCCGCAAGCTCGCGAAGATCGCGGCGGAGTTTGGCAAACAGGTGCCGGTGCATGTCAAGATCCACACCGGCATGAGCCGTTACGGCGTGCGCTGGGACGAGGCGCTGCCGCTCATTGAAAAAATTGTCGCGGAGAAATCGTTGCTGCTCGAAGGCGTGATGACGCATTTCTCGCAGTCGGATGAAACGGAAAAAACTTTTGCCAATCTCCAGTTCGCGCGCTTCAACGAAGTGCTGCACGCGCTGGAGCAGCGGAAAATTCCCGTGAAGCTGCGCCACACCTGCAACAGCGGCGGCTATCTCGACTTGCCGCACGCGCATCTCGACATGGTGCGGCCGGGCATTCTGCTTTACGGCGTTTTTCCGTCGCAGGTCTGCCGAAAAATTGAAGGCATCGAGCCGGTGATGTCGGTGAAGGCGAAGATCGCCGCGATCCAGAAATTAAAACCCGGCGAAGTCGTCGGCTACGGGATGCGCTACACGGCCGCGAGCGAACGGCGCATCGCCATCCTGCCGATTGGCTACGGCGACGGCTTTCCGCGCGTGCGCAACGAGGGCTGCGCGCTGATTCACGGGCAGCGCGCGCCGCTCATCGGCGGCATCGCGATGGATGCGCTGATGGTGGACATCACGGACATTCCGCAGGCGCAGATGTGGGACGAGGCGGTGCTGATGGGCAGGCAAGGCGGCGACGAAATCACCGTGCGCGACATCGCCAAGCTCAAAAACTCCGTGACCTACGACGTGCTGACCAACTGGCGCCTCCGCCTGCGGCGCAAGTCGGTGAACGGCCACGCCGCACCTGTGAAAGTTCACTTGGAAACGGCCGGCTCGAAATGAAACTTCTCTTCTCCGAGCAGAACTCCGACTACGAGAACTACCAGTTTCCCTACGCCGTCTGGGCCATCCCGGAGGCGGGCGAGACCCCGGCGGATATTTTCAACGCCGGCTTCCTGCCTTCCTCGCGCCAGCTCGACCGCTTTTACCTCTGCCGCCAGGTGCGCGTGAACCTCGCCAAGTTCAAGCCCTCCTCCGAGAACCGCCGCATCCTCCGCAAAGGCGCGGGCATCGAGGTGAAGCTCGTGCCGCGCGAAAAATTTGACTACACGCCCGAGCGCCGCACAGTTTTTCAAGACCTACGCCGACATCAAGTTCGGCAAGGACGTCATGACCTTTGAGCGGCTCGACGCGCTGTTCGGCGCGCCCATCATTTCGCACCTGCTCGTGTTCACCGACGCGGCGACCGCCAAGGAGATCGGCGTGGCCACGCTCTATCTCGAAGGCAAGGCGCTCGCGTTTTACTACTACGCCTTCTACGACCTGAATTATTACGCCCGCAACCTCGGCATGTTCATGATGACCTCGGCGGCGGCGCTCTTTGCGGAGCACGGCAAGAAGCATCTTTACCTCGGCACCTGCTATTCGGACGCGGCGCTTTACAAGACGCAGTTCGCCGGCGCGGAATTTTTCAACGGCTTCCGCTGGTCGGCGAACTTGAAGGAGCTGAAATACATATTGCACCGCGATCAAAAGGATTTGCGCCAGCATCTGCTCGAAACCGACAGCTACCGCGACGAATTTTACAAGGGCGGCCTGGAAAAAATCACCGCCGCGAGCGCGTTTTCAGTGAAGCTGGGGTGAGTCCATTTTCGTTGGCGTCAAGAGTTGATGGGGAAATTTCAGAACGCCTTGACCGATTCCAATAATTTTCCGTCCGCGGCTTCGGGCAAATCACCAGTGGCCAAAATGGTCTTCTGGAATTTTTGTATTTTCCGGAAACACGAGATAAACGGCGTTGTGCGAATTCGTCCACGCATGGACGACATCTTTGCGCCGGTAAATTTGCCGGACGGACTGGCCGCGATCCAGTCGCGCTACCGGATCGTTGACAACCACGTCGCCGTTTTCCGTGAAGCCGACGCAAACAATCAAATGCCCTTCGGAATCAAACGGCCGGCCCGGCTGGAGCCAGTCCCAGCGCACGGAAAGAATGACCGGAATGCCCGCCGCAATCCAGTCTTCCACTTCCGAAATGTTGTCGAGCCGCGTGACAAAGCTTTTCATGCCGCTGAAGCCGCCGGCAAACGCGGTGTTGAACGGCCAGTTGCCCGTGCCGGCATAATCGTCGTCATAAACTTCCGCCGCGACTTCCGGCACCGTCAGGTTCATTTCCGGCCGGTTCAAGATTTCTGACCAGCGCGCCAATACCATCGCCAGCGCCGCCGGGCTGCACCAGCCGTTTTCGCCGGGATAACCGTGCTGCGAAAATTCCGGCGTGGAAATGATTTTGCCCCACGCCGCGCGGTTCGGCGGACGTCTGGCGGGCGGAACTTTCGTCTTGCAAAAGGAAGCGCCGAGAAATTTCAACACTGGAATTGCGCCATCCGTTCCGCCCAGCGTCACGCGGATTTGTGCCGCATTTGCCGGCGCTTGCAAAATCAAGGTGTCCGTTTCCACGCGGCCGTCGGCGTCTTTCTGGTTGCGGACGCTGGTGCGCGGAAAAATTTTGTTGTCCGGCGACCAGTCGCCCAGCGTGTAAAACTTCGTGGCGTGATCCGGCAATATGGCGCGCGCCTCGATTTCCAGAAAAGTTCCGGCGGTCGCGCCGGCGTTCCAGGAAACAACAAGTTCGTTCCACGAAATTCCCGATTTGATTTCCGGCGAGAGCAAAACCGTGTCGCCATTTCCATTTTGTGAGCGGGTGAACTTGGAAAAATTGTCCAGGCCGGCGAAATGGCTGAAATTGTTGCCGGTCGAAGTGGGAGCCGTTTTGCAGCCGGCCAAAATTGCCGCCGCCAGCAGGAGCAGAATGTTCAGCCGGTTCAGCATGGCGGTTCATGTTCGCCGCAATTGCACCGGGCCGCCATTATTTTTCGTCCTGGGTTTTTCCGGCAGCCCGAAACAGCCACGCCCAGCCTGCGAGAAAACAGACGCCGCCAGCCGGTGTGATGGCGCCGAGCCATTTCATGTTTGTCACCGCGAGCAGATAAAGTGAGCCGGAAAAAAGCACGATGCCGACAAGAAAACTCCACCAGGCACCGGCCGCAAATGGTTTCCGCCCGGCAACGACAAACAACATGATCGCGTGGATGAAATGGTAGAACACCGCTTTTTCCCAAACCGTCGTCGTTCCATTCTCCGCAAGAATCTGTTTCAGCCCGTGCGCCCCGAAAGCTCCCAGCACCACGGCCAGAAAACCCGCGGTGGCGGCGATTCGTGTGCGCGTGACACCGGCCATATTATACGCGTCAGTTTTGTGTTGAACTGCCGGCGGCGTTGCGCTGCTCAAGCTGTCTCTGGAGATATTCGTCGTCCGGCGCGTCAAGCCACGCGGTCAGCCAGATGTTGCCGAGCATCTGGCCGGCCTTCACGAGCTGGCCGTCGAGAAACGGCCGGCCTTCCATGCCTTTTTCGCCTTCACCGGTCAACTGGCCGTCCTTCTCCATCTCGTAAAGCGGCTCGACATACTTATTCTGCTCCACGAGGTAGGCCACGACATCGCGGAACATCCCGTCGGGCGCATCCGCGTTCGCGATTTTTTCCGCCGGATGAATTTTCCCGACGAGCGCCTCGGTTCTCAGCCCGCCGGTCTTTATGAAATAGCCGCCGTCAATCCACCCGTGGAACGTCGGCTTGGTCGTGTAACCCTTGGGATTGTCGCCCACCCAGCCGTTGAAGTGCTTCGTCGTGTGCAATGGTTGCGAGCCGTCCCCGACATAATGTCCCATCACGCCCATGACATACACGACGTCCGCCTGCGCGTTGGCGATTTCAACCGGCGTGCCGCCATATTGCCGCAACGCCTTCAGCGTGCTGAAATCCGACTTCAATTTTTCGTAATATTCCGTGATGGCCCACGGCAGAAATCCGTCCAGCTCGCGCGTGTGGTCGGCGTCCTTCGCCGGGTCAATCGCCGGAAACCGTTCCGGATGCGCCGCGCGCGCCACCGCGATGTCCGCGACAAAATCATAGCGCATCATCGGCAGCGTCTCCGGCGTCAGCCCGCACAGCGTCACGTCCTCCAGATCAAAATAATGGTCCGGCCCGTTGTAATGTTTCAGCGGCAGGTCGCTGATGTTGCGCCAGCGGTCCGGCTCGCCCGCCAGAAAGGCGATGCGATCCTTCAGCGCGAGCGTCAGTGTGAAGCCGCCGAAATCCGCCGGCAACGACGCCAGCGCCAGTTCGTTGATGGTGTGGTGGCCTTCGTAATTCCAGGCCCCGGCGTTGAAGGTGAATGCGCCCAGCGCCGCCAGCCCGATAAAAAATTTCATTTTCATAATTTAATCTCCACGGAGTTTTTGCTAACCATCGTCACGTCGCAATGAAAATCATCACCGATGAAAAATGCACCGGCTATTCGCGGCAGGGACATCCCGAATGTCCGGCGCGCATCACTGGAACGGTTGAACGTCTCAAAAGCCAGCCGGAGCTGCCGTTGGACTGGCTTTCACCGACGGCTGTCAGCGATGAACAAATTCTCCGCGCCCATTCGCCGGCCATGCTCGCGCGCCTTTCCGTGCCGGAAGATTTCGACGGCGACACGCCTTTCTTCGAAAATATTTCCGGTTGCGCCCGCGCGTCGGTCGCCGCCGCGCTTGATGCCCTGAAAATTGCCCGCGCTGGTGGAAATGTCTTCAGCCTCATGCGCCCGCCCGGCCATCACGCCACGCGCGAACAATCCATGGGCTTCTGCTACCTGAACAACATCGCCATCGCCGCGCTCGAAGCGGCGGCCACCGGCGCGAAGCGCATCGCCGTCTTTGATTTCGATGTGCATCACGGCAACGGCACGGAGGACATTTTGCTGAACCGGCCCGGCTTCGAATGTTTTTCCGTGCATCAGCATCCGGCCTATCCGAACACCGGCGCGGAAAACCGCGGACGCAACTGTTTCAATTATCCCGTTGCGCCGTTCACGCCGCGCACGGCCTGGCGATCCGCGCTCACGCACGCGCTCGGTGACCTGAAACATTTCCGGCCCGACCTCATTGCCGTTTCCGCCGGCTTCGACGCCTACGCGCACGATCCGCTGGCGGAAGGCACGCTGCTGGCGGAGGATTTCCACTGGCTCGGCCGGGAATTGCGCGCGATGGCCGTTCCGTTTTTCAGCCTGCTCGAAGGCGGTTATAGCAACGATTTGCCGGAACTGATTTTTTCGTATCTCAAGGGCGTGGAAGGAAAGTGATTCCGCTCGACAAGCCGCATTGAGAATTTAACCTCCGCGCATGACGTCCGCCCCAGTCATGCCAGTTCTGTTTGGAGGTTTGATCGCCTGGAGCATTTACCGCCGGGTGCGCCGAAACATCGGCCGGCAGAAACTGCGTCCGCGCCGCATCATAACTTCCATCGTCATTTTATCCGTCGTCAGCGTGCTGTTCATCGGCATGTCGCTCCCGCAATCGCGCCTGCTGCTCGGCATCGGCGGCGGACTGCTGCTGGGCGCGCTGCTGGGATTCGTCGGACTGCGCCTCACGCAGTTTGAAACGACCGGCGAAGGCCATTTTTACACGCCCAACACGCACATCGGCGTCGCGCTGTCGCTGCTGTTTGTCGGGCGGCTGCTTTACCGTTTCTGGGTGTTGAACGATGCGGCGGCCGCGCCCGGTCATCCGCCGCCGTTTCAAAGTCCGCTCACCTTTTTCATCTTTGGCCTCATCGCCGGTTACTACGTTGTTTATTACATCGGCCTCTTCGTCCACACGCACGACAAAAAACAAGTTCCGTAAAAAGGATTTTGTCGCCGTCGTTTTGGAACTAGACTGTTCCGCGTGACCGTCCTCGAAGCGATTCAGAAAAGCACCGAATTCCTTGGCAAAAAAAATGTCGAGTCGCCGCGCCTGCAAACGGAGTTGCTCCTCGCGCATCTGCTGAAAATGCCGCGCATGAAATTGTATCTGAATTTCGATCGCGTGCTGACGCCGGTGGAAACCGATGCGCTCCGTGATTTCGTCCGGCGTCGCGGCCAGCGCGAACCGCTCCAGCACATCACCGGCTCGACTTCATTTTGCGGCTTTGAAATTACCGTGAACCGCCACGTTCTCGTGCCGCGACCGGAAACGGAACTGCTCGCCGAATCCGGCTGGCAATTTTTGGCGGAGCGCCGGCCTCCGGCCCGGCTCGATGACAGGGTGCAGGAACACGCCGGGCCGGAGGCCGGCGCTCCAAACGTCCTCGACTTCTGCACCGGCAGCGGCTGCATCGCCATTGCGCTCGCGGCGAAATGTCCGGAGGCAAAAATCATCGCCACGGACATTTCTCCGGACGCACTGGTGCTCGCGAGGGAAAACGCGGTGCAGAACAATGTCGCGGAGCGCATTGAATTCCGGCAGGGCGATGGCTTTGCGGCGCTGGCAAACGGAGCGCAGTTTGATTTGATCGTCAGCAATCCGCCTTACATTCCCAGCGCTGAAATTGCCACGCTTGATCCCGAAGTCCGCGATTTTGATCCGCGCACTGCGCTCGACGGCGGCGCGGACGGCTTGGAATTTTACCGTTTGATCGCGTCCCAGGCCGGTGCGTTTATCAAACCGGGCGGAAAAATCATGGTTGAATTCGGCGATGGCCAAGCAGAGATCATCCGCAAGATATTTGAAACGGAAAAGTGGATTGTCGAAGCGGTGAAGGAAGATTACAGTCAGCGCGCCAGAATTCTGGTCGCGCGGCGCTGAAATTTTTTGCCACAGATTTTCACAGATACACACAGATTTCCAGAGTGCGCCCGCGTGAAAGTTTTTCATCTGTGTCAATCTGTGTTCATCTGTGGCCAGGTTAAATTTTAAATACACATGGAAAGTCTCATCATCAAAGGCGGCGTGCCGTTGCACGGCGAAGTCACCATCAGCGGCAGCAAAAACGCCGCGCTGCCCATTCTGGCGGCGACACTGCTCACCGACGAACCGTGCGTCATCCGCCACGTGCCGAATTTGAGCGACACGCGGTTCATGGTGAAAATTCTCCAGTCGCTTGGCGCGGAGGCGAACTTTACAGGCGGCACGGTCACGGTTCTCGCCAAAAAGATCAAGGGCTACGCCGACTACGAACTCGTCCGCCAGATGCGGGGCTCGATCTGCATCGCCGGGCCGCTGCTGGCGCGGCTGCGCAAGGCGCGGATTTCGCTCCCCGGCGGCTGCGTCATCGGTGCGCGGCCAATTAATTTGCACTTGAAAGGCTTTGAGGCGCTCGGTGCGAAAATAAAGATCGAGGGCGGCTATGTGGACGCGACGGCGAAGAAACTTGCCGGCGCGCAGGTGTTTCTCGGCGGTCGCGCCGGCCCGACGGTGCTCGGCACGGCGAACGTGATGATGATGGCGGCCTTGGCCGACGGCGTGACGGTGATCGAAAGCGCGGCGTGCGAGCCGGAGGTGATGGACCTCGCCAATTTCCTGAACGCGATGGGCGCAAAAATTTCCGGCGCGGGCAGCCCGACCATCACCATCACCGGCGTGGAGAAATTGCACGGCGCGGAACATGAGGTGATTCCCGACCGCATCGAGGCGGCGACGTTCATCATCGCCGCCGCCGCGACGAACGGCGAGGTGACGCTCAAGGGCGCGCGCGCGGACCATCTGCACGCGGTGATTGACAAGCTGAAGGAATCCGGCGTGAGCGTGGAGCGGCGCGGCTCGAACCTGCTGGCGCGGCGCAACGGCCGGCTCAAGACGGCGGACATCACCACGCTGCCGTATTCCGGTTTTCCGACGGACGTTCAGGCGCAGATGATGGCGCTGCTGGTGCTCGCGCCGGGCATCAGCATCATCACCGAGCGGATTTTTGAATCGCGCTTCATGCACGTGAGCGAGCTGGCGCGGCTGGGCGCGGACATCGAGATCGAGGGGCCGAGCGCGATCGTGAAGGGCGGCCGGCCGTTGAGCGGCGCGCCGGTGATGGCGAGCGACCTGCGCGCGTCGGCTGCCCTGGTGATCGCGGGCATGGCGGCGAAGGGTGCGACGCAGGTGAACCGCATCTACCATCTGGACCGCGGCTACGAAAACATTGACGGCAAGCTGCGGCAACTGGGCGCGCGCATCCAGCGGGTTGAGGAGAAATAAATTTTATTGGCTGCAAAATAATTGTGACGACCCCTTCATGCATCCCACTTCAAAGCAATCAATAAAGCTCGAAGGATTGCAAGTCTTGCGGGGTGTTGCCGCGCTTTTGGTGATGTGGTGTCACCTGAAATATAATCTGGGTATTCCCTTGTTTGAACTTTCAAAAGCGCCGGTTCTGACCACGGATATCGGTGGCATCGGCGTGGACATTTTTTTTGTCATCAGCGGTTTTGTGATAGCGATGACAGCCGCAAATTTTAATAAAAATTGGCGGGCATTTGCTGTGCACAGAATAGCGCGGGTCGTCCCTCTTTATTACGCACTGTCCAGCTACATGCTTATCCTAATGATTGCCGGTTTGGCCGCCAGCCAGGCAGATGCACCCAAAGATTCAATCCCGCTGTCTTTTGGGCAGATATTCAACAGCTACGCATTTATTCCCGTTTTTGACACCGCAAATTTTACCAATCCGCTCTTCCCGAACGGATGGACGCTGTCATTCGAAATATGGTTTTACATCTGCTTCGCATGGCTCATCAAAATCCTCAATGGGCAAAGAGCCGGAAAGATGCTGCCATGCTTTATGGCCGCCGGGGTTGTCGCAACCGCTGTTATTTACCATTCGAATCATTGGTTTTTGCCGAAATTTTTATTTCATCCGTTTGTATTGGAATTTTGCGCCGGCTGCATTTTATTTCATGCCCGCAACCTCATGGGGAAAGTGACATTATTCACCATGGCTTTTTTGGGATTGGCATTCTTATACCTCGCGAATAAGGCTCAATTTCTTGGCATGCACCGGCAAGTCCTCAATGATCAGTTCTTGGGATTCTATCGGGTCGAAGTTTGGGGCGTCTTTGCGTTTTGTCTGGTCGGCGTGGTGACACAAATAGATCTTAAATATTCCACCTCATGGCCCAAAATTTTACTGCTGCTCGGAAACTCTTCTTACTCAATTTATCTTTTGGCGCCACTGGTCATGCCAACCGTGCAGGCCGTAATTCTCGGTTTAAACAAGATGATCGGCTCAGAATATCTGACGATGCCTCCGCTTTTGTGCGGCATCATTTATATTTTGGGGACAATCATGGGTGGAATCGCCCTGTGGAAATATTTTGAAGTTCCAACCACGCTTAAGGCCAGAAAACTGCTTTCGCGTTTTGCCCCTGATTTTAACGCCGTCGGAACGCGGACAGTGCCGCCTCAAGCGCCATAGGCGCGACATCCTTGTAGAATCGCATCCTCAAATAAATTAAAGCTCCATCAAGAGCGGCCTATTCGGCAGATGCCGCTCCGGCGGAGCTTGCCAACCGGGTGTTGCGGGTTATTGTATCCAAAGCTGCGGCAACTGGGCGCGCGCATCCAGCGCGTCGAGGAGAAATGAATTTTACAGGCTGAAAACAATTAGGACTGATCTCTTTTCTACGAAGTCTTCGACCAACTCTTTTGTCGCACTTCAAATGTGAAACTAAACCGCTGTATCATCAATAAATCCTCTCTCGCTGTGACACGATAACCTCGTCACGAAGCCGTAGGCTAGGCGGTTGGTTCGTGGTCTCAAGCAATTGTCTGCTAAAAATCTCAGAGCTTCCATCAATGTGACGAATAACTATGCGAGAGCTAGCGAAACGTTCAAATCCTCCGGCAGCTTGAGGCAAGCGCCCGACCGGTGGACTTGACCGCCCTGGCTGGCGGGATGGGAATAATCATGTTCCCTGGGCTGGTTTTGGTGGATTTGGGGCGTTTTTTAGGGGAAATAGCCACTTTTCAGCCAAAAATGGCGTTTCCCTGCTGAAAAGTGGCCCGTCACCAACGGTTGGAGACGCACCTCCAATGAAAAGGGACGCACCTCCAACGACTGGAGGCGCACCTCCAATGAAAAGGGACGCACCTCCAACGATTGGAGGCGCACCTCCAGCGAAAGGGGACGCGCCTCCAGCGATTGGTGATGCACCTCCAACGAAAAGGGACGCGCCTCCAATCAAAGGGGATGCACCACTTTTGGCTTTGGGAGGCACAAAAAGGGCATTCGACGGGAGCTTTTTGCCAGAAAAAGCAGCATTTCTGTAAAATGCCGCGCCCCATGGCCAAAATCTTTCAGCTCTTTCCCATTTCAACGGCGTAGGAACGCGGACGGTGTCGCCTCAAGCGGATGCTTGAAACTCCCCGGCGCGGAGAGGGAGAAGTGATTTATTCCTCCACCGGCACGACGAGGCTGTCCATGATGTAATCCTTGCGCTCCGGCGTGTTCTTGCCCATGTAGAAATTGAAGATCGGCCCGGACTCGGCGCGCGGGGCGTATTCCACCTTGCTCAAGCGCATCTGCTTGCCGATGAATTGCGCGAATTCCTTCGGGCTGATTTCGCCCAGGCCTTTGAACCGCGTGATCTCCGGTTTGCCGCCCAGCTTCGTGGCCGCGGCGTCACGCTCGGCTTCGCTGTAGCAATAAATCGTCTCGGCCTTGTTGCGCACGCGGAAGAGCGGCGTTTCCAAAACGAACACGTGCCCGTCGTGGACGAGCTGCTCGAAGAACTTGAAGAAATAGGTGATCATCAAATTGCGGATGTGCATGCCGTCCACGTCCGCGTCGGTGGCGAGGATGACCTTCTCGTAGCGCAGGCCCTCGGTGTTGTCCTCGACGTTGAGCGCCTGCATGAGGTTATACATCTCGTCGTTTTTATACATCACGTCGCGCTTGAGATCCCAGACGTTGAGCGGCTTGCCCTTGAGCACGAACACGGCCTGGTTGTTCACGTCGCGGCAGCTCGTGATGGAGCCGGCGGCGGACTGGCCTTCGCAAATGAACACCATGGAGTTCCAGCCCTTGTCCTTTTTCTGGTCGAAGTGATGCTTGCAATCCTTCAACTGCGGGATGCGCAGCGTGATGGCCTTGGCCCGCTCGCGCGCGAGCTTCTTCACGTTCTGCAATTCCTTCCGCAATTCCTGCGTGTCCTTCACCTTCGCCATGATCAGTCTCGGCGATCTGCTTGTTGCGCTGGAAAAAATGCAGCAGCTCCTCGCGCACGTTGTTGACGAGTTCGGTGCGGATTTCCGTGTTGCCCAATTTATTCTTCGTCTGCGACTCGAACACCGGGTCTTTCAGCCGGATCGCCACCGCGCCGACCATGCACTCGCGCACGTCGTCGCCTTCATATTTGGTGTTGCCATATTCATTGACGGCCTTGAGCAAGCCTTCGCGGAACGCGCTCAAATGCGTGCCGCCGTCGCTGGTGTATTGGCCGTTGACGAAGGAATAAAACGTCTCGCCGTAGCGCGAATTGCTGTGCGTGAAGCAAAACTCCAGCGTCTTGCCCGCGTAATGCAGCGGCGAATAAATCGGCTCGCTGCCGTCGCTCGCCAGATCTTCCATCACCAAATCCATCAGCCCGTGGCGCGACTGGAACACCTTCGGCTCGGCCAGCTCCGGCGTTTTCAAGATCAGCTTCAGCCCGGTGTTGAGATAGCTGTAATGCCGCAGCCGGCGCTCGATGTGTTCGAGACGAAATGCGCTCTCCTTGAAAATGCTCTCGTCCGGCTCGAACTCGATGAGCGTGCCGTTCGGCTCTTTCGTTTTGCCGGTATCTTCTTTCTTCAGCTTGCCAATCTTAAAACTCGCCTCGGCGAATTCGCCGTCGCGATGGCTGCGGACGAAAAAGTTTTTCGACAGCGCGTTGACGGCCTTCGTGCCGACGCCGTTGAGGCCGACGCTGAATTGAAACACCTCGTCGTTGTATTTCGCGCCGGTGTTGATCTTGGAAACGCAGTCCACGACCTTGCCGAGCGGGATGCCGCGCCCGAAATCGCGCACGCTGACGCGGTTGCCTTCGATGTTGATGGCGACCTCCTTGCCGTGGCCCATGATGTATTCGTCAATCGCGTTGTCCACGACCTCCTTGAGCAGGACGTAGCAGCCGTCGTCGGGATGCGCGCCGGTGCCGATGCGCCCGATATACATGCCCGTGCGCAGCCGGATGTGCTCCAGCGAGGACAGCGTCTTGATCTTGCTCTCGTCGTAAATCGGTGTCGGTTTTTCAGCCATAGAAATTGTGCGGTGGAGAAGATGCGGCAAACGCGGACAGAATTCAACGCAAAGCAACGCGATAATGGAAAACCGGAAACATGTTTATAACTTGCCTAAATCCCGGCGTTATGCTAAAAAACAACACTCCATTGGAATTTTTATTATGAAAACCGTGCAACTGGTTTCGTTTGTAGCAATGGTATTTTTCGTTGCTTTCAAAGCATCATCCCAAACTTGGACGCCAACCAGCGCGACAACCAATGTCTGGTCTTCGATTGCGTCATCCGCGGACGGGATGAAATTATTTGCGTGTGCAGGCGGTAGCTGGGCTTTTACGCACACCCTCAGTCCGATTTACACTTCAAGTGATGGCGGAACAACTTGGGCGCCCCAAACAGGTTCGCCTAGTAACTATTGGGCCAGTATAGCATCTTCTGCTGATGGAACGAAGCTGGTTGCGGTGGCCGGGACTGCAAGCATTGCTGGCGGCCTTTACACTTCTGCAGACGGAGGATTAACTTGGATATCAAACAACATTGCGCCTCAAAATTGGATTTCAGTGGCAACTTCAGCTAATGGTTCCAATTTGTTTGCTCTCGCCGGAGATCAGCTTTTTGTTACAACCAATTCAGGAGTTAATTGGTCTTCCTCAAGCAATCACCACTCGGAGGAATAGCATCTCCGTCAATAGCTTCTTCGGCAGACGGAACTAAACTGTTGGGTATGGAGGCCAGTCATGTTTATGTCTCCACAAATTTGGGCGCGACTTGGATTACTAACAATTTTCCTAGTCCTCTACACACTGTGGACGATTGCATTTTCGGCAAATTGCGATGTGCTTGCCGGGGTTGATGGCGACGGCGGTCCTTTCGGCCACGTCTTTACCTCAACCAATGCTGGGGTGACATGGGTTACAAATGACGTGCCTCAATGGTCATGGCAAAATATCGCCGTGTCAGCCGATGGAACCAAATTGATTGTTGCTAGGGTGGTATAGCAGTGGCGATTCATTTGGACCCATTTATACCTCTACAAATTCGGGCCTTACATGGGCTTCAAATAGTGTTCCCAAATCGGCGTGGTCTGGGCGTGACCTGTTCGGCGGATGGTAATAAAATGATGGCCGTTTCTGCCGGAACTAATACCAGCGGCATTGGCAAAGGGAATATTTGGATTTCGCAGACAACACCGTCACCGCAACTGAACCTCACGCCTTCGCCTGCGAGCGTCACTGTTTCCTGGCTCATTCCCTCGACCAACTTCGTCCTGCAACAAAGTTCTGATCTGGCGAATTGGTCGGGCGTGACGAATATGCCGGTTATGAACTTCGCCAACCTGCAAGATCAGGTCGCCCTGCCTTTGCCATCAAGCAACGCCTTTTTCCGGCTTTCAATGCCGTGAATGATTTCGCCGGCTTTCACATCCGGCAGATGAGCAGTTCGCGCTCGTAGATCATTTCCTTCGGCAGATGCGGGTGCAGGTCGAGGAACAAATCTTCGTGGTCCAAAACTTCCTTGCGCCAGGCCGCGCGGTCGAAGCGCTGCAGTTCCTCGAATTTTTCCTTGGGGAAATCAAGGCCTTTCCAGTCCAGGTCCTCGTAGCGCGGCACCCAGCCGATGGGCGTTTCCTTGGCCAGCACGCGGCCGCGGGCGCGGTCAATGATCCATTTGAGCACGCGCATGTTGTCGCCGAAGCCGGGCCAGATGAATTTGCCGGCGGCGTCCTTGCGGAACCAGTTCACGTGAAACACGCGCGGCGTCTCGGTGAGCGTGCGCTGCATGGCGATCCAGTGGCGGAAATAATCGCCCATGTTGTAACCGCAGAAGGGCAGCATGGCCATCGGGTCGCGGCGCACCTTGCCGATGGTGCCGGCGGCGGCGGCGGTCATCTCGCTGCCCATCGTCGCGCCCATGTAAACACCGGCGCTCCAGTTAAACGCCTGATAGATGAGCGGCATGGTGGTGGCGCGGCGACCGCCAAAAATAATCGCGCTCAACGGCACGCCCTCGGGCTTTTCCCAGTCCGGGTCAATGGTCGGACATTGCGCGGCCGGCGCGGTGAAGCGCGAGTTGGCGTGCGCGGCCTTCACGCCTTTTTCTTTGGCGATCTCCGGCGTCCATTCGTTGCCCTGCCAGTCAATCGCCCTGGCCGGCGGCGTGTCGGTCATGCCTTCCCACCAGACGCCGCCGTCGGGCGTGAGCGCGACGTTGGTGAAGATGGTGTTTTTGGCCAGCGTGGCCATCGCGATGGGATTGGTCTTGTTGCTGGTGCCGGGAGCGACACCGAAGAAGCCGGCTTCGGGATTGATGGCGTGCAGCCGGCCATCTTTGCCGGGCTTGATCCACGCGATGTCGTCGCCAACGGTCCAGATCTTCCAGCCTTTCTCCAAAAAATGTTTCGGCGGAATGAGCATCGCAAAATTGGTCTTGCCGCAGGCGCTCGGAAACGCCGCCGCCACGTAGGTTTTCTCGCCCTCGGGATTTTCCACGCCCAGAATGAGCATGTGTTCCGCCAGCCAGCCTTCGTCGCGCGCCATGGTGGAGGCGATGCGCAGCGCGAAACATTTTTTGCCGAGCAGCGCGTTGCCGCCGTAGCCGGAGCCGTAGCTCCAGATTTCGCGCGTCTCCGGAAAATGGACGATGTATTTGTCCGGGTTGCAGGGCCAGATCACGTCCTTCTGGCCTTTCGCCAGCGGCGCGCCGACGCTGTGCAGGCAGGGCACGACGTGCGTGTCGTCGTCAATGAGATCGAAAACTTTTTTGCCGATGCGCGCCATGATGCGCATGTTGACCACCACATACGGCGAGTCGGTCAACTGAACGCCGATTTGCGACATCGGCGAACCGACCGGTCCCATGCTGAACCCGAGGACATACAGGGTGCGGCCCTTCATGCAGCCGTTGAACAGGCCGCGCAGCTTTTGCTTCATCTCGGCGGGATTGACCCAGTTGTTGGTCGGCCCCGCCGCCTCTTTGGAAAGGCTGCAAATGAAAGTGCGGTCCTCAACCCGCGCGACGTCGCTCGCGTCGGAACGCGCCAGAAAACAACCGGGCCATTTTTTTTGGTCCAGCCGGGTGAAGGTTCCGGCGGCCACCATTTCTTCGCACAGGCGGTCATATTCCGCTTGCGAGCCGTCCACCCAGTGGACGTGGTCCGGCTGGCAAAGCTCGGTCATTTTGCTGACCCAATGCAGCAGTTGGACGTTTTCAGTCAAGGGCGTGGCGGATATTTTCTTTTTCATCGTGGCAATAAGCTAAATCGGAAAACAACTTCGGAAATCATGTCGGAAACTAATCGTATTGACAATACATTTCCAAGATTTTATACTCGCGCCGCTCTGGGGACAATTTAATTGTTCGATTTTTTAGGCTGGGGCAACACAATCCGAAAAGTCCCAATGAAAACACTCAAGTCCGGGCTGGCCGTTCTGGGGCTGGCGGTTCTCGCCCAGGTTGTTCACGCCGATCTGCTGTTCAACAACCTGAACACGCCGCTGGGTTTCTTCAATCCCGGCACATCCGAAGTGGGCGACGAAATCGTGCTGGCCGGCGGCCTGGGCGCGACCGTCACCAGCTTCCAGTTCGAATACTTCGGCTCGAATTTCATCAGCAGCGCGGAAAAGGCGGAGGTTTACTTTTACCAAAACAACGGCGCGCCGTCGGCGGGTTACGCCAGCCCGGGCACGCTCCTCTGGGACAGCGGCGCATTTTCGATTCCCGACACATTCAATGCCACTTTGATGACCAACGCCCTGGTGTCTTTCAACGCATCCGACCTGGGCGGCGGCGTGGCCGTGCCCGGCGATTTCACCTGGGCGGTGGTTTTCACCGGCATCGGCACCGGAGAATCGGCCGGCACGATCCTTTCCAGCGCCGCGCCGACGACCGGATCTGATTATGGCGATTACTGGCTGAACACCGGCAGCGTGGCGGTGCCCAACTGGCAATTGATGACGGGCACCGCTTACAACATTAGTTTTCTCGCCCAGGTCAGCGACGTTCCCGAACCCGCCTCATTCAAACTTTTCGGCGCCGGCCTGATCGGCCTGACGTGCTTGATTTTTAAACGGCGTTTGCTCCGGGCTTGAAACAGGATTCAAGCTTCAATAAAACTTCAATAAAATATTTGGGACTCACCGCTTTTTTGCCAGTTTGTGAAAAGGGTTTTTGGCGCGACGCCGAAAACGGCCACCGGACGGTCGCGTCCATGCCCGTTTTACGGGGGATGCGGGATAAAGACGCGGACGACCGGCAAGTGAGAACTCGAAAAAGCCTGCCCGCCGCCCGTTTGCCCGGTTAAGTCTGGACAAATCTGCTCATCCGAATCCCGCGGTTGAAAGAAATCAGCCGGAACGATTTCTCATTCCGGCTGGCGGGCAAAATGCATGGAGTCAAGACCTCATGTCGCCATGCGGCTGACGGCGTTGCTCCACTCGCTGAACTTGGTGGAACCGCCCACCGCGCGGATGCGGATGGTATAAACCGTGCCCGGTGTCACCGGCTGCACCACAATGCGGCGCGCCCCGGTGGAATCATCCATGTCCACCCAGGTTTTGCCTCCGTCCGTGCTGGCCTGCACCTGATACGAACGGGCGTTAAGCACCGAGGCGCCGCGCACCAGCAATGCGCCGCTGGCCTCGTTGATGATCGCCATGATGTCCGGCCGGAGCAGCGGGATGGAGGCGCGGTTTTTGCTGCTGGCCTCGAAACCCGAGGAGAGCAGCAAGGCCAGGTCGTGGCGTGCAATAATCTGCACATACATGGCCAGTTTATGCATGGCATCTTTTAGGAGACCACCCTTTATGTTTTTGTCGGCGGTGAGCTGGGTGCCACCCGGGCCGGACAGCACGCACGCGGCGCTGAACGACAGCCGGAGCGTTTGCAGGTCCACCGGCGCGTTCGGATCCGGTATGGCCGGCGGCACCAGTGGAACCGGTGGTTTGGGAAAAGCGGGGTTGTTTTTCATCCCTTCCTCGACACCTTGCGCCGTTTCGGCGGCGTCGAGATCGGATGCGCGCATGAACCCCAAGGACACACGCAGGTTGTCAGTTAATTTCATGATGTTATCTATATCTGCAATTTACCGTTGTTTGAACTTTTCTGATGCGGACAAACAGGTCTCGCGAAAAGCTCGGACAGGGTGGGCTCAAGCACATCCTGCGCCGTTTGATTAAGAAACTGTAACCTTATAATATTTTATTACAATATGTATCTAATGATAATAAGTAGTTATTTGTTAATCATTATACATCAGCACTATATTCATATCGTTTGACTAAAATTATTTATAAAAATAAAAATTTACCGGCGACCGGGCAAAACAGGCTCTTGATCGAAACCGGCCGGCGGTGTCTCAATATGGAGCGGCCATGCCGGGGAACTGGACGGCTTGAACCGTCAAACATCCATGCAAAGAGACGGAACATCCATGTTGAAAGGCCAAACATCCATGCAAAGCCAGGGAACATCCATGTTCCGAGGCCAAACATCCAAGCAACGACTTGTTGCATCCATGTTGAAAGGCCAAACATCCATGCAAAGCCAGGGAACATCCATGTTCCGAGACCAAACATCCAAGCAACGACTTGTTGCATCCATGTTGAAAGACCAAACATCCATGCAAAGCCAGGGAACATCCATGTTCAGAGATGAAACATGGATGTTTAAGGGCCAACCACATATATAAGAATGGTCGTATCTGGCCCATTTGCCTGGAATGCCATGAAAATGCAATCTGGGCGGGGAAACCTCCGTCATGAATTATTGGCGCGGGTGCGCACGCTGGCGGGAGCAGTGCTGGAAGGTTAAAGACCGGGCTTGGCTGGCAGAGGTTCACGAATGCGCTAAACCGACATTGGCAAAGAAAGTATGCCAAAAGCGCTTGAAGACTTTTTGCGAAAGTGGTAATTTATAGAACAATTCAACTGCTTTAACTGGTCGTGAAAACAAAGAAGATTCGTGGAATCGCCTTGGCGCTAACATGTAGTTTGGTGACCGCCCTTAAGGCGCAAAACATATACGTTGCCGACGGCGTTATAGGCGAATATGGCCTGGACGGGTCAACGGTCAATGCTTCGCTGATATCTGTGGCGACTGGGTCTTCGTTCATTGCGATTTCGGGGAACGACTTGTTTTCCACTTCTTACGTCGGCATCGTTGGCGAATACACGACTTCCGGAACGACCGTCAATGCCCATCTGATTTCAGGGTTGGCTACCCCCCAAGGCGTCGCGATTTCGGGTAATGACCTGTTTGTCGCGAACCAAGGAACGGGCGTTGTTGGCGAATACACGACTTCCGGGGTGCCGGTCAACACCTCGCTGATTTCCGGCCTGGGAGGGGGTCTCCCCTCTGGAATCGCGATTTCGGGAAACGACCTCTTTGTCGCGAATTATGGCTCCGGCACCATCGGCGAATACACGACTTCCGGGGCGACGGTCAACGCCTCACTGATTTCCGGGTTGGATCGCCCCTTTGCCCTCACGATTTCTGGTAACAGCCTGTTTGTCGTGAATGACGTGAATGGCGGCAGGGGTTCCGTCGGCGAATACACGACCTCCGGGTCGACGGTTAATGCCTCGCTTATTTCCGGGTTGAGTTTACCCCTGGGCATTGCGGTTTCGGGGAACGATCTGTTTGTGACAACTTACGCCGGCACCATCGGCGAATATACAACTTCCGGGGCGACCGTTAATGCGTCGTTTATTTCCGGGTTGGACGCCCCCGAAGGCATCACCATCAGTTCGGTGCCGGAGCCGTCCGCCGGTGCGTTGGCGGGCGCGGCAGCCTTGTGGTGTTGGCGTCGGCGTAAATAGTTCGAACTTCTAGGAACCTTCTTTTTATATTAGGTTGCCGATTCCACCTTTGTTGCTGCCTACTCGTTTTGCTCAAGTGACAGCAGTTTCATTAACATCCGTTGCAAAGGTAGCAAACACACTTAATAAGCACTGGCAGAAGAAAAATGCGTCCAAAAAAAATCATGTGGAAATCGGGATATTGGCTGGGTATTCTTAGACAGTTGCCAGTTCACAATGATATTTCATAAGTCTATCGCTCCAAACACGCAGGAATTTGAGACCGTGGCAGAGGATCTCGCAATAAAGTCAACTCAACTTCCTTCATTAAATGGATGGAGAGCTGTTAGTATTTGCTTGGTGCTGGGTTGTCATGTTCCTTGTGTCACCGGCTTTCCCTCGATTTGGGGCAAACTCTTGATCCCATTGTTTGATGGGGATTTGGGAGTTCGCTTCTTTTTTACTATCAGTGGATTTTTAATTACTTGGTTGATGTTAAGAGAAGAAAATGAGTGTGGAACAATAAGTTTAAAACACTTTTACATTCGCAGAGCCTTGAGGATTCTTCCAGTGTATCTGGCTTGCTTGTTTGTTCTCGCCATCCTTGAATGGAACGGTGTCATATATCAAAGCCGTGCCGTTTGGATACAATTGTTAACCTTCACGCGAAACTTTCACCAGACCGCACATTTGGAATTCCTCGTCAGTGGGCCTTTCTGGTCTTTGTCTGTGGAGGAGCAATTTTATTTGGTCTGGCCGTTCTTCTTTCTGATTTTGGGCCGTCAATACAACCGGAGAATTGTTTTTTTGATTTGTATGGTCTTGCTTTCGATTATTTGGAAGTGCGTCGCTATTTTAGGTTGTTATTCCAGATATTTTTACTTTTTGTTTGATGGTCACTCGTCATTTCTCTACGTGGACTGTATTGCATACGGCTGTATCGGCGCAATTTTGTTAGCCACGCGGAAAACTTCGCTTATACAGTTTTTTTTAAAAAATCCGCTCTTGATCACGGTTTTGGTGCTCTTTTTCTTGCTGATTCCTGAAATCATGGGAATTGGAAAAGGGCTTCAGTCTTTAGCTTTTATTTTTTTGTTGATGCAAAGCGTCCTGTTCCCTCAAATGGTGCTATATCAGTTCTTAAACAGCCGGTGGCTTGTCGTCATTGGAATTTTATCCTACTCCATTTACATTTGGCATATGGCTATTTTCCAAATCTGGCCGTTTCCAAAACTTTGGTTTTTAGCTCTACCCGTCGCTCTTTTTGTTAGCGGTGTGTCGTATTTTTATTTAGAGAAACCGTTTTTTACTTTACGTGCTAAATACAGAAGGCATTGTAAAGGGGTCAGTCCTGGTCTTGACAAAAGTTGGTGAGGGAGTTAAACCGGTGTCGTGCCCCGGCAATTGCGCATCGAATATCCCGGCGCGATTTATCACGTGATGAATCGCGGGGACCGGCGCGAGCCGATCTTTCAGGATGATTTTGATCGCAAACGGTTTGTCGCCACTTTGAGCGAAGCCTGCGCCAAGACCGGCTGGCAGGTTCACGCGTATTGTCTGATGAACAATCATTTTCATCTGGTGGTGGAGACGCCCGACGCCAATCTGGTGGCCGGGATGAGATGGTTCTTGAGCACTTACACGGCGCGGTTCAACCGGCGGCACAAGCTGTTCGGGCATTTGTTCAGCGGACGTTACAAGTCGCTGATCGTGGATGGCAGCGGCAGCGGCTATCTGCGGACGGTGTGCGACTATGTGCATTTGAATCCCGGTGCGGGCGAAGTTGCTGCCGGCGGAACAGAAGTTGCGCGATTATGCGTGGAGCAGTTGGCCGGATTATCTGAAGCCGCCGGAACAACGTCCGCGCTGGCTGCGGGTGGATCGGTTGCTGGGGGAACTGCGCATTCCCAAGGACAGCATTGCGGGGCGGGAGGAATTGGAGAACCATCTGGAAGTGGCGGCGGGCGCAGGAGGACGGCGAGGAATTGAAAAACATCCGGCGCGGCTGGTGTCTGGGCGGCGAAACATTCCGGCAGGAATTGCTGGAGCAGGCGCACAAGCGGACGGGAGACAGCCGAGTGGCAAAATTGAAAATTGAAACCGAGGAACAAAATGAATTTAATCTCGAATGGAACTAGGACTGACCCCTTTAGACCCCCTTACTTCGCCACCTCCAATGGCACATAAATATCCGTGAACCCAAACGCCGGCGGCATCCCCTCCGGACCATTCACCGCCACCAAAAACGACGGGGCCTTGCGCACTTTGCGGCCGCTCTTGGGCAGCCATGAGCGGAACAATTTCTCATAGCCCTTGGCGATCGCCCAGATCGGACAATTCCTCGCCACCACATAATCGCCGCCCGCTATCGTTCGCACACGCACCGGCTTCGTGGGCACATACTTCTCATCCACCGTCACGCAGGTGTCAGAACGCAATTTCTCCGGCGGTGTGACCTTCGGATTATCCAGGGGCACGCCGATGAACAACGAATCCTTGCGCGGCAGCCCGTCCTTCTTCAGCCTCGTCGTAAAATCCAGCCATTTCCGATACGACCCATCATACGGCCCCACATGCCGCATATACGCGACCCGCCGCGGTTCCAGCGTCGTCACTTCGATGTTCATTTGCTCCGCTTTATTCAGGGGCCGCTTCGGCTGCAGCGGCATATAAATATCCACCCGCTGTTTCGCGCGCGCGACCTCTTCCTAGGCATCCACAAACACCATAAAGCTCGGCGCCGGCCGCAACTCCCGGGAACTCCGCGCGAGCCATTTGCCGAACAGATACTGGAAGGCGTCCTTGATTTTCCCGACCGGGCAATTTTTCGCCACGGCGTAATCGCCGCCGGCGATGGTCTGCAACTCGACCGGCTTCTTCGGCTCATATTTTTCATCCACCGTGATGCACGCATCGTAACGAAGCTCCGCCGCCGGGGTCACCGCTGGATTATCGTGCCCCATGCCGATGAACACCGAACGCTTGCGAATCTGCTTGTCCGCCGACAGGCGTGCCATGAGGTCAAACCACGTTTGTCTGGTATCTTCGTAGGGCCCGACATGCCGCAAATAAGCCACGCGCATCGGTTTGATTTTTTTGGTAATGACTTTCATAACTTTGGTGGTGATGTGGTTGGTGTTGAATGTGGTCAAAGGAACTCCCGGCCGAAAATGCACGCCGGACGGCGCGGCGAGAATGGCGATGGGCCCCGTCGCGCGGCGAAACTCCGCCGGCGAAACTCCGTAGGCCGCCTTGAACGCCCGGGTGAACGCCTCATGCGCCTCGTAACCCGCGTCCAGCGCCACTTGAATCACCTGCTTCGCGCCCGATCTCAATTCCATCGCCGCCCGCTCCAACCGCAGCCGCCGCACATGGTCCGCAATCGTTTCACCCGTCATCGCCGCGAAGACGCGATGAAAATGAAAACTCGAAAAACACGCCACCCGCGCCAGCTCCTCCAAATCCAACGGCTCATCCAGATGCTCCTGGATATGCGTCAACACCCGCAGAATGCGCTCGTGATAATCATTCCACGTTGTCTCATGCTTTGGCCGTATGCCGTTCATTTGCACGCTAAACTAGCAAACGCCATTACGGGCCGCTTGACTAATCTTGCGGTTTTGCAACGCCGACATTTTTCATGTGCAGAGGTCTGAATTATGCACCATAAAGGGGTCAGCTCTCCCCCAACTCCCGTTGGCGGAGCAACGGTATTTAATTTGAGAGTGCAAAGTTGGGGTTTTTAAGGATGTAAAGGGGTCAGTCCTGATTATTGGCTGCCAACAGAAGTGAACCAGCAGTTACGGATTAAATATCCCGTCGCAAGCCGGCCTTTGACGGCAGCCTTGTTCGAAAACCGTTTGTTGTCACCGTGGGAGAAGCCTGTCTCAATACGGGTTATTGAAACTCAAGCCGGTAAAATAAATTTCCAATCATTGATCCGAAACGAACGCTGTTCGTGCCGCCAATTGATGTGACTTGGTTCGTAGCTGGCGACCAGACAACCGGCGGAGCCAGGTTGGTGGTCTGGACGAGGGAAAATCCGGCGGGCGTGGCCGGCCAGGATAATCCGCCGGCCATGGATTGACCGCCGACATTGTTGGTCCAGGTGAAAGCCAAAGCCGGCGGCGGTTGCACAACCACGTCGGCGGAAAATTCCGAGGTGCTGTTGGTGCTGTCGGTCACGGTGGCGGCGATGAACTCTCCCGGTGGCACTGCGGCGGCCAGGCTGGCGGTGAAGCCCGCGTTGCCGCTGGCATCGGTGGTGATGTTGGTCGAGCCAAGCCAGGTCAATCCTTCACCGTAGCCGGAAATGTTGGTGACGACGTTGGCGTAAAATTGCAGCAAAAAAGGACGGCTGGCGGTATTCAGGAGCGTGCCGCTCACCGCCGTGGCGTTGCCGCTCACCGCCATGCTGATCAACGGAAGTCCATTCGTCGTCACGCCGACGGCTCCGACGCAAATTCCAAGGCCGTTGACCGAATTATTCCCGTTGGAAAAAATCGAGTTGCGACTGATGAAGTTGCCGGTGCAACCAGTGCGGACGCGAATGCCGTCGTATGCCGCCGTCCGGGTGTAGGCAATATGATTGTCGGCTGACGGTGTGGCCCCGCCGACCAGATTCCCGCTGGCGTTGGCGGTGAACTCGATGTTGTGCCACAAATTGCCCAGCGCGCTGACGCCATCCGCCTTGGTGCCGATGAAATTGCCTTGAATCACGTTGCCATTGGCGGCGGACAAATAAATGCCGTCGGCATTGTTGGCTGAAATCACATTGCCGGTGCCGGCCGTGCCGCCGCCAATCGTGTTGCTGGGCGAGCTGAAAAGATAAATTCCGCCGTTCGGATTCCCCAGGGGATTGTTGCCCGTGACATCCGTGCCGATATAATTGCCCTGGATGAAATTTCCCGCCGCGCCGGAGCCGCCCAAGGTGATGCCCTTGTCGCCGTTGGCGGAAATGAGGTTGCCCGCGCCGATGATGTTGGCGGGCGCGTTGGAAATCGCCACGCCGGAACAGGGTCCGGCCAGCCCGTTGCCCAGCGCGGTTGAGCCGGTGACATCCGTGCCGATGAAATTTCCCTGAACGAGATTGTTGCTCGCGCTGCCGTTGAAAAGATAAATGCCGCTCTGGCCGTTGCCGGAAATCAGATTGCGCGCGGCGGCAATGGTTCCGCCCACAAGATTGCCCGGCACTTCGATCCGCACGCCCGCCGCCGCATTGGCCAGCGCGATTGTGCCGGAGACATCGGTGCCGATGAAATTTCCCTGGACGACATTGAAGCCGCCGCCGGCATCCACGAGGTAAACTCCATTTTGACTGTTGCCGGAAATCACATTGCCGGCGCCGGCAGTTGTCCCGCCGATGGTGTTGCCGGCGACACCGTCCACCGTCACGCCGCTGAACGAGTTGGCCAGAGCGTTTGAGCCGGTGACATCGGTGCCGATGAAATTGCCGGCCACAAAATTATTCGACGCGCCGGCCTGGATGAGCAGCACGCCGCCGCCCTGGTTGCCGGAAATAAGGTTGCGCGCCTGCGGCACCGTGCCGCCGACGAGGTTGCCGCCGACGCCGACGATGGCCACGCCGTTGGTGTGGTTGCCCAGCGCAATTGTGCCGGTGACATCCGTGCCGATGTAATTGCCCTGAACGAGATTGTTTGTCGCGCCACTGTTCAAAATCAAAACGCCGCGATCCAAATTTCCAGAAATGAGATTTAAGGCTCCGGCGTTGGTGCCGCCCACGAGGTTTCCCGATACGCCGTTGATGGTCACTCCGTCCAAACGGTTGCTGATGGCGATAGTTCCGGTGACATCCGTGCCGATGAAATTACCCTGGACGAGATTGTTGCTGGCACCCGCGCCGTAAATATAAATGCCGCTGATGCCGTTGCCGGAAATGATATTGCCGGAGCCGTTCGCCGTGCCGCCGATCAAATTCCCCGGCGCGGTGGTGATGTAAATGCCGTTGTTGGTGTTGCCCAAAGCCTTCGTGCCCGACGCCGTGCCGCCGATGAAATTTCCCTGCACAACATTGCCGCCGCCCAAGCTGGGCAGGGAACCGTCGTCAATATAAATGCCGGTGGAATTTCCAGAAATCACATTGCGCGCCGCCGCGTTTGTGCCGCCAATCAAATTGTTGAACGACCGGTAAATGTAAAGGCCGCCTTCGGTGTTGCCGAGGTTGTTGGTGCCGGTGACATCCGTGCCGAGAAAGTTGCCCTGGATAATATTGGTGCCGCCGCTCTGGATGCGAATGCCGTCGCGCTTGCAATGGTAGATTGCCAGTCCGCCCACCGCGCTGTCGCCGGCGAGAAGCTGCAGCCCGTCACCATTGGCGCCCACATTGGAGCCGTTGATTTGAATCAGCGGCTGTCCGGCGTAGCCCGGTTGCGTGGTGCCATCAATGATCACCGGATTTGGGCTGATGGCGGGATAGGTGGACTGTGGATTCAGGATGAACGGTCCCGGTCCGGAAATCTGGAAAATGATCGTGTTCGTGCCCGAACCGGCATTGGCATCCAGAATGGCCTGCCGGAAAGATCCGCTGCCGCTGTCACTGGTGTTGGTGACTATCAGAGTTGCCGCCCGCAGGAAACCAGTGGAACCTGCAAGCAACCACAAAAGCAGGCAAAGTCCGGAAGGCACGCCGGCCCGGCATACTCGGGGGTTCCATCTCATTTTCGTCATAATACCATAACAACCATGACGGGTGCAAAGGCAAGTTGGTCCAAGCAACGGCATCGGTGCTGGGCCAGAATGTGTCCGTCAACGGCGGGGCGGCCACGTCAACCCTCGGCTATTAGGGCGGATTCGGGCAGTGTTAGAGGGTCGGCCCAATTTCAAGGGTAGCCGAGACGGAAGCACCGCCCGAATCCTGATGTCAATTCAATCATATTGCCCGCATCTCATCAAAGACAGGACGGAAACATCACGGTGACAATCTTCGTTCACTGATCGGGTGCCGGAAATTCTCGACGGGAATATTGCCCGGAAGCTGGCGTGGCGGAGTCTCGGCAGGGCGCCGCCATCTTGAAATGAATGGGAAAGTTTGCGACGGACTGCCGACGCGCTGCCACGACAATGGAGCATCGTCCGCTGTCCGCTTGAACCGCCGCACGCCACATTGACGCTGACCGTGCAGGAAATCCTCGACGAGCACATTGCGAAGAAATTGGTGTAAATTATATGTCAAAATTAAATAATCCAGCGGCAAGACTTCATGCACTTTTGCATAAAGCGAAACAGGGCGGAGAACAATATCGCGGCAAGCCTTCAACTGAAAGTTGGTCAATGCTTCTAAACGTGCCAAACAATAACCAAGCACTCATGTTAAAGCGCTTGGGAGGCGTGATGGAATTGCCGTCTGTTATCAAAGGACGAATTGAAAATCTGGCTGAAATTGACCATGACCTTTATATGAGATGGCTTCCGAAAGTTGAAGAAGCTTTTCGTGCTAATCATCTTGCAGGCGGGTTCCATACGTTTATTGATAAAATTGATGACACCACACTTTTGGGAATCGAACATTGTGCCGCAATTCTTTCGCAGCGCGATCCCGATCCGGAAATCAAATCTGAAGAATTGGAGTCTCTACGTCAGCAAGTGGATGATTTGATTAAGGAAATGACGGAAGCTGAAATTGATCCCGATTTGAAGAAGTTTATTCTTAAACATTTATTTGCCATCCGAAATGCAATTGATGAATACCAAGTGTTCGGCTCAAAACCTTTGGTCACTGCATTCGGGCAAGCCCTTGCTTCCACAGTCACTGAACCTCATGAATCAATAAAGGCTTCTTTATCCCCACAAGGCAGTAAATTTTGGAAGTGTGTTGCTGGTTTGGGTGTCCTGCTTGCCGTAGGAAACCAAGGAATGCAACTTACAGAAGGGGTCTTAAAATTATTGTAAGCGCCTCACACCGTAATTGAATTGCAAGTAGATTCACAGACCCAAAAGAGCACACTCCCCACGCAGGAGAAGAATCATCCGCCGTCCCATTGAAAATCCGCATGCCGGGATTGCCATTGATATTTCGCCCACCGCCTGCCGCGTCATGGCCAAACGCCTGCGCGACGTTTGCGGCCTGCCGGAAAGCGAACCGCTCTGGCGTGCCGGACGCGGCTTCGTCGTCCGCGATTGGCGTAGCGGCGTCTCGGCAGAGCGCCGCCATCTGAAATAGAGCGGGAATGTTTTGCGGCGGTCTGCCGACGCGCCGCTACTGTGCCATCAGCCGTCGCTCGCGTAGCGCCGTTGGCGCGGCATCCTTGTAGAACCACCACCCAAACCAAATTCCAGCCCTGTCATCGCACTCGGAGCGGAAGTCCGTCTCATTTTCATCCGGTTGTCTCAGGTTGGGACACGGGAAGCTGTCTGCCGTTTGCCAGTGTTTATGTTCCATAATTCGCGTCGAATGCTCCATAACTCGCGTCGAATGCTCCATAACTCGCGTCGAATGCTCCATAACTCGCGTCGAATGCTCCGTAGATTACGGTGTCTCAATGGCAAATCCTTTCTTTTTGACGGCAAATCGCCCGATTTCCCTGGTTTTTGCCGGTTTTCCGCAGTCCGCCGGCAAAGGGGCAGGCAAGGGTGCGGGCTGGGGCCGGAGTTGAGGTCGCAGGCGCGGGCCATCGGCGGCAGCACCGGCGCGAGCAACTGGACGGCCCCCGGCTCCATCATGTCCACCTAGGAGTTGATGGTAACGAGTTGAGGGTTGATGGCGAAAACGCCCAACCCTCAACTTTCAATTTTTTTAACACACTCACCCACTCTTAACTTTTGCAGATTTGTCCGGACATAACCGGGCAGACGGGCGGCTGGCAGGATTCGTCGAACGCTTCCATCGCTGGCCGCCCGTATCTTTTTTGCCGTCGGTCGGAACTGTTGGCGCAATGAAAAGGCTGGCGGCCGTTAAGCCGCCAGCCCCTCAAATACACAGGCTGCGTTCAGGGAGAGACGAGCCGGAAGAAAGCGGCATTTTGAGTCGTTGAATTGGTGTAAGAATAACTGCCGTCGGATAGAAACACGTTGGTCGTCACCGGCGTCCAGCTTGCCAGCGGCAGGGTCAGGTTGGTCGAGGTCAGAATCCGGTATTGCGTTCCCGCCGGATTACCGGTGCCGCCCATCACGAGGTTTCCGCCGGATTTGGTCACCGTGCTGATGGTCGGCGTGGAGGACACCACGATGTAACTGGTCTGGGCATCGGCATTCACACCGCCCGCCCCGCTCACTGTCAAGGTGACGGTATAACTGCCTCCGGCAGCATAGGTGTGGTTCACGCTGGCGCTGGTGGAGTTGGTGACGGTCTGCCCGTCACCAAAGTCCCAAAGCCAGTTGGTGATGCTGCCCGTGGACGCATCATTAAAGGTAACCTGAAGCGGCGCGAAGCCGGCAGTCGGCGAGCCGGAAAAGCCGGCCACGGGCGGCGGCGGGACAACGGACTGAACCGCCCGGGTAAAGGTCATGGAACCATCCGGATTCATGAGAAAGTAACCCAGATAATACGTGTTGGTGGTCGAACCGGAAATTGGATCGGTGTAAGTGTTGGGACAAAGCTGGTAAAAGTCATCCCGAACGGGAGAGGTAAAGCTGGCCGGGTTGGTATTTTCAACGCTATAAGGCAGTGGTGATCCTGAGCCGCCACCCCCGTAATTACCAAAATCACCAATGGCAGGGGTGATGGAGTCTCCAATGTAGGCCGTGAGAATATAACTGGAATAAGTGACCGGCTCTCTGACCAAGAATGTGGTGTTGGTGACACCGGCAAAAGCAGCGATGGAAAGGGCACCGCCTCCAACTCCATTAATCAGGTTTTTTGTCACCTGCTGCGCGTAACTGGAATCCCGGTAAGGGACCTGGGATTGGGTGGTTGCATTGGGCGCAGGAAGCGTATACCAGAGCGTATCCAGTGGAAATGACCCCAATGGCGTCACCCAGGAACTATTTCCCGGAAAAGCCGCAAAAACCGACCACTGGATGTTTCCAAAGCCTGTGAATGCATTGGTCATCTGGCTGGTGGAATAGTTGGTGATGTTGAGGGTGGTGCCAATGGACAAATTCAGAAAATTGGTGACGTTGCCCAAATCCACCACCAGCTCGTAACTGCCGGCAGGTGAGGTCTTGCGAAAACCCGCCAGCACATCGCCATATTGATTGTATTTGAACGATTGTGCGCCGGCCAGTTCAGGCAGACCAATCATCGCCAGCAAAGCCAGTTTTACACCGAGCCGTTTAAGAGAGAATTGTTTCATAAATGTATGGACAGGCTAGATGAAAACAGCCCCATCAGACTACCGCGTTCAGGACATTGACATCCTTTAAGCGGACATGGATTAAGATTTGCAAGCGCCTTGCATAAAATGTTTTAAACGATATTGCGCCCTGGACGGCATCATCAACCGCTTTGTCACTTGATTGTAACTAAAATCCAGGTCTGTTTCATTTTCGACACCCAATTGTCACTTGTCTGGATGCCTGAATATGAATAATTATCTGCCGTTGAATGCAAATTAAAAAAGCGAGTTTTCCCATGGCCGGACAGTTCATCCTATCCATTTTGACAGGTTTTGGATTGGCCTTGTGTGTTCAAGCACAAGACACCAATTTTAATATTCAGGCAACCCAGACGGCGGCGGACAAGGGCGATGCCAGGGCCCAGTATGAGCTGGCCCGGTGTTACGCAAACGGAACGGGTGTTCCAAAAGATTACGCCAGGGCCGCCCAATACCTGCGCGAGTCGGCGGAGCAGGGCTATGCCGACGCCCAGGTGATGCTGGGCTCATGCTACGGCCGGGGCCAGGGCGTCCGCAGAAACCTGGCCACCGCAGTCGAATGGTATCGCAAGGCCGCCGACCAGGGGAACGCGCTGGCACAATGTGCCATGGGCGGATTTTACGCCAACGGCACCGGAGTGACCAATGACATGAATGCAGCCATCCAATGGTGGCAAAAGGCCGCCGCACAGAATCAAGTGGAGGCTGAAGCGGCCCTTGGGCAATTGCATCTCATCCCGGCGGAACCCTATGGCACCAACTATTTGAACTATGCGGAAGCATTGCGATGGCTGCGCCAGGCGGCGGCGCAAGGTTCTGTCGCAGCGATGAACAATCTGGGAGTGGCCTATGAAAACGGAATGGGCGTGAAGGCGGATTTCAAGGAGGCTGCCAGATGGTATCGCGCCGCCGCCGAGCAGGGAGATGCGCTGGCGCAGGCCAATCTGGGCCAGCTCTATTTTGACGGGCGGGGCGTTCCCTTCGACCTGGAGCAGGCATACAAGTGGTTTAAATTGAGTGCCAACCAGGGAAATGTCATTGGCAGCAATGGCTTCGACAATTTTCAAACCCGGCCGCTGCTGTCTCCCAAACAACTGGCCGAAGCGGAACAGATGGTTTTGGATTTCCGGCCCAAGCCGGCCAATAAACAGCCGTGATCAAAGTCACTGCGCCGGCTGCACCTGGCTCGCCAGTGAATTTTGATATTGCGCCAGCCAGTATTGCATATAGGCGTTATATCCCAGTTGAACCACTGTCATCTGGTCGCTCTGGGTTTGCGCCTGCTGCCAGGTCTGCTGATAGGCGGGGTCAGCCGGATTCTGGCTTGAACCGCTGACGTTGTTTATAAAATCCTGGCGCAGATTGTTGACGGCCTGCTGCTGCGAGGCATTCAAGTTCAACGCCGCCTGATCCACTGGTTGAAAAACAAGCGGCACAGAACCCGACTTGGGTATTGGTGGCAGTTGGCCGGCGACTAAAGTCTGGGAAACTGCGGCTGTCTGCCCCGGTGCAGACACAGTGGCTGCGTTTGCAGCCTGCGCCGCGCCAGGATTTGCCACCTCAATGCTTGCGGCCACATTGGCCTGGCCCTGGTTGCCGGCCGGCACAATTTCACCGCCCGATGTTTGAGCGGCCGAGGCCAGCGGCTGGTAGGTTTCCGCTGCGGCGGGCGTCAAACCCAGAAAGTCATTGATGTCCGCCGATTCTTCCGCCGGCAGCTTTTGCATTTCCATCTTCAATGACTGCTGGTCATTGTAGGTGTTCAGTTGAACCGCCCACGAACCATTGTTCAAGTCATCCAGTTTTTTCTCCAACTCGATGCTGCGCCGCCGATACACGGCGTCCACATCCGCCGTGACTATGGCGCGGAGCGCCGGCTCCGGACAACCAATGCGCCGCAGGTTTTTGACATAGGTGCGGTAATCTGCGGACGCAAGCTGGCCCCAGCTAAACGGTGGGGATTCCACCCGCGCAGAGGGCGCGGGCGCGGGCGCCTGAACTTCAGTTGCAATTGGCCGGGTTGCCGGCGGGGCCGGCGGAGTTGATACGAAAACGGTCCTTTGCCTGCCCGACCAAAGATAGATCAGGCAGCCGGCCAGTCCCAGATTCAGCAGCAGGGAAACTTTAAATGGCGTTTTCATTCCGGCTTTCAGATCGCGCAGCCTGCGTGACAACCTTGCAATAATTTATTTCCGGTCGCCTCCGGTTGGCAAGCCGTCAAATGTTACGGTGCTGTGACATTCCGCGCTCCAAACGGAACCGGCGCGGACAGGAAGTCCGCGCCGGTCGGTGATTCAAACAACTTTCGGACTTGTTCAGTGATAGGTTCCGACCACCGGGAAACCGACATCCGTTGACCGCTTGACCTGCATCAAGGACTTGGCAAGCACGCCGGTCTGGGCGTGGGTCAGGACATTGCCAGTTTGAATGCCGGAGGCATTTTCATTGACCAGCAGGCCATTGACGATGGCGGTTGCCACAACGCCGGCTGTGGACGTGGAGGACTGGCCGGGAACGCCGAGCAAATGCTCCTGACCCCAGTAGCTATAGCTGCCGTTGACAACCCCGCTGTCGGATTCATAGACACCATTGAAGGGCAGGTAGGTGGCATTACCACCACCCAAGCCGATTTGGCCTGAGGTGGCGGTCTGCGGCGGCGAAGGCGTCGGAAATTCCGAGGTAACCAACCAAAACCGCCTTTTCACCAGTTCCGTCAACATTCAGCTCCTTGGCCACGTTGCCACCGCTGTCGAAGCCATCATTGAACACTTCAACCAAGTTATTGCCATCGGGGACATAGGAGGTGGTATCCTGCGTCAGAACGCCGGCACCGGTATAGGAAACCCGGTAGGCATACTGGTCCACCGGCACGTTGATGCCGTATTGATAGTTCAGCAGGGCATTGGCGCGCGTGCCCGAGCCCAGGTTGCGACCGCAAATGTAAGCGTTGTCAACATTGTCAGCCGCCACGCCCGTGAGGAAACTGGCAGGCTGTGGTCCGCCGATCATCTGGTTGATTTGCGCGGTGGTGATGTTGACCGTGTCATTCCAAGCCGCGTCGGCGGTCTTTTCGTAGCCTTTCATGAAGGTGAAAGGAATGATGCCGACCACGCCGTAATCGGTGAGATTATACAGCGACTTCGGGGTCTGCGAAACCGCCTGGGAGGTGTCCGCCATGGAGAGGTCGGGCACCGCATTGGGGTTGCCGGTGATGACGGCCAGCGAGGCGATGCTGGTCCAGCCGCTGGACTGGGTATAATATGTGGGCGGCACACCCGGCAGGGCATAGCTGCCGGCGGCAAGACCCAACGTAGGGTTGCTCAAATTTTGTGTCAGCGGCTGGCCGGCCACCGACGCGATGCCGGCTTCGGAACCGGTCCAATCGCAGTCAATATCCACCAAAGTTTCAGTGTGCGCCACCGTGTTGGTGATGTAACCCTCGTAAACGATCTGATTGGCACCGCTGCCAGGGCTGGGAGACACCGCCTTTGGATAGCCGACGCCGCCGTTGTTGCTGTCGAAGATCTGTCCCGAAGTGATGGCGGCGTTATAGAACGTCGCACGGGCGGCCGTGGAGCCAGTGACGTAAACCACCGGATTGGTGGCATGGGCAACGCCGGCCAGGGAAACGACTCCCAAGGCAACCAGCGCAGATGTGAATTTATTTACTTTCATGTTAGTAGTTAGTTATTGGTTATGTTTATTGGTTTTTAGTTTGGCGAACAATTGATCAGGCATTTTTGCGTTTGAACTTGCGGGAGAACTGGAGCGCCGCAAGACCGGCGACGCCCAACAGTCCAATGGTGGACGGTTCCGGAACGGGGGCGGCGGTGAAGGTGACCGTGTCGGAACTTACGTTGATGTTGAAGGTGCCTTCGTCAACCCAGCCAGCGGCCGGGCCGGCGCTGGTGTTGCGTTGATTTTCCCATAGTTCCATGGAAAGGACACCGGAACTCAAATTGCTGAGGGGGCTGATTCCGGTTGCGTTCGCCACAGTGCTCGGAAAAGTCGCGCTGTTCAGCGTGGTCGCGTCCACAGCAACTGAAGCAGTCCAGCCGGATCCAGTTGTAGAAACATACTCTCCAATTAGCGGGCTTTGAGCAATATTTGCCGCACCGCTTAACTCGCTCCCGGATATTGACGCCGGGGTGATCCCGGCTGCAACCGTTTGATACAGCAGCTTCGGGTTGAAGCTGGTATAGCCACCAACGACGCCCGCGCAGACGTTGTTCGCCCAGTTTGGGTCTAAAGCAGTTCCTGACAAATCCGCCGCGGTGTTGATAAACGTGGTGGTGAACGTGCCGGCATTGAAAAGGCTGCTAAGGTCGTAGGTTCCACCGGCGGCGTTGGCATCCGCCACCAAGGTGGCGCCATTCAAACCAAGGTCAATGACGTAATCGTTTTGAGCCGAGGTTGGTCCGGCCGCATCGTTGAATCCCAGCAACAAGTCGGAGTTTGCTTGAGCCGCCGAGATGCTTCCCAGTCCGAGTGCAGCCAGCAAGGCTGCTTTGTATAATTTTTTCATGTGTTAATTTGTTGGATTGGTTTTAGATTATTCTTTTGCTTCCCACTTCAGTGGTGTCGAGAATGACTCTAGCAGCCGGCCAGTTATTTACTTCATGTCTGAGGACATGCAGCTACGGTTTTAAGACTTCGTCGGTATTTATACAACCGGTTCGTCATGCGGATATTACGATGAATGATTTCTGCAAGCCGGCCCTGGTTGCGCCGTCGTTGCAGGAAGGTAACTCAAGCAACGCCGGCAACCGGACAGTTTTTGAACTTCCGGTCCATGAACTTCCCTCATCCATGACTGCTCACACGTCGAACTTCACCTTCACGGGCGGAAGTCAAGGGATGACTGGACCGGCGGCAGCCTGCCACGTTTCGTTCTTAAAATACGCAGTCGCTGAAAGGCGGTCTGACCACAAGCGCGGAAATAGTTGTAACCGACTTGTAACCTTACTGACATAAATACGTCACCTTACCCTTGCAGCATACGGCCCGTGCGAATGACAAAAAAAACCCTCCGGACCTCAAGAACGGGTGAACTTTTAACGGGAGGACTGCTAGTGGGGTTGATGGGATTTGGAGCGACCCAGGGATGGTGCGATGACAGCTCGGCCACCAACTCCGCCCCGCAATCCAGTTCACTGAATGCCGACAAGGTTGACGCGTTGATGAATTTATTCGTAAAAAAGGGCTTTGTTTCTCAGGAAGAAGCGGATCAAGTCAAGGCCGAGGCGGAAGCCGCCCAGACCAACGCCATTTCGCAGTCATCGTTGTCCAAATGGAGGATCAGCGACGGCACGGTTCAGGTGGAGCTGTTCGGAGACATCCGGCTGCGTTATGAAGACCGGTATGTGAATGATCCGACCGGCGGCAGGATTGACCTGCAACGCGAGCGCTACTCGGTCAGGCTGGGTTTGCATGGCACCTTGCTGGATGATTTTTATTACGGGTTGCGGCTTGAAACCGGTTCCAATCCACGCTCCACCTGGGTCACCATGGGCAACTCCACCTCGAGCACGTTTCAAGGGCCGTATGGGAAAACGACCGCGGGCATCAACGTCGGCCAGGCATACCTGGGCTGGCGGGAGGGGAGCTGGCTGGACGTTACGGTAGGCAAGATGCCCAATCCGCTCTACACCACGCCGCTGGTTTGGTCCCCCTCATTGGATCCGGAAGGCATCGCCGAACAATTCAAATATACGGTGGGCCAGGCGGACTTCTTCGCCACATTCGGCCAGTTTGTCTATTCGGATTTTAATCCTAATACGGCCTCCGGGGGCTTGGGATTAAACGGGCTGAATGGTCAGTCGGTGCCCAATATTTACCAGATCGCCTGGGAAGGCGGCCTGACTTACCACATCACGGACAAACTTTCCGCCAAGGCCGGTGCGGCGGTCTATCAGTATTTCGGACTGCAACAAAGCTCCAGCACCACGGGGACTTCGACTTCCCCTTATTTGGGTGATCCTTATGTGGGTGAAGGTGCCTATGCCGGGCCCGGTTCCACCTACCCGGTCAATGGCTGGAGCGGATACGGGACGAGCAGCACCCTGCCGGGCCATGGGAGCGTGGGATACCCCAATAATCAAGTGGGCCTCGACAATCTGCTGGTTTTGGAAGTTCCCTTTGAAGTTGATTACAAAATTGACCGGATGATTTTTAGAATGTTCGGTGACGCGGCCTATAACTTTGAAGGCAACCAGCGGGCTGATGCCGCAGCGGCAGGTTACTCTGCTTATCTGAAAAGCCAGACTCCCACGCCGGCAACGATCAGCGGGTTTTCCCCGCAAACATCCCAAGTCAAGGCTTATCAGATCGGTTTTGGCCTTGGCAGCAGCAATGTGCTCTATGGACCAATGCAGGGTCTGGTTTATGGCACCAGCTCGGCAAAAAATGCCTGGGAATTCCGGACTTATTGGGAGCATATTGAACAGTATTCGCTGGATCCCAACATCCTGGACACGGACTTTTTCAACGGCCTTGAGAACATGCAGGGTATTTGCGCGGCCTTCGCCTATGGTTTTTCCGCCAACGTCATCGGCACCGTTCGCTACGCTTATGCCAGCCGTATTGACAGCACGCTGGGAACCGGCGGCAGCAGCCAGGACATCCCGGAAATCAATCCAGCCAATAAATATAGCATCTTCCAACTGGACATGACCGTGAGATTTTGAAGATGTCAAGAGATCTCGAATTGTGGCAAAACAGGCTGCACTGTGAAATTTAGACAAATTCCGTTTTTAACCTGCCTCTTGGGCGTGGTGCTGCTGGCAATGCCTGCTGAGGTGAAGGCCCAGTTCAACTTTTCGACCAACAACGAGACACCATCACCATCACGGGATATAACGGTTCAGGCGGCACGGTGGTCATTCCTGACAGCACCAATGGCCTGCCGGTGACCGGCATAGGCGGCTCTGCGTTCGCAAGCATTGGAAGCCTTACCAACGTCACCATTCCGAACAGTGTCACCAGCATCGGCAGCTCTGCATTTTCTGCCTGCACTAATTTAAGCGGCGTCACGATCGGCATCAATGTTACGAACATCAGCGACTCTGCGTTCATGAATTGCACCAGCCTCACCGACGTCACCATTCCCAACAGCGTCATCAGCATTGGAAGCTCAGTGTTTTCGGGCTGCTTTAGCTTGGGTGGCGTCTCGATAGGCATCAAGCGTTACGAGCATCAGCGACTCTACGTTCATGAATTGCACCAGCCTTACCAACGTCACTATTCCCAGCAGCGTCATTGACATCGGAAGCTCTGCGTTTTCAGGCTGCGTTGGTTTGAGTGGCGTCACAATAGGCATCAATGTTATCAGCATTGGCGACTCTGCGTTCATGAATTGCACCAGCCTCACCAATGTGATAATTTCCAACGGTGTCGCCAGCATTGGAAACTCAATGTGTTCAGGCTGCATTGACCTCATTAATGTCACGATAGGCACCGATGTTACAACCATCGGCGATTCTGCGTTCACAAACTGCACCAGTCTAACCGAAGTCACCATCCCCAATAGCGTCGCTAGCATTGGAAACTTGGTGTTCGCTTCCTGCACTAGTTTGACAAATGCCATGATCGGCACAAATGTAAGCAGCATATCGCTGTCGGCTTTCCGTTCTTGCACCAACCTGAGTGCGATAACGGTTGACACACTCAACCCATTCTTCAGCAGTATCAACGGTGCCTTGCTGAACAAAAGCCAGACCACTTTGATCCAATGTCCGGCAGGTAAAACCGGAGGTTATACGATCCCCAGCAGCGTTACCAACATCGGAAACTTTGCATTTTCTTCCTGTGGCCGTTTAACCGGAGTCACGATCCCCAACAGTGTTACCAGCATAGGAATCCAGGCATTCACCACTTGCAGTAGTCTGATTAACGTCGCCATCGGCAACAGCGTCACGAGCATCGGCAGCGATGCGTTTCTCGGTTGCACCAGCCTGTCAAGCGTCAACATCCCAGACAGCGTCACGAGCATCGGAGATTCTGCATTTCAGAACTGCAACGGTCTAACCAGCGCAAATATCGGAAATGGAGCCATCAGCATTGGAAATAATGCATTCTATACAGACGCCAATCTGACCAATGTTAACATCGGCAACAGTGTAGCCAGCATCGGAGGTTACGCGTTTTCATCGTGCAGCAGCCTTGCAAGCATCTTGATTCCAGACAGCGTCACCAATCTCGGAAGCTATGCGTTCTCTTCCTGCACTAATCTGGGCGGAATCCTGATCCCCAACAGCGTCATCAGCATTGGAAGCTACGCGTTCTACGACTGCACCAGCCTGACTAACGTCACCATCGGCAGTCACGTCACCAACATCGGAGATGGAGCCTTCGATTCCTGCGCCAGCCTGATGAGCATCACGATCCCCAACAGCGTCACTAGCATCGGTAATTCAGTCTTTGCGTTCTGCGGCAATCTGACCAACGCCACCATCGGCAGCAGTGTTACCAACATCGGGAGTTATGCATTCGACTCCTGCACCAGCCTGACTGGGGTTTATTTGCTTGGCAGCAAGCCCGTCCCCGGCGCGTCCCTGTTTTACAACGCCACCAACGTGACGGTCTATTACTGGCCGTGGACCACGGGTTGGAGCAAGACGTTTGGCAACCAGCCCACCAGGCCGCTGGCGAAGTTGAGTGCCATCGGCGTGCAAACGAATCAATTCGGATTCAATATCACCGGCCTAAACGGCTTGGTCATTGTGGTGGATGCCTGCACAAATCTCACCAATCCTTCGTGGACACCGGTGGAAACCAACACACTTGCCGGCGGCTCGTTTTATTTCACCGATCCTCAATGGACGAATTATCCCGGTCGTTTCTACCGTCCCCGCCTGTCGTAACGCGCATGAGCCGTTTCTCAAATAAATGCCCCGCGTGCGGCCATTCGGCGCTTAAACAGACCGCTTTTGTTTCACATTTGTATTCAATCTGACACAAAATCGTTACAGGCAGCGCACACTCTTGTTGCTTGATGAAACATGAAAGACAACTCATTTTGCAGGAGTTGATATTAAGCCCTTCCACGGAATGGCACCCCAGTTCCCAAGGGTGGCTGATATTGCGTGTGGCTGAAGGCACAGGGTTCTGGCTGCAACATGGAACCGATGCGCGGCAACTAACAGTTGGCGATGGCTTGATTGCCAATGGCAAGATGTCAGGCACTCTTCGTGCCGGCCAGCTGGGTCTGCTCCAACTTCAGTTTTTCAACGTCCAAATGCAGTTGCCCTTCGACCTGCTCACGGTCGCCGAGTGGCACCAATTGCAAACCATCCTGACCAATCAATCTTTGCCGGTTCTTTTTTTCACGCATTCTGAACCGGTCGGACAGAAATTCACGCGGCTGGTTGGCTTATCGCACAATGACCGGCTGGCTGAACGATGCGCGCTGCTTCAACTCTGGGCCACCGCCATAACCGGTTTGCTGCCGGTTCCCGCTCCCGCCGCCGCCAATCATGGCAAAACTCGCGACCGCTTTCGAAAGGTTATCAGCCAGATTACAGAAACCGAATTATGCTCGACTTTGCCGGTGGTATTTGCCCGGGAAATAGGCTGCAGCGAACGCCATTTCAACTCTTTGTTCATGGAAGAATTCGGAATCTCGCTTCGAGACCATCAGGCTAAATCAAAGGATCTGGAGGCATTCTGCCGGCCTATTGAAAATCCTCACCAAAACACCAGCCGGTCACCTGCGACAATGGCTGTCGGCATTGCGCCGAAGAGCCGCCGGTTCAACGGGCCGGGCAATGGGCAAGACTCCTCCCTGACTGTAGGCGTCTTGAGCGGCGGCCACAGTGAGCGCGAGGAAATGCCCCGGCACGCGGACAAGCCGGGGACGGGAAAAAAACAACCAAAGAAAAATCATAGAATATGACGATAGAACCGATGATGGCCGCGAATGCGGCGGTGTTTGCAATCAAGAACGCGACGACGGAGGGCAAGATCACGGTGATCGTGCTGCTGCTGCTGTCGCTGTTTAGCTGGACGATTATTTTGACCAAGTTCCGGCAACTGGTGATCGCGCGGGCGGCGACCAAAAAGTTTCTGGACGCCTACGCTTCGACGCGCGACCCGCTGGACATCCAGCGCAGCAACCAGGAGTTTGACGGGGCGCCGGCGTATCAGCTTTATATCCGGGGCGCGGACGAGCTGGCGTATCATTTGAAAAACCGGCCGGTGGAAGTTTCCGGCCGGCCCCGGCTGGTGGCGTCAAACCTTCCGCCGGGAGCGGCCAACGAGCACACCGACATTCTGGCGCGGGAACGGGCGACGAAGATCAGCATCGCTTCATTTGACGCGGTGCGGGTGACGCTGGAAGAAGCGGCGGGAGCCGAGGCGATGAGTTTGGAAAAAGGGATGATTGTTTTGTCCACGGCCGTGGCAGGCGGACCGTTCATCGGGTTGCTGGGAACGGTCTGGGGCGTCATGTCCACCTTTGCGAGCATCGCTGAAAATAATTCCGCAAGTTTGACCACAATGGCTCCCGGCGTGGCCGCCGCGCTCGTGGCGACGGTCACCGGATTGCTCGTGGCGATTCCGGCGATGTTCGCCTACAACTTCATGGTGACGAGCATCCGCGCCATCACGCAGGAACTGGACGGCTTCGCCACGCGCTACGCTACCCAGATCGAACATGTGTATGTGGACAACCGCCCGCTGGCCGAAGAAATCAAGTCGGCAAACGAGGCGCTGGCCGGGCAGATCGTGGAAGGTTTGAAGGCGAACGATTCCGGCCTCCAAAAGGCGTCGGCCATCTGAAGCATGAAGAAGTGTTCCAAGACTGCGCACGCAACATTGACGGAGCTGAACATCACTCCGCTGCTGGACCTGGCGTTCGTGTTGCTGGTAATCTTCATCATCACCACCATTCCGCCGGTGAAGGACGTGGAGTTGAAGCTGCCCAAGGCCACGAAGCACGAGAAAGATCCGCCGCACAAGGCCAACTACATCATCGTGGAGGCCAACGGCAACCTGTGGCTCAATAAAAAACCGGTGAGCCTGGCGGATTTGCAGGCCGAGCTGTTGAACCTGCGCGAGAATGATCCCGACCTGAATGTGCTCGTGCGCGGCGACGCGAACACCAAGTATAAGCAGATCCGCGCCGTGCTGGACGCGTGCCAGACCGTCAACATCCCGAAGGTGGATTTGATGACCGAACCGTCAACCAAATGAAGAAGGAAGAAGGAAAAATGAGGAAGTTGATTGGGCACGCCCGGCGCGCTGCCGGTTTTCTTCATTCTTCATTCTTCATTCTGCCTTAAAAAATGCTCCCGCAAACCCAGATACGCAAGAAGCGCAACTCGTCGAAGGTCAATTTATTGATCTCCTTCGCGTTTCACGCCCTGGTGGTGCTGGTGGTGCTTTACTTCGCCGCGCGAACGGGACTGCTGGGCAAACAACTGAAGAAGATCACCGTGACGATGGAAAAGGAGAAGCCGCCGGAAAAACCCAAGGAACCGCCTAAAGTCATCGAACCACCCAAAATTGTGGAACCGCCGAAAATTGTTGAGGCGCCGAAAACGGCCGCCACACCGCCGCCCGTCGCGGCCCCGCCGGTGGTCGCGCCTCCGGCGGCGGAACTGCCGTCGTTTGATTTTGACGGCGGCAAGCTGGTGCAGAGCAGTTCCGACCCGGTGCAGCTTTACAAGGGGATGATTGAATACGCGCTGCGCTCGAAATGGAACCGGCCGACCGACCTGGCCGATGATGATTATGTTGTGGAAATTGAAGTGTCCGTGGACCGCACTGGAAGGATCAGTGAAGTTCAGTGGAAGAAAAGTTCGGGCAACACCGTCTGGGACGATTCGGTGCGGCAGGCGATTGCGGCGACGACCAGCATGACCCGGCCACCGCCAACCAATTTTCCGCCGCGCGTGACCATCCGGTTCGACGTGCAATCGGAGGCGGCCGAACCCATTTTGCAATGAGACTGAAAAAGACATCCAAGCGGTCGCAGAGCACGATGCACGAGCTGAACATCACGCCGCTGCTGGATCTGGTGTTCGTGCTGCTGGTGATCTTCATCATCACCACGCCGCAGATGATGAACAACCTGGAGATGACGCTGCCATCGGCAAAACCGCCGCCGCCGAGCAAGGAAAAGCCGAAGATCAACAAGATCAACGTGGCGGCGAACGGGCAGATCACGCTTAACGAACAGAAAGTCACCGTGCCGGAATTGAAGGCCGACCTGCAGGCGATGAAAGCCTCCGACCCCGATCTTAAAGTCGTGGTCAAAGGCGCGGACGAGACCGATTATCAGAACATGGTCTCCGTCCTCGATGTGCTCCAGCAGCTTGACATCACCAAGGTCGGACTGGCTACGGAGTAGGGGAAAGTGTTCAACGCTGTTTTCCCAGAAGCCGCAGCAGGCCGTCCAAAATTGTCAGCGGATGCGGCGGACAGCCGGGAATGAACAAGTCCACCGGCACGACGGAACTGGCGCCGTTCAAAATTTGCGGATGGCCGATGAACGGTCCGCCGGCAATCGCGCACGCGCCGACGGCGATGACAATTTTCGGCGACGGCACGGCGTCGTAAGTTTTTTTCAGCGCCAGTTCCATGTTGCGGCTGACGCAACCGGTGACGAGCAAGCCGTCCGCGTGGCGCGGCGAAGCGACGAACTGAATTCCAAAGCGGCCCAAGTCCCAGCCGATGGTGCCGAGGACGTTTACGTCTGCCTCGCACGCGTTGCAGCCGCCGGCGCTCACCTGCCGCAGGCGCAGCGAACGGCCAAAAAGTTTTTTTGATTTTTCATCCAGCGCGGCGGCCAGACGCAATTCTTCTTCGCCTAGTTTGCCGAGCAGCAAGTCTTGGCGCCGCCGCACCGCCATTGGAAATTTATCGGTCTGCGTGATGGTTTTGGCCGGGCACGCCTCGACGCACGCGGCGCAGAAAATACATTTGCCCAAGTCCAGCGCGACCGGATTTCCCGGCGTTCGCGTGATCGCCTGCGTCGGACAAACTGGCACGCACGCCGCGCAGCCTTCGGTGCATTTCGCCGCCTCGACCCGCAGCGCACCGCCGTGCCGGTCGGGCAGCGCGGGCGGCGGGCCGGCGGGAAACGCCATCGTCTGGCAGCCGTGTTTTAAGCGATGCAAAATGGTTTCGTGCGCGAACATGGTCAAAGGTCAAAGCCGCAATACGACAGGTTGAAACTCTTGTTGCAAATCGGAAAATTCGAGATCGCCTGGCCGTGAAACGCGAGCGCGAGGCTGGGCCAGTTGTGAAACGATGCATCCACGATTTTGTAGCGGCGGAATTTCCTGGCTTTGTCCGTCAGCGCGACGTGACAAACTTCGCCGCGCCAGCCCTCCACCAGCGCCACGGCCAGCGTTTCAGTGGCGGGCGGAACTATTTCCGCAAACATGTCTCCTTCCGCCGGCGTGGCGAGTTGTTCCTCGATGAATTTGGCGGAGCGTTGAATTTCCAGCCAGCGGACGCGCGCCCGGGCAAACACGTCGCCGCCCGGCCAGACCGCCACCGGCACCGGCGCGAAGCGATGCCAGCCCGTCGGATGATCAAACCGCACGTCGCGCACCAGGCCGGAAGCGCGCGCGGCGACGCCGACCAAACCGATTTCAGCGGCCTGTATTGCCGAAACTATGCCGGTGAATTCGAAGCGGGCGCGGACGGAATTTGAATCCCACAGCCACTCCGCCGCCTCGTCCACCTCGGCCAGCGCGACGCGGAGTTTTTCTAGCAACTGCGCCGCGCGTTCCGTTTCCAAATCGAGTTTGCAGCCGCCGGGCCGGACGAGGCCGCGCCCGAAACGGTTGCCGCAAACCAGAGCGGTGAGATTTAGAAAATCGCCGCGAACTTTTCCGCACGCGGAAGCTGTGGGCAAAAACGCGACGTCGTTCGCGAGCGCGCCGAGGTCGCCGGTGTGATTTGCGAGCCGCTCCAGTTCGAGCGCGATGGCCCGCAGCCATTGCGCGCGCAACGGCGCTTCCGTGCCGGAGAGCGATTCGAGAATCGTCGCGTAAGCCGTCGCGTGGCCGATGGTAGTGTCGCCGGCGACGGTTTCCATCTGGCTCATCGTCGCGCGGTGCGGCCCGTTCGCGAGCGCCTCCTCGACGCCGCGATGCTGGTAGCCGAGCGCGATTTCCAGGTGTAACACCTCCTCGCCGTTGCACTGAAAACGAAAATGTCCCGGCTCAATAATGCCCGCGTGAACCGGCCCGACCGAGACTTCATGAATCTCGCCGCCGGCCACCTCAAAAAATTTTCCGTTTGCGGGATGATCGCCGTTTTGCCGGCGCACCGGTTTTAACCACGGATGTCCTTCCGGCACGAGGCCGTGCTGTTCCCAAACTTCGCGCTCGAACAAATGCGCCTGCGGATGCAGCAGCGTGAGCGACGGATAACTTTTTGTCACCGGCACGCTGCGACCGACGGCGAGCGTGTTTTCGGCATCGAACGCAATCACGGCGACAAGCCGCGTTCCGGAATTTTCCGGCACGCCGAACCACGCGCAGAGCCGGCCGCCGCGTTCAAGTTCGGCGGCGGTCGCGGCGACGAATTCATCCGCCGGCCACTCCGGCACGACGGCCCACGGCACGCTCGTGCCGTTGCTCAACAGATAAAATTCGCGCGGTGAATTCATGGCGTTGGATGCAAAATGTTGGCGGCGGCGGACCAGGCTTCGCGCAGACATGATGGCGTGGCCAGGCCGAGCCAGAGCGACAGCGCAAGAAACAACAGCGGCGGAAGGAGGATGCCGGGCAATTCGGGAAAGCGTTCGCTGGTCTTGCGCGCGGCGGCGCGCGGCCGCCCGTCCACGATGGCGAACACGAGCCGCGTCATTCCAAAAAACGCAAACAGCAGGCAGCCGAGAAACACGGTGACGGCAAAAATGTTGTTTGTTTGGAACGCCGCCAGGACGATTTTCAATTCGCTGAAAAAAACGCCGAAGGGCGGACATGCCGTAATCGCGAGAATTCCCACGACAAAAATTCTTGCCGACTCCGGCGTGCGCCACGCCATGCCCGCGACTTTGTCCGCCGTTTGCGCTCCCGCCGCGCGGCGGATGTTCCCGGCGCTCAAAAACAGCGCGCCTTTGGTCAGGCCGTTTGTCCAGACGTGAAACAGCGCCGCCGCGATGCCCGCGCCGCCGAGCGCCGCGCCGACGGCCAGAATGCCCATCTGTTCGACGCTGGAATAGGCAAGCATCCGTTTGAAGTCCGGCGTGCCGAGCAAAAACAGCGCGGCGACGAGCATGGAAAATAATCCAAACGCGAGCAGTGTGCGCTGCGTCATCGCGCCGCCGCCGGCCGCATCCACGACTTGTTTCACGCGCAAAATGGCGACGAACGCCATAGTCGTCGTGCCGCCCGCGAGCAGCGCGCCGACCATTCCCGGCGCTTCGCCGTAGGCGTCGGGCTTCCAAGTGTGCATCGGCGCGAGTCCCATTTTAGTGCCATAGCCGGCGAGCAGCAGCACCCACGCGGTGACGAGCCACGGATGCGAGAGCGACGCGCCTTGCGCCACGAGCGCGGTAAAATTAAGGTTGCCATTGCCGCCGTTTTGCAGCGACGCGTAGCCGAGGCAGAACGAGCCGAGCAGCGACAGCGCGACGCCCGTGCCGCAGATGAGCAGGTATTTCCACGACGCCTCGAACGCGCGCGCCGTGCCGTTGAAATGCAGCAGCGGAACGGTCACCAGCGTGGTCGCCTCCGCCGCGACCCAGAGCAGGCCGAGATTTTGCGCCTGCAACGCGAGGCTCAACAGCCCGAGCGTCGCGAGCAGCGCGGTGACGAAAATCCGGTTTTTTCGTTCGGTGCGAATTTTCAAATACGTCACGCCGTAAATCGCGCACACGAAAAACAGCAGCGACACCATCGGCAGCACCGCGCGCGCCAGCGGATCGAAGCCGAACCACGCGTCCGCCGCGAGCGCCGGCGGGTTCACCAACAGCCACAGCGCCAGCACGGCGTGCAATCCGCCGGCGACGGGCAGCAGCCACGGCCGCGTCCGTTCGTTCGGCCACGCGAACGCGGCGGCGGCGAAAACGAGCGGCACGGCGATGAGAAAAATTTCTTTCATTCGCGCAACGAGGTCAGTTTCCGCGTGTCGAGCGTGTCGAATTCGCGCTGAATCCGGTCCACGATGATGCCGATGACGAAGATCGCGACGGTTAGGTCGAGCAGAATTCCCGCCTCGACCAGCAGCGGCGTGGAGTTGATGAGCAGCAGGCCGAACAGGTAAATGCCGTTTTCCAAAATCAGATAACCGCAGACCTGCGAAATCGCCTTGGTGCGCGCCATCAGCAAAATAAATCCGCACACGACCGTGGCGAATGAGCCGGGCACGAGCAGCGATTTGGCGTGTTCGGGCCGGAGCGGCAGTGCGTTGCCGAGCGCCGCCGCGCCGATGATCGCCGCCGCACCGAGCAGCAGCGACGGCACGAAGCCGAGCAGCGGTTCAACTTCGCGGTCAATGTTTGCCGCGCGCAACGCCCGCCGCAGCAGATGCGGAATGATGAAACCTTTCACCAAAATTGTGCCGATGGCGACGGAGACGACGAGCCAGTGAAACTCCGCTTCGAGCAGCAGCGGCAAAGTTCCCAAGATCATGCCTTGAAACGCCGCCGCGCGGATGACCGACGGCAGCCGGCTGCTCGCCAGCGCGACGAGGCTGAAGCCCATCGCCAGGCCGATGAGAAGATTCATCGCACCGTTCATGGCGTGCCGCCTTTCCACGCGACCAGCAGCGCAAACAGGCAAAATAAAAATGCCGTGGTCAGCAGCAGCGGCACGCGGCGAAAAGCCAGCCGCGCCAGCAGCGATTCGACGAGGCCGACAATAACTGTGACAACCAACACCGATGCGAGAAGCGCAGCGATGGCCGGCAGCAAGGATAATTTGCCGAGCGGCAAAACGGCTTCGGCCAGCAGCACGACAAAGAGCAAAAGTTTTAGCGATGCGCCGTGAAGGATGACCGCGAGCGGCGGGCCGCTGTGATCCAGCACCATGACTTCGTGAACCATCGTGAGTTCGAGGTGAGTGTTCGGGTCGTCGAACGGCACGCGGCAATTTTCGGCGAGCAGCACGCCGAACAAGCCCGCCGCGAGCAGCGCCGCGCCCGCGCCCGCCGATGGCGCGAGCATCGTGGCAAGCGACACGCTGCCGCTTTGCACACAGAGCGTCAGCAGCGCGGTGATAATCGCGGCTTCGGCGAGAACGGCGTAGCTGACTTCGCGTGCCACGCCCATGCCTTCAAATGCCGAACCGGTGTCGAGCGCCGCGAGCGCGATGCAAAACCGCGCGAACGCCAGCAGATAAACAAACAGCAGCGCGTCGCCGCGAAATGAAAGTGACGCGCCCGCCGGCCCGATCGGCAGCAAGAGCGCCGCGCCGATAATCGCGATCCACGCCACCGCCGGGCCGATGATGTGCATCGGCGAAACGGCGGTGCTCAAGACGACGCCTTTGCGCCAGAGTTTCGCGAGATCGAAATAAAGCTGCAGCACCGGCGGTCCGCGCCGTCCGGCAACCCAGGCCTTGACCTTGTTGATGATGCCGGGTAGCAGCGGCGCGAGCAGCAACCACGCCGCGAGGCGCAGAAGAATGTCGAGCGCGGTCATCACGAAAACACCTCCGAGGAATTGGGAGAAACATTCAACAACCAACATTCAACATTGAACTTCCAAGTCAGCACGAGATGTTGCCCACCGCTCCAATTTGATGTTGGAAGTTGAATGTTGAATGTCGAATGTTCCCAATTTTTCATTTTGCGCCTCCCATCACGGCAAGAATTGCCAGCGCAGCCAAACCGAGCAGCAGGTAAAAAATGTAAGATTGCACGCGACCGTGTTGCAATTGCCGCACGGCCGTCGAGACACGCATCACGAACGAACCGGCGGGTTCAACGACAATTTCCAAAACCGTTTCCGGCGTGTGCTCCGTGAAATCCGCTTGCGTGGGAAAATTTCCTGTCGGCAAATGCGCGTGCCGTTGCGGTCGCAAAATCCAATCGAACCAGCCGGTGATGATGCCGGCGAACGAACCTGCGGTGTATTGCATCCGCGGCGTCGGCGCGGCGTAACCGCAGTCCCAGGTGCCGGCGCGGCTCACGCCGTTTTGTTTTACACGTCGCCACAGAAATATCGCGGCCAAAATCACGAGCGCGGCCAGCGCGAGATGAAACGCGCCGAGCGCGACCAGCGGTGCGGACGGCAAAATATTCGCACTTGCAAGCGTTGGTTGCCACGCGGATGCCGCCGCTGCGATCGCCGGCCAGAATAAAATGGGCGCGAGGCCGATGGCGACGCAGGCCGCGCCGAGCGCGAGCATCGGCAGGCGCATCCGCCAGCCGCATTCGTGGACGTGTTGCGCGATTTCGCTGCGCGGCAGGCCGAGGAAAACCACGCCGCAAACTTTTACGAAACAGGCCAGCGCCAGCGCGCCGGTCAGGCCGAGCGCGATGGCCGCGAGAATCGCGGCGAACGACGCCGCACCGTGCGCGGACACCGCGTCGAACAGGCCGAGATAGACGAGCCATTCGCTGACGAAACCGTTCAGTGGCGGCAGGCCGGCAATGGCGGTTGCGCCGAGCGCGAACAGGCTGGCGGTCCACGGCATCGCACGCCAGAGTCCGCCGAGCCGGCTCATTTCGCGCGTGCCGGTGGCATGCAAAACCGAACCTGCGCCAAGGAACAAAAGTGATTTGAACAAGCCGTGATTCCAGACGTGCAGCAACGCACCGGCGAGCGCGAGCTGGCCCCAGGCGGCGTTGCCATGCGACACGGCGATCATTGCGAAGCCGAGGCCGATGAGAATTATGCCGATGTTTTCAACGCTGTGATAAGCGAGCAGGCGTTTCAAATCATGTTGTCCCAACGCGAACGCGACGCCAAGCACCGCGCTCACAACGCCGAGCGCGGCCACGACCCAGCCCGCGGAATCCGGCACGGGCAGCCAGCCGGTGAACCGCACGAGTCCGTAAATGCCCATCTTGATCGCCATGCCGGACATGATGGCGGAAACGTGGCTGGGCGCGTTGGCGTGCGCGGACGGGAGCCAGATGTGCAGCGGAAAAATTCCCGCCTTGATGCCGAAACCGACGAGCGCGAGCCAGAACAACGGCGCGAGTCCGGGATGTTCGCGCATCGGGCCGAGTTCCCAGCTTCCCGTGCGCGACGCGAGCAGCGCGAAAAAAGCGAACAGGCACAACGTCGCGACGTGCGAGGCTGCGAAATAAAGCCAGCCGGCCGCGCGCGATTCGGGGCGCTGGCGTTCGAGCGAAATCAGGAAATACGCGCAGACGGTGAAGAGTTCCCAGACGATGAGAAAGTGCAGTCCGTTCGCGCACAACAGCACAAAACCCATGTTAAGCAAAATTCCGTTCCACCACGCGCGGCCCGTCGGCGCGGACGCCGGATGATTTTTGTCGGACCAATATTCGCTGGAGTATAAAGTTCCCGCGCCGCCCAAAACGGAAAGCAAAATCAAAAAGAACGCGCTGATGCCGTCGAGTTGCAAATGCAGCCTTTCGCCGCCGATGACAAAGTCTGGCTGCCAGTTCCAGGTCGCACCGCTGGCGAGCATCCAGGCCGCGGCGGCGAAGGCCGCAACTGCGCCGGTTAGCGTGGCCGCGAGCCAGAGGCGCGGAAATTTGAACGCGCAAATGCCGGCGACAAGCCCGACGCCGGCGATTAACAGCAGCCAGCCCGGAGTCATGCGTCGCCTTCTTTCTTGACGGAATCTTCAGCGGCGGCGACGGCGGCGAAAATTTCATCGTCCGGCGCGCCGTCGTTGATCAGTTTTTGCAGGTTGCCGCGCAATAGCGCCGAGCTCAACTGGGCGAGAATTTCCAGATGCGCGCGCGGCGACGGGGCGACAAAGAACAGCAGCCGCGTGACGGGTATTTCATCCGGCGCAGGTTCGTTGACGGCGAGCGCATCGCGGAGCAGCGCGATGCAAAAAATTCCCGCGTCACGGCCGAGCGCAATCGGCGTGCGCAGATGCGGCAGCCCGAGGCCGCCGCCGACCAGCGCCCAGGAAATTCCGTTCGGAGCGCGGAGGCGCTGCTGCAGCATCAGGCGCACCGGCGGCGTGGCGCCGGGAAGTTTGGTGATGATATCCGCGAATAAATTGAGGACGTTGCCGGCGGGCACATCGCGCCAGATGCCGCCGGTGCGGAGCATGGTTTCGAGTTTTTTCCCGCCCTGGATTTTGGAGCGTTCCGGCGCGAGGAAGCCGACCTTGGCGGCCAGCCCGTGCGACTCGGCCCAGCCCACCACTTGTGCACGGTCGAAGAGCAGCCGGCCCCGGTCAGTCACATGCGGCAGCGCGTCGTTGCGAATCCAGCCCTCAACCTCGCTCTCTTCCACGCCAAGCGATTGAGCCAGTTCAATGATGTTCAAAAACATCGGCATCGTCGGTTAAAGGAAATTATGAATCGCCGCTCCCAAGGCGGACGACTGCAATCACCTTCCAACCCATCGCAAGCAAATCAAAAACGCGACGTTTGCGCAATGTCGTTTCTAACGGGTGTTCATTCCGGCAATTTTTTTTGTTTCAACCGGCGCTTGCATTTTTGCCTTTCATGTCGATCGGCCAGCCTATTTTTATGCGGGAATCAGGGCGGGGCAGGGCGACCCTGCCGGCAATTGCGGCGCACGGGTTTTCCGCCGAAGATATTCCGACAAAAAAACAGCCCAGCCAATCGCGGCTGGGCTGAATGCGTTAATATATCTGGAATCAACGGCCGACCCACAACACGTCGAGGTTGCCGGGACCGCCGCGTCCACCGCCGCGCCGCTGACCGGCGGGGGCGTTCGTGGCGGGTGCCGGCGGGGGCGTGCCCGCTGCCGCCGCCGCCTGCGGCAAACGTTCAGTGCAAATTAAAACAATCCGGTTGTTCTTCGTGTCGAGCGACGAGGTTTTGCAACCCTGCTTGGTTTGCACGGTCTGTTCCACTGCAAAACTCGTGGGACTGCTTTCCTTGATGATGGTCAGCGTGCCGTTGCGCTGCGAACTCCACGCTTCCATCGTGGCGGGATTGAATCCGCCGCCGTCCGTGCCGCCGTCGAGGGGCAGCGTGGTCAGCACCTTGCCGTCGTCCGCATTCAATATGACGCAGACATTGGGATTCGCGCACATGGCGAACAGGATGTGATTTTTCACATCCAGGCCGAGGCCGCCCGGTTCGCCGGCGTTGTCGCCGAGTTCATATTTGGTGATGAGCTTCATGGTTTTCAAATCCACCACGGCGATTTTCTTCTCGTCCTCGGCATCCACATAAAGTTTCCCCTGGCCGTCGCTTTGGGCCTGTTCCATCGCCCCGCCGACATCAATCGTGCCGGTCACCGTGCCGTCCTTGGGATCAATCAGCGTGATGCTGGGCGCTTCATGGCTGAGAATTAAAACCTTGCCCGTGAAGGGCTCCAGCATGATGCCGTCGGGCCGGCCCTGCACGTCAATCGTCTTGATCTTCTGCATCGTCTCCGTGTCGAACATGCCGACCGGGCTGCTGCTGCTGATCCCGTGATGGGTCGCGGTATCAATGGCCACGCCGTGCCCGCCGATGTTCGTGATGCATCCGATGTATTTATGGCTGTCCAGATCGAACACGAAGGTGTTGCCGCCGCGCGGCACATAAACGCGCCGGGCGTCGTTGTCGGCATAGACATAATCAATGCCGCCGTTGCCCATGAGCTGGGTGGTGTCGAGCACTTTGTAAGGAGTGGAGGAATCCTGGGCGATGGCGTGGCCGGCCAGCAGGCCGATGCCCAGCAGAACGAGGGGGAGAGGTGTCAATATTTTCATGATAAAGTTTTGTTGATTTAAGGGAACAGTCTGGCAGACGCGGTTGAAAAAACAATGTTATCAACATTACAGTTTTGTAACGCAGCCGCCCGTCCGGCCAACAACCCGCGGGCCGCTCCAGTGGCCCGTCCGGCACGGGCTGGCCCGACTGCCAGTGACGCTGCCACCGGCCCGGTTTTTGCCGGTTAAAAAACCCGGACGATAGGCGGCCAATTGTTAGTTACAAGTTTTGTGCGTTGGCCGCGTTACCATCGTCCGGCTATTGCGTGCTGGACTTGTCCAGTGGCAATGAATTTTTTGGAAAACCTTCTGGTTGAGGGCGGCGGGCCGTTCTATGTCGGCGTGGAATTTGAAAACCGCCGTTTTCGTCAGTGCGGCTTTGACAAGGACTAATATTTATCGTAAATAAAATTGTTAAATCCGCAAAGAGGGTTTGCAGCCCCCAATCAAACCATGAATGTTCAGCGTCGCGGAGTAAAAGTGCCGCTCGCGCCATGTGCGGGTGGGGCTGGCTTTACGCTGATTGAACTGCTGGTGGTGATTGCAATAATCGCCATTCTCGCGGCGATGCTGCTGCCCGCGTTGTCCAAGGCGCGCGGACGGGCGGAAGGCATTTCCTGTCTGAACAACACACGCCAGCTTGCCCTGGCATGGCAGCTTTACGCGGATGATCACGAGAGTTTCCTGCCTTACAACCTGGGCATGAGCGGCTCGTTATTCCGGACCAATATTAACTGGGTCAACAACGTCATGACCTGGGATTTAAGCTCCGACAACACAAATCTGGCCACGATCACCGGTGCGAGCCTTGGTCCTTACGTCAGCGGCAACACGGGCGTTTATCACTGTCCATCCGACCGCGCGTTGAGTGCGATTCAACGTGCCGCCGGCTGGGACCGGCGCATCCGCAGCTACTCGATGAATGCCATGGTGGGCAATGTCGGAAATTTTTTGGTCAACGGCGTCAACGTCAACAATCCCAGTTATACGCAGTTTTTCAAAATCACGCAAATCCCGCGTCCGTCGGAAATTTTTGTGTTTCTCGATGAACACCCGGACAGCATCAACGACGGCTATTTTTTAAACAAGGACGCCGGGGTTGGCTACGGTTACGGATATCATAAAAGGCGGTCCGGAATGGATCCACCTGCCGGCTTCCTACCACAACAACGCCGCTAGCTTTTCCTTTGCCGACGGCCACGCCGCGTTGCACCGCTGGTTGGAATCGAACACCATCCGCCCGCCCGCGCCGAACGCCGCGAATCTTCCCATCGCGATTCCCTCCATGCCGGCCGACGAGCAGGCCGATTTCGACTGGGTCTTGCAACACATGAGCATCGAAAACTGACTCCCACAAAATGGCAATGCGAATTTGCATCAGAGGTAATGTTTGATCGTCTGTTCGTCGCCTTCGGTGCCCAGCAAATACAGTTTGTCGCCCTGCGACCAGGTTGCGGTGATCAACCGGTTGACCCTGGCCACTTGGGGTGAATCCCCGGCGGGCGGATTTCTGACCGAAGCGCGGTCAACTACGAACAACCAGAGGTCGCTTTGCCCGCCCGGCGCGAGCGGTTTGACTGTGCGGAAACAAATCATCGAAACTTTCACGCCCTGCCAGCCTTCGACCGCGCAGCCGGTCAGGACAAGCTGCTTGAGGGCCGGCGGCAGGACGAAGTCCGCCGGCGCATGGTTTTGCGCGAGGTAGGCGCGGATTGGTTCGGGATTGTTGGTCATCAAATCCATCGCATAGCCGCGCAACGCGACGCCCACCATCCGGTTTTGGTAAATGGCCAGCGTGTCATCATGCCCGCGCTGTGAAAACCAGAACGCGGCGGACGCCGCCAGCAGCACCAGCGCGGCCACCGCCGCCAGCGCGAATTTCCGCCGCCGGAAAATCATTTTCTCCTGCGCCGCCTGCTCGGAAATAATCTGCTCCATTGAGCCCGGCGGGGGTGGCGATCTGCCGGAATTTTTCGCGCAGCACAAACTGGCGGGCGCAATGCGCCTCCAGCCAGCGCGCCAGTTGCGGGTCGCGCTGGGCCAGCGCCAGCGCCTCGGCGATTTGCGGGTCGTTCGCGTCCGCCGTGCCGTGCCGGTAGAGCAGCAAAATAGTTTTGGCTTCGTCTCGGTTCACAAATGATTTGGTCTCGGTGGTTCGGTTTCTTCGCCGGTCAATAGCTGGTGCAGCCGCCCAAGCCCGCGGGCCAGGCGCGACTTGACGGTGCCCAGCGGCACGTCAAGGATGGCGGCGATTTCGATGTAGGAATAATCCTGCAAATAAAACAAGGCGACGGGGGCCTGATAAATTTCATCCAAGCGCGACAGGGCGGCCAGCATCTGCGCGGTGTCCAGACGGCTGGCCATGGTTGGCGGAACGACCGGAAGTTCCTCCGCCGCATGTTCCAGGTCAATGTGCGGAAACCGCGTTTGCTTCCGGCACGCGCCGAGAAATTCGCGGTGGAGGGTGGTAAACAGCCAGGTTTTCACTTTGGATGCGTCACGCAACTGGTGGCCCTTGTTCGCCCAGATGCAAAAGGACTGCTGCACAAGGTCGCAGGCATCCGCCTCGTCGCGCGTCAGGCTGAAGGCGAACTGATACAGCGGCTCGTAATAACGGGCCACCAGACTTTCGAAGTCCAGGCTGTCAGCCATATTGCGGCATCAAGGTTAAGAGTGTGCAATGCAACATTTGTTCCCGGAAATAGCGGACTTATGGCCGGGAACACAGTTTGCCGCCATCATCGTGTCGCGTCCAACCCCAAAACCGGGGCTGGCGGCGTGCCGTTTGAGAACGGGCGCACACCGTGCCGGTGGCGGCCAGGCATGAAGGTCATTTCGTGGTGTCGCTTACCTTCTCGTGCCGCGTGAAGGTCATCTTGCGACGTTTTCTTACCGTCTCGTCCCGTTTTCTTACCTTCTCGCGGCGATTTCTGCGCGTGGAAAAATCCGCGAAATGCGTCTGTCTGGCACAGCGTTTCGGGCCATCTGCCTGTTCCATAAGCACCTGGTTCAAATTGGTCTTTAAAGTTTATCTGTAAGTGCTGTTGCACCATTTACAGATTTCGTTGAAATGGCCTTTCCGGCAGTAAACCTGCATTTGGTTCGGGCGTAACACGGGTGCAGCGCGAAGCCGGGTGGGCTTCCTCCAACTGGCCCCGATTTTATCAACAATGAACCAAAAGGTTATCATATGAAAAAATTAGTATTCAGAGTCAGCCTGGGCTACAAACGGCTGCCGGTGGAGGCGATCCCGCCCTTTGCGGGCTGGATCGTCACCTGCCTGACGGGAAGCGCGGTTTTCATCAACCCGCCCGTCCCGCTGGTGCCACCGGTGCCGCCCGACCCGACCGGCCCCGTGGACATGACCACGCGCATCACGACCCTGCAGGTTGCCATCACGAATTACCAGGATGGCGGACAGCAGGCGAAGACGGCGCGGGATGTCGCACTGGAGGCGGTCATCGAGGGGCTTGACGTGCTGGCGTTTTATGTCCAGACGATCGCCCGTTTCGACCGCGACCTGATGCTCACCTCCGGCTTTGTGCCGATGAGCACCAATCGCGGACAATCGAAACTGGACGCGCCGTCCATCACGGGCATCGGCAACGACACCTCCACGGAGCTGGACGTGCATCTCACCGCCGTGGCCAATTCGCATGGCTACGAGGTGCAGATCAGCACCAACGGCACCGACTGGAAGACCGTCAAAAACTCGGGGCAGGCCCGCACCATTCCGCTGACCGGTCTGACGACCGGCACGGTGTATCAGGTGCGCGCCCGCGCGCTGGGCGGCAGCACCGGTCAGAGCGACTGGTCCATGCCCGGCTCCAGCATCGTGGACTAAATGGTAGGGCGGAGCTGCTGCTCCGCCGGATATTGGGGCGGCGGGGCACCGCCGCCCTACCAGGGCCACAGGCTGACAGAAATCAAGGCCGGAACGGGAAACCGTTCCGGCCCCTTTTTTAGTTTAGCGGCCCGGAGCCGCCCCGTGTGAGGATTGAGCCGCCGGATAAGGCCAGCCAATTAACAAAGCCAGCATTCTTTAGTGGCGCGGGTCGAAGGCTGCTTTGCCAAAGACACGGTCTCACAGATGATCTCTCTCCTAACATTAAGATTCTGAACAGATTGCCGTCGCACAAAAATCAGTTGACAATTGATTCAGAGCGTGATATTAATTACTACAAGTTACCCAATAACCAAACCAAAAACCACTAAACCACCTGATAATCATGAGTATTTTTAAAATGAATCCTGGGCTGCGCGGATTTTCTGTTCAATCCGGCTGGCATTCAAAAGTCTCAAAAATCGTCCAACTAGGGTGCGCGACCTTGCTTGCAGCGTTCATGTTTGCAGGCAGCAGTGCCAGGGCATGGACCACCAATGTTCTGGTCAACGCGAATGCGCAAACGGGGGATTTGACCGGCTGGACGCCATCGCTCACCGGTTACATTTATGTCGTTTCCACCAACAGTCTGGTTCCCGGAACGACCAACGAAAATATTTTGTCCATTTCGGGCAACAAGAATGTTTTCCAGTTGTTCAACACCACCGCCAACACCTCGTATATCTACCAGGATTACGCCGCCAGCAGCAATTCGCTGTGGGAGCCCAGTTGCTATGCCATCTGTTACGCCTCAAATTATTTTCAATCCGGAGCCAACGCCCACATGGAGATGGTCTTTTTTGACATTTCAAACAATGTGATAGTCAGCACCAATTCCACCTCTTCAACCGCCGGGACGTTTGGATCCGACTTCCTTGATCCAACCACCACGGGACTCTCCTGGGTAATAAATCCGCCCATGGCGGTTGACGCCACCGGCTGGGTTTTCCTTCAGGCAACAAATCTTTACGACAGTGTTCCTGCCACTGAAGGTTCTTGGGAGGCACCATTACCAGGAGCACCACTCATCTCCGCAATCCAGACCGCACCCCCCGGCACGGCCAAAGTCCGCTATCAGATTGAATTCGATAATTCCGCAACTGGCGGTGGCGATGTCTATTTTGATGGTTGTCATTTGGACAAGCTGAACGTGACCGATCCTGATATTACCAATCCTCCAGTGGCGGTGACCATATTTGCCGGCGCACCAGCCTCATTTTCCGTAATAGCATATAGGGCGGCGAAACCAGAGGTGTTGAAATATCAATGGGAATTAAACGGAACCAGTCTGCCACCGGCTGGCAACATCAATGGCATTTTCGGGCCCACTACAAATTCAACTTTGAACCTGCAAAATTGTCAAGCCGTTGATGCCGGCTTGTATGATGTGGTGGTTTCAGATACCAATGGGTTCATCCGCAGTGTTCCGGTGCCTTTAAACGTGTTGGTTTTATCTCCTCTCGGAAAGGCCAATCGCCTGGGTGCCAATGCCGGCTTTGAACTCAATCCATCCTGGCCGCTATGGAATGTTTTTAACGGCTGTAATTTTGCGACGGCAGCCAATTTTTATGGCACTTCCTCCAACGCGGTCAATGTGCTGGATGGGGCCAGTGTTGCCCTGGTAGGTGCCAATGGTGACCGCGATAATGGTTTCTGGCAGGCGGTTCCAAATGTAGCCCCCGGCAGCATTTGGAAGGCGGGTGGCTGGGCCTACATTTCAAGTTTGAATGATTTTATCGCCGGCAACACCTGCCGGCTGCAGATTTGGTTCAAAGATTCCGGCGGGAACACGGTTGCCGGCACTCCGACCTTTGAATCGTTCAAGATGTATGGTCTGGCTTATACTAATGTGGATATGCAATATACCAACATAGACACCAGTAGTTCAAATTTTGGCCAGGTAGGTTACCATGCCCAGTTGCCGAGGGATCAGTGGGTCTATTTGCCGGTAACCAATGTGGTCAATAATGCCGGCATTTTTCTGGGCGACGACCTGCCCTATAATACTTTCCCCACTGGCAGTTTCGTGGTGCCAACAAACTCGAACGTGGCCGAAATTAATTTTCAAGTGTATGAGTATTGTCCGGTGGTCGGTGACACAAACTCTCTGGGACAGCCCCCCGAATACCTTGGTAGTGCGTCGGATGCCGTTTACTGGGACGACATGGAACTGATTCAAGTTGTTCCGGTGACAAATCTGACGGCGACGGTCACCGGTGGCAATGTAAACCTGTCTTTTGCCGCCGGGGCCGGGCTGACTTATTCCGTGCTTTATAAAACCAACCTGACGGACGCCACTTGGAATGTGTTGACGAGCAATATAGCGGCACCGCTCACATGGCAGACGAACACCACAGTCACAACCACGACCTGGCCCATTACCGTTTCCGATGCCGTTAGTGGCCAGCACACCCGGTTCTATAAAGTGCTATCGCAGTAGAAACACTTCCGATGTGGCGGCCGACCTGCACCCGCAGCCGGCCGCCAGTTGATTCTGCTGGTGCGCAAGAACAGGCCGGTGCGGATTTTGGCCGGAAGTTGTGTGGTTGCGGGTGTTTCTTGTTGGTGTAGCACTTATGTAATTAAAATTAGAAATAAACAATGGATTTAGATTGGTGAGAACATGATTAAAACTAACAGCAGAAACAGCCGGGCGTGTTTCAGGATTTCTGAATGCAAAGGAAGTTCATCCGTCCGGCAACAGGCAAGCAAGAGCAATGCCTTCACCTTGATTGAGCTGCTGGTGGTGATAGCGATCATCGCAATTTTGGCGGCGATGCTGTTGCCGGCGTTGAGCAAGGCCAAGCAGAAGGCGCAGGCCATCGCCTGCATGAACCAGCTCAAGCAATTGACGTTGGGCTGGGTCATGTATGCCAATGACAACAGCGGCAAAATTGTGCCAAACGGGGGGCAAGCCAATACCCCGTCCACTTTTCCAGATACCCGGCTCCTGCCAGGGGCTGCCTGGTATCAGTGGTGTCCTGGGAACATGGATGCCTTCAGTCCGTATGCCACCAACTTTGTCCAGGCTGGCGCGATTTATCAATATGTGAACACCATGATTTATAGATGTCCGGGGGATTTTAGCGCCTTTAAATTTGGCCCGTATAGTTTTCCCCATGTCCGCAGTTATTCGATGAATTGTTACATGTCTCCGATTGCTGGCGACTCGTGGACCAGCGTTGGGCTTGATGGGACGCGTAATTTTTACAAGGACACGGATGACCTCCAGCCCGGGCCTTCCATGACCTATGTTTTAATAGATGAAAGCGAGTATTCCATCAATGACGCCTTTTTTGTAAGCGATCCAACGCAGGGCAACTACTGGCAGGATGTTCCGTCAGCGCGCCATGGCGCATCCTGCGGCCTTTCCTATGCCGATGGCCACTCGGAGATCAAGCACTGGACGGATGGCAATGTTCTCGCATACAATGGAAAGCCACACCACTCAATTAATGGAGCTCAAAATTGTGGGGATTGCGCATGGCTTCAACAAAGAGCCACTTCTTATTCACCATAACCATAACGCGCGTTATCATTGCATGGCAGTGATCTCCGGTTGGAGCAAGTGAATGAGTCCGGTGCTTTGAGAAGGTCAAATCCTCCCCCTTTCTACAGTTTAGCGGATAAATTCTCTTCCTCGCGCAGACAGGATGCGGGTTTTACCCTTGGGCAGCGATGCTGTTATTTGTAATTTTGCCCCCATCCTCTTCCCGGCAAAACCGCATCAGGCGGCAGATAAATTGAGGCCCTTGCGGAACTTCGCTGGAGCGCAGCGGCGTCTCGGCAGAGCGCCGGATATCTTGGAAAATTAAAAAGTGCGGCTTGCCGCCAAAAACTGCTGCGCCTGTTTTGCAGAGGTCGCAAATTGTCTGCCGCGGACAGTGCAACATGATGTGGATTTTCTTCGCCGAATGGGTGGCTCACTCTGTGGGTCAGGAGGTTGCACCGCGTCATTTCGAGCCTTGAATCGCCTTTGGCGTCATCCCGGAAAACCCCAGTCGTGCAACCGGCGTAATCCATGAAATTAATAAAACTAAAATCTGTCAACCGGCTTGAAATATCTGTTTGACGCATAATCCGCCGTGTGATACAAATTATTACACGTTTAGACCAACAAGAAAACAATTAAAACACAGAGCAACATTCATGAGAGACATAAAAAGCAAACTTCGGCGATGCGGGGCATCAGTTCAATCGGGTGCGGGTTTCCCGATTTCAACAGTCAACCGGTGGGTCTTTGCGGGCCTGCTGGGTGGATTAATTTTAACTGGCGTCAGCACCCGGGCTGTCAACGTCCTGATCAATCCGGGCGCGGAAACTGGAACCACCGCCGGCTGGACGATGGATCCGGATTTGGCAGCATTGCCTCGGTCAATGATTACTATTACAACGGCGGCATAAGTTATCCGCCTTACGCTTCAAACATCCTGACGCATACGGGCACATATTGTTTCAAGACCTATCAAACTTATGCCAATGCCGCCACCCGAATATATCAGGATTATGCCGCCGGCCCCGGTTCGCAATGGAGTGCCAGCGTTTATGCCCTGTCTCACTCGCAGGATTACATCAGCACTCCCTGCAACGCGCATCTGCAGGTTGTCTTTTATGACAATGCGTATAATGCGCTGGCGGTTTATGGGTCGGTCTTTCTTGATCCAACCAACTACGGCGACTTGGAGTCACCTGGACAATCGTTCCGCCGATGGCGGTGGATGCCAGCGGCTGGCTCTATCTTGCAGTGACGAACAGCTATACAGCCGACCCCGCCACCGAAGGCAAATTACGACCCCAACAACAGCCCGATAACGCCGCCGCTCGTGGCTCCCGCCGGCACGACCTATGTGCGTTATCAAATGGAATTTGATGACGCAGCCGGCGGTGGCGGCTCGGTTTTCTGGGATGATTGTGATTTGGAAAAAATCGCCGGATCCGACCCCGACATCAGCACCCCGCCGACCAACCAAATTGTTTCTGTGGGCGGCAAGGCCACCTTCAGCGTGGCGGGCACTGGGTAACACCGCTTTGTCTTATCAATGGAAAGCCGGCACGAACAATATCAGCGGGCCGCGCGTCAGCGGGGCCAACAGTGCAACTCTGACCATCTCCAATTGTGCCACGACGGACTCTGGCAATAATATTATAGCGTGGTGATCACCGACTCGAACGGCACCATTCAAAGCGTGCCGGTGACGTTGACCGTGTTGACCACCTCGGCTGCGGCAAATGCCCTGGGGCCCAATGCCGGTTTTGAAACCGGGCTTTTTAATCCTCCGTGGCATCCGTTTGGCGGCACGGGACTTCAGACCACCAACAACGTCTATTATCATAACCACGACTCTGGTCAATGTTTACGACGGGAAATATGTTGCGCATGTCTATGATAGCGGGACGGACAACGGATTCTATTATACCTCCGGCGCCATCACCAACGGCGTCACCCCGGGTTCAGTCTGGAAGGCGGCCGGCGCACGCTTATATCACCTCATCGTATGATAATTTGAGCGCCAGCAACACCTGCCGGATTCAAGTTCATTTCTGAGACGTGAACACCAATCAAATCGGGCCGACATACGAATCATTCAAGATTTATGGCGCTGGCTACACCACCCAACCGCAGATGCAGCGGGATACCTGGGTTTATTTGCCCGTGACCAATGTGGTGGATCAAACGGACACGCCTACGAATACCGTGCAAGACTTCGTTGCGCCCGCCGGAGCGGTTTCCATCGCTTATCAAGTTTATTATTACAGTCCGCCCGGCTTGGGTGGCACAGGCGGCTCGGTTTACTGGGATGACATGGAGCTGTATCAAGTAATCCCAACTACGGTCACGCCGTCGGTGAGTGGAAATACTTATAAAATATCATTCGCCACCCGTGGCGGGTCGTCTTACTCGGTGCTTTACAAGAACAACCTGACCGATCCGACCTGGAGTGTGTTGCAGGGCAATATAGCGGGCACCGGAACCACGGTGACGGTCACCGATACCATCACTGGGCAGGGCCGTTTCTATAAGGTGCAGACGCAGTAAGGCAGGAACAATAACATACCTGGCGACCGGGCTTGCCGGCCGGTCGCCAGGAAATTTGAAGCCGGAAAAAAATCGGCGGCATGGAAAAACATAACGTGGATGGAATTTTGGTTGAAAGCGAGAAATATACTATGATGAAAGAGCGTCAGAACAAAATGATTGAATTTGGCGGGTGGCAAGCCGGAGGGAACGCATATGGCCCGCCGGTGGCAGGGCCGTGTTGCCGGCTTTACTTTGATTGAACTGCTGGTGGTGATCGCGATCATCGCCATTTTGGCGGCAATGCTGCTGCCGGCCTTGAGCAAGGCCAAGCAGAAGGCGCAGGGGATCGCCTGCATGAACAACCTCAAACAATTGACCTTGGGCTGGGTCATGTATAACCAGGACAACAACGGCAAGTTTGCGCCCAATTTGGAACTTGGAGAGACATATAGTTCGTCAACGGATCCTTTAATCCTGCCCGGAGGCAAATATGTTCAGTGGTGTCCGGGAAACATGAAAACGACTTCATTAGCAGCAATTCTGGATTGGACGAATATAATCAAGGTGGGTTTGATATATCCCTATGTAAACACCATAAATGTTTATAAATGCGTTGCGGACCAGTCGTTTACATTTTTTGGCGGAATCCATTATGCCAGGCCTCGCAGTTATTCAATGAACTGCTGGATGAGCCCCTATCCCGGCAAAGACTGGGCGTCGATTTACCCCAGCACTCCGGCGCGCATATTCAACAAGGAATCGGATTTGACCACACCCGGACCGTCCCTGACATTTGTTCTCATAGACGAAAACGCCAATTCCATTGATGATGGATATTTTGCGGGCAGTCCGGGCCTGCCCAACCAATGGGTCAATGTTCCGTCCACCCGCCATGGCAACGCGGGCGGTATTTCGTATGCCGACGGACATTCGGAAATCAAGAGATGGACGGATGGCGTTGTGCTGTCGCAAAATGTTCCGGGTTATAAATTAACCGGCACGACTTTCACCAGTGATCCAAATTCCGGGGATAATGCCTGGCTTGAACAAAGGGAGTCAGTTGTGCTTCTACCCTGACCCTGATGTTTAATGGTGTCCAAAACAGTATCAACCTCTCAATAAATCCTGTTTGTGATCTCCCCAAAAGTCTTTCTCGCCCGGGCAGTCTGCTCCGGTGCGACAGTTGTTGCCCTCCTGACCGCCGGGGAAATGCATGCGTCAAACATCCTGACCAATGCCGGATTTGAGGCAGGGAGCCTTGCCGGCTGGACGACCTTCGGCAACAGCATTGGCAATGTTTCCGTCCAATCCGGCACGAGTGCTCATAGCGGAACCTACTATCTCAAGACTTACGGCCAGTTCATAAATGCACAAAATTACTCGGGCGTTTATCAGGAAAATCTGTCGGCTCCAAGCAACACCTATCTGGCTGATGGCTGGACTTATACGGCTTCCAGTGATGGTGGCGGCATCCACGGGAAGGACGCGATCTGGCTTGAAGTTAGTTTTCGAGACGCGTCCGACAATGCCCTGGCTCTTTACCGGTCAACTGTTATAACCAGTAATAACATCGCCAGCTTCGGCGGTTTAAACACATGGTTCGACTTGCAGATCACCAACCAATGTTCCTTTACGAATGCGTCGGCGCTGATTCTGTTGCCGGGAACGGTGACCAACATGGTCACCAGCCTGGTGGCGCCGGCGGGAACGGTCTATGTGAGGTATCAAGTTGTTTACTCACAGGCGTCGGACAATGCCAACTCCTCGATGTATTTCGACGACCTTACGCTGAACCAAACCAGCGGCATTGTGGTCGTTCCTCCGGTAACACAATGGAACATTGTCTGGTCGGATGAATTCAACCAGCCGGACGGCAGTTCGCCGGATCCGACCAAATGGACTTTTGACATAGGCAACAATGGAGGCTGGGGCAACGCCGAACTGGAGTATTACACCTCGCGCACGAACAACGCCCGCATAGAGGGCGGGCAACTGGTCATCGAAGCCGACCAGGAGAGCTACGGAGGCCAGAATTACACCTCGGCCCGGATGCTGACCCAGGGTCTGGGGTCATGGACTTATGGCCGCATGGAGGCGAGCATCAAGATTCCGCGCGGACAGGGGATCTGGCCGGCGTTCTGGATGCTGGGCACGAACATCAACACGGCCGGCTGGCCCACCTGTGGCGAGGTTGACATCATGGAGAACATCGGAAACACAAACGACCAGAGCAATGACCACGGGACGATTCACGGTCCGCAGGGGGGCGGGGACTACAACGGCGGCGCGGGAGTCGGCGGGACATATACGTTGCCGGGCGGGGCGGCCCTGGCCGACGGCTTTCATACTTACGCCGTGCAGTGGTCACCCAACCTGATCCAATTTTTTCTGGACACGAATTTGTTTTTCACGGCCACGCCCGCGAGCCTGCCCGGCGGAGGAACCTGGGTGTTCACGAACGCGCAATTTCTGATCTTGAATGTGGCCGTGGGCGGCAACTGGCCGGGCAACCCGGACAGCACCACGGTTTTCCCACAGCAGATGCTCGTGGATTATGTCCGCGTTTATCAACAAACCGCGCCGCTCCAGATTTCTGCGACCCAGTCCAACGGCAGCGTGGTTTTGTCCTGGCCGTCGAATATAGTCTGCCATTTGCAGGCACAGACAAATGCGATAGTGGGCGGAAGCTGGTTCGATCAGACGAACACGACAAGTCCGTTTGTCCAGACGCCTGATCCAAACAATGCCAGCGTCTTTTACAGGCTGGCATCGCCATAGGCATGGCAACCGCCCCACGGCAAAGGCAAAGTCACAATTTGGACGCCGTCCACGTCCGGCATTTCTCGCGAGCGGCGGGCAGTTGGTTGATACTTCTTTATGAAAGCAATTCGTTTTATCCGATTACAGTTCTTGAGCCGCCTTGCGCAAATTATTTGCATCAGCCTGCTCTGGCTGGGGACGGCAGTTGATACTTCAGCCCAATCGTGGACAAATACCACGTCTTTCAGCCGGCCAGCGCGCATCGTCGCTTGTCGGCGCAATGACTTACAGCGAGATGACCGCCATGGTGGCGGGCGCAAGCGGTTCCTATGTCGGTTATATCCCGAACAACACGCGGCTGGGCATACCGGCCCTTAATTTGCAGGATGGTCCGGCGGGAATCGGCGACGGAGCCAATAACGTCACTGCTTTTCCAGCACCGATAACCATCGCGGCAAGCTGGGATGTGGCGCTCTCGCGGCAATATGGCAGCATGATGGGTGCGGAAGCGCGGGGAAAGGCGTCAACGTGCTGCTCGCACCGATGATGAATGACGCGCGTGTTTACGAGGATGGAAGGAATTTTGAAGGTTCCGGCGAAGACCCGCAGCTTTCCGGCGCAATGGCGGCGGCAGAAATTCAAGGCATCCAGAGCCAGGGAGTTATCGCCACGGCAAAACATTTCGTGTGCAATGATCAGGAAACTGAACGGACGCTGGTGAGCGCGGATGTGGACGAGCGCACGCGGGAGGAAGTGTATTATCCGGCATTTCGGGCGTCGGTGCGGGCGGGCGTGGGCGCGGTCATGGCTTCCTACAACCGGGTGAACAGCCGTTATGCCTGCGAGTCGGAAGCGCTCAATGCGACGTTGAAAAAATTATGGGGTTTCAACGGCTTCGTCATGAGCGATTGGGGCGCGGGATTCAGCACGGTGGCGGGTGCGAACAATGGTCTGGACATGGACATGTATTCCGGTGGCTTTGCCAGCAGTTCGCTCACCAGCGCCATCCAATCCGGCAACGTGCCTTCGTCCGAAGTCAACGGCATGGTGCAAAGGACGCTTACAAGCATGTTTCAATTCGGCCTGTTTGACAATCCCAGCACCGGAAACTTGAGTTCCAATGTGACCGGCACGGCTCATGCCCAATTTGCCCGCAATGCCGCCGCGCAGGGAACCGTGCTGCTGCAGAATAATGGCGGCTTGCTGCCACTGAATGCTTCATCAATCCATTCCATTGCGGTGATCGGTTCGGTTGCCAGCGTCTCGCCCATCTCGACCGGCGCCGGTTCCGCGGGTGTCACCTTGCCATATAATGTCACGCCCTTGGCCGGAATAACCAGCCGCGCCGGAGCCGGCATCAATGTCAGCTATAGTCAGGGTGATGGTGCCAGTGTTCCAGCGGCTGCCTTGCTCGCTTCAAATTCCGATGTTGCGATCGTCTGCGTGGGCCAGCAAACCAGCGAAGGTTCCGACCGGGCAAATCTTTCGCTGCCCAATGGTCAGGACGCGTTGATCAGCGCAGTTGCCGCCGCCAACCCGCACACCATCGTGGTGATCTATTCATCGTCGGCCACATTGATGCCGTGGGCCAACCAGGTAGCCGGCATTCTTTTTGCATGGTATCCCGGCCAGGAAAACGGGAATGCGCTGGCGCAGGTTATTTTTGGCGACGTGAATCCGTCGGGCAAGCTGCCGGTAACCATCCCGGCGTCTGCCAGCCAGGTTTGTGCGAGCACCACGGCGCAATGGCCAGGTCTGCTGGGTCATGTCTCCTACTCTGAAGAATTGCAAGTCGGCTATCGCTGGTATGACGCGAACAATGTTGTCCCACAGTTCCCATTCGGTTTTGGATTGTCCTACACCACCTTCGGCTACAGCAACCTCACGGTGAGCGCAGTCAGCCCTTCCGGGCAGGTGCTGGTGGGATTTGATCTGACTGACACCGGCACGCTTGCAGGCGCGGAAGTGGCCGAACTTTATCTCGGCTTTCCGGCTGCCGCAAATGAGCCGCCAAAGTTGCTCAAGGGATTTCAAAAAATCGTGCTATCACCGGGGCAGACGCAGCATGTGACCTTTAATCTGGACTGGGAAGATCTCGCCAATTGGGACGCCACGGCGCGCGGCTGGATTGTCACTTCCGGAACATTTCAAGTCATGGTCGGAGCTTCGTCACGCGACATCCGCCTGAATGGGTCATTTACGGTTGGTTCGGCAATTCCCACAAGCGATTTGGCCAACGCAGCGCTTCATCAATCAGTCACTGTTTCGTCGGTGCTCTCCACAAACACTCCAGGCTCCGCCGCCGTGGATGGTGATGCAAGTTCCGCATGGAGTTCGCTGTCCAGCGACCCGCAATGGATTGCCGTGGATCTCGGCCTGATGAAGGACCTTTCCCGCGTCCGGCTGCAATGGAACACCAATTATGCCAGCAGCTACGCTTTGCAGATTTCGCCCGATGGAACCAACTGGACCGGGATTTACAGCACCAACAGCGGAGTTGGCGGAGTGGAGGACATTCTGGTTTCAGGCCGGGGCCGTTACGTCCGGGTTTATGCAACCACCCAGGGCCTGCCGGGGAATGGTTATTCGCTTTCGGAATTGGAAGTCTATTCGCAACCGCAACAGCCTTTCGGAGACGCGGTTCACAATCTCCCCGGACGTGTCGAGGCCGAGAACTACGATACCGGCGGCGAGAGTGTGGCCTACTACAACACCACGGTTGGAAATCCGGGCGGCGCATACCGTTCGGATGACGTGGGAATCGAAGCCACCACGGACACCGGCGGCGGTTACGATGTCGGCTATCTTAATAACAGCGAATGGTTGGAATACACCGTGAACGTGCCGGATCCGGAAGCGATTTACAGCCTCAGCGTGCGCGTGGCTTCGCTTTCGGGCGGAGGCCAGTTGCGCGTGCGGCTCGACGGCACCGTGCTGGGCACGGTTCAAATTCCGAGCACCGGCGGCTGGCAGACTTGGCAAACCATCACGCTGCCGAATGTTCCGCTCCCCGGCGGCACCGGCAGCAAGTCCCTGCGATTGGAAGTGCTCAACGCCGGATTCAACATCAACTGGATTGAACTGGACCGGGTGCAGGTTTGCGGGACCAACAACATTGCGCTGAACCAACCCGTGACGGCATCATCGGTTCAATCGTCAAGCTATCCCGCCAGCGCCGCCGTTGACGGCGACCTGACCACGCGCTGGTCTTCGGCTTCCAGCGATCCGCAATGGATTACCGTGGATCTGGGGTCGGTGCAGAATGTCGCGCGCGTCAGGCTCAATTGGGAAACCGCCTCCGCCAAAAGTTACAGCCTCCAACTGTCCACGGACAACACGACCTGGACCAATGTTTACACGACAACCAACGGCCCAGGCAGCCTCAACGACCTGGCGGCGTTGGGCAGCGGGCGTTATGTGCGCGTGTATTGCACACAACGCAACACAACTTACGGTGACTCGATGTGGGAATTGGAAGTGTATTCCACCCCGCAGCCAACGGTGATCAGCGGCATCAGCCCCGCCTCTTCCAGCACGTTTGTGAATCCGGCCGGCAATCTAACCTTCACCGTCAGCTCGACGGTTACAAATATTCCAACCACCGGAGTTCAGGTCATAGTGAACGGAATTGATGTTTCGTCGCAATTGCAGTTCACCGGTTCGCCCATGAATTGGAACGTCAGTTTTGCCGGCCTGCTGCCGAACCAGTTTAATTCGGCCAGCATCAGTGTCACCGATGCCAGCGGGTATGTGGCCACCGCTTCGGTGAATAATTTCGACACGTTCAGTCAAAGTAATTTTATGTGGGAGGCGGAGGATTTTGATTTTGGCGGGGGCCGGTTCATTGATAATCCGGTGCCAACGGCTGCCCCGGCAACCAACAGCTACTTCATGGAGGTGACGCCAGCGGTGGTGGAAGTTGATTTGACGACGCCGAATAATGTCAGCGGCGAGCAGTTCGCCTACCGGAACGACTCTTGCGGCACCCAAGTGGCAAGCGATTTCCTGCGGCAAAAATACATCAACGCCGGCGTTCCCGACTATAACGTGGGCTGGTGGTATTCCGGTGCCTGGTTGAATTATACGCGGACGATTCCAACCAATAATTATTACATTTACGGCCGGCTGGCGGGCGGGAACGGGGCGTATTCTGTGACGAACGGCCTGGTAGTCAGCGGTGCGGGCACGACAAGCCAGACAACGCAGGTTTTGGGAACGTTCAGCGCCACCGGGACCGGCTGGCAGGCCTGGCAATGGGTTCCGCTGCTGAATACCAACGGACAACCCGCGGTGGTGCCGCTCGGCGGGGTGGAGACGTTCAAAATGACGAGCGGCAACAGCGTCAACGCCAACTTTTACATGCTGGTGCCGGTGCCGGCGGCCACGAACATCACCACATATTTGAGCGGCACCAACACCGTCCTCTCGTTTCCGACGCAGGCTGGATTTACATACCTCGTGGTGTATAAAAACAAATTGCAGGACCTGTATTGGAAACTCCTGAGCATAGTTGCCGGTGACGGGATGACAAAGGTTGTAACGGACACGATCAATGAGCCGCAACGCTTCTACAAGCTGGTGATGTAGCGCCCGGCCCGCAACCGGCAGAAGTTATGACGAATGAAAAAATCGAACCGGGCAACCGCGCCGGAGAGCAACGGATATGGAAGCTGGGGTTCGCTGGCAGAACCGCGTGGTCGGGATATTTCGTGAACAGCAAAAGTGCAGGACCACGCAGTGGGTATTGAGAACGGTTTGTTGATTTTTTCTGATTGAAAACATTTGCCTGATAGCCGCGTGGCGCGGTGTAATAAATTTATTGACCTAATATCAAAATTGCCTAATTATTGCTTACTGATTCATTTTGTGTCGCGAGCCGCATGTCGCAATATGATTTATAGGCATTGGGCGTTTTTCCGCCGCGATGCCGGCGGTATTTTCCAGAGGTAAACTGACGGCAAAGCTCGTGAAAAAACGATCATCCATAATATGAAACAAGGCAAATTGTTCACCGTGTCGGTGGCGTTGATTGTGGCGGTGGGCGGATTTTTGCTGGGCTTTGACGCCACGGTGATTTCCGGCGCGGTGCCGTTCATCAAGAACTACTTTGCCCTGACCGGCACCGGCGGCGACTGGAAACTTGGTTTGGCCGTGAGTTGTCTTGGCTGGGGCGCGCTGGGCGGCAACGCGCTGGCCGGCTTCTTGAGCGACGCCTTTGGCCGGAAAAAAATTCTAATGCTCACGGCGGTGCTGTTCACCGTCTCCGCCCTGCTGTCGGCGACCACGACAAATTTTTCCATTTTTGTATTGTCGCGGGTGCTCGGCGGCATTGCGGTGGGCGGAGCGATTCTGATCGCGCCGGTTTACATCGCGGAGATCTCGCCGTCCGCGTTGCGCGGCAGCCTGGTTTCGTTCAACCAACTGATGATTGTCATCGGCATCTCGGCCTCGTTTTTTTCAAATTATTTTCTGTTGCGCCTCGGCGACAGTTGCTGGCGCTGGATGCTGGGTGTGGAAGCCATCCCGGCGGCGTTGTATTTTGTGCTGCTGTTTTTCGTTCCGGAAAGTCCGCGCTGGCTGTTCGGCAAAGGGCGTGAAGATCAGGCGCTGAACATTTTTACCAAGGTCGCCGGCCCGGAACACGCGGCGGAGGAACTGCGCAGCATCCGCCAAAACGCAGCCGAACAAGTCGCCGGCGTCGGGGCGGGCGCGCTGTTCAGCCGTCGGATGCGCTTCGTGATGTTGATTGCGCTGACGATTGCGTTCTTCCAGCAGATTACCGGCATCAACGCCATCTTCTATTATCTGCCGACCATCTTCACGCAGGCGGGTGGCGGCACGAACGCGGCGTTCAAGCAGGCGGTCATCGTGGGTCTGGTCAATCTGGGGATGACGTTCGTGGCGATCAAGTGGATTGACCGGCTGGGGCGCAAACCGCTGCTGGTGATCGGAGCCACCGGCATGGCGATATCGCTGCTGACCTGCTCATGGGCGTTTCACAATTCCAATTATCAACTGACGGGAAAATCCTTTGCCGTTTTGAGTGCGGATAAAGTTCCAGCCGATTTGATTGGCGATCTCCAAAAGCTGGAGCCCAAAGTATTCAACACGGACAAGGATTTTCTGGCCGATCTCGACAGCCAGCTCGGTGCGGAACGCCTCGCTCCATTTCATGATTCGCTGACCACCGCCGGGCTGAACATCCGCGCGTCGTTGGTATTGTTTGCCATTATTGGATTTGTGGCATCCTTTGCCATTTCGCTGGGGCCGGTGATGTGGGTGCTGTTGTCGGAAATTTTTCCGAATGCCTATCGCGGCGCGGCGATTTCCGTGGTCGGCTTCTGGAACTCGGTCGTGAGCGCCTCGGTCACGTTTGTTTTTCCGTGGGAGTTGTCGCACTTCGGCGCTTCCGGCACTTTTCTCGGCTATGGACTCATGGCGCTGGCGGCGCTGCTGTTCGTATTGCTGGCCATTCCTGAAACCAAGGGCAAATCGCTGGAGGAACTAGAACACCTTTTGGTGCGTCAGGATGGTTTGTCCCAAAAATAAGATTATGAATCCTCAAAATTTATTGTTGCTAAAATGGCCGCTGGCGTTTTCGGTGGTCACCATGATTGCCTGCAACTGTCTGGCTCAAGAAACGGTCAACACCAATGGTCCCTCCCAAGTGGAACTCCGCCAGGTGGAAGGGCGCTGGTTGCTCTATGTCAATCACCAGCCCTTTTACATCAAGGGTGCCGGGCTGGAATATGGCAGCCAGGAGAAACTGGCGGCGCACGGCGCCAATTCCTTCCGCACTTGGACGACTGACAACGGTCGTGACACCGGCAAGCAGGTGCTGGATCGGGCGCTCACGAACGGATTGATGGTTGCCATGGGTTTGGATGTGGACCACGAACGCCGCGGCTTCGACTACAGCGACACCAACATGGTGGCCAGGCAGTTCGCATTGTTGAAATCCCAGGTTTTGGAATATAGGAACCATCCTGCACTGCTGGTTTGGGTTGTCGGCAACGAACTGAATTTCGAGAAGAATCCAAAGGTGTGGGACGCGGTCAACGATCTCTCCAAGATGATTCATGAACTCGATCCCAACCATCCGACCACAACGACTCTGGCCGGATTCAATCAGGAGACGGTGAACCTGGTCAAAACCCGCGCGCCGGATTTGGATTTTATCTCCTTTCAAATGTATAGCGACATCATCAACCTTCCGAAATACCTGCGCGAAGCGGCCTGGGACAAGCCCTACATCGTCACCGAATGGGGCGCGACCGGGCATTGGGAGTGTGGCAAAACCGCGTGGGGCGCGCCGATTGAAAACGACAGCACCACGAAGGCGGATCTCTACGAAAAACGCTTCCGAGCTGTCATCGAACCAGACCAAAAACTGTGTCTCGGCTCCTATGTTTTCCTCTGGGGCAACAAACAGGAACGCACGCCCACTTGGTATGGCATGTTTCTGAGCTCCGGTGAGGAAACTGCGCCGGTGGATGTGATGCATCATATCTGGACGGGTGGCTGGCCCGCCAACCGCTGCCCTCGCATGGAAGGGACATGGTTAGACGGCAAGACCGCCGTTCAGAACATCCATTTGCGACCCGGACAGACTTACAGCGCCAAAGTATCGGCAAGTGATTTGAATCATGATGCGCTTACTTATCGGTGGGAGGTCTTGCACGAAAGCACTGAAACCAAGATCGGCGGCGATGCCGAGGCGAAGCCCGCGCCGTTGCCGGGTTTGATTGCTGAACCAGCGGCCAGCGAAATTTCCCTGCTGGCTCCGGACAAACCCGGAGCCTATCGCCTCTTCGCCTACGTTTTTGACGGCCACGGTCACGCGGCCCATGCGAACATTCCTTTCTATGTGGATGAGGCGGCAAAAAATCCGCAAACCGTCGCTTCGACAGGCGAATCCTCAACCATTCCAGCCAAATAAATATGAACTCTGTTGAACAAGCTTCTCCCGTCGCAGATTTATCAGCTGTCGCCAATGCGGACAAACAAGGTGGAACTTCCACGCTGCTGACCTTCAAGGAAAAGCTCGGCTACGGCTTGGGCGACACGGCTTCGCATTTTGTCTGGGACATGGTGGGCTTCTGGCTGCTGTTTTTTTACACGGACGTTTACAAAATTCCGGCAGCCGCGGCCGGCACCATCATGTTGATCGCCCGCTTCTGGGACATGGGCATTGATCCGGTCATCGGCATCATTTCGGACCGCACGAAAACCCGCTGGGGAAAATTCCGTCCGTATATTTTGTTCGGAGCCATCCCGTATGCAGTGCTGGCCATCCTGACGTTTACCACGCCGAACCTAGGCGAGACGGGCAAGATCATTTACGCCGGCGCAACTTATGTGCTGTTGATGACCGCCTACGCCGCCGTCAACCTGCCGTATTCTTCCCTGGCGGCGGTGATGACCTCGGACACCTATGAGCGCGCGGGCCTGAACACCTATCGCTTCATCTGCGCTTTCCTCGGCCAGTTTGTCGTTTCCGGTCTGGCGCTGACGCTGGCGAAATATTTTGGCAATGGCGATAAGGCCGCAGGTTTCCAGTATACGTTGATCATGTTCGGGTTCTTGAGCGTGGTATTTTTCTTCATTACTTTCGCGACTTCCAAGGAACGCGTCCAAGTCATTCTGCCCCCTCTTGAAGATAGAGGTGTTGCTCAAACGAATGGAAAATTTATTTGGGGGGTAGTCGCGTTTGCGATGCTTTTCGTCAGCGGATTTCTGTGTTGGTGGAGCTGGCGATACAGTTCGGTTATTTTCCACCAACTCACTGAAAATCCATTTGTCACTTATGTGGTGCTTTGGGTATGTCGCATTTTTTTTGTCTACGGATTCCTCTACCCGCTATGGAAATCGTTGCCGATATCCGTTCAAATTGATCTTGCTGGTCTGGCCAAAAACCGGCCGTGGATGATTCTCGCCTGCGTCGGCATCATTTCCTTCGTCATGTTCGCCATGCAGAATGCGGCGATCGCCTACTACTTCAAGTATTACATCGGCAAGGAGGACAACGTCCAGCTCTTCAATGTTATTGGCACCGTGGCGCTCATCGTCGCGTTGCCGCTGTCGAAACCGCTGGCCAAGGCCTTCGGCAACCGCAACGTATTCATCGCCAGTTCACTCATCTCCGGCCTCTGCTTTATCGCGCTCTATTTGCCTGACGAAAAAAGCATCGTCACCATCTATGTTCTTAACATCCTGGCCAAGATGGCCTATGCCCCGGCGGTGCCGTTGCTGTGGACGATGATCGCCGATTCCTCGGATTATTCGGAATGGAAGACGGGCCGGCGCGCGACGGGATTGTATTTTTCCGCCGCGACCTTCGCGCAGAAAGCCGGCTGGGGCATCGGTGCCGCGATCGCCGGCTGGATTCTGACGGTTTACAACTATGTGCCTGACGCCGTTCAGACTCCAACCTCCATTCACGGCATCAAACTCCTAGTTTCGGTCATTCCCGGCATGCTATACATGTCCTGCGCGGTATTCATGTTTTTCTACACGATTGATTCAAAAACGACAGATCTAATGAAGGTGGATCTCGATGCCCGCCGGGCACAGGGCTAGTCGGCACCAGCCCCACTATCGCATGGAAACACAATTGTATCTCGGCAAAGCGCCCCGCTGTGTCAACCGCGAACCGGTTCAAGGCAAACAGGTCACTCTAGAAGGCGAAGACTTTTACCAGATAGCCAACTACGACCGGATGCGGCCGTTCTTCATGACGGTCGTCAGCGACGCGGACCACTGGCTGTTCATCTCCAGCAATGGCGGCCTCACCGCCGGTCGCCGTGACGCCAACTCCGCGCTGTTCCCTTATTACACCGACGACAAGATCCGCGACATGGCGGAGGTCACCGGGAGCAAGACGCTGCTGCGCGTCCGCCGCCGTGGAAAAACTTGCCTCTGGGAGCCGTTTTCGGATCGCGTGAATGGCATCTACCGCGTCCACCGCAATCTTTTCAAAAATTTCTGGGGTAACCAACTCATATTCGAGGAGATCAACGAGGATTTGTCGCTGACTTTTCGCTACGGCTGGTTCAACAGCCGGCAATTCGGTTTTGTCCGCCGCGCGTGGCTTGCCAATTCTGGAACAGCTTCCACGCGCATTGAGTTGTTGGATGGAATCCAGAATTTGATGCCCTGCGGCACCGGCAGCCAGTTCAATCTCGAATACAGCACGCTGCTGGACGCCTATAAAAAAAGCGAGTTGCTGTCCGAAACCGGTCTTGGTTTGTTCCGGCTCAGCGCGATTCCAATTGACCGCCCCGAGCCGGCTGAAGCCCTGCGAACAACCGTTGCGTGGACTATCGGCCGCAAGCGCCAGAAGATTTTGCTTTCTTCGGTGCAATTGGACCGGTTCCGCGCAGGTGAAAAATTAAGCCACGAGACGGAAATTCGCGCAGAGCGGGGTGCGTATTTTGTGCAGTCCGAAATTCAACTGCGCGGCGGACAGTCTGTGGACTGGCTCATCGTGGCAGACGTGAGTCAAGGTCCATCGGATGTTGCCCGAATTAACAAACTACTTCAAAAACCTGCCCAATTGCGGCGAGCCGTTTTGGTTGATGTGCAGCAGGGCACGGAACAATTGCAACGCATTGTCGCGACCGCGGACGGTCTGCAAAAAACCGCCCGTTCACTTGGATACGCGCGCCATTACAGCAACACGCTGTTCAACATCATGCGCGGCGGTGTGTTCAATGACGGCTACAGGCTGGATGCCCACGATTTGCTGGCCTTTGTGAAGAATGCGAACGCAGGGATCGCCGCGCGTCATGCAGATTTTTTCCGCCAGCTGCCCAAAACAATTTTATACGGGCGCATGGTAGCAGCGGCAAGCGAAGCCGGCGACCCGCAACTGGAACGTCTCTGCCGCGAGTATCTTCCGCTCACCTTCAGCCGTCGTCACGGCGACCCCAGCCGACCGTGGAATAAGTTTTCCATCGCGACGCGCAACGCGGATGGGACGCGCAGCCTGTATTACGAAGGCAACTGGCGCGACATTTTCCAAAACTGGGAGGCGCTCGCACTCTCGTTTCCGGGTTTCACGGCCGGCATGGTCTGCCGGTTTCTCAACGCTTCGACCGCCGATGGCTATAATCCGTATCGCATCACGCGCAACGGCATTGACTGGGAAGTGGTGGATGCCTACGACCCGTGGTCTTACATCGGCTATTGGGGTGATCACCAAATCATTTACCTGCTGAAGCTGCTTGAACATCTCGACCGTCACGAGCCGGCGGCGTTGCGCGGCTTTCTTCCACGGCAAATTTTCTCTTATGCCAATGTTCCCTATCGCATCAAGCCTTACGAAAAGCTTCTGGAGAACCCGAAGGATACCGTCGTTTTTGACCAGCTCCTTGAGAAGCTGGTTCATCAGCGCGTCCAGGCGAAGGGTGCCGACGGCAAGCTCATCTGGGACAAGCACGGCCAGGTGCTGTTGGTAAACCTCACGGAGAAATTGCTCGTGCCATTGCTGGCCAAATTGTCAAACTTCATCCCCGGTGCGGGCATCTGGCTGAACACGCAGCGCCCGGAATGGAACGACGCGAACAACGCACTCGTCGGAAACGGGGCTTCGATGGTTACGCTCTGCTACATCCGACGATATCTGAAATTTTGCGAAGGGTTGTTCCGCGAAAGCACCGGCGACAAATTTATTCTGTCGGCCGAGGTGGCCGCCTTCTTGGATGCGGTGAACCAAACACTTGAGCGGCATCGCGGGTTGCTCGCTGAAAAAATCACAGACCCCCAGCTCAAAAACGTTGTTGATGATTTGGGCCGCGCCGGCAGCGAATATCGTCAGCGAATCTACACGGATGGATTTTCCCGCCGCAAAACCGCGGTCAGCGGCAGGCAACTGCTGGATTTCTTTGCGTCCGCGCTGGACTGGACGAAACATTCCATTGAATCCAATCAACGGTCCGATGGGTTGTTTCATTCATATAATTTGATCCGGTTGGACGACCGAAAAACGATTGCGATCCGCCGTCTTCACGAAATGCTCGAAGGTCAAGTTGCCGCGCTAAGCGCCGGTCATCTTTCCCCGGAAGAATCGTTGAAACTTCTCGCCGCACTCAAGCGCAGCAAAATGTATCGCGCCGACCAGCACAGTTATCTGCTGTATCCCGACCGCCACCTGCCGCGCTTCGTCGAGAAAAACAACATCTCCGTGAAGGAACTGCGCCGCTCGGCGCTGCTGCGAAAACTTCTGGCCGATGGCAACCGGCAACTGGTTGAGCGCGATGTCGCCGGACAGGTTCACTTCAACGCCACGGTGACAAATGCGCGCGACATCAGCCGTATTTTAGATCAGCTCGCGGGCTCGCGCTACGCCCGACTCGTCCAGCGCGAGACTTCGCTGGTGCTTGAAATTTTTGAGCGATTGTTCGACCACAAGTCATTCACCGGGCGCTCCGGCACATTTTTCGGTTATGAAGGGTTGGGCTGCATCTACTGGCACATGGTCTCCAAGCTGTTGCTCGCGGTGCAGGAAACCTATTTTCGCGCGGTGGAATCCGGCGCGGAAAGGGAAGTTGTCAAGGACCTGGCGGATTTTTATTACGACATCCGCGCCGGCATCGGCGATTATAAGACGCCGGAAAATTATGGTGCGTTTCCGATGGATCCCTATTCACATACTCCGGGATTCGCGGGCGCGCGCCAGCCGGGTTTGACCGGGCAGGTGAAGGAGGATGTGATCTGCCGGTTTGGAGAGCTGGGCGTCACCGTCAAGGACGGTGAAATTCATTTCAGCCCGGGTTTGCTGCGACGGCAAGAGTTTGTGGCTGGACGCACCGAATTTACATACTACGATGTGGCCGGCGTCAAACAACGGTTGTTCCTAAAACCAGGCGAACTCGCTTTTACTTATTGTCAGTTGCCGGTTATTTTCGGGATGGCCCCGAAGAATTCCATGAATGTAGTGCGGACGGATGGCACAAAGCAAAACACCGGACAATTGCGGGTGGATCCAAACACCAGCCGTGAAATCTTTCAAAGAACCGGCAGGGTGGCTCGAATCGAGGTTCGCTTCAGCCGTTAAACAGGCTGCTTTTTTAGTGACAACAATTGGCGGCGAAGGGCGGGTGTTGCCGGGGAAAGTTGGAGCCTCCTAACTCGGCTGCTGCAGCGATCTGCCGCCATGCCACCATGGACAAATTTCATTCGCAACTTTTTCGCTTTGGCTTAACTTCGCCGCGTGTCGGAAAATAAAAACAACGCCTCCATCGCCGGCGGCCTCCTGCTGGTCGTCTTTTTGTGGGGCGGCAACAACGCCGGAACCAAATGGCTGGTCGGCTCGTGGCCGCCGGTCTGCACGGGCAGCATGCGCTTTCTCTGCGCCGGCGTCATCTTGCTGGCCGCCCTTCGTTACACCTGCTGGCTCGGCGAGTTCCAGCCGTTGACGCGTGAACTTTACCGCCAGCTCTGGTGGCGCGGCGGGCTGGCGCTGGCGGTTTATGTTGTGGCGTTCTGCTGGGCGTTGCGGCTCACGGCGGCGTCGCATGTGGCGCTGTATCTCGGCGCGTCGCCCATCTGGGCGCTGCTCGCGGAGGAACGGCCTCGCTGGAACCTTTCGAGCCTGCGGCGTTACGCGGCGGCGCTGCTGGCCGTGACCGGCGTGCTGGTGTTGTTCTGGCCGGCATTGCACACCGGCAATTCCAGCCTGCTCGGCGAACTGCTCGGCCTGGCTTCCAGCCTGTGCTGGGCCAATTATAGCTGGCAGGTGCGGTTCTTGAGCCAGCGCATCACCGGCGTGGAGGTGGCGGCGCATTCCATGTGGATGTCCGGCGTCTGGCTGCTCCCGCTCGGATTGGTAGAAGTCGCCGCCCACGGCCTCGTGATGGACGCACCGCATCTCGGCGTGCAGGCGTTTTGCATTTTGTTCGGCAGCGTGATTCCGTATTCGCTCTGGAATTCCGCGTTGCGCCACTGGCGCACGAGCCAGGTGATGTTGTTCAACAATTTCATCCCGCTCTCGACCACCATTTGGGCGCACTTCACGCTCTGCGAAGCCATCACGCCGACGTTTTGCGCGGCGATGGTCCTGACCATCGCCGGCGTGCTGCTCGGCCAGATGGACTGGTCGAAGATTTTCAAGCTACCGGAGAGTTTTTAACCGGAGAAAAATTATGGACATCAAAAACCTTAACGAAGTTCCGGCCTTCACCACCAAGGACGGATCGGAAATCCGCGAACTGCTTGCGTATCGCAATTCCGCCATCCGCAACCAAAGTCTCGCCGAGGCGCGGCTGCCGGTGGGCGGCGCAACGCAGGAACATTTTCATCCGCGCGCCGAGGAGATTTATTACATCACGCAAGGCACCGGCAAAATCCGCATCAAAGGCGAAACGCGCGAAGTCAGGGCAGGGGACGCCATCGCGATTCCGCCCGGGCAAAAGCACAAGCTGTGGAACACTGGCGGCGAAACGCTGCATTTGCTCTGCTGCTGCGCGCCCGCCTACGAACACGGCGACACGATCATCACTGAATCGTGAATTGACCTGCACGCCGCCGCGCGTTTAACTGTGGGCATGAAATGGTTCGCGTCTCTGATGCTCGTCTCCGCCGGACTGCTGCTGTCCGGCTGTGTTCACCACAAACCCGCGCACCCGGCTGCCGTGATAGTTCCTGCGCCGACCATTGTCACGCCGGACAATTCGCTGTCGGGCAAAGTGGTTTCGTATAATGAAGCCGGGCGGTTTGTCGTGTTGAATTTCCCCGCCGGCCGGATGCCAAAAATGAATCAAACGCTTTTCCTCTATCGCGCCGGATTAAAAGTTGCCGAAGTCAACGTCACCGGCCCGCAGAGCGACGACAACACCGTGGCTGATTTGGTTAGCGGTGACGCGCAACCCGGCGACGAGGCGCGCGACCGGTAGGTCACTTGTCCGGCTTCGGCAGTTTTTCCACGAGCGGCTTCACCACTTTCGGCAGCGCGCCTTTTTGGTAGGGCGAATGCAGGTTGAAATAAATGCCGCACAACGGCAGCGCGCCGTCGCTCTGGCTCAAAATGATTGTCACCTGTTTGTCCAGCGCGATGCCGTGTCGGAATCCTTCGCCGCGCGTTTCATAGGCCTTGATCGCCTTGGCCATCAAAGAAGCCAGCAACTCCTCAAATTCTTCCGGCGTCTTGTCGAGGCACACAACGAATTTGTTGTAAGCCAAGACGGACGCGGCGATTTCGCGCTTGAACGATTCAGTGATCATAGGCAGAACTTAATTCATGCCGGGCGGATTGCACCATAATTTATTCCTCCGCCGCGCGTGGCCGGGCCTTCACGCGCGGGCCGAACAACGCCGTGCCGATGCGGACAATCGTCGCGCCTTCCTCAATCGCCACTTCAAAATCGCCGCTCATGCCCATGCTCAATTGCGGCAGCGGCGCACCGAGAATTTCTTCGCACTGCGTTTTCAACTCGCGCAGCCGCCGGAAATGCGGGCGTGAACTTTCCGCGTCCGGCGTCCACGGAGGCATGGTCATCAGGCCGTGGATTTCAATTCGCGGAAAGGAATTGATTTCCTTCAATTCGGCGAGCAGTTGTTCGGGCTTGTAACCGAACTTGCTCGCTTCGCCCGCGAGATTCACCTCGAGCAGGACTGGCATCGTCCTGGCGGCCTCGGCGGCGCGCTTGTTGATTTCCTGCGCGAGCGGCAAACTGTCCACGCTTTGGATCATTTCGAACAACTGCACGGCGTCGCGGCATTTGTTCGACTGCAAATGACCGATGAAGTGCCAGCGCAATTTGCCGGGGCAGAGCGGAATTTTTGCCTTCGCCTCCTGCACCTTGTTTTCTCCGAACACCAGCAGCCCGAGACCGGCGGCGGTGCTGATGGTTTCCGGCGGATGTGTTTTGCTGACCGCCAGCAGCGTGACGCAATTTGCGCCGCGTCCGGAGCGATCACATGCGGCAGAAATCCGTTGTTGAATTGAATTCAGATTGTCGGGCAAACTCACGGTGTCATCGTAAATCGTAAATCGTAAATCGTAAATGTTTCTATGAATTACTGGCTGGTAAAATCCGAACCCGGAACGTATTCGTGGGCGCAATTCGTCAAGGACGGCCAGACCGCGTGGACCGGCGTGCGGAATTTTGCGGCGCGGCTCCATTTGCGCGCCATGAAATCCGGCGACCTCGTTTTCTTTTATCACAGCGGCGAGGGAAAATCCGTTGTCGGTCTCGGACGCGTGTTGAAGGAATTTTACTCCGATCCGACGGCGAAAGAAGGCGACTGGTCTTGCGTTGATCTCGCGGCGGAAAAAGTTCTGGCCAAGCCCGTCACGCTCACGCAAATCAAGGCCGACAAAATTCTCAAGGAAATGGTGCTGGCAAAACAGTCGCGCCTGTCCGTGTCGCCGGTGACCGGGCCGCAATTCAAGCAATTGCTCCGGCTTTCAGAAACAGGCCTGTGACCGTTCGTTCAAAGCCGCGCGCCGCCAAACACTTCGCACACTGACTCATCCAGCACGCGGACAATTTTATGTGTTTGTTCCGCCGTCGTGCAATATGGCGGCATCAGCACAATCACATTGCCAATCGGCCGCGTCAGCACGCCGCGTTTGGCCATCGCCTCGCACACGCGGATGCCGGCGCGCTCGCGCAGGTGAAACGGCTCGCGTGCCCGCCAGTTTCTCACCAGTTCAATTCCGGCAATCAAACCGACCTGCCGCAGGTCGCCAACATTCGGCAGCGACCAGAGCGTTTGCAGTTCCTCGCGCAGGTTTTTCTGCAACTGAGCGCGCTGCCGGGCGGATTTTTCCGTCTGCAAAATTTCCAGGCTCGCCAGCGCCGCCGCCGCGCCAAGCTGGTTGCCGGTGAAGCTGTGTCCGTGAAAAAAAGTTTTGAATTCGGAGTATTCGCCGAGAAATGCATCAAAAACTTTTTGGGTCGTCAGCGTCGCGGCCATCGGCAGATAGCCGCCGGTCATGCCTTTCGCGAGGCAAAGAAAATCCGGCCGCACATTTTCCTGCTGGCAGGCGAACAGCGGCAATTTTGAATTTTGAATTTTGAGTTTTGAATTTGTTCGGCCAAACCCCGTCATCACCTCGTCGGCGATGAGCAGCGCGCCGTGGCCGCGCGCAATGTCCGTGACCTGCCGCAGCCAGCCGGCCGGCTGCGGAATCATCCCCGCCGAGCCTTGCATCAGCGGCTCGAATACAAATGCCGCGTAGGGATTTCCTTTCTTTTTTTCCGCCGCAAATTTATTCTCGACCAGGCCGGTGCATTCCCAGTTGCACTTGCGATATTCGCGCGCGTCGGCGCGTTCCGGCTTCGCGCGATTGAACGGACAGCGATAACAATACGGCGACATGACCTTGTCCGTCTTGAACAGCAGGCCGGAGTAAGCTTTGTGAAACAAATCAATGTGGCCGGCTGAAACCGCCCCGACCGTGTCGCCATGATACGCGCCGTCGAGCGAAAGAAATTTCGGCCGCGATTTTTTTCCACTCGTGCGCCGGGTGAATTCGTAAGCGAGCTTCAACGCGACTTCCATGGCTGTCGAGCCGTCGTCGGAAAAAAACACCTTCGATAACTTCGGGTTTCGGATTTCGGATTTCGGATGAGCGGCTTTGACCAAGCTTTCGGCCAGCAAGCTTGCCGGCTCGTTCGCAAAGCCCAGCGCGGAGCTGTGCGCGATTTTTTTCAACTGCCGCCTGATAGCCAGCGTTGATTTTATGATGATTATGGCCGTGCAAATTTGTCCAGATGGAGGAATTGGCGTCGAGATATTCGCGCCCGCGAACGTCCCGCAGCACTGCGCCGGTTCCGGACGCAATGACAATCGGCTCGCGCTTGAGCCAGTCGCGCATCTGCGTGAATGGATGCCAGACAAATTTGCGGTCAAGTTGGGCAAACTGATTCATGGTGATTTATAATCCGGAAACTTATATTTAACTTCGGCAAGCGCGCGGACAAGTTGTGCAACGTCATCAGCGGAGTGCGCCGCCGTGAGCGTCACGCGCAAACGCGCCGCGCCGCGCGCGACGGTTGGATGGCGAATTGCCGGGATGAAAATATTTTGCCCGCGCAGCTTTGAAGCAAGCCCAACCGTTTTGGCTTCGTCGCCGATGATGAGCGGGATGATGGCGCTGTTGAATTTTGAATTTTGAATTTTGAATTTTGAATTCAGCAGTTCAACAAGCTGCCAGAGAGATTTGCGACGAGCGTCGCCTTCCGACGATTGCGCCATTTGAATTCCCGCCGTGGCGGCGGCGGCGGCGGCGGGGACGGGCGCGGTGCTGAAAATAAAACTGCGGGCGCGGTTCACCAGAAAATCAATCAATGACCGCGAACCGCAAATGTAGCCGCCGCTCGCGCCGAGCGCCTTGCCGAGCGTGCCCATCTGGATTTCAATCTGGCTGCCGACGCCAAGTTCGTCCGCGAGACCGCGCCCGCTTTTTCCGTGAAGACCGGTGGCGTGGGCTTCGTCCGTCATGAGCCACGCGCCGTATTTTTCCTTGAGCGCGACCATTTCAAAGAGGGGAGCCGCGTCGCCGTCCATCGAAAAAATGGATTCAGTGATTATCAAAATGTGACATGAGACGTGCGACGTGTGGCTGGATTCGTTGCGCGCCCATTTCAGAATAATTTCCAAATCGTTCAGATCATTGTGGTCAAAGACGCGGAGCTTGGCCCCGCTCAAACGCGCGGCATCCACGATGCTGGCGTGAACCAGTTTGTCGAGGATGATGATGTCGCTTTTTCCGGCCAGCGCTGTGATGGTGCCGAGCGCGGCGGCGCAGCCGGTGGAAAATGTCAGCGCGGCCTCCGCTCCTTTGAACGCGGCGAGCGCTTCTTCCAGTTCGTGAAACGGCGCGAGCGAACCGCAAATCAAACGCGATGCGCCCGCGCCCGCGCCAAATTTTTCAACGGCCTTGATTGCGGCCTCTTTCAGCGCGGGATGGTTCGCGAGGCCGAGATAATCGTTGGAGGAAAAATTGAGAAAAGTATTGCCGCCGATTTCAATGCGCGGGCCTTGCGGCGAATCCACGCGCCGAAGTTCGCGGCGCAAGCCTTGTTCGTCTAGCGTGGCGAGCCGCCAGTTGAGTTCGGTGTCGAATGAAGTCACGGCGGAGAATTTACGATTTACGATTTACGATTTACGAGCAAAAAGGGTTCACGCCTGTCAATCGCAAACCGCGTGTCATAAATTTATTGCGGCGGAATCGCCCAACGCCCGTCAATCATGCTGGCGTTCACGTTGCCGGTGTGGGCAACAATGGCTTCAAAGGCGCCGGCTGGTTTCCCGTCAAACGGAATCAAGACCAAATCAGCGAAGGCATTTTTGGCAAGTTCGCCGGCCTGGCCGGCCAGACCGAGGGCCCGCGCGCCGTTGACCGTGGCCATGCGGAGAATTTCCGCCGGTGAAACCGCCTTGTCGCGGGCGGCGAGCGCGCGCATTTCCTGAAACATATTTAACTCGGGTTTTTGTTTTCCCATGTTGCGGGTGGTGGCGAGGCTGTCGGTGCCGAGGCAGAGATTGACGCCGGCATTGGCGAGCCGGTCGCGCAGGAACGGTGGATGGCCGAAATAATCGTGGCTGCGCGGGCAGTGGACGACGTGGGTTTTGTTTTTGCCGAGCAAGGTGGCGTCGCCGCGCGCAAGGCAGTTGACGTGGACGGCGAGGACATTTTCGCCGAGCAGCCGCTGGCGCGCGAGGTGGGCGACGGGCGAGCCGCGGCCGCAATCGGAATTGTCCCGGTCGTTGCGCTTGAGCCAGTCGTGCATCCCGCCGCGCGCGTGCATGAACATTTCAAATTCCTGGTCGGACTCGGCGACGTGGGTGGTGACGCGCCATTTTTTTTTGCGCGCCATTTTGGCGGTGAGCCGCAGGAGTTCCGGCAAGGTGGAGTAGGGCGCGTGCGGCGAAAGTGAGACGCGGTTGCGGGCGTGCGGCAGCGAATTGATTTTCAGCACGGCCTCGCGCAAAACCTGTTTCGGGTCGCGCCTGGCGCGGATGCCGGTCATTTCGATAAAAGAAAAAACCCGCAGCGGCGTCGCGTCCCACATTTCCGGCAGCAGGTCGGGCATGGCCTCGATGTCGGCGACGGTGGTCGTGCCGGTTTTCAAGAGCATGTGGGCGCCGTGCAGCCAGGATTGCGCGTATTCGGAATAACCCCAGGCGGTCTTGGCGGCGGTGATGAGCGAAATCCAGTCGGTGAAGGTTTTTGGTGGCGGCAGGTTGCCGGCCATGTCGGTGTAATCGAGATGGCAATGGGCGTTGACCAGGCCGGGCAGCAGGATGACGTCGCCGAGGTCCAGAACTTTTTCATCCACCTGCGGTTTTAATTCCGGCCACGGGCCGACGGCGCGGATGTGGTTGCCGGTGATGGCCACCGCGCCGTTTTCAATCGGCGGTTGCGTGACGGGCAGAATCGTGCGGGCGCGGAGAATCACTGCTAAACTTCGGCGGAACGGCGCACGCTTTTGAGTTTGACGGCATCCTTGTGCTTATGCGCCTTGTAGCGGCTGTGCCGCCGGCGGATCTGCTGCTCGATTTTTTTGGTGACGCGGTCAATCGCGGCGTAAAGGTCGCTTTCCACGTCCTTGGCGAACAGATCCGGTCCATGCACCGCGAGCCGGATCGAGCAGGCGAACTGTTTTTCCGGCACGCGCGTATGGTCATGTTCGAGCGTGACACGCGCGTCAATTGCCCGGGGATCAAAGTGGTCCAGTTTTTGAATGCACTTCACCAGATGCTCCTCGATGGCTTTGGTCAAAGTCAGGTTGTGGGTAGAAAGTATCAATTTCATGTTGTTAAGATGGATTTGACGTGCGAAAAAATCCAGTTTTTCCGTCAACTTTCACTCATGCAGCGAAAGTCATGCCAAATTTGCTTGTCTTTGGTCGGAACTGGGTTATGTTGGCACGCAAATGGTTCAGGGTTTACAACTCTCCACACGTTTGACGCAGTCCATGGTGCTGGCGCCGCAACTCCAGCAATCGCTGGCGCTGCTTCAGGCGCCCATGCTGGAACTCAAGGCGCTCGTCGAGCAGGAACTCCAGCAGAATCCCGTTCTCGAAGAAGTTGAGGGTGCGGAGGTTGAACTGCCGGAGAAACCAGTCGAGGACGTGGGTGAAACCAGCGACGCCACCGCCACGCCCGATCCCGCCGAACGTGCCGATGATGCGCCGGCGGATCACGACCTGGACAAGCCCGAGGCCACGCCGGCGGATGATTTTCAGGAGGAATTCGACAAGCTCGTGCAACTGGACCAGGAATGGCGCGACCATTTTTCCCAGGCAAACAGCCCGATCCGCGCGTCCACCGATGAGGAGGAGAAACGGCAGTTCATGTTCGATTCGATCACGGCCGGAACCTCCTTCGCGCAGATGCTGATGGATCAGGCGCGCGAATCCGATCTGACCGACGAACAGCGCGCCATCGCCGAACTCATCATCGGCAACATTGACGACTACGGCTATCTCAAGGCGACGGTTGAGGAAATCGCCGCTGCAAACAATTTGCCGGTGGAAAAAATCGCCGGCGTGCTGAAGGTGATTCAAACTTTTGATCCGCCGGGCGTCGGCGCGACCAATTTGCGCCAGTGCCTCATGCTCCAGCTTGAACGCGCGAACAAGGAGGAGTCGCTCGAATATGTCATCATCCGCGATTTCATGGAAGCGCTCGGCAAGCGCCGCATTCCCGAAATCGCGCGCGGCACCGGGCGTACGGTTGACGAGGTCCAGGACTCGCTCGCCAGGATCGCCCGGCTTGAGCCGCGGCCCGGACGCGCGTTTCTGCCGGATGCCGACCAATACGTCGCGCCCGAGGTTTTCGTCCAAATGGTCGGTGATGAATTCACCGTCACGACCAACAACGACAACGTCCCCCATCTCCGCATCAGCAATGTCTACAAAGACCTCATGGCGCAGGGCGAGAACAACGTCGAGGTGAAAAATTACATCCGCGAAAAAATCCGCGCCGGCAAATTTCTCATCAAGAGCCTGCATCAGCGGCAGCAGACCATCTCCAACATCGGCAAGGAAATCGTCAAGCGCCAGCGCGACTTCATGGAGCGGGGCGTCGCGCATTTGAAGCCGATGACGATGGCCCAGATCGCCGATGTGGTCGGCGTTCACGAAACCACCGTGAGCCGCGCCGTCTCCGGCAAATACATGGATACGCCGCAGGGCATCTTCGAGATGAAATTTTTCTTCACCGCCGGGCTTCAGAGCACGGCGGGTGGCGAAAGTATTTCCAACACTAGCGTGAAGGACATGATCGCCGAAATTTTCAAGGCCGAAAATCCCGGCAAACCGTTGTCCGACCAGGAAGTCGTGAAAATGCTCGGCGACAAAGGCATTTCCATCGCCCGCCGCACCGTCGCCAAATACCGCGACGAACTCAACATCCTCCCGTCAAATCTCCGCAAGGTTTATTGAGCTTTCAAGCCGCGCGGAAATTCGGAAAATTTTTCCACACCGCCTCGCGTCAAAAATAAATGTTGCCGGCGGTTAGCGCAATTCAATCACGTCACCCTTTTGCAGCGGCATGTTCGCCCCGTTCAGCAATGCCTTGGCGTCCAACGTCGCGCTTTCGCCCTTGCGCGTGATGATGATCTGCTTCGGCTCGTTCGGTCCGATGTAATTGGCCGTCGCAATCGCCTGCGCCAGCGTCAGCCCCGCCACCCACGGCACGAAGGAATGTTCCACCGCGCCGTTCACCGTCACGCCGTCACCGCTCGCCTGCAACTGTTTCAGCGCCGCCTCCTCGCCCGCGACGTAAGCCTGCTGCACCTGTTGCTTCGAATCGGATTTCGTCGTGCAACCGGTGATTGCGAACATCAATATTGCGATGACTGTCGCCGTTTTCATTGGGTGCCCATTTCAGATTTCCACGCCGCCACCGCCGACCTGATTTCCGCCGCGCAATTCGCCTTCGGATTGACAAACCGTGGCGTGAACCACGGAAACGTCCCAATCAAATCAGGCGTCACCAGAATCTGCCCGTCACAATCCGGCCCGCTGCCGATGCCGATGGTCGGAATGGAAATGTTTTCGGAAATCTCCTTCGCCACCGGCGGCGTCACCAGTTCCAGCACAATGGCAAACGCGCCAGCATCGGCCAACGCTTTTGCATCCGCAAGCATTTGTTGTTGCTCGGCGTCCTGTTTGCCTTTGATGTGATAGCCGCCTTCCTCCAAAACATGCTGCGGCAACATGCCGAGATGTCCGCAAAATGGAATTCCAGCGGAAATGATGGCTTTCACTTGCGGAAGAATTTCCCGTCCGCCTTCCGCCTTCACAAATTCCGCGCCGGCGGCAACCAGCCGTTTTGAATTTTCAACGGCAGTGGAAACCGTCTCGTAACTTTTGAACGGCAAATCCGCGCCGAGCAGCGCATCCGGCTTCGCGCGCGCGGCGGCGCGGACGTGATGCTCCATTTCCGCCATCGTCACCTGCGTCGTGTCCGGATAACCGAGCACCACCATGCCGAGCGAATCGCCGACCAGCAGCAGCGGCACGCCCGCCTCGTCGAGCAGCTTCGCCATCGGATAATCATACGCCGTGAGCGCGGCGATTTTCTCGCCGCGCGCTTTCATGGCGCGAATCGTCTCGGTGGTCATTTTCATTTGTTGAATCGTTGAAAAGTTGAATTGTCAAATCGCTTTCAGTTCCCGTCCATTTAACGATTCAACAATTCAACGATTTAACCTGTCGTAAAACTTTTCAGCAATTCCTCCGGCGTGGTGGTCGCGGTGCCGACTTTGCCGACGACGATGCCGGCGGCGTGGTTCGACAAAATCGCCGCCTCCACCGGCGACGCGCCCGCCGCAATCGCCAGCGTGAAAGTCGCGATGACCGTGTCGCCCGCACCGGAAACGTCGAAGACCTCCTGCGCCACCGTCGGGATGTGAAACGGCTTTTGCCCGCGCTGGCAGAGCAACATGCCGAGTTCGCCAAGCGTGATGAGCAGCAGCGCCGGATGCAGTTCGTTCAGCAGCCGTTCCGCGACGAGCATCAGATTCTTATCCGCGAACGGATTTACGTTCTTCGTTTCATCCGGCAGATTCGCCAGCTCAAACGCCTCCTTGCGGTTCGGCGTGATGAGCGAAAGGTTGCTCAAATTCAGATGATGCACCGGCTTCGGGTCGAGGCTCAACCACACGCCGCGGTCATGGCAAAGCGATTTAATTTCGTTCAGCAGCGTCTGCGTGACCACGCCTTTGCCATAATCACCCAGGATGACGGCATCAGCCCTGGCGATTTTCGTTTTGAATTCCGCGAGCAATTTCGCGGTGGTTCGGGCGTCGAGCGCGCTGCGCGTCTCGCGGTCAATGCGCACGACCTGCTGCTGGTGCGCCACGATGCGCGTCTTGACGCTCGTGTGCCGCGCGGAATTTTTCACGAGGCCGGTGCAGCCGATGTTTTGTTCGCCGAGAAGTTTCAGCAGCTTGCGCGCGGCATCATCGTTGCCAATCGCGCCGAACAGTTCCGCTGGCGTGGCGAGCGAAACCAGGTTGCGCGCGACGTTCGCCGCGCCGCCGGGCATGAAGCTCTCGCGCGAAAAATCCACCACCGGCACCGGCGCTTCCGGCGAAATGCGCGACACGCCGCCCCAGATGAACTGGTCGAGCATCACGTCGCCGACGACGAGGACGCGGGTCTTTTGCGCGGCGGCCAGAATCTGCCGGGCGCGTGAAGCGGATAAGAGTTTTGCCATTCATAATCAATTTAGAAAAGCCGTCAGCGGACTCGTCGCGCTCGCAGTTTCGCTTTGCGCGCCGAGGCCGATTTCAAACGCGCTGCGGCCCGCTTCCACCGCCAGCTTGAACGCGATGCCCATGCGGTTTGGGTCGTTGGCCACGGCGATGGCGGTGTTCACCAGCACGGCGTCCGCGCCAAGTTCCATCGCCTCCGCCGCGTGGCTCGGCGCGCCGATGCCTGCATCCACGACCACCGGCACCGTCGCCTGCTCAATGATGATGCGGATCTGGTCGCGCGTCTGGATGCCGCGGTTCGAGCCGATGGGCGAACCGAGCGGCATCACCGTCGCGCAGCCGACTTCCTGCAACCGCTTCGCCAGCACCGGATCGGCGTTGATATACGGCAGCACGGTGAAACCTTCCTTCACCAAAATCTCCGCCGCCTTGAAACGTCTCAATCGGGATCGGGCAGCAGGTAGCGCGGGTCGGGATGGATTTCGAGCTTCACCCATTTCGGCAATCCGGCGGCGACGGCGAGGCGCGCGAGGCGGACGGCTTCCTCGGCGTTCATCGCGCCGCTGGTGTTGGGCAGGAGCAGATATTTCTTCGGGTCAATGAATTCGAGGATGTTCGCGAACGGGTCTTTCTTGCCGCTCAAGTCCGCGCGGCGCAGGGCGACGGTGACCATTTCCGTGCCGCTGGCGGCGAGCGCATCGCGCATGGCTTCCGGCGACGAGAATTTTCCCGTGCCGAGAATCAGCCGCGAACGGAACTCGCGTCCGGCAATGACCAAAGGCGAATTCATTTATGATTTGCGATTGACGATTTACGATTTGGAATCCAAAACAACATCGCAATAATGTAGAAAATCGCCGCGCTTTGTCGAGGCGACGATTATTTTAACGGCAAAATGCGCGCGCGAACGGACGCTTCGTCCAAAACAATCAACGCACCACGTTCCAGTTCCGTTTGAAACTGTCTCAGCGCGTTAATCACGAGTTTTCCAATTGCCGAAGGCGTCACGTCCTGCGTGCGGACTTGAGTCACACTCGGCCCTTCCGCCTGCGTCAGCGCCAGCATTGTCCCGAAATCCAAATCGTGAGTGAAAACGACGCAGCCATTTTATTTTGCCCAGGTCATGATTTCGGAATCGGCGGCGCGATGATTGCCGATGGCCGACCAGTGAAAAGATTTCCAGCCCGCTGGTTCAAGAACCGCCACCCAGTCAGGCGACAGATTCATGTCCACCAGCAATTTCATGCCGGTTGCAGCGGCAGTTCAACCTCTTCCGCGCGCCACGCGGCGTATTTCAGCGCCTGCGTGGTGTCTTCCGTTTCGAGATAGGGATACAGCTTCAAAATCTCCGCGTGCGCGTGGCCGGTGGCGACCAGACCCGCAATCATTCCCGCCGTGACGCGCAACCCCCGGAGGCACGGCCGGCCGCCCATGACCTTCGGGTCAAAAGTGATTCGATCCAGCGTTTTATTTTCACAATTTAACCGCCCCGCCGCGCCAATCCAACTTTTCTTTTGCCAGCCGCGAACGGAACTCGCGTCCGGCAATGACCAAAGGTTTGAACGACATCCGGGACAATTAGGAAATTTCCGCCGGTTGTCGAGGAAATGGGAAAGGGAGCGCGGAGTTTAACGCGTTCAATTCGAGCCTGCCGCCGGATTATTGGTGGCTGCATGACGCTCCACGATCAACCAACGCTGCTGATCACCGGGCGTTGGT
>CAVTWB010000015.1:0-181065 GCA_963738245.1 uncultured Verrucomicrobiae bacterium
TCAGTGCTGGCACAATTCCAATTCAGGAGCCTCAATAATCCGACTTGGCTTGATGGCGGAGAAGTATAGCCTTGAAACAGAACGGGGTTGACGCGGCGGGCGATTGGTTCCGATGTAATTCGCCAAAGCTTGAGCCTGTCAGTTCATGGGGATGGTTTGACTGGCCTTGAATGAAATTATTGCTTCAAATCTCTGTCTTACTATGTCTGTTCACTCGGCGCATCCCTGTCGGTACGGGCGCAAATGGCGGTGCCACCCCCGATGCCCGCCTATCAGCCGCTTTCCGACGCGCAGCTGGACCAGTTGCTGGGGCCGATTGCGCTTTATCCCGATCCGTTGATTGCCCAAATACTGCCGGCGTCCACCTTGCCCACGCAAATCGTGCTGGCCGACCGTTATGTCAGCGGCGGCGGCGACCCCAACCAGATTGACCAGCAGCCGTGGGATGCCAGCGTGCAGGCGCTGGCCCGCTACCCGAATGTTTTGAAATGGATGGATGACAACCTGAATTGGACGACGGAACTGGGACAGGCTTTTCTCAATCAACAGCAGGACGTGATGGATTCCATCCAACGCCTGCGCCAGTCGGCTTACAATTTCGGCAACCTGCAATCCACGCCGCAGCAACAGGTGGTCGATGACGGCGGCGACATTGAAATTGTTCCGGCTGATCCGCAGGTGATTTATGTGCCGGTCTATCAGCCGGACCAGGTTTATTATCAAAGCTGCGTATGGCTCGCCTTTCATCACCTTCGGCATCGGCTTTGCGATTGGCGCGTGGCTGGATTGCGATTTTGACTGGGGACAACCACAATATCATTGTCTGGGACCGCGACCATCCGCGTCCGGCCAATTGGTGGCATGAGCCGCCGCGCCAGCGGAACTTATGAGTCACACGACGGTCTGGCGTCCTGAAAATCATCCGCGGCACAGTCGTGGTGAATCATGGCGACCGGGGCTATGGCAGTTCACCCATCAGCCAACCGTGGTGGCCACAGTCAGCCGGTCATGTCCGATTCAACGGCACCGCGCAGACACGCCCCGGCGCCCAGCCGCGCCCGGACCCGACATCGGCGCCTGTCACCCGGCCCGCGCCGGCTCCGGTTGAACATTCCCAGCCCGTCAGCCGGCCGGAATCGAACGGCGCATTCATCGGCATCCAAAGTTCGCAGGACACAAGAACCTACAGCAACCGTGGCCAGCAAAGCATGCAGACGGTCGACCCATCCCGCGCCGGTTTCGCGTCCGGCGCCGTCTTCCGGCGGCGGTGGCGGTGGTGGCAGTCATGGTTCCAGTTCCAGCCAAAGCATTGAATTTTACTCCCATGATTCTCAAACGAACATTTATCGCCGATGAAAATCAATCGCTCCTTCGATGGTGCGCCAGTTCCGGTCTGTTCTTGGCGTTGGCGATTGGGTCTGGCACTGCCGGTTTGCGCTGCTGGCCGCGGATGAACAGACCTTCAGTTCGCCGCAGGAAGCCGTCAACGCGCTGGTGGCCGCGGCCACGAAGCATGACACGAATGCCATGCACGCGATTTTTGGGCCGGAAGGACAGGAATTGATTTCGCCCGATGTCGTCCAGGCCACCGAAGAATTCAAAATGTTCGTCCAACACCTGACGGAAAAGACGCAGTTGGTCACCAACTCGGATTCCAACGTCACGCTGGAAATTGGCGCGGACGGCTGGCCGTTTCCCATTCCGCTGGTGAAACAGGACGGGCAATGGTTCTTCGATACCGCCGCGGGCAAGGAGGAGATTCTCGCCCGCCGCATCGGCAGGGACGAACTGGGCGCGATCGATGTCTGCAACGCGTATGTGGAGGCGCAGCGCGAATATGCCAGCCAGGATCGCATGGGCGACGGCGTGCTGGCCTACGCCCAGTTCCTGCGCAGCACGCCCGGCACGCACGACGGTCTTTTCTGGCCGACAAAATCAGGCGAGGAGTTGAGTCCGTTGGGGCCGCTCGTCGCGCAGGCCCGCGTGGAAGGTTATCATCGCACCGCCAAAATGCTGAACGACGAACAGGCGCCTTATCACGGCTACTATTTCAAAATCCTGACGCGCCAGGGAAAACACGCGCCGGGCGGCAAGTATGATTACATCATCAATGGCCGGATGATTGCCGGATTTGCGCTGGTCGCCTGGCCGGCCGAATGGGGCAACACGGGCGTGATGACCTTCATCGTCAACCAGCAAGGGCAAGGTCTATCAAAAGAACCTCGGCCCCAAGACCGCAAAAATCGCCAAGGCCATGACCACTTATGACCCTGACGACACCTGGACACTGGTTCAGGATAACTGAAGGCTTCGTTTGCCTTACCGGTCGAAAGTCATATCACGCTCATCGCCCCGTTCGCGCAAGCTATTTTCAACGCTCTCGTTCGATCGCGAACTGGCAATTGTGCGCGAAAACACCAATGTATTCTCCCACGGTCTGAATTTCTGCAATGACACCTGCACGGCGGCGGCCAAAATCCGCCAACAAAATGATTTCATTTTTATTTGTCTGGTCGCCTGCCGGCAAATCGTGTGATAAAATTTGCTGATGTATTTTATCGGCCTTGGATCCGCCGCGCCGCAACGGCGTTACGAACAGCGCGAATGTTGGCAGGAATTGCGCGGCTCCGCGCCGTTCGCACAGCTCAAGCCGCGCTCGCAGGCCATTCTAAAAAAAGTTCTTTGCGGTGACAATGGCATCAGCTCGCGCCATCTCGCGCTTGATCCGCTCACCGAGGCTTTCGACCTCACGCCCGATGCCTTGCAGGCGCGCTTCGCCCGACACGCGCCCGCGCTCGCGGTCGAGGCCGCGCAACGCGCCTTGCGGGACGCGCACAGCCCGGCGCGCGAAATGGACGCCGTTCTCATCTGCACCTGCACCGGCTATCTTTGTCCGGGCCTCACGAGTTATGTCAGTGAGCAACTCGGCCTGCGCCCGGACATTTTTGCCCTGGACTTGGTCGGCCAGGGTTGCGGCGCGGCGTTGCCAAATTTTCGCGCCGCCGAATCAATTCTTCGGGCCGGGCGCGCCAAAAAAATTCTCTCCATTTGCGTCGAGGTTTGCAGTGCCGCGTTTTTTCTCGATGACGATCCGGGCGTGCTCATCAGCGCGTGCCTGTTTGGCGACGGCGCTGGGGCAGCGGTCTTGTCGGCGGAGCCTTTGCCCGGCCGCCGGCGCGTGGAATGGAAATTCGCCGCCTCGCGGCTGGTCACCGCCGAGCGTGACACACTGCGATTCAGCCACAAAAATGGAATGTTGCGAAACATTCTGCTGCCGCAAGTCCCGCAAATCGCCGGCGGGCTTGCCAAAAAATTATTTGATGAGTCGCTCGCCGGGGCCGGCGTCAATCGCGGGCAAATCACCGGCTGGATTCTGCATACCGGCGGACGCGACGTGGTTCTCGCGCTGTGCGAGCAGCTCAAATTAAGCGAGCCCGCCGTCCGGCACAGTTCCGCCGTGCTGCGCGAGTTTGGCAACGTCAGCAGCCCGACGGTTTATTTTGTCCTCGAACGCGCCCTGCGCGACACCGTGCCCGACGGCCTTTGGTGGATGTCCGCGTTTGGCGCGGGCTTTAGTTGTCACGGTGCTTTGCTCCAAGTCGGAATGTGAAACGCATCGTCCAACCGGAACTGCTCGACACGCTGCCGCCCGACGATCCGCGCGCCGCGCGCTCCCGCCGCGACCTGCGGCACGTGAATGCATGGATGAACCATCACGCCATCATGGCCCGCGCGCTGGAAAATTCTTGCAACGGTTTTGTTCCCCGGCAAATCACCGAACTCGGAGCCGGCGACGGTAATTTCCTGCTGTCGGTCGCGCAAAAAATTTCACCGCGCTGGCCAAGTTTGAACGTCGCGCTCCTCGACCTGCAAAGTAATGTCTCGAAGGAAACCATTACCGCCTTTGCCGGTATTGGCTGGCGCGCTGAATCTGTTGTGGCGGATGTTTTTAACTGGCAGCAGACGGACTCTGAAATTGTCATCGCCAATTTATTTCTGCACCATTTTGAGGAAGCGCGCCTGGCCGAACTGCTCCGCCTGATTTTCCGGCGGTCAAAACTATTCATCGCCATCGAGCCGCGCCGCGCCGCGTGGCCGTTGTTTTGCAGCCGGCTTTTGTGGGCGATTGGCTGTGGCGCGGTCACGCGCCACGACGCCGTGACCAGCGTGCGTGCGGGATTTTCTGGCAACGAACTTTCCAGAATCTGGCCGGATAAAAATAATTGGGAGCTGACGGAACAATATGCCGGCGTTTTCAGTCATCTTTTTATTGCGCGGAAAATGAATTGAATTATGTCTGACCCAAAGCGCATCACGATCGCCGGCGGCGGCCTGGCGGGCCTGACGCTCGGCATCGGGCTGCTGGAGCGCGGCGTGCCGGTGACGATTCATGAGGCGGGCCATTATCCCCGGCATCGTGTCTGCGGCGAATTCATCAGCGGTCGCGGCCAGGTTACACTTGCGCGCCTCGGCCTGCGCGGATTAATTGACCAAGCCGGTGCCGTCCGCGCGCAAACCGCGGCATTTTATTCTGCGACGAGATCAACTTCGCCGCGATTATTGCCGGCTCCCGCCATTTGTCTTTCCCGCTTCGTGCTGGACGACGCGCTGGCGAAAAAATTTCGCGGACTCGGCGGTGAATTATTGGAGGGCAAACGCATTGCCGCCGAGACTTTCGGCGAAGGAACAGTCTGCGCCACGGGCCGCCGCGCGAGGTTGGAAGAAAACAGTTCGCGCTGGTTCGGCCTGAAGATTCACGCGCGAAATGTGGTCCTTGCGGCCGATCTGGAGATGCATTTTTCGTCCAGCGGCTATGTCGGCTTGTGCAAAACCAATGATGGCCGGGTGAACATTTGCGGCTTGTTTCGCAACCGTCCGAAAGAAAACAGCGCGGCAAAAAACTGGCGTGAGCTGGTGTCCGGCCGGCCCGGTTCGCCTCTGCGCCAGCGGCTGGCCGGGGCAGAATTTGACGAGAATTCTTTTTGCGCCGTCGCCGGGCTTTCCTTGCGGCCAGAACAGGCTGCCGCGCGTGCCGAAATTTGCGTCGGAGATGCAATCACGATGATTCCGCCCGTCACCGGCAACGGCATGTCCATGGCCTTTGAATCGGCGGAACTGGCCGTCGCCCCGCTCGCCGCGTGGAGCCGCGGCGAATCATCTTGGAGCGAAGCCCGCCGGAAAATCGCCGGCGATTGCGACGCACTTTTCGCCCGCCGGCTCGCGTGGGCGAAGTTTCTGCAACAATTCATCCTTGCACCAGCGCTGCAAAATCCGCTCATCACGTTGGCGTCCCGCAACGGCTGGCTTTACCGGATGATTTTTGAACGCACGCGCTGAAGGGGTTTTGTAATATTTACCGAAGGCCGGGCCGGGGAAATTCTTCGACAGAAGTTTATCCAAATTAATTGATTCATGCCCAAGCTGCATTCTTTCCACTTGCCAGAAATTATCTTTGCTACATAATCTTTTGTGCTAGGTTCAAGTGCGGGGTGAATAAATTGGATGGGGTCTTAGCTCAGTTGGTAGAGCGTCTCGTTCGCAATGAGAAGGTCAGGAGTTCGAGCCTCCTAGGCTCCACCAGTCTTTAACGCGGCTTTCAGTTTAACTCAAGGTAGTGTTCCGTATTCCAAGGCGCCATATCGAGAGTCACATTGGATTAGGAAATTCGCTCAAGGACGGAACAGTTCGTCCCGAAACATTATCAGGATGAATGGGCAAAATAATATTCGCACGATCGCGGGCCGCAGCTGCGCCGGAACACCGCGAGCCTGGCTTTCATTGGCCAAAATGTGGATGAACATTTCTTCGCTTGTCTGCCGCCACCCCGAACCATCGCGAACGGCAGCCGTCGCGGTTATGATTAAAAAGTGCAGCCGTTGGCCATGTTCGCGTGACGGAACCAGACACGCCGGAATTGCACTTATGCCGCGAAAATTGGTTGGTGAATCGAACGCGGTCAATATTCAACGGTAAATTTGACCGGCTCAAACCGGTCGCTGTCCTTGACGGTCACAACTCCATTGGCATACGACCAGCCCTTGGGAGAATTGGCGAGACTGGCGGCGTCCAGCCGCAGCAACGTTTCCCCGCCAGTGGCGTCTTTGCCGGTTTGTTCGCCTACGGTTTGGGGTTCATGGTCCAGCCAGGTTTCCAAAATCAAATCACGTTTTGCCGGCCGGTAGGAGCCGTCGGGCGAGGAGATTTCCACTGCCAGCGATTGCGCATCGCACGTTTGGCGGAAGGTGCGTTTCATAAAATCACCTTTGCGGTAATCCAGGCTTTTGCCGTCGTCCTCATAAAGCGATGCTTCGGATTCTGCCGCCGGCGCGAACAGCACCCGCAGCGGATTGCCAGGCATCTCGCCGGTGTTTTGCACCACCGGCTGGCGGAAAATAAAACCGCCACCGCGCACGAACATAGGAATCGAATTCAATGTCACCGGAATGTAAATAGTCGAATTGCCCGCGTAACGCTTGCCGGTCCAGTAATCAAACCAGTCGCCGGCGGGCAGATACACACCGCGCTCGTCAGCGCCTTCCCACATGACCGGTGCGACCAGCAGGTCGGAGCCGAAAAGAAATTCGTCGTCAATGTCCGCCGCATGATTATTGTCGGGAAATTCCAGGAACAGCGGGCGCAAAGCCGGCACGCCGGTTTCGCTCGCCTGCTGCATCACATTATAAATGTATGGCAACAGTTCATAGCGCAGTTCGATGGCGCGCTTGTTGACCGCTTCATATCGCCAGCCGAACGACCACGGCTCCTTGTCCGGCGTGGCAATTTCCGTGTGCATCCGCATGAACGGATAAAAAACTCCGGCCTGTAGCCAGCGCGTGCATAATTCCGCCGACGGCATCCGCACAAAGCCGCCGATGTCGCTACCGACAAATGAAAATCCGGAAACGCCCATGCCGAGCAGCATGGAAACCGACTGCCGCAGCGCCGCCCAATCCGCCGGCGCGTCGCCGGTCCACACCGCCGAGTAACGCTGGCCGCCCGCGAAGCTGGAACGCGTCAGCACGAAAGCGCGTTCGTCGGGACGCAGCCGGCTCAAGCCTTCAAACGTCGAGCGGCTCATCAACTGGCCGTAAACATTGTGGATTTCGAGGCTCGTCGCCGGCTGGCCGTCGTTGTCGAATACCACGTCGTCCGGCATCGTGCCGTTTGGCGTGTCGAAAACGGACGGCTCATCCATGTCGTTCCAAATGCCGGCGACGCCGGCATCGAGCAGGCTTTGATACAAATTGCCCCACCAATCGCGCGTGACGGGCCGGCTGAAATCAGGGAACACGCTCGGCGCCGGATTCTTTTCCGCCTGCGACGGCCAGACCGGTCCTTCATAAACTTTTCCGTCCGGTGATTTCACGAAATGATCGCCGGCGATGCCGGATTCGTAAGGCGCGTAGCCTTTCAGCGCCGGCGGATGCCCGTCGAGAATCGTGACGAGGTGAAATCCTTGTTCGCGCAAATCCGAAATCATTTTCTTCGGATCCGGAAAACGGTCGTGATTCCAGGTGAACGGCTTGTAACCGTCCATGTAATGAATGTCGAGCCAGAGTCCGTCGGCGGGAACCTGTTTCTCGCGAAACGTGTCGGCCAGCAGGCGCACGCGCGATTCGGGATAATAGCTCCAGCGGCATTGCTGGTAGCCAAGCGACCACAACGGCGGCAGCGGCATCCGGCCGGTCAGCGCGGTGTAACGCTCAATGATTTTTTTCGGATCCGGGCCGTTGACGAAATAATAATCCAAGTCGCCGCCGTCCGCGCCGAAGGTCAACAAGTTTGGTTGTTCGCGGCCAACGTCGAAGAAACTGCGCCAGGTGCTGTCGAGAAAAATTCCGTGCGCCTGGCCGTGGCGAACGACCATGAAAAACGGGACCGAGACATAAAGCGGGTCGGTGCTGGAATCGTAGGCGGGCGTGTCGGAATTCCACATGACGTAATTGTAGCCGCCGAGTTTCCAGCCGCGCTTGTCGAGCCGGCCGGTTTTTTCGCCGAAGCCATAAACGTGCTCGTCGTCGTGCAATTGTTTGGCGATGCGAAATTCCGTGCCGGCGAGGGAAATGCCGCGCGCCGGATCATCGGCGTCGAGTATTTCTCCGGCGGTGTTGGCGAAGGATATTCGCAATGGCGCGTATTGAACGGTGACTTTGAGTGACGCCGTCGTGAGGGTCGTGAATTCCGGTTTGATTTCTGATTTCACCATCGCCGCGCCCAGGTCGCAATTGACCACGGCGTAGGAATGGTCGCGGCCAAACTCTTGTAGGCTGGTGAAGCGGACACGGATGACATCATCCGAAAGCGGCGTGACGGCGAGCGTGCCTTGCGCGCTGCGGAACAGAAGCGTTTTCCCATTCCAAGCCGGCGCGGCCATGGCGCCAAGCGTCGTCCAGCCATCGGCGGCGGCATTGCCCTTGGCGTGGGCCGGCAACAGAGATGAGGCAATCAACATAAAACTGGCAACCGACCTTGAAACGAATCGGTGAATTTTCATGCCCCGATTTTTAACTGTTTGAATTGAAAACACAATGCCGGCGTGGCCCGAATCCTTCGGCTCCCGCGAAAACCGTTACGGTCTCGAATGGCGACGGCAAAGATATCCGAAGCTTCGGCCCGGCAGTCCGGCAAGAAACGATGTGATTCTTCAGTTTCATTTTCTTGCAACGGAATTAAAATTGCACATGCAATCGCGCCATTTTGAAGCCGTCATTTTTTCAGTCAAGGCCGCCATCGCGACGGTGGTGGCGGCGCTGTGTTACGATTTTTTCCATCTGCCCGGCGCGGCGTGGGTGGCGGCGGTTTCCGCCGTGCTGGTGACCCAGCCCAATCTCCATTCCTCGTTCAAGGCGTCGTCGATGCGCGTCGTCGCCAATCTGGCCGGCGCGTTTGGCGGCGCGGCGTTGAGCCTCTGCATCGGCCAGCCGCTTGTGGCCGTGGCCGTTGGCGTGATGGTCACGGGTCTGTTGTGTTACCTTTTGAAACAGGACGATATGCTGCGCCCGGCGTTCGTGGCGGTCATCCTGGTGACTCTGACCGGCGACAACGACAAATGGCACAGCTCGCTCAATCGCGTGGCCGCCGTCATCGTCGGCTGCCTGTGCGCGCTGGTCGTCGGATTTTTATTCGACAAACTTTCCGGCGTGCCCAAGCTTTTGGATAAAAAAGGCGGTGGCGAACCCGACGTTTCGGAATAGTATTCCATCATGAAATTCTCGCTGAAAAACAAATGGGTGCTCATCACCGGCGCGTCGAGCGGATTTGGCGCGGCGGCGGCGCGGGCGTTCGGCGCGCAAGGTGCGAAACTGCTGCTCGGCGCGCGGCGCATTGACCGCTTGAAGAAAGCTGCCGCGGAATCAAAAAAATCCGGCGCGACGGAAGCGCACTTTCACGAACTGGATGTTTCCCAAACCTCCAGCGTCGAAGAATTTGTCGCGTGGGCGCAACAGAAAATCGCAAATCAAAAATCGCAAATCGGAAATTTGCACGTTCTCATCAACAACGCCGGCGGCGCGCACGGCCTGGACACCATCGCCGAGGGCAGGGAAGCCGACTGGGAGGCGATGATCCAGTCGAACGTGCTCGGCGTGTTGCGCGTGACGCGCGCGGCGCTGCCGTTGCTGGCGCGCGACGCGGGCGCGAGCATCATCAATATCGGCTCGGTTGCCGGGCACGCGGTTTACGAAGGCGGCGCGGTGTATTGCGCGGCCAAGGCGGGCGAACTGCAAATCACCCGCGCGCTGCGGCTGGAACTGCTCGGCACCGGCATCCGTGTCGGCACGCTCGATCCGGGGCTGGCGGAAACGGAATTTTCCCTCGTGCGTTTCAAGGGCGACGCCGCCAATGCCAAAAAAGTTTATGAAGGCATGAATCCGCTGACCGCCGAAGACATCGCCGAAACGCTCGTCTGGATGGCCAGCCGTCCGGCGCACGTCAACATTGACGAACTCATCATCAAGCCCGTGGACCAGGCGGCGATTGGCAGGGTGTTTCGCAGAAACGTCAAATTGTGAATCGTTGAATCGTCGTCGCGCGTGCAGGGTTCCGATTTAACAATCCAACGATTCACGATGTAACGCCTCAAATCCCCCGGTTCGCGCGCCAGAGCAGCACGACGCCGACGGCCTGGAAAATAAAATTCGGCAGCCACACGATCAGGTGCGGCGCAAATTCCGGCCGTGCGGCCAGCGATTTGGCCGTCAGGACGAACGCGTAATAAATCAGCACGAGGCCGAGCGCGATGGCCACGCCGATGTTCGTCTCGCGCCGGTGGACGCGGATGCCCAGCGGAATCCCCACCAGCGTGAACCCAAAGCACGCGAACGAAAAGGCGATCTGCCGGTTCATCTCCACGCGGAGCGGCTCGGTCAGATCCTTCCGCTGCTGCCGGGCCTCCTTCAATTGCACGAGCCGCTCAATCGAGTTCGTCGCGGCGGGCGGCGGCAAGCCGAGCTTTTTGTCCAGGTCGGCGAGTTCCGCGCGCAACTGCCAGAAGGTCATGTCGCTGATCGAGGGTTTGCCATTTCTCTCGCCATGGGACGGAAACGGCAAATTATAAATCGCATCGGGCGAGGAACTGATGGCCACGCTTTCGCCGGTCGTGATGCTCCGGGCGTCGAACAGGTGCAGCACGAACTGCTTGTTCGGCGCATCCAGGTCAATCGTGCCGCGCGGCGCGCGAACGGTGGTGGTGACATTCGTTTCGTTCTCAAGTTCGAAGACCATCACGTCCTCCAGCTTGCCGTTGCGGTTTTTCTCCGCGTAAAAGATGAAGCCGGGGAAATCGCGGACGAACTGGCCCTCCGGCAGTTGCGTGCTGTTCATCAGCTCGCCGCTCAACTTGTAAAACAGGTTCACGTAGGCCACGCGGCATTGCGGGCCGATCTGCATGTTGATCCACGCGCTCAAGCCGCAGCAGAGCAGGCTCAGGAGCAGCACCGGCGTGATGAGCGAGAGCAGGCTGATGCCGCTGGCGCGCGCGGCGGTCAATTCCTGGTCCGCGCTGAACCGGCCGAACACCAGCAGCATCGCCGTGAGCAGGCCCATCGGCAGCGCGAAGACCAGCACCCACGGGATAAGCAGACCGAACGCCTGGATGATGGTGTCCAGCCGCGCGTGACCGCCGATGAGCGCCGGCAGGATTTCGCGGAGCACGTTGCCGATGAGCAGCACAAACGTGAACACCGCCACCGTGAGCGCCAGCGAGGCGAGCACCTGGCGGGTCAGATAATTGTGCAATGTCTTCACGCGGTCGGTTTAAGATTCGTTGGATGCCGGCGGGCACACGTTTAATGGAATTTTCCCGCAAAGTCCACTGGCAAAGCTTCGGCGGCATCCGGGGAACGGTGGCGCGGGAGCAATCCTCCTCCATCTCATCCTCGTCCTCATCGTCAGAAGGAACAAATTTGAGGAGGAGGATGACGATGAGAAGGAGTAGGGCAGGAGGACGGAAATCGGATTGGACGGTGGGAAGAAGGAAACGCGCCGTTTATCACGATATCAGGCCACAATGACACAAAATAAAATCAACAATCCACTAATAATGATGCCAACGATAGCCGGCACGAGGATGCCTTTCTTGCCGTGCGTGGAAACGCCGAACAAAGCCGCAATGCCGGAAACCAAGCCAATGGCGATGAGCAAAAGCGCAAACTCCACAAATATCGGAATAAACTTTCGTGCGACAATCTGCCGGTCGAATATCAAAAGCGCGAAGACGATGAGGCTAATGACGGGACAAACCCAACCGAGCCACGCCGCTCGGTGTGAGAACGATGTCGGTTTTGGTGTTGTTGGTGTGTCCATATTCAGATGCGGCCTAACGATCCAAAGCCGAACCACGCCGACGGGCGGGTGGCTCCGCTACCCGACCGCTGGGCTGACGTATCTCATAAGGAAAACCTTCGTGCCTGAATCTGGGACAGCCGCGCTCCGAGTTCCGCACGGGTGACCGGTCGCGCCTCAATCATACAGGCTGGCCGCCTCCGCGTAACACTTCGCCACATATTCCATGGTCGGCCGGCGCTCGGGCTTTTTCTCCAGACACGCCATCACGATGACCAAGGTGTTGCGCAGGACGTCGACCCCAGTTCAATCGGCGAGGGCGGGGTCGCTTCCCGGATTTGTTTTTCAATCTCGGTGAGATCACCTTCAAACGGATGTTTTCCTGTGTAGGCGTAATAGGCCATGACGCCAAAGGCGAAGACGTCGCTCTTGAAACCGTGCGTGAAGTCGGCATCCCACTTTTCGGGCGCGAGGTAGCGGGCCGTGCCCACGGGATTTTTCTGCTTGTCCACGATGAACGGCGGCAGATGATTTTCAAAATAGGAGTGCGAGAAATCTATCAGGACGGTTTCGCGCGGCGCGGCGTCGGGCACCAGCACATTCATGCTCTTCAAATCATTGTGGACAATCGGCCGGTCGCACAGGATGCCGGCGTGCAAGTCGGCCGCCGTTTCCGCGACGCTTTGCAACAGGTGATGCGTCCGGGCGGGATCCTTGAGCGTCGCGCCGGCCTTCACCAGATCGTGCAGGGTCGTGCCCTCGACATATTCCAGGAAGAGCTGGTGCGTGGTGGCGTCATACGCCAGTTTTTGCCGGATGCGCGGGTGGGTGGTTTCCTCCAGCATGTAGGCTTCGTTGGCGATGAAAATTTCGTCCCAGAACTCCTTGGGTTCCTTGAGCAGCGCCGGGCAGGGGTTCCGGGCGAACTCGATTTTGGAAAGTTTTGAGACGCCGGCGGCAATCGGCAGCAGTTCGCGTTTGGTGATGGCTGGTATTTTCATGCGGCGTGCGTTGGTGCATCCGGAGGGACTCGAACCCCCAACCTTCTGATCCGAAGTCAGAAGCTCTATCCAATTGAGCTACGGATGCCCGGACCCATTCTGCAATTTATCCGGCGGGTGTAAAGGTTGCGTGCTCCGCACATGCACTTTGCGGGCGGGTTGCGCTACCGAGCAATTCGGCAATGGTGAAGGCTTTTGAAACTAAACCAGCCTCTTGAGCTGGCGTGCGGCCATGCGCGGAATGAACCCGAACGAAGTTGAAATGCCAGACGAATAGCGCAACGGCGTGTTTGTGGTTTTCCAATGTCTTTGAATACGGAAGCAGATTTTACAATTATTGCTTTGTTCTCCTGCCGTGGACAACTGTTGAGATTCCGCCAAAGTCGAAGTTTGATTTTTTCCTTTCTTACTCGAAGGCCAAAACTAAAATCCAACGTAATGAAATCCAAAAAAACCCACCCCAGTTCATTGAAAATGACTATCCATCTTTTAATTCGGCGGCTGATCTTTTTAAGGCAATTGTCAATGGCGAGAAGCGCGATTCTTGGATTGAAATAGATTTCAACGAATTTAAGGAAAGACGATTTCGCAGGGGACGCATTAAACGTGAGGCGTCTGCGATTATTGATGGATTTAACGACATGATAGACCAAAACAAAAAAACATAGCCAAAAAATCATCAAACTAAATTTTATTATTTGCAACGTCATAAACATTAAATAGTTATCCTAAAAAACAGCGCAATCTAACGGAGCATGACCAAGATTTTCAAAATAATAGTTGACTAAATGGTCTAATTTGCTAAATTGACCTTGTGCTTCGGCAAAGAACCAATCGGGGCACGGGAAAGAAAAGATTTTATGGGCCGTGTAAGTGATGCAAAACAAAGATTGATGGATGCGGTGCTGGACCTGATTTGGTCCGGCTCGTATGGCAGCACGACCATTGACCACATCTGCGAGAAGGCCGGCGTCAAGAAGGGCAGTTTTTATTATTTCTTTGATTCCAAGGCGGAACTGGCGGCGGAGGCGTTTGAGGAAAGCTGGAAAGGAAAGCGCGTGGAGCTGGATGCGATATTTTCGCCGACCGTGCCTCCGCTTGGAGCGGCTGCGAAAATACGCAGAATTCGCCTTTAAATTTCAGAGTGAAATCAAGGTCAAATACGGGCGGGTGCTGGGTTGTCCGCATTCTTGTCTTGGGTTCGGAAGTATGCACGCAGGATGACAAGCTGGGAAAGACAATCCAGAAAATCATGGCTTACAAGCTGAAGTATCTTGAATCTGCCATCCGCGATGCCCACGCAGCGGGTTTGGTTCATGCCCCCGACCCGGCGGCAAAAGCCCGGATGGTCCTGGCCTATTACGAAGGTCTCCTGACCCAGGCACGCATTCAAAACGACATTGATCTGTTGCGGGAGACCGCCAATGGAATGTTTGCCATGCTGGGCGTGAAGGAGGAAGGGCTCATTGCCGCCTGAAGTTTTTTTTAACCACATACTTTACTAAACAGACAACTATAAAATAAACCAAACTATGAATACGACAAACGAAAATAAGCACAACACAGAACAGACCTTCACCAATCGTTGCCTGCAATCCTGCAAGGTTTTGCTGACGGAAATCGAGCAGGCAAAAAACATGATCGTGAACGATTTTCATGAAACCTTGGATACGCACGGAAACCTGTTCCGGCTGGCTTTGAACGAAGCCGAGGCGCTGGCCTGGCAGACGGATTATCCGCATTTGTTTTATCCGACACTGGCAAGGGAAAGAGTTCAAGCGGTGGTCGAATGGCGCAGGCGGCAGCAGTCACTGCGCCGGCAAAATTCGGTTTTTGCCGAAGCCGTCTGATTCGACGACCGATAAATCCAAACCAATTAAAGTCTGAAACCCCATAATTATATGATTATGAAACCACAGCTATGTTCAGTTACGGCGGTTCTGGCGTTAGCCAGCAGTTTGCTAGTCACCGGTTGCGGCCCAAAGACAACCCAGCAAGGACCGCCGCCGCCGCAAGTGACGATTGCGCCCGTCGAGCAAAAAGAAGTCGTCGAATGGAGCAGCTTCACCGGCCGGACCGAGCCGGTTGATTCGGTGGAGATCCGTCCGCGCACCTCTGGCTACATTCAGGAGGTGCGCTTTCAATCCGGGCAACTGGTGAAGAAAGGCGACGTGTTGTTTGTCATTGACCCGCGCTGGAACCAGGCCGTGTTCGACCAACGCAAGGCCGAGTATGAGCAGGCGCGAAGCGAAGCTGACCGCACGGACAAACTTTTGGCCAATAACGCCATTTCAGCCGAGGACGCCGGCGCCCGGAAATCCCGTGCCGAAGTGGCGAAGGCGGCACTGGATTCAGCGAGGCTTGATCTGGAGTTCACGCAAGTCCGCGCGCCGATTGATGGCCGGGTGAGCCGTGCGCTGTTGACGGAAGGCAATTATGTCAGCGGCACGGCGGGTTCAGCCTCATTGCTCACGACCATCGTTTCGGTGGGGCCGATTTACGTTTATGCCGACATTGATGAGGACACGTTGCTGAAGTTCAACGAACTGGTAGCTGCCAAAAAACTGGGAGTGACCGATGAAGGCAAAGTTCCCGTCGAATTGCAGCTCGCCGACGAATCCAACTTTCCGCACACCGGCTACATCGAATCGTTTGACAACCGGCTGGATCCCAACACGGGCAGCATCTTGCTGCGCGCCGTGTTTCCAAATCGCGACGACCGCATCGTGCCGGGATTGTTTGCGCGCATCCGAATTCCTTTGAGCGAACGTCATCCCGCGCTGCTCGTGGACGAACGCTCCATCGGCACGGACCAGGCGCAGAAATTTGTGCTGACCCTGACCGCCACCAACACAGTGCAATATCAGGCCGTGGAACTGGGTCCGCTCGTGGATGGCAAGCGCATCGTGCGCTCCGGCCTGGCTGCCGGTGAAAAAATTGTGGTGAACGGACTGTCCCATGTTCGTCCTGGAATGCCGGTGACGCCGCAGGAAGATGTGGCGCAGACGGCTGAAGATGGCGCAAAGATTGCCCAGCGCTGATTTCGACCAATAATCACAACCCTCTCAACGGTTATGAATTTTTCCCATTATTTCATCAAGCGCCCGATTTTTGCCGGCGTGCTGTCCATCGCCATTTTTGTCATGGGCCTGCTGGCGATGTTCAAACTGCCCATCGGCGAATATCCCGAAGTCGTGCCGCCGACCATTGTCGTGAAAGCAACCTATCCGGGCGCAAATCCAAAGACCATCGCGGAGACCGTCGCTTCGCCTTTGGAACAGGCGGTCAACGGCGTTGAAGGTTCACTCTACATGTTCTCGCAGGCGACCGGCGACGGTGTGATGACTTTGACCGTGACCTTCAATCTCGGCACGGACATTGACAAGGCGCAGGTGCAGGTGCAGAACCGGGTTTCGCAGGCATTGCCGAAACTGCCGGAGGAAGTCCGCAACCTCGGAGTCACGACCACCAAGCAATCGCCCGACCTCACGATGGTCGTCCATCTTTTTTCGCCGAACGACCGTTACGACAAGGTTTACATCCGCAACTACGCGACGCTGCAGGTCAAGGATGTGCTCGCTCGAATTCCCGGCGCGGGTGACGTGGAAGTTTTCGGTTCCGGCGATTACGCAATGCGCGTCTGGCTCAACCCGGACAAGATCGCCGCGCGTAATCTCACCGCCAGCGATGTTGTTGCCGCCATCCGCGAACAAAACGTGCAGGTCGCCGGTGGTGTCATCGGCCAGCAACCGGTCAGCGACCCGGTGAATTTTGAAATGCAGGTGAATGTCAAAGGCCGGCTGGTGTCCGAGGAGGAATTCGGCAACATCATCGTGAAGACCGGCCCGAACGGCGAAAAAACTTTGCTCAAGGACGTCGCGCGCATCGAGCTGGGTGCCGGCAGCTACGCCTTGCATTCGTTGCTCAACAACAAAACTGCGGTGGCCATTCCGATCTTCCAGACGCCTGGCGCAAATGCGCTGGAACTGTCCAAGAATGTCCGCGCGACGATGGCGGAGCTGAAGAAAAATTTCCCCGAAGGGCTGGACTATGACGTCGTGTATGACCCAACCGTTTTCGTGAGACATTCGATCGAGGCGGTCATTCACACTTTGTTGGAGGCGATTTTGCTGGTCGTCATCGTCGTCATCATTTTCCTGCAAACTTGGCGCGCGGCGATCATTCCGCTGGCAGCGGTGCCGGTGTCGCTCATCGGCACGTTTACCATCATGCTCGCATTCGGCTTCAGCATCAACGCGCTGTCGCTGTTTGGCCTCGTGCTGGCCATCGGCATCGTCGTTGACGACGCCATCGTCGTCGTGGAAAACGTCGAGCGCAACATCGCGCGCGGGCTGTCGTCATTCGACGCGGCCAAGCAAGCCATGACCGAGGTGACCGGACCGATCGTGGCCACGGCGCTCGTGCTGTGCGCCGTATTCGTGCCGACGGCGTTCATCACCGGCTTGACCGGCCAGTTCTACAAACAGTTCGCACTGACGATTGCGATTTCAACGGTCATCTCCGCGTTCAATTCGCTGACGCTTTCGCCCGCCTTGTGCGCGGTGTTGCTGAAGGATCATCATGCGCCGAAAGACTGGTTGTCGCGCGTGATGGAAAAATCTCTCGCCTGGTTCTTCAATCCGTTCAATCGCGTTTTCGCCTGGGCGGGCACCAAATATTCCACCGGCGTCGGCACTGTGCTGCGCAAGAGTGCCATCGCGCTGGTGATTTATGGCGGACTGGTTTTGCTCACCGGCTGGGGCTTCAACAAAGTGCCGACCGGTTTTGTGCCGACACAGGACAAGCAATATCTCGTCGCGTTCGCGCAACTGCCGGATGGCTCCTCGCTCGACCGCACCGAAGCGGTGATCCGCCGGATGTCGGACATCGGCTTAAAACAGCCGGGCGTGGAGGCGGCGGTGGCGTTTCCGGGATTGAGCATCAGCGGATTCAGTGTCGCGCCGAACCAGGGAATTGTTTTCTTCACACTGAAACCGTTTGAAGAACGCACCACGCCGAACTTGAGCGGTCCGGCCATTGCCGCCGCGTTGAATCAAAAATTGAGCGTGATCCAGGATGCGTTCATGCTCGCCGTGCCGCCGCCGGCGGTGATGGGCTTGGGCACGATCGGCGGATTTAAATTGTATGTCGAGGATCGCGCCGACCTCGGCTACGACGCGCTCTATCAGAATTTGCAGAACGTCATCGGCAAAAGTTACCAGACGCCCGGTCTCGCCGGGACTTTTTCGGGATTCACGGTCAATGTGCCGCAACTGGACGCGGACGTTGACCGCGAAAAGGCGAAGACCCAGGGCGTGCCGCTGCAAAATCTTTTCGAGACGATGCAGATTTATCTCGGCTCGCTGTATGTGAATGACTTCAACCGGTTCGGGCGCACTTACGAAGTCATCGCTCAGGCGGACGCGCCGTTCCGCGCCCACGCCGAAGACATTACGCGCCTCAAAACGCGGAATGACCGGGGCGAAATGGTGCCGCTCGGCGCCGTCGTGAAAGTCACGGAATCGCACGGCCCGGATCGCGTGATGCGTTACAACGGTTATCCGGCGGCGGAAATCAACGGCGCGCCCGCGCCCGGATTCAGTTCCGGCCAGGCCGAAGCCGCGATGGCAAAACTCGCGGAAGAAAATCTCCCGCGCGGAATGGCGTATGAATGGACGGAGCTTACTTATCAGCGCATCCTCGCCGGCAACGCGGCAATTTATGTCGGGCCGCTGTGCATACTGCTCGTGTTTCTGGTGCTGGCCGCGCTTTACGAAAGTTTCCGCCTGCCGCTCGCCATCATTCTGATTGTGCCGATGTGCCTGCTGTTCGCCATCACCGGCGTGTGGCTCAAAGGTAGTGACAATAATATTTTCACGCAAATCGGCTTGATTGTGCTCGTCGGTCTCGCGTGCAAGAACGCGATTTTGATCGTCGAATTTGCCAAGCGCAAACAGGACGAAGGCATGAAACCGTTCGATGCGGCCATCGAGGCCTGCCGGCTCCGGTTGCGCCCAATCTTGATGACGAGCATCGCGTTCATCGCGGGTGTTTTCCCGCTGGTCGTCGCGCGCGGGGCCGGCGCGGAAATGCGCCAGGCGATGGGCATCGCCGTGTTCTCCGGCATGATTGGCGTCACTTTGTTCGGTTTGTTTCTCACGCCGGTGTTTTATGTCACGTTGATGAAGCTTGGCTTGAAGAAGAAACCAGCACCGGCACCGCAACCAAATCCTGTTTTGCCCGGTTCCAGCGCGGCCGCCACAGGCGTTGTTACCATTGCTCTTCTGTTCACCATCGTGTCGGCGAATGCCAGTTGGCTGACTGTCGGGCCGGATTACAAACAGCCGACCAATTCTGTCCCCGCAAATTACAAAGCGGTTGATTTCGGCAATTGGAAGGAAGGCCAGCCGCTCGACAATGTGCCAAAAGGAAACTGGTGGGAGATTTTTGGCGACACCAATCTGAACGACTTGGAGACACGGGCGGTATCGGCAAATCAACAGCTCAAGGCCGCGGTCGCGCGGGTGGATCAGGCTCGCGATACGGCGCGCGTTGCCCGCAGCGAGTTGATGCCTAGTTTAAGTTTGGATCCGAGCTTCAACCGGCAGGGTTATTCACCCAACGCCAATCCAAGTTTCGGCAACATCACCGCCAACACGTTCAGCACGCCGGTGGATTTGAGCTACGAAGTGGATCTGTGGGGCCGGGTGCGCCGTCTTTTTCAGAGCGCGCACGCCGACGCGCAGGCGTCGCTCGCGGATTTTTACAACGTCCTGCTCACGCTCCAGTCCGACGTGGCGCAGAATTATTTTGCGTTGCGCTCCCTGGATGCGGAAATCGCCACGGTCAATGGCACCATTGCTTTGCGTCATGAACAGGTGCGGCTCGTGCGCAGCCGGCTGGAAGGCGGCATCGGCAGCGAACTCGATGTTGCCCAGGCCGAAACCGAACTGGCCAGCACCGAAGCCGAAGCCGCCGCGCTCGCGCATCGGCGTGATGAACTGGAAAATGCCGTCGCGATCTTGGTCGGGGAAAATCCGTCCAGTTTCAAACTCGCGCGCGCTGGACGACCCGAACTGGAATCCCCTGCCGCCGGAGATTCCCGCCGGGTTGCCTTCAGATTTGCTGGAGCGTCGTCCGGACGTGGCCCAGGCGGAACGTCAGCTTGCCTCCACCAATGCCAAGATCGGCATCGCCAAGGCGGCGTTTTTTCCGGTGCTGACGCTCACTGGTTCGGCAGGATATTTAAGCGGCGACCTTTCTTCGTTATTCAGTTGGGACAGCCGCACCTGGTCCATCGGCCCAAGCCTCTCGCTGCCGATTTTCACGGGTGGACGCAACTTGGCGAATTACAAATACTCGCAGGCGGCGTTTCAAGAATCGGTGGCTCTCTATCGCCAGCAGGTGCTCGTTGCCTTTGGCGATGTGGAAAACAGCCTGTCCGGGATTTATCATTTCGCTATTCAGGCGGAAGCCCAGCAACGCGCCGTTGCCAGCGCCCGTCGCGCCACGGAGCTGGCCACCGACCGCTATCGTTCCGGCATTGTGGCCTACATCGAAGTCGTGGACGCCAGCCGCGACACCCTGACGGCGGAACGCGCCAACGCCCAGCTCGCCGGCCAGCGTCTGATCGCCTCGGTGCAGCTTATCAAAGCCCTTGGCGGTGGCTGGAGTCAACAGCAATTGTTTGCCAGCGCTGGTTCCATTAATACGCAACCGTCAACCGGCAATCAGAAATGAAGGGGTCGCTTTCGTGATCTTCGATTTACTTCCGAAGCCGTCTCTGGTCAGAATATCATGATGCAGTCCGATTCATATGATGAATTAAGAAAAGCAATATGGAAATGAATGACACCATGAATGAACCACGCCCGGCCTCCGGTTCACGTTTCCGGGTGTTACTATTGGAAACCGGCTTTCCTGAATCTCATTGGAGCAAAGCAACTGACGTTTAATCAAACGGTCAACATACAAACAATGATATGTGGATTGTCCTTTTAGCGCTGCGCCGGCCTTACACGTTCGTGGTGGCCGCGCTGCTGCTGGTGTTGCTGACGCCGTTGATTTTGTTGCGGACGCCAACGGATATTTTTCCGGCCATCAACATTCCGGTCATCAGCATCATCTGGCAATACAGCCGGCCTGGATGCCCAGCAGTTCGAGCAACGCATCACCTACACGCATGAGCGCATCCTCACGGTCACGGTCAACAACATCCAGCACATCGAGTCCACCTCCTACAACGGCATCAGCGTGGTGAAAGTGTTCCTGCAGCCCGGCGCGTCCGTGGATGCCGCCGTCGCGCAAATCACGGCCTCGGCGCAGACCGTCTTGCGCCTGATGCCGCCGGGCATGCAGCCGCCGCTGATCATCCAATACAACGCCTCGTCGGTGCCGATTTTGCAATACAGTTTCAGCAGCTCGAAAATGTCGGAGCAGGCACTTGTTCGACGTGACCGCGAACCAGGTGCGCATCGGCCTGTCCAACGTGCGCGGCTCGATGATTCCCTGGCCTTACGGCGGCAAGACGCGCGTCGTCTCGGTGGATTTGGATCTGCCCGCGCTCAAGGCAAAAAATCTTCTCGCACAGGATGTCGTCAATGCCATCAACGCGCAGAATTTAATCCTGCCCAGCGGCACGACCAAGATCGGCGCGACCGAATACGACGTGTCGGTGGATTCCAATCCCCGGCTGATTGACGACCTGAACCATCTGCCGATCAAAGTGGTCAACGGCGCGACGATTTATTTGAGCGACGTGGCGCAGGTTCACGACGGCTACACGCCGCAGCAAAATGCCGTGCGCCAGGACGGCGTGCGCGGCGCGCTGCTGACGATCATGAAGGCCGGCGCGGCCTCGACGCTGGATGTGGTTGCGCGGCGTCAAGGCCGCCCTGCCGCGGCGTCATGGCCACGGTTTCGCCGGATTTGCACGTCAAGGAATTTGCCGATCAATCGCTGTTCGTGCGCGCGGCCATCAGCGGCGTTTTGCGCGAAGGCGCGATCGCCGCCGCGCTGACCGCGCTGATGATTTTGCTGTTTCTCGGTTCGTGGCGCAGCACGTTCATCATCGCGCTCTCCATTCCGCTTTCGGTGCTTTGTTCCATCGCGACATTGAGCGCGCTTGGCGAAACCATCAATCTGATGACGCTTGGCGGCCTGGCGCTGGCGGTCGGCATTCTCGTGGACGACGCGACGGTGGCGATTGAAAACATCCACCGCCACATGGCGCTCGGCAAGAAACTGGAAGACGCCATCATCGTTGGCTCGCAGGAAATCGCGCTGCCGGCGTTCGTCTCCACGCTGTGCATCTGCATCGTGTTCGTGCCGATGTTTTTCCTGACCGGCGTGGCGCGCTATCTGTTCGTGCCGCTGGCGGAGGCCGTGGTGTTCGCGATGCTCGCCAGCTACGTCCTTTCGCGGACGCTGGTGCCGACGCTGGTGATGTGGTTTTACCGCAACGTCAAACTGCACGGCGAACACATTGACGAAGCCAGCGTGCCGTTCTGGCTTCGGCCGTTTGTCAGTTTCCAGCGCGCCTTTGAAAACGGCTTTGACCGTTTGCGCAACAGCTATCGCGCCCTGCTCGCAAGCTGCTTTGAACATCGCAAGCCCGTTCGCCATTTTCTTTCTGATTTTTTGCGCGGCGTCGTGGCTGCTGACGCAGGTGCTCGGCCGGGATTTTTTCCCGACCGTGGACGCCGGACAGTTCATGCTGCACATGCGCGCCCGCACCGGCACGCGCATCGAGGAAACCGAGCGGCTCGCGGACCAGGTCAACGAATCCATCCGCAAGGAAATTCCCGCGCGCGAACTCGGCGGCATCCTCGACAACATCGGCATTCCGAATTCCTCGATCAATTTGAGCTACAACACCAGCGGCGTGATCGGGCCGGCGCGACGCGGACATTCTCGTTTCGCTCAAGCCCGGCCATGCGCCGACGGAAAATTACGTGCGCGCGTTGCGCGAACGGTTGAACCGCGAATTTCCCGGCACGATGTTTTATTTTCTGCCGGCGGACATCGTGAGCCAGACGCTGAATTTCGGCCTGCCCGCGCCGTTCGACGTGCAGATCGTCGGACGCAACCAGGCTGCCAACCGCGCCCTGGCCGTGCAACTGGCGGAGCAGATCAAAAAAATTCCCGGCGCGGCGGACGTGCGCGTGCAGCAGCCGGACAACTGGCCGCAATTGCGGGTTTCCGTTGACCGCTCGAAGGCCGCCGACCTGGGCTTGACGGAACAAAACGTGGCCAATTCCGTTTTGCTTGGCTTGAGCGGCAGCAGCCAGGTGTCAGCCGGCCTACTGGCTCGATCCAAAAGTCGGCATCCAATATCTCATCAATGTCCGCGCGCCGGAATACGCGATGGACTCGGTGCAGCAGCTCAACGCGCTGCCGATCAGCTCAAGCCTGCCGGGCGGGGCCAGTGCGCAGATGCTTGCCAATCTGGCCACCATCACGCGCGTCAACGTCGCGCCGGTGGTTTCGCATTACAACGTGATGCCGGTCATTGACATTTACGGCAACGTGGACGGCCGCGATCTCGGCGGCGTCTTGAACGACCTGCAGCCGCTCGTCGAACACATCAAAAAAGATTTGCCGCGCGGCAGCAGCATCGTCGTGCGCGGCCAGGCGGAAACGATGCGCTCCAGCTTTTTGGGTCTCGGCGTCGGACTGATCGGTGCCATCGTGCTGATTTATTTTCTGCTCGTGGTTAATTTTCAAAACTGGCTCGACCCGTTCATCATCATCACCGCGCTGCCCGGCGGCGCTGGCGGGCGTCGTGTGGGGATTGTTTCTGTGCGCAGACCACGTTGAGCGTTCCGGCGTTGATGGGCGCAATCATGAGCATGGGCGTGGCCACGGCAAATTCCGTTTTGGTGGTGACGTTTGCGCGCGAAAATTTGAACCGCGGACTTGACCCGGTCACCGCCGCGCTCGAAGCCGGCGTCAGGGCGCATCCGCCCGGTTTTGATGACGGCGCTGGCGATGATCATCGGCATGCTGCCCATGAGCCTCGGCCTCGGCGAAGGCGGCGAACAAAACGCGCCGCTCGGCCGCGCGGTGATCGGCGGACTCGTGTTCGCCACCATCGCCACGCTGTTTTTTGTTCCCATCGTTTTCAGTTTCATGCACCGGCACCACCAGCCGCAGACAAACCATCCCGCTTCAAAGTTATGAACGAAAATTCTACTTCACCCGCCCCGCCGCCGGTCCGATTAAAACGGATATTGGAAATCGTCATCGTGCTTTTCATCATCGGCCTGCTCGTCGGTCTGGTGCCGCGCTGGCTGCAACGCCGCCAGTTGCAGACGGAAACCAGTGCCGATGCCGTCATCACCGTGGATGTGATTTCGCCGGTGCCCTCGAAGTCGGATTTTGGCACGCCGCTGCCGGCGGAAGTGCAGGCGTTCGTGCAGGCATCCATCCACGCGCGCGCCAGCGGCTATTTGAAAAACTGGCTGGTGGACATCGGCGAGGTTGTGACCAACGGCCAGTTGCTTGCGGAAATTGACACGCCGGAACTGGACCAGCAGCTCGCCCAGGCCAGAGCCGAACTGGACCAGGCCAACGCCAATCTCGCGCTGGCCAAAACCACCGCCGACCGCTGGACGAATCTGCTCGTCACCGCCAGCGTGAGCGAACAGGAAACGGCCGAAAAAATTGCGGACTACGCCTTGAAACAGGCGGACGTCGAAGCCGCGCGCGCGAATGTCCAGCGCCTGGAAGACTTGAAACAATTCGACCGCGTCACCGCGCCGTTCGACGGAACGGTCACGTTGCGCAACACGGACATCGGCCAGCTCATTTCCGCCGACAGCGGGCCGGAATTGTTCCGCATGGCGCAGACGAATCCGCTGCGGGTTTATGTCCAGCGTGCCGCAGCCGCTCGTCCACGCCATCGCGCCCGGCCAGCAGGCCGAGCTGACATTTCAGGAACTGCCGGGCCGCACGTTTGAAGCCACCGTCACCCGCACCGCCGGCGCGGTGGATCCCAGTTCGCGCACGTTGCAGGTGGAATTGCAGGTGGCCAATCCGCGCGGCGAAATTCTCGCGGGCAGCTACGCGCAGGTGCGTTTCACCGAGGCCACCGACGCGCATGGGCTGACGATTTCGGACAATGCGCTGATTTTTCGCGCGCAGGGAATGCAGGTTGCCGTGGTCGGCGGCGACAACAAGGTGCAGTTGCATTCCATCAGGCTCGGCCGCGATTCCGGCAACACCGTCGAAGTGCTCTCCGGCCTCAACGCCGACGACCGCGTGATCGTCAATCCGCCGGATTCCATCGCCGCCGGCATGGCGGTGCAAGTCGCACCGCCAGCGGAAACCAATTCAGCGGCCAAATGAAATTTTTTATTTTCATTGGCATCATCGCGCTGGCAGCCGGCCTGGCCGGTTGCGCCGTCGGGCCGGATTATCATCGTCCGGCTGCGCTGCCCAGCCAGCCGGTGCCCAAGAATTTCAGCGATGCCAATCCGACGAACGGGACGATCTGGAAAATTGCCGAGCCGTCCGCAAATTCGCCCCGTGGCGAATGGTGGCAATTGTTTGGCGATCCGGAATTGAGCCGGCTGGAAACTCTGGCTTTGACCAACAACCAAAACCTGGCCGCGACCGCAGAACGCTTTGAAGAATCCCGCGCCCTGGAATCGGCGGCCAACGCGGATTTTTATCCGCAACTGACGGCGGGCGGCACGCCCAACGGCGACATCACGCGCCAGCGCACCAGCATCAACGCGCCAAACGAGGGCAAGGCCAACGGCTCATCCTTCACATACGACACTTTCACCGCGCCAGTTTATCTCGGCTGGGAACTGGATTTGTGGGGCCGCGTGCGGCGGCAATCGGAGGCCGCCCACGAGCGGTCCGCCGCCAGCGCGGACGATCTGCAATCCGGCCGGCTGGATGTGGGGGCCGAGGTCGCCGATGATTATTTCAGCCTCCGCACGTTGGACGACGAATACCAACTGCTTGCCGACACGATCGAAGCCTACCGGCTTTCGCTGGAACTCACGCAAAACCGCCGGCGGGGCGGCATCGTTTCCGATCTGGATGTTGCGCAGGCGGCGACGCAACTGCACAGTGTCGAAGCCCAATTGCCCGACATCAAACTGCGCCGCGCCCAGACCCTGCACGCGCTCGCCGTGTTGTGCGGCGAATCGCCGGTTGATTTTTTTATCGCGACAAATTTGGAAACGGCCCCGGCCATTCCAGGAATTCCAGCCAGCGTGCCGAGTGAATTGCTGGAGCACCGCCCGGACATTGCGGCGGCGGAACGGCGCATGGCCGCAGCCAACGCGGATGTCGGCGTGGCCAAAGCCGCCTTTTTTCCGACCGTGCGCATTGACGGCCTCGCCGGTTTTCAATCCGTGGATTCCGGCACCTGGTTCAGCTGGCCGAGCCGGTTTTGGTCGGTCGGTCCGTCCGTTCAACTCCCGCTCTTCACCGGCGGCCTGAACCGCGCGCATCTTGCGGCCGCACGCGCGGCCTACTATGAAAATGTTGCCGATTACCGGCAGACCGTCTTGAACGCCTTTGGCGAGGTTGAAGATGGACTCGCCGCGCAACGTCTGCTGGCGGAGGAATGGATCGCCGAAAATGAAGCCGTCATCTCCGCGCAACGCACATTGGAGATCGCCAACAACCGTTACAAATCCGGTTTGGTGACTTATCTCGACGTGGCCACGGCACAAACGGATGCCCTGGTTCATGAACGCACCGCCGTCCAGTTGGAGGGCGCCCGCCTGACGGCCTCAGTCAACTTGATAAAAGCGCTCGGTTGCGGCTGGCAACAAACGGCAAATTAAAACTGCACCCATTTTTGCGGTGCTCAAAAATCAGGACGGCGTTGTTTCGAATTTGATCCCGCCATTCCGGAACCTCATGGGATTTGATCATAAACCCGAATATAATCCACCTGCATTTCACCGGGGAAAACAGTGGTGATGTCGGGATTGCCGCCGAAATTGCCGCCGACAGCCAGGTTCATGATGATGTAAAAAGGCTGGTCGAACGGGGCAGGGTAGGGCGCATTCGCCGTGGACCAGTTGGTTTGTATTTCATAAAGCCGGCCGTCCACCGACCAATTGATGGAATTGGTTGTCCATTCCAAAAGATAGGTGTGGAAATTATCTGCCCCCTGATTTTTTGGGAAAGTGAAAATCCCCGTGGACTGGAGATGCCCGCCATTTTTGTCCGCGTAATGGATGGTCCCTTGCACCACCGCCGGATAATTTCCGCGATTTTCCATCACGTCAATCTCGCCGCAGGCGGGCCAGCGGCCGTAAGACGAATGTTCGGGCATCAGCCAAAGCGCCGGCCAGTAGCCTTTGCCGGTTGGAACTTTGGCGCGGAACTCAAACCGCCCGTATTTTTTTGAAAAAAGCCCCTGTCCCTTGATGCGGGCCGAGGTGTAGGCAAAGCCGTTGGTAGATTCCTGGCGCGCGACAATATGCAGGAAGCCATTGCTGACGTAGGCATTGTCGGGACGATCCGTATAATACTCCAGTTCGCGGTTGCCCCAGCCGTTGTGGTTGCCCGTATCGAATTTCCAATGATTGGTGTCAATCGCAGTGCCGTTGAATTCGTCGCTCCAAACCAGCTGCCAGCCACCATAAGCTGTGATTGTTCCACACATGATTGCGGCAACACCGATTAAGCGGCGCAGTCTTCTGACGTGTGTCAATGAAGCCGAAGGTCGGGACATGTGTGCTTATATTCTATACGCGAACAACCTTTTACGCAAGCTGCCGGCACCGGTCACGCATTCCCGCCCCAACGGCGGTCGGGCGGCTTCATTTGGTTGATTCTTCGCGCGACCAATGGATGGCGTGCAGCATCACCTCCGTGGAGGAATTCAACTGCATTTTTTCCTTGATGCGGTTTCTGAAGGAATTAATGGTGGGAATGGTCAGGCCCAATTCCTCGGCAATCTGTCGGACTCCCTTGCCCAGGCCGAGCATCCGGAAAACTTCCAGTTCGCGGTCGCTCAATTTTTCGAGCGGTGACGGCGGCAGCTCATCGCTGCCGCGGATGAATTTTGAGATGACGCCGCTCGCCATCCGCTCGCTGAGGTGCATGTCGCCGGCCAGCAATTTGCGGATTGCTACCTTCACCACTTTGGCGGGCTCCTGTTTCATAACATAACCCATCGCCCCGGCCCGCAAAGCCCGTTCGGCATAAAGCGACTCCTCGTGCATGGAGACGACCAGCACTGGCATGTCCTCATATTTCTCTTTGATGGCCTTGATGAGGTCAATGCCGCTTTTGCCGGACAATGAAATGTCCACGATGACGAGATCGGGTTTGGATTTGCTGATGCCTTCCAATGCCTCCGTCGCTTCTGCGGCATCGCCGCACACGGCCAGGTCCGCTTCACGTTCGATCAATTGCCGCAACCCGTCGCGGAACATCGCGTGGTCGTCCACGATAAAAATCCGCTTTTTTTCCGCTGGTTTGTTGTTCATGAACTTTGGTCGTTGTTTTTCGTGGTTGAACCATCCGTTGCCGGCTTCTTTTGCGCGTCTCGGGATTCCCGGCCCGCTTTTGGCGAGGCGGCATAAAACATGCATGTGACTTGGGTGCCCTGACCGGGCCGGCTTTTCAAGTCTAAAGTTGCACCAATAACCCTGGCCCGGTAGCGCATGATCCGGATGCCCATTCCGGTGTAATTGCTTCCGGACGATTCAAAACCCGAACCATCGTCCTGGATGGTTAGCATGAACCGGTCGCCTTTGCGAGCCAAAGAAATGTTGACCTGGGTCGCGTTTCCATGTTTGGCGGCGTTCAATACCGCTTCCTGCACGATGTAATACAAGTGCAGCGCCACATCGTTCTCCACGGTGGGCAGCGGCTTTTCACAGGACAGGTCGCACTTGATCCGGAAAATGTTGCCGGTATTGGTGGCCAGGTCCTCCAACGCCCAGATCAAACCATTTTCCTCCAGTTGAACTGGAAACAAACCGCGGGCCACGCCCCGGGTTTGGGCGATGGCTTCGTTGATCAGACTGCCGACCCTTTCCGCCTCGGAAGATTCGGCCAGGTTTTTTTCCTGGAGCTGGTCGGCCAGAATGTCAACCCGGTAGGCGACGCCGGCCAGCAGCTGGCACACGCCGTCATGCAAATCGTGCCCGATGCGGCGCTGCTCCCGGTTGCTGATTTCCAAAATCTCCTTTTCCAGGCGTTTCCGCTCCGTGATGTCGCGCGCGATGCCCTCCACCTCGACTTGCTTCCCCTCCTGTTCAATCATGCGGGCGCCGATTTCCAGCCGGAGACGCTGGCCCGTTCCGCTGATAAAATCCCATTCCACGGGTGGGATTTCCGTGGCTTTGACCACCAGGTTAAGCCACTGCTCGGCGGCGGCGCGCTGTTCTTCGACGACAAACTCCACCAGCTTTTTGGTTAAAATCTCATGCCGGGGACGTTGCAGCAGTTGTTCGCCGGTTTTGTTGATGGACGTGATGCGGCCATTCAAATCGTGGGTGAACACCATGTCGTTGGCGTTTTCGAACAGGTCTTCGTAACGCTCCTTCAGGGTGGCTTCGATCTGAAGTTTCTGGCTGATGATCCGGGTCTGTTTTTGGACGCGTCGGCGCAGGACAACGACCCAGGTGAACGCCAGCAGCAGAACCACGCCCAGCAGGCCGATCGCCCACAAAAGTTTTTGCAGATTCCACCATGGCGGTCTTTTGAGAACCAGAATGTCGGCCGCCGACCGCATCAAAATATGAAACGATTTCGCGCGCCAGGCTTCCCCCGCGATCCAGTCGCTGCCTGGTTCAATCAGGCAGACCCCCGTGACGGCCACCTGGCTGCCGTTTTGCAGACTGGCGAAATCCGTCTCGCCATTTTTCGGCTCAAGATAGGCGTGGAAGATGAAACCGCTGGCCGATTCAAGCACCAGAAATTGTTCGGGGCCGCGCCGCGCCCGGTCCAGCAGGGTCGCTTCCACCCGCACCAGCCGGCAGTCATAATTTCCCTTCAAAGCCTCGTCGGTGTTGATCAACGCCGGTTCGGGCAGCGATCCCGTCCCGATTTTTCGGAAAACGGCGTCTTGCAGCATTGGCGTGTAAACTCCATTGGCGGGAAATCCCAAAACTTCAACCTGGTCGCCGACCGACAGCGGACCGGCCTGCTTTGTTTCGACATAAAGCCCTTCGGTCTGGTCTTCAATATACAAAGCGTCGTCATTCTGCCGGTAAATGACCGTGCCAACGACTTTGACGCGATGGCCGTAGGGGCCTTGCGGTGTGAATTGCAGCAGCTTCACCATGGGCTGCGCCGGGATGGCGAACGGATCGCCCGCTCCCGCCAGATCAACGACCAGATCCGTGGGGCGCGGAACCAAAAGCCGGATGTCAAACAACTGGCGCTGGCGGTTGAAGCGCGTGACGCAAACGCCCGCTGACCGTTACGGTGTGGTCCACCAGTTCGCCGCTCTGCGCCACCGGCAATTTGCTCGCGTAAGCCGTCAACCGTCCTCCGCCGGTGGCGATTTCCACCAGAAAATATCCGCTGGTCTCGTCAAATTGCACCGCGCGGACAATGCCATGAATTTCCACAAACTGGCTGTCCTCCTGCCCGCTGACCAGTTGCTCAAACGTAACCGGCTTGGCCGCCGGGAATGTTCCCATGCCCAAAATTTGAATCCGCGACGGAATCACAATCGGCGCATATTCGCCGGGGCTTACTTCGCCCTCCATTTCTATCAATTGTCCCGCCGCCAGCGGCGGATTATCCGGGGAATCGTTCAGGAAAAAATAAATGCCCGCAGTGTCGTCCTGCATGAAACGGAAATAATTTTTCTGGTCGAAGAACGTCACCACCCCCCGCAAATGGACGGGATTTTGGCGGGCGGCTTGTTCCCGGGGCATTTGCCGGATCTGCTCGGCCGTTTGCAGCACCTCAAGCGGAACGTCCTTCGCCTGCAAACGGGGGCAGCCGGTCAAAATGAAAAACAGCAGCGCCATGGCGCAAATTGCAGTTTTCCACCAACCCACGCCGGTTTGTTCGGCCAGCAGTCTCATGGCAAATAAAAATTCTGGAGCGGCTTGTCTTGGTTGAGTATGCCCCTTTCCTTGGAATCCGCCAAGCACTGACTGTCTGCAAATAGCGCAGGACTGCCCGGCGCCTTTGTCCTCCATCGCGGTGAATTCTGAAATAAAAATCAGTGGCCCGGATGCAGCTTTGCGTCAATCGAGGCGATTTGCTGCTTCGCGGATGCGTTCGACGGATCGATCTGTAAAACCGTGCTAAACTCGCCAAGCGCACGGTCCAGTTTGCCTTGCGTGGCCAGGGCGGTTCCCAGATCCAGATGCGCCGGGACAAAATCTGGACGATAATAAATCACCGCGGAGAATTGTTTTTCCGCTTCGTCGGTTTCTCCTTTGGCCGCCAGTTGAACCCCGAGCTGGTAACGGGCCTGCCAGAATTCCGGTTTGGCCTTCACCACGGCGCGCAGGCAGGCGGTCGCCTCGTCCCATTGATACTGGGAGGCGGCAATGTTCGCCCGGTTGAAATAATCTGCCGGGCCTTCCGGCTCCAAGCTCGCGGCCTGCTGATAGCTGGCCAGGGCGGCGTCATTTTGCCCCTGATTCTGCTGGAGAAATCCAAGGTTGATGTAGCTTTCCACGTAGTCCGGATTGGCACGGATGGCACGTTTGAACCAGCGGGTGGCCTCGGCGGTTTTTTGTTGATTTGCCGAAATCTCTCCAATGGCGTCCAGCGCTTCCGCGTAATTGCCGATTGAAGCGCCAGCGCCTGCGAAAAATAATCGTCGGCTTCGGTGATATTGTTCGGCGCGGACCAGCAGCGTGCCGGTATAATAAAATCCTCCCGGCAACTGTGGCACCAGTTCACAGCAGCGTTTGGCTTCGGCGATGGCCTGGGTCAAATAACCGCCCTTTTCAAGAAATCGTTGAAAATTCCCGTGTAAAAAATAATCATCCGGGGCCAGTGCCAGCGCCTGTTGATACATCTGAAGGGCTTGACCGGGCGTTTGGTTGGTCATTTCGGCTCCCGCTTCAGCCAGTTTCGTTTCGTAAACCTTGAGTATGGCGTCGTGGTTGAACTGGCCGGTGAACGGCGCAGAGGTGATGCGGGTCATGATTGGTTGCCAGACCCGCTGGCGATCCCAGACCGTTACCGCGAGGCGGCTGCCACACAGTTCAGCAGATGCCCAATTTCCCTTGTCTTGGGCGGTAATTGAGGCTGGCAGGATTTTTTTCGCCTGTTCGGCAAAGTTCAGCGCCAGCAGATAATTGCCGGCAAAATTCAAATGCACGTGCTCGTAAAACAATTCCAATCCGGGAATCTTATCCGGCGAGTTTTGTGCCAAAACATCTGCGGCATCCAACAAGTGGACGCCCTCTCCGGCATGACGCGATGCCGCATCCTTGATGGCCGAATTGATGCGCGTGTCCGACCGGAAGTCGAGCGCGTCGTAGTCGCGCGCCAGTTCAAATTCCCGCCGGGCTTGATCGTCATTGGTCAGGGCAAGGTCGCATCTTCCCATGCGAAACTGCAAATCGGCAAATTGCGGATCAATCTTTGCGGCTTGTTGATACTGGGCGAGGGCTTCCACATAAGATCCTGCCGTTTCCGAATCAACCCCCTGCTGGTAAATCTGGTTCCATGCGGATTCCTGATTTGTGTTCAGACCTGCCGCATGGATCGAAGCGAACGGAGCGCAATCCTTCAAATTTACCGCCACCGTGCTCAAAACGACCGGCACGTCGGCTTTGTGTGCGGCGCGCAGCATGTCTTCCAGATTTCCCTTGAAATTGGCATAAGCCCGCAGCCGGGCCGGATCATCATAACCCAGACGGTTGTTCGCGAACATTTCCATGCCACCCCACTTTTTTGGTGCGGTGGAATGAATTCTCAAGCTTCCGCCCAGAGCATCCAGCAATTGTCCGATCCGGGTGGATTTGATGGCGAGAATGGTTCGGGTCACCTTCAGACTGGGCGCACGCAGACCATAACTGGTCTCGGCGCCAAACGGGCCGACCATTTCATTATTGCCCATGTAAATGAGCCATAAATCGCCCTGATGCCGGGCGCACTCGCGGGCAATCGGCAGGATCGTGCTGGAATCAATGGCCGTCAGCGCCACGCAAACCACCTGAAAATCTGTTCCGGGATAGCGTTCGCGCAACAGAACTTCCAGATAGCGGCCGACGCCATAACTGTTGTCAGGATCACCGTTGGCGGCGGATTCGCCGAACAGAAAAATCCGATACGAGTTGGTGGCCTTGTTGGCGGCAAACCGGATGGGAAGCGCCGTCCGGGCGATGGATGGCGGAAAAAACCGGTAGCTGAACGTCTCATTCGGCACATAATAGTTCTGACCATTGATTTGAATTATGCGAAAAAAATGGGTGTCATAGCCGTATCCCGCCAGTCGAAGTCCGAGTTCCAAGCCGCCCAGCGCGAGTAGCGGAATGAACAACATGGCAAACAGCCGCATCAGCCAAAGCCGACGTTTTGAAACAGGGCTTTGCGGATTCATAAAGGCGATTTCGGAAGAGGATGGCTCATGATCGGCTTATTGACTGCGGAATGAGTATGATATAAGTTGCCTGAAATTAACACAATAGCCACCCGCGCGCCATCAAAAAGAGCATGTTCGTTTGACTTGCGTGAAATCTTTCTCAAAATATTTTCTCAAAAGCTATTGACAAAATCAACATGATATAGTAAAAAGTATCACGTAACCCGTTTCCATCGGAACTAACAATGACAAAAAAATAACCTATATGAAAATGTTTAATAAAGTTCTCGGTTGTGGCGCTGTTGCCGCAACGCTTGCAATCAGTTCAGCTACCGCACAGCCAAACCTTGTAGTAGATCCAAATTTTGCTGGTCCCGGGACGGCAAACCCAATAACCGTTACGGGTGTAAATCAGGGTTGGGCGTTGTTTAATGGTGCGAGCAGTGCCTCATTCGCCGGTAATATGCCTGCATCAATTTATTCTCCCTTGGGTTCTCCCGCGGTTACTACTGCGTTGCTTGAGACGGCTAATGTAGGGAATAACTGGAATCCTGCGGGAGCCTATGAGATAGTGACTGGCATCACCCCAGGTCAAACATACACGTTTAGTATATGGGGATTGACCGATACTGCTAACGATGCTTTCTCTGCTACGGCTGGTTTATTGATTCAGCTTGGTTTTGAGACTTCCGCTTTAGGTGGGGCAAGCACTGTGGAAAATCCTGGTAACGTAGTTGGAATTAATGCGGCGCTTCCCGCCGTGCAGGGGGTTTGGACCGAATATTCTGTTTCCGCCACAGCACCTGCAGGATATACAGATGCCATTATGTATAACATGTTTCAGGACAATGGTAGCACGGCTGCAACGGAAAATATGTATTACGATAATGCCTCTTTGGTGGCAGCACCGGAACCCACGACTCTCGCCTTGGCGGGATTGGGTGGTATGAGCCTTCTCTCGCTGATCCGCCGTCGGAAAAGCTGATCCGTCCATTTATCGCGAATGCCACCCGGTGATGAACCGGGTGGCTTTTTTATTTGCAGATTTCTTTCCGAAGCCTCACGGTTGAATTCGGTGGCTGAAATGTATAAACTTTTTCCTCCAATATGAAACAAACTTTAATTCCTGCGATTTCACTGATCGCGCTGCTGGCTGCGCCTGCCCATCGCGCTTTCGGCCAGACTCAAACCCACGTTGAAATTTATGTCACCGCCAGGGATACGGGGCAGCGTCTGGCCGACACGGGTGAAGCCGATCTGGCCGCCGGCCTGCCGGTGAACGAGAAGGAGGCGGACATTTTTGTGGATCCGGCCAAGGCGTTTCAAACGGTCATCGGCATCGGCGGCGCCTTGACGGATGCCTCGGCGGAGACGTTCTACAAACTGCCGGCGGACAGGCGGCAGGAAATTTTGCGGGCCTATTTTGATCCGCAAAACGGCATTGGCTACACGCTGGGACGCACCCATATCCACAGCTGCGATTTTTCAAGCGAGAGCTACACCTACGTCAAGGATGGCGACACGAATCTGGACAGCTTCGACATTTCCCACGATTTGAAATATCGCATTCCATTCATCAAGGCGGCCATGGCGGAGGCCGGCGGTCATTTCACATTGTTCGTCAGCCCCTGGAGCCCGCCCGCTTGGATGAAGGACAACAATGACATGTTGGAAGGCGGAAAACTGAAGCCGGAATATTATGGTGTGTGGGCGCGCTATTACGGCAAGTTCATTCATGCCTATGAAAAGGCGGGCGTTCCCATCTGGGGTCTGACGGTGCAGAACGAACCGCTGGCAAAACAGACCTGGGAATCCTGCATTTATACCGCCGAGGAGGAGCGCGACTTTGTAAAAAATTATCTCGGGCCGGCCTTGTGGAAGGACGGCTTGAAGGACAAAAAAATCATCATCTGGGATCATAACCGCGCCTTGTTGTATCCGCGCGCGTCGGTGGTTTTGGATGATCCGGCGGCGGCCCGCTATGTCTGGGGTGTCGGCTATCACTGGTATGTGGGCGACAATTTCGAGAACGTCAAGCGCGTCAAGGAAGCTTATCCCAAGACCCACCTGTTGTTTACCGAAGGCTGCAACGGCCCGTTTGACATGGGCCAGATCAATGACTGGAAATGGGGCGAGAACTACGGCAACTCCATGGTCAACGATTTCAACAACGGCGTGGAAGGCTGGACCGATTGGAACGTGTTGCTGGACGAGCAGGGCGGGCCGAACCATGTTCAGAATTATTGCTTCGCGCCGATTCATGCGGACACCAAGACCGGGCAGTTGTATTACATGAACGCCTATTATTACATCGGCCATTTTTCCAAGTTCGTCCGTCCGGGCGCCAAACGGATCATCAGCTCCTCCATGACCGATTTGCTGCAGACCACGGCCTTTTTGAATCCCGACGGGAAAATTGCCGTGGTGGTTCTCAATCTTTCCGGCAAAACGCAGCCATTCAACGTCTGGCTGGGAGGAAAAAGCGTGAAAAGCATCAGCCCGGCGCATTCCATCATGACCCTGGTGATCTCCTAGGTTTTTGGAAAAAGGCAAAAGTTGGAAACCGGCTCGCTGCTTCACCGGTTCACAGCAATTTGAAGCCAAGCTACAAAGCATTCGCGCCGGGAAGATTCAGCCCGAGACGCTCACTGTGGTCCGTAAATATGTGACCATGGTGGAAAAAGGGAATGGCCACACGTCGTTTTCAGCAGCAACAGGCAGCCAAAGGTAGACATGCGGCTACGGTCGATTTTTTCAACAGTGTAAACCCAAGGGATGCCATTCCCGGTTATTACATCCCGGATGGTTACTTTACCCTCAGAATCACGGGGAAAACGCAGGGGCCGGCAAGTGGTTTTTTCTCAGCCTGGGCGTTTTACTGGGGGCAGGGGTGTTGGCTCTTGCTTTTGCCAGAGCAAGGGCAAAGCGACCGCATATTGACATAGACGGGCTTCAGAAAATCATCCGTGACCGAATGGATGGACACTGAATACGCCACCTCCTATGAGGGTTGTCAAGCATCCGGGCGTTGTTTTCTAATTTTTCACACCGCTCTCGCCGTTCCAGCCGGTTTTGCCGGCACCTGGGGCAACTACTTCGGTCTGGTGGTGAACAACAGCGCGACCAATTCGCCGCCCACGGGAAATGTCTTCTTCCGGCTGAAACAGTAGGCGCTTTTATAGGACGACCGCAGTTGCGCCGCCCTGATATTTGGGCTGCGGGCAACGCAGCCCTGCCATTATTGATGTGGGTCGGTGCTTTGCGCCGGTTCGTTCGAGCCATTTTTGAATCCGCGTGAACTGGCCGAGGCCGTCAAAAGTTCGCGGCGGCGATGTCAGGAGTGTCTTCAAAGTCATAAACGGCGGGCGTGGTAAAAAAACGCGCCGGAACTGGTCCGGCGCGCGCATGGGAAGACAGACCCGAAAAGTTCCGGTTTTGAGTGCCGGACAGGCTCATTTTAGCCTAAATAAAACATCGTGGCTTGCAGAGTTGCTCCACAATCTTGCCGTCTCAATCTGTTTTGTTTCCGGCTTTGTCCGTGTCCCATTCAGGGGCATCCGCCAACCTTGGAAGCGATCTTTCATCCTTTTGTGCCCATTTCACAATATTGGGAAATGATTCCGCAATATTAAGAAATGGTTTCGTAATATTGGGCAACGGTTTCGCAATATTTGGAAACGACTCCGAAGTATTTGGAAATGGTTCCGCAATATTGGGAAATGGCTCCTTAATACTGCGAAACGTCGGCTCAATATTGGGAAATGACTCCGTTTGACTCATTTGCTGGGGTTTTGATGTTTTTGGCCGGCGACAGGGGTTTGCAGCACCGTGTTGCGTTCAAAGAAGGCGTGGCTATGTCCTGAAAGCCTGGTTGACTGTCCTGATAAGTGTGGCAGGCGGGTTTCCAAATGACGGCGGACGGTTGTTTGTATCGGAAAAGGCCAATAGCGCTGAAATCTTTGTAGTTTGGCGGTTCAAAAATGAATCAAGCTCCGTCGGAGCGACATCATTGGAATATGCGGCCCCGACGGCGCTGGGATCATGTAGCGTTCGGCCTCTGGCCGAATCGGGTCAGGTGGATGCGGCGAATGATCTGGCTTTGCTTAAAGCCGAAGAGAGATTTTCACCGTTGCCGATTTCGTCCAGCCGGTCAGCGCATCTTGGCGGCACGGTGGCGACGATTGGTTTTCCCGACCCGTCGTTGCAGGGATTTTCGCCCAAGCTGGCCAAGGGGGAAATCGCGTCGCTGTCCGGCGCGGGGGATGACCCGCGGTATTTTCAAATCAGCGCGCCGGTGCAGCCGGGCAATTCGGGCGGGGCGCTGGTGGATGAGCGGGGCAACGTGATCGGCATCGTTTCTGCAAAACTGGATGCATCAACCGCATTGGCCATGAGCGGCTCGCTCCCGGAGAATGTGAATTACGCGGTCAAGAGCAGCCTGCTGTTGAGCTTTCTGGAATCCGTGCCGGAGGTGGACGCCAAACTCAAAGCGCCCAACACGGCGGATGAGAAGTTTGAGGACGTGGTGAAGTCGGCCCAAGACGCCGCCGTCCTCGTCCTCGTTTATTGAACAACAAAGGAACGAAGGAACAAAGTTTTGCCGGCTTGGCTGCTTGGTTACTTTGTTGTTCAAACCATGAGCCGGCGGCGGTGCTGCCGCTCCGATCAGTTGGATGTTTTTATGAAATTCGATTGTCAGGATTGCATTTTGGTGTCACGCTCCGCGGCGGTGATTGAGCCTGGACGTCAGGCGGCCAATCCACCGCCGCCGGGAAATGTCTTCTTCCGTCTGAAACAACAAACAGGCGGGAGTCGGAGTGGCGATACGGAAAGATCGCTAACTGGATTGAGCGCCGCCATTCCGGTCTGCTCGCGAAGCGGAGACGGCTGAAAGGACAGCCAGCCCTCCGAAAGGCAGCGTCTTAAATTGCTATTTGTCCAGACGTGCCTTATAATAACGTCAATTAGAAAAAATTGCCATCCAAGCGGGCAGTCAGAATCCTGAATCCTTAATGAAAAATTACGTTAAAAGTGTATTGGTCGTGCTGTCGTTGCTTGCCAGCCTCACCCAAACCCAAACGACGCGCGCAGCGGTCGCGTTCACGAACACGCCGTCGGTTGTCAGCAACACTTACAACGGGCCGATCACGCTGACGGTGACCGGATTGACCAACACCGAAACGGTGTTGGTGCAGAAATATCTCGACGCCAACACCAACGGCGTCATTGATGCCGGGGACATTTTGGTGGAGCAGTTCAATTTGACGGACGGGCAGGCGGGCATGGTCATCGGCGGCGTGACCAACATCAATGTGCCCGGCGACACCGACGGCGCGGCCAACGGTTCAATCACGGCGAAGCTGATGTTTCAATTCGCCAGTTCGCCGAGCATCGCCGGAAAATATCTGTTCAAGCTGTCGAGTCCGGTCGGCCACTTCCAGCCGTTCACAAATTCATTTACGGTCACGAATTTTCCCTACGCGCAAAAATTCACCGGCACGGTGGCCAGCAATGGCGTGGCGGTGCCCAATGCTGGCGTCCTTCTATTTCAAGGTTCAGGCCAGGACCTGAATCCAATTGCCGGTGCGGTGGCAAATAATGCCGGGGTTTACACCATTCCCGCGCCGGCCGGAACTTATTTGCTGACGGCGTTCAAAAGCAATTTTGTGGCGAGCACCACGGCGGCGGCAAACTTGGTGCTGGGCAGCGGCGCGACCGTTAACACTAATTTGAACCTCATCGCCGCCACCCAAACCATTTCCGGTAAAATCGTTGACGCCAATTCCGGGGCTGGATTGCCGGGGCTTTTGGTGCCGGTGCAAACCAAGACGGGCCTGCTGGGACTCTGCTACACGGACACCAATGGCAATTTCACGGCGGGGGTGAATGCCAACCAGTGGCACATTCAAAACGACAGCGCCGGGACGGCAGTCCTTGGTTATGTGGGATTGCAAAATGGAACGGTGGTGGACACCACGACCGGCAGCGTGGCGAACGTCACCATCGCCATGCCCAAGGCGACGGCTTTGTTTTATGGCACGGTCAAGGACAACTTGGGAAACGTGCTGACGGGCGTGGTCGCCATTTATGCCGAGGACAATAACAACGGCATTTACCAGACGGACGGTTTCACGGACGCCAACGGAAATTATGTGACCGCCGCATTGGGTGGTTTGGGCAGCAACGATCCGTGGCAGTTGCAGGTGGACAACACCAGCAGTTTCCCCAACGACGACTTTTCACAACCTGCCTTTGATCAAAATGGCGGCACAAATCTCGGTGTCGGCCAGGCCGTGCTGGCGAATTTCACCGCCATTCTTGCCACCAACCATATCACCGGCAATGTCCAGTATAACGGCACGAACCTCGTGGGCGTCGGCGTGTATGCCTACACGCCGACCAACAGCGTGCAATATAATGCTTCTGTGGACACCGACAACAATGGCAATTACTCATTGAACGTGGCCAACGGCAGTTGGAACGTCGGGGTCAATCAACAAGGCGGCAGCGACAGCCTGAACAATCTGGTCGGCAGCGGTAATTATCAGTCTCCAAGCGAACAGAATTTCAACATTGCCAACAACAACGGCTCGGCGAATTTCACTATCCAACCGTGTGCCGGAGTTCAAATCTCCACCACGTCGCCGCTGCCAGGCGGTTCCGTGAACACCTATTACTCGATTCAGTTTCAGGGTTCAAGTTGCAGCGGCAATCTAAACTGGTCGGTCAATGATCCGCAAGATGTGCCACCGGGGTTGACGCTGTATTCTGGCGGGGCTTTCAACGGCACGCCCACCGGCAGCGGCAACTACAGTTTTACCGTGAACTTGAACGACGGCAACGGCAATTCGACGAATGAAACTTTCTCGCTGAACATTGCCGGCGTTTCCACCGGCCCATTGCAAGTGACGACGACTTCTTTGCCCGATGGCATTGTGGGCGGGTTTTACAACCAGCAGTTGAGTGCTTCCGGCGGACAGCCGGCTTATGGCTGGTCGCTGACGCCGGGTTCGCTGGCTCTGCCGGGCGGGCTGGGTCTTTCAACCGGCGGGGTCATTTCCGGCACGCCCACCAACGCGCCCTTTGGCGGCACAAATTATTATTTTTCGGTGCGCGTGACCGACAGCACGACAACCACGGCGGATCAAGGGTTGTCCATCGCGATCTATCCCACCCTGACCATGGCCACCAACGCCTTGCCCAATGGCACGAATGGCACCCCTTACAGCACCCAAATTTTGGTGTCTGGCGGCAACCCCCTCCCTGGCGGTTACGGCGACTTCGGTGGTAATAATAGTTCCCTTCCGCCGGGCTTGATTTTTTCCCGTGGTCTGACCACCAGTTCCAACCAGTTCTTTGTCATTTCCGGCACTCCGACCAACAGCGGCACCTATCCTTTCACCTTGAGCGCGATTGACGCCGACGGCAACGTGGTCCAAATCAATTACACAATCACCATCGCGGCTTTTTCATTGCAAATCACGACGGCTTCCTTGAGCAACGCCATCACCGGGGTCGCCTACACAAACCAGTTGCAGGGTTCCGGTGGCACGACGCCCTATACCTGGACCATCGCCAACGGGTCGCAACCGCTGCCGTCCGCCTTGACGCTTTCCACCGGCGGTCTCATTTCCGGCGTGCCTGCGGCCAGCGGGACAAACAGCTTCATCGTCCGCCTGACCGATCAGAATCTGCTGACCGTCACCCGCGCCTACACGCTCATCGCCAGTGCCAGGCCACGGCTCGGATCGGGGCTGAAACTCGCAAACGGCCAGTTCCAGTTTCTACTTACCGGCGCGGCCGGCCAAAACTACACGCTGCAAATGGCCACGAATTTGAACTCCGCCATCTGGACCTCGCTTTTTGTCACCAACAGCGCGGCTACTAATTCGTTCATCTTGGTTGACCCAAACGCCACCAACAACCAGCGGTTCTACCGGATTTTGATCGGACCCTAGGCAGGCAGACTTGTCTGATTTAGGTTTGAGATGCCATAATTTTTCCAGGTTGGCTTGTGGCCTGGTCGTGGTATAATCATCCAGTCATGCGAAGAAATATCATTGCCTGTTTGTTTTGCGTTCTGGTTGCGCTCGGCACGGCGGGTTCCTTGCAGGCACAGGGCACGGCGTTCACTTATCAGGGCCAGCTCAATGACGGCGGCAGCCCGGCGAATGGCAATTACGACCTGACGTTCACGCTCTACAATTCCATCACCAACGTCACCGGGCCGCTCACCAATTCCGCCGTGGCGGTGACGAACGGCTTGTTCACCACAATTTTGAATTTCGGTCCGGGTCTTTTCACCGGCACGAATTATTTTCTTCAAATCGGCGTGCGGTCGAATGGAGTTGCCACCGCCTTCACCGCTCTCTCGCCGCGCCAGCCGCTGTTGCCGGTGCCATATGCGATTTTCGCAAATACGGCGAGCAACCTGTTGGGCACGCTGCCGTCCGCGCAATTGAGCGGTGCGCTGCCGTCCGCGCAAATCAGCGGCACCTATTCGAGCGTGGTGGTTTTCAGCAACAGCGAGAACATGTTTATCGGCGTGTTCAGCGGCAACGGTTCCAGCTTGAGCAACCTGAACGCGTCGCAATTGACCACCGGCACCGTGGCTGACGCACGGCTCTCGACGAACGTTGCGCTGCTGAACGGAAACCAGACTTTCACCGGCGCGAATACTTTCACGAATTTATATGGAAACAGTTTTTCCGGCAGCTTTTTCGGAAATGGTTTGATCGGCTGGATTGCGACGAACGGCACGACGGTCCAGGCTCAGATTGACCACGGCTATGTGCTTACAAATTCGCAACTGGTGACGGTGACGCTGCCGGCGTCAGCGAACGCGGGTGACATAGTGCGCATTTCAGGCGCGGGCGCGGGCGGCTGGCAGGTGAAGGAAAATTCCGGCCAGACCATCCTCGGCAACCTTGCCAGCTACGGCTTCAGTTATCCGCTTGCGCCGCCCAGCACCGGCACCGATTACCGGGGCGTGGCCGCCTCGGTGGACGGCACGCGCGTTTATGTCGTGGGCAGCGGTTTTCAAGGCGTTTCTGCTTCCATCGATTCCGGCAGCACTTTCAATCAAGTCGGACTCATCTCCGGCTACTGGCAGTCCATCGCCTGTTCGGCCAATGGGAGAATTGTTTTTGCGGCACCCAATCCTGCGGGGGTTATTCAGGAATCCACCAACTATGGTGCGACCTGGTTTTCCACCGGCGTCAGCGGTGCCACGGTTGCCTGCACGGCCAATGGAAGCGTAATCTTTACCGGAAACGTCGCCTGTTCCGGCAATGGGACATATTTTGGAAAAGTGGTCAGCGGTGGCATCAATATTTCCACAAATGGCGGATCCTCCTTCTTCAGCATTCCGGCACCGGCGGCCAATGTGGGCTGTCTAGGTGTTTCCAGCGACTGCACCCGGCTCGTCGCGGGCGTGACCAACGGCCTGCTCTATGCCTCCGCGAATTTGGGAACCACCTGGACGTCCATTACCACCACCAACCAGTCCTGGGACGGCGCGTGGATGTCCGGGGACGGCAGCAAATTTGCCGGGACGGTCAGCTCGGTCGGCAGTTACCCCGGCGGCGTTTACTATTACGGCGTCAGCCCGCAGGCCAGCACGGTCAGCACCAACAGCACCATTTCCGGCAGCCAGGGAACGGCGGTGGAACTCCAATACATCGGCAACGGACAATTCATGCCGGTCAGTTCGACAGGGACCATCTGGGCGGATTGAAATTTAACTGACGGTGAACTTTCCCGACTGGCGCAGAAATCTTTTTGGGTTCGAGAAAATCACCTTTTCAATCAGAGCGGCGCGATGGCCGCGTTTTTTCATTTCCAGCGCCGTCTTCGGCACGGCCAGCGGATCGCTCACGCCCCAGTCGCACGCGCTGTTCAGCCAGAGCCGTTCGTTGCTGTAAATTTCCAGCATGTCAACCGCCCGCGCCGGCGTGCATTTGGTTTCGGGATACAACGTCATGCCCGCCCACATGCCGGCGTCCAGGATCATTTCCACCGTGTGCTCCTCGACATGGTCAATGATGACGCGCTCCGGCCGGATGCGCCGGTCATTTTTCAAAACATCCAGAATCAGCCGCGTGCCTTTCAATTTGTCTTCCAAGTGCGGCGTGTGAACGAGAATCATCTGGTTGAATTTCGCCGCGAGCTCCACCTGCAATTCCAGCACGCGTATTTCGTTCCGCGAATTTTTGTTCAAGCCGATTTCGCCGATGCCGAGGACATTCGGCCGTTCGAGAAATTTCGGAATCAGCGCGATGACTTCCTCGGCGAGCTTCACGTCCTCGGCCTCCTTGGAATTGATGCAGAGCCAGCAAAAATGTTTCAAACCGAACTTCGCCGCGCGCTTCGGCTCGTGCTCGGTGAGCTGGCAGAAATAATCGTGAAAGCCGGCGGCCGAACTGCGGTCGAAGCCGGCCCAGAACGCCGGTTCGCAGACGGCCTCGCAGCCGGCGAGCGCCATGCGCTCGTAATCATCCGTCGTGCGGCTGACCATGTGGGCGTGGGGTTCGATATAGCGCATAATTCTTTAGCCACAGATTTTCACAGATGAAACACTAATGGAATTTTTTATCTGTTTTTATCTTTACCCATCTGTGGCTTTAGTTGGTTTTGAATAAGCTCCGCAAGCGCCCTTGCTTTGCGCTTTGGCAATCGGTTTCGTCGTCGGGTCACTGAAGGCGAGCAGAACAGCCTTCGCCTTTTTTTTCGTATTTAACTTGCCGAGCGCGGCGCGGAAGGTTTTCAGGCGGAAATCGTCCTTGCCATCTGCTCGCTCCACGCGGTCGAGGAAGGCGGCAATTTCAACCAACTTGTGCCGCGCGTCGAGAAAACAGAGATCGAGGATTTGCTGTTTTGTCATAATTCAATGAACGAGTGTAGCAGCGGACGTGAGTCCGCTCAATTTTTATGAATGAGCCGGCTCACACCGGCAGCTACGCCAGTTTCGGGAAAAATTCCTTCGCCGTCTTGCACGTCGCCGCGCTCAATTCGTCTAGCGAGCAATTTTTCACCTGCGCAACCGTTTCGGAAATTTCCTTTACGTAAGCCGGTTCACAGCGCTTGCCGCGATACGGCACCGGCGCAAGATAAGGGCAATCAGTTTCCAGCATAAATTTGCCCGGCGGCGCGGCGGCTACGACATCGCGCACATTGCGCGCGTTTTTGAACGTGACAATGCCGGTGAAGCTGACGAGCGAGCCAATCTCAAAAACCTGCCGCATCCGCTCGACCGTTTCGCCGAAGCAGTGGAACACGCCGCGCGTCTTGCCGGCGAACGGCTTCATTTGCGCGAGCGTGTCGTCCCAGGCAGTGCGCTGATGAATGACGCAGTTCAAGCCGAATTCAGCGGCGACTTCCATTTGCTGCCGGAAAACTTTCGCCTGCTTTTCCTTGTAATGCGCGTCATCGGTGGCGGTGAATTCCGATCTTTCACTCGGCAGATGATGATAATCCAGACCGGTTTCGCCGATGGCGACGACTTTCGTATGGGCGGCCAGTTTCCGCAGGGCAGGGCGCAAATCGTCCGGCGCGCTCAACGCCTCGGTCGGGTGCCAGCCGACGGCGGCATAGACGCCCGGAAACTTTTCGGCGAGCAGGACGGCGCGTTCGCTGCTTTCAAGGCTCGTGCCGATGGAAATAATTTTGGTGATGCCGGTGGCCGCCGCCCGTGCAACAACTTCCGGCAAATCCGGCGTATAGTCGGGATAATCCAGATGCGCGTGCGTGTCGAAAAAAACGGCCATGGAAATTTACGGTTTGGCAGGCGCGTTCGTGCCGGAAATTTTTACCTGGAGCGCGGCCAGCGTGTTTATGATGAAATCCCGGCCCGGATAGTCCGGCGATTCCGCGAGGAGCTTCTGATAATTCTCCACCGCCTCGGTGTCACGACCCTCTGCCTGAAGCTTGTCGCCGAGCGTGAGCCGGAGGCCGATGCGCTGTTGAAGCGACGGATTTAATTGCAGCGCCTTTTGCCAGGTCAAAATTGCCGACGAAGGTTTTCCTTCCGCGTCGTAAAGGTCGGCCAGTTTTTCGGTGAGCACAGCGCTGTTGGTGGTGGCGTCGAGATTTTCGAGGATTTCCGACATCTCGGCCAGGCGCGCGCCGTGGGCGAGGCCTAGGTCCACAAGGCGCAGGTAGGACCATTCATCGAGCGGATTATGCGCGCGCGAAAGTTCTGCGTGCAGCTTTTGCGGAGATTTGCCGAACGGCCGGTAAAGCGGGTCGCCGATGACGGTGGTCTGCCAGGACAAAACCGGTTGTGCCGCCCAAGCCGCCTCGCCGAAGGTGAAACCGCTTCCGAACATCTGCAAAAAAACGGCAACGTTGGGCGTGCCGGCGAGATACGGTTCATACACGCAGCCCATCGTGCAAGTCGCGCCCTTGGCGAGCAGCGGGCCGCACCAGTTTTGGGTAGTGCTGCGGATGGTGGACGCGCTGAACGAATGAAGATGATAGGCAAACGCGCCGGGCATGAACTCGACTTTCGGCAGCGCGAACGGGCCGGACGCATCCGGGTCATACCAACCGCAGTAAATGGCGATCTGGCTCATGGGAAAACTTGCGGGAAAAGTTTCGGGCTTGTCGTCCACCGTTGTTTCAAAGCCGAGTTCGCGGCTGATTTGCGCGGCGGCGAGAATCCACTGATCGCCCAGATAATAATTGTTTGTCGGATCCAGTCCACGCGCGTCAAAATAAGCGCGTCCCCACAAGCCGTCGTGTTCGGCCTGAAGCGCTTTGTCCACGAGTCCGTTTGCAATTTCCGCCGTCGGCCCGTCGAGCCGCGCGACAATGAGGAAACCGTTGGTCGGTGTGAACATTGCGGCATTGGTCGCGCCGTAAAGCCAGTTGGGAACAACCCCGGTCAGCGGAAATTCCATCTGCGACAGCGGCAGCCACGCCAGTTCAGAATCCACCGCGGCCTGATTACGGCGCAATTCCGGCTGCATCCGGTCGGCGATGGTTTCGTGGATTGTCGGGTCCTCGCTGATTTTCAGCGGCACGCCATAACACAAAACAGCGTAGCGGATTTTTGAATCAATCACCTTGCGCACGGCCCGGTCCGGCTCGTTGTTCGTCCCTTTGTAAAAAGTCATTGCCAGTTTCCAGAGGCCGGCGGCCTCCAGTTTTTTGGCCAGCGGTTTCTGAAGCGTGTCATGAAATTCGGCGCGCGACATTTCCTCGTTCGTCGTCAGCTCGAAGCCATAGATTTGTTTTGCCGGAACCTGCCGAAGCTTCGCGTAATGTTCCGCGACGGTTTTGGATTCCGGCACGCGCGAATTGTAAATCACGACGACTTCATCGCCGCTGGCGCGGGCGAGCAATGGCAAGGCGGCCAGGAGGATCAGCAGCAAGCGGATTTTTAATGGATTCATGTCGGGAATTAGACCTGGTGAAAGGCTGCGGGTTCAATTCGACTTGCCGAACAAGGCTTCATGCATTCCCGGCATCGGGCAATTATTTTGCTTGTCCCAATACCGGAAATTGGCGCTCCAATCCCAGATGCACCAGCCGATTTTTTCCTGTTCCGCCGCGCGCCGGAACGCGGAATAAAAATTCGCGCGCGACTGCGGGTCGGCCTTGATGTAGGCGCCGAATTCGCCGAGATGCACCGGGCGTCCGTAATAATCCGACCATTCGCGGATGTATTTTAATTTGTCCGTGAACGCCAGCGGGCTGCTCGGATTTTGCGCGGTCGGCAGCGTGTTGTATTTGTTAAGCCATTCCAGCACCCACGGTTTCGGGTTCAATTTCAGGTCCGGCACGAGCGGCTGCGCCGGCGGGCCGGGAAAAATGATGCCGGTCTGTCTCACGTCCGGCGTGGTCCAGCCCGCGCCCTGATGGGTGAAATGAAACGGTTCGTAGCAATGCACGGACACAATCACATTGTCGTCCGGCGGCAGCACCAGATTTTTCAGCTCGCCGATGCCGCCCCAACCGCCCGGTTCCACAAAAATTGTCCGCTTCGGATTCGTCTCGCGAATCTCCGCGATGGCGCGGGCGTAAATCGGGTTCATCAGCGCCGTCGTCGCGTTGTCGTGCGGCTCGTTGTCCAGCTCGAACGCGAGCTTCTTCGGGAAACTTTTGTAGTGCGCCGCGATTTGTTTCCAGATGGCGAGAAATTCTGCCGTGCCCGCCGCCGGGTCATTGTCCAGTTCGTTGAAATGATGAATGTTGATCATCACCGCCAGCCCGTCTTGCAGCGCGTTGGTGACGATGAAATCCACGCGGCCAAAAATTTCCGGCGACAGCGTGAAATCCGGCGCCGGCCCGGCGTAATGATGCCAGCCAATCGGCACACGCACATGATCAAAGCCTTCGCGCTTCATCTGCGCGATTTCCGCCGCGCTCACTGTCACGCCCCAGCCAAAATTTTGCGGTGGCGCTTCGAGATAATCGCCCAGGTTCACGCCGCGCATGAATTCTTTGGCCGCGCGATACGCCGGCGTGTGGTGGCTGGCGATGGGTTTTAATTCCGGCGGATTTTCCGGAATGAAGTTGGTTTCCGAATCCGCCGCGGCGGCAATAAAGCCGAGCGAGGCGAACAGCGCCGTGAATGTTGGGAGTTTTACTTTCATAATTTAATCAGAATTAATTTTCAGCCCGTCCCACGCAAGCGTCACGCCCGGCGGCAGCTCGGCCTGCGCCTTGTCGTGGTCGTAATCGTGCGTGAGATGTGTGAAATAAGTTCTGGCTGCGCCGATGCGCCGCGCGGCGGTCAGCGCCTCGTCGAGGCACATGTGCGTCGGATGCGGCTTGGGGCGCAGCGCGTCCAGCACCGCGATTTCCACGCCTCGGATATTTTCCAGCACCGGTTCAGGAATTTCCTTGCAGTCGCTCAAATAGGCGAGCCGCTTGCGCCCGTCCTGCCCGAAAAGATAACCCGTCGTCGTCATCCGGCCGTGCGGCAAATCCAGCGGCGTGATTTTCAAATCGCCGATTTCAAACGATCCGTCAATGACGTGTTCCTCGGGAATAAAATAGCCTTTAGGCCACGGGCCTTGATGAAAGGCGTAAATGAACACGCGCCGCAAATGCGCCATCGTCGCCTCGCTCGCGTAAACCGGCAGCGCCGCGTTGCCGCGCAAATCGCAGAACCGCCGGCAATCGTCCATGCCCATGATGTGGTCGGCGTGCGCGTGCGTTACCAGCACCGCGTCCAGCCAGTTGATTTTTTCGCGCAGGCACTGGATGCGGAATTCCGGCGTCGTGTCCACGACCAGTTTTACTTTTTCCGTCTCGACAAAAATCGAGGGCCGCGTGCGCCAGTTCTTCGGGTTCGCGAGAAATTCCGGCGGATAATCCCTGCCGATCAGCGGCACGCCCTGCGACGTGCCGGAGCCGAGAAATGTGAAGGAAAACGACATGGTTAAAATTTCTTTTGCCGAACCGCCCCGCAACCGCCAAATTCAGCGCGCACGAATTTAACCATGTTGACGACGTTGCGCATCAAAAACCTCGCCCTCGTGACCGACCTCACGCTGGAGCTTCAGCCCGGCTGCAACGTCATCACCGGCGAGACCGGCGCGGGCAAGTCCATCATCATCGGCGCGCTCAACCTCGTCCTCGGCGAACGCGCCGACCGCACGCTCATCCGCAGCGGCGAGGAGGGCTGCTCGGTCGAGGCGGTGTTTGATGTAATAAAACTTCGCGCGCCGCTCAAAAGTTTTCTCGAAGAAAACGGCCTGGAACCGTGCGAGGAAAATCAACTCGTGCTCAAGCGCACATTCACCGCCGCCGGAACCAACCGCCAGTTTGTCAACGGCTCGGCGACCACGCTCGCCACGCTCGCCACCATCGGCGAATGGCTCGTGGACATGCACGGCCCGCACGACCACCAGTCGCTGCTGCATCCCGCGAAACAGCTTTTGATTCTCGATGCGTTCGGCGGCTTGGAAAAGGAGCGTGACGCATTTGGCGAATCTCGTCCGCCGCCGCGCGGTTTTGGAAAATGAAAAATCCGCGCTCATCGTGGATGAAAAAACCTACGCGCAGCAGCTCGACCTGCTGCGTTTTCAAGTTCAGGAAATTTCCGCCGCGCGCTTGCAGCCGGGCGAGGACAAATCCGTCGAGGAGGAATTCAACCGCGCCAGCAACGCGGCGAAGCTGCTGCAATTGAGCCAGGCCGCGCTCGACGCCTTGAGCGAAAGCGAAAATTCATTGCTCACTCAGTCCGGTGCCATCGGCCGCGTGCTCGCTGAATTGCAGCGCGTGGACGCCGGCGCGGCGAATCTGACCGCGTTGCACGCGCAGGCGGGCGAGACGTTGCGCGAATTGCAGACCGAACTTTCGCGTTACGCCGACAAGGTGGACGTTGATCCCGCGCGGCTGGCGGAACTGGAGGAGCGGTTGAATCTGCTCCACTCGCTCAAACGCAAATACGGCGCGACGCTGGCGGAAGTCATCGTGTTCGGCGACGACGCGAAGCAGAAATTGCAATCGCTTGAAAGCCGCGACGCGGAACTGGCCCGGCTCAACGCGGCGCTGGAAAAACTGGACGCCGAAATTTTGAGCGCCGGGAAAAAGCTTTCCGCCGCGCGCAAGAAAGTGATTCCGCAACTCGCCAAGGCCGTCAGCAACCAGCTTGAAGATTTGGGGTTCAAGCAAAGCAAGTTTGACGTGGCGATTAAATCTGATCTGGTAGCAGCCGAGGTAACGAGGCTCAAATCTGATGCCAATCAGAGCCTCGTTGCGTCGGCTGCTACAATCAAGCAAACCGGTCTTGACGAAATTGAATTTCAATTCGCGCCCAATCCCGGCGAGCCGGCCAAGCCGCTCCGCGCCATCGCGTCGTCCGGCGAAATGGCGCGCGTGATGCTGGCCTTGAAAACCGTGCTGGCGGCGGAAGACGAAATTCCCGTCCTGATTTTTGACGAGGTGGACGCGAACGTCGGCGGCGAGACGGCGAACGCGGTGGGCGAAAAGATGAGGCAGATCGCGGCGAAACGGCAGGTGCTGTGCATCACGCATCTGCCGCAGGTGGCCGCGCCGGCGGACGCGCATTACGTCGTGAACAAGCAAATCCGCGATGGCCGGACGATTTCGGAAATCACCTTGCTCGACAAAAAATCACGCGTGACGGAACTGGCGCGGATGCTGGGCGGCCAGACCGACGCCGCGCGCAAACACGCCGAGGCGTTGCTCAAGTAATTTTTCTCCGCCAGATTTTTTGCAGAAACATCAAAGCCGTTATTACGACGCAAATCCACCCAAACCAGTCGCCGTGGCGGTTGTAAAAAGTCGGCGCGGGTTTTTCAGCCGGCAACGGCAGGTCAAACGTTATTGCGCCGACACCATAAACGCCGCCGGCGGCGTCCTTGAAAACCTGCCGCACTTGGCCGTGCAAATCTATCCAGCAGGTGACGCCGTTGTTGCAGCAGCGCACGAGCGGCACTCCGTTTTCCACCGCGCGGAAAACGGCGGCGGCGGCCTGCTGCCATTGCTCCGCGCCTTCGCCGAACCAGCCGTCGTTGGTCAGGTTCACCAGAAAATCCGTGTCGCCACGGACGGACTGGCGCGCGGTCTGCGGAAACATGTCTTCAAAACAAATCAGCGGCGCGGCGGTGATAGGAGCGCCGGCCTCCGGCCCGGCATTCAGGGAAATCGAATTAATTTCGAGCCGGACCGGAGTTCGGCGCTCCAATTGAAACGTCACCGGCTGGTCGCCCGCCGCGTAGCCGCCGGTGATGGGCGTGAACCATTTCAGGAACGGCAGCCAGCGCACGAGCGGAATGTATTCGCCGAAGATGACGAGCTTTCGTTTGTGATAAATCGCCGCCAGCTTTCCGTCCGGGTCAAACAGAAACGCCGCGTTGAAATCGTCGTAGTCGGTCTGGCTTTTGGCGTTTGCGCGCCACACGGTGTCGTCGGCGTTGAAAATCATCCAGACATGGTGCGTGCGGACGAGATTGGTGATGGCGACGTAGCTCGCGTCGTCAAAATCCGGCAGCGCCGATTCCGGCCAGATGAGCAGATCGGTCTGGTTCGTGAGCGCGCGGTCCGTGAGCGCGAGCAATTGCTTGAAAGCGGTTGGAATTTGCGGTCGTGTCCCAAATCAGATTTTGCGGCACGCTCGGTTGAATCAAAGTGACGCGCAGAGAATGCGAATTTGCATTCGGCGGCGTCCGCATTTGGAAACTGCCGAAGGCGAAACAGAATCGCGACGACCAGCAGCGGCAGAAAAACTTCCGGCTGCCACGCAAAGCGCGACTCCGGTTTGGAAAAAATCATCCGGATCGGCGGAAAAAAGCGACAGCGAAGCCCAAACCACGAGAAACGAAACGCCATAAACGCCCGTGACGGACGCGATTTGAATCAGCGGCGTGAGATGGTATTGCGACGTGCCAAGCAAATTCCATGGAAAGCCGCCGAGGAAATACGCGCGGAAAATTTCGAGCGCGACCCACGCCGCCGCGCCGGCGAGCGACCAAAGATTTCGCTGCGTCCAACTGCCGGCGCCGGTTTTTCCGGCGAGCAGCCACGTCCAGATGCCAAAATAAACCGCCATGAACGCGCTTAACGCGAACCAGCCGAGAATTGGAAAACCGGCGACGGGAATCAGCAGCAGCCAATAAATTGAAGCGAGCCAGAAGGAAATTCCGGCGGAATAGCCGGCGCGAAAAGCATCACCGCCGGTTTTGCCGCGCGCGGCAAATAAAATCAGCGCCGGCGCAACCCACGCGAAACCGGCGATGCCGAATTTGGGAAACGCCGCCGCCAGCAACAGTCCGGCCGCGATGGCGAGCAAATAACCGCTGCGAATGAAAAGTTCGTTCAGAACGCTTTTGAGAATTGCAAACGGCGAATAGCCGTCGGTGAATGTCGGGCCAAGCTTCGCGCATTCGCCGGCGGTTTTCAAAACGGCCCGGCTGGCGTTGACGACGATGGCTTCACGCGCGCCGCGCCAGACGGCAAAGTCGGCGGCGGAATTTCCGGCGTAATCAAATCCGCGCGCGCCGAATTTTTCCGTGAGCGCTCTTGAGTTTGTTTTCACTGCGCAGGTTGGTTTTGCCGTCGCTGCCAAGCACTTCGTCAAAAAGTCCGACGTGATTGGCGACCGGCAGGGCCATTTGCAAATCGGACGCGGTGGCGAGAACGAGTTTGCGTCCGGCGGTTTTTTGTTCGCGCAGAAAGCCAGAAATTTTTCGTTGATAGGGCAGGGTGGCGGGATCAATTTTGACGCGCGCGGGCGAGTTCTTGTTTCAATAAAGCACGACCGCGCGACCACCAAAACAGACACTTGAAAAATCGCGAACGGATTCCGGCGCAGCAGCCGCGCGAGCGATTCCCAGAGCAAATCCGTGCGGATGAGCGTGCCGTCCAAATCCACGGCGAGCGGGATTTGGTTTGTTGGCGGCGCGTCGGGCGTTGGCGGCATGGCTTTGAATTAGCCGTTGAGCGCGCGTTGGAGCAAGGCTTTTTCGCGCTCGCCGTAATTTAATTTCAGCGCCTCGGCGCGCGCGGCTTCGGTCATCTTGGCCCAGGATTTTTGGAGCGCGTTGATCATTTTGTCGTCGTCGCTTTTGGCGGCGAGGGCGGCGAATTGAAATTCGAGGAACACGAGGCAGAGCGCGTCTTCGAGCGTGCGGGTTTCGGCATCGGCGGGGAAATTTTTCTTAAGGTTCAAATCCTGCACGCGGCGGATGGTCTCGTCGTCGTAGCCGACTTCGCGGAGAATCGCGCCGGATTTTTCGGCATGAAATTTTTTCAGGTCGGCGCGCCATTTCAGATAACCGGCGCGGGTCATCGGATAATTTTCGCGCGGGCTTTCCCAGCGGCAGATGTGCTGGCAGCGCGCGGCGAGGCGCAAGGCTTCCGAAGCGTCCGGCGCGAGCCGCAAAACCCAGTTTGTCAGTCGCTGCGCGTAAAGCAGTTCGCGCGGATGGGAAATGCCGCCAACAATTTCGTGATTTGGATCACGGGAATTTTCCTCGTCGAAGCGTCGAATGGCGGCTGCAAACTTTTCATTCACGCGGCGAGTCTTTCCCAAGCGGCGAAAAATGCAAGCGAGTTCAGCCGGCAACCAAAAACGTGCCGCATAATTTTTCGCGGCGCGTTGAGATGGATTGCAATTCTCAGTGTTCGTGGTGGCAGCCGCAGCCGTGGCCGCAGGAGCCTTCTTCCAGATCGGCGGCAACCGGGATGCGGCCCAGTTCAATCGTCTTGGCGACGGTTTTTTGGACGGAATGCTGGAGGTCGTGCATCTCCTCCTGCGCGTCGAGGAAGCCGGTCGCGACGGGATTTTTCAGCAGCGCGTCGCGGTCCTTTTCAAACGCGGCGATTTCCGCCGGGTCGAGCGGCTGGCCGTGGTGCTGTTTTTCCTGGAGCGCCTGGCCCTTGCTCATCAGGGTTTCATACGCGCCGCGCGCCGAGGTGTCGGCTAGAAAGGTGTCAATGCGCTGGCGGACGCCGTTCGTCTGGAGCTGTTCGAGAATGGCTTCGCAAAGTTCGTTCGTTTTCGTTTCAATTTTTGTTGGCATAAATTGGCCACAGAATAAAGCATATCCGGCCGCTGAAAGCAATCGCCAAGACAGGTGTTGGGCCAAAATATATGACATGAACTTGTAGTAATCAATTTGACACGGATTGCGGAAATCGCTAAATCATCGGCACACTTTTTATGGAACCCATCCATCTGCACAAAATAGACTACTCCATTCTCATCGCCTACGTCGGTTTCGTCATCGGTATCGGCTGGATGCTGGCGCGTTACATGAAGACGTCGTCGGACTTTCTCACGTCGGCGCGCTCCATTCCGACCTGGGTGACCGGCCTGGCGTTTATCTCGGCCAATCTCGGCGCGCTCGAACTCGTCGGCATGGCGGCGAGCGGCGCGAAATACGGCATCAGCACCGCGCACTTTTACTGGGTGGGCGCGATTCCGGCGATGATCTTTCTCGCGGTCTTCATGATGCCGTTTTATTACGGCTCCAAGGCGCGCTCCACGCCAGAATACCTCAAAATGCGGTTTGATGAACGTGTCCGCGGGCTTAACGCCGTTGCCTTCGCGGTGATGACTATTTTCGCCTCCGGCATTTCAATGGACGCGCTCTCGAAATTGTTGAACCAGCTGCTCGGTTGGAATTACAACTTCGCCCTGTTGATCTGCTCCGGCGTGGTTTTGCTTTACGTTTTGAAAGGCGGACTGACCTCGGCGATTTACACCGAAGTGCTGCAATTCTTCATGATCGTCCTCGGTTTTGCGCCGGTGGTTTATCTCGGTTTGAAGGATGTCGGCGGCTGGCACGCGATGAATACTGCATTGCAGAGCGTTGCGGTAAATCCCGCCACGACCTACCTCAACTCCAGCACCAATTTCGCTCCGAATGCCTGGACCAGCGCCTGGACGCCCGTGCTGGCCGGCCCGACGCACAATCCGATGGGGGTGGACTGGATCGCGATGATCTTCGGTCTCGGCTTCGTGCTGAGCTTCGGTTACTGGTGCACCAATTTCCTGGTCGTCCAGCGCGCGATGGCGGCCAAGAACATGACCGCCGCCCGCAACACGCCGCTGGTGGCCGCCGTGCCGAAAATGTTTTTTCCGTTTCTGGTCATCGTGCCCGGCATGATCGCCGTCGCGCTGACCTCGATGCCGGACAAAAATTACCGCATCCCGCCGCCGATTGTTTCCGAGGAAAATTATGCGAAGGCGATTGACGCTGTGAAAAGCGCCAATCCGGCGGATTCCGTGGCCGCCGTGAAAGCGGTCGGCGATGCGCTGGGCGAAAAGGTCGCCGCTGACAAAATCGCTTCGCTGGTCGCCGCCAATGCCGCCGGCAAATTATCCGACGCGCAGATCAAGCAGGGTCTTTACAACAGCATCGCCGAAAATTATTACAGCGGAGTCATCCTCTCGCTCATCAAAAAATACTGTCCGCCCGGTTTGCTCGGCCTCGCGCTGACCGCGTTGCTTGCCTCCTTCATGTCCGGCATGGCGGGTAACGTCACCGCGTTCAACACCGTCTTCACCTACGATCTGTATCAGGCCTACTTCGTGAAGGGCAGGAGCGACCGGCACTATTTCCTGACGGGCAAGGTCATCACCGTCGTCGGGATTATTTTAAGCATGGGCGCGGCGTATTTTGCCAAGCAGTATGACAACGCCATGGACATCATCCAGCTCGTGTTCGGCTTCGTGAACGCGCCGATCTTCGCGACGTTCCTGCTGGGCATGTTCTGGAAACGCACCACCGGCACGGGTGCGTTCCTGGGTTTGTTTGGCGGCATCGCCAGCTCGGCCCTGTTCCATTCACTCACCATTGCGCAGGGCAATCTGCCCGGCGTCAAAGGCGGCTATGTGCATGTAATGCAAATCTTCCCCAGCGAAATGGCGCAGAACTTCTGGCTCGCCTCATTCGCCTTCACCTGCTGCTTTGTGCTGACGCTGGTGATTTCGCTGGCGACCAGCCGCACCAAGTCCGACGCCGAACTCAAGGGGCTCGTCTATTCGCTGACGCCGAAAATCGTGGACAATAACATTCCGATTTATCAAAAGCCCGCCGTGGTCGGCGTCGTGCTGCTGGTCGTCTGCGCCATTCTCAACCTGATTTTCTGGTAAAACCAAACCGCCAACCAAACAAAATTTATGGGACTCGATATCCGCTGGCCAATCGGCCTCATGTTCACCCTCATCGGGGCGCTGCTCGTCATTTATGGCGTCGCTCTGCCCGCCGGCTCCGTCTCGCTGGGCATCAACATCAACCTCATCTGGGGCATCGTGCTGCTGGTGTTCGGCGTCCTGATGCTCGCGGGCGCAATCCGTGGCGGGAAAAATCCACCGTCTGCTTAAACACCAATCTTCACATGCCGGTAACTTGCGTTGCCTGCAATTTTATTTTCCATGACCAGTTTGCAAAAGCTAGCCGCCGAAACCGCTCAACAATTTGTCAAAACCTACGGACGCCCGCCGCGCTGGATTGTCGCCGCGCCGGGCCGCGTCAACGTCATTGGCGAACACACCGATTACAACGACGGCTATGTGCTGCCAATGGCCATCGAACACTATGCCGTCATGGCCGCCGACCGCGCGCCTGCTGGTGGAAATTTTTTCCAAATTCGCGACACCAACGCCGGCGTCCAGCCGTTGCTGGTGGATTTGTCTGTGCCCGTCACGCCCGGCGAGCCGAAGTGGGGCAATTATCCGCGCGGCGTGATTGCGGGTTTTCTGGAATTGGGCATCAATCCCGGCGGGCTGGACGTGCTGCTGCATTCCACCGTTCCGCTGGGTGGCGGGTTGTCCAGCAGCGCGGCGCTGGAAGTGGCCACCGCCACCTTGATTGAGGTGGTGACTGGTAAGAAAATTGATCCGGTCACGAAGGCCTTGCTCTGCCAGAAGGCGGAAAATGACTTTGCCGGCGTTCCCTGCGGCATCATGGACCAATTCGTTTCCGTGATGGGCCGGGCGAACCATCTGCTGCTGCTCGACTGCCGTTCGCGCAAGACCGAACTCGTGCCGATGAACGACGCCGCCGTGTCGTTGATGATCATCAACACCAACGTCAAACACGAACTGGTCGGCGGCGGCTATGCCGAACGGCGCAGGCAGTGCGAACAGGCCGCGAAGATTCTTGGCGTGCCGGCCCTGCGCGACGCGACGGCGGAAACTTTGGAACGTGCCAAGGACAAGATGGACGGGGTGGTTTTTCGCCGGGCCTGCCATGCCATCAGCGAAATTGAACGCACCGTCCATGCGGCGGAAGGCGTGCGCGCCTCGAACTGGCCGACCGTCGGCCAGCTCATGTATGCGAGCCACTACTCGCTGCGCGACGATTACGAAGTCAGTTGCAAGGAGCTTGACGTGGTCGTGGAAATTGCCGAAGGCATCGGCTACAGGGGCGGCATTTACGGCTGCCGGATGACTGGCGGCGGTTTTGGCGGCTGCGCCGTCGCGCTGGTGAAAACCGAACTGGTCGAGGCCATTTCCCAAAAGATCGCCGCCGATTATAAAAAGAAAACCAAGATCGAAGCGACGATTTTTGTCTCGCGGCCGGCGGCGGGCGCGACGGTCATCAAGGGCTGATTTTTTCCGGCAAGCGGTCGTAGGCAAACCAGTTTGCGATTTGACTGGTTTAATTCCCCGGTTTCTGTCCATCATTAGAAATGAGGAAAACCAAGATTAAAAGGGCCGGGCCCAAAACCAAAGCGGCGTCAAAGTCCGCACCTGTGCGTCGCGCGCGCCTGCAACCGGTGGCATCGGGTCAGATTTGGCGCGTCGGCGAACAGAATCTTCAGGTCATCCTCGTCGGCAAATTGCTGGTGCATTACAAGCTGGCGGCGCCAAAAGCCGTCCGCGTTTCCAACTCCGTGGGCAGCCTCACGGCGGTGGAAAAATATCTGAAAACCAACAAGGCCGTCCTCCTCAAAACCGTCAAGGTGGATCCGGTGAAATACTGATCTTCTGACGCCGAGTTGCATTTCTTGCCCGCCGCCGGCGATTATTCGCCCAGCATTTGTTTCAACTTCGGTTCCATCGCGTTCGCCCAAATCCGGTAACCGGTTTCGTTGGGATGCAGCGCGTCGGGCATGATGGATTTGGAGATGGAGCCGTTGTTCTCAATCAACAGCGGGCCGAGGTCGAGGTAGAAAATATTTTTGCCGTCGTCGAGCCGGGCGAGCGCCTCATTGACCTCCAGAATTTTTCCGCGCTGCGGGCTGAAGGTCTTGCCGCGCGGGAAAATGGCGAGCAGCAGGATTTTGGTGTCCGGCTGGCGCTCGCGGATTTGCTGCACGATGGCCGTGACGCCTTCAAGGATTTCGGCCTCGGTGTTGTCCTGGTTGTTGGAATTGTTCGTGCCGATCATGACGACGGCAACCTTCGCCTTGATGCCATCGAGCTGGCCGTTCTCAAACCGCCAGAGGACGTGCTGCGTCCGGTCGCCGCTCACGCCGAAATTGATGACCTTGCGGTTGCCGTAAAATTCCTGCCAGACATTTTTACCGGCACCTTCCCATCCCTGCGTGATGGAGTCGCCGATAAACTCAATGTCATAGTCGCCGGGCGCTTCCTTGGCGCGGCGCAAGACGAGGTCCTGGCGGTTGGTGGCATAGTGGTCGGTGCGCGGCACGGGAATGATGGCGGTGTTCTGGTGAACTTCCGGCGCGGCCGCATTCGTGGCGTCGGCGGGCGCATTGGTTTGTGCGGGCATCGAATATTGCAGGGCGAGCATTGCCGCCATGGCGGCGAGGACGGGTTTTAGAGCGCGGAATTTCATGCCGGGAAAATGGCAATTGCGCCATGCGCCGTCAATCTTCGTGTTGAAGTTTTTGGGTTTGGTCCGGCCATGTTTGATTCGGGCGTCAAAATAAAATCTGCTGACAACCGGTGGATATTTCGGTTAAAACTGAAGCCAACGAATCTCATAATACCATGACCAACAAACTTCAAGGCAAAGTGGCGATCATCACCGGTGCCAGCGCCGGCATCGGTCAGGCCTGCGCGCGGGCGCTGGCCGGCGAAGGCGCAAATCTCGTCCTCACCGCCCGCCGTCAGGAACGGCTTGACCGGTTGAAACTCGAAATCAAAGCCGACGGAGACAGGGCCGTGGTTGTCATCGGCGACGCGCGCGAGGAAACAACCGCGATCCGGACGGTGAAGGCCGCGATGGATGCGTTCGGTCACGTTGACATTTTGATCAACAACACGGGCATGGGCAATTACAAGAAGCTCGTGGATACCAGCGTGGCGGAATATAACGAGATGGTGGACACGAATGTCCGCTCGACCTTCCTGTTCACGCGACAGGTGGTGCCCGTGATGGTGGCGCAAAAGTCGGGAACCATCCTGATGATCTCCTCGATGGCCGGCGTCTATGGTTTTGGCGGCGAGGCGGTGTATTGTATGACGAAGTTCGCGCAGATCGGCTTCGCGCAGGCGCTCGACCGCGAATTGCGCGAGAGCGGCATCAAGGTCGGTGCCATCTGCCCCGGCGGCGTCAAGACGGAGTTTGCGCTCGGCAAGGGCCGCACCGAACAGTCGGTCAAGGAGTCCAACATGCTCGACCCGGAAGACGTCGCGGGCGTGGTGCTGCTGGCCTGCACGCAGTCCTCCAAGTCCCGCATCATCGAAATCCAGATGCGCACGATGGCGGAAGGGCTGGCCTAGTTTCCAATTTTTTGATTAGATAATATAAACTTGAAGTAATTTAAAAACTGGCTGTAAGTGCTTGTTTTCCAGTCTAGTGAGTTCGTGCCTGCGCCGGTAATGCTGTGGAGGAATTGAACGCTTTCAGATGTGGCCAAATGCTTTTTCCCGATCAAAAAATGGGTTTTGACAGCTTTGCCCACAGGTCGGACTTGCGTCGTTGGAGCCAACGCTCTTTTTCCGGATGGGCGTGTCAAATGGGACAGCGCCAAGGCAAACCCCGCATCGTTCAATTTGACCAGCACCGGACAATACGCTTGGGGTATAACCAGCGCCGCCGGTTCAATTGGAGAATCTACGGGTAGCACCACCTTTCGTTACGTCAAGGCCCACCTCCCGCCGTGATTTTAGCAAGGTGGGGATGACTTTCACATCGTTCCTGAAATTTGTTTTGAAATTCAGCGAGGCAAGGCTCCACTTCTTACAAATAGGGGCCGTTTCTCCGTCCAAACCGCTTAAATTCTCCGCCAGTTTGGCCCAGTTTCCCGACATTTAAGCCTAAATCAGAGCTGGAGGCAGGCCAGTCCATCACTTTGCCGCGCAGCAAAGCCATCACGCTTTGGAACAAGGCGACGATGTCGCGCGGCATGATGATTTTGCTCCCAAGCTGAGCGTTTTTAATCCACGGCATGACGATGATGTCGGGCGGCAAAACCATTTTGCCCCGCAGCAACATCGCATTACCGCGCGGTCTGATGGTTATGCTCCGGAGGAGGGGAACCATGCCGCGAAGCCGGCTGGCGATGTCGCCCGGCTTGACGGGTTTGCCGTGCAGCAAAATTACTTTTTAATACAAGTCCAGCTTCAATCGTTCCCAAAAGGCATCTGACGAGGGTTTTTGGACTGAAACATGCGGCAATTCCGGCAGGTAACAATGCCGTTTTTATGCGGTTGTGGTCAACCGCGGCGGTTGCAGGAGAAAAATTATGAGTGTTCAACGTGTCAGTTTGAAATTCCGGCGCAAATCGGACGACGATTTGTTTACCTTTGGCAAGGCGATCATCACCGGCTTGACCAATAATCCCGCCTTTCCAGATCCACCGGTTTCCATGGCTGAATTGACGGCTTTGAACGAGGCTTTCGGACAGGCCAACAGCGATGTTTTGCTCGGCGGGAAGGTGGCCACTGCCCGTAAAATCAAGGCCAGGCAGGCTTTGCTGGTGGCCTTGCGCATCCTGGCGCGTTACGTGGAAACCGAGGGTGGCGACGACCCCGCGAAGATGATTACCACGAATTTTTCGCTGATGAGCAAGAACCAGACGCCCGCCGAACTGGGCGTGCCGGGAATCCCGACCGTCAAATATGGTCCCACCACGAAGCTGCTGCTGACTTTCAATGGCGTGCGCAATGCGCGGGGCTATGAGGTTGAAGTGAGTTTGGACGGGATAACCTGGATCTACGCGGTCTTCACCACCCGGACACGCGGGGTGGTGGTGGGCAATCTCACACCGGGAAAAGTTTACTACTTCCGCGTGCGGGCGATGGGCGGTAAAAACAATCACGGCGCCTGGACCAGCCCGGTCCAGTGCATGGCGGTGTGAACAAAGCCGCTTATGTTACTTGGCTCAAGTTGGTTGGGAATTCTTTTTAACGCATAATTGGAAAAGCGCTGGCTGAGAATTTCGCCAGTCAATTTATCACCGCTTTACGATTTCCATCGGCGTGTAAATGATTGACAGCAATACAGTAAAAATCGGCAAAAAATGCTTGACATAAATCCCATTTTATACTACAAATTTAACGTGTCAGTTTAGGCGCATTAAACCAATAATTTCCAATGAAAAAAACAGCAATTCTTCAGCCGATGGACGGCTTAATGCCAATAATGGCGTTGGCATTGTTGTTGACATGCCTGAATGCCAGCGCTGCAAGTTTGATTTTGAACTTTGGCCCCACCGATGGATCCTCCATTCAATTCAATGGGACCCAAAATACATTTCAATTCAACAATGGCTACAATGGATACCAATGGGATATCACCAGTGAGACCGGCGGAAGCAGCGCCGTGGGTTTGAACGGTTCGGTTCTAAACGGGCCATTTCATTACGGTCCAATAACTATTTCGGGGTCGGGGATTACCCAGATTCAATCTGCCACGGTTTTGGGTCCACTGGGAACTTTGGACATCAATTCCGGGCCGCTTGTCGATCTTACCGGCACAGTCAACTGGATTAATATTGCGACCTATTTTGGTGTTGGTGGACTGAACGCGTATGTAAATGTTAATTTGAGTAACGTCAGTTATTCAGGATCGAATGCGGATTTGCAGACACTCCAAGCGAATCAGCCTGGTATTTTGGATGTCAGCTTCCAGTTTGCTCCGGGCGAAACGTTGACCCAGCTTTCAACCGGAACGGGGCCGTATTCGACCTCTTTTTCCGGGAGCGTTACAACGGCCGTTCCGGAACCCACCACTTTGGCAATGGCGGGCTTGGGCGGGTTGACATTGTTGTTGTTTCGCCGCCAGCGGAAGTAAACGAAGTTCTTTTCAATACCCCGCGTCGTCTCACTTGGCGCGGGGTTTTTGTTTCAGCAACGTAACTTGAATGTTGCAATTTATTGGTTGAAAGAAATTCGGCGTGAAGAAAGCCTTGATGGCGAGAGAACGGTAAATCGGAACACAAATGAAAACTACCGATCTGAAACATCTCGCATGTGTCCTTGCGCTTGGCCTGACGGTTGTGCCACCCGCGCACAAACCGGCTGGATCAATTTTTATTCCCCGGCTGGCTTGGGTGCGCTTGCCAACGCCATCGCCGTGGACGGCAGCGGCAATGTTTTCGTCACAGGGAGTGAATATAGCAACAACTTGGGCATTAGTTTCTACGGCTACGCGACCATCAAATATTCCAATGCGGGAGCGCCTTTATGGACCAACCTCTATACCGGGGTTGACGGCCTTGCCTACGGTTCCGCCATGGCTGTGGATGGCAGCGGGAATGCAATTGTGACAGGGTATACATATGACGCATCCTTCAAAATAGATTTCGCGACCATTAAATATTCCAATACGGGCGTGCCCTTGTGGACCAATCTCTATAATGGCGCCGGTCATGCAGAGGCCAGGGCCATTTCTGCGGATGGCAGCGGCAACGTGTTTGTGACAGGGTTTTCTTCGGACGGGACAAACGAGAGTTGTGCGACCCTGAAATATTCAAATGCGGGCGTGCCCTTGTGGACCAACCTTTATGCCGGCCCTTACGGTCAATCCAGCATTGGCAAACTGAATTCCACCGATGTCAGTGGCAATGTGCTCGTCACGGCTCATTTGACAAACACGAACGGTGTTGGGAGCTACTACGATGCAATCATCAAATATTCGAACGCGGGAGCTGCGTTGTGGACCAACTTCTACACCGGTGCCGGCGGCTACGCGCAAATCTCCGGCATCGCGGTGGACACCAACGGCAACGCATTTGTGGCGGGATTAACTTATAACGGAACAAATATCTATTATTCTGACCCGACAAACTGGTATGTCACGACCATCAAATATTCGAACACGGGCGCGCCCTTATGGACCAACCTTTACACTGACGCCAGCGGTGATGCCGGATCAGCCGCCATCGCTGTTGATGCCAACGGCAATGTGCTGATGACGGAACAAACAGCGACGGTCAAGTATTCGAATGGGGGCACGCCTATGTGGACAAATTCAAACGGCGGCACGGTTATCGCCGTGGACACGTCTGGCGACGGAATCGTATCGGGACAAACGTATGACGGGACAAATTACTTTGCCGCGACCTTGAAGTATTCGAGTGCGGGAACGCCCTTGTGGACCAACCTCTACACCTCGGCTGCAGGATCAGCCGGGCCAACTGCCATTGCCGTGGATGAGAACGGCAATGCGTTTATCACCGGGGCGGCGTTTGACGGGATACTTAACCAATATTTTACAATCGAGTATCCCGCTGCAACAATACAGCCAGTCATTCTTCAAGGGCAATGGTTAAACCAGCACATGGTGTTGAGTTGGACAAATTTCGGCTTCAACCTGCAATCCGCGCCAGCCATTACCAGCACTTTCACCAACGTTCCTGGCGCGACCAGTCCCTACACGAATGCCTCCGCCCTCGCGCAGCAGTTCTTCCGACTAAAGCAATGAACCCGCAAACACTGCTCCTTCACTCTGAAAAAAACTAGGTGAAAATATCAAATTACGCGCAGACATCAGTTTCACTGGTTAATACGCACTATGTTTTTTGCACAAACACAATGCAGCCAACGCATTTCGGCCCCCGATGGGATTCATCTGGAGTGTGACGGTTGGGAAACTTTTGAGATTTGCAAATAATTCAGATTGACTTTTAAGGTTTTATGCTCTATTTTAGCACTACATTTGTCTCAAAGTGGGACAATTTTGAAGTTGGTCGTATTTTTTAATTATATTGTCGCATGAATACCTGTTTTTTGAGTATTTCTCGCTGGCGATTACCTCAATTGTATAAAGTTTTATCGTTGACGGCCATTGCTTTGTTCTTCATTCAGTTTTCTTGGGGACAAGATCAGTTGACGTATTCTTCGGGCCTGCAACCTCAAGAAACTCAATGGATTCCAGGCCCCGGAAAAACAAGTTTGGGTGCTGTTGCAGATCTTCAAATACCGGTCGGGTATCGTTTTACGGACGCCGACGGTGCGCGCAGTCTCCTGAAAGGAATGAACAATCCCGTTCCGGCGGGTTTAGTCGGGGTTCTAGCTCCAAATTCTGGTGAATGGTTGGCTGTCGTTGAATTCAACGAAATTGGCCACGTTGATGATGCCAGTAAAGACGGAATGAATTCCGAAGCCATTTTGAAGGCCATTCAAGACCGGAGCGCAGCACAGAACAACGTCACAGCGATTGAAGGTGGCGTGGTAACGGGCTCCGTGGCCTGGGAGAGCCAGCCCGTTTATGATGAAAAGAATCATTCATTGGAGTGGGCCATCCGGGCGGAAACCCCATCTGGCAAGGTCATCAATCACACTTTGGTGCTGTTGGGACGCCGGGGCGTTTTAGATATAACCGCGATAAAAGCGTTTCAGGGTTCGTCCAATCTGTTGCCCTTGAAACAACTGATAAAAAACATCAGCTTCAAAAACGGACAGTCCTACGCAGACTTTCAGAAGGGTGATAAAACGACCGGTGTTAGTCTGGCCAACTTGGTTGTGGACGACGAGCATCCTGCGGCGAGTGAGGCTGGCCAGAATTTAACTGTCCGCACCGCTTCGGATCCGTTCGCGTGGATTTATTCTTTCTATTATCTTTTGGGGGGAGGCGTCGTGGTGCTCTTGGTTCTGCTTTCTATAATGAAACTTTCGAAACGAAAGAAAAATAGAAGAATTCATCATGGCGAGCAATCATTGGCTGCCACGTCGGGATTATCAACAAACGGCAATGGATTGAACGGGGTGAAGCTAAATGGTTCAAACGGTCACATTGTTCGTCGAAAAAGGGCGTCGAACTTTGGGAAATTTTACACCAGCATGATACTTGAGCTGTCCTCAAATGAATGCAATTGGCCTTTGGTGCAAAATGGGAATTCGGGCGCGCACACGGCAAAGATGCCTTCTCCATTAAATGGATCCGAATTGGATCCGGCCATTGTCAATGCCAATTTGCAATTAATCACCATTCAGAAGAATTTGATTGAGGAGCAGAGGCGTTTCATGCAGCAGCAATCCAAGCTCATTGACGAAAAAAGCCAGTTGATTGAAGAGCAAAGCCGGCTGCTTGAACGACAATCCGATGTGATCGAAAATCAATTCTCCCTGAAACTCTAATGACTGATGGCAGGACCGGCAAGTTGAGTCAAAGGATTGTTGTTATGTCAACAATTTATGGTTTTAATAGCATATAAAAATGCTGCCGTTTTTATCTTGGTCGGTTATTTTTTGATTCTTACAATTTGCGCATCGCATGGCATTTCATTCACCTTTCCAAATACCAATTCCATAACCATCAACGAGAGCGGTAGTCCGCCAACCATATCCTCGCCGTAAACTTGTCGTTACCGCGTTTATGTCTTGAGTCTGCGGTTGTTAATCTTTACAGGTTAGGCGTTGCTGCGCGCGTTCAATTCAATCACTCCTCAATGAAGGATATCGTAAGCGTCACGCCAAGCACCTATTGACAGAGCAACGGCGAGGGCCGTAAGTGTCAAAAATATTATGCTACGACGTTGATGATGCGAGCCGTTGCACCGGCAGTTGCCTTTTATTCCAAGCTTGGGGCATGACATCGGGGTTTGGCGGTTGGTCATGTGCGGCAAACGGGTGAGGACAGCACGAAGATATTTGATCCCCACCACTTCCGCAAACTTCTGCCCCTGTAAGCCGCTGCGTTCGAACTCATTGAGCAACTGCTCGCGCCGTGCTGCCGGCGTCTTTGCTCGACCCAGCAAATCCGTTTTCAACCCCTGTTCACCTGCCTTTGTCGTATTTGTCATACAACCATGCTATTTCCATGACGATGTGAAGAAAACCGAAATTGCCGCGACGTAAAAAAAGTCGCCTGAGCCAATTCTTTTTGACGCATTTCTCTCCTCTTCCGCCGTTTAATCCACGAGCCGGCATTGGCTCAGTTTCTTTCTTTTATTGCTTCAGGCAAATTTTCTTTTCTTCAACCGGTTTACCGTTATCCTGCTGCGTTCGGATTCGTTGCATCTTGAATCGCGAACCGTTGCATCGGTAATCCGAATCAACGATTTGACCATGTTACGAAACACCGGTTTAACGCATAAATGGACGCCGCACACATAAGAAATTTCAGCATCATTGCCCACATTGACCACGGCAAGACGACGCTTTCCGACCGGCTGCTGCACATGACCGGCACCATTGCCACGCGCGACATGTCGGAGCAGTTGCTGGACGCGATGGATCTGGAACGCGAGCGCGGCATCACCATCAAGGCGCATCCGGTCACGATGCTTTACAAGGCGCGGAATGGCGAAACCTACGAGCTGAACCTGATTGACACGCCCGGTCATGTGGATTTCGCCTACGAAGTCTCGCGCAGCTTGAGCGCGTGCGAAGGCGCGCTGCTCGTGGTGGACGCGGCGCAGGGCGTCGAGGCGCAGACCGTGGCGAATTATCATCTCGCGGCGAAGCTGAATCTGGAAATCATCCCGGTTATCAACAAGATTGACCTGCCGCACGCGAACATCGCGCAGGCCAAGCAGCAGCTCGAAGATGTGTTGGCTGTGCCGAGCGAGCTGGCAATTCCGTGCAGCGCCAAGGAGGGCATCGGCATTGAGGATATTCTGGAAGCCATCATCACGCGCGTGCCGCCGCCGAAGCCGACCGGCCAGCCGAGTTTGCAGGCGCTGGCGTTCGATTCCTATTTCGACACCTACAAAGGAGTCGTAACGCACGTCCGCGTTTTCAATGGCGAATTAAAGGCTGGTCAGCAGGTGAAGCTGTTGCATTCGGGGAAAAATGTCGAGGTGAAGGAAGTCGGCAGTTTCAATCCGAAACCTTACGTCCGCGAGAAGCTGGAAGTCGGCGAGACGGGTTATTTCACGGCCAACATCAAGAGCGCGCAGGAGGTGAAAATGGGCGACACCATCACCGATGCGCGGAATCCGTCGCCGGTGCTGCCGGGTTTCAAGGAAGTTCATCCGATGGTGTTCAGCGGAATTTATCCGATCAACACGGCGGATTACGAACATCTGAAATCTTCGATGGCAAAACTGCAGTTGAACGATTCCGCATTCGCGTATTCGGCGGAGACAAGCGTGGCGCTGGGCTTCGGTTTTCGCTGCGGCTTTCTGGGATTGTTGCACATGGAAATTGTGCAGGAACGGTTGCGCCGCGAATATGACATGGACATCATCGCGACGTATCCGAGCGTGGTTTATCGCCTGACGATGAGCGATGGCAAGGTGAAGACCATTGACAATCCGGCGTTCATGCCGGACGTGACCTATATTGAGAAAATCGAGGAGCCGATGGTGAAGGCGTTCGTGATCTGCCCGAACGAAAACATCGGCGACATGATGGCGCTGATTTCCGAGAAGCGCGGCAACGTGGACCACACGGAAACGCTCGATTCCAAGCGCGTGATGCTGACGAGCCTGATTCCGCTGAACGAAATCCTGATTGATTTCCACGACCGCATCAAGAGCATCACGCGCGGTTTTGGCTCGATGGATTACGAGCCGGCGGATTACACGGCGAGCGACATGGTGAAGCTGGACATGCTCGTGAACACCGAGCCGATGGACGCGTTTTCGTGCATCGTGCATCGCACCAAGGCGGAGGGCAGGGGACGCACGCTGGCGGAAAAGCTGAAGGAAGTCATCCCGCGCCAGCAGTTCCAGGTGAAAATCCAGGCGGCCATCGGTGGAAAAATTGTCGCGTCGGAAACTGTCAGCGCGTTCCGCAAGGACGTGACGGCGAAATGCTACGGCGGCGACGTCTCGCGCAAACGCAAGCTGCTGGAAAAGCAGAAGGAAGGCAAAAAGCGGATGAAATCCATCGGCAACGTCAACATCCCGCAGGAAGCGTTCATCGAAGTGCTCAAAGCCTAAATGCAGACACGAATTGCACAAATTAACACGAAAGGCTTGTTTTTTCCGCCCCAGTTTGTGCAAATTCATGAAATTCGTGTCGAAGCCCTTTAACAACTTATGATTCTACGCTGGTTCCTATCGCAGGAAGTCCGCAATGCTGCCGCGATGCGCAAGCATGTCCGCCGGATGCTGGCCGCGCAGCGCGACATCCTCGCGCCGCCGGCCATCGAGAATGTCCAGCGCGCGCTGGCGGATTTGACCGGCGCGCTGAATGCCGGCGCGAAGGGCGAGGCGTTGAAAAAGGAAATGGGCAAACTGGAGGAAGCCGCGAACAAATGGCTCAGGCCGTATCCCAACGCCGGCATCCGCGAAAATGTGGAAGTGCTGCTCGTCGCGCTCGCGGTGGCAATGGCCATCCGCACCTTCTTTTTGCAGCCGTTCAAGATTCCCACCGGCTCGATGCAGCCGACGCTGTTCGGCGTCACGTCGGTGCCGGATTTCACCAAAATTAATTTTTGGAAAGGCGACCGGAACGAAGTTTTAGGCGAAGTTGAACAGCAGGTAAAATTACGCAATGCAATCACCTTCCCCACCGGCTGGGAGCGTGTCAAGGAATGGTTCGAGGGAATTTCCTATGTTCACGTCGTCGCCCAGGCGGATGGCAAGGTTGACCAGATCAGCCCGATGCGGCGCTTCCTGATTTTCAACCTCAAGCAGTCCATCTGGATTGGCGGCGTGGAGCATGTGCTGTGGTTTCCGCCGGATTTTGGCGAGGCAGCCGATTGATAAACGCGCCGGCCTTTTTTTGGATCCGGAGCATGTTTATCACAAGGGCGATGAAGTCATCAAAATGAAGGTCTGCGCCGGCGACCATTTGTTCGTGAACCGGCTGACCTACAATTTCCGCAAGCCGATGCGTGGCGAAATTCTGGTTTTTGAAACCAGAGGCATCAATAATCCCGATGAATTCGGGGTGAACAAAATGCCGCAGGATGAATTTTACATCAAACGCATGGTGGTGCTGCCCGGCGAGCGCGTGTCCATTGGCGACGACCGCCACGTCGTCGTCAACGGCCAGCGGCTGGACGCCTCGACGCCGCATTTTGAAAACGTCTATGGCTTCGATCCGAAAATGCCACCGCACGAAAGCCAATACTCCGGCCACGTCAACGGCACGGTCGCGCAAAAGTTCGGCCTTTATCCCAACCTCGCGCCGCTTTTCCCCGACGCGCAGACGGTTTTCACCAACGGCGACGATTCCTACATGGTTTTTGGCGACAATACCTGCAACAGCTCCGACTCGCGCACTTGGGGATCGTTTCCAGCCGGGAATATCATCGGCAAATCCTTCTTCATTTACTGGCCAATCACTTCGCGCTTCGGCTGGGGCAACCAGTAAAATTTTCGCATGAGGATGCCAGCCGAAACGATTTTGATCACCGGCGCCTCGTCGGGAATCGGGCTGGAACTGGCCCGGTGTTTTGCCTGTGAACAGTTCGCTAACGACGGCGCCCGGATCATTTTGCTGGCGCGAAACACGCCCGCGCTCGAATCGCTGGCCGCAGAATTGCGCCGTGACTGGAAGGTGGAAGTGATGGTTCTTACCGCCGACCTTTCCCTGCCCGAAACACCGAAGCGCATCTTTGCGGAATTGTCCGCGCAAAAAATTTCCGTGGATGTGCTGGTCAACAACGCCGGCTTTGGCGCGCTCGGACCTTTTGCGGAATTATCGTTGCCGCGTCAGCTCGAAATGCTTCAGGTCAACATCACCGCGCTGACGGAACTCACCGGATTGTTTTTGCCAGGAATGATTCAGCGCAAGCGCGGCGGGATTCTCAACGTCGCCTCGGTGGCCGGGTTTCAGCCCGGTCCCGGCATGGCGGTTTATTACGCGACCAAGGCGTTCGTGCTATCGTTCACCGAAGCTCTGGCGGAGGAGCTTTCCGGCACCAGTTTGACCTTCTCGGTTTTGTGTCCCGGTCCGACGGAGACGAATTTCAGCCAGGTTGCCCGCGCGCAAAAAGCACGCCTGTTCAAGGCCCGCAAAATGTCCGCCGCCGCCGTCGCCCGCGCCGGGCACCGCGCTTTCCGCAAAGGAAAGGTGATTGCGGTTCCCGGCTGGTCAAACAAGCTGCTGGTTTTTTCCGGCCGGCTGGCGCCGCGCGGGGTGGTCCGCAAAATCGCGAAGCTTTACAACCGCACGGAAGATTAGGCCGGCCTGTCGGTTTTCCGCTTCAGTGTGCATTGACAGGCCGCGCCGTTCAGAGCATTCTGCGGAGACAAAGACTTAAGCGGGGTTAACGAAAGGCAAAACCATGAGCACGCCCATTCCCAGGAATGAAACCAAACGCATCAAGGTTCTCTGGCAATACGACATTCTCGACACCGTGCCGGAGGAGGTCTTCGACGAGCTGGCGGATCTGGCGGCGCACATTTGCGGCGCGCCCATCGCGCTGATCACGCTCGTGGATGAAAACCGCCAGTGGTTCAAGTCGAAGGTCGGCGTGAGTGTCAACGAAACCGGGCGTGATGTTTCGCTGTGCGCGCACGCGATTTTGCAGAATGATTTGTTCATCATTCCCGACACGACGCTGGACGAGCGGTTCAAGGATAATCCGCTGGTGACCATGAGTCCGAAAATTCGTTTCTACGCCGGCGCGCCGCTGGTCACGCCCGGCGGTTATTCGCTCGGCACGCTGTGCGTCCTCGACAAGGTGCCGCGCGAATTGACGGCGGATCAAAAACAGGCGCTGAAAATTCTGGCCCGGCACGTCATGACCCAGCTTGAACTCCGCCGCCACGCGCGGGAACTGGACAAGGCCCGTTCCGACTGCGAGAAAATAAAGGCCGACCTCGTGAAGGCGCAGGCGGAAATCGCCCGGCTGCACAAAAAAATAAAGGCAATGGTTCCGGTTAAAAAGCGCAAGCCCGCCTCGAAGCGGCGCGTCAAACCATCGTGGCGCTGATGGCGGAAAGATTTTACCTGCCTGACACGGATTTGACACCCGCCTCTGGGAATTTTAGGTTGTGAACGCAATGCTTGAATCCGTTCGATTGATTGTCAACGCGCCCGCGCATTACGCCGCACGGCTGGCAGGCGACGCGGAGGAAATCCGCGCCGCACAGGTGTTGCGTTTCGAAGTCTTCAATCTTGAACTGAACGAAGGGCTGGCCGAGTCCTACGCCAGCGGCCTGGACCAGGATCCGTTCGATGCCGTGTGCGATCATCTCATCGTCGAGCATCTGCCGTCGCGACAGATTGTTGGGACGTATCGCCTGCAGACCGGCGTGAATGCCGCTGCGAAGCTCGGCTATTACAGCGCGCAGGAATTTGATTTTCAACCTTACGAAACGTTTCGCGCGGAAATCATCGAAGTGGGCCGCGCATGCGTTCATCTGCAGCATCGCAATTTGATCGTGCTCGGCCTGTTGTGGAAGGGCATTGCGGATTACACGCAGCGACACAACGCCCGCCACCTGCTGGGTTGCAGCTCCCTCACGTCGCAGGACCCGGCGGTCGGCGCCTCGGCTTACACGGCGTTGTGCCGGAAAAACCTGGCTTCACCGAATTGGCGCACCCGGCCGCATCCGGAATATGCCTGTGCGCTTAACCGTCTGTCCGAGGAACCGGTCAAAATTCCGAAGCTGCTCCGCGCCTACTTGAGCATCGGCGCAAAAATCTGCGGGCCGCCGGCGCTGGACCGCAGCTTCAAGACGATTGATTTTCTCACGCTGCTGGACTTGGCGACCCTGCCACCGGCAGTTCGCCAGCGATTTATAGTTTGACCGCCGCGGTCGCCGCGTCTGAAACTGGCGCATGAAAGGATTGCGCCAGCACCCGCTCCGCGTCGCCGGCCGGCTCATTTGGTTTGGCGGTGAAGTGCTGCTCTCGCTGTTCGATTTTTTATTTCGCTGCGTGTTTTGCCCGAAGGATTCCCGGCGGCGGGCGCGGGCCTTGTGGCTTCACCGCATCTGCCGCCGGGTCGTTCGGATTTTCCGGCTGGAGATTCAATCCGCCGGGACGATTCCCGCAGATGGCCTGCTCGTCACCAATCATGTGAGCTATGTGGACATCCTCGTGCTGTCGTCGCTTGCGCCCGCCGTGTTCGTCTCCAAGCGCGAGGTCAAATCGTGGCCGGTCATGGGCTGGATGGCGCAACTCGGCCGGAACGCTTTTCATTGACCGCGAACGGCGCACGCACGTCGGTGAAGTGAACGATGAAATCCAGAACGCGCTTGCCGACGGCGCGCTCGTGGTCGTTTTTCCCGAAGGCACCAGCTCGGACGGCAAAACGATTCTGCCGTTCAAGTCGTCCCTGCTCGAACCAGCCACGCAGCCGGAGCAACCGCTCGCGGTCGGCTTCATTCAATATTCGCTCGACGACGGCGATCCGGGCCAGGAGGTTTGTTACTGGGGCGACGCAATTTTTTTGCAGCATCTGCTGAATCTTTTGAGCAAGCACAGCGTCCGTGCCTCCGTCCGGTTCAGCCCGGTTCAAAATCGCCGCACCAACCGGAAGGAACTGGCGCAACAGTTGCAAGTGGAAGTCTCCGGCCTGGCGCGCGCCGGTTGATTCCACGACTGGCTGCGGCAAAAACCTTGAACTGCGGCAGATTTTTGTTATCATGTTTTCAGCACCATGAAAATGAAACATGGCAACATCAAGGTTGAAGTCACCAAGGACGGCCCGTATCTCGTCAGCGGCGGTCCGCCTTTGAGCGAGCAGTGGATTGTCACCAATGCCGATGGCGACTCCTTGGAATATCGCGAGGGGAAAAAATATCCGGCGCAGGCGCAATATGCCCTTTGCCGCTGCGGACAGTCCGCCAACAAACCGTTCTGCGACGGCACCCACGCCAAAGTCCGCTTCGACGGCACGGAAACCGCCAGCCATCAGCCCTACTTGGAACAGGCCGAAACCATTGAAGGTCCGACGATGCGGCTCACCGATCAGGAAAACCTGTGCGCGTTCGCCCGCTTTTGCGACCCGAAGGGCAGGATTTGGAATCTGGTAAAACAGGACAATCCCGAGGCGCGGGAAATTGTCAAACACGAGGCCGGACATTGTCCCGCCGGACGATTGGTGATTTGGGATAAAAAGACCGGCAAAGCCATCGAACCGGAGTTCGAACCGTCGCTCGGCCTGATTGAGGACACGGAGAAAAAGGTCGGCGGCCCCATCTGGGTGCGCGGCGGGATACCGGTCGTTTCCGCCGACGGGAAGACCTATGAAATTCGGAACCGGCTGACCTTGTGCCGCTGCGGCAGTTCAGCCAACAAACCCTTCTGCGACGGGTCGCACGCAGCCTGACCTTGATGCGCCCACCGAAGTTAATACACGCTTCAGCCAGATGGCAACCTTGCAGGGCAAATCGCTTTACACCACCACGCCAATCTTCAAGAAATGATTGATGAAGCGCTACGAGTGGCTCCAGTTCGATGCCGACGACACACTTTTTGACTATGACCGGGCAGGGAACTTGGCGCTCAAGGAAGTATTTCAATTTCCCGGCATAGCTTTTCAAGCAGCGCCTGATTCAGCGCGACAGCTGGTTGGCGTCTTTTTCCTCGACAAAGCGCAGGCCGTGGATATGGCGTCTGCCGATGAGCAAAATTCCAAAGCCGATCCACGAGGTCGCGGCCAGCACGAGCGTCACCGGCAGCATCGTGTGCGAGTCAAAGATGCCGATGCTCGCGGTCGCGAGGCCGGACACGCCGATCTGCAGAAAGCCCAGCATGGCGGAGGCGCTGCCGATGTTGCGGTCGAACGGCACCAGCGCCAGCGCCGCCGCGTTCGGAAAGGCCAGGCCGAGACTGGACAGCGCGATGAACAGCAGCACGAGCGTGCCGGTCAGACCAAACCATCCGCATATCGTTCCCACCAGGAACAGAAGCGCCACGGGACATTCCACCAGCAGCGTGGCGCGAAAGATTTGTTCGCTGGAAAATTTTCGCAGCAGCAGGATATTGATCTGGTTGCTGCCGATGAAGCCGACGGCCAGGCCGGCGAAGATGGCGCCAAACTTTTGCGGGCTGACGTGAAACACCTCCATGAAGATGATGGGCGAACTCGCCACATAAACCAGCAGGCCGGAGAAGGCGAACGCGCCGGAGAGCGCGTAGGTGGCGAACTGTGGTTCCTTCAGGACGGCGGCGTAGTTGTGGAAGATGGGCCGGAGCCGCAGCGAGACGGTGGAATCTGGTTGGTGACCTTGCGGCAATCGCAGCCAGCAGACGGCCAGCATCAGGGCCACGAACGCGGCCAGGACGATGAACACCCATTGCCAGCCAAGATTGACAGCCACAAACACTCCGACGCTGGGCGCGAACAGCGGAGAGACGCTTAAGATCAGGATCAGCAGCGAGATGATCTTGGCAGTTTCCTTCGCGGGAAAGAAGTCCCGCACCATCGCCATGCCCGCCACCTGCGCGGCGCAACCGCCCAGCGCCTGCACGAACCGCATGGCGATGAGCCATTCCACCGTGCGCGAGCACAGGCAGGAGACGGAGGCGGCGATGAACAGAATCATGCCGGCATACAACGGCAGTTTGCGTCCGAACCGGTCGAGCAGCGGGCCGTAGAAAAGCTGCCCGGCGGCCAGTCCGGCAAAGTAGCTGGCAATGGAAAGGGAAATCCGGGCGGTGGACGTGTGCAGCGCGTCGGCGATTTGTGGAAACGCCGGCAGATACATGTCAATGGCGAACGGGCTGATGGTGGAAAGCGCGCCGAGGATGACGATGATCAAATACCGGTTGTGGGATTGAGGCATAAACTGGTTTTAAGCAAAAGAATCGGTGGCAGGCCTAAACCGCCGGGGTAAATTGAACGACATCCATGTTGACACGATGACGGTTTCCAACGTTCCGGGTCAAGATGCAAATCGCGTTTGAACCGCCGGTCCCGTTCACGCGATTGCCATCACGGCGCGGCGGGCGCAGCCTGTATGGAAATCGCCAGTCCCAGAACAAACAATGATTGCCAGAAACAATTCTGAAACTTCTCGATTTCCTTCGAAAACGGGCGTATTCAGGGACACGCCTGACGATTGTCAATCGCCGGCCTTTTTTTATGATTCAAACGGGACATGCTAAAAACAAGTTGCGGACGCAGGTCGTCCACCTCACCGTTTTGTGCCCCTTCGACCTGACGAATCCCTGCACCTGTCCCCTGCATGAGATCCGGAAAAAATCCTCCATCGAAAGGCTGGACTGGGTGGATTCATTGACCGACGCGGAGGTTGCAGACATTCTTTCAAACCATCAGGAATGCCTGACCACGAAACTGGCCGGCCAATAAAAACCCAGCGCGGCCTCTGAAACGGAGACTCCAAGGTTTCGAATGGTTTGACCGCGGCCAGGTGGAGGACACGCGGCTGTTCCTGACGGAGCACCAGACCGGCGGTGTCCGTTCCGACGGCAGCCGCGTCTATTTGCAGTTTCAATGATACTTTCCTCGTGGCAGCCGACCTGAGTCGGCTCTAACTTCCAACCGGAAATAAATGAGCGGACTCACGTCCGCTGCTACTTGTATTACGGCACGGAGCGGATGCGCCGGAAATGGCTTGGGACGGAGTGGCTGTTTTTTCACAGGCAGCGAATTTAACCCATCTTTTACGACGGGCCACTGCCTTCTCATCTAATCTAGTTAGGCCACATGGCTCTCATTCAATCTTCCTGTGTATCTCGGCGTCAACTACCAAGTTGGTGCTGGCAAGCTGCTCAATCTTGGCGCGCAAACTCAACCTCTCATCGTTCGTGCCAGCATGAAGCGCATAAACACGATAATATGTTCCTATCGGCTTGGAAAGCCACTGAACTGCTTTTTGTGTGTCGCCGGATTCAACTAATGGAATGGCTCGCATGGCGATAATCGCAGCCGCAGTGTCATCCGCAGTCATGGCCAGCATCTCTCGATGGGCATCTCGGTTGGCTTTGGCAATCGGCCTCGTGTATCCGAAATACCAGCCGATTCCGGCACCAACTAACAAGCCAATCAGTAAAATGATGATAGTTTTCATGGGCGTGTAATGTTTTCTAACTATAAGATATTCAGCCTCGGCGCATGCACAACCCCATGCACGGTTGTTTTCGTCCTGGCCTTTGGTGGCATGGTTTTAAGAAAGCACATTTGTAAATTTCCCTCAAGGATTATCAGCGCCACAAAACCTCAAAAGCCGGCCCCGTTTTAGCGCCGTCACGGCACGACGATCTGCACGGTGTCGCTCGGTGCGGCCTGGCCGGCGTCGTTGGCGGCGACGACATATATCTTCAACAGCTTGCCGCTGGGCTGGCCGGTCAGCGTGGCGTCGCACTCGGTCACGGTGGTGATGTTGACCGGGATGGGGTCCACGCCGTCAATCTGTTTATACACGCGGAAGCGCGTGGCGCGGGACGGATTGCTCCAGTGGATCAGCACCGTGCCCGCCGGCCCGGCCACCAGCACCAGACCGTCCACCGAATCCGGCAGGTTGGTCGCGCCGGGTTCGTTCAGGCCAAACGCCAGCCACAACGGGTCCGTGGCGTCCAGCAACTGGCCAAGTTCGTTGATGAGTCCCATCATGCGCTCGCGCAATGTCTCTTCGGCGGCGTCGCGCAGGATCCGCTTTTTGGCGGCGTCCGCGTTGCCGTCCGCCGCCGCCACGCGCGCGGTGGAAAGCGCGGTGAAGAGCGTGCCGGACAGCACGGCGGTGACGGTGATTTTGGTGGTGCTGACCTCCATGTCGGGGTTGAGGATAAAAAAGTTCTTGAGCGAGAGCAGCAATGCCTGCCGTTTGGACTGCGTGGCCGGCACGGCGGTGGACAGGTCGGGAAAGCCGGTGGCCGTCCAGGACTGGTTCCAGCTTTCGCCCAGATTGGCCACCAGCACGCGGCGCGCGGAGCCGATGAAGGCCTTGCCGTTGGAATCGGCCACCGTCACGGCGGTGCTGAAGCCGGTTTTGGCGCTCGACGCCGTCTTGAAGACGCCTTGCGCGAGGATGGTGGCGTCCAGATCGGCGCGCACGTCCACTTCCAGATTTTGTTTGAGTTCGATGGCCTCCTCGTGGTTGTGGCAGCCGTCGGCCATGTCTTCGCCGAGGGTGAACAGGTCGTCGAGAGGATCGGGGAGTCTGTTTGAGGCCATAATGTTATGGGAGCAGTGAGTTATAGTTGAGGTTTAGGAGTAAATTGGGCGTGGCTGGTGAAAACGACGGTCGTTTCGTCATGTTTCCGCAGTTTCCAGGTGAAAATGATGTTCGCGGCACTTGATTCCCACCGTTTTGGGTCAAAAATTCTGTCGTTTGACCCTGCTCCCGCCGTGGCTGGGCAAAAAAACCGGATTTCCTGCCCTCCCACGGCCGTGGCAGTGCGATTTGATTGGGCAAAACGGCCAACCACGGCGTGAACAGGGGTTTTGACCGGTCGTTGGACCCTCCCACGGCCATGGCACGGTGATTTGATTGGACAAAATGGCCGTTCACGGCGTGAACAGGCAATTTGGCCGGTCGTTTGGCCCTCCCACCGCCGTGACCGGGTGGAAAAAGCCAGTTTTTGGGTGTGCTCCCGCCGTGGATGGGTGAAAAATCCGGATTTTTCACCGTGCCACCGCCGTGGCCGGGTGGCAAAAGCAAACGTTGGGGATGGCCACTGCGGCGGGCGGGTAAAACAGCCGTCATGCCGGATGGAAATTGGCGTGGCTGTGAAGATGGTTGGTGAAACGTCGGGACTCTTACTTCTGACTTGTTTAGCACTGCGATAATTAAATCATCTCCGAAGTGGCGGGGCGGCGCTCAACATCCCTTGGCAATCTTCGGCTGTTTTTTGTGATGTCGCACGAAACGCGCCGGAAATGCCGCCGGAAATAACAAAAGGGCAGAGAATCAACCTTGCGCCCGCGAAAATCGTATCTCGTGTCCCAACCGGGACAATGTGAAAACAGCCCGGCATTTGAACGCCGGGAACCCCGTAGCACGGGGCGGCCACCAGCGAGTCCCGGAGGCCCGACACCACAAATAAATTGAGACCGCAGCAAAAGGAACGTGGCGGCTTTCGGCAGAAAGCCGGATTTCATCTGTTTTACGTCGCAGAAGATTTGCGGCGCTCTGCCGGGACGCCGCTGCGGCACGGCGCGGCTGTCTGGTGAAGTCAAGCGGTGTTTGCCGTGCGGTGGCGGCCGGATTCAACCGGCTTTGCGGCTGGTTTGGGGGCGTCAACCATATCTCCGGCCAATTAGTCTTGCCAAATTCAACGGCTTTCTTACATTGTCCGGCCTATTTTCAATTTATGCACTTAAACACATTCCTGGCGCAGGCCGCCGCGCCCGCCGCCGCCCCTGCCGCCGGTCAAACCGCCCAGCCCCAGCAGTCCCCATTGTTCGGTTTTCTCCCGATGATCCTGCTGGTCGTCGTTTTTTACTTTATCCTGATCCGTCCGCAGCAGAAGCGCGCCAAGGCATTGGCGGCGCTGGTGAGCAGCATCAAGACGGGCGACAAGGTCGTGACCGCCGCCGGCATCATCGGCACGGTCATCACGGTCAAGGACAAATCCGTCACGCTCCGGTCCGCCGACACCAAGATGGAAGTCACGAAATCTTCCGTCACGGAAATCCTGGAAGGCAGCGCCGCGACCGAAGCCTAATTCATCATGAAGCAAAACAACCGCTGGAGATTCATTCTCGTCATTCTCATCGTCGTCTGGTCGCTTTTCGAAATTTACCCGCCGTCCTCGCGCAACCTGGTGTCGGAGTTCGCGTCGCGCGCGGAGAACACGGACGCGGCGTTCACGAACATCCTGACGCGGCTCGCGCCGCTGGAAGCTGCCCGGCCGGATCTGGCGTTCGTCAATCTGCAGGAAGCCATCGGCACGAACGACATCGAGAAATATTTCCCGTTCATCGCCGCGAACAATGAGCTGAACCCGACGACGTTCATCCTGAACCAGATTCAGCGCGACGCCTCGGGCAAGATCAAACTCGGTCTCGATTTGCAGGGCGGCACGTCGTTCCTCGTCGAGATGGACACGAACGCGCTGGCGAATGCCGAGGAGCAGACGGGCACGAACGCCGTTTCGCGCACGCCGGACATCAGCGGGGCGTTGTCGCAGGCGGTCGAGGTGCTGCGCAAACGCGTGGACGCTTTTGGCGTGGCCGAGCCGGTCATCCAGCCGGCGGGCGGCAACCGCATTTTGATCCAGTTGCCCGGCTTGTCGCAGTCGGCCAAGGAAAGCGCAAAGAACCAGATTCAGAAGGCCGCCTATCTGGAATTCCGCATGGTGAAGGATGACAGCGAAGAAATTGTCAACAGCAAGACCGGCCAGATTTTGCAGCCGATTCCGCCGGGCTATGAATTGCTGAAGAAGATTGAGCAGCAGCCCAGCGGCCCGCCGATCGCCGAATATCTTGTGGTCAAGAAGAAGGCCGAGAATGGTCTCGCGGGCGACATCATTGAAAACGCCGGCGTGAGCCGTGACAATCTGGGCAACGCGGTGATTGAATTCAGGCTCACCAAGGACGGCGGCATGCGCTTCGGCGAGGTGACGCAGAACAACATCGGCCACCGGCTGGCGATCGTGCTGGACGGCGAGCTGTATTCCGCGCCGAACATCCAGGGCGCGATTTTAACCGGCAGCGGCGAGATCACCGGCCATTTCACGGATCAAGACGCCTTTGCGCTGGCGAACGTGCTGCAAAATCCGCTGCGCGCGCCGCTGAAGATTGTCTCTTCCGAAGACGTTGACCCGACGCTGGGCAAGGATTCCATCCACAGCGGAATCATGGCGTCCGTCTATGCCATCATTTTCGTCTCGCTGTTCATGCTGGTTTATTACCGGTTCGCCGGACTCGCGGCCAACGTCGCGCTGGTCACGAACATCATTATTTTGATGGGCGTCATGTGCTCCATCGGCACGACGCTGACGTTGCCGGGCATCGCGGGCATCGTGCTGACCGTCGGCATGGCGGTGGACGCGAACGTGCTGATTTACGAACGATTGCGCGAGGAAATGGCCAAGGGCAAGTCGCTGCGCGGCGCCATCGCCGCCGGCTACGCCCGCGCGTTCGGCACGATTTTCGATTCGCACGTCACGACGCTTATCTCGTCGGTCATTTTGATTTTCATGGGCACGGGGCCGATCAAGGGCTTCGGCGTGACGTTGAGCATCGGTATCGCGGCGAGCTTGTTCACCTCGCTGGTGGTGACGCGGCTGATCTTCAACTTCCTGCTCGACCGGAACTGGATCACTTCGCTCTCAATGTTGCACCTCATCAAGAGCGCGAAGGTCAACTTCATGAAAATCGCCACGCCGCTCTTTGTGCTGACGTGGACTTTTGTCGTCATCTCGCTCGCCTTCGGGATTTTTGCGCGCGGCGAAAAACTGTTCGGCGTGGACTTCCGCGGCGGCGACAGCACGACCTTCACCTTTGCGCAGAAACTCGACGTGGAGCAGATCCGTTCCGCGCTCACGGCTGACGGTGAAAAGGACGCGCAAATCCAATATCAAAAAGACGTGGCCGCCGGCACGGAAACCCTGCGTGTGACGACGGCCATCGGCACGTCGCAAAAAGTCCAGCAGTTGCTGGAGGATAAATTTGCCGACGCCAAGCTGAAGCCGTTGAGCGAACAGAACGTCGGCGCCGTCGTCGGCCAGGAGATCCAGCGCTCGGCCATCATCGCGTCGCTGCTCTCGCTGTTCGGCATTCTGGTTTACGTCGCGTTACGCTACGAATTTTCCTTCGCCGTGGCCGCCGTCGTCGCGGTGATTCACGACGTGCTGCTGACCATCGGCTGCTATTGCATCGCCAACGCCACGTCCGGGCGCGAGTTCAACGCGACCGTCGTCGCCGCCGTCCTGACCATCATCGGCTTTTCCATCAACGACAAAATCGTCATCTTCGACCGCATCCGCGAGGACTTGAAGCTCGGCGCGCGCGGCACGTTCAAGGAAATCATCAACCAGGCGCTCAACCAGACGTTGAGCCGCACGATCATCACGTCCGGCACGGTGTTTCTGGCGACGATGTCTTTGTATGTTTTCGGCGGCGGCGTCATCAACGACTTCGCGTTCACCTTCCTCATCGGCATCATCACCGGCACCTATTCCTCCATCTACATCGCCAGCGCGATTGTCCTGTGGTGGCACAAAGGCGAGCGCCCGAACATCGGCGGGTCGGCGGTGACGATGCAAAACGCCCCGTCGGCGAAGGTTTGAAAATTTACGATTTGCGATTCGCGATTTACGATTGGATTTGCAGTCGGCGCGTAAATCGTAAATCGTAAATCGTAAATGAATCCGATTCCAATCACACCGTGGCACTGGGCGGGATTCATTCTTTGCATCCTTTTTTTCCTTGCGCTGGACCTGGGACTGTTTCATCGCGGACCGCGCGTTGTCAAATTTGCGGAAGCCCTCGCGTGGAGCATCCTCTGGTTCGCGCTCGCCATGCTGTTCGCCGGCGCCCTGGCGTGTGCGCGCGGACACGAGGCGGCGGCGCAATTCACCGCCGGCTATCTCATCGAGCTGTCGCTTTCCCTCGACAACCTCATGGTGATCGCGCTCATTTTTTCCGCCTTCCGCGTGCCGGCGCAATTCCAGCATCGCGTCTTGTTTTGGGGCATCCTCGGCGCGCTCGTGATGCGCGGTGCGATGATCGCCGCCGGCGTGGCGCTCATTCGCGAATTTGACTGGGTGCTGTATGTGTTCGGCGTGTTCCTCGTTTTCACCGGCATCAAAATGCTTTTTGCCGGCGAGCAAACGGTCGAGCCGGAGAAAAACATCGTGCTGCGGTTCGTGAAAAAATTGTTTCCCGTCGCGCCGCAATTTGAAGGCGAAAAATTCTTCTCGCGGCTGAACCATCGTTTCGCGCTCACGCCGCTCGCGCTCGTGCTGGTGCTCGTCGAGACGACCGATCTGGTTTTCGCGGTGGATTCCGTGCCGGCGGTTTTTTCCATCACCAAGAACGCGTTCATCGTTTTCACCTCGAACGTCTTCGCCATTCTCGGCCTGCGCTCGATGTATTTCCTGCTGGCGGGCGCGCTCGGCTCATTCCGCTACCTGAAGATCGGCCTGTCCGTCGTGCTGGTTTTCGTCGGCGTGAAAATGCTGATTGATCCGCACGGCCAGCCCGAGAAATGGTTCCAGCTTGAAATTCCCACGAACGTCTCGCTGATGGTCGTCGCGGCGGTCGTTTTGATTGCCATCGTCTTGTCCACGATGGTCGCCGAACGCGAAAAACGCACCGGGCAGTCCGGGCCAAACCGCAACTCGAAATGAAATTCCGCTGGACGCTTGCGCCGCCGCAACCGCTGCTGGCCGGTCCGCTCGCCGCGGCGCTCAAAATTTCGCCGCTGCTCGCGCAATGCCTCCTCAACCGCGGCTTCAGCGAACCGCAAGTCATCGAAAATTTTCTCCAGCCGCGATTGAAAAATCTTGCCGACCCTTTTCTGCTGCCGAACATGGCCGCCGCCGTCGAACGATTGCTCCGCGCCCGCGAACAAAACGAGCCGCTCGTCATTTTTGGCGATTACGACGTGGACGGCGTGACTTCCACCGCGCTGCTCACCGAGGTTTTGCGCGCGCTCGGCTGGCAGGTGGAATTTTATCTGCCGAACCGGATGGACGAGGGCTATGGCTTGAGCGCCGACGGTGTGGAAAACTGCCTGAACAAATTTCCGGTCAAATTGCTGCTCGCCGTGGATTGCGGTTCAACTGCGGTTGAAACAATTGCCTCGCTTCGCGTTCGCGGCATTGACGTGATTGTTTTGGATCACCATCAAGTTTCGTCGCCCGCGCCAAATGCAGTTGCCTTGGTCAATCCACAGCTTGTCTTTACGCCGGAAATCGGAAATCGGAAATCGGAAATCGGAAATTTTCAGGAGCTTTGTTCCGCCGGCATCGCCTTCAAGCTCGCGCACGCGCTGGTGAAACGCGGACGCGAAATAAATTTGCCCGGCGCAGCGGATTTTGATTTGCGCCCGCTGCTGGATCTGGTCGCGCTCGGCACGATTGCGGATCTGGTTCCGCTCACCGGCGAAAACCGGATTCTGGCCACCGCCGGACTTGAAAAACTGAACACAACCAAACGCGCCGGAATTCTTGCGTTGAAACAGGTCGCGCAATCGCCGGAAAAACTGGGCACGCACGACGTCGGCTTCCAGCTTGCGCCGCGCTTGAACGCCGCCGGCCGTCTGGAAACGGCGGAAGAATCACTATATTTGCTACTGGCTAAAAATTTCGAAGAAGCGCTGCCGCTGGCGCAAAATCTGGATTTGAGGAATCGCGAGCGGCAGAAAATTGAAAAGACGATTGTCGAGGAAGTCACGGGCGTGGTGCGCTCAAAGTTCGACGCGCAGAAAGATTTTGTCATCGTCGAGGGCCAATTGCTCTGGCACATCGGCGTGGTCGGCATCGTGGCGTCGCGCGTGTTGTCGGAATTTTACCGGCCGACCATCATTATCGGCGGCGAAAACGGCCAGATGCGCGGTTCGGGCCGCAGCATCGCCGGCTTCGACCTGGCCGGTGCGTTGGGTGAATGCGACGACTTGCTCGTGCGTCACGGTGGTCACGCAATGGCGGCGGGCTTGAGCATTTTGCCGGAGAAAATTGATCTGCTGCGGCAGCGGTTGAATGAACTGGCGCGGCGCAAACTCAAGCCGGAAGATTTGCTGCCGCCGCTGCGCCTGGACGCGGAAGTCGAATTGGACGAAATCAATTTTGAGTCGCTCGCCGAACTGGAGAAATTGAAACCGACGGGGCAGGGAAATCCCGGCGTGCAGTTCTGCGCCCGAAATTTGTTGCACGCAAAACCGATTCAACGCATGGGCGCGAACAAGCAGCACGTCAAACTTTGGGTGAAGGATCAAAACGGAACCGCGCTCGAGGCGGTCTGGTGGAACGGCGGCAACAAATCGCTGCCGGTCGGCCAGTTCGATCTGGCGTTCGCACCAAGCATCAATGAATTTAACGGCCGGCGCACGGTGCAGTTGAAGGTTTTGGACTGGGCGCCCGCTTGAGACGGAGGGTCGAAAATGGGCTTGCAATTTTTTCCGGGCGGGCTAGAGTCGAAATGTCTGTTGGATAAGCTGGCTTATTCAGGTCATGGTAAATCTTCAGGTGAACGTGGTTCGGTGATGATTTGAAACCCGGTAGTCGGGAACAGTCCGAGAAAAGCGGTTGGTCTTGAACAGCGAGACATAAAATGAGCACTAAACTGTTTGTGGGAAATCTTTCCTTCAACACCACTGAAAACGAGATTCACGAGGCGTTTGCCGCGCACGGCACGGTCGTCGAAGCGAATCTGATGATGGACCGGATGAGCGGCCGCTCGCGCGGTTTTGCGTTCGTAACCATGTCCACGCCCGAAGAAGCCCAGAAGGCGATTGAAGCCATGAACGGTGCCAACCTTGGCGACCGCGCATTGACGGTTAACATTGCCCGTCCGAAAGAAGAACGTCCGCGCAGCGATCGCGGTCCGCGCCGTGAATACGGCGGCGGCGGCGGTGGTTCCCGTGGTGGCGGCGGCGGCGGCGGTGGCGGCGGTCGCGACCGTTACTGAAGTTTTAAATTTACTTTGACCGGGGCGGCGTTCCCAGCGAGCGTCGCCCCTGTCATTTTTTGTTCGCTTTTAGGTGACAGTATTTGTTAGCTTGTTTTAATTCATGGAAGAACACATCGAAGTCGAAGGGCGTATTCAAACCGTGCTGGCCGGGACGATGTTTCGTGTCGAACTGGACAACAAGCACCAGGTGCTCGCGACCATTTCCGGCAAGATGCGCAAACGCTTCGTCCGCCTCACCGTCGGCGACCGAGTGAAAATGGAGATGTCGCAATACGATCTGAACAAGGCGCGCATCGTCTGGCGGATTGGCTGAATTAAATAACCGCCGCGGCAATTTTCTTCGAATGAACGCTGCCATCCTCGTCGCCGCCGGCAAAGGTGTCCGCATGGGCACCGATAAATTGTGGCTCGAAATCGCCGGCCGTCCTGTCATTGCCCACACCTGGCAGAAATTCAACGACGCGAAATGCGTGGACGAAATCGTTCTCGTCGTGCGTGATGGAATGCAAAAATCCTTCGCAGAACTGGCGGCAAAATTTCATTTTCAAAAGCCGTTTCGCATCATTGTCGGCGGCGCGGAGCGGCAGGATTCGGTTTGGAACGGTTTGGAGGCGCTCTCGCCGCAAGCGGAAATCGTGGCGATTCAAGATGCCGCACGGCCTTGCACGACTGAAGCTTTGATCGCGGCAACGATCGAAGCTGCGGGCGAAACTGGAGCCGCCGTGGCCGCGCAGGCCGTGACGGACACCGTCAAGGAATCCGGCGACGGCAAAACCATTTTGCGCACGCTCGACCGCGCCAGACTTTGGTCGGTGCAGACGCCGCAGACTTTTCGCGTCGAGGTCATCCGCCGCGCGATTTCCGCCGCGCGGCAGAAAAATCTGATTTTGACCGACGACACGGCGGCATGTGAATTGATCGGCCAGCCGGTCCGGCTGGTTCCCAGCGCGACGCCGAATCCCAAAGTCACCGTGCCGGGCGATTTGCCGTTCATCGAAATGCTGCTGCGAGAACATTCAACATCCAAGGTTGGATAGCGGGAGCCGTTGGATGTCGGGCGTTAAATGTTTGATGTTTGGTGTTGGCAAATTCAAATTTCTCAAAAACTTTGTGCCTTCGCATCTTTGTGGTAAGTTTTTCCCGATTATGAAACGACGTTTGATTTTCGGTCTGGTCACGCTGGTGCTGGCTTTGAATCTCATCCTTGGCGCGCGGATTTATTTCAGTTCGGCGCACGCCGCGGACGAGAAGGATTCGCCGGACGCGAACCTGGAGCGGTTCGCCGACGTGCTGGAAAAAGTCAAGTCGAGCTATGTGGACGGCACGAACCTGACGTATCACGATTTGGTTTATTCCGCGCTGAAAGGCATGGTCGGTTCGCTCGATCCGCACAGTGAATTCATGGACCCGGACGATTACCAGCAATTGCAGGATGATACGGAAGGGCAGTTTGGCGGACTCGGCCTCGTCGTCGCGATGAAGGATGGTTTCGTGACCGTCGTGTCGCCGATGGACGACACGCCGGGTTTCCGCGCGGGCATTTTATCCGGCGACCGCATCATCAAGGTGGAGGGCCAGAGCGTGGAAAAAATTCCGCTGACCGACGTGGTGGATGAGCTTCGCGGCAAACCCGGCACGAAGGTGACCATCACGATTGAGCGTCCGCCGTCGGGTGTGGTGAAAAATTACACCCTGACTCGCGCGGTCATCAGCATGGACATGGTCAAGGACATCAACGGCAAAAAGGAATTTCCGCTGGGCGCCGATAAAATCGGCTACGTTCGCATCACGCAGTTCGGCGATCAGACCGGCGATGAACTGGAAGCCGCGCTCCAAAAATTGAAAAAGCAGGGCATGCAGGCGTTGATCATTGATTTGCGCTGGAATCCCGGCGGCCTGCTGGATGAGGCGGTGAACGTGTGTGAGAAATTCCTGCCGCGCGGCCAGCTTATCGTCACCACCGAGGGCCGCGATCCCAAGGAAAATTCCGTCTGCCGCGCCGACGGCCGCGGCGACGAATTGAAGGGGATGCCCATTGTCGTGCTGGTGAATCTCGGCAGCGCGAGCGCGGCGGAGATTGTCACCGGCTGTTTGCAGGATTTGCACCGCGCGTTCATTCTCGGCGAAAAAACTTTCGGCAAGGGTTCCGTGCAAAGCATTTTTCCGCTCGATGACGGTTCGGCCCTCAAGCTCACCGTCGCCAAATACTACACGCCGAGCCACAAGGTCATCCACGAACACGGCATCACGCCCGACAGCTACGTGCCCATGAGCGATGCGGAGGAGGCGGACCTGCTCATCAAACGCTCGCCCGGCGGACTGGAATCGTTGAGTGAAAAAGACCGCGCTCGCGTGGAGGCGTCCCGCGACATCCAGCTCGACCGCGCCGAGGATCTGCTCAAAGGCGTGTTGCTTTACAGCGAGCTTTCCCAGCCGGAGAAAGTTGCGGCGAAATAAAATTCGCTAAACAGTTAAATCGTTCAATCGGTTTCGCAATTAAACAATTCAACGAATGACGATTTTAGCAATTGAAACTTCCTGCGACGAAACCAGCGCGGCGGTGATTTGTGACGGCGCGGTTTTGTCGGGCATCGTTTCCTCGCAAATTAAATTGCACGCGGAATACGGCGGCGTCGTGCCGGAACTCGCCGCGCGAGAACACCTGCGAAATTTAATTCCCGTTGTGCAGTCGGCATTGAGTGCAGCGGGAATTTCGGTCGGGCAACTGGACGCCGTCGCCGCCACGCAAGGGCCGGGTTTGCCGAACGCGCTGCTCGTCGGCTTCAAGGCGGCGGAGGCAGTTGCCTTTGCGCTGAACAAACCTTTCATCGGCATCAATCATCACGAGGCGCATTTATATTCGCCGTGGATTTCCGGCACGCCGCCCGTCGCCGACTTTTCAAAATTCCAGCCGAACGTCTCGCTCATCGTCAGCGGCGGACACACGATGCTGGTGCTGGTGGAATCGGAATTGAAACACCGCGTGCTCGGCGGGACGATTGACGACGCCGCCGGCGAATGTTTTGACAAGACCGGCAAGCTCATGGGCCTGCCGTATCCCGCCGGGCCGCTGATTGACCAACTGGCGGAGCAGGGGAACCCCGCCGCCCACGATTTTCCCCGTCCGCTGCTGCACGACGCCAGCGACGACTTCAGTTTCAGCGGCCTGAAGACTTCCGTCCGCTATTTCATCCGCGACCATCCGTTGCTCGATGACCGGCAGGCCATTTGCGACCTCTGTGCCAGCGTGCAGGCGGCCATTGTCGAAGTGCTCGTGAAGAAAACCATCCGCGCCGCGAATCGTAATGGCGTCCGCTGCGTAACCGCGTCCGGCGGCGTGACCTGCAACCGCTCGTTGCGCAATGAACTCGCCCGCGCCTGTCAAAAAAACGGCCTTGCCCTCCGTCTCGCCGACAAATCCCTCTGCACGGACAACGCCGCGATGATCGGAATTCTGGCCGAAAGAAAATTACTCGCCAACATGCCGCTGCCGCCGCTCGACGAGGAAATCAAACCCGGCTGGGTTCTGGCCTGAAATCACTTCGCCGCCAGCGCGGCTTCAATGGCGGCAGTGACTTCCGGCGAGTCGGGCTTGGTTTTCGAGTCGAACCGTTTCAGGATCGTGCCGTCTTTGCCGATGAGGAACTTGGTGAAGTTCCAGCCGATGTTGCCGGGGTAGGGGGAGGTGTCCCCCGCAAGCTGCACATAGAGCGGATGCCGGCCCTCGCCGTTCACTTCGATCTTGTCGAACATCGGGAAGGTGACGGCGAACTTGCTGGTGCAAAATTGTTTGATCTCCGCGTCGCTGCCCGGCTCCTGCCCGCCGAACTGGTTGCACGGGAAGCCGAGGATCACAAAGCCCTGGTCGCTGTATTTCTTGTAGGTCGCCTCGAGCGCCGTGTATTGCGGCGTGAACCCGCAGCGCGAGGCGACGTTCACGATGAGCAGCACCTTGCCCTTGTAGGCGCCCAGCGTGGTCGGCTTGCCGTCAATGTCCTTCACCGGGATGTCGTAAATGGACGCGGCACGGACGGCGAGGTTTGTAATAAGCGAAAGGGCTAAGGCCAGCGCAAAGGTTTTCATGCGCGTAAAAATAACCCGAACCCTCGTCTTGTCAAATGGTCAGCCGTTGTGGCGGAATTCGGCCTGAATACCTTAACCACCGCCGGGATGCCGCTATGATTTGCCCGGCTCGCCGAGCAGCACGCTGGGGCCGTGGTAATCCGGGGCCGCATAGAATGGCGGAAAATTGGCCGTCGCCACCGCCACCGAGGGCTTCTTCGGATCCAAAATCGCAACGCCAAAGCTGCAATTCGGCGGACACACATGCTCGGCCACCACCACGAGATCCTGTTCCAGCTCCGACCCGGTTTCGCCCGTGATCAGCAGCCCGATGATGTAGCTGGTCTCACCGGATTTTGGCGGGGGCGACTGGCGGAACAGCCAAGCCGCCCGCGCGAGCGGCTTGCCTCGCAGAAATTCAAACAGCGGCTGGATGAAATCCGTCGGGTAATCCGCCGCGTCCACGATCTCCGACGGGCGCCGCACCTTTTCCACCGGGGGCAGCAGCTTGAAGACGGAGCCGTCCCACAATTCGCGCACCCGGTCCTGGTTCAGCACCATCCCGCCCGGCACGCAGCCGGGATTGATCACCACCTTGTAATCATGGGTGTGCCCGGTCAGGCAATGGAACAGCTCCAGCCCTTTCATTTCGACGACCGTATGCGGCATGGCCCACCGCTTGGTGACTTTAAGCGCCTGCTCCGCCCGCTCCAGCGAGGTGAAAATTGGAATGTGGTCTTCCTGCCCGTTGGTCCAGACATCGAAAAGCATCCGGTCGCCGTTCCCCACCTTCATCATGCCCACCATCTCCGGATGGTAGGGTGCCAGAAATACCAAAACAGATTCCCTCAACTGCCGGAACAGCTCCCGGCTGGCCGGCGTCCATTTGGCCGCAGCGAAGTAGGCCCGTTCCAAATCATTGACCGGTTCCCATTCGCTGCCTTCGGGTGCGTCGGCCTCCGGCGCGGGTTCGGCGTCGGCATCGACGGGTGGTCCCGGCGTCACGTTGCATCGGACAAAGCCCGGCGCGGCATAAAACTCCGGATATTCGCCCATGATGTCGATCAGCGCGGCATCGGTCGGATCCATGATCCAAAGGCGGCAGCGTTGCGGCGGCTGAAATGTTTCGTTGGCGACCCGCTCGATCTCCGTTTCCAGTTCCTTGGTGAAACTTTTCGTCACCAGCAGCCCCAGAACATAATCCGCATCGTCCGTGTCATATTCCGGCTCGTTCGGATCGGGTTTTGCCTGGTCGCGGAACAGCCAGGCGGCGCGCACTTCGGGATGGGCCGCCAGCAGGGGCGGCATGGCCTTGACCAGTTCCGGGGGGAAATGCATGGAACCGAACATGATCAGCTTGCCCAACGCAATTGCACCTGGAGTGGGCGGCACGATGATGGAGCCATCGGCCAGACCCTCCAGGTGTTCCTCCTTTAATTCGAGCGCGCCCGAGCTGCACGCGGGATTGACGATGACGTTGAGCTTGTTTTTTTGCTGCGCCAACGACTCAAACAACACCTTGCCGTCAACTTGCTGATATTCCAGCTCCTCGCGCTTCTGCCGGAGCGTCTTGATCGCCTCGTTTGCGCGTGCGGCGCAGGAAAACACCGGGATGAACTGCCTGCCCCCGTTGTTCCAGGTGGTCAATGTGAGGTGGTTTTCATCGTCGGATTTCAGGCGCGGCACCAGCTCCTTCGGACGCGGCTTCAAGATCGTCAATTTGGACTTCAGCAGTTGTTTGAAGAAGGGGATGTTCTCCTCCCCGTGTCCCGTGGCGCGGGCGATGGCCCGCTCCAGATCATTTTGAGGTGCCGAGGTCATGGGTTCTACGGCGTTTTGGCCGGGGTCGCCGTCGGGGCGGGCGCGGGTGGCGGTGTGCTGGTGGAAGGCGTGTAGGTGGTGGGAACGGTGCTGCGGATCATGTCGCCTTCCGCCGTGCCGACGGGGAAAATCCGCGTGGCGTCCGCATACCACGCCACGTTCACGGCTTCGAGGCCGCTGCACATTTGATCGAGCTTGGCGGACTGCTCGTGGCTGGCCGAATCCGCGTTGGTGAACGTCGTCTGCAAATCCTCCGCGCACTGTTTGCGGAGCGTTTTCAACGCCGCCAGCGTGTTGGCCGGGGTGGGGCTCCACGTGGGGGCCAGTTGGTTCCACGCCGATTCCCAGGCCAGCGCTTCGGTGAGGATTTTCTCGGTGGTCTTGCCGGTGGCGCGGAGGCCGGCCAGCACCGCGAGGCTGGCGGGGTCGTTGCGGAATTTGTTTTTCGCCATGTTCAGCCCCTGCACCGTGAACTGGTGCAAGGCGTTCAACTGCGCCCGCCAGGTGCCGTAAGCGCCGTCGCGAGTGCGATGGGCCTGGTCGGCGATTTCCTCCTGTCCGACCACCGGCGGGGTGCTGCTGCTGTTGCCGGTGATGGTTTCCAACTGCGTTTGCATCTGGTCGGGGGTCGCATCCGGCCACGACCACTTGGTGTCCACCTGTCGCGCCGCACTGATGGTCTTTATGGCGCGGTCAACGCTGAACTGGTTGTCCGTTTTCATGATTTTCCTTTGGTTGCTGCGCTGGTTTATCCGCAGCCACTACCTCTTTACTTCAAAGGGCGCGTCCAGTCAATAGTTAAATTTAATAAATAACAGATAAAACATATATAAACTAATAATAATCATAATGGAAGTGAATGCGGGCGCATCGCCGCCGCAACTGGTGGGCATGGGCAACCGCAAAAAGCGCGTGCGGATGGGAAGAATCGGCAAACGGCGATGGCCGGAACACGAACAGCCGGATTCCCAATACGAACAGCCGCGCCGCCAATACAAACGGTCGTAACCGGAACCCAAACGGCGCGGCCCGGAATACGAACGGGGCAGGGCGGAACACCAACGGCGCTGGCCGGAATACGAACGGATAGACCTGGAATACAAACGGAGTAGGGCGAAATACAAACGGCGGCAGCCGGAATAGGAACAGACCCGCCGGGAACACAAGCCGTCGCCGCCGGAACGCGTTCGTAGCGGCTTTCGGCAGAAAGCCGCATTTCATCGGGCCAATTTGAGAATGCGGCGCTCTGCCGGGTTGCCGCCACGTTCACTCCGGTTTGTCCCGCAGCTCGCGCTCCAGTTGTTCAAAGGCCAGCCGCTCGGCCGGGGGCACCAGTCCCAGGCAAAGTTCGCGCAGTTCGCCCTCGTTCCATTCGCGCAAGGTCGCCTTCATGGCCGGTCGGGAATCGTAGATGCCCGGATGGCGGCGTTCATGCTCGGCGCAACGGATCATGTTGTGGGCGGTCTCGCGGGCATTGGCGAGCCAGCTCGCCTCAATGAACTTGTCCCACTCCGCATCGAGCTGCCGCCAGCGGTCGAGGAAGTCCGCCTCCGGTTCATCGGCGAGCGACTGTAGTTGGTGCAGCAGATTGTCGAGCCGCCTTTCGCAGCCAACCTTCGTGCCGATATTTTTCGCAAGCTGACGCCGGCGCAGGCGGACGGCCCTGAGGATTGTGGCGCGCGACATGGGTTTGGCGTTTGGGTCGGGCGTGACTTGAACCAGCAACGAGGCGATTTTGCCGGCGAGAGGGTCGTCGGGAATCTTCTCCGGGTCGTTCATGGCGTCCGCCTGTTTGGCCTGCGCCAAGGCGATCTCCAAAAACTTCCGGGCGGCGTCGGGCGCGGGTTTGCGGATGAGGCGCAGCCCGAATTCGTAGTTGCATTCCGCCTCCAGGTGGACGGTGGCCCACGAATGATTGTCGGCCGCAGACGGCGTCTTGTCCCGCCTGGATCTGATGGCGTTCAGTGCGTGGCAGAACGAGCCACTGGCATCTTCGTCATCGTCCTGGTGCAGGCCGAGGGCGTGCCAGCTCGCGGCTTCCTGCACGTCCCACTGGACGGCATGCATGATTTGCTGATAGAAGTTGTCAACCATCGCCAGGCGCTGTTGCTCGGACTGAAGCCCCCTCCGGCATTCGTCCATGTAAATCAGAAACGCCTTCGTCAGTTTGATGAGCAGGCGGCGGAGCTGCTGTTCTTTAGGTTGTTCTGGGGCGGCGTGCATAAATTTTAATGATTGTCTTTTATCGGGCGGGGCGGGGCCGGGTCATGGCCCGCGCAACGTCTGGGTGCGGCCGGAGTCCGGCAGGGTGAGATGCACGATGGAATTAAACGTCTCGCCGTTCAGCCGGTGGCCGTGGTCATCCACCAGGTTCCAGAGGACGTTGAACTCGCCGTTCGTGGTGCTGCCGGAGAGCGTCTTGAGATGCACGCCGTTGGTGGTGATGCATTCGATGGAAAAATTTCCGTTCGGCTCCGGCAGCCGGGCATGAAAGGTCGCGCCCAATTCAACGTCATAGGTCGAGGAGTCGAGACTGAACTGGCAGAGGTTGCTGGTCGTAACGGCAATGGCGGGGCCGCAGCCCAGGTAATATCCGCCCCGTTCATTTGTCCATAGCAGCCGGGCCTGGACGGCGTGCGTGCGGGGCGGGTCGAAGATCGTGTGCCAGACGAGCAGAAATCGCCGTTGGTGGCGCGGTCGCAATCCTGCACTTTGGCTCCGCTGTCTGGCTCGTCCACGTTTCCCGGACTTGCATCCACCATCAGGGTCAATCCGCCCCGGTTGGTGACGACATCGTAGCTGACGGGAAATTCAAAGGTGAGGTCTTCCGGTTCCTGCGCCGGTGATAATTTGCCGGGGCGTCAGCAGTTCGCCGAGCGAAAGCTGGTTGGTGCCGGCGGTGCCGGCGTTCCGAATGGCGTCATTGACCGGCCGGCCTTGATAGGACATGCCGCTCGCGTCCGGCGACCATTTCATTGACAAAATCTTTGCGACGCGGGCCTGGCGCAAGGGAGATTGTTTCCAATCCTCTACGGATTCCTGCTGCATCTCTCGATAATTGCGTGATTGCTCGGCGCGCTCTTCCTGCTGCTTCAAATCTTGGATGGAAGTTTTGCTGGCCGGCAGCGGCCAGACGATGTCGGCTTGTGGCGGTGCTTCATAAAGTGTGCCGCCGCCGCGAAGTTTGGTCTCCCATTCGTGTGATGGCAGTATCCCGCCGTCATCCACGCCATCCAGCCCGATGGAATAAAGAAGAAAATGTCCATCATTTGTCGAGCCGGTAGCGCAGCGGCTGGCCGTCCATGAAGTCCGGCAGCGGCGTCTTGAGAAATTCCGGCGTGAGTGCGGCGAGCGTTGCCGGATAGGCGCCAAATTTTTCGCGATACCTTTCGAGCGCGAGGGCGGTGATGATGATTCGCCGTCGCGCTTCGGCCTCGGCAGCACGCCCAAGGAAGCTGGAATTGAATTTCATGAAGGCCGTGTTCATTTCGTGCAAGTTCATCATGGCCTGATATGGGCGACGAATACTTTGACCGGAAGAAAATCCGGTTGGTCACGCCGGGCAGCGAGCGCATCTGTGACCAATTGGTGGCTTGAATGGCGTTGCGGAGTTCCACCTCGCGGTCGTGATAGAACAGCAGCAGCGCCTGCTGATCGTCAAGGCTGCCATGCTGGCGGTAGGCGAGCTGGTTCCAGTTGTAATTGAGCTTCCACCAGATTTGCATGGGATTTTGAAGCGCCGCCTTGCAAAATTCAATGAAAGTAAAGTTGTCATTCATAGAACGCTGGCGCTCGGATTCGCACATCGCCACGGCACTGGCGCGCTGGAAGGCGGCCGTCTCCGGCAGATTCGTGAAAAAATTCGCGGACTCCCATTCCTGCTGCAGCCGCGCGAGCTGGTCGTCGGTCCAGCCGTTGGTCTGAAGCGCCTGCCACGTGATATTGAAGGCGAGAGTCATGTCGTTCAAGCGGACGAGGTGCGAAATCTCCACCGGTTCCGGCTCATACGCGGTGACCAGCCGGGTCGCCGCCAGAAGATTGGTCCACGCGCCGGATGGATTGCCGTCATGCAGGGCCAGCACGGTGCGGTCGCCAAACGTCTGGGTGAGATTTTTCATCACCGCGAGATGCGGCAGCAACATGGCGCTGCCACGACTGGCATCGAGGTTGAACTGGATGGGGCCGGACAGGATGGCCGCACAGGCGGAGTCGAAGAGCGATTGTTTCTGGTTGATCGCGTTACGAAATTCGTCCCAAGAGAGCTGGTCGTTGTCGTCATAGCTTGAGCGGTTTCTCCCTGGCAATGAAGCCAGCTTCCAAACCACCATCGCGGAGTCGTTCCCGACAGGTGGCAGGAGATTAAGATTCACGGGAAATGAGCGAGAGAAGCTGTTGGTGGCGGTATTTTTCAAAACAGCTTCGCGCGTGCGCAACTCCGGCGTGGTGGAGAGGTCAAAGTCGGCGAGATCCGTCTTGAAGCCCTGCTCCCGCAACGATTGCCGGGTCTCCGCCAACGCGCGGGAGGCGGCACCATTGGAGGGCGGCAGGCGTAACAACATCAGCCAGCCCGCCAGCAGCAGAATTGCGAGCAGAACCCAAAGCAAATTTCCCGGACGATGTTTCATCGGGCACTTTTTCCGTTGTGATAAGCCCAAGGTTTGCGCCTCCATTGAAATATTGGCAAGCTTTATTATAAACTTTGCTTTGCATTGCCGGCCGGAAAGTCTATGAATGGTAATCATGAATGGCGGCATTCGCAATGGTGGTCTGCGGTGGCTGATATTTTTGGCCGCGCTGCTGCCGGGCGGTTCCTTGAGAGCCGACCCGATTGTTGATTTCGGTGTAAGTTCCAGATCCCAGTTCGGAATTATATTCACCATCACGATTGCAATATTGGTCGAGGCGGTTTGCATCCTCCTCCTGCTGCGTCGCCGGCGCACGCCGCGCCTGTTTTTTCTCTGGCTGATGGCCATGCATCTGCTGACGTATCCCATCTTTCTGGGACTGGTCTGGTTTTCCGCTGGCGCGCGCCCCGGACTCGCCGCAGGCATCTGCGAGGGGATCATCGTGTTGATCGAAGGGAGTTTGATCTATTTGCTGTGCCGTTTTGCGCCCTCCGCCAAGATGGCATTGCCATCGCCATCAGTCGGCAAGGCGTTGTTCGCGTCGTTGATTGGAAATATTTGTTCGGCGGCGGCATTTCCATTGCTGACACTGCTGAATGCGCTGCTGGCGCATGCCATCGGCGGTTCGGGCATGGAGTGAACCCGGCGCAATCTGCGCCAAGCAGCGGCTTCTAGGTAGAGAGCCGCACTTCTCACCGTGAAATAAAAATGCGGCGCTCCGCCGGGTCGCCGCTACAATGAGGCTTCATGGCCGAACGACTGCCCATCTACGAAATCGAATCCGAAATCATCGCGCGCCTGCAACGCGACAAGCGGCTCATACTGTCCGCGCCCACCGGTTCCGGCAAATCCACGCAGGTGCCGCAGATGCTGCTCAAACACGGATTGCTCGGCAATGGACAGGTTGTTGTTTTGCAGCCGCGCCGGCTGGCCGCGCGTCTGCTCGCGGCGCGCGTGGCGCAGGAATTAGGCGTCAAACTCGGCGACGAAGTCGGTTACCAGATCCGCTTTGAGAATTGCACGTCGGCCAAAACCAAAATCCGCTTTGTGACCGAAGGTGTTTTGTTGCGGCAAATGATTGACGACCCGCAACTGCGCGGCGTGTCGGCGATCCTGTTCGATGAATTTCATGAACGGCATCTTTACGGCGACATCACGCTTGCCCAAACGCTCGACCAGCAGGAAAAACACCGCCCCGACCTCATGCTGGCCGTGATGTCTGCCACGCTGAACGCGGCCGAACTGGAAAAATATCTGTCGGAGCGCCGGTCTCCGATCCGGCGAGTTGAAGCATCCCCCGTCGGGACCGAGGCCGGCGCTCCACGCTGCTCCGTGCTCGCCTCCGAAGGCCGCACGTTTCCGGTCGAAGTCGAATATCTGCCGCACCGTGCCGGCGCGAACGGGCCGCCGGTGTGGGGACTGGCGGCGGAAGAGTTCTCGCGCTACGTCAATGGCGGCGGCGAGGGCGACGTGCTCGTTTTCATGCCGGGCGGTTTTGAAATTTCCCAGACCATCGAGGCCATCCGCAATACGCGCGAGGCCAAAGGTTTCATCGTGCTGCCTTTGCACGGCGAATTGCAGCCGAAGGATCAGGATGCCGCCGTCGCGCGCTACCAGCAGCGAAAGGTCGTCGTCGCCACGAACGTCGCGGAGACGAGCATCACGATAGACGGCGTGCGTCTGGTGATTGATTCCGGCCTCGCGCGCATCGCCCGTTACGATTCGAACCGCGGCATCAACACGTTGCTCGTCGAAAAAATCTCGCAGGCGAATGCCGACCAAAGAACTGGCCGCGCGGGTCGCACCGCGCCGGGCACGTGCGTCCGGTTGTGGTCGCGCCCCGAGCACGACGAGCGTGCGCCGCACGAGATGCCGGAAATCCGCCGGCTCGATTTGTCGGAAGTCGTGCTGACATTGAAGGCGGCGGGCGTGGAGGATTTGCGGAAGTTCCGCTGGCTGGAAAAGCCAGACGAAATTTCCCTCACCCACGCGGAGGAATTGTTGGCGGATCTCGGCGCGATTCACGACGCGAAAATTACTCCGGTTGGCCGCAAGATGCTGGCGTTTCCGCTGCACCCGCGTTACGCGCGGATGCTGCTGGCGGCGCAAAAATACGGCTGCGTGTATCAGGCGTGTCTCGTCGCGGCGCTGACGCAAGGGCGCGACCTGATCATTCGCAACGCCGGCAAGGATGTGGAAACGGCACGGGAAGATTTGCTCGGCGAGAAGGCGTCGTCGGACTTTTGGATTCTCATGCGCGCGTGGAGTTTTGCGTTCAATAATCAGTTCCGCATGGACGCCTGCCGCAAGCTGGGCATTCACGCCGTCACCGCGCGGCAAGTCGGGCCGTTGTTTGAACAATTTCTCCGCATCGCCAAGGACGAGGGTCTCGACACGAAGCCGAAAGAGATTAAAGACGAGGCGTTGCAGAAATGTATTTTGATCGGTTTCAGCGACCGCGTGGCGCGGCGGATGGATCAGGGCACTTTGCGCTGCGAACTCGTCCACGGCCGTCGCGGTGTGCTGGCGCGGGAAAGCAAGGTTCAGCACAGTCCGCTCTTTGTCGTGGCGGAAATCCGCGAGATCGGCGGACGCGACCGCGAAGTGAACACGATTCTTTCGCTGGCCACGACGATTGAGACAGACTGGCTGCGCGAACTGTTTCCCGACGACATCAAATCCGATTTGCACGTCCAGTTCGACGCGCAACAGAAGCGCGTGCTCGCCGCCGAGTTGTTGCGCTTTCGCGATCTGGCGCTCGCGGCGAAACGCATTGACCCACCACCGACGGATGCGGCGGCGCGATTGCTCGCGGATGAAATTCTCGCCGGACGATTGCTGCTGCCGAACTGGGATCATCACGTTGAGCAATGGCTGGCGCGGTTGAACCTGCTTTGCCAGCAGTGCGCGGAATTGCAGTTGCCGGCGATCACGGGCGAGGACAAGAAGCACATCATCGAGCAGTTGTGCCATGGAGCGGTCAGCTATAAAGATGTCAAGGAGCGCGAAGTGAAACCCGTCGTGATGTCATGGCTCTCGCAATCGCAGCGCGAATTGCTGGACAAACATGCGCCGGAGCGGCTGACGCTGCCGAACGGGCGGACGCCCAAGGTGAATTACGAGCCGGGCAGGCCGCCGTTCATCTCGCTGCGCATCCAGGAACTTTACGACGTGAACCAGACGCCGAAGATCGCGCTGGGCCGCGTGCCGGTGACGGTGCATATTTTGACGCCCGGAATGAAACCGGTCCAGGTGACGCAGGATTTGGCGGGTTTCTGGCGCGAACATTATCCGAAGATCAAAACCGAGCTGGCGCGGAAGTATCCGAAACATTTCTGGCGATGAACAGTGTGGAACAACTTTGTCCGAACTGCGGCTTGTGCTGCGACAGCACGCTGTTTGCGGACGTGGAACTGCGCGCGGGCGACGACGCGAAGCGGCTGAAACAACTCGGGTTGACGATCGAGAAGAAAACGCAAACCAAGCTGGCGTTCGCGCAGCCTTGCGCGTGCTTCGACGGCAGGCTCTGCGGCATTTACGCTGACCGGCCGAAGTGCTGCCGGACTTTTGAGTGTGGTTTGCTGAAAAAAGTGGAAGCGAACGAGCTGACGGCGGGCGCGGCATTGGCGAAAATTTCCGAAGCGAAAACGCACGCGGAAAAAGTGCGCGGCCTGCTTCGCCAGCTCGGACAGATTGACGAAGACCTCGCAATGACGAAGCGTTACACGGAGACCATGAGCGCACCCATGGATTTGTCCGATCATGAGAGCAATGCGCAACGGCGCGGCGAACTGATGCTGGCGGTGGACGAATTGATGCGGCAGCTCCAGCGGGATTTTCTTAAATAGTCCCGGCTGATTACGCTTCGACGGGTTGAACCTGCTCCTTTTTTTCTTCCTCCGGCTTGCGGGCCGTCTGCTCGTTGCGTAACTCATCGAGCGGGCGGAAACGGTCAGCACGAAAGCCGCGCTCCAGTCCCGCCTTGGAATCAGCCTTGGGATTGACCAGACCGATCAGCAGCACTGACACGTCGCCTTCCATGGTCAGGTTGATGCCCAACCGGATGTCGCGCACGACATAGGTCGTGTCCTTCACCGGCAGGGCGTCATAAAGCTTGCTGATGTCTGGCGGGAATTTGTCATCCACGCACACCACTTTGTCGCCGATTCCGTAATTGAGCATGGCATACTTTTATCCACCGACGTGATGCTTTCCAATCTTTTTTGCCGGTTACGGCCGGATAAAAACTTGATCGCTCGTCAATACGCGGCGCGTCAAACTTTTGCCTGATGCGCCAGCTTGCAAAAGTTCGGGGGGTTTAGCCGGTGGTCAGCGTGGAAATGTGCTCGTTCTTTGCACCGAATTGTTTGGATTTCACCTTAGCGGAATTGGAAGCGATCGGTTCGCCCGCAAAAATCCGTGCCGGAGCAGAATGTTCAATAGATTGATTCACTTCGCCGGATTCGCGCCCTTGACGTTCATGCGAATCGAATAAAGCGAGGTGCTGGCGGTGATGAACAGCGTCTTGCGGTCCGGCCCGCCGAAGCAGACGTTGGCCGACCATTGTTCCGGCACGTCAATGTGGTCAATCAATTTACCCGCCGGATTGAAGATGGAAACGCCGTTGGTCCGGCCGGTCGCGCACATCACCAAATCGTCCATTTTCATCAATCGTCATTCCGTCCGAGCCTTTCATAACGGCCAGAGTTTTATTCGTCAGCGAGCCGTCGGGCAAAATGTCGTAGCGCCACGTCCGGTCGCCCTGAATGTCGGCGATGAAAAGAGTTTTGCCGTCCGGCGTGCCGGTGATGCCGTTGGGCTTTTTCAAATCGTTGGCGACGGGAAAAAGTTTTTGACGGTCGGGCGAGAGATAAAATACCGGCTGGTTCGTGAGCGCCATCTTTGTGTGATCCCACCATTTGCGGCGGTAAAACGGGTCGGTCAAATACATGCCGCCGTTCGGCGCAATCCAGACATCGTTCGGCCCGTTGAGATATTTGCCGTCGTAATTGGTGACGAGAACCGTGACCGTTTTGTCCGGCGCGATGGACCAAAGCTGGTTGTGCTCGTCGGCGCAGGCAATCAAATTTCCGTTCGCGTCGAACATCATGCCGTTCGCGTGGCCGGACGGCTGCATGAACGTCGAAAGTTTCCCGTCCACGCTCCATTCCATGATGCGGTCGTTCGGCTGGTCCACGAAAAAGACATTTCCGTTTTTGTCGCACGTCGCGCCTTCGGTGAACGCGAAATCGCCGGCGAGCTTTTCCAGTTTTGCGCCGGGCGCGACGACGCCTTGGGAAAAGATCGCAGTGGCGGGAACCGTCATCGCCAGGGCCAGCAGAAAAAAGGTTTTCATGTGTGGCGGACAAGTTGCAACGATGGACTTCCTGAATCCACAAAAATCACACCTTGTTTTTCCAGCCGCGCTGGCGCAATTTGAGATGCGCCGTTCAACGGCGTGTTTTTGTCATGCAAGCCGAAACCAAAAAAGTTTTGCAATTTTTCAAGAGCTGGCTCATCAGCACCTTCGCGGTGCTGGTGGCGGTGCAGGTCGTGCATGGCATTCATTTCCGCGACCCGGGCCTGCTCGCGCCGGTGCTGACCGCGCTGGTGCTGGGCATCCTCAACGCGTTCATCCGGCCGATTCTGGTGATCTTCGCGCTGCCGCTGCTGATTTTGACGCTGGGGCTGTTCATGCTCGTCATCAACGCGCTGATGCTGTGCTTCGTGAGCTGGCTGATGCAGCCGTATTTTCAAGTGGACACGTTCGGCGCGGCAATTTGGGGTGCGCTGGTCATTAGTCTCATCTCCGGCGCGCTAAATCTCCTCACTGGCAATTCGAACGCGCGCGTCACGTTTCAACGCCGCCCGCCGCCCGATAAAAAATCTGGACAACGACGGCAACGGCCCGGTGATTGATGTGTGAACTATTGGTAGGGCAAAGCTGCCGCTTTGCCCATTTCAGGCGACGGCGCACCGCCGCCCTACCGGCTTACCGGCTTAATTGATAGGCCGCCCGCAGAGTCGGAATTCCCTTCGCATTAAAATCCCGCTCGAAGTCCGTCAGCACTTCCGCCAGTTCAGCGGGCGTTTCGACTTTTTGAAATTCCTTGCTCGCGGCAAACACCTCGGTCATCTGCTGGAAATAATCCGCGTCGTCCGTCCGCAAATAAACCACGCCACCGGGCGCGAGCGCGGCGCGGGCCAGCGCGGGGAAGCTTTCGTTGATGAGCCGGTGCCGGCGATGTTTCTTTTTCGGCCACGGGTCGGGAAAATAAATGTGCAGCGCCGAGGCCGCGTGCGGCGGCAAAAGATATTGCAGAAAATACGCAGACTCGATGCGGACACCGCGCAGGTTGGTCAGCCCGGCACGCCGGCCTTTGCGGTCGAGTTTTTGGATGCGGCCGAGCAGCCGCTCGACGCCGATGAAATTCCGTTCGGGATTTCGCCGGGCATATTCCGCAAGAAACGAAGCGTCGCCGCAGCCAAGCTCGACTTCGAGCGGTTGCGGTTTTGGAAACAGTTGCGCCAATGGCATTCGCTCCACGATGGAATGTAATTCCACGATCAAGTTGGCAGAAGTAGCAAAAGAATTTTCCATTGAAGTTTTTCAGCGGCGTCCGGTCATTCCCATTCGCAAAGGCTTTCGACATATTCTGCCGAGCCGTCGCGCAGCCAGCCATCGAGCTGGGCCTGATCCTTGAGCTGCTGGCCGCGCAACCGGGGCACGGCGACGAAGCGCGTTTCCAAATCCGCGAGGCCGCTCATGTCCACCCAGAGTTTTTCAAACTGGCAGACCGGAAAAACATCTTCCTGGCCCTGGCCCCAGCGTTTTTTCACATCCTTCAGCGTGATGTAAGTCGGCATTTTCGCCGCGAGCGCGCGGATGCCGGCGGCGACTTTCTCCGCGTTGCCGAGATCGGCGCGCGTCAGGCCAAAGGCCGCGAGCATTTTATCGAGGTGAATCCAGCAAGTGTTGGAATTGTAGAAGGAAAGTTTGAATTCCTCCTCTTCGCGCGGCAACGCGAGTCCTTCCACGAGGCGCACGCGGCCGTCCACGCGGGCGAGGCCGCCGCCGCGGTCTTCGAGCCGGCGCGTGATGACTTCAAAGGTCAGGCCCGCGCCGCTTTGAATGTGCGCGCCGAGCAATGCCGGATCCACGTCCATGCCGACGGTGTCAATGTTGTGGAGGACGAGATGCTGCAACTGCGGGCGCTCGGCGAGCAGCCGGGCGAGCACGCCGTTGCGCAGAAGATTCGGAATTTCATACCAGTGGCCGACCGGATGCAGGCATTGCAGCGGAAGATTGTCGGTGTAGTCGCCGGCCTCGCCGGCCGAGCGCGCCCAGTTGATGAGCGCGGCGCGCAGGCTGTCGCGGACTTTCTGCTGCTGCTCGTCGAGCAGTTGCTGCGGCAGTTCCTCCCACGCAAACCGCAAGTCGCGCACCATCGGCACGAGCCGCAGGCCGATGGATTTTCCCGGCGACAGCAGCAGCGGCCCTTCGTAGCCGTAACCTTTTTGCCGGTCGAGAAATTGCTGCGTCGGCTCGTGCGACAGATAGCTGGTGGTGAAAATGTGCGGCAGCCAGGTGCCGGTCTGGCGGCTGATGCGACGGCTCTTGGCAAGATGCGTTTCGATGAACGTGCGATGCCGGCCGCCGAGTTTGCAAAACGGATACAACGCCTTCACGACGCCCGCGCCCTGCGTCCAGCGCGAACCGGCACCGGCGGCGAGCGTGACGACCGCCACTTCGCCGCGTTTCAGGGCAGCGAGTCCGGCTTCACGGAATTTGGAAATGTCGCCGCTCGATGAAGTGAAATCCGTCACGTCGCCGGGGCGGACATCTTCAATCACGGCGTTGGCGGGCAGCCGGTTTTGGGCGAGGCCGATGCGGCCGCCTTGCAGGTCGGCGCGGATTTGTTCGTGCATCACGCGATCGAAGCCGTGGCGTTCCAGCAATTCATTCAGCGGCAGGTTTGCGCCGCCGTCCGCTTTGCCGCGCGGCAGCATCACGTCAAAAAGCGTCTGCACCATGCCGCGCAATTCCGGTTTGGTGCGGCAGGCGGTGGCGAACGTGTCCAGTTCCGCGCGGCGCAGCGGCGAAAGTTCGCTCCAGTTTTGGCGCAGCAGCGGCGGCACGGTCATGGTGTAATAGCCGGACGGCATCAGACCCTCGGCGCCGGTGAGCAGGTCGGCCCAGGTGCCGCGCTCGTTGATGGCGAAATCATAAACCACCGGTTCCATGGCGAAGGGCAGGGCGGCGGCCAGTTCGTGTTTGGTGGCCGACATGATTTCCTGCAAACGCTTTTGCGCTTCGGCCTTGCGTTCCGGCGCAAAAATAAATCCCATGCCGCCGCCGGACATGCCGCCCAGCATCCAGAAGCCCCAGAAGTCTGCGCCGAACTCCTGGCTGATTTTGGCGATGATGGTTTCCGTGAAAAAATTGGTCGCCCACGGAATGATGGCTTGGATCGGCTTTTCAAAATTCCGCGTCGTCGCCGCGCCGATGGTTCGCACGTCGCCGGTGCGAAGCGCGCCGAGAATTTCATGCAGCACGTCGTGCATCTCCTGCCGCGCCTGCCATTCCGGGCCGCAGCGCAGCAGATATTTTTCCGTCACCATTTCGAGGATCGGCCCGACGTTTTGCGCCATGCCGCCGTGGACGAGCACCAGCGAATCCTGCAGCTTCCGCCGCGTTTCGGGCGAAGCGTCGTCCGCGTCGAGAATCCGGTGCGTGGGCATGAGCCGGCCGCGGCTGATGCCGAATTCCGGGTCGCCTTCCTGCGCCGTCGCGCCTTCGATCAATTTCATCGCCGGCCACACGCCGCCGGAATCCTGCCAGCCGCCGCCGGAGCCGCCGAGCCATTCGCCAAGCAGAGCGCGCGCCAGCACGATGCGCCGCTCGTTTTCCCGCAACCCGCCGGTGAGCGATTGCGCCTGGCCGGTCGCCCGCATGCAGACGCTGATGAGCGCGGCGAGCAAATTGGTCGAGACGGCCAGCCGCGAGCCTTTGGGAATGTTGTTGACGCAACTGACCAGTTCCAGCCCGCGTCCCGCGCCGACGATGCGCGCGAGCAAATCGGCGAGGTTCTGGCCGGAACCTTCGATGCCCGGCGGCACGATGCCGCTGGCGATGACCGCCGCCTTGAGCAGGCCGAGATAATCTTTGGCGAAATCAAAAACTTCATTCAGGCTGCGGATGTCCGCCGTGCAGCCCAAGGTCCACGCTCGTCAAGCGCAGCACCGGTTCCTCGATCACGCGCAAATATGCTTCGACCGGCGGACGCGGCGTTTTGTCGCGGCCATGAACGGCGAGGTCAATCGAGACGTTCAGCACCTTCGCGCCGGCCGGATAATCCATGCCGAGGAAAAAAATATCGCTCCAGCCGCAGTGCGTCAGATCCATGCGCACCGGCGTGGTCTCGCGCAAAATCGGATACGCGCCGGTCGCCGGATCGCGGCGCAACAATTCGGGCCGCAGCCGCAGCGGCTGGTCGGCGGGATGGCCCATGCGAAACATCCATTGGTTGCCGCGCACGCTGCGGACGCTGCGTCGCACCTGGTCGGCGAGCGTCTGGAAACCAAGCCGCTGATACGCCGCCGCCAGCGCGCTGCAAAGACCGTCGCTCGGCGCTCCGCTTTGCTGGGCTTTGAGAAAAACATCAATCGCCTCCTCGAAGCGTCGTTGCAGCAGATGCTCATAACCGTTGAATGGAATCAAGGCATTGGCTGACGCCGCGTGAGTTTTCAGTTTTGCCGGCAAATAAAACCGGTGGATGGCGTAGAGAAAAAACAGCGCGCGAACGCGTTCGTATAAATTTTTGGCGTCGCGCCGAAAAACGTCCAGCTCCGCCGCCTCGGCAAGCAGTTCGGCGGCGTCAAGTCCGGCGCAGGCCGTTTCCAGCGATTGATCGCGGATGGCGGCGTCCGGCGAGGTGATGATGCGCGTGAAGCGGGACATGAACTACTTCTGGTTTTGCGCGAGCAGTTCGACGATCTCGGTCAGGATTTCGTCGCGATTTTTTCCGGCCAGCGCCAGGGCAAGCTGCGCCGTCAGCAGGCCGTAACGTTCGCCGATGTCGTGGCGGCGGCCGAGCAGTTCGCTGGCAAGATAGCGTTCGCGCCGGGCGAGTTCCGCCAGCGCGGTGGAAAGCTGCACGCGGTCGTTGTGCGGCGGCCCGGCCAGCAACCGGCCCAGAATTTCCATCGCCGTCGGCGTCAAAACATGCATGCCAAAAAAACAAAGATAATGTCCCGCGCGCAAGCCCGGCACCACGAGCGTTTGTTCCGCTTCGGTGGGCGTAGGTTTTTCAGAAACAGATTCGATTTCGTAAAGCCGCTGGCGGCCCGCCACCAGCCGTCCGCCAATTGCGCCGTAATACGGCAGCTTGCTTTCGTGCGTCGCCTGCACGGCGGACACGGAACAGTTTTCAGCCTGCGCCGTTTCGACGAGCTGCCGGGCGCAGGAATTCACGGCGTTGCTCAAATAAAGATGATCGCCGACGAGCAGCAAAAATGGTTCTGCGCCGGTATATTTCGCGGCGCAATGAACGGCGTGGCCATAACCCAACGGCGCGGGTTGTTCGATGAATTGCACCCGCCGCGCGTGAGCACCGGCCGCCACCGCATAAGCCGGGCCGGCCCCGGGGCTGATGACCACGGCGATTTCCTCGATGCCCGCGCTGGTGACTTCCTCGATCAGGATGGCGAGCGCGGATTTGGAAATGCCATCGCGGTCCACCAGAGTTTGGAGCGGGAGCGTTTGCTGGTTCTTGCCAGCGGCGGTAATGACGGCCTTGCGAATACTCACATTTACACCTTTGATTAAGCGAAGATAGCGTGATGGGGGAACGTTTCGTTTTTTTTCATCATGCCTTTCCAACGGGCCATACGCAAACTTTTTGACATTTGAAATCTGTTCGGAAACCACGAACCTCTTGAGAAGGTGTTATAAATGGTCGGGGCGGTGAGATTCGAACTCACGACCTCTTGTACCCGAAACAAGCGCGCTACCAGGCTACGCTACGCCCCGAACCAATAAAATCATCACATGTGATGGCTTCCGTGTCTCAACGAAAATTCGATGCTGACGCCGTAAATGCGATAAACGATATTTTGGAGAAGAAATCCGTCTAGCAGAAAACGCCCGACATCAATCCGCTCCACACGAATCGTTAAAAGTTTATTTTGACTGATTCCGCGTGAAGGGCAAGCTCATTCGTCGAAGTAGCAGGATCAATTCGATCAGAGTTCCCAGAAAACGGCCGCTCACGTGGGTGCAAGTTTTCAATGTTTGTGTTCGAGGGTTGGCCCAGCGATTTTTCTGGAGGCATTTCGATTTTTCGACTATGCTCGGATCTATTGCTAATAATGTTAAAAACTAAAATTCATTTCTTGCACTCGCATTCTTTCTTCAAATGGCTGGGAAAATTTTCTTGTTTATCCGGTTTGTCCGCACTGACGATGTTGATTCCCCGTCTCGCTGCGGCGGAAATTCAAACGGTGGCTGTCACGGTGGCAGACGATGGCAACGGTGCCATTCTTCCGCCCCGCTTTTTGGGACTTAGTTACGAGATGTCAATGCTGCTGCCCAAGGATGGGCGATATTATTTTGATCCCAAAGACCAGGCGCTGGTCACTACCTTCAAGACCCTCGGCATCACGAGCCTGCGCGTCGGCGCAAACGCAGTGGATGATCCACGCATACCGATTCCGCAGGAAGGGGACATTGATGTGCTTTTTAATTTTGCCCGGGCTGCCGGCGTAAAGGTGATTTATTCGTTCCGTTTGAAAAATGGCGATCCGGCTGAATCAGCGCGCCTCGCCAGCTACATTGCGAATCACGATGCGGACGCTCTCGATTGTTATTCGATTGGCAACGAGCCGAATTTCTATCTCAAAACCTATGAGGCATTCCTGGAGCAATGGAAACCCCATTATGACGCCATTTTGAAAGCCGTGCCCGGGGCGATGTTTGACGGGCCGAGCGCCAACGGGAGTTATGCGCTCGACCTGGCCAGGGACTTGTCTGCCGGGGGGCATCTGGCGATGGCCAGTGATCACTATTATTTTCTGGGATCGGGCCGGGCGGGCGAAAAGGATCCAAGCGCCACCCGGAGCCGTTTCCTTTCCAACAATCTTCACGGCGAATACGAGCGGGACTATGCCCGCGTCGGCGCAGTGCTGGCCGGGCAAGGAGTGCCTTACCGGATTGATGAGATGAACAGTTGTTACAATGGAGGATCCAAGGATTCAAGCGACACCTATGCTTCAACCTTATGGGCGCTGGACTGCACCCATTGGTGGGCGGCACATCACATTTTGGGCGTGAATTATCACACCGGGGAATCTGTGGGACGCGATGGAACTTTCGGCCCTCCGAATTATGCCGCTTTTGTTCATCAGGCGGAAGGCGAGGGATTTAACATGCGGCCCCAAGCCTATGCACTTTTGGCTTTCAGCCAGGGCGCGCACGGTCGGCCACTCGGAGTGAAGATCCAGGCGGCGTCCACGTTTAACTTCGATGCCTACGCGTATCGGGACAAGGATGGTTCCATTGATGTAACCTTGATCAATAAGAGCTATGGCGACGCGGCGCAAACGGCGGACGTTTCGCTTCAATTGCCCCAAGGCGTTGTATTGGGGAAGTGGCAGCGGATGGATTTGCGGCAGCAAGATCAGGACATCGCCGCCAAAGCGGGCGTGATGCTGGGCGGCGTTTCCATCAACCCTCAAGGAGTCTGGGCGGGCCGATGGGAAAATGTCAAAAGCAGTCATCTGACCGACATCACCATTCAGGTGGCACCCGCCTCCGCGACGATTTTGCGCTTTTCGGCCGCAAAGTGATTTGATAAAAGCTCCCATTCAGTTTGTAGTTGAACGGTTTCAACGACGCAGCAATCCGTGAAATTTACTTGGCGGCACTTTCATAGCTACGGCGTTTTCTGAATGAGATCGCCTGATATGTTATCAATCGGGAACGAGTTGCATCCAACCTGCCTTGCCCGGCGGTGCGGCCCCGAAAATCACGGTTTCATCAGCTTCCGCAACTCAACCGCAGCACTGGCATATTCTCCATAATTTTCCTGCTTCGTCGCGATGCACTTCCCAAATAAATCAACGGCTCCCGGCTTGTCTCCGGCGAGCAGATGTTTCATTCCGGCGCAGTAAAAAGCTTCGCATTGCTGGCCATCCACATCGGTTGAACGAACGGCTGTTTCCTTGGCCTGGGTCAGCAAATTGGTTTCCACCAGATCGCCAACAAGAAAACGGGCGATGCACAACTGCCATTCGTGCCCTTCCTCACCCTCACGCAGCTTGATATTTGCGGTCAGTTCCGCATTGGCCTCATTCCTTGATAGCCGTGGTATAGTTGCTGGATGTGAGCTGAATGGCCCCTCGGAGAAGGTAAGCCTTAACAAAATTTGGGTTTTAAGCTACCGCACCGAATAATTCATCCAGCGCACCGGGGCGATCTCCAGCGTTAAATTTTTTCATCGCCTCATTGTAATGCAAATCTGCGAGTTTTTTGTGCACATCACAGGAGCAAAGCGCGACCAGGAAAAGGGGAATAATCCACGAGAACCATCTGAAGTTGGTCTTCATACTGCCGAAATATAGGTTCCGGACATCCTTCGCAATTGTAATGTGACGACTTCTCGGGACTTGATTCAGGAATCTCCCAGGCTGGAAACTGGAACATGCTTGATTTTCACGGAAACAGAACCGCCAGCGGCGGCAGACGGCCATCGAACGGCCCGCCGATTTTCGCCGCTTGATTATTTACGGGTCATGACGCACCTTTTTGCAAACCCGATTATTTGTTAGGCCATCAAATTTGTAATCCGCATGACCAACGAAAACAGACAGCGCGAAATCCTCCGTCACATCCGCTTTTTGAGCCTGACCGGACTGGGACTGCTCGCCTTCGCCCTGCTGGCTCCGAATATCGGCGAGCGTCAGGGTTCGTTTTTCAGCGTTGCCATGCAATGCACCTGGCGGGATCTTTGGGAATTGCCGGCGGCGTGGTGCAGCGTGAAAATCATCCTGTTGAGCACCGGCCTGTTTTTGCTCATCGAATCCACGGGAACCGTCCTGGCGATAAAGAAAATAAAATCGCTGGTGCTGCCGGTGTCTTTAATGCAGGCGGTCCCTTGTCTGGGGTTTTTCTTCGGCGGTTATTATTTGATCAAATCGCTGTTGTGATGACAGTTTGTTGACAGTAATCCCACATTTAAGCAGGATCTCAGCCCGCTTTCCCCGTGTCATTCCTAACCACTTTTCTTTCAACGAAAAAACGGCATTGCAATTTTGTTTTAGATTCGCATAATGTCGTCTCCAAAAAATAAATCTATGAAAGCCATTTTATTGACAGCAATCTTTTCCGCAGGTTTGGTCGCGCCGCTGCTGGCCGACGACACAAATGTTTTGAGCGACGAGAAGTCGAGGGCGAGTTATGCCATCGGCATGACGCTGGGCCACAACTGGCAGCAGCAGGGCATTGACGTGGATCTGGACCTGGTTTTGCGCGGGTTGAAGGACGAGCAGTCCGGCGGCGCGACGCTGCTTTCGCAACAGGAAATGCAGGCCACGTTGAAGGCCTTTCAACAAAGTCTCATGGCCAAGCAGATGGAAAAGCGCAAGGAACAGGCGGCCAAGAACAAGGCGGACGGCGAGGCTTTTCTGGCCGCGAACAAAAATAATCCCGGCGTCATTGCGTTGCCGGACGGATTGCAATATCTGGTCATCACCAACGGCACCGGCGCGATGCCCGCGGCCAGCGACATAGTGACGGTGAATTATCGCGGCACGCTGCTGGACGGCACGGAATTCGACAGCTCCTACAAGCGCGGCCAGCCGGCTTCGTTCCCGGTCGGCGGCGTCATTCCCGGCTGGACGGAGGCGTTGCAAAAAATGACGGTCGGCGCGAAATGGAAAATATTCATCCCGTCTGAACTGGCTTACAAAGAGCAGGGAACCCGCGGCATTGCGCCGAATTCGACGCTGATTTTTGAAGTGGAACTGCTCGACACGAAAGCCTCGGTGGCGCCGCCGGCCGCCCAGCCGCTTACCAGCGACATCATCAAGGTGCCGTCCGCCGAGGAAATGAAAAAGGGCGCGAAGATTGAGACGATCAAGGCGGAGGACGTGGCGAAAATGCAGACGAATTCGGCGGCCCAGTAACCGCAGCATTTGAACGTCCGCACGGTTTCGGTGTCAATTTCACCGAAGCTTATGAATATGCCTTCAAGAACATTCACCCGGATTGTGTCGGCAGGCACAGGTGCGTTGCTGGTGGTTGTGGCGTTTGGCCTGACGCTGTGGGCCAAGGATTCCGCGCCGGACATCAGCGTTTCCAGCACGCCCGTCAACCGCGACTCCAAGCTCGTCACCAGTTTCGCGCCCGTCGTCAAAAAGGCCGCGCCGAGCGTGGTGACCATTTATTCCTCGCGCACCGTCCGCGTGCAGCCGATGTTCCGGCAGTTTTTCGGCTACCAGTTTCCGCAGGACGACCAGCCGCGCTCGCGCACTGAGCATGGGCTTGGTTCAGGCTCCATCGTTTCACCCGACGGTTACATTCTGACCGCCAATCACGTCGTGAACGGCGCGGACGAAATCAAGGTCGCCATCGCCGACGACAATAAAAAAGAATACACCGCGAAAGTCATCGGCACTGATCCGCTGACCGACGTGGCTGTTTTGAAAATTGACGCGAAGGATCTGCCGGCAATCACCCTGGCCGACAGCGACCAGTTAGAGATTGGTGACACCGTCCTCGCCATCGGCAATCCTTTTGGCCTTGGCCAGACGGTGACGATGGGCATTGTGAGCGGACTGGGCCGGCATGGTTACGGCATCAACGGCGCGCATGGCTACGAAAATTTCATCCAGACCGACGCGGCCATCAATCCCGGCAATTCCGGCGGCGCGCTCGTGGACGCCGAAGGGCGGCTGGTAGGCATCAACACATGGATTGCTACGGAAAGCGGCGGCAATGAAGGCATTGGTTTTGCCGTGCCGGCCAACATGGCGCGCCGTTCCATGGAACGCATCCTTAAAGGTGGCAAGGTGGTTCGCGGCTATCTCGGCGTTTTGCCGGAAGACATCACGCCCGGTTTGGCGCAGGATTTTAACCTGTCCACCCAGAACGGTGCGCTGGTCGGCGATGTGGTGGCCGGCACGCCCGCTGAAAAAGCTGGAATCAAACCGGGCGATGTAATCGTCGCGTTCAACGGCATGGATGTGTCCGATGCACACGGCTTGCAACTCGCGGTTTCCCAATGCGAGCCGGGCAGCCCGGCGACGGTAAAATTAATCCGCGACGGGGCTGAACAAAACATCAGCGTCACGCTCGCGACCTTGCCGGGCCTGGGCGGTGGCAATGACAGCCAGCAGAACAGTTCCGATGCCGACAATTCAACAGCCGACGCGCTTGACGGCGTGACTGTAACCGATCTGGACCGCGATGTGCGGCAGGAATTGAAGATTCCCGACAGCGTGCAGGGCGCCATCGTCACGGACGTAGATCAGGACTCAAGCGCCGCCAATGACGGTTTGCAGAAGGGCGACGTCATAGTGGAAATTAACCGGCACCCCGTGAGCGACGCGGACAGCGCTGTGAAACTTTGCAAGCAGGCCAAGGGCGTCCAGATTCTCGTCAAGGTCTGGCGGCGCAACGGCGACATGGCCGGCACCCGTTTTTTGAGCGTGGACAACACGAAAAAAGAAGCGAAGCCGAAATAATTTTGCCGGCAAACTTTGATTCACGAAGCGCGGAGCCTGGCTTCGCGCTTCTTGCTTTTGACAAACGCCGCGAGCAGGCACATTCTTCCACGTTTAATTTTTATGCCGGTTCAATACAAAGATTACTACCAGAGTCTTGGCGTGCCACGCACCGCGAGCGCGGATGAAATAAAAAAATCCTTCCGCAAGCTCGCGCGCGAATATCATCCCGACGTCGCCAAGGACAAAAAGAAGGCCGAGGAAAAATTCAAGGAGATCAACGAGGCCTACGAAGTATTGTCCGACCCGGAGAAGCGGAAAAAGTATGACGAACTGGGCGCGGACTGGAAGTCCGGCGCGGAATTTCGTCCACCGCCCGGCTACGGCGGATTCGGCGGCGGGGGTCAGCCGTTTCGCGGCGGGCGCCCGATGAGCAGCGAGGATTTTGAAACACATTTCGGCGGCACCGGCTTCAGCGATTTCTTCGAGCAACTGTTCGGTTCACGGATGCGCGGTGGTGCGAACGGTTTTGGCCGGGGCGGAAATGTTTCGCAAGAGGATTTTGCCGAACGGAGCCGCGACATTGAAGGCGACATCATGGTCACGCTGGAGGAGGCCAAGCGCGGCTCCGTCCGCACCGTCACCATCCGGCACGAGAACCGCACCGATTCGCACCAGGTCAAAATTCCGGCGGGCATCACCGAAGGCCAGAAGCTGCGCATCGCCGGGCGCGGCGAGGCCGGCGGCGATTTGTATCTGCGCGTCCGCCTCGCCAAGCATCCCGACTTCGAAGTGGATGGGCACAACCTTATTTACGAGCTTGAACTCGCGCCGTGGGAAGCCGTGCTTGGCGCGGAAATCGCCGTGCCCACACTCGACGGACGCTTGAACATCAAGATTCCTGCCGGCACCGCCAGCGGCCAAAAACTGCGCGTGCGCGGTCGCGGCCTGGGCAAGACCGGCGATTTGCTTGTCACAACCAAGATTGTCGTGCCGGGTAAAATTTCCGACACGCAAAGAAAATTATGGGAGCAGCTTGCACGCGAATCGAAGTTCAATCCGCGTGACTAAAAATAGTCCCAGATCTCGCAGATTAACGTGGAAAAAATAAATCTGCGAAAATCTGTGTAATCTGCGGACGAGGTTATGCCAAAAACAATTTTAATCACCGGCGTTTCGCTCGGACTCGGACGCGCGATGGCGGAGGAATTCATCCGGCTCGGACACGTCGTCCTCGGCTGCGGACGCTCGGAAAAGGAAATCGCACAATTGCAGAAACAATTTCCCGCGCCGAATGATTTCAGCATGGTGGACGTTTCCGACGACGAACTGGTCGCGGCCTGGTCAAAAAAAGTTTTGTCGTCGCACGCCGCGCCGGATTTGCTGCTCAACAACGCCGCGCTTATCAACCGCAACGCGCCGCTCTGGCAGGTGACCGCGCAGGAATTTTCCGACGTGATTGACGTGAACATCAAGGGTGTCGCGAATGTCATCCGTCATTTTGTGCCGGCGATGATCAAACAGGGCAGGGGAATCGTCGTGAATTTCAGTTCCGGCTGGGGCCGCTCGACTGATGCGGAAGTCGCGCCGTATTGCGCGACGAAGTGGGCGATTGAGGGACTCACGTCGGCACTTGCGCAGGAATTGCCGCCGGGCATGGCCGCCGTGCCGCTCAATCCCGGCATTATCAACACCGGCATGCTGCAAAGCTGTTTTGCCGGGAGTGCTGCCGGTTATCCGCCGCCGGAGGATTGGGCCAAAACTGCCGTGCCGTTTTTGCTGAAAATAAATTCCGCCGACAACGGCAAACAATTGACTGTCCAATAAAATTCAAAACACGCCGCCGGCTTGACCGGGCAGAGAGCTGGCACTAGGCTGGATCAAATGGCGAACGCAAAAAAAATAAATGCAAGGTCGCGCTGCTGGGCATTGGCCTGGATTCCGACGGGAAAAAGCGCATCACCACCGGCCCGAACTTTGCGCTCGTCGGTGGCACGCAGCAAACTCACGACGAGATGACTGAGAAGGCCATCAAGATCAACGAAAAGCTCAAGGCGCGCGGCAAGCAGCTTGAAGAAGTCAGCCATGAAGAGTTTGACGATATCGCCCACGAGATCGGTTTGAAGAAAATGGGGCCGCCCCGGTCAAAGCGATAAAACTTGCCGGGCATCTTTGTTTTAGCGTAAATTTAGTATTCGTTTCGGCGCTTCAAAAGCCGGGATGCTGGTTGCCTCGGTAGCTCAGTTGGTAGAGCAGTTGACTCTTAATCAATTGGTCCAAGGTTCGAGTCCTTGCCGGGGCACCACTTCAAATAATTAAAACGCACGCAATTGAATCCCAAGCGGAGGCATCATATCATGCTGTTTATGTCCGGCGCTGAATTGAAATACTTCGGTGCGTCCTGCAAGAGATGAAACGCATTGTGATAATCCGCGACCGACCACTCGCTTGAATTTCCAAAACGCGAAATTCTTATCACATCGCTGTTAGCGCGAATGTTGCAAACCCATCGGTGGTTTTCATCCAGCAACTCTGGCGAGAAGAAATCCTTGAAATCCTTAAATGGCAGGATAAACGCATGATCAAGCATGGGTGAAGCGTTCACAACCATACAAAATTCGTGGCCGTAGGCATCCACATAAAATCTGACCCTGTTCTCGGAAAAATAAAACCACATCGTGTCAGTAAATGCGTCGGTGATATAATGACGCTGATCAAGCCTCGCCCGGTTGCTTTCTATGTATGACACTAATCTGGGCCTCATTTATTTTATTTTACCATATTCCGAGTTTTCACCACTGTCCACAGCGATTTGACCGGCAGTCAACACGGGCACCTGCTGTCTTTGAAAATTGAAAAGTAAATAAGACGATGAAGACGGAGATGATTAAAACAGCGATTCAGCTCACACCACCCGCGTCTTCACTGGCGCGGACTGTCTGCGACACTGCATAAGATCTTTTTTTAGCCGTTATTAAGTTTTTTACCAATTGTCCCAGACGCGCAATTATAGTTTTCTTTGCCTGATAACGTTTCAACTCTTATCGGGAAGATTGAGTCGGCCTGTTTATTGATTTTTCAGGCTGGCTCTTTGTTAGCTTTTGAAGCCTCGTAATCAAATGGTCTGAAGTTCGAGTTCTTGCCGGAGCGCCCTTACGACTGCTTTCCGAAGTTTTTTTAGCCACAAGACTGCCAAAATTTCAAAGTAAATTGCAAACAAGCCTAATTGTATCAGTGGAAATGTATGATATTTGTGATCTCAATCATCCGTCGCGGCACCCTTGGCTGGGTTTGGCTTTTGTTTTGCGGCGGATGCAACAATGCGGAAAACCACGTTCAGTCATATGAAAAATATCGCAATCAAACTTCTTACCTTGGTGTTCCTGTTGGATTTTGTGAGGGCCGCTGTCGGGCAGTTGCAGTGGAGTTCCTACGACAAAACCGGCACGCTGGTCACGGCCAACGTCGCGTCCGGTGGCGATTCCACTTACGGCGGTTCGGTGGCCTTTACCATACCAGCCAGCACGCAATTGGAATTCGTCACCAAGACTTTTGTGCCGATGAACACGCCCAGCGCTGGCAATTCTGCGGAGGTCACTTTCAATATTACGTTCAGTGGCGGCCTGAGTGGACGCTGCTTTGGCTACGGGCTGTTCTATGATCCGGGCATCACTTCCCAAGCTATGGGCTATTGGGGAGATTTCAACATCGGCGGCCCCTATTTTGAATTGTTCCAGCGCAATTGGACGAATGGCACATACATGGTTTATGACAGCGGAAACGCGTTCAACTCCGGCAAGTCGAACACCGGCACGCCGGCGGCGGGGGTGACTTATGCCGGCCAGATGCAGGTCAACAACAAGAGCGGGGTGATGCAGATCGGCACCTCGTCCAGCACGGTGGCGGCAGCCGGATTGGTTTGCGACGGTTCGGGCGTCACGCAGCAATCCTACGGAACCACTCCGAAGAACGGCACAAATGTGAACGTGACCACCTTCAATGAATTTGCGGTGATGTTTAATAACGCCAGCGGCAGCGCGGTGACGGTAACTTTGAATGCGGTTTCCCTGGTGCCGCCGAATCCGGTCGTTAACGTGCAACCTTTGGGTTACAGCGGCGGCCCAGGCGACAATACGCCCGGAACCGATTTTGCAGTTACGATGAGCGCGAGCAGTGCGCCGCCGCTGACTTACCAGTGGTATGAAGCCACCGCCACGACCACGAATGCGCTGTCGGATGGCGCGACAGGAAATGGTTCGACGATTTCAGGCTCCGCGACGGCCAATTTAAGCTTTGCCAATGCGCAGGTGGCGGATTCGGCGAGTTATTTCGTCGTCATCACCAACACCTACGGTTCCACAACCAGTTCACCGGCCCTGTTGAACATTGCATCCAGCGACACCGCTCCAGCAATCACGGCGATTTCCCTGACGAATGCGACGGTCATTGCCGGTCAGGGAACCAACGTGACGGTGACGGCCACCGGTTCGCCCAGCCCGCTTTTTTACTGGTATGACAACAATAACAACCTCATTCAGTCAGGTGCCAGTTCGTTGCTGACGCTCGCCAATGTGGCGGCCAATGCCGGCGGAACTTACTCCGTGACGGCCAGCAATTATCTCGGCATCGCCACGACCAATTACACCATCAATGTCATTGTCACTCCCAGCATTTCCAGCCAGCCGACAAACCTGCTGTTGAATGTGGGCGATCCGGCCAGCTTCTCCGTGACGGCCAGCGGCGTGCCGACGCCAACGTATCAATGGTATTACGGCAACAGTCTGATTTCCAGCGCGACCAACCCGAGTTACTCAATTGTAAGTGTCACCCTCACCAACATTGGCAATTACAAGGTGGTGGTAAGCAACGCCGCCGGTTCCGTGACCAGCTCCAACGCCGTGCTGGCCATCAATTCAACCATCACTGGTGCGCCGCTATCTCCTGCCAACAATGCGACCGGCATCTGCTACGACACGCCGTTGTCCATGTCCTTCAGCCAGCCCGTCGCGGCCGGCTTCACTGGAAAAGTCCGGATTTACAACATCACCAACAGCGCGACGCCCGTGGACACGGTGGACATGAGTCTAAACTCGGTCAACGGCACGCAGTCGCGGACAATCGCCGGTGACGCTTTCAACACTTTCCCGGTCATTGTCAACGGCACCACGGCGGTCATCTATCCGCACCTGGATGTTCTCACTTCCAACCAGACCTATTATGTGACGATGGATCCCGGAGTAATTGTGGACACCAACGGAGCCTATTTTACCGGCATCAACGCCACCAATGTGTGGCAGTTCACCACCAAGACCGGCGGCCCGGTCAATCCCACCAACCTGGTGGTGGCCGCCGATGGCAGCGGAGATTTTCTGACCGTTCAAGGCGCCATGGATTCCATTCCTGCGAGCAATACCAATTACGCCTTGATCAACATCAACAGCGGCAACTACGTCGAAATCGTGGATGTTTCAGGCAAGAACAACCTCACCTTCCGCGGCCAAAGCCGTCAGGGAACGTTCGTGGGTTATGCCAACAACAACAATCTTAACGGCAGCACCGCTTCCCGGATGGCTTTCAAGGTGAATGCCAGCGACGTGAGGTTTGAAAACCTGACGATCACCAACGGCACGGTGCAAGGCGGCTCACAGGCCGAAGCGTTGACGATTTACAACAACGGCTTGCGGTGCGTGGTGAACAACTGCGACATCGTCAGCCGGCAGGACACCGTTCTGATCAATGCCACCACGTCGCAGGGTTATTTTTACAATTGCCGGATTGTGGGCAACTTTGACTACGTCTGGGGGCAGGGTGTTGGTTACTTCGACAATTGCGTGCTCCACACCATCACCAACACGCTCTCCGGTTCGTATAACTTGACGGCGGCGCGCACGGCCACGTCCGGCTCGTTGAGCGCCACCACGCCGTGGGTGAACCCGAATGGCACCACTTATTCGGCTTACGGGTTTACTTTTGTGGGTTGCACGCTGGAGGAAGACGCGGGTGTGACCGGCATTACCATGGCGGATTCCAACGGCACCGCCGGTGGGCTTGACTCATGGGCGTTCTGCAAAATTGACAATTCGGCCTATGTCACGCCGTCCGTCGCCTTGAGCAACAGCTATGTGTTCTGGCAGAATCAAAACACGGATCTGGGCGGCATCAATCCGGTCTCCTTTGCCAATGTTCAGACAATTGGCGCGACGAACAACGACCTGCGTTTGCTGGCGGCCACCAACATCCCGACCTGGTTCTCCGGCTGGCTGCCACAAATGGCACCGAACATTCTGACCAATCCAGCCAGTTTGAGCGTCAACGGCGAACAGAGCGCCACGTTCACCGTGAGCGCCACGGGAATTCCTGCTCCGGCTTATCAATGGCTCATGGATGGCACGAATCTTGTCGACCAAACCGGATCTGCGCTCACCATCAGCACCGCCAATGTGGGTAACGCCGGAACTTATTCCGTGATCGTTTCGAACGCCGCCGGTTCCGTCACCAGCAGCCCGGCAACTTTGGCGGTTGGCAACACCGCACCGACGCTCACGCCGGTTTCCAACCAGACGATCAGCGTCGGCATCACGCTCAACGTGACCAATGTCGCCACCGACCCGGATGTGCCGCCGCAAATTTTGACGTTCGCCTTGTTGACAGCTCCGGCAAACGCCACACTGAATTCCGGCACCGGCGTTTTCACCTGGCGCGCACCGGTGGCCAGCGCCGGCACCACCAATCCGGTTTCACTCACCGTGACCGACAACGGTTCGCCAAGTTTGAGCGCCACGCAAAGTTTCAACGTGATTGTAAATCCCGTCGCGCAGCCAACGGCGAGTTCAGCCAGCTATGCCAACGGCCAATTCTCGCTGACCGTCAGCGGTGACAACGGTCCGGATTACATCCTGCAGTCTTCGACTAACCTGATTGACTGGCAAAGCCTGGTAACGAACAGTTCGCCGCCCGTGCCGTTCACATTTACCGATACGAACGCGGCCGCGGTTCCGGCGCAATTCTATCGCGTCCTGCTCGGCCCGTAAGTTTCGGCACCCGTTTCATGGCGGAGGTGAATCTTCAAGTTCACCTCCGCTTATTTTTTCGTTCCACCGGCCGGAGTGATTCAATTTTCTTTACGCGAGCGGCTTCTTTGTTATTCTCTTCGCTTGTTTGCCACGGCAAACGCTCAATTTTATGGCTAAACTCACTGTTCGCGACCTCGATGTTAAAGGCAAACGCGTGTTTCTGCGCGTGGATTACAACGTGCCGCTCGAAGAAAAAGACGGCAAAATGGTCATCACCGATTCAACGCGCATCGTCGAAACGCTGCCGACGCTGAAGCTGCTGATTGAAAAAGGCGGCAAATTGATTTTGACCGCGCACCTCGGCCGGCCAAAAGGCAAGCGCGAAGCCACCATGTCGCTCGCGCCGGTCGCCGCAAAACTTTCCGAGCTGCTCGGCAAGCCGGTGAAGTTCGTGGACGATTGCATCGGCGAAAAAGTTGAGAGCCGCCGTGGCCGCGATGAAGGACGGCGACGTGATGCTGCTCGAAAATGTCCGTTATTACAACGAAGAGGAAGCCAACGATCCGGCGTTCGCCGAAAAGTTGGCGAAGGTCGCGGATGTTTATGTGAACGACGCGTTCGGCGCGGCGCATCGCGCGCACGCGAGCACGGAAGGCGTCGCCCGCTTCGTCACCAAGCGCGGCGGAAAAGCTGCCGCCGGTTTGCTGATGGAACGCGAATTGAAATTTCTCGGCGACGAGCTGGAAAATCCGGCGCGTCCGTTCGTCGTCATTCTCGGCGGCGCGAAAGTTTCCGACAAGATCAAGGTCATTGACCGGCTGCTCGAAAAGGCGGACACGATTCTCATCGGCGGCGCGATGGCTTACACTTTCAAGCTGGCGCACGGCGTGAAGACCGGCAAATCGCTCATCGAACCCGATCACAAAGGCACGGCGCTCGCGGCGGAAGAAAAAGCGAAAAAGCTCGGCGTGAATTTTCAACTGCCGACGGACACGATCATCGCGACGCCGGTGGACACGGGCAAGCTGAACAAAAAAGGCAAGCCGGTGTTCGATTTCACCAACATCCGCACCGTGCGCGGCGACATTCCCGACGACGCGGAAGGTTTCAGCATCGGACCGGAGACGGCGGCGAATTACGCCAAAATTATTTCCAGCGCGAAGACGGTTTTGTGGAACGGCCCGATGGGCATGTTCGAGGACGCGCGGTTTGCCGCCGGCACGAATGCCGTGGCGCAGGCCGTTGTGGACGCCACGCAGAAAGAACGGCGCGAAGAGCATCATCGGCGGCGGCGACAGCGTGAAGGCGTTGAACAAGGCCAGGCTCGGCGACAAGGTGACGTTCATGAGCACCGGCGGCGGCGCGAGCCTGGAATTTTTGGAAGGTGCGGTTCTGCCCGGCGTGGCGGCGTTGTCGGAGAAATAATTTTTATCGCAGAAAGAAATTTTGAAATGAATAAAGAACGTAAATTGATAATTGCGGGCAACTGGAAGATGAACAAAACCGTCGCCGAGGCGCTGGCCCTGGTGGACGACCTGACGCGCGACCTCGTCGCCGTGAAGGAAGTGGACATCGTGGTGTGTCCGCCGTTCACCGCGCTGGAATCGGTGTCGAAGGCGATTCTCGAAACCAAGAACATCAAGCTCGGCGCGCAAAACATGAGCGAGAACAATTTCGGCGCGTTCACCGGCGAAATCTGCGCGGGCATGTTGAAGGAATTTTCCGTGCGCTACGTCATTCTCGGTCACAGCGAACGCCGCCAGTTCCAAAAGGAATCGGACGCGCTCATCGCCAAGAAGGCGCTGGCGGCGCACGCGGCCTCGCTCAAGCCGATTGTTTGCGTGGGCGAAACACTGGCCGAACGCGAAGGCAACCTGACTGAAAAAGTTTTGGAAACCCAGGTGCGCGGCAGCCTCGCCGGATTGACCGAGCGAACAAATGCTCGAAACCGTCATCGCCTACGAGCCGGTCTGGGCCATCGGCACGGGAAAAACCGCGACCACGCAGCAGGCGCAGGACGCCCACGCGTTCATCCGCGGGCTGCTCGTGAAAATTTATGACGAGGCCACCGCCAGGAAGGTCCGCATCGAATACGGCGGCAGCGTGAAGCCGAACAACGCCAAGGAATTGATGAGCCAGCCGGACGTGGACGGCGCGCTGGTCGGCGGGGCGTCGCTGGAAGCGAGAAGTTTTGCTGACATCATTAAAAATTCCATATAATCTATTGCCATGAGTTTTTTGATTGGAGTTTTAACATTTTTGCTGATCGTCAACTGTGCGGTTCTGGTTCTGCTCGTGCTGATACAACTGCCGAAAAAGGACGCAGGCGCGGGGCTGGCGTTCGGCGGCGGCGCGGCGGACGCACTGTTCGGCGCGGGTTCGGGCAATGCGCTGACCAAGATCACGAAATACTCCGCCATCATTTTTTTTGTGCTGGCGCTGGCCATCGGGATGATGCAGGACCGGGCGCACCTGGGAAACACGGCGGCGTTTGAAAAGCAGTTGCAGCAGATCCAGACGCAAACGCCGGCGACACCACCGCCCGCAGCCCAGCCGCCAGCGGTGCCTAAAAACGACCTGCTTGCCGTGCCCTTGACTCCGGATACAAACACACCTGCGGCGACGGCCCCGGCGAAATAAGGCAATGACCTTTTGCAAACGCGCCCGGCGATTTCTTTCGCGGGCGCGTTTTTTAGGCGGCGGTGATTTACTGCCTTAATTCCTGAATCCGCCATTGTAGAAATGGCGAGCAATGTTTTGTGGTGGCCTTGTTCCGCAGCGGCCAATAACTGTTGAAATCTTGTTCCAGCTTTCGCAATTCCAGAACACCCTGCTGCGCGCGTCGTCTGGCCTCGGAATTTTCCCCGGCGGCGACCGCCTGCTGCCACAACATGAACTGGCACGACTGTTCGGCCATCCGCGCCGCCAAATCCAGTTCCACGGCGAGAATGATTCCCGAAGCGGAATTTGGTTTTGACCGCCGCAGTTCCGACCTTTGGTTTTGAATTTCCACCAGCGTGGTCAGGATTTTATCCTTTGGAATTTTGGCGAACCATTTCAATCCGTTCCGGCAAAACATTTCGCGGTCTTCCGGTTTTGGCGCGGCGATGACCGTGCCGAGCGGCGTTTCATTCGGCGCTTTCACGCCCAGTTTCTGATGAGCGAAACCAAGTTTAAATCCAGCTTCCGCAATTTTGCCGGTCGAATCTTCAAACACATCGCGGCTCAATACGGCGACAAGTTTTTGTTCGTCCAACGATGTTTGAATTCCACGCCAGCGCCGCGCCGGCGGCGAACAGCGGCCAGCTCACGGCCAGCGGCTGCGGATGTCCGCCGTCGCCCCAGTCGGTGTTGAGAAAGCCGACCGCGCCAAATTTTTTCCCGGCCTTCGCGCGGCGGCGCGCAGATTCGCCAGCGCATTGTCGTGCCGTGCCGACGAGCGTTTGCCAGGTGGAAGTGCCGGGGCAGACATAAAATGGAATGTTTGCCTTCGCGAATTGCGCGGCTTCTTTTTCAAACGGATGATTTGCCTCGTAGCCCCAGTTCAACGCGATGATTCTTTCGGAAGTTCGCGGATCAGTTGCGGATATTTCAAAATGATGTCGCCCCAGAACATCATCGTTTTGCCGCGCGCTGAAACTTCGCGGTGGATTTTTTTCAAAAAATCAAAATAGACGCGGCCTTTGCCTTTGGCCTCGCAAAGTTTTTTGCTCCGGCCTTTGCCCAAATCCCAGGTCTCGTCGCAGCCGACGTTGAAAAACTTGGCTGGAAAAATTCGGCAGCAGCTCGTCGTAAAGCCCGCGCAAAAAGGGCAGGGTGCCCGGATGATTCGGGGCGAGCGTGGTCGGGCGGCGGAGAAAATCCGCAGTTTCAGCTTCGTAAGGCTCGGAAAGTTCGCCGAGCTTTTTCAGGCGCGGGTCTTCGAGAAAATAGCGCAGGTGGCCGAAGGAATTTTGATTTGGAACCAGATCAATTCCCAGTTCTCGGCAGCGCGCGTCGAGGATTTGAATTTCTTTCGCCGTGAGCGCGCCCCAGCTTTGCCAGACGGATTTGTATTTTTTGTAAGCGAACGTGTGCTCGGTGTAAAGTTGCAGCTCGTTGATTTTGAAATCGGCAAGTTTTTCGGCGAGGTCGAGCAAGGTCTCCAGCTTCGGCACGCGGCCGCGCGAAATGTCCAGCATCACGCCGCGCGCGGGCAAAATCCGGCCAGTCGCGGATTTTCAGGCAGGGCAGGCGGCGACCGTATTCACGCAGCAATTGCCGCAACGTCGCCGCCGCCGCACGCAGGCCGCCGGTTTCGCGGAAGGAAATTTCAATTCCGCTTTTGGAAATTGTCAGCGTGTAGCCTTCGGGATTGCCCGGTGCGGAATGGGTGCGGACGACTTTGATGGCGGCGAGCGGCTTCTGCTTAGGCAGAACAAATACTCCCGGACGTTTTTGAAGCGAACGAGGGGTTGGAAGCAAATTCATTTGCGAAGGTTATTTCGCAATCATTCCGCTCTGCCGCGCATAATTGAAGATGCCGCCGGCGTCCACCACTGGCCGCACGTCGCCGAGCGGCTTGAAATGATACACCTTGCCGGTGGCCTGAACGGTGACGGTGGCTGCGTCGAGATCCACGGTCACGACGTCGCCGGTTTTCAGCACGTCGCAGAGGCGCTCGGTGATTTCGCACGGATAAAGTTCGCCGGTGGCGACGCAGTTGCGGAAGAAAATGCGCGCAAAGCTTTCCGCGAGCACGAGCTGGCAGTTGGCCGAACCCAGCGCGATGGGCGCGTGTTCGCGCGAGCTGCCGCAGCCGAAATTTTTCCCGCCAACGACGATGGGATAATCGCTGTCGAGCTGGCCTTCCTTGACGTAGCGGACGGGGTAAAGCGATTTGGGCAGGCCGTCGAGGGCGTAGCTGCCGAGCTTCTCGTATTCCTCGGGGATGGTGGGCACGAGGTTCAGGAATTGCGCGGAGATGATCTGGTCGGTGTCAATGTTGTCGCGCACGACGTAAACGGGGCCGGTGAAAACAGATTGCATAACGAAGGTAATGTGCCGAGTGCGGCGGGAATTTTCAATCAAATATCAATGACCGGTTTGTCCGGCGGCGGTGGAACGGCTGGCGGGGCGGATGGGCTTTTGCTGCTCGCGTTTGCGCAGGGCGATGACGCGCCGCCGTGCAGGCCGTCCACGTTGGCAAATCTTCCAGAACGGGAATCAATTCGATGACGAACGTCGGCAGCAGCAGGATGTGAAAGCCGATGACCCAGCTGATCAGAATCATCGCCACGCAATCAATAGCCTGATCGAACCCGAAGCCCAGCCGAGCGGCATTTGCCAAAAGCAATTGCAATCCGTCCGCCGCCACGGCGATGGCGAGCGCCAAAATCATCCGGGCGCGGCTCAAGGCCGGCACGCGGAAGAGGGATTTGAGTTTTCCGGCAATTCACCGGCGGCATTAAAGCCAATCCGCTTGCCGCGTCAAAGCTCGTTTCTTAAAGTGTCGCGTGCTCGACATCAAATTGATCCGCGAAAAAACCGGATTTCGTCCGCTCACGCCTCGCCACGCGCGGGGCAGGGGACGAGGCGAAAATTGACGAACTGCTCAAGCTCGACGAACAGCGCCGGAAATCCTTGGCGGAAGTGGAAACGCTCAAATCCCTGCGCAACCGCGTGAGCAAGGAAATCGGCGCGCTCATGGGCCAGAAAAAATTCGCCGAGGCGGAAGCGAAAAAAGCCGAGACAAAAGATTTGGGCGAGAAAATCGCCGCGCTCGACAAACGGCGGCGGAAGCGGAAGCGGCGCGCGATGCGTTGATGCTGCAATTGCCGAATCTGCCGCATGAATCGGTGCCGCTCGGCAAATCGGCGGAAGACAATCCCGAAGTGCGTGTTCACGGCGCGAAGGTGAATTATGATTTCAAGCCCAAGTCGCACGTGGAATTGTGCGAGTCGCTCAAGCTGGTGGATTTTGCGCGCGCGGCGAAACTTTCCGGCAGCGGATTTCTGCTTTACACAAACTGGGGCGCGCGGCTGGAACGGGCGTTGATTTCGTTCCTGCTGGATTTGCACATCACGCAGCACGGTTACACGGAAGTTTCGCCGCCGTTCATGGTGGCGAACAGTGCCTGGTCGGCGTCGGGCAGTTCCCGAAATTCAAAGACCAGTATTACGGCGTGGCGCGAAGGGGCTGGGCGGATAGAACTTGGGGAAATTATATTTGATTCCGACAGCCGAAACACCGGTGGCGAACATTCATCGCGAGGAAATTTTGGCGGAGAAACAGTTGCCGATAAAATATTGCGCCTACACACCGTGTTTTCGCGGCGAGGCGGGCGCGGCAGGCGTCGGCACGCGCGGCATGATTCGCGTCCATCAATTCGACAAGGTGGAATTGATTAAAATCGTCAAGCCGGAACACGGCTACGACGAGCTGGAAAAAATGGTGGCGAACGCGGAAAAAGTTTTGCAACTGCTTGGCCTGCATTATCGCGTGATGTCTGCTTTGCACTGGCGACATGGGCTTCGGCAGCGCGAAGACTTATGACATCGAAGTCTGGGCGCCGGGGCAGGGGAGCTATCTGGAAGTTTCGAGCTGCTCGAATTGCGAGGATTTCCAGTCGCGCCGGATGAACCTGCGATTCAAAACCGAGACGGGCGAAAACAAATTTCCGCACATCCTCAACGGCAGCGGCACGGCGCTGGCGCGGCTGTTCGTCGCGCTGATTGAAACGCACCAGCAGGCCGACGGCAGCGTGAAAATTCCCGAAGCGTTGCAACCATATTTGAAAACCGACGCGATCATCAAACGTCGAATTGTGATTTGTAAATCTGATGGCTATTCACAATTAACGATGAAAATTCTGCTCGCCAGCAGCGAAGTTCATCCGTTCTCGAAGACCGGAGGTCTGGCGGACATGGTCGGGCGCGCTCGGCAAGGCACTCGCGCGGGCAGGGCACGAGGCGCACATTGTCACGCCGTTGTATCGCGGTATTCGCGAACAATTTCCAAAAATTAGGCGCGTGGACTGGCAATTCGATTTGCCGCTCGGAGCGAACCGCGTTCAGGCGGAACTATTTTCGACCGAGGTTGAAAATGGACTTACGGTTTATTTCATCCATCACCCGGGATTTTTCAACCGCGGCGGATATTATCTGGAAAACAACATCAGCTACGCGGACAACGCCGAGCGGTTTATTTTCTTCTCAAAATGCGTGGCCAATCTCGCGCGTTACTCGCCGTGGCAGCCGGATGTCGTCCATGTCCATGACTGGCAGTGCGCGCTGGTGCCGGCGCTGATGCTCCAGCAACATCGCGCCGAAGGCTGGTGGAATCCGCCGCTGACCTGCCTGACCATCCACAATCTCGCCTATCAGGGAATTTTTGCCTCGGATGCGTTTGCGCTGACAAATCTGCCGGGAGATTTTTTCACGCTCAATGGTGCGGAGTATTTTGGGCTTCTGAATTGTCTCAAGGCGGGAATCGTTTATGCCGACGTTATCACGGCGGTCAGCCCGCGTTATGCGCGGGAAATCATGACGGAAGAAATGGGCTGCGGCTTGGATGACCGGCTGCGCCAGCGTCGGGAAAATCTATTCGGCATTCTCAATGGTGTGGATTACGAAGAATGGAACACGGCGGAAAATCCGTTTCTTGCGAAGCCGTATTCAGTGACGCGACTGGCTGGAAAAAATGCGAACAAGCTGGCGTTGCAAAAAGAAATTGGGCTGCCGATTGATGCAAAAATTCCTTTGTTCGCCACCATTTCCCGCCTCGCGGAACAAAAAGGCGTGGACATCGAACTTGGCGCGCTTCAGGAAATGTTGAGCGCAAACATTCAGTTCATTTTGCTTGGCAGCGGATCGCCGGCATACGAGCGCGGATATCAGGATCTCGCGCGGCGTTTTCCACAAAAGGTAGCCGTGCAGTTTGGCTACAACGAAGCCTTGTCCCATCGCATCGAGGCCGGTAGCGATTTTTTCATTATGCCATCGCACTTCGAACCCTGCGGTTTGAATCAGATGTATAGCCTGCGCTACGGCACGATTCCGATTGTCCGCGCCACCGGCGGACTTGATGACAGCGTGGTTGATTTTACGCAAGACACCCAACATGCTACCGGCATAAAATTTCACGAATACTCCGCCAGCGCGCTGGCCAAAGCCATGCGCAAGGCGCTGGTGATTTATAGCGAACCGGCATTGCTGCGGCGATTCCGTAAAAATGCAATGAAAGCGGATTTTTCATGGGATAAAACGATTAACGAATATTTGAGGGCCTACAAATCAACCGGAAAGCTTGCGGATTGACCCAAAGGCGCGATGTTGGGTGAAATAAAGTAAATATAACAAACATTGTGAATCTATAATAAATAATTGAATTGTTCAACTCGGCCATCTTTCACGGAATTAATGGCGAATGTTTTGTTTTAATGTAAAATATCCTCATGAAAGGCGTGACGCGTTGTTTTCAAACATTTCTGCACAACAGTCCTGCCATTGGTTTTGTGATTTTTCTCGTCTCGTTTACTGCCCTTGCCCAGACGCCGGCACGTCAGTTATTGAATGGCCATGTTCCGGCGGCCGTGACGCGGCTGCATTTGCAGCCGATTGGCCGGCTCCCGGAGACCATGCGCTTGAATTTTTCCATCGGTCTGCCGTTGCGCAACCAAACGGCATTGGGTGATTTGCTGGCACAGATTTACGATCCGTCCAGTCCGAATTTTCGTCACTACCTCACTCCGGACCAGTTCGCGGAGCAATTTGGCCCGGCGGACACGGATTACGAAGCGGTCATCGCTTTCGCCAAAACCAACGGCCTGACCGTGACCGGCACCTATCCCGACAGGACGATTTTGAATGTGAGCGGTTCAGTGGCCGATATTGAAAGGATTTTTTATGTGACGATGCGCCTGTATCGGCATCCGAGGGAAAACCGGGATTTTTTTGCGCCGGATGTGGAGCCTTCAGTCAATCTGGCCGTTCCCATTTTGCACATCAGCGGACTTGATAATTACATCGTGCCGCGCCCGGCAAGTTTGAAAACAACCCGCGTGATGCGTTCGGCGGCACTGAAACCGGCGTATGGCACAAGTCCCGACGGCACATTCATGGGAAATGATTTCCGGGCTGCCTATGTTCCGGGAGTTTCGCTAAATGGCTCCAACCAGGTTGTCGGGCTGTTGGAACTGGACGGTTATTATCCGACCGACATCACGACTTACGAAGCCATCGCCGGTTTGCCGAACACCTCACTTTCGAATGTTTTGATTGGTGCCAGCGGCGCGGCCGGAAGCAACAACAGCGAAGTGGCCCTGGACATTGAAATGGCGATTTCCATGGCGACGAATTTGAGCAAAGTGATTATTTATGAAGGTCCAAATCCAGCGGCTGATTCTGACATTTTGAATCTTTTAGATCAAATGGCCATGAATAATTTTGTCAAGCAGCTCAGTTGTTCCTGGATTATTGGTAATGACCCCTTGTTTGATGTCAAATTCCAGCAATTTGCTGTGCAAGGACAGTCATTTTTTCAAGCTTCAGGCGATTACGGTGCGTATTATACAGGCATCGCGGAGTCAGCTGACGACACCAACATTACACTAGTTGGTGGGACTACTATGTCCACTACAGGAGCAGGCGGGCCGTATGCTGCGGAAACAGTTTGGAACCAATATAGCACTGGTGAAGGCTCTGATGGCAGTGGCGGCGGAACCAATTTAGACGGCATTCCAATTCCAAGCTGGCAAGTCGGCGTCGCTTCGACGACCAATCAGGCTTCACCGACTCTGCGAAATGTTCCCGACGTGGCAATGAACGCCGATAACATTTTTTTGGTGGCGGATAATGGACAGCAGGAATTTGTCACCGGCACCAGCGCGGCGGCACCGCTGTGGGCGGGATTTACCGCGCTCGTCAATCAACAGGCGGTTGCCAGCGGCAAGGCCACCGTCGGTTTCATCAATCCGGCAATTTACGCCATCGGCAAAAGTCTGTTTTACACCGCTGACTTTCACGACATCACCACCGGCAACAATACGAATCTCGTCATCGGCAGCGAATACTTTGCCGTTCCCGGTTACGATTTATGCACTGGCTGGGGCACGCCAGCGGGACAAAATATGATCACCGCTCTGGCGACTCCTGACAATTTGGGGGTTTTGCCTGGAACTGGTTTCATCACCTACGGACCGGTCGGCGGCCCGTTCAACATCAGCGCTGAAAATTTGTTGCTGGCAAATTCCGGCGCATCCTCATTGAACTGGTCTTTGTCGGCACCTTCCTGGCTCACTGCCACGCCGGGCAGCGGCGTTTTGCCGGCCAAAAGTTCCGTCTTGGTTGCGGTCGGCATCAATTCCGCCGTCAATAATCTGCCTCCGGCGACTTATACGGCCAATGTCGCGTTCACGAATCTCACGAGTGGGATTGCGCAAATTCGTTCGTTCACTTTGCAATTGGGACAGTCGCTGGTCCAAAATGGCGGCTTCGAAAACGGCGATTTTTCCCAGTGGGTATTTAACGGCGACTACGTAGATTCCACGGGAGCTTTTCTGAATGGTGCTATCGGAATCAACACATTCGCCGATGGCAGTGGCACGAATTATGTTCATTCCGGGGCTTTTGGCGGGTCTTTCGGCGAACCTAACCAGCCTGCCTATATTTCCCAAACGTTGCCGACAGTTCCGGGGCAAAGCTATCTGCTTTCGTTTTGGTTGAACAATATCGGAGCAACGCCGCCCAGTCAGCTTTTAGTAAATTGGAATACGAATTCCGCCACCACAAATACCATATTCAATCAGATCAATGTGCCGGAAATTGACAATTGGTCGAATTATTTGTTTGTCGTCACCGCCACCACCGCCAATACCGCGCTTCAATTTGGATTACAAAACGACAATGGCTATTTTGGCCTCGACGACATCGCCGTGTTACCTGCCCCTGCCCCGACATTCCGCACGGTGGCCGTAACGAACAATGCCATCCGGTTTACTTGGAACTCGCTTGCCGGCCTTGCCTATCAAGTCCAATACTCGACCAATCTGGCCGGAGCCGGCTGGCTCAATCTGGGAGGTTCCATCACCGCGACCAATTACACCGCCAGCACCAACTTTTCAATCGGCCCGGACATCCGGCGTTTTTACCGCGTCAAATGGGTGCATTGAGGAACCAGGCCGCACAGCGCTTCGCCCCCCAGTCCCAGTATAAAATCTAGTTGACAGTTTTTGACCGGGAATAAATAGTTCACACAATTGAATAGAAATCCATGAGCCTCAAGATTTCACGTTATGGCTGGATACCCGATCTGCCGGATCATCGCGATCTGTTTTACGCGGCACCAGTCGCAATTTCTGGCGCGCTTCCGGCAAACGTTGATTTGCGTCCGGAATGCCCGGCAGTTTACGACCAGGGCCAGCTCGGCAGTTGCACGGCCAACGCGATTGCCGGTGCCGTCGGGTTTGAGCAGATGAAGCAAAAGCTCGCGCAAATTTTCACTCCGTCGCGGCTTTTCATTTATTACAACGAGCGCGTCATCGAGCACACGGTTGCCTCCGACAGCGGCGCGCAAATCCGCGACGGCATCAAGAGCGTCGGCAAACAGGGCGATTGTCCGGAAACGGAATGGCCTTACGTCATCGCCAAGTTCAAAATCAAACCACCGGCCAAATGTTATTCCGACGCGGAGAAATACCGGGCGGTTTCATATCAGCGATTGACGCCGGTGCTGGGCCAGTTGAAAGGCTGTCTGGCGTCCGGTTATCCGTTTGTTTTCGGCTTCACCGTTTACGAAAGTTTTGAAAGCGCTCAAGTCGCGAAGACCGGACACGCTGCGTTGCCGGCCTCCGGCGAATCAGCCATCGGTGGCCACGCGGTGATGTGTGTCGGCTACGACGACGCGAAACAATGGTTCATCGTCCGCAATTCCTGGGGCCCGAACTGGGGCAAGAAAGGTTATTTCACCCTCCCCTACCCTTATTTAATTTCTGCAAATCTTGCCAGTGATTTCTGGACAATTCGGCTAGTTGAGTGAATATGTATCTATAAACCCATAAACATTATGACTCTAACCAAACGCGACCTCGTCATACGCATCAGCGATGAAACCAACCTCGGCCAGCAGGAGGTTTTTGATGTCGTGCAGAAAACACTCGATTACATCACCGAGTCGCTGGCCAAAGGCGACAAGGTGGAACTACGTAACTTCGGCGTCTTCGAAGTCAAAGTGCGCAAGGCGCGCGTCGGGCGCAATCCCAACAAGCCGGAAACCGACGTGCCCATCCCTGCCCGCTCCATGGTCAAATTCAAATCCGGCAAGGAAATGCGGGCCCAGGTTTTGAAGCTGCCGGCGAAATAATAACCGTTGAATCGCATCATTGTTGAATCGCAAAATCGGCGCTCTCTCCCGCGATTCAACAATTCCGCTTTAACGCCTCCACAAAATCTTTTAATTTCAGGGCATGGAACGATTGCCCGGATTCAGAGATTTTTATCCCGAACCGCTCCCGCATCAGGATGTTTGGAGCGCCGACGCCCGCCAGCATATTTTTGAAACATGGCGCCTGACCGCCCGGCGCTACGGTTTTCGCGAATACGACGGCCCGCCACTCGAACCGCTCGAACTTTTCACCACCAAAAGCGGCGAGGAAATCGTCGGCCAGCTCTACAATTTCGTGGACAAAGGTGAACGCGCCGTATCGCTTCGCCCGGAAATGACGCCCACGCTCGCGCGCATGGTCGCCGCGCACGAACGCAATTACAAGAAACCCATCAAGTGGTTTGCGCTGCCGCAACTTTTCCGCTACGAGCGCCAGCAGAAAGGCCGGCTGCGCGAGCATTTTCAGTTCAACGCCGACCTCATCGGCGAAACCGATCCGGCGGCGGACGCGGAATTGATCGCGCTGCTCATTGACACGCTGCGCGCGTTTGGTTTGACCGAGCAGGATTTTGTCATCCGCTTGAGCAGCCGCAATGCGTGGCACGATTTTTTCAAGCATGGCGGCGGCGACATGACGCACGAATACGCCTTCTATCAAATCGTGGACAAGCTCGAACGTGAAGCACCTGAACACAGCGACGAAAAACTCCGCGCGCTCGGTTTCTCACTCGAAGCCGTCAACGCCTTCATCGAAAAAGGCGAGCCGACGGTTGAATTGCAGAGCATTCTCGACAATCTCGCCGCGCGGAGCCTGCGCACGTTCGTGAAGGTGGATTACAAGGTCATTCGCGGCCTGGCGTATTACACCGGCGTCGTGTTCGAGGCGTTTGACGCCAAGGGCGAATTCCGCGCCATCGCCGGCGGCGGCCGTTACGACAACCTCGTCAAGCTCATCAGCGGCGGCAAGGTGAATTTGCCCGCGCTCGGCTTCGGCATGGGCGACGTGGTGCTGCTGGAAATTCTCAAGGCGCGCGGTCTGCTGCCGAAATTCGATTCGCATGTGGACGTTTTCGTTTTGATCGAAGACGAAGCTCTCCGCGCCCCGTCACTGAAGCTGGTTCAGGATTTGCGCACCGCCGGATATGCTGTCGAATATTCGCTCACGCCCGCCAAATCCGACAAGCAATTCAAACGCGCGCACGAATTGAAGGCCTCGTTCATGGCGAAACTCGAAAGCGATTCCTATGTCCGCATCCGCAACCTGAAATCGCGCGATGAAATCGTCGCCGGCTTCGCCGACGCGGCGAATCATTTGCGGTAGGAAGCTAGAAATTTGCCAAGCCTCCACAGAAATCAATTCACGGAGGTTTGTGCCGGTGAATTTGTTTGCGGTGGCGGCGTGTAAGCGGGCAGCGTTCCATTCATGGCCTCCATGACGAACACTCCGAAGCGCGGCGACGGCGTGTAATTCCAGTCCGAAATCAGCCTCGGACCGGCGCGGGGGTGAAGATCCCAGGCGGTGTAAGACCATTGATGTTCCTGGATGGCTTGCAGGACGTGCAACAGCCAGTTGTCGTCGGGCACGACCTTGCTTGGGCCGGAGTTGCCGCCGAATTCGCTGACAATCACCGGCAGCCTGGCGGTTGCAATTTCCATTTTTGCGATCCAGGCATAGACGCTTTCGTGTTTATTGTCATAACAGTGGCTTGCGTAAATGACTCCGTTGCCATTGGGATCAGAAAGCTGCCGGCCAGCCAGAATGCCGGAAAAATCATAAGCCCAGTCGAGGCCGCCGGCAATGACGACATTCTTCGCACCGGTGGCGCGGACGGTGTCCAGCATCTCCTGCATGCCGACACATTGATATTTTTTTGCCACCTGGTCCCGACGGTTGGGTTTGTCCGTGATCCAGCCGCCGTGGAGCCAGACATCCCAGGAAACATCGTGCGGTTCGTTATACAAATCAAAAAGGACGGCGGGGTTGTTGGCGTAAATTGGCGCGAAACTTTTCCAGAACGCAACGCTGTTCAGGTCGGGCATGGAATGCTGGCCGATGTTCTTGCCCCATTCGTTGCAATCCGACCAGTGCAAATCAAGAATGATGTAGCAATGCTGCGTGGAGCATTGCGTCACGATTTGTTTGACGAGCGCGCGATAAGCCTTGCCGCCGTCGTTTTGTTCCGGCGCCTTGCCGAACCAGCGGTCCTGCGAAAGCGGCAGGCGGATGATGTTGACGTGCCAGTCCTGGATGGCCACGTTCACAGTTTTAAGGATGTGACCTTCGCCGTCACTGGTGAATTCCATGCTGGCGGCGTTGACGCCATGCAAACGCACCGGCTGGTTCTTGCCGTCGAGAATTTGCGTGCCCGCCACTTTCAGAGGCAGCGGTGATTCCGCACCCGTCGGCGACTGGCAGCCGGTGCTGGAAATCAAAATTGCGGCGATAAGAATCGACAAGGCGGCGGAAAATAATCGCTTCATAAAAGTTGTGTTTGCAGATAATTGGTTTGAAAGATGCAATTGTCAACGGCAACAAAAAAGCGGGGCTTACGCCCCGCCTTTGTGAAATTTATGTTTGCAGAATTACTTTGACGGTTCAGCCACCGCTTTTTCCTGCTTTTCATTCACCAGCGTCGCGCCCTTGCCGAGGCGTTTGCGCAGGTAGGTGAGTTTCGCGCGGCGCACTTGGCCCTGGCGCTCGACTTCGATCTTGTCCACGCGCGGCGAGTGCAGCGGGAACACGCGTTCCACGCCTTCGCCATAGCTGATGCGGCGCACGCTGAACGTCTCGTTCAGGCCGTGTCCGCGGCGACCGATGACGACGCCCGCAAAAACCTGGATGCGTTCCTTGTCGCCTTCAATGACCTTCGTATGCACTTTCACCGAGTCGCCGACCGCAAACTTCGCGGGTGCCTTGCGATACTGTTCCGATTCAATTTTTTCTTGTAATGCCTGGTTCATAATAAATTCAATTTTGAGTTTTAAATTCTTAATTTTTAGTCGCTGCGTTTTCCAATTCAAAACTCAACACCAAAAATTCAAAACTTACTTCAGTAAATCCGGCCGCTGTTTTTCCGTCCGCAACTTTGCCTGCTCGCGCCGCCATTTTTCAATCTCGGCGTGGTTGCCGGACAGCAGCACTTCGGGCACGTTCATCCCGCGAAATTCCGCCGGCCGCGTATATTGCGGATATTCCAGCAGCCCGTGGCTGAACGATTCGTCGTGCGAACTTTCGTCATCGCCCAATACTCCGGGCAGCAGCCGCGCGACCGCGTCAATCACCACCATCGCCGGCAGCGCGCCGTTCGTCAGCACATAATCGCCGATGGACAATTCATCGTCGGCCAGCGCCTCGCGCACCCGCTCGTCAAAACCTTCGTAACTGCCGCAGACCAAAAGCAAATCATCCTGCGCCGCCAATTCGCGTGCGATGGACTGATCGAACTTACGTCCGCTGGGCGAAAGCAAAATCACCTTCGTCTTTTCCCGCTGCAAACTTTCAACCGCTTCAAAAAGCGGCTCGACTTTCAGCAACATTCCCGGTCCGCCGCCAAACGGCCGGTCGTCCACGGTTTTGTGCCGGTCGTGCGTCCAGTCGCGCAGGTTGTGGATTTTCAGATCCAGCAGCCCGGCTTCGCGCGCCCGCTTGACGATGCTTTCATCGAGCGGCCCGGCGAACATCGCCGGAAACAAAGTGAGCACGTCAATCTTCATTCGTTGAAGCGTGATATGTTAAATGGTTGAATTGTTTGCGAACATTCCGCTTTAACCATTCAACGGTTTAACTCTTCAACTTTTCTTCCACAATTTCCACCGAACAACGCAATCCCTGCTTCGCGCCGCCGGCGAGCAGCAATGACCGGATTGCATTAATCGTGATGCCCTGCCGGCCAATGATCTTGCCAACATCCTGCGGGTCGAGCCGCAGTTCATAAATCGTCATGCCTGCGCGATCCACCGGCGTGACCGTCACCGCGCCGGGATTTTGCACGAGACCTTTGACGACGTATTCCAAAAACGCCTGCATCGCGAAAAAAATGATTAAACCGCCGCCGGAGCCGCCTTGCCAAGCTTCTTGATGAAACTGGCGACGGTGTCACTCGGTTGCGCGCCCTTGCTGATCCAGTATTGGGCGCGGTCGAGTTTGAGCGTGAAATTATCGCCCGGCTTGAGCGGTTGATATACGCCGATTTCCTCGATGAACTTGCCATCGCGGGGGCTGCGGCCGTCGGCTACTACAATGCGGAACACCGGGGCGTTTTTCGTCCCGACGCGCTTCATGCGAATTTTTACTGACATAAATGTTTCAAAAGAGCGCGGAGATTATCAGTTGCAGCGCAATTGGCAAGTTTTGTTTTAATGAAAAACGCGGCTTGCCGCACGCTCCAATCGCTGGTTTGCTGATTGCGTGAGCCTGCCCTACGAAGAAATATTGGACGGCGCGTCGCTGCCGCGGTCCGCACCCGGCGTGCGGCACGAAATGATTTGCGAACGCCTGCACGCCGCGATGGCGGCCAGCGTGGCCAATCTCGGCAGCACGCAACTGGTCGCGCCGCGCACCAAAATCCGCGTCTCGCATTCCACCACTATTTGTCCCGACCTTGCGCTGATCACCGCAGCCACGGGCAAGCTCTGGCTCGCCGTGGAGATTGTCCACACCGGCGACCATCATGCCGACACCGTCATCAAAAAGGAAGTTTACGAGCGGCTGCGCGTGCCGCGCCTGTGGATGATTGATCCGCGCTACGACAACGTGGAAATTTACCACAGCACGGAGTTCGGCCTGGTGCTGAAAGGAATCCTCGCCGGAAGTGAAGTGCTGTCGGAAAAACTGGTTCCTGAATTTCAATTTGTCATCGCCGAACTGTTCGCCACGGCTAAGTCCCTTCCCGGCCACGGATAATTTGCTTGAACGCCAAAATGGGTTAAGCTGTCTTATCTTTTGAACAAGAAAACCAAACAACCTATGATAAAATCCAAATTGATTCTCGCGCTCGTCGCCGGCGTGATGCTGGCATCCGGCACGTCACGCCTGCTCGCCGATGACGCGGGCAAGGCAATCACCATCACGGGCAACATGGTTTGCGGCAAATGCACGTTGCATGAAACCGCAACCTGCCAGAACGTCGTCCAAGTCACGCAGGACGGAAAAACGGTCAACTATTACCTGATACAAAACGATGTCAGCAAGGATGCTCACGGAGCCGTCTGCCACGGTGACACCGAGAAAGTGACCGTCACCGGCACCGTCGAGGAAAAGGACGGCAAGGAAGTTGTGACGCCGGCAAAAATCGAGCCGGTCAAATAAGCTCGTGATTCGTTGAACCGTTGAATGGTTGAACCGGCAAACCGGTCACAATTCAACGGTTTAACCATTTAACGATTCAACGACCTTCGGTTAAACTGCACGCAGTCTTCATATTTCACACCACTGCCGCCGAAAATGTCCAGCGCCGAACCGATTGTCAGGTCAACCTTCCCCTGCCCCAAATTGGTGACAGTCTCCAAATCGGCGAGCGAATTTGCGCCGCCGGCGTAGGTGACTGGAATCGGCGTCCACTGGCCGAGCTTTTTCGCCAGTTCACGGTCAATGCCTTTGCACAAGCCTTCCACATCCACAGCGTGGACCAAAAATTCCGCACAGTGGCCGGAAAACTTTTCCAAAGATTCACCGTTGATCACCAGTTCGGTGAACTTCTGCCAGCGGTCGGTGACGACGAAATAATTTTCTCCGCGCCGGCGGCAGCTTAAATCCAGCACGAGCCGATTTTTGCCAATACTTTTGACCAGTTCGTCCAGCCGTTCCCAATCCACGCGGCCTTCGCGAAAAACCCAGCTCGTGACGATGACGTGCGAGGCACCGGCATCGAGCCAGCCGCGCGCGTTCTGTGCGTTGATGCCGCCGCCGATTTGAAGTCCGTTTGGAAATGCCGCGAGCGCGGCGAGCGCTTCACTTTCATTTCCCGCGCCGAGCATGATGACATGGCCGCCCACCAGGCCGTCGCGTTTGTAAAGTTCCGCGAACCACGCTGCCGATTTTTGCGAGACAAAATTGGTGCGCAAGCCGGCAGCGCCCAGCGTGCCGCCGACGATTTGCTTTACTTTGCCTTCATGCAGGTCAATGCACGGACGAAACATGACGTCAGGCTAGATTCATGCGGGGAAAGTTCAAAGACGAAAAAATAAATCCGCCCCGGTTTCCCGGGGCGGATTTTGAATTTTCAGCCGGTTTACTTTTTTTTCGCAGACCTGGCTTTGCGCTTTTCCTCAATGGCAGCCTGCGCCGCAGCGAGCCGCGCGACGGGCACGCGGTATGGCGAGCAGCTCACATAGGTCAGCCCGATGCGATGGCAGAATTTCACGGAGTCCGGGTCGCCGCCGTGTTCGCCGCAGATGCCGAGCTTGATGCCGGGGCGGGTCTTGCTGCCTTTGGCAATCGCGATTTCCATGAGCTGGCCGACGCCGGTCTGGTCAATCGAGGCAAACGGATTCTTCTTGAAGATTTCCGCTTCCTGATAGGCGTTCAGGAATGACCCGGAATCGTCGCGGCTCATGCCGAGACCGGTTTGCGTGAGGTCGTTCGTGCCGAAGCTGAAGAACTCGGCGGTCTGTGCAATCTCGTCCGCAGTAAGCGCGCCGCGTGGAACTTCGATCATCGTGCCGACGCTGTAGGTGAATTTCACCTTCTTCTCGGCCATGACTTGCTTGGCGACTTCGTGAACGATGGCGACCTGCAAGTCCAATTCTTTCTTGAAGCCGACGAGAGGGATCATGACTTCGGGCTTGGGCTTCAAACCCTGCTTTTGCGCATCGGCGGCGGCCTCGAACACGGCGCGCGATTGCATGCGCGTGATTTCCGGATACTTGATGCCGAGCCGGCAGCCGCGGAAACCGAGCATGGGATTGAATTCGTGCAGTTCGTGGACGCGATTGATGATTTTCTCGACGGGAATGTTCAGCTTCCGCGCGAGATCCATCTGCGATTCCTTGGTGTTCGGCAGGAATTCGTGCAGCGGCGGATCAAGGAAACGGATCGTGGCCGGAAATCCTTTCAACGCCTTAAAGATGCCGAAGAAGTCGTCGCGTTGATACGGAAGCAGCTTGGCGAGCGCGTCTTCACGCATCGCCACGGTGTCGGCGAGAATCATCTCGCGCATCGCATCAATGCGGTTGCCCTCAAAAAACATGTGTTCCGTGCGCGTGAGACCGATGCCGGTCGCGCCGAACGCGACGGCGTTCTGCGCCTGCTCCGGCGTGTCGGCGTTCGTCCGCACGTGCAGGCGGGTGAATTGCGAGCACCACTTCATGAGCTGGTTGTAATTTTTGAATTTCTCGGTGGCCTGCGCGGCCTTGTCGCCGTGGATCAAACCGGAAATGATTTCCGACGGCGCGGTCTTGACTTCGCCGGCATACACCGTGCCCGCCGTGCCGTCAATCGAGAGGTAATCGCCTTCCTTGAACGCTTGTCCGCTGATGGTGACGGTCTGCTTGTCGTAATCAATATGCACACCCGCCGCGCCGCAGATGCAAACCTTGCCCATCTGGCGGGCGACGAGCGCCGCGTGCGAACTCACACCGCCGCGGGCGGTAAGAATGCCTTCCGCCGCAATCATGCCGCGCAAGTCTTCGGGCGAAGTCTCGATACGGACGAGCAACACTTTTTCACCCTTTTCGGCGGCGGCCACGGCGCGCTCGGCGTTAAGATAGATTTTGCCGGAAGCCGCGCCGGGGCCGGCGGGCAGGCCGGTGGCGATAGCTGTCGCCTTTTTCACTTCGGCCACATCAAAAATTGGCGCGAGCAATTGATCAAGCTGGTCGGCCGGATTACGGAGCACCGCAGTCTCGGCATCAATCAATTTTTCCTTCACGAGGTCCATCGAAATTTTCAGCGCGGCGGCGGCGGTGCGCTTGCCGTTGCGCGTCTGGAGCATGTAACACCTTGCGGTCCTGAATCGTGAACTCGAAGTCCTGCACGTCCTTGAAATGTTTTTCGAGCGTGGCGCGGATGTTGTCCAATTCCTTGAAGGCGTCGGGCAGTTCCTTCGCAAGCTGCGCGACGGGTTCGGGCGTGCGCACGCCGGCGACGACGTCTTCGCCCTGCGCGTTGATGAGAAATTCGCCGTAAAATTCCTTCGTGCCGTTCGCGGGATTGCGCGTGAACGCGACGCCGGAGCCGGAGGTCGGGCCGGTGTTGCCATAAACCATCGCCTGGACGTTGACGGCGGTTCCCCATTCGGAGGGAATGTTATATTTGCGGCGATAGACAATCGCGCGATCGTTCATCCAAGAATTGAACACGGCACCGACCGCGCCCCAGAGCTGCTTCCACGGATCCTGCGGAAATTCCTTGCCGGTGCGCTCCTTGATCAGCGCCTTGAACCGCGTGACGAGTTCCTGCAAATCGGCCACGGTGAGCTTGGTGTCCTCGATGTCGGCGTGATAACGCTCGTGTTTGAGATCATGGATGACGGTTTCAAACGGCTCATGATCTTCGCCGGCGCGTTTTTGCACGCCCATCGCGGTGTCGCCATACATTTGCACGAAACGGCGATAGCAGTCCCACGCGAAACGCTCGTTCTTCGTCGCGGCGACGAGCGCGAGGACGGTTTGGTCGTTGAGGCCGAGATTCAAAATGGTGTCCATCATGCCGGGCATTGAATCGCGCGCGCCGGAGCGGACGGAGACCAGCAGCGGCATCGCGGCCTTGTCGCCGAACTTGGTGCCGATGATTTTTTCGATATGGCTCACGCCGTCCTTGACCTGCGCGTCGAGGATTTTTGGATAGGCTTTTTTGTTCTCGTAATAGTAAGTGCAGACCTCGGTGGTGATGGTGAAACCGGGCGGCACGGGCAGCCCGATGCGGCCCATCTCGGCGAGGTTGGCTCCTTTGCCGCCGAGCAGCGGCTTCATCGAGCCGTCGCCATCAGCCTTCTTGTTGCCGAACAGATAAACGTATTTGTTGGATTTTGTTTTGGCCATAAATTGATTTTTTAAATGTTTTAGTCTGCGAAACGAGCCGTGAAAATATCAGACATGCCATTAGAGTCAATGATTGTAGCATCAAATAGCAACGAGCGGTGAAAAAATGCCAAGAAACGTCCATGTTTTAAACATATCATCAAATCAAGATGCGTTGATTTTTGATTTGAACTTTTCCTCCGTTTGCTTATCTTGGCTGCAATGTCGAACAACGCCGAACTTTTGCAACAGGCACTGCGCGAACGCATCGTCATTATTGACGGCGCGATGGGCACCACCATCCGCACCTACGGCTTGGGCGAGAAAGAGATTCGCGGCGAGCGGTTCAAGGATTCCAAAAAAGATCTGAAGAACAACGGGGATCTTTACTCGTTGACGCAACCTGGAACGATTGGCGACATCCACCGGCGCTTTCTCGAAGCCGGCGCGGACATCATTGAAACCAATACTTTTTCCGCGACCAGCATCGGCCAAAGCGAGTTTTTTGTGGATGATCCCCGCGAACATGGCGGTCGCAAAGACCCGGCGTTTTACCAAGGCGTCATCGAAAACAAGTTTCTCAACGGTCTCGCGTGGGAAATCAACGAGCAGTCCGCCAAACAATGTCGCGAGTGGTGCGACCGGATCGCGAATAAAACCGGGCGGCCGCGCTTCGTTGCCGGCGCGATTGGGCCGCTGACGGTTTCGCTGTCCAACTCGCCGGATGCAGATGACGCTGGTTTTCGCGTCTGCACCTTTGACCAGGTCAAAGCGGCATACATCAATCAAGTCCGCGCGTTGATCGCAGGCGGCTCGGACATTTTGCTGGTGGAAACAATTTTTGATTCGCTCAACGCCAAAGCCGCGCTCGTGGCGATTCAGGAAGTCTTTGAACAGGACAAAAGAATCCTGCCGATCATGATTTCCGCAGCCGTCGGGCGCGGCGGCGAGACGATGATTTCCGCGCAAACGATCGAGGCATTTTGGAACGCGGTGAAACACGTCAAGCCGATTGCCGTCGGCTTGAACTGTTCGCTTGGCCCGGATCTGATGCGGCCATTTCTCGCCGAACTTTCGGAGAAATCAAACACGGCGATTTCCTGCTATCCAAACGCCGGTTTACCAAATCCACTGTCGCCGACGGGTTTTGATTTGCAGCCGGCGGACATGGGTCGTTTTCTCGGTGAATTTGCGCAAAGCGGTTTGCTGAACATCGCCGGCGGTTGCTGCGGCAACACGCCCGACCACATCGCTGCCATTGCCAAGGCGCTCGCCAACAAACCGCCGCGCGGAACAAAAGCTGAAACAACATTGTCCACCGGCGCGGCGATTCCGCTGCGCCTGTCCGGTTCGCAGCCGTTCACGCAGCAGATCGGGTCAGTTCATCATGATCGGCGAACGCACGAACGTCGCTGGTTCGCCGAAATTCGCGAAGCTGATCAAGGAAAATAAATTTGAGGAAGCCGTCGCCATTGCGCGGCAGCAGGTTGAGAACGGTGCGAACATCATAGACATCTGCATGGATGAAGGGATGATTGACGGCGTCGCGGCGATGACGCGCTTCCTGCAACTGCTCGGCAGCGAGCCGGAAGTCGCCAAGGTGCCTTTCATGGTGGATTCCTCGAAATGGGAAGTCATCGAAGCCGGCCTGAAATGCGTCCAGGGCAAAGGCATCGTGAACTCCATTTCGATGAAGGAAGGCGAGGCGAAGTTCCGCGAGCACGCGCGCAAAGTTCTGAAATACGGCGCGGCGGTCGTCGTGATGGCGTTTGACGAAAACGGCCAGGCCGCGACGCTGGCGGACAAGATCCGCATCTGCGAGCGTGCCTATCGCATTTTGGTGGATGAAGTTGGTTTTCCGCCGGAAGACATTATTTTTGATCCGAACATCCTCACCGTCGGCACGGGCATCGAGGAGCACAACAACTACGCCGTGGACTTCATCGAGGCCACGCGCTGGATCAAACAAAATTTGCCACACGCGAAAGTCAGCGGCGGCGTGTCGAACGTGTCGTTTGGATTTCGCGGCAACAATCCGGTGCGCGAGGCGATGCACAGCGCCTTTCTTTACCACGCCATCAAGGCCGGGCATGGACATGGCCATCGTCAACGCCGGCATGTTGGAAGTTTACGAAGAGATCGAGCCGGAGTTGAAGGAATTGGTCGAAGATGTTTTGCTGAATCGCCGACCGGACGCAACTGAACGCCTCGTGACCTTCGGCGAAAAACTCAAGGCCGCGTCCGCCGGCACAACTGCCAGCGACAAAAAAGTCGAGGAAGAATGGCGCAAAGGCACGATTGAGGAACGTCTTTCGCATTCGCTCGTGAAAGGCATTGACGCTTACGTTGACGGCGACACTGCGGAAGCCCTCGCCAAATACGGCAAGCCGCTGACGGTCATCGAAGGGCCGTTGATGGCCGGCATGAGCGTGGTTGGCGATTTGTTTGGCGCCGGCAAAATGTTTTTGCCGCAGGTCGTGAAATCAGCGCGCGTGATGAAAAAATCCGTCGCGTATCTCACGCCGTTCATGGAAGCCGAAAAAGCGGCGATGATTGCTCGCGGTGAAATCGTCAAGGCGCAGGGCAAGATCGTGCTCGCGACCGTGAAAGGCGACGTGCATGACATCGGCAAAAACATCGTCGGCGTCGTGCTGGCGTGCAACAATTACGAGGTCATTGACCTTGGCGTCATGGTTCCGTGTGAGAAGATTTTGGGGCGCGCCAGGCTGGAAAACGCCGACATCATCGGCTTGAGCGGACTCATCACGCCGTCGCTCGATGAAATGGTTCACGTCGCGCGCGAAATGGAACGCACGGGTTTCAAAGTGCCATTGCTCATCGGCGGCGCGACGACGAGCCGCGCACACACGGCGGTGAAGGTCGCCCAGCATTACAGCGAGCCGGTGGTTCACGTCCTCGATGCCTCGCGCGCCGTGCCCGTGGTCAGCAGCCTGTTGAGCAAGGACGGCAAATCACTGTTTGTGAAACGGCTTCGGGAGGATTATGAAAAGTTGCGCACGCATCACGCCAGCTCGCAGATGAAGCTGCTTTCGCTCGCCGCCGCCCGCGCCAATGCACCGAAGCTCAAATATGATGATTTGCCGCAACCTGGATTTGTCGGGACCAAAACCGTTGAGCCTCTGCTCGCTGAACTGGTGCCGTTCATTGACTGGTCGCCGTTTTTTCACACCTGGGAACTGCGCGGTGTATATCCCAAAATTCTTCAGCACGAAAAACACGGCGAGGAGGCGCGCAAGCTTTTTGCCGACGCGCAAAATTTATTGGAGAAAATGGTCGGCCAAAAGCTGGTGCAGCCGCGCGGTGTCCACGGCTTTTTCCCGGCAAACCGCGTGGGCGACGACGTGGAGCTTTACACCGACGAATTGCGCGCGAAAGTTTTGACCAAGTTTCATTTCCTGCGCCAGCAGATGGAGAAAGGCGACGGCACGCCGAACTGGTGTCTTGCGGATTTCATTGCTGAGAAATCGGAGGGCGGAAATCGGAAGCCGGAAGATTATTTGGGCGCGTTTGCCGTGACTTCGGGCCATGGTTTGAAGGAACTCGTCGAAAAATTCAAGGCCGACCACGACGATTACAACGCCATCATGGCCGAGGCGCTGGCGGACCGGCTGGCCGAGGCGTTCGCGGAGTATCTGCACAAACGCGCCCGCGATGAATGGGGTTTCGGCAAACAGGAAAATCTCACGGCCGAAGATTTGATTGGGGAAAAATATCGCGGCATCCGCCCGGCGGCGGGTTATCCCGCCTGCCCGGACCACACGGAAAAGGAAATTCTCTGGCGATTGCTCGACGCGGAAAAAAACACCGGCATCAAGCTGACGGAAAGTTTTGCGATGTGGCCGGGCAGTTCGGTGAGCGGACTTTATTTCGCACACCCGGAATCCAAATATTTCGCCGTCGGCAAGCTCGGCAAAGATCAGGTTGAAGATCTGGCCAAGCGCAAAGGCAAAGCCGTTTCGGAAATGGAGCGCTGGCTGGGGCCGTGGCTGAATTACAACCTTTGAAGGCCTTAACAAGACTTGTTTTTCATTTGTTTCCGCATAGATTGACTGCATGAAGAACGAAGTTGTTCCCGTTCAAATCCGCGGCATCCTGCCCGCCAACAGCGGCTGCGCGCTGTTCGTCGGCAACGAAGAGAAGGTTTTCGTCATCAATGTCGAGCCGCAGATGGGATCCGTGATCGGGATGTTTCTCCATGACACGCCGAAGGAGCGTCCGCTCACGCACGATTTGATGCAGCGCATTTTCAAGGGCTTCAACATCACCGTCGAGCGCGTGGTCATCACCGATCTGAAAAATTCCACCTACTTTGCGCGGCTGATTTTGCAGCAGCAAAACGAGGTCGCCCGGAAGATTGTGGAGATTGACGCGCGCCCGAGCGATTGTCTCGCCATCGCCGCCGCGCAAAAGAAGCCGATTTTTGTCGCCACGCCGCTGTTTGAGCAGGTCGAGGACATGAGCGACGTGCTGAACCGGATCAACGAGACCGGCAGCGAGTCCGCCGAATAACATGCCCGCCGCCGCCAAAGTTTCACCCCTCGCACTGGTTTGCGGCGATGACGAATTTGCCGTCAAAAAACGCGCCCGGGAAATCTATCAACAATGGTCCGGGGAACTCGGCGGCATGGACCACGAAATCATCGAGGCTTCCGTCACCAACAGCGGCGAGGCGCTGGCAGCCGTCGCCAAACTTCGCGAGGCGCTGAACACCCTGCCCTTTTTCGGTTCGGGCAAGGCCGTCTGGCTGCGCGACTGCAATTTTCTCGGCGAAGAGCGCGCGGCGTCTTCGCAGGTCGTCACCGAAACGCTGGCGGAACTGGCGGAAGAGCTGAAGCAATTCGCCTGGCAAAACGTGCGGCTGCTCATCAGCTCCGGCAAGGTGGACAAACGGAAAACTTTTTTCAAGACGCTCGACAAAATCGGCACGGTGGAAAACTTCACGGCGCTTTCGGCGGACGACCGTGATTGGGCGGAACGCGCCGAATTCGCGGCGCGCACGGCGGTTCGCGAACGCGGAAAGGAAATCTCCGAGGAAGCCCTGGCCGAACTGGTCAGCCGAGTCGGGCCGAACGCGCGGCAGCTTGAAAGTGAAAGTGAAAAACTCTGCCTTTTTGCCGGCGACCGGAAAAAAATCGAGTTCGCCGATGTTTCCGCGATTTGCTCGCGGAACAAAACGGCGCGGGCGTTTGCGCTGGGCGACGCGCTCGGCGACCGCGATTTGCCCCGCCTGCTGAAGCGGCTGGACGAGGAGCTTTGGGAAGTGAAGTCCGACAAGGACAAATCCGAAATCGGCCTGCTTTACGGTTTGATCGGAAAAATCCGCGCGATGCTGTTGCTGAAGGAAATGCTGCGCGAAGGCTGGATCAAGCCGGAAATGGATTACAACCGGTTCAAGCTGCAATTGGAGAAGGTGCCGAAGGAGAAGCTGCCGGCGGACCGGCGGTTCAATCCGCTGGCGCTGAATCCGTATGTGCTTTTCAAGGCGCTGCCGCAGGCGAAAAAATACAGCCAGGGCGAACTGGTCCGCGCCATGGAACTGCTGTTGCGCTGCAACCAGCGGCTGGTGTCGAGCGGGCTGGACGAAACGCTGGCGTTGCAGCAGGTTTTGGTGCAGATTGTGACTCCGCAGTTGGTTGCGGCTTGAATTCAAATTTTTTAATTTTACCGAAATGGCTACGTTACCGGCAAATTTATCGGTGCTTGTGGGAAATAATTTCGCCTGCGTCAGGATCGCCGGGCGCGCGAATTTTTGTTCCAGTCCGGATTTCAAAACGCTGCTGGGCGAGCTGGCGCAGAAAGGCTACGCGCATTTCATCATCGATTTGACGGAATGCGTGCTGATGGACAGCACATTTCTGGGGACGCTGGCGCAGTTCGGCTTGCGGCTGAATTCCGCCAGCAAGAATGCGCACCCGGGCATTGAATTATTGAACGCCAATCCGCGCGTCACCGAGCTGCTCGAAAATCTCGGCACGTTGCAGCTTTTCAAAGCCACGTCAGGAAAGCTGGAGCTGCCGGGCGACGTGAAATCCTGCACGCCGGAATCCACCCATCCGACGCACGAAGAAATCGCGCGCACCAGCCTGGAGGCGCACCAGACGCTCATGGAAATGAACCCCGAAAACGCGGCGCGATTCAAGGACGTGACGCAGTTTCTGGCCGAGGATCTGGCGAACATCAAAAAGTGCCAGTGACCGTGCACGGCGGGCCGGCGCTTGACAAATTGTCAGAATGGGCTTTGTTTGTGGCATGAAAATCAATTGGAGGGCCTGTTTTTTTCTAGTTTCGACCCTGGTCGCCATGCCTGTTTTGCAGAGCCGGGCACAGGACACCACCGCTTTGACCAACAACGTTCCGACGCTCAAGGATTTGATGACGACCAACAGAGTGGTCACCAACACCGTCGGAATTGTGCTCGTAAAAATTTCACCCGGCTTGTGGGCGGGAAAATATGAAACCACCCAGGACGCCTACCGGCAGGTGATGCACGCCAATCCCAGCGCCTTCAAGGGCGCGGATCGTCCGGTGGATTCCGTGAGCTGGAACGACGCGATGGCGTTTTGCGCGAAACTGAATTCGATGGAGCAGACCAATCTGCCGGACGGATACAGCTACTCGCTGCCGACGCAGGATCAATGGGTGACGCTCATGGACAGCGCTTCATTGTCGGATGCCGTCATGAAATTGAACAATGGAAATTGCTCCTCAACGGCGCCGGTGGGCAGTTTGGGCGCGAACAGCCTCGGTCTTTACGACACGCGCGGCAACGTGATGGAATGGTGCCTTGACCCGCAAGACCAACCCTACCGCGTCCTGCGCGGAGGCGCGTGGGATACTTTTCTTGAAGTCAATGCGCGGCCGGAGTTTCGCTGGTATGCTCAACCGGATGAAACCAAAAATTCCTTCGGCTTCCGCGTGATACTTTCCGGCCCGGCCAAATAATCTTCAAGCCGTCGCCGGCGCGGGCGTGCCAAGACCGGGCAATTTCGGCGGCGCGGGCTTCGGCGGCACCTCGGGCAGCGGCGTGGCCGCCTGTGCGCCGGTCGGCGGTTCCAATTTCGCGGGCGGCGGCGGCGGCGTGAATTTGCCCAGCCGCACAATGTCCTGCACCTGCGTGCCGTCGAGGGTTTCGTATTCGAGCAGCGCGTTGGCGATCATCTCCAGCTTGTCGCGGTTCGCAAAAATGATTTCGCGCGCGTTGTTGTAGCAACTGTTGATGATGGCGTGGACCTCGGCGTCAATCTCCTGCGCGGTGGCCTCGCTGTAAGTTTTGCGGCGCATCATGTCGCGACCGAGGAAAAATTCATCGTCCTCGACGTATTGCACCATGCCGAGCTTTTCGCTCATGCCGTATTGGCAGACCATCGCGCGCGCCATGTTCGTCGCCTGCTGGATGTCGCCGCCGGCGCCGGTTGAAATATCGCCGGACGTGATTTCCTCCGCGATGCGCCCGGCCATCGTCATCGTGATGGTGGCGAGCAGTTCCTTCTTGCGGTAATTCAAAATGTCTTCCTTCGGCAGCGACATGGTCGAACCGAGCGACGGCCCGCGCGGAATGATTGTGACCTTGTGCAACGGATGCGTGTGTTCCAGCAGCACATTCACGAGCGCGTGACCGGCCTCGTGCCACGCGGTCAATTTCTTGTTCTCATCCGTCATCGCCAGGCTGCGGCGTTCGCGGCCCCATCGGACTTTGTCGCGGGCTTCTTCAAGTTCAACCTGGCCGACAAATTTCTTGCCGGTCCGCGCCGCCAGCAGCGCCGCTTCGTTCAACAAATTCGCCAGCTCCGCTCCGGAATAACCGGGCGTGCCGCGCGCCGTGACGGACAAATCCACCGCCGGATCAAGCTTCACGTTGCGCGCGTGAACTTTCAAAATCGCCTCGCGCCCGCGCACGTCCGGCAGGTTCACCGTGATGCGGCGGTCGAAACGCCCCGGTCGCAGCAGTGCCGGATCGAGCACGTCCGCGCGGTTTGTCGCCGCGATGATGATGATGCCTTCCTGCGTGTCAAAGCCGTCCATCTCGACGAGCAATGCATTCAGGGTTTGTTCGCGCTCGTCGTTGCCGCCGCCGAGGCCGACACCGCGGCTGCGGCCGACCGCGTCAATTTCGTCAATGAAAATCAGGCATGGCACGTTTTTGCGCGCCTGGTCGAACATGTCGCGCACGCGGCTCGCGCCGACACCGACGAACATTTCCACGAAATCCGAACCGCTGATGCTGAAGAACGACGCATCCGCCTCGCCCGCGATGGCCTTCGCCAGCAGCGTTTTGCCGGTGCCCGGCGCGCCAACCATCAAAACGCCTTTCGGGATTCTTCCGCCCAGCCGCTGGAATTTTTTCGGATCCTTCAAAAATTCCACCAGTTCGGAAACTTCCTCGATGGCTTCCTCAATGCCCGCCACGTCCTTGAACGTGGTTTTGTTCCGTTCCTTGGCGAGCATCCGCGCCTTGCTCTTGCCGAAGCTCAACGCGCCCTTGCCCGCCATCTTGATCTGCCGGATGAAGAAAAACCAGAAGAGGACGCCGATCAGCAGAAACGGCGCGACGTTGAGCATCAAATTGAACAGCACCGTGCTTTGCTGCACCGCCTCAAATTTGTGCGTCGCCAGCAGTTGATCCAGCCTGGACTGGGTAAGCAGAACCTGCGAAACCGTGAACGGCACTTCATTCGTCTTGCCGTCCTTTTCCAGCCGGTAATAGGTGCCGCTGATGTCGTTGAAAGTCGCGTTCGGATACGCCGACTGCGGCGAATAATCAATCGTCGCGTGCGCGATCATTCCCGCGTCAAATTTCTGGAAGAATTCGTCGCTGGTGATCGGGTTGGCCGGCGTCCGCATCTTCTGGTTCACCGCCACCAGCGCGACAATGCTCCCAATGATCAAAATCCACACCAGCCAGGTGCTCGTCTGAAATTGAAAATTGCCCGGCGGCTTTTTATCGCCGTCGCCGCCTTTTTTGATTTTATCTTCGTCAGCCATGATTCTTGCCTTCGGCAGAAAAAGCTAACATGCCGTTCGCGCTTTCGCAATCAGCTAATTCTGCTACGCTCGGTGCGATGCAATTTGGTTCGTTGACGCTCAAATCCAACCTGTTTCTGTCGCCGCTGGCCGGTTACACCAACCTGCCCTTCCGGCTCGTCGTCCGCGAAGTCGGCGGCGTCGGCCTCTGCACCACCGACCTCGTCAACGCCCGCTCGCTCCTCGAAAAAAATCCCAAGGCGTTCAAGCTGATTGAAACTTCGCCCGCCGATTCGCCGCTCGCCGTGCAGCTCTTTGGCTCGGTGCCCGAGGAAATGCGCGACGCCGCCATTTACCTCGAATCCATCGGCGTCCATGCCATTGACATCAACATGGGCTGTCCCGTGAAGAAAGTGGTCAAAGTCGGCGGCGGCTCCGCGATGATGACCGAACTCGACAGAACCGCCGCGCTCGTCAAAGGGATGGTCGGCGCCGTGAAAATTCCCGTCACCGCCAAAATGCGGCTCGGCTGGGACGACGACAATCTCACCGCGCCGGATTTGGCGCGCACGCTGGAGGATGTCGGCGTCGCCGCGATTTTTGTGCATGGCCGCACGCGCGAACAGGGATTTGGCGGCACGGTAAATCTCGCCGGCATCCGCAAGGTCGTCGAGGCCGTGAAAACCATTCCGGTCATCGGCAACGGCGACATCATCACGCCGCAGGCCGCGAAAAAGATGTTGGACGAAACCGGCTGCGCTGGCGTGAGCATCGGCCGCGGCGCGTTTTACGACCCGTGGATTTTCCGGCGCACGTTGGAATATCTCGAATCTTGTAGCAGCGAACGTAAGTTCGCTCTGACTAAAAAAAATGAGCCGACTCACGTCGGCTGCCACGAAAATGAAGGTTTTCTTCCGCCCGAACCCACTTTTGCCGAGCGCGTCCGCATCCTGCGCCGGCATCTGGATCTGATGATCGAAGTTTTTGGCGAGGAACTCGGCTGCCGGATGTTCCGCAAAGTCGCGCCGTGGTATGCCAAGCGGTTCGGCCCGTGCCACGAATTTAACAAGAAGGTCGTGCAGGTCGCGACCAAGGCGCAGTTCGACGAGATTCTGGAAAACTACATCCGCTGGCGGCAGCAATTTTTGGATGAACACGGCGAACTGCTGCCGCGCTTCCGCCAGCCGCCGATGGTTGCGTCCTTCATGCGCGAATCCGAACCCGCCTCAACCCGGCGCGAACACATTCCCGTGCCGAAAGGACCGGTGGAAGCTTGGTAATTATACTTTCAGTTTAGAACTTGCCGTTCCACTTCGCTCCCGCCATTTTGTCGCGGCAGCCCAACACCAACTCTTAACCAAAATATTCATCATGCGAATGCTCATGATCGTCACCGTGCCCCATCACAAATTCAACGCCGCCGTGAAGGACGGCTCCGCCGGCGCAAAACTCGGCAAAATTCTGGAGGCCATCAAGCCGGAGTCGGTCCATTTCACGTCGCTCTGCGGCAAGCGCACCGCTTTCATCGTGGTGGATTTGCCGGACGCCTCGAAGATTCCGGCGCTGGCCGAGCCGTGGTTCCTGACTTTTGAGGCGGATGTGCAGCTTCATCCCTGCATGACGCCGGACGATTTGAAGCGCGGTGGTTTGGACGCGTTGGGCAAGCAGTGGTGCTGAACGGCTGAACGTCAGCGTTTGGGCCGCTTCGGTTTTTCACCAAAAACCCGGTCAATCACTTTTGCGAATTTGGTGTCAAAAATTGTTTTTTTATTGGACGCGGTCGGCGGGGCAAATTCCTCCTCCAAATCGAGCACGAACCGCTTCAGCCGTTCGCAGCGCGCCGAAAGTTTTTTGATCTCTATTTCCAGATGCCCGACTTCGTTTCTCAAAGTTTCCGCTATTTCCTGTTTATTCATGCCGGGATTATTACGGCAAGAGCGGCCGGTTTCCAATCTCTTTCATTTGCCGATGCAAAACTGGCTGAAGATGGAGTCGAGCAAATCCTCCGTCGTCGTCTTGCCAACGATTTCGCCGACGGCGTTGACGGCGATGTGCAAATCCAGCGCCACCAGTTCGAGCGACAAATCCGCACGCAACCCCTCAATCGTCCGCAGCGTCGCCTCGCGTGCGCGGCCCAGTGCCTCCTGATGCCGCGAGTTGATCATCACCTGCAACATCCCGGCCTCGATTTTGCCCGCCCAGATTAAATTTTTAATAGTGTCCTTCAACGCCTCCATCCCCTGCCCGCTCAAGCAACAAACGTCAACGATTGGAGCGCCGGCCTCCGGCCCGGCGTGTTTGGGTTGAGCTACCGACTCACTCCGGGTCGGAGACCGGCGCTCCGAAGGCAATTCCAATTTCACCGGCAAATCAGTTTTATTGCAGACGAGAATCCGTTTCTTGCCTGCAAACTCGGCGAGATAATTTTCGTCCGCGCCCGTGAGCGGCTCGCTGGCGTCAAAAACGTGTAAAATCAATTCCGCCTTCGCGAGCGATTCGCGGCTGCGGCGGATGCCTTCGACTTCAATCTCGTCGCGGCCCTCGCGCAATCCGGCGGTGTCAATGAACACAACCGGCAGGCCGCGGATGTTCGCCGTCTCCTCAATCGTGTCGCGCGTGGTGCCGGCGATGTGCGAGACAATGGCGCGGTCATGACCGAGCAGTTGATTCAACAAGCTCGACTTCCCCGCGTTCGGGCGACCCACAATCGCCGCGCGGATGCCGCGCCGCAGAATTTGTCCTTCATTGGCCGTGCGCAACAATTCGTCCATGAACGACACGCCGCTTTCGAGTCGCTGGATGATCTGCGCGCGCGTTTCCGGCGCAATGTCTTCGTCGGGAAAATCAATGTGCGCCTCGACGTGCGCAAGCGTCTTCATCATCTCGTCGCGCAATTGATTGATGCGCTGCGAGAGCTTGCCGGCAAGCTGTTCGTTGGCGGCGGCCAGCGCGAGTTCTGTGCGTGAATGGATCAAATCGGCGACAGCTTCGGCCTGCGCGAGGTCGAGCCGGCCGTTGAGAAACGCGCGGCGCGTGAATTCGCCCGGTTCGGCCAGCCGCGCGCCGTTTTCCAGAATCGTGTCGAGCACGAGCTTCGCTGGCAAGATTCCGCCGTGACAGGAAATCTCGACGGTGTCCTCGCGCGTGAATGTGCGCGGCGCGCGCAGAACGGCCAGCAGCACTTCATCCACGATTTCGCCATGATGAATTATTTTTCCGTAATGAATTGTGTGCGTCGGCGCAGCGGAAGGTTTCAGCGAACTTTTTCCACTTGGTTGGAAAACTTTATCCACGACGGCCAATGCTTCCGCGCCGGAAATGCGAATGACAGCCAGTCCGCCTTCACCGAGCGGCGTGGCGATGGCGGCAATGGTGTCGTCAGGAAACATTTTTGATTTATGATTTACGATTTACGCGGTTCACTAATTGCGAATGTGGCTCGTAAATCGTAAATCGTAAATGCAGGTTACACATGCCGGCAATTCCCCACTTGGTTTTCCGCGTCGCGGTTTTGCAGGAAGAACCGCGCTTTCTCATAGCTTTTTTTGTGGAGATAATGCAGCAGTGTCGGGTCGGTGTCGCGCGGCAGTTGTTTCGCCAGTTCATCAATGCGCGCGAACAGCGGCATGAGATTCGGCTTCGGGTTCGCCGCCGGCATGGTCTTGACGGCGGCGTCCAGTTCCACCAGCGCCGTTAAAATATTATTCAAAATGTCCACGCCGGGAATTTTACCTTTCGAAAGCGCGCTGACAATCAAATCCTTGCGCATCCGCTTCATTGCATTTCCCAAACCGCGCGCTAAATTATTCACATGAAGAGCATTTTGCTGACGCTGCTTGCCGTGCTCGTGTTCACCGGTTGTGCCACGGAGCCGAAAATTGACTGGGCGGCGCGCGTGGGCCATTACACCTACAATCAGGCCGTTTTGGAACTCGGCCCGCCCGACAACGTCGCCAAGCTCGACAACGGCATCATCGTCGGCAACTGGCTTTTGCGCCGCGGCTACACTTACACCACCGGCAGCACGGTGGCTTATGGCTATTATCCGGGCGCCGTGATCGTGCCGAACTACTCCCAGGGCTACGCGCCAAGTTATTTTTTGCGGCTGACCTTCGGCACGGATGGCGAGCTGACCGCGTGGAAAAAATACGCCCAGTGAAAATCCGCTTTCACCGGAAGCGCGCGCGTGGTTCACTTGCGGCGTGAGCGTTGACCTCGGCATCTGGAACAAACTGACGAAACTGGCCGTCGGTCTCGTCGTGCTTGCGGCGGTGCTGCTCATCGGCATGTGCTACCTGCCCGTCATCAAGGAAAACGAGCGGATGCGCCGCCAGATCATGATTTTTCAGGACCAGATTCAAAAAGAGGAGGCCCGTTCCCGCGAACTTCAGGCGCAACTGGACGCCCTGGAGCACGACCCGAAAACCGTGGAACGGCTGACGCGGGAAAAGCTCGGTTACGCCCGGCCGGATGAAACCGTCGTGCGGTTTGAAGCCCCGGCGACGAATGCGGCGGGGCGATAATGGATTCACCGCGAAATACGCCAAATAGACGAAAATTTGGAATGCGCGGACATGTCCGCGCTTTGTTCCGACGCGACATGTCGCGTCGGGGGGAAAGCGATGTCATGCCATCGCACTCCAAAGCGCCGTCGGCGCGGCATCTCTGTAGCACTGCAACCAAAAGATAATTTCAGCCCCGGCGGGTCCGCATAGTCGGAAGATGTCGCTCCTGAACGGAGCCTGATTCATTGGCATTGTGGTTTCTACAACGATGCCAGTCCTGCGGACTTCGCAGCCTTCGCACCCTTCGCGCGACAAAAATTTATTTTTCACCAATCGTCCGTCCCAAAGGTCAAAGCGACATCCGGCTGGTGACCGGGCTCCAGTCGCTGTAACCGGTTTTGCCGCCCAGAGCGCGGACGCGGAAGTTATAGACCGTGCCGGGCGTCAGGTTCGGCACCACCATGCGCCGGGCCTTCGGAAATATGCCCGCCTCCTGCCAGCCGCCGTCGCCCACCTGGATTTGCACCTGATAGTTGCGCGCATTGGCACTGGGCCTGACGCGCAAGGTCAGTGCGCCGCTGCCTTCGTTCAGGATTTTTAGGATCATCGGTCTGACCAGTTGGGTTTGGGCGCGGTTCTGGCTCGCCGCCGTGTAGCCGGAGGACAGAAGCGCGGAGAGAGTGAGCGCCACGCCCTGCACATAGAATCCCTGCCGACGCAAACCATCCGTGAGGGCCGCCCGCGCCTCATCCTTGGCCGCCATGGCGACCCGCCCGCCCAGGCGCGAGGCCAGCATTTTCTGCTCAAAGTCCGCCTGGAGCGCGGACAACTGGTCCAGCGGCACGAGCGGAGAGGGAAACGTGGGATTGTTCGTCATGCCGATGACGACGCTGGCGGCAAACATGTTAAAACTCGATACCGGCAGCCGGGTGTAACGATGTGAAACGCGCAGGGCGGTCGTGTTTTTCATAATTCAACAGAATTGGATTGGTGAGCCAGCCTGCCCCCGGTCAACATGACCAGAAAGCGGGAAGGTTCAGTGACGCTAAAAACAGCATTTGCAGTGCCAAGAACGGCTAATTTACTACATTTACGATTTTCCCACTCTTTTCCGTCGGCTCGCCTGCAAACACAGTCTTTTTGCCTGCAAACACAGGCCGCGTGCCTGCCATCAAGATATTGGAGTCTGCCGACACGGCGATTTTGCTTACAGACAACGCGGCTGTGTCTGAAAGCAAAGCGATGGTGTCTATAAACAAATAAGCGGTGCCGGCAGGCAAGGCCGGTTTGTCTGCCGTCACAATCATGCTGTCGGCAGACCAGTGCCTGGCGTCGGCAGGCAAAAGCTTCGAGTTGGCAGGCAAACTAGCCGTGTCTGGCGACATAACCGCCAATTTAGCCTGACATGCAAGGGTTCAAATCCGTCCCGCCGGGAAATGGCCCTGATTGATTATGAAACGGGCTGTCTGGTCCTGATTCAGGACAACGGGCGGCGGTGAACCGCTTTGGCTTGTGTCGTCACAAACATCGCAGCGATTGCGATGAGAAAAATTCGGCGTGGTGTTTTCATAAATTCCCATTCATTCCATTGCTGCAAATTGAAACTCCTTAGTTACAAAAACGGTTTTTGCTAAAATATCTATTTGCGAACCTTTGCATCCATTAAATTTAAAATGAGTCATGCGGATTGCGACGGTGTTTCCCTGTGCAATCATTTGATTTTGAAGTTCTGAATCTTTTACCAAGGTAAAGTCATCAATTGTCTCATCTTTTGAGTCATACCCAAAAATGTTAGTTTTAATTTGTAGGCAATCTTGAAAGACCAAATAAAATTCAGAACCTGTAACCCCCATTTTTTCCAAAGAATCAGTCGGCTCGTCAGGATGAAGTTTTGCTTTGAGTAATGCCGTAACAAAACCATTTCCACTTGGTTTTAGCGTCAGATTGAGAAAATGTGCATCATGCAATGGGATTTGAATCGCGTTATGGGGAGAAATTTCCATAGGGTAATTTATGCCATTGTTGGAGGAGTTCCGTGATATTGAATTGGCACATGAACTGGCGGCGTTGGCGCTGTAGGTGCCGGAGGTAGTGGAAAGATTGATGGCGCATTTTCATTGTTCAACACAGGCGGAACAGAAAACCATTGGAATGGAGGCGGAGTTTCCATGTGATTTTCGTCGCCCCAATAATGAAAATGATCAATACCTCGCCAGCCCGGTAGTTGTGTCGTCAAAAACATCGTGGTAATGGCGATGAGAAGAATTTTATGCAGTGTTTTCATGAGCTAGAACTAGATTTTTCCCGGAGTTCGCGCACATAATTCATTAAAACGGCTGCTCCTTCCTCGTCACAAAACTCTCCAGGTTTTCTTGGGGGAAACTCGACATCTAATAATTCACAGTGAAGACGAATTTTTTCTATTTCAGGATTTTTTTGTCGAACGGAGAGAAAGGCATCCCATTCTCCTTTGCCACAGGTGCCGTTGACAAATCCCTCGAATAAATCGGCAAGTTTTGCTTTGGTCATTTCCATAATCCCAATGGAGGCCAAAGATTGATGTGACTCCCATCACCCCAAGCTATACGAAAAACATCTCTACCGGCTGCCTGTGTTCCACTCCAACCCCAACCAATCCTCATATAATCATTTGAATTCAACAAGCCTCTTGTTGGAAATACGTTCCTCCCTTTGCTGAATAAATTACATTTTGTGGGAAGCAATAATGAAAATTCATCATCGGCTAGCTGAATTCCTGGCTCGTATTGAAAAGACTGAACTGAACCGTCAGGCCCTGCGTAATATTGGAAATAAAAAACGCCCCACCCTTGCGGCAGTCCATCCACAATCTCTTCGTAACGGTCTGCTGTCAACAATCCCAGCGGATCAACGTAGTTGATGGGGTTGTTGTTTACATATTCGTAAAGATTGGCCCCAGCCAAGCTTTCAAATGGTGCATTGTTAAATTTACTGTTTCCCGGTTCATCGCGCTGTGGCTGTAATTTAATGGATAAACCAACCAAGCTCCCTTGTTCGCCCAATGGGTCGCGTGTTATCCAACGCGCCAGATTGGGGTCGTAAGGCCGAGCGAAAAACAAGACGGCTTGGGCTTGCATGGCGAAAAAGAAAGCTGCCATTGTGACGGAAAAAATCCGATTGAATATTTTCATAATTTCTCTTCGCATTTCCTGACGCTGTTTTACGCCTCTGTCACCGCCCCGTCAACGGTCGATTTGGAAAAGTTATTCCCGCTTCCAACCAGTGTTGCGGCAACAGCGGTGGCTGATTTGACCAATCGGTTGTCACGTATTTGTAATGCTGCCAGAGCGCGTCCATCACCGCGCCTTCGTCTTCCAGGTTCAATATCGCAACGCAATTCAAATAATCCTGCGGCGTGTTTCCACTATTCAATGGCGGCGGCAAGGTTTCGGCTGGCAGCCGCAGTTCCTGCCCGGATTTGTTTTCGAGATCTAAAACATGCTGGCCATGCTCCAGAAATTCCGGCGCGGGATTCGTCAGCGTCGTCTGCCGTGCGTATTCGGCCAGTTCCGCCCTCAAATCATCCACGGCCCTTTCGCTGGCCGACGCATCGGGACACAAGCCCACAAAATAACGGACTTGAGTTTTGCGATTCTCAAAATAAATGTTGCGCTCGCCTTGCGGCACTTCCCAACTGACAATCTCTTTCCGCCAGTCATCAATCTTGTCGCCGAGCGGGGCTTTCCTCAATTCTTCGAGATCCAATTGAAGGTTTTGCCTTCGTAATGGCGTGTCCGACGCGTAACTGGCGGAACGAATAAACATCTCCCTCGCCTCGGAATAGCGTCTCGCCACGCCGAGACAATTTGCACGATTGTCTAAAAATTCACTTAAGACCTCTACATTGCTTTTTGGCCGCAGCCAGCCGTAACCTTTTATTTCTTCATCAGTGGCCGCGAACTGGCCGGTTTTGTATTCATTATCGCTTGGCGTAAGAAATCCTTCGGTCACGGTCGGTTCGATGTTGATGTGCTTCCCGTTGTAATCCTCGTAGCGGGCGTAAAGATGAAATTTCGTGCTGGCAAGATTCAAGGGATAGCCAAGCCGCCGCCCTATCGCCACTACCAGCACCGGCATGGAAGCGCACGTTCCGTAATGACTGCCATTCAGCAATCCGTGGATGAACATATTTTTGGAATCTGTGCCAAAAACCCCGTGTGTTGGCACTTTACCCTCCTCCAAGTATTCGGCCAGAGCAGGGTTATATTGGATGCCGAGATCCTGAACGAGGACAGTTCCAAGCATCATCATCCGATAATACCCAAGCGAGTTTTTGAATTGTTCTGGATGCTCGTTGTAACGATATTCATGTCGTTGAGTTTCTTCTTTTACTCGCGCCGTCCAATCGTCGAGTGTTTTGAGGCAATCTTGAACATTCAAATCTTCCGCACCAGGCAATCCTGCGGCGCACAACAAATTCATCAAACCAACGTCACATTGCTCAATTTTATCCGGCGGCAAGGCCAGCAGTTCTTTCAGCGTTCGCGGTTGCAACGGGTCATGCGCAGCAAAAGCAACTATTTCCTTTTGTTTCTGATGATGAAAGTAAATCCAAGCCGAGACGCCAGCAGCAATGAAAGCAAGGGCAGCAACAGCAATAAACCAACAAAGTTTCTTTTTGCGCGGGTGTAGTTTGGCCTCTCGCTGCCGTTGGCGCGATTCCTTACTCATTTATTGAGAATGTTTCCGCGCATTCAAGAAATTGCCAAGTCTATTCGCAAAGAAAAAGCAGCTTCCATTTCCGAAGGCCGCCACGATAAAATTTAACTCCTACAAACTCAAACAACTCACACTGTCATGATCTCTTTTTCCTTGTGCGCGAGATGCGCGTCAATCTTGGCGATATACTGGTCGGTCAGCTTCTGAATTTCCTTCTCGGTCACTTCCTGGTCCTCCTCGCTGGTCTCGTGGGCCTTGACCGCCTTTTTCAACTGTTCCATCGCGTCGCGGCGCACATGGCGCACGGCCACGCGCGCGTCCTCGGCCATGCGATGGGTGATCTTCACGAATTCCTGGCGGCGTTCGGCGCTCAATTCCGGGAACGCGACGCGGATGATTTTGCCCTGCACGACCGGCGAGAGGCCGAGGTTGGCCTTTTGAATGGCCTTCTCAATCGCCTGAAGGCCGGTGATGTCCCACGGCTGCACGACCAACATGCGCGGTTCCGGCGTGGAGATGCCGGCGAGTTCGCGGATGCGCATCTGCGAGCCGTAAACCTCCACCATGATGTTCTCGATGAACGACGCCGACGCCTTGCCGGTGCGGACGCCGGCGAGTTCGTTTATGATCACCTGCTCGGTCTTGATCATTTTTTCTTCCGCCTCCAGCAAGATTTCATCGGATGACATAGTGGCGGCAGTTTAGCAAAACTGGCGGCGGGTGTATAGCGTCAAAACGAAAGGTTGCCCGCAATTGTTTTTCGGCACAGAGTTTTGGGAAACAATTTTATGCGCAAACCCGGTTTTCTTTTTGCAACCATCGCCCTGTGGCTGGCGGCGTGTCCGTTTGTTCATGCCGGCTGGCCGGCACGGGTGTTTGCGCCGTATATGTATGTCGGTTCCGGGGATCATTTTCTGCTCACGCATTGCGACGACGCGTGCGGGCAGAAATTTTTCACCCTGGCGTTCATCATCGCCGGCGAATCGAACAATCCTGCATGGGACGGGCGCATTCCGATGGCTGCCAATTTTTATACGAACCAGATCACCGCCATCCGCAGCCGCGGCGGGGATGTCATCGTTTCCTTTGGCGGTGAAGCGGGCAAGGAACCGGCGCTGGTTGAACCGGACGCCGTCAAGCTTCAGGGAAAATATCAATCGGTGATTGACCATTACCGGTTCACCTGGCTGGATTTCGACATCGAGGGCGATGCCTTGACGAACTCGGAGGCCAATCAACGACGTAACATCGCGCTCGCCAGCCTTCAGGCCGCGAATCCCGGATTGCGCATCTCCTACACGCTGCCGGTTGATCCCGATGGCATTCCTAACGCCGCCCAACAGCTTTTGACCGACGCCCGGGCCAGGGGGTTGAAAGTTTATTCCGCCAATGTGATGACCATGGATTACGGCCCGCGCTTTTCCCAGGGCAAAAAGATGAGTGACGTGGCCATTGCCAGCACGCTCAAGGCCCGCGAACAATGCCAGCGCATTGATCCCGCCATTCAGATTGGCATCACGCCCATGATCGGCCAGAACGACCAGCGCGGAGAAATTTTCACCGAAGCCGATGCCAAGACCTTGACAGAATGGGCCACCGCGCAGAACTGGGTTTGCAGCCTTTCGTTTTGGTCCGTCAACCGCGATTCCGGCGATAAACCCAGCCGGCGCAGGGACAATACCAACAGCGAAATTGTCCAAAAACCGTGGGCGTTCACCGGCATCTTTAAAACTTTCACGGCGCAGTGACGGCTGGTTTTTAACCGGCGCGCTGCTAGACTTGCAGCGTGGCCGACATCGTTTTAACCACGCTCAACGCGAAATATATTCATGCCGCGTTTGGCTTGCGCTACCTGTTCGCCAATCTTGGCGAGCTGCGGCCCAGCGCGGCGCTGGTGGAATTCGACATCAACCAGCGCCCGCTCGACATCGCGGAGATGCTGCTGGCGCACGAGCCGAAAATCATCGGCTTCGGCGTTTACATCTGGAACGTCGCGCCGACCACGGAAGTTGTCGCCACCATCAAACGGCTCCGACCGGACATCCAAATCATTCTCGGCGGACCGGAGGTCAGTTACGAAACGGAATCGCAAGCCCGTCGTCCAACTTGCCGACCACGTCATCACCGGCGAGGCGGATTTGAAATTTGCGGAAGTGTGCCGCGATTTATTGGAACGCCGGCTTCCGGCCCGGCACGCACCAACTTGCAATTTGAAAAACGCCGGATCGGAGACCGGCGCTCCGTTGCCCAAAATCATTCCCGCCGAACTGCCGGAGTTTTCCAAAATCGTCCTGCCCTACGATCTTTACACCGACGACGACATCGCGCACCGCATCATTTATGTCGAGGCGTCGCGCGGCTGTCCGTTCACCTGCGAGTTTTGCCTCTCGTCGCTGGACATTCCGGTGCGGCAGGCTCCCCTGCCCGCTTTTCTCGAACAAATGCAGCGGCTGCTGGATCGCGGCGTGAAGCAGTTCAAGTTCGTGGACCGCACGTTCAATCTGAACATCGCCACCAGCAAAACCATTCTGGAATTTTTCCTCGCGCGCCATCAGCCGGGGAATTTTTACCACTTTGAAATGGTTCCCGACCGGCTGCCCGGCGAATTGCGCGAGGTCATCGCCAGGTTTCCGGCCGGCACGCTGCAATTCGAGGTCGGCATCCAGACCTTCAATCCCGAAGTCGGCGCGCTCATCAGCCGGCGGCAGAATTACGAGCGGCTCGCGGACAATTTTAATTTTCTTCGCCGGCAGACCGGCGTTCACATCCACGCTGATTTAATCGTCGGTCTGCCGGGCGAGACGCTCGAATGTTTTGCCGCCGGCTTTGACAAACTCATCGCGCTCGGCCCGCAGGAAATCCAGATCGGCATTCTGAAACGATTGCGCGGCACGCCGATTGTCCGGCACGACAGCGAATGGCAGATGGTTTACAGCGCGCATCCGCCCTACGAGATTTTGCGGAACAAGCTGATAAATTTTCCGACAATGCAACGTCTGCGCCGTTTCGCGCGCTACTGGGACATGGTTGGCAACAGCGGCAACTTTCTGGAAAGCGCGCCGCTGATTTGGAGTAGCGGCGTCTCGGCAGAGCGCCGCAAATTCCGCGGAATTAAAGAGTGCGGCTTTCTTCCGAAAGCCGCCACGTCTGCCTTGGAAGGTTCCCCGTTCCACTCCTTCCTCCAATTCAGCGACTGGCTGCACGCGCGGGCGAAACGCACCGACGGCATCGCGCTGCTGCGGCTCATGGAACTGCTCTTTGAATTTCTCACCGGCGAACTCCGGCTTGACGGAAAGCTGGTTGCCGAAAAAATGTGGAGCGATTACAAGCGCGGCGGACGCCACGACAAGCCGGGATTCATGAAAGAATTTCTTTCCAGCGAAGAACCACTTTTGCCGCCGTCAAAAATGAAAACCACTTTGCCCAAGCGTCAGGCGCGGCATCTGGTTTGAAAAATTGAAGGCGACTTAAAGCGACAACAGCTTCGCGGCTTCCGTCATCGTCTTGCAATTCGTTATTCGCGGATTGTGATGATAATGAAACCGGGAAAGAATGTTGAAACCGATGTCCTTCGACGGATCGGGAATCACGCGCACCACCTGTTTCAGGCCGTGCTGGTCGAGCAGTTCCATCATCTTGCCAAGCTCCTCCACGCAGTCGGTGTCCATGGATTTCAAGCGGCCCAGATCAACGAGCATCTTAAAACCGGCGGGCAAATCCGCCAACAACGCCACCACATCGTCGTGTCCGCGCCGGAGATCGTCCATGTTCACATGGTCAATGTAGCTCAAATGCATCAGTTCCTTCGCCTTGTTCGATGTCGCCAAAAACATAGGCCAGTTTAGTCCGACAACGTCAGATTTCCAAGCCTGACAATTTCAAATTGCCGGAGCCTGGGGCGACAATTCGATGGCGAGCGCGCCTGGATTAAATCGGCGCTGAATTTCAAAAATCGTCGGAATATGACGGCTGACCGGAATGTTAGTTATGAAATTGTCAAAGCCGGTTCACGCCGATAGCTTGTTGCCGTCCTTATGCTGTCCGCCCAACAACTGTCCATTCTCAACGCGGCCACCTGCGAGGTCGTCTTCGACAACCTCACGCGGCAGCTTTACGCCACGGACGCGTCGCCTTATCAAATCGTGCCGCAGGCGGTGGCGTTTCCGGGCAGTGCGCACGATGCCAGCGCCATCATCCGGGCGGCGGCGCAGGTGGGCCTTCCGGTGATACCGCGCGGCGCGGGCACGGGACTTTCCGGCGGAGCTGTCGGCGACGGATTGGTCATTGATTTCGCGCGCTACAACCGTCAGATCTGGGACTTCAACAAGGAGCGCCGCACCGTCCGCGTTGGCGCGGGCGTCGTGCTGGATCAATTGAACGAATTCCTTCGCCCATTCAAGTTTTGTTTCGGGCCGGACGTGGCCACCAGTTCGCGGGCGACCATTGGCGGCATGATTGCGAACGATTCATCCGGTTCGCACGCGCCGGTCTATGGCACGACGGGGATGCACGTCAACGAACTGCAAATCGTCCTTGCCGACGGCAAGGTGGCGAAAGTCGGCCCCGACCACGACACGTTGCAGCGCCAGCGCAATTTGGTCGAGGATATGATGGCGCTCAACGCCATGCAAATCGCGGAGTGTTTTCCGCCGGGACTTTTGAAACGCTGGCCGGGTTACGCGCTGGCGCGGTCGGCGCAGGACCCGGCAAACCTGCTTTCCATTCTGGCCGGCAGCGAAGGCACGCTCGCGGGCATTATTTCCGCCGAACTGAAAATTGTTCCGCTGCCGGCGGAACGCGGTGTCGGGCTGCTGTTTTTTGCCTCGGTGAGCGAGGCCATGCAGGCCACCGAAGCCCTGCTCGACCTGAAGCCCGCCGCCATCGAGCACATTGACCGGCCACTGTTCGACCAGACGCGCGGACAGCCGGAGTTTCAGGCCGTGCGCGATTTGCTTGAGCTGGATCAGAAGCCGTGCGAATCCATTTTGATCGTCGAATTTTTTGAGGATGTTCCCGGCCGGCTGGCGCAATTGAAAAAGCGCCGGCTCGGTTTGCGCAAGTTGATTTTGCAGGACCCGGAGGAAGCCGGCCTCGTGTGGGCCATGCGCAAAGCCGGTTTGTCACTGCTGACCGGCTGCCAGGGCAGCATCAAACCCGTGGCGTTCGTCGAGGACGCGGCGGTGCGGCCGCGCGATTTGCCGGCCTACGTCACCAGCCTGCAGGCGTTGATGACGCGCTGCGGAGTGCGGGCCTCGTATTACGGCCACGCGGCGGCGGGTTTGCTGCACGTGCGGCCGATGCTGGATTTGCATCGCGCGGAGGATTTGAAAAAATACCGGCAGATTGCCGACGAAGTGGCCGTGCTCGTGAAGCAATTCAAAGGATCACTGTCCGGCGAACACGGCGTGGGCATCGCGCGCACGGAATTTCTCAAGGCGCAGGTTGGCGAGGAGCTTTACGGCGTGATGAGTGAAATCAAGCGGGTGTTCGACCCGACCAACCTGTTCAATCCCGGCAAAATCATTGCCGACGGCCGCTATAAAATTGACCGCAATCTGCGGATGGGTGCGGGCTATTCGCTGAAATTGCCGTTTGAACCGGTGCTCGCGTTCGCGGACAAGGACAAATCGTTCACCGCCAATCTTGAGCAGTGCAACGGCTGCGGCGGCTGCCTCAAGCTGACGCCGAGCATGTGTCCCACGTTCATGGCCACCGGCGAGGAAATCATGTCCACGCGCGGCCGCGCCAACGCCATCCGCGCGGCGCTGGAGTTGCGCGGCATTGATGGCGACCCGCTGCGCTCGGCGGGACTCGAAGCGGCCTTGAGCAATTGCCTCTCGTGCAAGGCCTGCACCAACGAGTGTCCCTCCAACGTAAACATGGCCCTGCTCAAGGCCGAACTGCAACATGCGCGCATCCGGCAGAACGGGCTGACCCTGCGCGAGCGGCTGTTGTGCTCCGTGGATCAACTGGGACGCATGGGCTGCGTGATGCCGCGCGTCACCAACGCGCTTCTGAATTCCAATTCGCTGCGGTATCTGATTGGCAATTTGTTTGGCCTTACCCCCGAACGCGCGCTGCCGCCATTCGCGCTCCAGCGGTTTGATAAATGGTTCGCCAGACGCGAAACCCACGCCGGCAAGTTCCGTGGCCAGGTCATGCTTTGGGACGACACGTTCGTGCGTTATCACGAGCCGGAGATCGGCCGGGCCGCCGTCAAGGTGCTCGAAGCCGCCGGCTTTGAAGTTGTGCTGCCGAAATTACGCAAATGCTGCGGACGCCCCGCCTTCAGCCAGGGCAACCTCGACGAAGCCGCGCGGCTGGGCCGCCACAATCTCGCGCTGCTGAACCGCAACAACCTGCCGGTCATTTTTCTCGAACCGGCGTGTTACTCGATGTTCGCGCAGGATTATCGCGAGCTGAAGCTGCCGGGCGCGGAGCGCGTGGCCGCCCGCTGCTTTTTGTTCGAGCAATTCATTGACGACCTGCTGGAGCGGGAACCCAGGGCGCTGACATTTAACGAGCACGCCGCGCGCATGATGATCCATGTGCATTGCCACACCAAAGCACTGGTCAACACGGATTACATGTATCAACTGGCCACCCGGATGCCGCAGCGGGAAGTGACCATGCTTGAAGCCGGCTGCTGCGGCATGGCGGGCGCGTTCGGCATGTTGGAATCGAAATACAAACTTTCGGTGAAGGTCGCGGAGCCGATTATTCAAGTGTTCCGGAAACAGCCGTTCGGAACCATCTTCGTGGCGTCGGGAACCAGTTGCCGCCAGCAAATCAGGCATCTGACGCTGGTCCGCGTGCAGCACATGGCCGAAGTGATGGCCGAGGCGCTGATCTGAAAGCGTGGCCGAAAGGGGCGTGGCCAAAGATTCGTCCTCGTCCTTCTGCTCGTCCTCGTCCTCGAAATTGCCGGGAAACCGAGGAGGAGGACGAGAACGAGGACGAGCAGGAAGCGTGAATCTTCTTTGGCAGACGCGCTCTGACCGGCGCTACGGGCAAAGATCCTTCAACGCCGGGCGCAGCTTGGAAAATTGATATTCAAAGCCCGCCTCAATAAACCGGATGGGCGCGCAGCACTGGCTGGACAGCACGAGCGACGGTTCGCTTTTCATCCATCGCGCGCCCAGCCGCACGGCAAATTTCGGCACCGGCGGGCTCCATGGCCGGTGCACCACGCGGCGCAGCTCGCTCATGAAAAACTTGTTCATCTCGGGATTAAGGCCGACCGCGTTGTAGGTGCCTGACAATTTTTCCTGCTCGATGCTTTCTATGAACATCCGCGCCAGATCGGCGATGTGAATCCAACTGATGAATTGCTTGCCGCCGCCGGCGGTGCCGCCGAGAAACCGTTTGGTGAGCTTGATCAACACCGGCAGCGCGCCGCCATCGCGGCCCAGCACAAAGCCGATCCGCAGCAGCACGCGGCGCGTCTTCGGCGTGTCCGCCAGATTAAAGGCGCCTTCCCATTGTTTGCACACGCCGGCCAGCGCGTCGGTGCCGGCGGGCGAATTTTCATCGCACAAGCGATCGCCGGTGTCGCCGTAATAGCCGACCGCGCCCGCCTGCACCCAGACACGCGGCGGATTTTTGACATGGTTCATGGATTGCGCGATGGCGCGCACGGAATTCACGCGCGACTCCATGATTTCACCAATGCTCTCCTGCGTGTGCGGACAATTGACATTGCTCCCGGCGAGATTGACGATGGCTTCCGCGCCGTTCAGATGTTGGATCCATTCGCCGACATGCGCGCCGTCCCACTCCACTTCCAGAAAGCCGGAGTCGTTGCGCGGCGCGCGCGTGAGCACGACGACTTGATAGCCGCGCACCAGCAATGCCTTGGCCAGCGCCCGGCCGATGAAGCCGCTGCCGCCCGCCAGCAGGATGCGTTTCATGGTCATGTCAAATAAATGTTCGTTCCAACTTCAGCCGCGGCACATGCGCCGCCGTCAGCGGATTCAGGCGGAAACCGCTCCGCTCCAGTTCTCCAAGCCATTTCCGGGCCAAATCCTCAATCACCTGCAAATTCAAATGTTCGTGCTCGCGCGGATAGGTCGCCAGATTGGCCAGCGCGAGCTTGAACAGCGCGGCGGCGGGCCGCAGCCGGTTCTTTTGCAGATGCACAAACGCGCCCGCGAGCTGGATGAGGCCCTTGTAAAATTTCCCATTCACGCCGTGTCTGTCTTTGAGCCACAAATCCTCCAGCACGTCGTGCGCCTCGTAGAAAAGCTGGCGGTTGAAGCAGTCGAAATAGCCGAGATAATGCGCGTCCAGCCCCTTTCCCTGGAAGGATTCGATCATCGCGACAATGCGGGCGCTCTTATGGCTCACGGCTGAAGTTTAAAGCCCGTTGTCCGAAGTCCAAAGACCAAAAACAAATTACTTAACAAACCCGATGATCAAAGTCATTTGCGTTTGTTCCACGGCATCCGGGCGAGGAGCAGGCCCATGCCGCAGAAATCCGTGATGCCGGCAAACACCAGGCCCGCCCCGACAAATCCCGAACCTTTGCCGTCGTTGCGGTCCACCCAGAATTCGCAGGCGTCCAGAAAGGCGGCGTATCCGCCCCAGTTCCATTTGATGAACACCTGTCCGCCGACGATGCTGACGGTGAAGACGGGCTGGAGGGTGGTGTAATCCGGCCCGGGCTGTTCGCTGCCGACAATGCGCAGCGTGGCGGCATCCTTGTCCGAGCATTTGCCGCCGTTTTTGATGTCCTGCACCGCCGCGAAGATGCGGTTGAGGGCGCCGGTGTCCACGGGCACCGCCCCGTCGGGCAGCGCCGGGGCCACATAAACGGGCAGCACCATCAGGGTGGAGCCGTCGCCGGTCTGGGCCTCGGCCAGCGTGTTGGTGCCGGTGATGGACCAGGTGCGCGTGGACGGCAGCCAGGATTGCAGGAGGTAAATCAGCCAGAGGCAGTCAGCCACAATGGCGGCAATCTGCTCCGGGGTCAGGCCAATGCCGGGACCGATCAACTTGATTTCGTTGGCAAAGTTCGTATGCCAGATGATCTGGTCGGGATGCGCCGGCGGGTAAAAGTTGTATCTTTTCATATTATGGTTTGTGTTTCATTTTAACCGTAATTGAGGCACCTGACCGGGGGTAATTTCCCGTGACAGTTTGTTGATGTGTCCCAAAGCGTGAAAGAAACGGCGTTCCGGGCCGTGGAAAAGCGGGTTGTAAGCGAATATGGCCTGTTTTTGATGAAAAGATGTGCAAACCCAGCCGTTTGGGGCGCGTAAGTAACGGTTACTTCCGCGGCGAAGTAACGGTTACTGCTCGCGAAGTAACGGCTACTTCCGCCGAAGTAACGGTTACTTCTCGCCGAGGAATGGTTACTTCTCGCAAAGCAACGGTTACTTCCCGTTCAGGAGCGGTTACTGCTCGTGCTGTAACGGTTACTGCTCGTGCTGTAACGGCTGCGGCGGGAAGCGAGAGCGCCACGCCGCTTTGGCACGCACGGGACGCGCTGAAATTTACAAGCTCAATGTCCAACCGAAAGCGCCGTCACCGCTGCGCTCTGCCGGCGCAGTCCAAAACTTCAGAAAGCCGCTTATTGCGACATAAGGCGGAAGAAACCGCTGCTGTTGGTGGGCGAAAGGGAAAGCTCGTTATTCAGATTGGTGAGATTAAGCGCGGGCGCGTCCGTAACGCTCGACCACGAAATCAGGTCGGGGCTTTGTTGCACGACGAAATTGGTGACGAGGGAATCAACCACGACAAGGCGAGGTTGGTGTTGGAAGTTGTGAGATTCAATTGCGGCGTGGGCGTGGTTTGATATGTCCAAATACCGCCACCGTTGACTGCCGCAAATAATTTGCTTCCATCCGCAGATGAAGCAACACAAAACCAATTATTTGCCGGCACGTTATTTGTCGCCCAAGTAACTCCGCTGTCAGTTGAAGTGAATATTCCTCCGTTCTTTGCCGCTGCCACCTGCTTTACCCCGTCCGCCGACAAGGCGATGGAAATCAAATTTGTATTGGGCGCATTATTGGTAATCCAAGAAAAGCCAAGATCCGTTGAGGTATAAATTCGGCCACCAGTGCTACTGAATACGCATTTTTTCGCGTCTGCCGACATTGCACTTGCAGCAACTGAATCCGGGTATGTTAAAATAAATGTGTTAAGAATCCAACTAGCTCCAGAATTTGTAGAAACATTATAACAACCATACGTCGCCAATGTTGCTCCATCTGCCGATGACATCACAAAAGTCGTATTTAGCCCGCGTGCTGTCCAAGTCGCTCCTGAATTTGTTGAAGTAAGAATTCCGGCATCCCCTGAAGCAATCACCAATTTAATTCCATCTGCTGCTGAAACAACTTTTCCAACTCTGTTGCCATTTGTGAACCAAGTTGTTCCTGAATTCGTCGAACAGAAAAATGGTTCAGGTTGAGATGCCGCAGCCACTAACTTTGTTCCGTCTGCCGAGGATGCAACAGAATACCAAGGATAAGAACTGTTGACTTGCGGTTTCCAAGTAGTTCCCGAATTTGTCGAAGTGTAAATGCTACCACCAGTATTTACTGCAACCAATTTTGTTCCGTCCGCCGAAGAAGCTATTGACACCCAATTTGTGATTGGCGCAAAAGTTTGTGTCCAAGTTTGTGCAAAGTCGCATGGGACGACCATCAAAATGGCGCAAAACACAACCAGTTCTGGAACCAACTTTTTCATTTGCTGACTTGAGCGATTAAATCAAACACCAGAGATTTTGCCAAGTGACATTTTCGCTTCAAATTGACAACTTCCCCGCCTGCGACACCCATCAAGCACCGAGTCATTTGCACTTGTTCCATGGCATTCTGGCGAGGAGCAGGCCCATGCCGCAAAAATCCGTGATGCCGGCGAACATCAGTCCCGCCCCGACGAATCCTGGGAGCCAGATGAAATGGCGATCCGCAAATTGCGCCAGCAGCACGCCGGCCAGGACCATCGCCCCGGCGGCGATGCGCACCTGGCGTTCGAGGCTGATGACGCGAGCGGCGCTGCGGTTCACCGGCAACCCGGCCTCGATCCATGCCATCGTGCCGCCGATGACGACTACCGGCTGACCGAACCCGTCGTTCGCCAGTCGCTCCGCCGCCTTCGCCGCGCGCTGGCCGCCACGGCAGAGCAGATAGACCGGCTGGTCTTTGGGCAGTTGCAGCGAGCCGGCTTTCAATTCGTCCAGCGGAATGTTTCGCGCCGACGGAACGTGGTCCTCGGCAAATTCCACCGGCGTGCGCACGTCAATGACCGGCACCAAGGGTTCGGTCGTGAGGATTTTTTGCAGTTCGGCCGGTGAGATTGTTTTCATAGTGCCGCCAGATTATCAGCTTGGTTGCAACAAGTGAAATTTCCACTTCAAATTGACAACTTCCCCGCCCTGCGACACTCTGCGCGCATGTCGAAACCAGCCTTGGGACGCGGTCTGGGCGCATTGCTGGGCGGCAACCCGCCGCTCCCGTCGCCGCCACCCGCGCCGTCCCTCCAACCCGTTGTCGAAACCGCCGCGCCGCCGCCCGCGCCGGACAACCGCGAGCGCGTGCTGCGCGTGCCGTTGAACCGCGTCCGCCCGTCCGCGCTCCAGCCGCGCAAGGAATTTTCCGACGAGGCGCTGCGCGAACTCGCCGATTCCATCCGCGAACAGGGCGTCGTCCAGCCGCTCATCGTCCGCGAGCGCAACGGATTTTTTGAACTGATCGCCGGCGAACGCCGCTGGCGCGCGGCGCAGCTCATCCAGTTGCCGGAAATCCCGGTCATCGTGCGCGAGGCCGACGACCGCGCGGTGCTGGAACTCGCGCTCATCGAAAATTTCCAGCGCGAGAACCTGAACGCCATCGAGGAGGCACACGGTTACGCGCAATTGGCGGAACAATTTCAACTCACGCAGGAAGAGATCGCGCTCAAGGTCGGCAAGAGCCGCGCCGTGGTGGCCAACGCCACGCGCCTGCTGAAGCTGCCGCCGGCGGTGCAAAAATATATCCGCGAAGGCCGGCTGTCCGTCGGCCACGCGAAGGTGATTCTCGGATTGGCCGATGAAAAGAATCAGTCCCAGGCCGCCGAGCGCGTCATCAAGGAAGGCTTGAACGTGCGCCAGACGGAAGGGCTGGTCGCGAAGCTGCAGACGCGCGGTTCGCGCGTGGCCGCCGCCAAGCCGGAAACCGTGGCCGCGCCCGGCAGCGACCCTCACATAGCGGCGGTCGAGGACAGGCTGCGCGAAGTTTTTGCGACGAAGGTGCAGTTGAATTACGCACAGGGCAAAGGTTCGCTGGAGATTTCCTTTTTCAGCGACGCGGAACTGGAGCGGATTTTGCAGATTCTGGGTGTGAACCCAGAATGATATGATGTCTTTCACCCGCCACCCGTCACTTGTCACCTAAAAATGATTTTACCAATTGTTAAATACGGTCATCCGGTGCTGCGGCAGCGCGGCGCGGTGATTGAAAAAATCACGCCGGAGATCAAGCAGCTCATCGCGGAAATGTTCGAGACGATGAAGGCGAGCAACGGCGTTGGGCTCGCGGCGCAGCAGGTCGGACGCGCGTTGCAGCTTACCGTGATTGACGTGCGCGAGGTCGCCAAGGACCGGCCGTCCACGCTCGAACTCAAGGGCAAGCCCGCCGACGTGGCCGAAATCATGCCGTTGGTGCTCATCAATCCCGAAATCACGCCGGTGGGCGAGCCGGCGACGGGCGGCGAAGGCTGTTTGAGCTTCCCGGAAATTTTCGCGGAAATCACGCGGCCGGAATCCGTGGACGTGAAGGCGCTCAATGAAAAGGGCAAAACGGTTGAATTCCGCGCCGGCGGCCTGCTGGCGCGCGCGGTGCAGCACGAGGTGGATCATTTGAATGGCATTTTATTCATTGACCGGATGGAGCGGAAACAGAAGGAAGAATTCCGCGACGAACTGGACGCGCTCCAGGCGGCGACGAAGGCGGAGTTGAAGAAGAAATAAATTTCAGCCGCGATAATTTTCCATCAGGCGCAGCATTTCCTTGACGGCGGTTTCCATCCCGACCATCACCGCGCGGCTCACGATGCTGTGGCCAATGTTCAATTCCACCAGATGCGGCACGCGGAAAAGCGCCGGCAGATTTTCGTAATTCAGTCCGTGCCCGGCGTTCACCTTCAAGCCGAGCGCGTGCGCCTGCTCCGCGCCGGAAATAAGGCGTTGCAATTCAATTTCGGATTTCGGATTTCGGATTTCGGATTTCAAAAATTCTTCCGCAAACTGTCCGGTGTGCAGCTCAACAAACTGGCTGCCGGTGCGCGCGGCGGCTTCAATCTGCTTCTCGTCCGGCGCGATGAACAAACTCACGTCAACGCCGGCGTCGTTCATTTTCATGCGCGTTTCGACCAACGATTTTTCGGCGGTGACAACATCGAGTCCACCTTCGGTTGTCACCTCCAGACGCCGCTCCGGCACGATGCAGACGATGGCCGGCCGCACTTCCAGCGCGATCGCGACAATTTCCGGAACGTTGGCCATTTCCAGATTCAGGCGCGTCTCGATTTTCTCGCGTAATTCCCAGACATCGCGATCCTGGATGTGCCGCCGGTCCTCGCGCAGGTGCGCGGTGATGCCGTGCGCGCCCGCCGCCACGCAAATCCGCGCGGCCTCGACCGGACCCGGCTCACCGAATCCGCGCCCGCGATACCGCGCCTCGCGCAGCGTGGCGACGTGGTCAATGTTGACGCCGAGCTTGAGCATAAAACGAAAATGAATTTTTCATCGAGCGCCTTTCTGTGCCAAATGCGGCGCGGTTTGGCAAACCCATTCACATTCTGATTGCGCCGGAGCCGTGATTTGAGGTTTCATCCGTCATGGCCGATACGCGCGTGTTCTTGAAATTCTGGCTGCCGGTGCTGCTTTGGATGGCGGTGATTTTCACCGCATCCAGCGATTCCCATTCCTACGAGCATTCCTCGCGCTTCATCGAACCGCTCCTGCACTGGCTTTTTCCAAAAATGTCGCAGGCTAACGTCGAGCAAATCCACCACGTCTTCCGCAAATGCGCGCACCTGACGGAATACGCCATCCTCGCGCTGCTGCTCTGGCGCGCGCTGCACGTTTCCAAAAACAAGCTGCCGGCGTGGTCCTGGCCGAAAGTCGGCGGCACGCTGCTCCTGGTTTTTCTCTACGCTGCGAGCGACGAGTTCCACCAGAGTTTTGTGCCCACACGCACGCCGCTGTTTTCGGACGTGTTGATTGACACTGCGGGCGGCGCCATCGGCCTGCTCGTGCTCCGCGTCATCCACCTTTGCCGGAAGTCGCCGTCGCAAAAATAAAAATGAAACGTCCGCTCGTTGCGGTCGCCTCCTGCTACGCCGCCGGTTTGTTAATTGGAGAAATATTCCAGCCGCCGCCGGCCGCGCTGTTTGCCGTCGCATTTTTATTCCTCGTTCTCGTTCTCGTCCTCGAAAAGTTCCGCCGGTTTTTAATCTGGCCGCTCCTCGCGCTTGTCGGTTGGACCAATTTGATTCTTCACACCGCCGTGACTTCACCAAATGACTTGCGAACAATCATCGGCAATTCCGACGTCATCGTTACCGTGCGCGGAACTTTGGCCGAGACGCCGCACATTAAAATTGCCGAACGCGACGGCGAACCGACGGAACACTCGCTGGTCCGGGTTGACGTCGGCGAATTGCGGCGCGGCGAAAACTGGCAGCCGGCTTCCGGTCAAATCATTGTCGCGACGCCCAGCGCATTGCCGGAAAATTTCTTCGCCGGACAAAACGTCGAAATCTCAGGCGTCATCACCCGGCCGCCACCGCCGCTGGCCGAGGGACTTTTTGATTACCGCGATTATCTCCAAACGCGCGGCATTTATTACGAACTGAAAACCAGTTCGACGAATGACTGGCAGTTGCGCGAGCCAGTTTTACAAACGCCGCCGCTGACCGACCGTTTTCTAAACTGGTCAAAACGCACGCTCGCGCTCGGTTTGCCGGTGGAAGATGAACCGCTGCGGCTGCTCTGGGCGATGACGCTCGGCTGGCGCACCGCGTTCACCGGCGACATCAGTGAGCCGTTTTTGCGCGCTGGCACAATGCACCTGTTCGCGATTGACGGGCTGCGCATCGCGCTCATTTCAGGAATGCTCGTCGCCCTGCTGCGCGTCCTGCAAGTCTCGCGCGCTTGGTGCGGGCTCATCGCGATTCCGACCATCTGGTTTTACACCGCCGCGACCGGCTGGGAATCGTCCGCCATCCGCGCATCAGTGATGATGACCATTGTCCTCGGTGGTTGGTCGCTGAAACGACCGGCTAATTTGATCAATTCTCTCGCCGCCGCCGCGCTCATCATTTTGTTGTGGGAGCCGCGCCAGCTTTTCGAAGCGAGCTTCCAGCTTTCGTTTTTCGTCGTGCTGGTCATTGGCTTGCTGACCTCGCCGCTGAACAAAATTTCCGATGCATTGTTGCAACACGATCCGCTGCTGCCGAACGAACTGCTCCCGCGCTGGCGGCGCTCGCTCATTTCATTCCTCCGATTGCTCGCGCGCTATTGCTCGCTTTCGTTTGCCGCGTGGATCGGCTCGATTCCGCTTTCGGCAAAATATTTTCACCTGTTCAGCCCGGTCTCGACCTTCGCCAACATCGTCGCCGTGCCGCTCGGCACGCTGGCGCTGATGAGCAACCTCGGCGCGCTCGTCTGCGGCGCGTGGTTTTCCTTTGCAACCGTTCTTTTCAACAACGCCGCCTGGTTTTTCATGTCGGCGATGACTGCTGTGAGCGAATGGTTCACAAAAATTCCCGGCGCATATTTCTACGTGCCTGCGCCGTCATGGTGGACGATTGCTATTTATTATGCCGTGATTATCGGTGCGTTGAGCGGCTGGCTGTTTGCGCCGCGCCGGAGAATCTGGAGCGCGACAATTATAATTTTGATTGCCGGAATTTATTTTTGGAATTGGGAAAAATCGCGCGGCGAAACCGGATTAACCGTGCTGCCGCTCAACGGCGGCCACGCCGTTTTCGTGGACGCCGCCGGACGAAAAAATGACTGGCTCGTGAACTGCGGCAACGACAACGCCGTCGAATTCATGCTCAAGCCGTTTCTCCGCGCGCAGGGCGTGAACAAAATCCCGCGGCTGATTTTGACCGAAGGCGACATGCGGAACACCGGCGGCGCGCTGGCACTCAACGAACTTTTTGGCGTCGGCGAATTGTGGACCAGCCCCGTCCATTTCCGCTCCGCCGCTTACAATGAAATTCTTTCCCAGTTTGAAAGGCCGCCGTCGCGCCACAAGATTCTGAATCTCGGAGATAAAATCGGCTGCTGGCAAGTTTTGTGGCCGCCAGCGACAAATAATTTTCCGCGCGCGGACGACAACGCGCTCGTGCTGCTCGGCAATTTTTCCGGCACCAGAATTTTGCTGCTGTCCGATTTGGGACGCGACGGCCAGAGCGCCTTGCTTGAAAACACGAACAATTTGCGCGCGGACATTGTCATCGCTGGTTTGCCAACCGAAGGCGAGCCGCTTTGCAATGCGCTGCTTGACGCAATCCAGCCGAAAGTCATTGTCATCGCCAATTCGGAATATCCGGCCAACCGCCGCGCCGGCCGCGCTTTGAAGGAAAGATTGGAACAAACGAAGATTCCCGTGATTTACACCCGGACCTCCGGCGCGGTGAAAATCGTGGCAGACAAATCCGGCTGGAATCTGCAAACGATGGACGGGCAAAAATTCAGCTCCGCTGTTTCGTCAAACTGACGGACACAAATCGCGCCTGCGGAATCACAAACTTTTTCACCTCCACCGTGACGACCGCCGGTTTGAATTCCGCCAGAATGATGTCCGCAATGTCGGCGGCGAGTTTTCTCGATCAGCTTCCAGCTTTTGCCGTCGCCGAATTTCAGCAGCCGTTGCGTGACGGCGAAATAATCAATGGTGTCAGCGATGTAGTCGTTTTCGGCGGCGGCGGAAAAGTCGGATTCCATTTCAACCGTCAGCAGCAATCGCTGCGGCTGCGCGCGCTCCGCGTCCGGCACGCCGACGCGGTAAAACACTTCGAGGTCAACGATGGAGATTTTGGACATTTTTGAATTTACGATTTACGATTTACGATTTTCGCGCCGATTTCCTTTTAAGACGGCTTCAATCAAAATCCTTCGTCGGCTTGTTCAGCTTCAATTTTTTGGCCTCTGCCAGTTTCAGCCAGCGGAATTCCTGGCCTTCGTCGTTCAAGGTCACGCGCGGATTTTTTCCGGCGCAGCGGCAGGTGTAATTCAGCAGCACGAAATGCGCGTCGCGGTAAAACTCCTTCGAGTGGATGCAATCCTGCACCAGCACAAATTTAATGTCGGAAATTTTGAGACCGGTTTCCTCCATGATTTCGCGGCGCAGCGCGGCTTCGGACGTTTCGCCCCATTTGATTTTGCCGCCGGGGATGCCCCATTTGTTCGACCACTTGTGCGTGCGGATCATCAGCACTTCGCCTTTGGCATTGAAAATCAGCGCGCCGACGGTGGCGAGCGGCGGATGAGCTTCCTGCGAATTGTTTCCGGTGTGGCCCTCAAATGCAAATCATTTTGCTCCAGCACGCGCGCGCAATTCGCCAAGATGCTCGACGATCAAGTCCGGCTTGGCGGCGCGGAGTTGTTCCAAAGTATTATAGCCGGTCAGCACGGCGCAGGAATGCACGCCGCCGTGTTTGGCGGTTTCGATGTCATGCTCCATGTCGCCGATGAACAGCGTTTCATCGGGCCGAAGATTATTTTCAGCGAAGGATTTCGTGGATTTTTTTGCGTTTGTCCCAGACATCCGTGTAAGGCCGGTCCAGAAACGCGTCGAAGCCGATGACGCGGCATTGCTCCTTGAAATAATCGGCGTGGACCGTGCTCAAAAGGAACGTGCGGAATTTTTTCGCGCGGCAGAATTCGAGAAAGTCGCGTGCGTGCGGCAGTTCGACCACCGAGGTCTGCGCGTGTTTGAAGCTGGCGTGAAACCAGTCTTCCAATTGCGGCATCGGAATGTGCGGCGTGTGGCGGTCATAAAATTTCTTGAACGGCAGGGAAAATTCCGCACGAAAGGTGTCGAGCGACATTTCGGACTTGCCGGCTTGCGTCAAAACAAAATTGGACGCCTCCAACACGGCGGGCAAATCGTCCACCAACGTCCCGGACCAGTCGAAGATGATGTTGCGGATCACGCGGGGAATCTAACCACCAAGACGCCAGGACGCCAAGAGAAACAAATCTTGCTTTCAAAACTTGAAACTTGAAACCTGACCCTTGAAACTTGCCCGGTGCTCGTCGCCTTTAACAAACCGTTCGGTGTCCTCTCGCAATTCACCAGCGACGGCTCGGCTAATCGTGCGCTGGCGGAATTTAATTTTCCGAAAGGTGTTTATCCGATCGGCCGGCTTGATGCGGATTCGGAAGGTTTGTTGCTGTTGAGCGACGAGCCGGAATGGAATGAACGCCTCCTGCATCCGCGCCACGCGCATGAACGCGAATATTGGGCGCAGGTGGAAAAAATCCCGTCGCCGGAAAGTTTGAAACAGCTTGGTCTTGGCATTTCGATTCAAGGCCGGAAAACCTTGCCCTGCCGAGCTTGGATTATGGACCACAGCCGGAAGTTTCCGACGTAGCGGCGTCTCGGCAGAGCGCCACTGACTTTCCTCCAGGAATAATGGCGACGCTCTGCCGAGACGCCGCTACGCCCAAACTGTCGCCGCGCGTGCCGCCGATCCGTTTCCGCAAAAGCGTGCCTGATTGCTGGATTGGTTTGGAATTGATCGAGGGCAAGAATCGTCAGGTGCGGCGCATGACGGCGGCCATCGGCCATCCGACCTTGCGCTTGCTGCGCGTGCGGATTGGCGGATTGAAGCTAGGCGAATTGGCGCCGGGCAAATGGAAAATACTTTCACCGAATGAACGCAAGCTGGTCGCCGGCGAATAAATAATGCACTCGCACTTGCATTGCTCCGCCCCGAATTTACACTCCGCGCGCTCATGGCAAATTTGAGTTCACTCAACCCGCAGCAACGCCAGGCCGCTGAAACCATCAACGGCCCGGTGCTCATCCTTGCGGGCGCAGGCACGGGCAAGACGCGCGTCATCACCTACCGCATCGCGCACCTGATTGACAAGGGCGTCGCGCCGGAAAAAATCCTCGCCGTCACGTTCACGAACAAGGCCGCGCGCGAAATGCAGGAGCGCATCAACAAGCTGCTGCCCAAGCGAAGTCAGAAGTTTGAAGGCAGAAGGCAGAAGGATGACAAAGAACCACGACCAACCATTTGCACATTTCATTCGCTTTGCGTCCGCATTTTGCGCTCGCACATCGAGCGGCTCGGCTACAAGCGCAACTTCGTAATCTACGACGAATCAGAGCAGCTCGGCGCGGTGAAGAAAATCTTAAGCGGTATTTCCGCCAAGGGTGAAAAGACCGATCCGGCGGCGATCCTGTCGCTGTTGAGCAAGTTCAAGAACGGCGGCGAACGCTCGGCGGCGTTTGCGGATCCGAGCGTCCGCGCGCTGGCCGAACACATCCGCACGCGCTACGAATCCGCCTTGCGCGCCTGCAACGCGGTGGATTTCGACGATTTGATTTTGCTGACATTGCGGCTGTTCAACGAGTTTCCCGACGTGCTCGAAGCCTGCCGCGCGAAATATCGCTACGTCATGGCGGACGAATATCAGGACACCAACGCCACGCAGTTTCAGCTCATCCACGCGCTCACGCTCAAGCATCGCAACCTCTGCGTGGTGGGCGATGACGACCAGAGCATTTACGGCTGGCGCGGCGCGGAGATCGCCAACCTGCTCGACCTGGAAAAGCATTATCCCGAGGTGAAGATCGTGAAGCTCGAACAAAATTACCGTTCGACCAACACGATCCTGACCGCCGCCAATGCTCTCATCAAAAACAACGCACGCCGCCGCGCCAAATCGCTTTGGTCGCAAAAGGGCCAGGGAACAAAAATCCTGCTGCGCGCCTGCACCGATGAAGACGTGGAGGCGACGCAAGTGGTCGGCCAGATCGAATTCGCCCGGCTCGCCAACAGGATTTCGTGGAAAGAGAACGCCATCCTCTTCCGCACGAACATCCAGTCGCGGCCGATTGAAACCGCGCTGCGCAAGGCCGGCGTGCGCTATCATTTGATCGGCGGGCAGAGCTTTTTTGACCGGCGTGAGATCCGGGATTTTCTCGCGTATCTCAAGATGTTCATCAACCCGCACGACGACATCAGCCTGCTGCGCATCGCAAACACGCCCGCGCGCGGCTTGAGCGACGTGACGATGGAACGCCTGCTTGCCGCCAGCCAGGAGCGGCATTGCTCCGTTTTCGCCGCGATGAAAAATCCGCTTGTGCAGGCCACGTTCCAGAAGCGCACGCAGGAATGCCTCGCCGCCTTTCTTGAATTCATTGAACGCACGCGGGCGCAGTTGGTTAGTGGCACAGGCGTCTCGCCTGTAAGTTCCGAAGGCAAAATACATCAAGAAACACACAGGCAAGATGCCTGTGCCACTACTTTCACGCTCACTCGCTGGGCCGACAAGTTTCTCGACGAATCCGGCTACCTGCTGGAATTGCGCCGGCAGGAAAAGGACGCCGAGACCGGCGACGCCCGCGTCCGCAACCTGCGCGACCTGACCGCCACGCTGGACGGAAACTTTCCCGCCGGCAAGGCGCCGTTCGAGCGGCTGGAAACCTTTCTGGAAGACATCACGCTGGATTCCGACCGAGAGGACGAGGAGGAAAAAGGCGACGTCGTGACGCTCATCACGATGCACAGTTGCAAGGGGTTGGAGTTTCCACGCGTGTTCATCGTCGGGCTGGAAGACGGTTTGCTGCCGCACACGCGCTCGACCACGGAAGGCACGCTAGACGAGGAGCGACGGCTGTTTTACGTGGCGGTCACGCGCGCGATGCTGACGCTGACCATCAGCCATTGCGCGAGCCGGAAGAAATACGGGCAGTTGCTGCCGTGCCATCCGTCGCGCTTTCTCAAGGAATTGCCGGAGGAACTCGTGGAACACGCCGAGGAGAAGGATAAAACGCCCGTGAGCGCGGCGGTCGGAAAAAGCCTGTTCGACGCGATGCGGGAAGCGGTGGGATGAACGGCGGCAAAGACCGCAGCCCAAAGCATGTTCGTGGTTGCGCGGATTTGGCCGGAGATTTAGTCTCTAAACATGAGTTCGGCAGCACAGGAATTGATTGCCATCGTTGACGGATTGCCCGAGGACAAGGCCCGCGAAGTTGTGGACTTCGCACGTTTTCTTCAGCAGCAGGCCGGCGACCGCGAATGGGAACGCATCCTTGCCGAACGGCGCACTTACCCGAAGCTGGAACAATTTGCCGCCGCATCCCTGCGCGAAGCGGTGGGGTGAACTTCACGGCGAACGGAGGCGATAGAAGCGGCCGGGATAATTCGTCCATTGCGGATCGCTGAAATAGGACGTGCCGTTGGTGCCAACAAGGATGTTGAGCGTGTTGGTTGACACCGGCAACCAGACTGGATTGGCCAAGTTCGCGCAGGATTCCACAACGATGACCAGATTGCTGCTGCCAGTGATGTTGAAACCGAATTGATTGTTTTGCACGCCGAAGAAGCCATCGCCAGTCTGCGCCTGCGGATTCCATAACACTGCTTGAGGAGGAGCAACCCACTGGTCCCAGCCTGCGGTGCCCGGCAAGTAATAAACGGTTGCGTTGGTATCATTCAAGAACACGCCGGAGCCAAGGCTTGGGGCGTTACCGGCGAAATAAACACCCGATAGGGCATAGCAGTTGTTTAACGCACCGTTCCCTATGTTGGTGACACCGCTGGAGATTGTGATGTTGGTCAGATTGTAGCAGTCACCAAACAGATTAATTGGAAGAGTATTGATATTGCCAGGAAGATTGATGCTGTTTAATTTGAAACAACTTTGGAAAGCGCTCTGACTGATACTCGTGATGCTGTTTGGAAGTTGAATGCTAGTCAGCTTGGAGCAAACATTAAAAGCATCCAGGCCGATGCTGGTAACATTGGTGCCAATCGTGATATTGGTCATACTGGAACAGGCGCCAAACGTGTTCGCCCCGATATTGGTAACACCATTGCCAATTGCTACATTGTAAAGATGTGAACAGCTACCGAACGTTCCGTTCCCCAAACTGATTACACTGTCGGGAATGATGATGTTGGTTACGCCAGTGTTGCCAAAAGCATTGTCGCCGATAATGACGACGCCATTGGGAATGATGACATTGGACAGGCTGGTGCAATTATTAAACGCATTGCTCCCGATGCTGGTGACAGCGTTTGGTATATTGACGCTTGAAAGTTTTGCCAAAGAAACGAAAGCATGGTCCCCAATGCTGGCGACATTGGTGCCCAACATTGCGTTGGCCAGATTGCCGCATTGATAGAATGTCCAACTCCCAAAGCTAATGACGCTGTCGGGAATGATTATATTGGGCAGAGCGCAATTTTCGAACGCATAGTTTCCAATGTTGGTGATGCTGTTTGGAATGATCACATTCGTCAGCGCCGTTTGATTTTGGAACACGTTGTTACCGATGCTGACGATTGGATACCCATTCGTTGAACTGGGGATGATCAGCGACTTCGCCAAACCAGAATATCCGGTGATGGTGACAACGCCATTGTTGGTTACAATAGTGAACTGGGCTTTCACTGCGGCGGGCAACAACAACACCGCACCGAGCAGGCAGGCTTGAATCAGGGCGCATCGAATTTTCATAACGGTTCGGGTTGACCTGCTTGGATTCAATTAAGATGACTTCTGCCTTCTTACGCCAGCTTTCCCGGAAAGGCAAATGGAAAATCACCTTAGTAGCGTCGAGCCTCCGGCCCGACGGGATTCGGCCAGAGGCCGAACGCATGTTTTATGCATACC
>CAVTWB010000016.1:0-9816 GCA_963738245.1 uncultured Verrucomicrobiae bacterium
TGTCGTCTTCAACCTGCGGCAATGGTCATTCAAACTGTTGGCAGTTTCCTTCCATAAGAGTGTTCCTGTTACCCGTTGAACGCCTTGGCCTGATTTTCAAGACGCTTCTGCAAGCTGCCGCTGATCTTTGTGAAAAGGTAGCAAATCGTTGGATCGGCGATGGCGTAACACACATTCATCTTTTCCTTACGGCGGACCAAAATGCCGGCATTGGTCAACATCTGGAGGTGGCGGGAAACATTTGCTGGCTCAAGCCCGTGGCGGCGACCAATTGCGAAACATTTTTCTCGGCCGTTTCAACGGCAATAATAAGTTTGAAGCGGCTGGCCTCGCCGAGCGCGCGAAACCGGGCGGCAATGAGTTCGATGGCTTCCTCGGATAATGGTTGACGCGGCTTCGGCATGGCACGTTTCAAAAGCTCTGCTTGCAGCAAGAGATATTCGTACATAATCATATTGCCAACCTGACATGACAAATCGGATTACCCCTGAAACCACAGATGCGGAACTGGTGCAACGCGCGAAGGCAGGCGAGTTAGATGCCTTCGAGATGTTGACCAACCGTTACGAGCGGCGCGTTTATGCGCTGGCCATGCGGATGCTGCGGCAGGAGCAGGACGCCGAGGATGTCACGCAGCAAACTTTTCTAAGCGTGCTGGAAAATCTTGAAGGCTTCCGTGGTGAAGCAAGTTTTTCCACCTGGGTGCTGCGGATTGCGAGCCACGCGGCGCTCAAAATCATCCGCAAACGAAAAGGGCTGAACACCGTTTCCCTGGAAGAGGCGACGGAACCAGCCGATGATTTGAATTCCATTCCGCACCCGGAGTTCATCGCCGACTGGCGGCAATCGCCGGAACACCTGGTGGAACGGAATGAAGTCCGCCGGTTGCTCGACGAAGCGCTGGCGCAGTTGGATGAAAAGCATCGTCTGGTGTTTTTGCTGCGCGACGTGGAGGGATTGTCGGTCCGGGAAACCGCCGATGCGCTCGAATTAAGCGAGGCCAACGTAAAAGTGCGGTTGCTCCGCGCCCGGTTGCAATTGCGCGAAGATTTGACCCGCGTGCTGGGCGACCCGGCACGGCAATTGGTCCGGTCACATCACCAACACGAATGAAAAAACATTTTATCAAACACTCTGTAACTTTTGACCGGCTGACGGCTCGGTCTGCAAAGAGACAAAAACCATGAAGTGCGAAGAGCTACTGGCGATGTTGAATGAATACGTGGACGGCACGGTTGACCCGGCTGTCTGCGTCGAGTTTGAGAAGCACATGGCGGGTTGCAATCCCTGCCAGGTGGTCGTGGACAACATCCGCCAGACCATCACGCTCTTCAAGGACGGCCAGCCGTATGCGATGCCAATGCAATTCCGTGAAAAGATGCACGACACGTTGCGCAAAAAGTGGAAAGAAAAATTTCCCGTGAAGTGATTCCATTGCCGTTTTGTTGACGATAATCTTTGAGCGCACTGCCGGACCGCGCTTCAAATTTCCCGCCCGCACAAATTTTGTAACTTTTTCCCGATCTGCGGCTCAGTGCCGGCATGAACAGGTTAATGAACAGCCTGGTTTGGATTCTGGCCGGCGCACTGATTCTCATCAGTGTCTGGCTGTCGCAAGTGGTCAGTCAATGGTGGCTGCTGCTGACGTTTCTCGTCAGTGCGTATTTAGTTGTCTCCGGCATCACCGGTCATTGCCCGGTAAGGAATTTTTTAAGAAAACAGATTGGTGAAGCGGGGAACGATGATGCTGACGAGGATTAACACCATGAATTGGACAACCACCCTAATCATCGCGGCAGTCGTCGCGGTCATTTTTATGATAAAAAAATCCGGTCAGATTTCAGCCAAAGACGCACTTGAAAAACTTAAAAACGGCGCGCTGGTGATTGATGTGCGCAGCCCCGGCGAATTCAATTCCGGTCATCTGTCTGTCGCCATTAACATTCCGCTGGACGAAATTGAAACCACCGTGCCGAAGCGCGTGAAGGACAAGAACCAGGTGCTGCTGTTGCACTGCGCGAGCGGAATGCGCAGCGGCATGGCTAAAACCAAATTGAATGGCATGGGCTACGCGAACACCTTCAATCTCGGCTCGTATAGGCGGGCGGAAAGCATTTTGAAACAATTAGAAAATTAAAACAGAGGGAGCCGACCGACAACCTCAACCCAATTATGCAGTCATTATTCATCTACACGCTGATTGGTGGAAGCCTTGGCGCAGGGCTGGGTTGTTTTGGAAGTTGCAAATCCGGTGCCTGTCCGTTGACGACAGGCTGGCGGCGGGGCGCATTTTTCGGTGCGCTCATCGGATTGTTGTGTTATTCGGCGACAGGCGGCGGTGCCAATTCCACGGCGATGAACCAGTCCACCCTGAATGTGAAACACATCACGGATGGGGAGTTCGATACCGAAGTGACGCAGGCCTCGCTGCCAGTCGTCGTGGATTTTTATGCGACCTGGTGCGGGCCATGCCGTCAACTTGCGCCAACCATGGACCGCTTGGCGGATCAATACGCGGGCAAAATCAAGTTCGTCAAAGTCAACGTGGACGAGTCGCCGAAGCTGGCGCAGCAAATCCAGATTGAGGGCATCCCGACCCTGGCGTTTCTGCAGCACGGAAAAACGGCGGGAACTTCAGTTGGTTTGATTGCGAAGGACGATTTGATCCTGCGGCTGGATTCGCTGCTTCAAACCAATGCGCCGCCTGCCGCGCCCGGCCGATGAGTATTTTGTGGCTTTAGAACTTCCAGAAATTTTACCTGCGCCGGGCTTTGGCTGCGGCCACGGATGCGCTGCAAATGGAGCGGACGTTGGATTTTCAAATCTTTCAGCGGGATGATTCCCAAAGAACCAGCCTGCAATTCCAAGGCGACAATCAAGCGCGAGACAATGGCAATCCCCACGCCAGCGGCGACCAAATTCTTGATCGCCTCCGGGCTGGCAAGCGACAGGATCGGTTTGATTTTAAGGCCATGCCTACGCAACGCCCGCTCCACCACGGCGCGCGTACCGGAACCTTCCTCGCGTAGAATGAACGGCTCACGACAAATTTCCCGAATCGCCACGCGATTTTTTTTTAGCAGCGGATGGCCGGCGGGCGCGATGGCCACCAATTCGTCTTTGAAAAACACGGTGGATTCCAGTTCCTCGGATTCCAACAGCCCTTCGGTCAGGCCGAGTTCAATCGCGCCTTCCAGCAACGACTGTTGAACATGTTCCGTATTGGCAATTCCCAGTTGCAATTCGATTTCAGGAAATTTGCCGTGAAATTCCGCAACCACTGCGGGAAGCAGATAGCCGCCAATTGTCAGGCTCGCACCAATTGCCAACCGTCCGCGTTTCAAACCCCGGTATTCCTCAATCGCGCGCGCCGCGTCATTTTCCACCGAACGCCAGCGCGAGGCGTAATCCGCAAGAATTTTTCCCGCTTCGGTGAGCTGACAGCCTCGCGGCAAGCGATCCAGCAGGCGGACACCGAGCGCGTCCTCAAGTTCGGCGATTTGTTTGGAGACCGCCGGCTGACTGACGCGCACGGCGGCGGCACCGCGGCTGATGCTGCCGGCTTGGGCAACGGCGTGAAACAAGGCCAGGTGATTCCGATTCATGGCATAACAATAAGCTATGAATAACATACAAACAATGTCTTTGTGGCATATACAGGGTGAAGGCACCATTTCATCCAGCATGAATGCCGTTCACCATGACAAACTGAAAAACGCTCACCACCGTCCCAAACCCGCAACTCCGCCCGGACATCGTGCAAAAGTCGTCGCGTTGGTCGTCTTGATTGCCGGCCTCGTTCTTTGGGCATCGCCGCCGACGGCGCTGGTTGCCGGAATCTTGTTCGCGCTTTTGATTGGACATCCATTCGCCCATTGGAATCACAACCTCACAAAATGGCTTTTGCAAATTTGCGTGGTGTTGCTGGGCTTCGGCATGAATTTGCCGGTCGTGCTGCGGCTGGGACTTAACGGCTCGGTGTTTGCCGCCGCCACCATCGGGGCAACACTGTTGCTCGGTTACTGGTTGGGGCGCAGGTTGGCGCTCGACCAAAAAACCAGCACGCTGATTTCGGTCGGCACTGCCATCTGTGGCGGCTCGGCCATTGCCGCCGTGAGTTCGGTCATCGCGGCGTCGGAGGCGGAAATCGCCGTGTCCATCGGCACGATTTTTCTGCTGAACGCCGTCGCGCTTTACGTTTTTCCGCTCACCGGTCATGTGCTGCATTTGAGCCAGGCGCAATTTGGTCTCTGGGCGGGCGTGGCCATCCACGATATTTCCTCGGTGGTTGGCGCGGGCATGAGCTACGGGCCGGACGCATTAACTACTGCCACGGCGGTAAAATTGTCGCGCACGCTGTGGATCGTGCCGCTGACGCTGGCGCTGGCCTTTGGCCTGGCCCGGCGGAAACCGGCGGGCACGGGCGCGGAAGCATCCGGGCGGAACAACCAATTCAAAATGACCGTACCGTGGTTCATCGGATTTTTTCTGCTGGCGTCGCTGCTGCGGAGTTATGTGCCGGTCATTTCGGCATGGTCGCCGCAAATTTCGGAAATCGCGCGGCGGGGCATGATTCTCGTGCTGTTTCTGATCGGCACTTCGCTGTCTCTCCGCGCGTTGCGGGTGGTCGGCTGGCGAACGGTGGTGACCGGACTAACATTGTGGCTGTTTGTGAGCATTGCGTCGCTGCTCGCCATTCTCTTTTTGAAACTGACAACATGAATTTACATGCGGTTGCCTTGTAACTTTTCCCCGGCTGGCGGCTCGGTATGGGTATATGAAAATGCACCTTATCATCCGCCGGTTCGCCGGCATATTCATCCTCGCCAGCCTGCTGCTCGCACATTACCACAGCGCCTACTGGCTTTGGTTTACCGCGTTCGTCGGCTTCAACCTTCTGCAATCTTCGTTCACGAATTTCTGCCCGCTGGAAATCGTGTTGAAAAAGTTCGGCATGGGCGGCTCCTGCGACTGTGACGAAAAAATGTCTGGTGGTTCGTGTCGCTCGTGACACAGTTGCGCTACTCCATGAAACGCCTTCTGCTTTCAACCCTCGTCGCGGCGATTCCATTTCTCTCCGGCTGCCACAAAGCAGTGGAGCAAAACCAATCGGAACTGCCGTCCGCCACCGTCCACATCCAGACTGTCGAGCGCAAGTCGCGCACGGCGACGGAAGATGTCGTTGGCACCGTGCGCCCAAAATTGAGCGCGGACATCGAGGCGAAAGTCAGCGGTCGCATCGAGCAAATGCTGTGTCGTGCCCGGCCAACTGGTGACGAATGGCGAACTGCTCCTCCAGCTTGACGCACATGAAATTCAAGCGCGCCTCGATCAGGCGACCGCCGCACGGCAACAGGCCGAGAGCGACTTGAAACGCGCCACGGATTTGATGCAGCAGAAAATCCTTTCGCAGTCGGAATTTGACAATACGCAGTCGAAGTTCCGCATTGCGACCGCCGCTGAAGCCGAGGCGAAAACCATGCTCGACTACACCGTGATTGTCGCGCCTTTTGATGGCGTCATCACGCGCAAGCTGGCCGACGTGGGCGATCTCGCCGCGCCGGGCAAGGCGCTGTTGCAAATGGAAAATCCCGACACGCTTCGGTTTGAAGCCGACGTGCCTGAGGCGCTTATCGGTAATGTGAAACTTGGCGACAAACTCACCGTGCGCATCGCCGCCGTGACCAATGATATTACCGGCACCGTCGCCGAACTGTCGCCCACTGCCGACTCAAACAGCCGCACCTATCTGGTGAAACTGGACTTGCCAGGTGCAACGGGTTTGCGTTCCGGTCAATTCGGTCGCGTCTCGGTTCCAGTCGGCGAGGTGAGCGCGATTCGCGTTCCCGCTGCTGCTGTTATTCAGCGCGGACAGATGGAATTGGTGTTCGTTGTCGTCGGCAATCATGCGCAATTGCGTCTCGTCAAAACCGGAAATCGCGTTGGTGATGAAATCGAAGTGGTTTCTGGTCTGGATTCCGGCGAACAAGTCGTGACCGAAGGAGCGGCGGCCTTGACGGATGGGCAACCCGTGACTGTCAAACCGTGAAAGCCAGTCAACGACAATTCATCGGGCGCGCATCTCGGCATCGCTGGCCGCATCGCGCAAACGTTCATTGATTCCAAGCTGACGCTGCTCATCGTCATCGCGTCGCTGTTGCTCGGCGTGTTCGCCGTGGTGATGTTGCCGCGCGAGGAAGAGCCGCAAATCAAGGTGCCGATGGTGGACGTGCTGGTTTCCATGCCCGGCTCCGGCGCGAAGGAAGTCGAGGAGCGCGCCACGCGCCCGATGGAAAAACTGCTCTGGGAAATTCCCGGCGTGGAATACATCTACTCTACTTCCAGCGAGGGCCAGTCAACGGTCATCGTGCGGTTCAAGGTCGGCGAAAACATGGAGAGCAGCCTGGTGAAGCTGAACCAGAAGTTGCAGGAGAATTTCGATAAAATTCCCCACGGTGTTTCGACGCCGCTGATCAAGGCGCGGACGATTGACGACGTGCCGATTCTGGCGCTGACGATTCACAGTCCGCATTACGATCACCTCACGTTGCGGCGGCTGGCCGCGCAAGTGGATGATGCGATTAAGCAAGTGCCGCTGGTCGCCGAGACCGACCATCATCGGCGGCGCGCAACGGCAGGTGCGCGTGCTGCTTGACCCGGTGCGGCTGGCGTCGCGCAATCTTTCGCCCGCCGGTCTGGTGCCGATGTTGCAACAGGCGAACAAGCAGTATTCCGCCGGCAATCTGACCAGCGACAACCATGAAGTCATCGTGGAAACCGGCGCGTTTTTGCAGACCGCCGAGGACGTGGGCAACGTGGTCGTGGGCGTTTATTCCGGCAAGCCGGTTTATCTGCGCGACGTGGCGGACATCGTGGACGGCGCGGAAGAACCGAGCCAATATGTTTTCTTCGGCACCGGCGCAGCGAAGGGAATTACTGCCGACGAACCTGCCGTGACGATTGAGCATCGCCAAGCGGCCCGGTGCAAATGCGATTTCCGTGGCCCGACAGGTTTTGAAAAAAGTGGACACGCTCAAGGGCTACATCATTCCGTCCGATGTCCAGGTCACGGTCACGCGCAACTACGGTTTGACGGCGGAGGAAAAATCCAACGAACTGCTCTGGCACATGCTCCTCGCGGTGTTGAGCGTGTCGTTTCTGATTCTGCTCGCGCTGGGCTGGCGCGAATCGCTCATCGTGCTGCTGGCCATTCCCGCGACGCTCGCGCTGACGCTGCTCATTTTTTATCTCTACGGTTTTACGCTGAATCGCATCACGCTTTTCGCGCTGATTTTTTCCATCGGCATCCTGGTGGACGACGCGATTGTCGTGGTGGAAAACATCGTGCGCCATTTTCATCTGCCGCAAAACAAGGATCGCAGCCGGGCGATCGTCGCCATCGAGGCCGTGGGCGAAGTGGGCAACCCGACCATTCTCGCCACGTTCGCGGTGATCGCCGCCGTGCTGCCGATGGCGTTCGTCGGCGGGCTGATGGGGCCCTACATGCGGCCGATTCCGATTGGCGCAAGCGCGGCGATGTTTTTCTCGCTGGCGATTTCCTTCATCGTCACGCCGTGGGCGGCCATCCGCATTTTGCAATGGCGGAAGAAAATCCAAGCGGCTGACAGGCACACGCCGGATCGCGAAGCGGCGAGTGAAAATTTCTTTGGCCGGATGTATCGCGGGCTGATGACGCCGCTGATCGCCAGCGCGAAACGGCGTTATCATCTTTCTCGTCGACGCTCGTCGTGCTGCTGCTCGTCTCCATGTCGCTGGTTTATGTCGGCTGGGTGAAGGTGAAAATGCTGCCGTTCGACAACAAGAGCGAATTTCAAATCATCCTGAACATGCCGGAAGGCAGTTCGCTGGAACGCACCGCGCAAGCCGCGCGGGAAATCGCCGCCGCCGTCCGCACCGAACCAGAGGTGACGGATTACGAAATTTACGCCGGCGTCGCGTCGCCGTTCAATTTCAACGGCCTCGTGCGCCACTACTTCATGCGGCGTGGCGCGAACGTGGCGGATTTGCAAATCAACCTCGTGCCGAAAAACGAACGCAAGGCGCAGAGCCACGACATCGCCAAGCGGGTGCGTCCGCGCGTGGCGGAAATCGCCGCGAAATTTGGCGCACGGGTTGCCGTGGCCGAAGTGCCGCCCGGCCCGCCGGTGTTGCAAACCCTGGTCGCTGAAATTTACGGGCCGACCGAGGAGAACCGTTTGCAGCTGGCGCAAAAGGTCATTGATATTTTCCACAACACGCCCGGCGTCGTGGACACGGACTGGTATATCGAGGCCGACCAGCCGAAGGTCGAATTCGTGATAGACAAGGAAAAGGCGGCGTTGAACGGCATCAGCGCGGAGACGATTTCGCAGACGCTGAAAATCGCCGTGGGCGGCGAGTCGGTGGATTTGCTGCACGTCCCGCGCGAGAAAGAGGACGTGAATATCGTCCTGCAACTGCCGCTCGCCAGCCGGAGCAACCCGGAAGAATTGCTCGCGCTGCGCGTGCGTTCCGGCGACGCCAATGCCTTGCCCGAACCGTCGATCGCCGGTGCCGCCGCGCCACTCGTGCCGTTGCGCGAACTGGTGACGGTGCAAACAGACCATCACCGACAAGAGCATTTATCACAAGAATCTCATGCCGGTCACTTACGTCATCGGCGACGTGGCGGGCGTGGTGGAAAGCCCGGTGTATGCGATTCTGAAAATGAACCAGGCGCTGGAGAAGCTCGACACGAAACAATTCGGCGGCGACGGCTCGCCGCTGAAAATTTACAATGCCGTCCTGCCGTTCTCCGACCAGCAGCCCGCAATGAAATGGGATGGCGAATGGCACATCACCATCGAAGTGTTCCGCGATCTCGGCCTGGCGTTCGCCGCCGTGCTGGTGCTGATTTACATTTTGATGGTCGGCTGGTTCAAGTCGTTCCTCACGCCGCTGATTGTGATGGTGGTGATTCCGTTTTCGCTCATCGGCGTTCTGCCGGCGCACGGAATTTTGCACGCTTTTTTCACCGCCACTTCCATGATCGGCTTCATGGCGGGCGCGGGCATCGTGGTGCGCAATTCCATCATTCTGGTGGACTTCATCGAAATGCGGCTGGCTGAAGGCCATCCGCTGGCCGAGGCGGTGGTGGAGGCGGGCATGATCCGGTTCCGGCCCATCATGCTGACGGCGCTGGCGGTGGTGGCGGGCGCCACGGTGATTTTGACTGACCCGATTTTTCAGGGTCTGGCGATTGCGCTGATGGCGGGCAGCTTGATTTCCATGTTCACCGCGCCGGTGCTGGTGCCGTTGCTGTATTTCATGGCCCGCAATCGGCAATTGAATAAACGAAGGGGTTAGGTAGGCCCAGCAAGACCCAACTGTGTATAAAATTGTGTATAGAAAACCGATTCGAAGTTAATAATTTGGTTACCACCTTGATGGCCGAATCAAAGGCAAAAAAGAGGGCAACCCTGTCGGATCACCCGATCGCACTTGCGAGAAGTTGTAAAACAATTCGGTCTTCTGGCCTTGAATGTCACGCCCATTTTATCGCCATTGCCTAATCAGGCTTCTTCCGTCGGTTCTCCGCTAGTGCGTTAATTAAAATGGAACGCCGTCTAAAATTTGTCCTAAAAAGGTGACATAATCTGATACCGCATTTGATACCGTTTTGGTTTTTTAGGGCAAAAAGTATCATATCAAAGCCAAAGAACAGGTATGAAATCGTGCCGTCAAAAAGTCAATAATCACCAATAAAGACGATGTGATTATAAAAGAATCAAAGCTGGTAAAAATTATTTTGAAACCCCTTGATTTTGTTTAGGAAAC
>CAVTWB010000017.1:0-40343 GCA_963738245.1 uncultured Verrucomicrobiae bacterium
GGAATTTGAAAAACATCCTCAAGTTCGGCCTGCCTAAAATCGGTGACAATTATTCCTCCTCGCCAGCCGCTGGCATTGACAGGTGAGCGGGCCACCATTTTCCTATTTTGTCCTGTTTCAAGATATTAAATGGCTTTTGAGACAGTCCGCAGGCAAAACCGGGCGGATTCCTTCAAAGGTTTTTCCGGAAGTACGAAGTTAACGCAAATCGGATATATCTGCCAAAAAGTTTGTTTTTAAAACGTGCAATCGTGTTAATTGACACGTCGGGAAAAGGGACAGCCAGTTAAAGCCAGTTGCCGCTTTTGACATGATTAGCGTTATCTACATACTCCCGTTTTACGGTCAATTTCCCGGTGAACTGTATAAATTAAGCCATTTTTCTTACCTACAAAGCCTCTTTGCTTGGATGTTTGGTCTCTAAACATAGATGTTTCGTCCCTTTGCTTGGATGTTCCGTCTCTAAACATGGATGTTCCGTGGCTTTACTTGGATGTTTGGTCTCTAAACATGGATGTTCCGTGGCTTTACTTGGATGTTTGGTCTCTAAACATGGATGTTTCGCGCCTTTGCTTGGATGTTTGGTCTCTAAACATGGATGTTTCGCGCCTTTGCTTGGACGTTTGGTCGCTTTGCTTGGATGTTTTGTGTCCTGCTATTGGGCAAAAACCTATTTTCTTCACTGATGCCGTATGTTGTCAACGCCAGGTCGTATCAGGTGCAGATCAGTGCGGACGGCGGCAAGACCTGGCAGGATGCGATCGTCTCCCCGAAGGCGAAACCGGATCGTGATCCCCAATCTGGTTCCGGGCACGAGCTATCTCGTGCGGGCGCGGGCCATTGGCGGCAGCACCGGCGCGAGCAACTGGGTCATTTCCCACTCGATCATGTGCACCTGAACGGGTGAACTTCACGGGTGGTGGCGCCGGGCCGGCGGCTCGATCCATCAGCGCCCAGCGCGACGCCACACCCTTTCATTTCAAAAGCGGATTTGTCCGGAATTAACCGGATGAACGGACGGCTCGCAGGCCCTTTCGAGTTCTCACCTGCCGGTCGTCCGCATTTGCATCTTCAGCCGGTAAAATTGGCGTCGGCATCGCGGTCCACGGCATCGGTGGCGGTGATGGTAAAATGTCACTTGTTAAAAAATTACTTGACATTAGGGTTTGTTTGCCATTTACTGCCAAAGTCAATCAAAAGGACTACCATGAAATGGAACCAAAAACTTTTTAGCTTTTTCCCCCTCGCCTTGATTCTTGTGTTTGGCTTGTCCGCCAACGCCCAGCAAACAGCCACCGCCACAGCCACTTTATTCAATGCTTTTGTGGTTGGAGTTACGGTGACATCGGGTGGCAGCGGTTACGGCTTTGCCCCATCCGTTACGATTTCTGGCGGCGGCGGTTCGGGAGCGGGGGCGTATGCGACCGTAAGCGGGGCGTCGGTGACCGCCATCACCGTCACAAATGCGGGTTCCGGCTACACCAATACACCGCTGGTCACGATCGGGCGCCTGTGAATACACTTTTCCCTTCCTCGTTGGTTTTGGATTTAACCTTCAATGGCAGCGTTGAAGATGTGGGGCCATACAACTTCCCGGTCACCGCCAACGGAGGGGGAACGTTTGTTCCGAACCGATTTTTGCAGGCGAATTCAGCCCTGTCGTTGGATGGAGTGAATCAGAACATGTCGATTCCCTATGATGCCCGGCTGTATCCGACCGAGTTTACCTTCAGTGCCTGGGTCAACTTGCAACAATTGACAACGAGTGGAACTTTTTGGCGCGCGGGAAATGGCTCCTCTGATAGTTGGCGGGGTTTTTCGCTTTATTTTAACGGGCCAAACACCTTTACATACAATGATTTTACCGGCAGCGGATATAGTGCTGTCCTTAACATCTCCCCAACCAACTTTGTTGTTGGGACATGGTATCAAATAGTCATTACCAGAACGACGAATTCATGCTCCATGTTTATAAACGGAGCGAAAGTCGCTTCGCAAACAGGGGTAACACCTTACACGAAGCCTCAAACCACACCCATGAGTTTGGGAGCTAATGATGCAGATCCCACTGGATTTGATTATTTCTGCCCGGTTACTTTTGACACGATTCACATTTATAATCGCGCACTTGCCGACAGTGAAGTCCAAATGCTATATACCAATGAGGAGGCTGGAATCGTTCCCACGGTTGGCATCGTGGTCAAAACCGTTCGTGTAAACATGATGCAGCTTTTGCCGGGACAGACCTATCAACTGGAATCATCACCGGATTTGAATACTTGGACGAATATCGGCGGATCATTTGGTGCGACCAATTCGACCGCTTTTCAAGATGTTGATATTCTTGGCACGGGGATGGGGTATTTCCGCGTGGTGGAACTGCCTTAAAGCTTTTCTGTGATGGAGGCTCCTTCAATCGGTGGTCGAATGAGTCGGAGAACTGGAAAAACATAACAAGGCTAGGTTTGGGCAAAAGCGTCAAGGCCGGGAATTGAGAGTGTCTTTGTGCAAAGAATGGCCGCCGCATTTTGCGGACGGTGGCGAACCCAAAGTAGTTGCTCCCCGAAGGAAACCAATCCCCAAAAAACGGCCGGGTTGCGTTTGAGCACATGATATTCACCCGCAACTTTTTAGGCCCCAGCATCCCCATGACATCGTAGCCATGGTGTCTCATTTCGTCGACCTCCCAACCGGAAAAATGCGCCTGCAAATCGCTGCCGGCGGATTGTCGCTGCGGCAAAAATCCGTTGGGGGTGAAAATGACGACCTTCTTTTTGGCAATCAATTCCATGTCGCGCATCAATTTCAACCCATCCGCCTTTGTCAGATGCTCAATGACATCCATCGCTATGCAGGCGTCAAATTGTCCCGGCTTAAAATGGCTGGTGAGTTCCCGGACATCGCCAAAGACCAATTCGTCCTGGGTGTTTAGACTCCGTGCCTTCTCGAATTCCGGGCGGTAACCCTCGATTCCGACACAGTGCGGAACTTCCAGTTGGCGCAACGTCAAGGCGGAGCCGCAGCCCACATCCAACACCGCTTGGCATCCCGACAGCGCCTTGCGCAGGGCAAGCTTGACCTGGATTTGGCCGGGGTCGGCACTTTGCATCAACAGCGACCAAGTCAAATTGATTTGGCTTTTCATTGTATTAAAAATAAGGGCAAACCAATATGCAGGGACTCTGCCGGACGGAAAAGGAAAATGCGTTGTTACCGAAAATGCAGCTTCCTTGACACCAACAGCGCCTCACTTGACAATGGCAATTCAAATTTGACCTTATGAAAACAGCAAAACCCGTGTCAGCAACCAAGTCGCCAGGATCGTCCGCGCCGTGGCTGCTGCTGGTCGTGCTGGCGGTTCTCTTCTGGCGGAGTTTCCTGCCCGGTTTTGTTCATTTTTCGAATGACGGCCCGCTGGGAATGCAAAATGCCGCCTGGATGCGCCTGCCTGAAGCCATGACCGGCGAATGGTATGATTTGAACAGCGTTGGCAACAATGCCGGGGCGTTTACACCCAGCCTCACCGCAGCAATCTGTTGGGCATTCGGCCCGGTCGGTTATGCCAAATTTCTTGCGCCAATCGCGCTGTGGATTCTCGGTGTTGGTGCATGGTTCCTTTTCCGGCAATTGAAACTGTCCCCGCTCGCGGCGCTCTTGGGCGGGCTGGCGGCGGCGTTGAACTCGGACTTTTTTGCAACCTCATGCTGGGGCGTCGCCTCGCAGCAGATCGCCATCGGCATGGATTTTTTTGCGCTGGGCCTCGTCGCGGGCAATGCGCCGGGCATGCCCGCGCTGACGCGCTGGACGCGGCTTGCGCTGGCGGGACTTTGCGTGGGCATGAACGTCATGGAGGCGGCGGACATCGGCGCGATTTTCAGCGTGTTCATCGCCGCCTTCGTTTTTTTCAAGGCGGTGAATGAAGAGGGCGTTCCGGCGGTGAAGAAAATTTCCGCCGGCATCGCCCGCGTGGCCGTGGTCGCCGTCTTTGCCGGATTTCTGGCGATGCAAACCGTCCTGGCGCTGGTCGGTTCCACCATCACCGGCATCGCCGGCACCGGACAGGACGCGGAAACCAAGCTGCATCATTGGGACTGGGCGACGCAATGGAGCATACCCAAGACCGAGACGCTCGGACTCGTCGTGCCCGGACTTTTTGGCTACAAGCTCGACACGCCGCAGGGCATGATGTCCACGTTCCAAGACGCCTACAAGGGCGGCAATTATTGGGGCAGCATCGGGCGCGACCCGGCGATTGACCGTTATTTCGACAGCGGCCGGCAGGGCGACCAGCCGCCGGGCTTCATGCGCCAGGTTGGCGGCGGCGATTACCTCGGAATCCTCGTCGCGCTGCTGGCGGCATTTGCCATCGCGCAATCGTTGCGGGGGAAAAATTCCCCGTTCACTGAAACGCAAAAACGGTTCGTCTGGTTCTGGGCCGCGGTGCTGGCCGGGTCGTTGCTGCTGTCGTGGGGCCGCTTCGCCCCATTTTACAAGGTTTTTTACAGCCTGCCCTATGCCTCCACCATCCGGAACCCCACCAAATTCATCCTCCCGTTTTCGTGGGCGGCCGTGATTTTATTCGCCTATGGCGTCCATGTTTTGAGCCGTCGCTGCCTGGAGGTTCCCGCCGGCGGTTCCGCTTCGATCTTTGCGCAGTTCACAAACTGGTGGGCAAAAGTCCGCGGCTTTGACCGGAAATGGACGCTGGCCTGCGTCAGCATCTTCGGCGGCAGCGGGCTGGCGTGGTTGATTTACGGCTCGCAAAAAACCAGTCTCGTTAAATATCTGCAATCGGTCGGATTTCCCGACGAAACACTGGCCGGAGAAATTGCCGGCTTCAGCATCGGCCAGGCCGGCTGGTTCCTTTGGTTTTTTGCCGCCGCCGTGGCGCTTTGCATTCTCGCGCTGGCCGGAATTTTTTCGGGCAGGCGCGCCCGGCTCGGCGGCTTCCTGCTGGGCCTTCTGCTCATCCTTGATTTGGGCCGGGCCGACCTGCCTTACATCATCTATTGGGATTATGTGCAAAAATACGAGGTCGGCTCGCTCAATCCCATCGTGGATTTTCTGAAGAACAAACCTTACGAAAACCGGGTCGCCGTGCTGCCGTTCCGCATGCCGGACCAGTTTCAAGTCTTCGAGGAACTCTACCAAATCGAGTGGGCGCAGCAGCTTTTTCCGTATTACAACATCCAGTCGCTGGACATCATCCAAATGCCGCGCATGCCGGCAGATCTGCTGGCATTTGAAAATGCACTTGCATTTCACGGTGACGCAAATGGCGCCTGGCTTTATCCGCGCCGCTGGGAATTGACCGGCACGCGCTACTTGCTTGGCCCCGCCGGTTTTCTGAATGTGATGAACAGCCAGCTCGATCCGGAGAAAAAACGATTTCGGTTTGTCCAGAGATTCAATGTATTGCCAAAACCGGGCATACCTGTTCCCGAGGGCATCTCGCCGGAAGATTACGTCCGGTATTTGCCACCGGACAAGATCACGGCGTTCCAAAATCCCAACGGCGATTATGCGCTCTTTGAATTCACCGGCGCGCTGCCGCGGGCGAAGCTTTATTCCCGCTGGCAGGTGAGCACCAACGACGAAGCGACGCTGAAAATGCTGGCCAGCGCGGATTTTGATCCGCAGCAGACCGTCCTCGTTTCCACGCCGCTGCCAACGGCCGGTTCAACCAATGAAAATTCCGGCACGGTGGATTTCAAGAGCTACAAACCGGCCGACATCGTGTTCGACACCAAATCCGACGCGCCCTCCGTGCTGCTGCTCAACGACAAGTTCGACCCGGACTGGCATGTGTCCGTGGACGGCAAGCCGGCGGAAGTCCTGCGCTGCAATTTCATCATGCGCGGTGTTTATCTGACGCCCGGCAGCCACACCGTCGAGTTCCGGTTCACGCTGCCGAACAAGCCGCTTTACGTCACCCTGGCGGCCCTGGCCATGGGAATAATTCTGATCGGTCTGCTGATTTTCCTGAACCGGCGGCAACCGGCACAGACTAGATAAAACTTGTTTTGACATAAATTATTCATTAAGCAAGCGGCCATGCGCGTGGCTTTTTATGCGGCGACCCTGCTCGAAGTCGGCGGGGGCCTGGAAAAATACTTCATCGAAACCACCCGCAATCTTTCGGAGATTCCCAACGTGCAGGCGGACGTCCTCACGATGGACGACGCCTTCAACCTGAAATACGGCAAGCTGCACAATTTTTATTTTGCGAAAAAATTCGACCCGAAGCTGCTGCACCGGGAATCGTATGAATCCATCACGGCCAAACTTGGCAGGGCGCGCTACCTCAAGAGCCGCTCGTTCAAGGAGCTGGCCGGCCGGTTTCGGGATTACGACGTGATTTATTCGCGCAACGACATCACCGAGCCGTTTTTCTTCAAGTTCGTGATGGGCTACCGCAATTTGCCGCCGGTCATTTTTGGCTGCCACATCCCGCATGTTTATCCCATCGCGGAAACGCTTCACGCCAAGCTGCACAATTTTTTGTTCACCTCGCCGCTTTACAACTGGCTGGCGGGCGGCGTCCGCGCGTTTCACGTGATCAATAATTCCACCTTGGAAATCATGTCGCGCCAGTTTCCCGGCCGGCGCGTCCAGAAAATTTATTACCCGTTCGACTTTGACGCCTTCGCGGCCAACGCGGATCAATTTCCGTTTGAAGGCCGGTTCGACGAGGGAAAATTCAACATCGTCTGGATTGGCCGGCTGGTGGAACAAAAGGGCGTGCAGGATTTGGTGAAGCTGATTGACAAAATCAACCCGGCGCACCAGGACCGCATCGTCTGGAACATTTGCGGCGACGGCGAACTCAAGCCGCTGGTTCTGGCATGCCGGGACAAGTGGCCGAACGTCAAGTTCTGGGGGCATGTTACCAACCAGCAAATCGCCTCCGTCTATCGCCAGGGCGACCTGTTCGTCACCACCGCCAAATGGGAAGGCTACCCTTACAATGTTTTGGAATCACAGGCGCTCGGCCTGCCGGTCGTCGCCTTCGACATCGCCGGCTGCAACGACATGATTGACAATGGCGTCAACGGCTTTGTGGTGAAAAACCTGGACGAGTTCGCGGAAAAGGTGGCCTGGTTTCTTCAAGGCAACAAACTACCGCCCGAAGCCGCGACCCATCTGCGGAAGAAAATTGACCGGCAAAAAATCTACGCCGATTTGGTGGCTTTGTTCGAAGCCTGCGCCAAAGAACGAGTTCGTTGATGCGCAGCCTGCCCGCCGCTTCAAGCCCGGCGAAACTGAAAACCCTTTTCATTGAAAGCGGCTTTGTCCAGAATTGCGGGAAGCGCAAATCCTGAACTGCAAAAAAATTTCAATCATGTCTATACGTTCGTTTGTCAGATACACGGCGGCCGGCCGGCTGCTGATGATTCCGGTCCGCTTCGTGCTCTTCGGTCTGCCGCCGATGTTCCGGCAACTCCGCCTCGCCGTGCGCTGGGCGTTCACCTCCAAGGAATATTACAACTGGACTTACGATTTGACGCCGTTGAACCAGGCTTATCTCGCCAGCTACATCGCCGTGGTCACCGGCCACGAACCGTCCGAGATTGAAGGCTACGTCCGCGAGCTGGAAAACGACCAGGCCCTGCGGTCGCTCCTGATGGAACGCACGCTTGCCAGCCCCGACCGGCACAGCTGCGATGTCGAGCCGCGCTACGGCAAGCGGCTCGGCTGGTATGCGCTGGTGCGCGCAACGAAACCGAGGGTGATTGTCGAAACCGGCGTGGACCGCGGCCTCGGCACGGCGGTGATTGCCGCCGCGCTCCTGCAAAACGAAAAGGAAGGCCATCCCGGCATGGTTTACGCCACCGACATCGCCGCCGACTGCGGTCATCTCCTCGCCGAACCCTACAAAAAATTCTGCAAAATCATCATCGGCGATTCAATCGAATCGCTCAAAAAATTCGACCAGCCCACGGATATTTTCCTGCACGACAGCTGCCACGAACCGGATTACGAATGGTCCGAATTCGTCGCCATCGAGCCGCGGCTCCATCCGGCTTCGCTGGTTTTGAGCGACAACTCGCTGCTCACGCCCAAGCTGCTGGAATTTTCCCGGCGCATCGGCCGCAGCTTTTTATATTATCAGGACCAGCCCAAGGACCACTGGTGGCCCGGCGACGGCATCGGCACCGCGTTCAAGCCGGGCGTGAAAACTTATTTTCCAGACGACGAAGGGAAACCTCTTTCGCAACCCAAAAACAAAAGTTGAACAATTGCCCCGGCGTGGTCAAAGTCCCGTCGGATGATCCAGAAATTCCCACGGCACCTTGAATTTTCTGGAAAGCTCAGCCGCCAGCGCCTTCACGCCGAAGGTTTCCGTGGCGTAATGGCCGCCATAGAAAACATTCAGCCCCAGTTCCTCGGCCAGTGCAAATGTCCAGTGCGGCCCTTCGCCGGTGATGAACGAGTCAACGCCCTCGTCCGCAGCCAGTTTCAAGTCGCCGCCCGCGCCGCCGGTGACGACGCCGATTTTTTCACAGATATTTTTCCCGCCCGGAATTAATTTCGGCTTTGCGCCGGTCGCGCGTTCCAACTTTTTTGCCAGTTCCGCCCGTGAAATTTTCGTCAGCGACTTGAAACCGATGGTTTGGCCGTGGCTGGCAAAAAACGGCTTCAGGTTTTTCAAGCCGAGCGCGACACAAAGCTGCGCGTTGTTGCCAAGTTTCGGATGCGCGTCGAGCGGCAGATGCGAGCTGTAAACCGCCAGATTGTTTTCGATGAGCAGCCGGAGCAGCTCGTAATTTTTCCCCGTCCACGGCTGGCGCGGATTCCAAAATAATCCGTGATGCACAATGAGCAAATCCGCCTTGGCGGCGATTGCCAGTTTTACCGTGGCGAGGCTGGCGTCCACGGTCGCGGCGATTTTTGTGACCGCGCCGTAATTTTCCACCTGCAATCCGTTGGCCGCGCCGTCGTAATCGCCGGTTTCGCGCGTGCGCAGAATTTTGTCGCAGTGGGCGGCGATGGTTTTGAGCGGAACTTTCGGCATGGCGAGATGAAAACAAATTTTGCCCGGCCTGCAAAGCGTGAATCGTCGCGGAACATTTCAGCCCGCTATTGCTTTCTGCGCGGTGTTTTTTATAGTTTCGTCACGACCAACATGATCAAAACGCTCGCGCACATTTGCATTTTTTCAAAGGACCTGGAACGCAGCCGCGGTTTTTACTGCGGCGCGCTCGGGCTGAAGCCGCATTTTAATTTTCACAAGGACGGAAAACTTTTCGGATTCTACCTGCAAGTTGCGCCGGGGCAGTTCATCGAAATTTTCCAGGCGGATCCGGCGGCGGAATTCAAACACCAGCGCATCCACCATTTTTGTTTCGAAGTGGACGACATTGACGCGCTGCGCGACGCGCTGATCAAGCGCGGCGTGGAAGTGACGCCGAAAAAACTGGGCTGCGACCAGACCTGGCAGTTCTGGTGCAAGGATCCCGACGGCACGGACATGGAGTTCCAGCAATACACGGCGAAAAGTTCGCAGCTCACCAAAGCGGACTGCGTTGTGGACTGGTGATTTTTGAAATGAATTTATCGCGCGAATTTTTTTCATTCCCCGTGTTGCTTTCTGCGCGCGGAGTTTTATAGTTCGCTCGTTTGAACCATTGAGATGAGCAATCCGACTGACAACGCCGCGCCGTGGAATATTGATTCGGCGCGCAACCTCTACAACATCCACCGCTGGGGCGCGAAGTATTTTGACATCAACGACGCCGGCCATGTCGTCGCCAAACCGTTGCAGGACGCCGGCGCGACCGTGGACTTGACGGACGTGATCGAGGAGGCAAAGGGCCGCGGGCTGAAATTTCCGCTGCTCATCCGCTTCCAGGATATTTTGCGGCACCGCGTCGAGGCCATCAACAAGGCGTTCCTCAATTCCATTTCCGAATTTAATTATCAGGGAAAATATCGCGGCGTGTTTCCGATCAAGGTGAACCAGCTCCGCGAAGTCGTCGAAGAAATTTTGGATGCCGGCAAGCCGTTTGATTTCGGCCTCGAAGTCGGCAGCAAGCCGGAATTGTTCGCCGGCCTCGCGATGCAAAATCAGTTGGGCTGCCTCATCATCTGCAACGGCTACAAGGACTGCGAGTTCATCAAGATGGCGCTGCTCGGCATCAAGCTTGGCAAAAAAGTCGTCATGGTCGTCGAAAAACTGGAGGAGCTGAAACAGATCATCGCCGTTTCCAAACAGCTCGGCGTCGAGCCGCACATCGGCATCCGCGCGCGGCTGTTGAGCAAGGGTGCGGGCAAATGGGCCGAGAGCGGCGGCGAAAACGCCAAGTTCGGCCTGAGCACCGTGGAGCTTCTGACGGCGACGGAGATGTTGAAGGCGGAAAATCTCGGCCATTGTTTGAAGCTGCTGCATTTTCACATCGGCTCGCAGGTGCCGGACATTTTGACGGTGAAAAAAGCCGTGCAGGAGGCGGCGCGGTTTTACTCGAAGCTGCACAAGATGGGTTTTCCGATTGAATTTGTGGATGTCGGCGGCGGCCTGGGCGTGGATTACGACGGCTCGCGCAGCGCGTTTGACTCCTCGACCAATTACACCTTGCAGGAATACACGAACGACATCGTTTATTACATCGCCGACGTCTGCAACGCGGAAAAAGTGCCGCATCCGACCATCGTCAGCGAGAGCGGACGCGCCATTGTCGCGCATCACAGCGTTTTGATTGTCGAGGTGTTTGGCGCGATTGAAAAAATCCGTCCGGGCGACGCCTTCAAGTATGGCGACAGCGAACACGCGCTCGTCCGCGAACTGCTCGACCTCAAAAAAAATCTGTCCAAGGCGAACAAGCTCGAGGCGTTTCACGACGCGCAGGAACGCAAGGAGGACGCGCAGCAGATGTTCGCGCTCGGCCTGCTGGATCTGCCGGACAAGGCGCGCATCGAAAATCTCTACTGGGAGATCAGCCAGGAAGTCGTGGCCAGTTTTCGCGACCAGGTTTATGTGCCGGAAGAAATCCGCAAGCTCGAGGACACGCTGGCCGACCAGTATCTCTGCAATTTTTCCGTCTTCCAATCGCTGCTCGACCACTGGGCGCTCGGACAACTGTTTCCCATCATGCCCGTGAGCCGGTTGAACGAACGCCCGACGCGCGAGGCGACGCTGGTGGACATCACCTGCGATTCCGACGGCGCGGTCAGCAAGTTCATTGATTTGCGCGACGTGCGCGACACGCTGCCGCTGCACCAGTTGAACGCGAACGGCAACGGCAAGCCCGAGCCGTATTTCATCGGATTTTTTCTGATGGGCGCGTATCAGGACATCATGGGTGATCTGCACAATCTGTTTGGCCGCGTGAACGAGGTCCACGTCTTCCTCGAACCCGACGAGCCGACCGGCTATTACATCGAGGAAATCATCGAGGGCGCGACCGTCATCCATTCGCTCTCGCAGGTGCAATACGATGAGAACGAACTCAAGCGCCAGATGAAGGCGCAAATGGACGAGGCCATCAAGTCCGACCGCATGAAACCGTCCGAAGCCATGCGCCTGCTGGACGATTACGAACGCGGGCTGAAGGCTTACACCTATTTGAGTTTTTGAAATTGTAGATTTCGAATATCGAATGACGGACAGTTTTTGCAGAACGCTGGTTTTGTTTTAATTCGACAATTGAAATTCGTAATTCAACATTTCCCCAATGCCTGATCCTGCGCCGAATGCCGAACTGCTCCGAACACTGGGCCAGCTCGCGCGCGGGCTTTCCGCGCTGTTCTGGGGCCTGCCGGCCGCGCTGATCATCTGCGCGGAAACCGCCCGCGCCGACTGGCTCAAGCCGCTCGGCATTCTTCCCGCGCTGACCGCCACCGGCCTGCTGCTCTACGGCCTGTGGCAGATGGGCCGCTTTCAAAAACAGGAGCGCCCCTGGCGCAGCGCGCTCGACCGCGCAAAACTGCTCGGCCTCGTCAACTTCGGCCTCTGCCCGTTTCTCTACTGGCAAAACAAAATGCCACAGGAAGTTTTTTTCAACACGGCGGTTTTGGTGCTCGTGCTCTCGGCCATCCTTTTTCTTTTCAACCTGAACGTCGTGCTCAAGCAGCTCGGCGCGATGCTGCCGGACGAAACGTTGCGGCAGGAGACGCGGCAGTTTACCGCGCTCAACCGCTGGCTGCTCGTCGCGCTGTTGCTGTGCGCCTCGGCGTATGTGGTCCTGCTTCACGACCAGCGCCTGCCGGCCAGCCTCGGCTCGCTGTTTGTCTGGATCAACCGGTTCAGCTTCTGGGCGCTGACCTTTTTTGCGCTGCTGCCGCTTGCCATGACCATGGCGCTGATCTGGAAAACCAAGGAGGTCATCCTCGACAGCGTGTTCGGCTCGCGGCAATAGATCGCGACCAACTTTTTCAAATGAAACCAAATTGTCTGTCCAAAATGGGCCGCCGCACGGGCGTGCCGCCGATTTCGTGGCTGATGCAAACCGCGCTCACGCGGCCAAAACTCATTTCACTCGCCGCCGGATTCACGGACAACGCCACTTTGCCCGTCGAGATTTCGCGCAAGCTGCTGAATGAAATTCTGCGTTCGCCCAAAACCGGCCGGCCCGCGCTGCAATACGGCATCACCGCCGGCGAAATGAATCTGCGCACGCTCACCGCGAAGCATCTGCAAAAACTCGACGGCGGACACGACCGCGCGCATTCGCCGGAGCGCGTCATCATCACCGGTGGTTCGCAGCAGTTGCTTTACATGACGCTTGAAGCGCTTTGCGACGAAGGCGACATCATCCTCGTCGAAGATCCGACGTATTTCGTTTTTTTGAGCATTCTCCAAAGCCGCGGCATCCGCGCTCGCGGCGTGAAATTGGAGCGCGACGGTATTGATCTGCTTCACCTCGAAAAAGTCTTGGAACGGCTGAAAAAATCCGGCGAACTGCGCCGCTTGAAGGCGCTTTACCTTGTCACTTATTTTCAAAACCCTACCGGCGTGACAACTTCACTCGCAAAAAAATCCGCCACGCTGAAGCTGCTGAAAAAATTCGAGCGCGCCGCCGGACATCCGATCTATCTGCTCGAAGATGCCGCATATCGCGAACTGCGCTTTGACCACGGCGAGGACGTTCCGACCGCGCTCACGCTGCCCGGCGCACGCGAGCGCGTGATTTACACCGGCACTTACAGCAAGCCCTACGCGCCTGGCGCACGCGTCGGCTTCGGCATTTTGCCGGAGGAAATTTTCACGGTTGTCCAGCGCATCAAGGGCAACCACGATTTCGGCACGGCGAATTTGCTGCAACAACTCCTCGCCCACGCGCTGGCATCCGGGCTTTATGACAAGCACGTCGCGAAGGTGCGAAAGAATTACGCCCGCAAGGCGCGCGTGATGAAGTCGGCGCTCGCGGAACATTTTCCGGCCAGCGTGGAAATCTGGGAAGCCGGTGGCGGACTTTATTTCTGGGCGCGATTGCCGAAACATATTTCCACCGGCGTGAAATCAAAAGTCTTTCAATCGGCGCTGAAGAATGACGTGCTCTACGTTCCCGGCGAACTCTGTTACGCCGACGATCCGGCGCGCACCAAACCGGACCACGAAATGCGCATCAGCTTCGGCAGCGCGAGCGAGGAAAACATCCGCCAAGGGATCGCGCGGCTGGGCAGAGTGTTGAGGAAGTTTATTAAATGAGCCGGATTTGCCCGTTTAGCTTGTTTTAGGGGCTTTTTCGACGAGTTCAGACGCTGTTCCGACAAAGTTAGACTGTGTTCCACTCATGTTAGACTGGCTTCCGGCGATGTTAGACGGAGTTTCGGCCATGTTAGACACTGTTGCGGAGAGGTTAGACTGGGTTCCGATGGTCACAGACCCTGTTCCCGCAATCCCAGACGGTGTTGCGACGATGTCAGACAGGGTTTCAACGACTCCAGACCGTATTCCGCCCATGTCAGACTGGTTTCCGGCAATGTCAGGGACGTGCACAGGTGTCCCGGCCCATGTGAACGCGACAATAAAATGCGCATCAGCTTCGGCAGCGCGAGCAAGGAAGACATCCGTGAAGGCATCGCGCACCGGGCAAGGTATTGCGGAAGTTTGTTTGACGCTGACTTGTAACATGCGCCGGAATTGACAAAGTTTTCGCGCAGTCGCAACATTCCGGCGGCGACAGGAGACGTATCGGCTTTTTCAGAAGCCTGGCCACCAACCATCAATCCCTATATGAAAATCAAACTGACTCTTCTGTTCCTCACCGGGTTCCTGGCCGCGACGGGTTTCGTCCGCGCGCAGGAAGACACCAACGAACTCGCACGGATCGCGCAAGCCGTCCAGATCGTAAAAAATTTGAAATATCAACAGGGCGACATTGACCTGCGCGGCGGCCTCGCAAAATTATCCGTGCCGAAGGAATTCAATTTCCTCGGACCGGACGACGCCGAGACGGTGCTGGTGAAATTGTGGGGCAATCCGCCTTCGGAGGTGAAGCCGCTCGGCCTGCTGATTCCGGCGGGCATGACGCCGTTGTCCACGAACTGCTGGGTGGTGACGATTGACTACGACGAGGACGGTTATGTGAAGGACAACGACGCGAGCAAGATCAATTATGACGACCTGCTCAAGAAGATGCAAAAGGGCATCGCGGAAAACAACAAGACCCGGCAGGCGCAGGGTTATCCGCCCATCACGCTGGTCGGCTGGGCCGCGCCGCCGCATTATGACGCGGCCACGCACAAGCTTTACTGGGCGAAACAGCTCAAGTTCGGGGACGATCCCAATGACACGCTGAATTACAGCATCCGCATGTTGGGCCGGAAAGGCGTGCTGGAGCTGAACGCCGTGGCGGGGATTGATCAGTTCTCGACGATTGACCAGCAGACGCCGCAAATCCTCGGCATGGTGGATTTCAAGGAAGGCAGCCGCTACGCCGATTTCGATCCGAAGGTGGACAAGGTGGCGAAATACGGCATCGCCACGCTCGTGGCCGGCGGCGCGCTGGCGGCGGCGGCAAAACTTGGCTTGCTCAAAGGGCTGTGGGTTTTAATTCTCGCGGCGAAGAAATTCATCATCATTGGCATCGTGGCCCTGGTGGCGTTCTTCAAGAAAATGTTCAAACGCGGCGGCAGTTCGCCAGGCGTTTGAATCAACCCGGAGGCCAGGCCATGTGGCGTCCGCCGAGAATGTGGACGTGCAGGTGCGGCACGGTTTCGCCGCCGTCCGCGCCGTTGTTGATGACGAGCCGGTAGCCGCTTTTCAAATCCAGCTTCTTCGCCACTTCGGCGGCCTTGAGCAAAATGTGTCCGAGCAGCTTGTGGTCGTCCGGCGTGGCTTCGGCGATGCGCGGCAGCGGTTTCTTCGGAAAAATTAAAACATGCACCGGCGCCTGCGGATTGATGTCGCGGATGGCGAGCACCAGATCGTCTTCAAAAACAATCGCCGCCGGAATCTCGCGGGCGATGATTTTCTCAAAAAGTGTTTTGCTCATGGCGAACTTTAGACACGAACTGCACTAACTTTCACGAATCAAATTTGTAGCGTTCAGCCTGTGGCCGAATCGGGTCGAGCCACAGGCTCGACGCTACAGCAAACAATTTATTCCACCACCAGCGCGCAGGTTTTTTGCTCCGGCTCGGCGGTGAGGCATTCGCGGAGAAAGCCGACGACTTGTTCCTGCATCTGTTCGCAGCGCGCGCTCCAGCGCTGTGCGCCGGCGAGCTGCTTGACGCAGCCGCGCAGTCCGCAGAAATGCAGCACGCGCGGCGACTGCCGGAGCTGGGCGCGCAACGCGTCGCGCAGGCGCGGGAAGAAAAACAGTTCCAGGCTGTCGGCGGATTCGCGCACGAGATGGCCGAGGTCGGCTTCGAACAGTTCGTCGGCGAGCGGCGGCGGATCGTCGGCGTAAAGCGTCAGGCCGAAACCGCGCAGGACTTTTTCCAGCGCGAGTGCAAATTCGCCGACGGTGACGCTCTGGCGTTCCAGCTCGCATTTAAAATAGTGAAAAACGGACGCGGCGGCGTGGCGCAGCATTTCGGCGTCGAGCAGGCCCTCGGCATTGCCGGCAATCTCGATGGTGATCATCTCGGCCGAGCACGGAACGCTCTCGCCGTTGGTAAGCTGAAAAATCAGATGGTCGGATTGCAGGGCGATCATTTGGCGGCCTCCAGTTTTTTGACCTCGTGGACGAAGTCGGTGGCTTCGGCAAACCGGCGATAGACGCTGGCGAAGCGGACGTAGGCGACCTCGTCAATTTCGCGCAGGCCGTCCATGACGAGCTTGCCGATGAATTCGCCGGGCACCTCGTTTTCAAATTTCGCGGTGACGCCGGCGACGATGCTGTCCACCAAATCTTCCATGGTTTTGGGCGTGACCGGGCGTTTCTGGCAGGCTTTGCGGATGCCGGACAAAAGTTTTTCGCGGGCAAATTCCTCGTGCCGGCCGTCGCGCTTGAGCACCATCAACCCTTCGTGTTCGACTTCCTCATAGGTGGTGAAGCGGTGGCCGCAGGCGGTGCATTCGCGGCGGCGGCGGATGGTCGCGCCTTCACGCGAGGCGCGCGAATCAACGACTTTATCATCCTGACAACCGCACTTGGGGCAACGCATAAAACCACTTGTAATTGTGGTTACACGTTTGTAACACACAGTATTTTGCGGTGTCAAGCGGTGGTTATTCACAAAATCATTTTGATAAGCGGTGCCGCGGGCAAAAACCGCGCTTGCCTTCACTTGATTTTAGGTTATTTTCCCCGGCTCGCGTCAGGAAAATTTGGCGCGGACAATTTATTTTTATGGCAACAGCAAATGATCTTCGCCGCGGCATGGCGATCAACTACAACGGCGACATCAGCGTGGTGCTGGACATGCAGCACCGCACGCCGGGCAACCTGCGCGCGTTCGTGCAGGCAACGCTGCGCAGCATCAAGACCGGCAAGTCGTCGGACGTGCGTTTCAGCTCGACCGAAAAAATCGAGCCGGTGCCGATGATCACGACCAAAATGGAATTCAGCTACAAGGACGGCACGGACTTCGTCTTCACCGACCCGGAAAATTACGAGACGGTCACGCTCGCGGCGGAACTCGTCGGCGACGCGAAAAATTTCCTGGTGGAAAACGCGCCGGTGACGGTGACGTTCGTGGACGACAAGGCGGTCTCGATTGAACTGCCGTCGAATGTGATTTTGACCGTGACCGACGCTCCGGAAGGCATCCGCGGCGATTCCGCCAACAACGTGCAGAAGCCCGTCATCCTGGAAACCGGCATCACCGTGCAGGCGCCGCTGTTCATCAAGACCGGCGAAAAGATCAAAATTGACTCGCGCACCGGCAAATACATGGAACGGGCGTGAAGCCGGCGGATCGTCGGGGGTAAATGTCAAAAGCCCGCCGCGCGCGGGTTTTTTATTTTTCTGGCGGAATTGCTTTTCAACGCAAGGGCGTTCGGCTATTTCTTTTCGTGACACTTATGTCAGCGCAAACCAAGGGAGAAAAACTGTTTCGCGGCATTGCCGTTTCCGCCGGCATCTGTCGCGGGAAAATTCTCGTCCTTGACCGCGCCCGGCACGTCATCACCAAGCGCAAACTGGCCGACACGGAAATCGCGGTGGAGGTCGGCCGCTTTGAAAAGGCGCTCGTCCAAACCCGCCAGCAGATTTCCGAGGTGCAGCGCAAAATCGTCGAGAACATGGGCACCAAGGAAGGCGACATTTTCGAGGCGCATCTGCTCATGCTCGAAGACCGGATGCTCGTGGACGAAGTCATCCGCACCATCAAGGAACAAAAGGTCAACGCCGATTCCGCCTTTCACACCGTTTCCGAACGCTACGCCGCCGCGCTGGCCGGCGTGGACGACGAGTATCTCCGCGAACGCGCCGGCGACATGCGCGACCTGACTTCGCGCGTGCTGGACAACCTGCTCCAAGTCGGAAGCCAGGTGGACCTCCGCAAAATCGCCGAGCCGTGCATTCTGGTCGGGCACGATTTAAGCCCGTCCATGACGGCGCAACTGGACAAGAAAATGGTGCTCGGCTTTGCGACCGACATCGGCGGCAAAACCTCGCACACGGCCATCATCGCGCGCTCGCTCGGCATCCCGGCCGTGGTTGGATTGAAGACCGCGAGCGAGGAATTCGAGACGGGCGACTACGCGCTGCTCGACGGCTACAACGGCACGGTCATCATCAACCCGACCGACCAGACGCTGTTTGAATACGGCCAGCTTTCGCGCATCAAGGCGTCGCTTGAGGAGAAGCTGCACGAAATTCAAAACCAGCCCGCCGTCACGCTCGACGGGAAATTCATCCACCTTTCCGCGAACATCGAGGATCAGAACGACATCGAGGCGGTCATTGCGAACGGCGCGGAAGGCGTCGGGCTTTTTCGCACGGAATTTCTGTTCATCAGCCGCGACAGCCTGCCGAACGAGGAAGAACAGCACAAGGTCTATCGCCAGGTCGCCGCCGCACTAAAGCCGAACCCGGTCATCATCCGCACGCTTGATTTGGGCGGCGACAAGTTCGCCTCGCATTTGAATCTCGCGCAGGAGATGAATCCGTTTCTCGGCTGGCGCGCGATCCGTTTCTGCCTCGCGCAGCCGGAACTGTTCCGCACCCAGTTGCGCGCCATCCTCCGCGCCAGCGCCGAGGGCAACGTGAAGATGATGTATCCGATGATCTCCGGCCTGGACGAACTGAACCAGGCCAACGCGCACGTCGAAAAATGCAAGGCCGAGCTGCGCGCGGAGAAGATCCCGTTCGACGAAAAGCTGGAGATCGGCGCGATGGTGGAGATTCCGTCTGCTGCGCTCATCGCCGAGACGCTGGCCAAGCGGCTGAAGTTTTTCAGCATCGGCAGCAACGACCTGATCCAATACACGCTGGCCGCCGACCGCACGAACGAAAAAGTTTCGCACCTTTACGAGCCGACGCACCCGGCGATTCTCCGGCTCATCAAGATGACCGTGGACGCCGCGCACGCGCACGGCGTCTGGGCCGGCGTGTGCGGCGAAATCGCCGGCGACCCGGTGCTCGCGCCGCTGCTGATCGGTCTGGGCGTGGATGAATTAAGCGCCGCGCCGACGGTCGTGCCGCAGGTCAAATACATCGTGCGCCGGCTCAAGCTGGCCGAGGCGCAGGCGCTGGCCGCGTTTGCGCTGGAGTGCGAATCGCCGACGGAAATTTACGCGCGCTGCCAGACGCTGGCGCGCCAGACCGCACCCAGCCTGTTTGAAAGCAAATCGTGAGCCTTGTTAAATGGTTGAATCGTTGAATCGTTTAATTGTATTTTCCCGCCATGATTTACCATTTAACGGCTTAACGACGCACCAATGAAAGTCATCATCCTTGCCGCCGGATACGCCACGCGCCTTTATCCGCTCACCCTCACGCAACCCAAGCCGCTGCTGCCCGTCGCGGGCAAGCCGATGGTCGAGCACGTCCTCGACAACCTCGCGCCCATCACCGCGATTGACCGCATTTACGTCGTTACCAACGCCAAGTTCGCAGATCATTTCCAGAAATGGTCGGAACATTATCGCGCCACCAAATCCAAATTCGATTTCACCGTCGTCAATGACCATTCCACCGACGACACCAACAAGCTCGGCGCGATCGGCGACATCAACTACGTCCTCAAGACGCAGAACGTGGACGATGATTTGATCGTGGTGGCCGGCGACAATCTGTTCAGCGACAAGCTCGGCGACTTCGGAAAATTCTGCCTCGCGAAAAACGCTCCGGCGCTGGCCGTTTATGACGTGGGCAATTTGGAGGAGATCAAAAAATATAATTCCATCACCACCGACGCCGACGGACGCATCACCTTTTTCGAGGAAAAGCCGAAGAACCCGGTCAGCACGCTCACCGGCATCGCGCTGTATTTTTATCCGAAGGCGACGATTCCGCTCATCCGGCAATACATCGCCGAGGGCAACAATCCCGACCAGCCCGGTCGACTCGTGCAGTGGCTTTACCCGCGCACGCTGGTTTACACCTGGCGCGTTCCCGGTCTGTGGTTCGACATCGGCTCGAAGGAAACGCTGGAAGAGGCGAATCAAATCTTCGCGAAGTTTTCCGATCAGCAATAGCGTCGCCTCAAAAAAGTTTCCTGCCGGGCGGCTTTGTGCTACAAACCAGACAAGCCCATGGACTTTTTTGACCGGGAAGCACGCGCGCGCAAGCAAACCAGCCTGCTGGTCTGGCTTTTTGCGTTGATTGTGCTGGCGGTCATCGCGCTCACTTACTTCGTGCTGGCCATCATCATCCAGCTTTTTCTCAAGCCGGTGATGCAGACCAGCCTGTTCAATTATTTCAACGATTTTCCGGTTTCGCCGATCCATGACGGACTGGCCAACCCGCTCGCCGTCCTGGAAAAACTTTGGAACCCGCACCTTTTCTGGTGCACCACGACCGGCACGCTTTTTTTCATCGCGGCAGGCTGCCTTTACAAAATCTGGCTGCTGTCCGACGGCGGATCGGCGGTGGCGGAACTGCTCGGCGGACGGAAAATTGACGATAATCCGACCGACTTGGACGAAAAACGGTTGCGCGATGTGATCGAAGAAATGGCCGTCGCCTCTGAGTTGGCCGTGCCGGAAATTTATGTGCTCGACGGTGAACGCGGAATCAATTCGTTCGCCGCCGGCCACACGCGCGAAGACGTGGCCATCGGCGTCACGTTCGGCGCGGTAAAATTGCTGGCGCGCGACGAACTGCAAGGCGTCATCGCCCACGAGTTCAGCCACGTCCTGAACGGCGACACACGGCTCAACATGAAATTGATGGGGCTGGCGCACGGGCTTTTCTGGCCGGTGATTGTCGGGCGCGTGCTGTTGCGCGGCTCGCCGCAGCCGCCGGAAGTCGGCGCGTCCATTTTCGATGAAGACGCAAAGCCGACCATTTTGCCGACCGCGCCCGTGGGCATTTTATTTTTGATCATCGGCGGCGTCACCACGCCGTTCGTGCGCCTGCTCAAAAGCCTGATTTGCCGCGAGCGCGAATGGCTGGCCGACGCGGCGGCGGTGCAGTTCACGCGCAATCCCGCGGGCATCGCGGGCGCGCTCAAAAAAATCGGCGGGCTTTACAAAGCCGGCCGGCTCGACGCGCCGCACGCGGAATCCGCGAGCCATTTGTATTTTGCGAATTCGACTTGCGACCCGTGGTTTCAATTTTTTGCCACGCATCCGCCGCTGGTGAAACGGATTCAGGCGATTGATCCGGGCTTCAGCGGCCAGTTCGAGCACATCAATTCCTTGCCACGGCATCCGGACGAAAATTCGCAGGAAGCGCAATATGACCGCTTGTATCAGGAAAGCCTCCAGCGGGCGCGCGAAGAAGCGCGGGCCCGCCAGGAGCTGGAATAAAATCACTTCGCCGTGACGGAAACGTAATTTTTTTTGCCTTTGCGCAGCAGGACATGATTGTGGATCAAATCCTTGGTCGTGACGAGACGGTGCCAGTCCGGTTCGCGGAGGTTGTTCACGTTGACGCCGCCGCCTTCAATGTCTTTCCGCGCCTGGCCTTTCGACGAGCATAAACCGGCATGAATGAGCAGTTCGACCAGCGACAAACCCTCTCCGTCCAGCTTGGATTTTTCAATTTCCTTCGTCGGCACCTCGCCGTCAATGTCGTCGAAAAAATTGATGGTTGAGTTGAGGATGTCTCCGCTCTGGCCAAACAAAACCGCGCTGGCGATCTGCGCCTTGTGCAGCGTGTCCTCGCCGTGAACCAAAAGAGTCATCTCGGCGGCAAGTGCGCGATGAGCCTCACGCGCCTCCGGTCTTTTCTGGTGCTTTTGCGCCAGCGCCTCGATTTCTTCCTGCGAACGCTGGATCGTAAAAAATTTCAGGTAGCGGACGACGTCGCGGTCGTCGGTGTTGATCCAAAACTGGTAAAATTTATAGACACTGGTCTTTTTCGGATCGAGCCAGATAGCCCCCGCTTCGGTCTTGCCAAATTTGGAACCGTCGGCGTTCGTGATGAGCGGCAGCGTCAGGCCGTAAACTGTTTTGCCCAGTTTTTTACGCGTCAGATCAATTCCGGCGGTGATGTTGCCCCACTGGTCGCTGCCGCCGATTTGCAATTCACAGTTGTGGTCACGGCACAGCACCATGAAATCCATCGCCTGCAGCAGCATGTAGCTGAACTCGGTGTAGCTGATGCCGACCTCGCGGTCTTCCATGCGCGCGCGGACGGATTCCTTGGCAACCATCTGGTTGACGGAAAAATGTTTTCCGATGTCGCGCAGAAAATCGAGGAACGAAATATCCTTCGTCCACGCCGCGTTGTCCACGAGCCGCGCGGGATTCTCCTTGGTCTCAAAATCCAGCAGCTTCGCGAGCTGCACTTTCACGCTGGCGATGTTGTGGTCGAGAATTTCCTTCGTCAGCAACTGCCGCTCCTGTGTTTTCCCGCTCGGATCGCCGATGCTGCCGGTCGCGCCGCCGGCAACCGCGATGGGATGATGGCCAAGCAATTGAAAACGGCGCAGCGCGATGAGCGGCACTAGATTGCCGACGTGCAAACTGTCCGCCGTCGGGTCGAAGCCGCAGTAAAGCGTGGTGGCAGCGGCGATTTTCTTTTCCAGTTCCGCCGCATCGGTGCAATCGGCAATCAGCCCGCGCCATTTCAACTCATCGAGAATGTTCACGCCGGCAGGTTAATTCGCCTCCGGCCAAATGCCAAATTCCAATTCGCGTTGAACTTTGGACTTTGGACTTGGGGCTTTGGACTTTAACCTTCGCCCGGTGTCAAAAATGTTGAAAGCCTCCGGCGCGATGGCCGCCGCCACCCTGTTGAGCCGCGTGCTCGGCATGATGCGCGAAATGGTTTATGCCCGGTTCATGGGCGACGGCTGGGTCGCCAGCGCGTTCGCCTTCGCGTTCACCGTGCCGAATCTGTTCCGGCGGCTGCTCGGCGAAGGCGCGCTCACGGCGGCGTTCATCCCGATTTTCAAGGAGAAGGAAAAAACGCACGGCGAAATCGAAATGTGGCGCGCGGCCAACGCCGTGATTTCCGGCCTCGTCGTCGCGGCCAGCGTCATCATCGGCCTGGCCATGCTCGGCATTTCGCTCGCACTGGCCGTGCATCAGTTCGGCGCACAGACGGAACTCATGCTGCGGCTGCTGCGCGTGATGTTTCCCTACATGCTGCTCGTTTGCATCGCGGCGGCGCTGATGGGAATGCTCAACGCGCGCGGCCATTTTTTCATCCCGGCGATGGGCGCGACGATGCTCAACATCGTGATGATCGCGTCCGTCTTATTTTTCGCGCAGCGCATGGCCTTGGATCTGCCGAAGGAATTGCGGCTGCCAAAACAGATTTTCGCGCTCGCGTTCGGCGTGCTGGTGGCGGGCGTGGCGCAGGCGGCGTTTCAACTGCCGACGCTCTGGCGCGAAGGCTTCCGCTACCGCTGGGTTTCGCCGTGGAAAAATGAAACCGTCCGCCTCGTCGTGACGCGGATGATTCCCGGCACCATCGGCGTGGCCGCGTTTCAGATCAACGTGCTGGTCACGCAAACCATCGCGTTCTGGGTCGGCCCGCACATCGTCGCTTCCTTCAATTATGCCGTGCGGCTGATGGAACTGCCGCAGGGCATGTTCGGCATTTCGCTGGCGACCTTTCTGCTGCCGACACTTTCGGCGCTGGCGCTGGAGAAAAATTATGCCGAATATCGCGCCACGCTCCGGCATGGCATCAGCACGCTGCTGTTCGCCAATCTGATCGCTGCGATTCTGCTCGTTGTGCTGGCCGAGCCGATTGTGCGGCTGCTCTTCGAGCGCGGCGCCTTTACCGCCGCCTCGACCGAACGCGCTTCGCTGGCGCTCATCTGCCTCGCGCCGGGACTGGTCGCGTTTTCGACGGTCAACATTCTGGCCCGCGCCTTTTTCGCGCTGGGCGACACCAAGACGCCGATGAAAATCAGCCTCGCCTGCCTCACGCTGAATCTGCTGCTCGCCGCCGCGCTGGTCGTGCCGCTGAAGCAGGGCGGCCTCGGCATCGCCAACACAATCACTTCCGTCTGCAACGCCGGCCTGCTGTTTTTTGCGCTGCGGAAAAAACTTGGCCGGCTGGAAATGGCGCCGTTGCGCGCGACGTTTCTGCCGCTGGCCGTCGCCGGTCTGCTCGCGGCGCTGGTTGCCTGGCAAGGCTGGCAACTTTGGGAAAATACGCTTGGCCACGGAGCGCTCGCGCTCAAAATCGGCGCGGTGTTTGTGCCGGCCATTGCCGCCGGCCTGGTTTACGGAATCCTCGCGCTGACGTTCAAAGTTCCGGCGGCGAAGGAAATGATGGAATTTGCGCTGGCTAAATTTACCAGACGTTAAATTGTTAAATGGTTGAATCGTTGAACCGATTTAACAATCAAACGATTTAACCAGCAACTTTTACCACCGCCGTCCAGCCGTTGCCGCCGAATTGCGATTTGAATTTCTCCGCGAGGGTTTCCGCCGCCGTCAGATTTTTGGCGATGGCAAAGGTGGTCGAACCGCTGCCCGACATGAGCGCAACCTCCGCGCCGTTCTCCTGCAGAAATTCCTGGTAAAGCTCCAGCACCGGAAATTTATCGAACGCCGGCGTTTCGAGCGAATTATAGAAACCACTGGCGGCAGCGGACAGATCATGCATTTGCAGTTTTGAAATCAATTCCACGGCGCGACCGGCCCGGCCGTTCAGCGCTTCGGGAAACCGCGCTAAATTTTGATACGACCACGGTGTGGAAATGCCGAAGCCGGGATGCGCGAGGAAAAACGCCTTGCCGGTCAACGCAGGAAAGTTTTCCAGCAGTTGAATTTTTTCACCGCGACCGGTGGCGAGCGCCGGCTGGTTGTGCAAAAAAAATGGAATGTCGGAGCCGAGCGCGGCGGCAAGCTCATGCAGTTTTGCCGGCGGCAGCGGCGAGCCGAAAAGTTCATTCAGCGCCGTGAACGTCACGGCAGCGTTGGCGCTGCCGCCGCCGATGCCGCCGGCGAGCGGCAGATTTTTTTTGAGATGGATGCGGACGCCGTCGGAAATGTTTGCGGCGGCGAGAAATGCCGTCGCGGCGCGATGGACGAGATTCTTCGAATCCGTCGGCAGTTCCGCTTGGCTGCACGAAAGTTGCACGCCGGAGCCGGCACGCACAAACGTCAGCTCATCGTAAAGATTCACTGGCTGCATCACGGTTTCGAGTGCGTGAAAGTCGTCGGCGCGGCGGCCGAGGATGTTCAGCAGCAGGTTGACCTTGCAGGGCGATTTTTTTTCAAGCGGCATTTTGGCTTCACCAAAGCAAAACGCGCCAACGCATAAAACATTGGCGCGTTAAGGAGATTAAACGCGGTCAGTTTGAATTCGGGAAAACCGAGAACCGGCTGCCGGGAACAAACGGCGCGACGTCGCCGCCGCTGTATCCGAAGTAGGTGTCGGTTTGAAACGTGGAGGTGTCAGGCAGGCCCGGACGGTAGCTGTCAGGATAGGCCGTTCCCTGCGGGACGTATTTTTTGTCAAAGCTGGATTGGGATAAATAGTCGCCGGCGGGAAAAGTGACCACCTGATAAGCGCCCATTACGGTCCGGTAAACCGACTGGTCGAAACCGTGAATCACGCCCGTGGTGTAACCGGCTTCCGGCGAATCAAAGACAGAGGTCTGCTCGAAGCTGGCGCGCATTTCGCCCAGCCGGGCGAATTCGGTGAGATTGTTGATGCCGCTGCCCAGTCGGTCTTCCGGCCCGGCGCAACCGGCGGTGAACAGGGCGCCAAGGGCGGCCAGCGCTAGCAAAGGGGTGACGTTTCGCATACGTTTTTTATTGTTGGTTTGAGCCTACGCCTAAATTGCGATTTGTAAAGTGTGTTTTACGATCCACGGGCCGCCAGTTTTCTGTCGCGCCGTTCCCAATACCAGGCGACCCAGACGCTGATTTCAAAAAGGATCTGCAGGACGACGGCCATGACGACCTGCGTAAATACTTCCGGCGTGGTCAGCAAGGCACCCAGCACGAGGTTGATGACGATCATGTAACGCCGCAGCGCCGAAAGTTTTTGATAGTCGAGGATGCCGATCTTCACGAGCGCCAGGAGCACCACGGGCAGTTCAAATCCCAGACCCATGCCGAGCAGAAATTTCGTGACGAAGCTGAAATACGTTTCCGCGCGCCATTCGGGGACCTTCACGCCCATCCAGAGCGCCCACCATTCGGCGAACTTCAGCGCCCGCGCCAGCACAAAAAAATAGCAGAACGCCACGCCCGCGAGGAACAGACCGACGCCGATGAACGCCGCGCGCAGGACGTATTTTTTCTCCCGGATCTTCAGCGCGGGCAGGACAAATTGCGCGACGAAAAAAAAGATGACCGGCGACGCCAGCAAAATCCCGCCGTAAAACGCGAGTTGCATCGAGGAAAAAAACGGCGCCGCCGGGTCGAGGTAAATCAGGTCGGTGGCCGACCGGAGGAGGCTGTCCGGCGCCGGGGTTTTTTCGACGCGCACCGACAGCAGAATATTGCTGCCGACGGCAACCGGCTCCACGTGGAGGATGGAAAACCAGTTGGTGCCGAGGTCGAGGCTGCCGATCTGGTTCGTCACCAGTTCCAGCGTGGCGACGGCGTTGGTGCCGAACTGCACCAGCGCCTTGCGCTCGCCATGCACGCGCACGAGCGCCGCGCGCGACAGCGGCCATTTCAAAACGGAGACGATTTGCGGAACGGCGTAAAGGCAGATGATCAAACAAATCAGCAGCGCCGCTCCGCTTTTGATGACCAGCCAGCGGAAATCTTCGAGGTGGGCCAGAAAACTTTTTACGGGGCCACCGCCGTCTTCCGACTCTTCAGGCGGCGGTTCTTTGGTAAAATCAGCCATGTAAAATCTGCGCTGGAACTGCCGGCGCGATTATACGACTTTTGTTTCCGGCGGCGGGGATGAAGGAGAGGCAGTTTGCGCAGTCGTGTTGGCTGGCGGCGTTGTTTTCGGTGCTGCGGCTGGTGCCGCCGGCTCGTTTTCGATCGAATCCGTCACTTCGCGCGAGGCTTTTTTGAATTCGTTGATGCCCTTGCCCAGCCCCTTCGCAAATTCAGGAATCCGTTTTGCGCCAAACAACACCAGAACCGCAACCAGGACGATGATCAGCTCCGTCCCGCTCAATCCCAATATGGCAAACATTGCGTTCATAATTTTTCCATTCCTGCCAGCCAACTTACGCCCGCTTCGCCAAATAGTAAAGCGCCAAAAACAAGGGCCGCGTTTGACGGCGGCCCCTGCGAAACTCAAATTTTCTCCGCCGGTCAGACGCCGGTTTTCGGATGCAGCAGCACGAAATCGTCGCGGCGGTTTTTCGCCCACGCGGCGTCGTTGTTGTCCGGGTCAACCGGCTTGTCCTTGCCGTAGCTGATGGTGCGGATGCGCGACGGGTCAATGCCGTCCTTCGCCAGCGCCTCGCGGGCGGCCAGCGCGCGCCGTTCGCCGAGCGAGCGGTTGTATTCCTCCGTGCCGCGATTGTCGCAGTTGCCCTCGATGAGCAGCTTCGCGTTCGCGTCCGATTTCAGCGCCGACGCCACGGATTCAAGATTCGCGTCCTCGCTCGACTTGATGGCCGCGCTGTCGAAGGCAAAATGAATCGTGTTAGTCGCGAGCGCCGCGCGGTCTTCGGTCATGTTGTCAAAACTGTCAGCGTTGGCGACGGGAATGCCGCTGGGGTTGTTGTCAGAAGTCATCGGGTTTCCCGGCGGCGGCAACGTATTTGGGTTGTTGTTGTCACCGACCATGCCCGGATTTGGTCCCGGCAAATCCGTCACTTTACCGGGTTTGTGGTTGTGGCAGCCGGTGGTGGCCAGCGTGATCGCCAGCGCGAACGCGAGCGGATAAATCAGTTTCATCAGTTTCATGTTTTTCCTTTGGTTAAAAATTTGTTAATTCCAAGCGTCAAAATAATTTTGCCCAGGCGGGTTGAGAATCATTGCCCGAAATGCGGCCAATATCCTTGACTTGTTTCGTCATCACGTCAAGCACAGACAACGACTGCCGGTAGCCCGTGTCGCGGTTCAGAACCAGCGTGCGCGAGTTCGGCGACCACGACGGATGTTCGCCCGACACCAGCACCGTGGCCGTGCCGCCGTCCGCCGGCACGATGCAGATGCTGAAGTCGCCCATCTGCGACGTGAACGCGATCCATTTGCCGTCCGGCGACCAGTCAGGGTCCGTCGGATTGGAAACGCCCGAAGTCGGGAATGCGCTGGACCGCGCCGCCGTCCGCCGGGACTTTCGCCAGCACGCGGCGCTCGCGAATTTTGGTCGCGAAACAAATCCACTGCCCGTCCGGCGACCAGCACGGCGACGATTCGTCCTCCGGCGACACGGTCAACTGCTTGAAATTCGTGCCGTCCGCGTTGCACACCCAGACGTTCGGGCTGCCGCTCCGGCTTAAAATCATCGCCAGCTTCGTGCCGTCCGGCGAAACCGCCGCGCTCGTGTTCAAGCCGGAAAACTTGGCGATGATGCGGCGCTGGCCGGTCGAAAGATTGTGATAAAAAATGTCCGGATTGCCGGGCTGATAAGACGTGTAATAACAGCGCAAGCCGCTCCGGCACCCACGCCGGCGCGGCGACAATGGCGTTGTCATGCGTGACCGCCTGCGGGTTGTGGCCGTCAAAATCCGAAACGTAAATTTCGCCGTTGCCGCCCGGCCCCTGCGCCTTGAACGCGATTTTGGTCTGGCCAATTCCTTTTTTTCCCATGATGGCAAAAACGATATCGTCCGCGAACGCGTGCGCCTGCCGCCGCAGACTCGCGCCGGTGTAGCTGCGCGAAAATTTCGTCTGCCGGCTGACCGTATCCATGACGTAGCCCTGAACGTTGTCCGCGCTGCTGCCGCCGATCCGGTATTGCGCGGCCTCCGGCGCGACGAATTTGAAGCCCTGGACGTAAAGATCAAATTTCAAAACTTCCGCCGCCTCGCCGGTCAGGCCTTCCAGCGAAACCAGAATGGGCTTGGCCTGGCCCGGAACCGTGATCGTGGATTGAATGTTGATTTCTTCCTGCGCGCGGCAAAAATTCAGCGCGACGAATGCGAGAACGATTGGTAGAACGATTAGGTTGGTGATTTTATTTTTCATCCGAGGAGTCGTTTGGCTTTGAGGTTGAAGTTGATGATGTAAGTCCGTTCCATGTCGGTCGAACCGGCCGGAAACGGCTCAATGTCCGTGACGCGATCCAAAGTGTTTTGCACCGAGCGGTCCACGTTTGCGTCGCCGGACGGCCCGATGACCTCCGCGGAAATCACCCGCCCGTCGCTGGCGATGGTCACGCGGACCTTGACGTTCGCGTCGTCGCTGGCGGTGTCGTCCGGCGGCACCCACGCCTGCTCGTAAACGCTCTTGACCACCTGCGCGTAATTCGCCGCCGCCACGCTGCTGTTGCCAACCGGCGCAACCGTCGTGGGCGCGGATAAATTTGCGCGCAGCGCGCGGAGCGCGGATGCAATCGCCTTGGAATTGTCAGGCGTCGCCTTGTTCTGAGTCGAGGTGGTTTTCGGCACTACGCGCGTCACCGGAGTCAAATTCACTTTTGGCGTGTGCGGCTGGGTTTCAGTCGGTGCGGGCACCGGCTTTTCCTCTGCTGGTTTGAAGAATTTTTCCACGCGTTCGGTAAGTGTCGGCGTTGGAGTCGGCGCGGGCGGCGTCACCTCCGGCTTCACGACTGGCGGCGCGGGCATGGGCGGTTGTGGCGTCGGTTGCGGCGGGGTAACAATGGCCGGCGCGGGCGGCGGCGGCTGGGCGTTTTGCACGCCGGTGCTGACGGAATCAACGAGGTTGGCGGGAATCATGTCGAGCACCGTCGTGTCGTCCGGCCTTTCCCGCGACCAGAAAAACGCCGGCCCGACCAATAAAATCACCAGCAGCAGCAGGTGAAAACCCGTTGTCGCCAGGACACATTTTTTTTGCAGGCGGTTCATTTGGGCGTCGGGTCGGTGCGCAGCGAATAGCGCGTGATGCCGTTTTTCTGGCAGCCGTCAATCACCTGCGCCACCAGATCGTAGCGGCTGTCCTTGTCGGCGCGGATATAGACGACGAGGTTCGGATTCGCCCGGAAATCGCTGGCGAGCTGCGCAATCATTTGCGGCAGTTGAATCCGTTTCCGGTCGAGCGCGTAATAGCCGGTGTTCGAGATTTCGACGGTGCGGATGTCGGACTTGTTCAGCCTTTTTTCCGGCTGGCCGCCGCGCGGCAGCTTGAGGTTGATGCTCTGTTCCAGCAACGGCGTGGTGATGACGAAAATGATGAGCAGCACGAACGCGAGGTCCAGCAGCGGCGTGATGTTGATTTCACTCAACGTCACCATGTGACTGCGTTGGGAAAAACGTCGCATAATCAAAAGTCGTTGAATCGTTGAATCGTTGAATCATTGAATCGGCGGGCCGGTCGCGAACCGGCTGCCACGATGTAACGATTCAACAATTTAACGAATTTCATATTCATTCATCCGCGAGAAATTCCGTTTCCATTTTGGAAACGAGTTCCTGCGCAAAATTGTCCAGGCCGACGGTGAACACGCGCAGATTATGCACGAGCCAATTATAGCTGAACATCGAGGGAATCGCCACGAGCAGGCCGGCGACGGTCGTGATGAGCGCGGCGGAAACGCCCGGCGCCATCGCGGCCATCGTCGCGCTGCCCTGTTGCGCGATGCCGGCGAACGTGCTCATCACGCCCCAGACCGTGCCGAGCAGCCCGATGAACGGCGCGCCGCTGACGGCGATTGCCAGCAGAATCAATCCGGATTCCAGCTTCAACGATTCCTGCGCGACGACATTTTCCATCATGCGTTTGACGTGCTCCATGTTCTTCAAGGAAATCTGTTGCTTGCTGCGTTCGCCGCCCGGCCCGCGCAACCGCGCGTCCAACGCAGAGCAGCCGGCCTGATAAACCATGTAGAGCGGACAGCCTTCGACCTGGAGCTTGCGGTCGAACATTTCCAGCACTTTTTTTTGCGCGTGAAACTCCTGTTCAAAATAATAATTTAGTTTTCGCGCGCGGCGCATTTGCGCGGCCTTGTAAAACATGGTGGACCACGCGATGATGGAAAAGAAAATCAGACAGACGATGATCGCCTTGGCTTCCGGCGTCGCCTGATCCCAGACATAAACGAGTTCCGACTGTTTGGCAGCGGTTCCCGCAGCGGCAAATAGATAGAGTCCACCCATAAAATTGCGACGGTGACTTGGACGTGAGGAACCGAAGCGACCAAGCGGCAGGCGGTCGAACCAATTCCTGCCGGCCAAATTATTATTCGCCGCGCGCGAAAATGCCAAGCCTTTTTGCGCGAAAAACAAACTTTGTCCGCGCCGCAAAATCGCATACAAAGTGGCCCGATGTCACGTCCGCGCCTCATCGCCCTGCTGCTCGCGCTCGCCACGCTGCTGGTTTATTTGCCGGTGACGCACTGCGGCTTCCTGAATTATGACGACGACGATTATGTCACCAACAATCACGATGTCCAAAACGGTCTGACGTTCGCCGGCGTCAAATGGGCGTTCACGACCATCCACGCGAGCAACTGGCATCCGCTCACCTGGCTCTCGCACATGGCGGACTGCCAGCTCTTCGGCCTCAATCCCGGCGCGCACCATTTCGTCAACGCGCTTTTCCATGCGGCCAATGTCGCGCTGCTGTTTGTGCTGTTGCTGCGGCTCACGAACGCGCTGTGGCCGGCGGCATTTGTCGCCGCGCTGTTCGCGTGGCATCCGCTGCACGTCGAATCCGTCGCGTGGATTGCCGAACGCAAGGACGTGTTGAGCACTTTTTTCGCGCTGCTGTCGCTTTTGAGCTACACAAAATTTGTAAAAGAAAATTGCCGCCGGAGTTTTTGGTTCGCCCTGATTTTTTTCGCGCTCGGCCTGATGGCCAAACCGATGCTGGTCACGCTGCCGTTCATAATGCTGCTGCTGGACTTTTGGCCGCTGCAACGATTTAACAATTCAACGATTCAACGATTGCTCGTCGAAAAAATCCCGGTTTTCGCGCTCACCGTCATTTCCTGCGTCGTCACTTTTTTCGCGCAACACAACGGCGCCTCCGTCGTCTCGCTCAAGAGCGTTTCCCTGCATTACCGGCTGGAAAATGTGGCGGTCGCCTACGCGGGCTATTTGCAGAAAATTTTCTGGCCGGACAATCTCGCCGTCATTTATCCGATGCCGGATAAAATATCCGCGCCCGCCGTGGCCGTTTCACTTGCCATTCTCATTTTAATTTCCGCCACCGCATGGCTGCGGCGCAAGCGCGCGCCGTATCTGGCCGTCGGCTGGCTCTGGTTTCTGGGGATGCTGGTGCCGGTCATCGGCCTGGTGCAGGTCGGCGGGGCGGCGCTGGCCGACCGTTACACCTACTTTCCGGCCATCGGAATTTTTTTCGCCGTCACTTTTGGCGCGCTGGCGCTGGCGGAACAATTTCATTTTTCAAAAATAGTTCCAGCCGCCGCCGCCGTCCTGATTCTCGGCGCGTGTTTGATCTTGACGGAAAAGCAATTGCGCTACTGGCGCGACAGTGAAACGCTTTTCACCCACGCGCTCGCCGTCACAAAAAATAACGACATCGCCCACATCAACCTCGGCTTCGCACTTGAGGAGCAGGGGAAATCGGCGAAAGCGCTGGCCGAATATCGCGAGGCCGCCCGGCTCGCGCCGACGCGCTTTCAAACCCACAACAATCTCGGCAATTTGCTCGACGCGCTTGGCCAGCCGGAAGCCGCTGCGGCCGAATATCGTGAAGCCATCCGGCTGAATCCCAAGGAACCGTTCCTCCATGACAGTCTCGGCATCGTGCTGGTCGAACTTGGAAATTTCAGCGGGGCAATGAACGAATTCACCAATGCCGCGCTGCTCGATCCAACTTATCCGTGGGCGCATTTTCAAATGGCCAAGGCATTGCTCAAGCAGGGCCGCGACGCCGGGGCAATTGATGAATTCCGCGAGGCGTTGCGGCTCGACCCGGACAATTTTCAAATCCTCGCCTACATCGCCCATGTGCTCGCCGCCGAGGAAAATCCGCAGGTTCGCGACGGCCGGACCGCGCTCGTGCTCGCCATCAAGGCCAACACCCTCACCGGCGGCAACCAGCCGTTCGTCCTTGACGCGCTCGGCATGGCCTGTGCCGCGACCGGCGATTTCACCAACGCGACCGACGCCACGCAAAAAGCCCTCGACCTTGCCACCGCCGCAAAAATGAAAAAACTCGAACCAATCCAGCAGCGGCTTGAGCTTTACAAAAACCATCAGCCGTGGCGCGAATCATTTCTCGCCACCAACAGTGGCGCCGTGCTTCATCCGTGAAATCAAACCCGCTCATTGCCGCGCTGCATCCGCGATTCCTCGCGTTGCTGCTCGCGCTCGTCACGCTCGCGATTTACCTGCCGGTATTGCACGACGGCTTTGTGAATTATGACGACGACGATTACGTCACCAACAACCGGGTGGTTAAAAACGGTCTCACGCCGGCCGGCATTCATTGGGCCTTTACGACTTTTCACGCGGCGAACTGGCATCCGGTGACGTGGCTGTCGCACATGCTGGACTGTCAGCTTTTCGGACTCAACCCGGCGGCGCATCACTTCGTGAATGCGCTGATTCATGCGGCGAACGCGGCGCTGCTCTTTTGGTTGCTGCTTCGGCTGACAAATCTGGCGTGGCCGAGTTTGATTGTCGCTGCGCTGTTCGCCTGGCATCCGCTGCACGTCGAATCTGTCGCGTGGATTTCCGAACGTAAGGATGTTTTAAGCACATTCTTTTCACTGCTGGCATTGTTGAGCTATGCCAAATTTGCCAAAAGAAATTGCCGCCGCAGCTTATGGTTTGCGCTTTTGTTTTTCGCGCTTGGCCTGATGTCCAAACCCATGCTGGTAACGCTGCCGTTCGTTCTGCTGCTGTTGGACTTTTGGCCGATTCAACGATTCAACGGTTCAACAATTCAACGATTGCTCATCGAAAAAATTCCGTTCTTCCTGCTCGCCGCCGGTTCTTGTGCCGTCACTTTTCTGGCCCAGCGCGGGGAAGCGGTGCGCACGCTCAAACAGGTTTCGCTGTCGTTGCGGCTTGAAAATGCGCTGGTCGCCAGCATGACTTATCTTTTTCAAATTTTCTGGCCGGCCAATCTGGCCGTGTTTTATCCGATGCCAGAAAAAATTGCTCCTGTCGCAATCTTCATTTCCACCGCGGCTTTGATTTTGATTTCCGCGCTGGCCTGGCTGGCGCGAAAAAGCTGCCCGTGCTTGATCACCGGCTGGTTGTGGTTCCTCGGCACTCTCGTGCCGGTCATCGGCCTTGTGAAAGTCGGTGATGCCGCGCATGCCGACCGCTACACTTATTTTCCGGCGGTCGGGATTTTCATCGCCGTCGTGTTTGGTGTTTGGAATCTGCTGAAACAACCGCAAGCGCAAAAAAATTTCCTGGCCGCCGGCGGCGTTGCGCTCGTCATTTGCGCCGCGCTGACCGAACACCAGTTGCATTTCTGGCGCGACAGCGAATCACTTTTCCGACACGCAATTGCCGTGACGGAAAATAATTCCACCGCCCATCTTAATCTTGGCGCGGCGCTCGAAACCGAAGGCCAGCCCAACGAAGCGTTGAGGGAATACCGCGAATCGTTGCGGCTGGATCCATACTCGTTCGAAACGGCCAATGACATCGGCAAGCTGCTGTTTGAACAAGGCCGGCCGGCGGAGGCGCTTGATTATTGCGAAACGGCGGTTCGCTTGAAGCCCAACCGCGCGACGTTGCACAACAATCTCGGCCTCACCCTGGAGGCGCTCGGCCGGTTCGCCGAGGCGCGTGCGCAATTCGCCGAGGCTGCACGACTGGATGAAACGTATGCCATCCCGCGTTTTCAAACCGGACGCACGCTGCTCAAGCAGGGCCGCGATGCCGATGCGTTGCCGGAACTTTTCGCCGCGATGCAAATCGAGCCGGACAATATGCAATTTTTAATTTTCACCGCACGCGTCCTGGCCAGCGACGAAAATCCGCAAGGCCGCAACGGTGACCAAGCCGTTGCGGTTGCTGATCACGCCAGCCAGCTTGTCAGCTCCCCGCAGCCGGTGACTCTCGACACTTTGGCGATGGCATTGGCGGAAGTGAACCACTTTGACGAGGCAAAAAAAATCCAGCAGCAGGCCGTCGAGCTTGAAGGAAAAAGCAATGACCACGAGGATTTGGGCCTGATGCAGCAGCGGCTGAAACTTTACGAAAACCGGCAGCCGTGGCGCGAATCGTTCCTCGCCACCAATGCGCCGGTGAAACCTTGATTGGAGCGCCGGCCTCCGGCCCGGCTCAATGCGCTTGGCTGAAAGGATAACTCGCCGGGTCGGAGGCCGGCGCTCCGCTGGAATTTATTTCAACAACGAGACAAGTATTCGCTTCGTTTGCATTATTTTCAGGGCTACCGTCGCTGAAAAATTATTTCCCAGCCACGGCAGCGACAGGATTTTTTCCCGCGCCACAATTTGCTCCAGCAGTTTTGCGTTCGAGCCGGATGCGGCGTCTGGTTTCGGCGGCAACATCAATATGATTCTGGTTTTTGTCCTGGCGTCGCCGGGCAGCGCTTCCACCGTGAGCAAGATGTGGTTCACCACGCCGAGTTTGTCTGGTGCGACTATGATTGGCGTTGCGCGCAAGGCTAAAATCAAATCACGCGAATCGAAATTCTCGCCGAGCGGACTTAACAGGCCGCCGGCACCTTCCAACAGCAGCACGTCAAAACGCTTTTGCATCGCACGAACATGCCCGAGGACTTGTGGCAGTTTCACTGTTTTGTTTTCGCGCCGCGCGGCGAGCGACGGCGCGATGGGCGAGCGAAAATGCCACGGATTGATTTCATCGAGCGTGAGCGCGCCGGCCATCGCCGCGTGCAGCGCGCGGGCATCGGCGCGTCCGCCGGAGCAGATGGGTTTGAGCGCAGCCGCGTTGACGCCGCGTTCACGCAGAAAGCGCGTCAACAGCGCGGTCAGCACCGTTTTGCCGACGCCGGTGTCCGTGCCGGTGATGAAAAATGTCCGCCGCATGGACGCACATCAAAGCGGAAATAATTTTGAAGCGCCATCAAAACCATCCGGCCTTCCGAAAATTGCGCGGCGATTTGTTCGCTTTCATGTCGCGACCGGGTTTGATAGAAAGCCGCCGTCATGGCGCAACCTGAATCCAACGAACGCAAATTGGTTTTGCTCTTGTGCCTGCTCGCCGCCATCCACACCTTTGTTTTTTCCGCCGCGTTTCCATTTTTCAACGACGTGGATGAACAGGCGCATTTCGACCTGGCGCTGAAATATTCGCACGGCCACATCCCGCGCGGCCTGGAGCCGGTTTCCACCGAATCGGCGCAATACCTCGTCCTTTACAGCACGTCGGAATATCTCACCGACCCGGCCCAGTTGACCGGTGGCTGGTTCGCGCCGCCGATCTGGACGCAGTCCATCCCGAAAACCGATCCTCGTTTTTTAACTGCGGCGGCTGAATGGCACGCCGAACCCAATTTTGAAGCCGCGCAGCCGCCGCTTTATTACGCGGTGGCGGGCGCTTGGTGGGACTTGGGCCGTGCGTTCGGCGTTGAAGGCGGACATCTGCTGTATTGGTTGAGATTTCTGAACGTCCTTTTCGTTGCCGCGCTGGTGTGGCTGGGATATTGGGCCGCCAAAATCATTTTCCCGGAAAACTTCTTTTTGCGGATTGGCGTGCCGGCGCTGCTTGCGTTCATTCCGCAAACCGCATTTTACTCCATCCAAAATGACGTGCTGTCGCCGCTTTGTTTTGGCGCGGCGTTCATCCTGCTCGTGAAATTTTTGCGCGCCGAAACTCCCGGAACTGGCATCGGTGCGGCCACCGGCCTGGTGCTTGCCGCAACTTTTCTGGTCAAGCTCACCAACCTGCCGCTGCTGGCAATTTCGGCGCTGGCCGTGCTGGTTAAAATCGGGCGGCTGGTTCGCGCCGGAAAATTTCGTCCGGCGGCGCCGGCAGTTCTGACGCTGACGTTTTGCGCCGGGCTGCCCATGATGGCCTGGCTGGCCTGGTGCAAACATTTTTTCGGCGATTGGACCGGCTCGGCGGCAAAAATAAAATACCTCGGCTGGACGCACAAAACTTTTGCCGAGTGGTGGCATCATCCGATTTTCACGCCGGACGGCGCGTGGACGTTTTTATCGCAGCTCACGGCGACTTTCTGGCAGGGGGAATTTTGGTGGCACCGCCAGCCGCTCGGCCTGCCGGCGGTCAACGCCATTTATGTCATCAGCTCCATCTGTTTCACCGGCCTGGCCGTGTGCGCCCTTTTTTCAAGGCGCTGGCCGGCGACCGGGGCGCAGCGCCAGGCGCTCTGGCTTGGACTTTGGTGCTGCATCGCGGCGGTGGCGTTTCTCGGCTTTGTTTCCATCATTTACGATTTCCACGATTGCTTTTATCCGTCGCGCCAGTTTCCGTATTTCACGGCGGGCCGGCTGATTCTCGGCGCGCTGATCCCATTTTTGATCCTGTTATCTTTACGGACTCGATTACCTGCTGCAATCGGTCAAAAACCGCTGGGTTCGTCCGGCCATCCTGCTGGGGATGATTTTATTCATGCTCGCCTCGGAAATTGCCACCGACTGGACGGTTTTTTCCAGCCAATACAACTGGTTTCACATGTGAAGCGCGACAGTCGCGCGGTCAGCACGGTTTTGCCGGTGCCGGTGTCCGTGCCGGTGATGAACAGCGTTTGCTTCATGCGCCCACATCAAAGCGGAAATGTTCCTGGCAGGCGATAAAAACTGTTTTGGAACCCGGAACCGGAAGCGAAGCCTGCGGCTAACTCTTTTGTCGCACTACAAACTTGAAACTAAATGTCATTGTTTAATATGTGGCGTCAAACCAATCCCAAAACCATGATCCGTAAACTCAACGGCGCGGTCTGGAAAAGTAACAACCTTCATTTTGGCTAATATCTGATTGGTATCTGGCCACTTTATCACCTCAATGGTCATAGCTAATAGAACGCTACCGTCCTTGTTGACAGTTGGCTTAATACTGCAAACTCTACCATCACCTAAATCACGGTGAATGATAACTCCGTCCGAGACTTCGACAACTCCAAAATCCTGAACTTTTGGGGGTGCAACGGCTGCGTCTGGAGAATGCTTGGAACAACCGGCGACTGCTAAAGCAAGCAATGCAAGTGCGATCAGTGGTGTGCGATATTTCATATTCTTGTTAGGTATCATGGTGTAAAAAAACTGAAATCTCATCTACCTTGTCATTTCGGATGACGAAGTTAATACCGTGTGTCTTGTAATAAATCAAATGCTCGTAATTGGTGTGACTCTCTATGTCTGTAGGCATTCCGTATGCTTTAATAACCTCCTCCTTGCTTGCACCAATCCCGATACCTTCTTTCGTATGTCCGGCAAATGACTGAATCACCTCTCCGCCTCCGCCGTGACTCACACACATGACAGTGCCAACAAGTCCTTCTTTGTCGGGGAGTATGACAAGTCCTAGCTTCTGGTATTCCAACACTCCTTTTAACGTCCGACTTGGCTCACCAAGCACATAAGTCACCTGCTGCATGCTCATGCCTGAATGCACTGGACCAATAGATGCTCCGGCTTCGACGGTAAATGACTCGCTCGAAGCCAATGTCTCATGTTTAGAACAGCCAGAAAACAGCAATACCAGTGGGAGAGCAATAATTGGTGGTGCGTAGATTTTCATATCTCTAACTTGAACATTCCTCTTGTAAAAAAGTTGCGCGCAAATGACACCTTACCTTGTCCTTCCCCCCGCACAGTGCGGTGCGATTTTTTCCATGCTTTTAACCGTATTTCTGGCCCTCTTTTTTGTCGAGAACAATCTAAATCCGGGACTGCGCCGCCGTTGCCCGCCGCCGGTCCAGCGCCGTCGGCGCGGCATCTTTGTAGAATCGCATCCCAAACCATATCAAGCTCCGTCAGGAGCGGCATATTTCGCTCCTGACGGAGCTTGGGATTTTTTAATTCCGGTCTCTACAAATATGCCAGCCCTGACGGGCTTTCTTGCGGCGCAAAAAAGCGGCCTCCGTTGCCGGAGACCGCTTGCGTTATTTTATTTGTTCAATCGTCCGCTTAACCATGAAACGGCTGGCTTAGGGGCAGGAAAATTCGCTGCGGATGCCGGCGTTGGTGTCCACGGTGTAGGGCCATTCGGCGTCGGCGCCAAACTGGATGGTGATGCGCCGGTCGGTGATGGACTGGATCTGCGCGTTGCGCTGCCGGCGCTGGGTGGTGGCGTCGGACTGCTTGCTGTCGGGATTCGCCGTCGCCGTGCTGTAGGTGGCCAGCAGGGTTTGCAGGTTGGCCGCCTTGGCGGGCGTGATGCCCGGCAGGGTGTCGGTGCCGAGTTTCTTGATGATGGCCTGCACGGATTGCTTGAACGTGGCCTGGTTGGGATTGAGACGGTGGCCGACGAGATAGTCGTTCATCTGCGCGGGGTTGGTGCGGGCGTATTTCTGGCGCGCGGCGGCCTGCACTTCGTGGAGGGCGGTCATCAGGTTGGTTTCGGCAAGGTGTTCGGCACCGGTGGCGACCACTTTGCCGGTGGTGGACTGTGAGGCGGCGGCGGCGGTCTGGCGGCAGGTGAGGATGTCGGCCACCAGTTGCGTGACTTCGGCGGCGGTGATTTCGCGCACTTCGAGCGCGGGGGCGTAGGCGGGTTTTTGGGCGGCGGTGCAGATTTTGTCCGCCTCGTTCAATGCGGAGAGCTGCGCCTGGTTGAACACGGAGTTCTGATGAACCGGGGTCGGAACGGGCAGGGTCGGTGGTGTTGGATCAGCCATAATGTTGTGTTGTATTATAGTATTATGTTTTTGTTTGTTCCGCTCGAATCCTGGAAAGCCGTCGGGCTGTCCCGCGAGTGATAGGAACAGAAAACGGTTTTAGGAAACGAAGGCAAGAAAATAACTTAATTATTAACGCCGTATTGATAATGTTAGTTAATGATTATCATTACCCGCTTCTGTGCCACCTGGCGGCGTGCGGCGCAAGGCCGGGTTGGCCGCGTTGGGTGTTTTGCCGGCGGGATGGCTGGGCTGGCCACCGGGTTGGCCGGCCAGAGGCGGGACGGCCAATGAAAGGGTAAATCGCCCGGAATTTTGGTGAAATTGCGCCAAAAACCGGTCAGTTCGTTGAAATCTTCACGCCGTTCGTCAATTTGACCCCAAAATCGTCAATTTGGGCGGTTTGTTCGTGAATTTGACCCTTCCGTTCGTCGTTTTGGAGGCTCCGTTCGTTGTTTTGACCCCGTTTACCGTCGTTTCGCCCGGTTCGTTCGTGAATTCGGATGGCTCCGTTCGATGATTTGATGACGTCGTTCGTGAATTTGCCTTCGCTGTTCGTCGTTTTGGAAGGAATGACTGCTGCCAGCCTCACCGCAATGGTTACAACCATCAA
>CAVTWB010000018.1:0-30841 GCA_963738245.1 uncultured Verrucomicrobiae bacterium
GATATTCCTGCACGGTCTTGACCGCGTAACCGGATTTTTTCAGCGCGGCGATGCCGAGCGCGGCGGCCTTCGCGCCGCTGAGAGGGTCGTCATGATCGGCGTGCCGGTATAAACGGCGGTGGTGCGGATTTTCACCTCGTCCTCGCGCGGCGACTGGCCGGCGGGCGTGTTGATGACGAGCTGGATTTCCTTGTTCTTGAGCAGGTCAATCACGTTCGGCCGGCCTTCGAGCAGTTTGATGATGCGCTGAACTTTCAAGCCGGCTTTTTCCAAAATCGCCGCCGTGCCGCTCGTGGCGACCAGTTCAAAGCCGAGGTCGGAAAATAATTTTGCCACCGTCGCGACTTCGCTTTTATGCGAGTCGCTGACGCTGATGAAAACCTTTCCGCTGGCGGGCAGCGGCGAGTTCGCGGCCATCTGCGATTTGGCGTAGGCCACGCCGAGGTCGGCGTCGAGGCCCATGACCTCGCCGGTGGAACGCATTTCCGGCGAGAGCAAAATGTCCTGGCCGATGAAATTTGTTGAACGGGAAAACGGATTCCTTCACCGCCCAATACTTCGGCCAGATTTCCTCGGTGAAATTCAATTCCTTCAAGGTTTTTCCGGCCATGACTTTCGCGGCAATTTTGGCGAGCGGCTGGCCGATGGCTTTGCTCACAAACGGCACGGTGCGCGAGGCGCGCGGGTTCACTTCGAGGACATAAACCATGTCGCCTTTGACGGCGTATTGAACATTCATCAGGCCGATGACCTTCAACTCGCGCGCCATCGCGTGGGTGTAATCGCGGATGATGCCGATGACTTTTTCGGAGAGCGAGTGCGGCGGCAGCACCATCGCGGCGTCGCCGGAATGCACGCCGGCGAACTCGATGTGCTCCAGCATCCCGCCGATGACGATGGTGCCTTCGTTCGGATTTTTGAAATGGCCGACGTCGGTGATGCAGTCCACGTCCACCTCGGTTGCGTCTTCGAGAAATTTATCCACCAGCACCGGGCGCTCCGGCGACGCTTCGACGGCGAACTTCATGTAATGCGACAATTCGGCGTCGGAATAAACAATCTGCATCGCGCGGCCGCCGAGCACAAACGACGGGCGGACGAGCACCGGATAAGTCAGGCGCTTGGAAATGACGAGCGCTTCCTCGCCGTTCGTGGCGAGGCCGTTCGGCGGCTGCGGAATGTTCAGCTTGTTCAGCATCGCGGCGAACAGCTTGCGGTCTTCGGCGATCTCGATGCTCTGCGGCGACGTGCCGATGATGTTGACGCCGTTTTTCTGGAGACCGAGTGCGAGGTTCAGCGGCGTCTGGCCGCCGAACTGCGCGATGGCGCCCCAGCATTTTTCGCGTTCGTAAATGTGCAGCACGTCTTCCAGCGTCAGCGGCTCGAAAAACAATTTGTCGCTGGTGTCGTAATCGGTCGAAACGGTTTCAGGATTTGAGTTGACCATGATGGTCTCGAAACCATCTTCCTTCAGCGCGAACGCGGCATGGACGCAGCAGTAATCGAATTCAATGCCCTGGCCGATGCGGTTCGGCCCGCCGCCGAGGATCATCACCTTCTTGGCAATGTTGCCTTTCACCTCGTCGTCGCCGCGGTCGTAGGTGGAATAATAATACGGCGTGTAAGCCTCGAACTCGGCGGCGCAGGTGTCCACGAGCCGGTAGCTCGGCACGAGGCCGATGCGTTTGCGCTCGGCGCGGACGGCGTCCTCGGTCGTGCCGGTGAGATGTGCGATCTGCCGGTCGGAAAATCCGAGCGACTTGGCCTGGGCGAGTTTTTCAGCGTTGAGAGATGACATTCGGCGAAATTAAATTCGCGACAGTAAGCCGGAAAACTTTCCGCGTGTCCAGCCGGAGTGTGCATTCGCTGCTTGCCGGACGCGCGGCGATGCGTTACGACAACGGCGTGAAAAAGACCGGCCAGCGGCTGCTGTGGTTGGGGCTGTTCGTTCCGCTCGTTGCTTCCGCGCAAATTGATCCCGTCGCGCGTGACCTGATTCAGGCCGGCTACAATCAGGCTTTTGAAGGTCATGCGCCGCTGGCCGCCTATGCATTTTACTATCACAACCAGCCGGATTTTCTGCGCACCAACCTCACACTGCGGCTGACCATCGCGCCGGTTTATGTGGATTCGGATTTCGGCTTCATCAATGCGCTGGGGCCGAACACGGATTTTGCGGTGGGCCTGGCCGGCGGCGGCTTTTCGGACAGCTACAATGAAATTCACGGCGGCACTTATTACACGAGCGAATCGTTCGAGGGCAACGGCGCGGAAATTTCCTCCAGCGTTTATCACCGGTTTAATCCCACCGAGGAGATTCCATTGAATTACATTTTGCGCGGCACGGCGCATTATTCCGATTACAACCGTGACAACGACACCGCGCCGGACTTTCAACTGCCCAACAACCACACCGACTTCAGCGTCCGCACCGGCCTGCGCTGGGGCGGCGTGGAGCCGACGCTGTTTCCGCCGCTGGCGATGGAATTGTCCGTCTGGTATGAAGGCCATCTGCGCACCGACCCGGGCACCTATGGCATCAACAACGCCGACGAACTTGAATCGCAGTCGCATCTGTTCTGGTCGGAAGCCGCGCTGGCCTACACGCTGCCCAAAAGCCAGCAAAGTTTTTATGTGCGCCTGACCGCCGGCACGAGCGTGGACGCCGACCGGTTCAGCGCCTACCGGCTCGGCGGATTTCTGCCGCTCGTGTCGGAATTTCCCCTGTCGCTCCCCGGCTATTATTTCCAGGAATTCAGCGCGCGGCAGTTCGTGCTGCTCAATGCCAACTACCTCGTGCCGCTCGACCCCGAAAAACGTTTCGACCTGGATTTGAACGCGTCCACGGCGGTCGTGGATTATTTGCCGGGCGAGGGGCAGCCGGGCAACAGCCTCACCGGCGTGGGCGGCGGCATCCTGTATCACACGCCGTCCAACCGCTGGAAGCTCATGCTTAATTACGCCTACGGCATTGACGCCATCCGCGCGAACGGGCGCGGCGCCAGCAGCGTCGGCGTGCTGATGCAAATTGACCTTGGCCGGATGAACAGCAAAAAATTCACCCAGCCGCAGCCGCTGCCGCTGCACGGCTGGCAAAGATTTTTCGAATGAACGGCGGAAAGCGGCCACGGCACGCGCCTTTGCTTTTTTGCAACGGATTTTTTTTGCAGCGCCACGCGGCCCCGATTCAACTTGCGCGCCGCGCCGCCGTTTGGTTTATTGTGAACAGGTCGCGCATATGGTGGAATTGGCAGACACGCTACTTTGAGGTGGTAGTGCCGCAAGGTGTGCAGGTTCAAGTCCTGCTATGCGCACCAAATTTTTCTGATCGGATAAAGCACTGGATTTCCCCCAATGATTGAGCAAAAGCCTGTCCGAAAATGCCTCGTCGAATAGCCGGTTCACTTGAATTCGCCGCGCTCGATGATTCCTTGAAGGACATCCTTGCCACTCAAAACCGGGAATTCACCCGGGTTCGCCGGGTCGAATGTCTTGGGAGTTTGAAATTGCAGGTTCCCGATCAGCGATGCATACGACGGCAGGAATGCGGAGGTTGCAACACTTTTGCCGTTGACCCGGGCTGCTCCGTTGTCGAGCACAACCACGTTTTTTTCTGCGGGCACCAGATCAAATGCCAGCGTGCGGCGGCTTTTGTCCGGCATGAGAAATTCGATCACGACCTTCCGGCTGGCGGGGCCGTTCAAGTCAAACGTCCAGCGCTCGCCGCCGCCAATCCGCGTCCAGGCGGCCTGCAATTTTTCACCCTGGCCAAATGGCAGGATGGCGTCGAAGTGGTTCCAAGCGGACGGAATGGCGGGCATGAATACCAGGCTGTTTTCCAAAAGGTTCGGCCGGAAGCCCAGAAAGTCCTGATAGCCGTTGCGGGCAAATTCGGCAACGCTCCACGCCTGCGCAAACGTGCCGGAGGTGTGAATTTTGCCGTTCACGTCGGGCAGCGCGTCGAGCAGTTCGCTCATGTTGCCTACCGTGCCGAGATGGAGGATCTGGTCGCTCAAATTTTTCGCCAGCCGGTAGGCCAAATCCTGGTAGCCGAAACGGTCAAGCGCCGTGATCGTGAATCCGGCATTCCAGCCCCAGACGGTGCCGTTGTGATAGGCGGCGTCGAAAAAAAAGTATTTGTCGTCGTGATGGACCGGATGAAAATAAGGATCATTCTGGCTCAAGGACGCGATGCCGTAGGGAAACAGCAGTTCGGAGACGGCGTTCCTCGTCACCAGCGCCTCCACGTCGCCGGTGGTCAGGCGGTCTTCAAACGGGACCGAAACGGTCATCAGCTGATTGGGCCGGACCTTCAAATCGCGCGTGCCGTCGGCACGCAAACGGTCGGCCATCACGCGACCGTCCCAGAATTCGGCGGTGAAATTGGATCTTCAATAGTCTCGGCCTGACGCTGCCATTTTGTCGCGGCGACGTCATCGCCGCTCGCATTGGCCAGCGCAACGCCCGCCTCCAGCGCGGTAAACCAGAGCGCCTGGATTTCCACCGCGCGGTTGCCCCGCGCGGACCACGGCTTGTCGCCGTTGATGCGCGCGTCCATCCAGGTGTCGGCGTCGGCGTGCGTCAAAAATCCCTCCGCGTCCACGTAATTGGTGATTGCGCCGTCCAGCGCGGTTTTTACGACGGGATAAATTTGCCGGGCAAAATTTTCATCGCCGGTGTAGCGCAGATATTCATACGCCTCGCGAATCATCCACGGCGTTCCGTCGGTCGTGTTGTAAATGATGTTGTCCATTGAGCTGACGCGATTGGGAATGCGGCCATAATTCCGGCCGGGCCGCAGGTTTTGAAACCGGGCGAAATTTTCGAGCACGTCCCTGGCCTCGGTGAACGAACCGGAAACCAGCAGCGTGCCGGGCAGCGAGATGAACGTGTCGCGACCCCAGTTGTTCTTGAACCACGGAAGCCCGGCCCAGATTCCCTTGCCAAATTCCTCCACGACGAAGAGGTGGCTGGACGATTTGGCCCACATCAGCGCCTGGTTGTATTCGGCGTCGTCAGTCCAGAGAAAACTTTTTGTCAAATAATCGTAGCAACTTTGCAGCTCGGTGTTGATGGGGTCGGACGCGGCGATTGCCGCGGCTTTCTTCGCCGCTTCTTCCGCTGAAAAACCAAACGCGATTGTCACAGTAAAATTTGTTGTCGGCATTTGGCTGGCGACAAACACGACCACGTCGCGGTCGGAAAATTTGAGCACTTCAGACGCTTCAGCAGGAGCTTCTTTGAGAACCGTGGAAAGTGTGAAATTTTTGTCCGCACACAATGCGATGAATGGCGGATAAGAACTGTTCGTCATCGCGGGTTTGGGCGAAATCACCACGGCCCGGCCAAGCTGCCTGATCTCCACCGAGTCCAGCGGGCACCGCAGGAACGGAATCGCGCCGAGAATTTGCGGTCTGGCGGAATGCTCGCAAATCGAGACGGCGTATTTGCCGGAGTGGACGACCATATCCTCGGAGATGCCGCCGGGATATTTGACCCGGTTGCCACGCGGCAGCACACTTTCAAGTGCATCACCCGCCTCGCGGTTGTTCAACCGGCCCGAGGCGAACGTCGCGTAACCGGTGAACAGCGCCGTGTCCTTCATCAAATAACCGCCGCCTTGGCGGTAATCGTGCGTGTAACCCTCGAAATAACCCGCGATATTGTCGCCCACCAAAAACTGTCGTTTCTGGCCAGGCGAAACCGTGATGGCAATCGTGTCAAAAAAAGCTTTCACACCGGGCAACATGCCCGCTCCTCGTGACAAGGATACTTCCTTTCCATCCGGCACGGAGATATTGAAGACTGATTCGCTGTCCGGCGAAGGCGCGATTTCGTTGGCAGAAGCAAAGCCTGTAATGCAACCGACAGTCAACACGGCACAAAATATTTTCATAACCCAAAAGGCATTGGCAGAACCGGCTTTGGCCGCCCTGGAGATCGCCTCAAAACACAGGCTGAACAAATAACCGGCGTGGTCGTTGGTTGCTTTCCAGCCCGAGCGGCGAAAGCTTCCGGAGACGGCGGCTTCTCCGGCAACATTTTGTCAGCCGGACTATCGGTTCTTCCATCAATTCCAACTTTGGCGTATCACATCACTTCTTTGCCGGCTCCGCAATGGAATTAGTTTGCCGGCTTCGAGCGGCAGTTTTTTGTCCAGGTATGAACTCCAGGCAAGGCAGGTTTTTCCCATCCTGTCCGGCGGGCGTTAAATTCTAAAAATCTGTTTTGAACCAATGCGCTCCAATTCCTTTTCGCGTGGATGCCGCCGTTGAACGTCGCCGCCGGCAAATTTCTGAAAAGAAGTTCGTGCCAATCCGCCGGATTCGTGGCTTTATTCCGGCATGAACATTCAAGTGGCGGTGCTTTGCGACGCGGCGACCGAGGACAACGGCAAGCTCAACCTGCTAGGCGCGTTCGACACGATTTACGCGCCGCTCCTGCCTGCCGTGCATCCGCAGTGCGCCGTGGCGCTGCGCGTCACGTTCATGTCCGGCGAAGAAGGCGAGCGCAAGCTGAAGTTGAACTTTGTCAACGCCGACGGCCGCGCCATCATGCCGGCCATCGATATCCCGGTGTCGGTCCTCCTGCCAGAGGACGTGCATTTTGTCACGCGCAATTTCATCGTCAACATCCAGCAGTTGAAATTCGCCGAGGCGGGCTTGTATTCCGTGGACGTGCGGCTCGACGACAAATCCGAGGCCGGCATTCCGCTGTCGGTCAAGCTGGTCGCGCAGGAGGCGTAACGGGATTTACGGCGCGGGAAAACTGATGGCGTAAAACACAATCGCCCCCTGCCCGTCGCGCCACGGCTGCACGACGGCGTTTTTGTTTTCGCGCGCCACAGATTCCATGAACTGTGCGCCGAGCGGCGAGAGCGCGAATTCCGGCGGATGCGCGAGAAAAATGTGATTTGTATCGCGGGGCAATTCCGGCTGTCCGCCGAACGCCGCCTGCCAGAACGGTTCTTCCAATCGCGGCCCGTCGGTCAGAAATTCCAGTTGCTCGTTAAAACCCCAGTCGAGGCTGCTGACGGTGAGGCCGGGCCGCGATTTGATTTCGCCGGCAAATTTCACCAGCGCGTTGCTCCACCAGCCGCGGCCACCGGTTTCGCGGATAAGATTTTCCGTGCGCAGAATGACGTGAAATTCACCGAGCGTGAGAAATATCAAAACCAGCGCCGGCAACACGCGCAACATCCGCCGGAGCCGGAAAGTTTTCCACGGATAATTCCAAACCACCATGGCCGCCGCGGCGATGAGCAGATGCGGAAATGGATAAACCAGCGTCGTGTGATGAATCCGCACCGCGCCGGGCAAAATCAAAACGCCCAGCGTCACAAACGCGCCGGCCAGCAGCAGGAAAATTTTCGTCCGGCGCGCGGGATTTTCTTTCGCCGAAAAAATCACGTCCGCAACCAAAACCAAAACAGCGAGCAGCACGATGATGCCAAACGGCGTCCAGACCGGCGACGGCGATTGATACATTTTGTCAAAATTGCCGCCGGCGTCCATCAGCCGGTAAAAATACGAGCCATCATACATCGCGTTCAGCGTGTGCAGCTTTTCCGCAAACTCGCCGGGATTATGCGGCGCATTTTTGGAAAAAACCGTGTGCAGGATCACGCGGGCCAGCGCCAGCACCGGCCCGGCGCCCATTAGAAAACCCAGCACTGCCGACAAAATGATTTTCGGCCGGCGACGGAAAACGTCGGCGATGGATTTTCCGTAAACACAAGCCGCCGCCAGCACGGTTCCGGCCAGGATGACACCAAAATCAATTTTGTTGAAAAATCCCAGGCCGAAAACGATGCCCGCCGTCAAAGCCCAGCGCGCCGATTGCCGCCGCCACGCGAGCAGCACAAATAAAAATCCGGCAAACCGGCAGAGCAGGCTCGGCAGCAGCGAACCCCAGTCGAGCACGCCGAGAAAAAAGAACGCCGGGTCCAACGCCAGCAGCAATCCGGCGAGCAGCGCCGCCGGCCAGGCCGAGCAGCCGCCACGTCCACAGCATGAAAATGAGCAGCGCGACGGCGCAGAAAAACAGGTTCGAGGCGCGCAGCACCGCAAGGGTCGAACCGCAAATTTTGAAAATCGGGATGAGCAGCCAGCATTTCAGCGCGCCGAGATACGGCTGCACGAAAATGGGGAACGGCCCGCCGAAAATTTCCGTGGTCGAAACGCCGGGCATGTGGCCGCCGTTCGCGTGGCCGGCCAGAAAATCTTTGGTCAGCCCGCCGTAAATCGCCTCGTCGTAAAAAAGTCCGGGCGACGAAAGATTTTGCCAGCCGATGCCGAAGAACAGCGCCGCCAGCAACAGCCAGCCGCCGAGCAACATGGCGAATTCGCGTTTCATTTGTGGGCGGACGACGGACGCATGGTTTCATCAGTGCCAAACGCAGTTGCCGCTGTCGAGGCCGGACTTGAATAATTAGCGGTAAGCTGACTTTGGACTTTGAACTTCAGCCTTTGGACATTATTTTTCTCGGCATGAACGAAACCATTTTCCAGCTCGACCTGTCCGGCATCAAAAAAGTCCGCTCTGGCAAAGTCCGCGAAGTCTTCGACCTCGGCGACAGTTTTCTGCTCGTCGCCAGCGACCGCATCTCCGCCTTCGACGTCATCATGCCCAACGGCATTCCGCGCAAGGGCGAGGTGCTCACGCAGATCTCGCATTTCTGGTTTGAGAAATTTTCGTCGCTCGTGCCGAATCATTTGCTCGCCAAGGCGGACGATCCGCTGCCGAAAAATCTCCAGCCGTTCGCTGACAAACTTGCGAAGCGCTCGATGATTGTTAAAAAAGCGAAACCGCTCGCCATCGAGTGCATCGTGCGCGGCTATCTTTCCGGCAGCGGCTGGAAGGAATACAAGAAATCGCAGACCGTCTGCGGCATCAAGCTGCCCGCCGGCCTGACCGAATCCGCCGAACTGCCGGAGCCGATTTTCACGCCGTCCACCAAGGCCGAGGCTGGGCACGACGAAAACATTTCCTTCGAGGAAGCTTGCAAGATCACCGGCACCGAACTCGCGACGCAGGCGCGCGACTTGAGCCTGATGATATACCGGGCCGGACGCGATTACGCGAAGCAGCGCGGCATCATCATAGCCGACACGAAATTCGAATTTGGTTTATTCGAGGGCAAACTCATTTTGATTGATGAAGTGCTGACGCCCGATTCCTCACGCTTCTGGCCAGCGGACCAATACGCGCCCGGCCGCGGCCAGCCGAGCTTCGACAAACAATTCGTCCGCGACTATCTCGAAACGCTCGACTGGGATAAAACCCCGCCCGGCCCGACGCTGCCTGCCGAAGTCGTCGCCAAAACTTCCGCGAAGTATCTGGAGGCGTATGAAAAGCTGACGGGGAAGAAATTGTGAACCACCAAGACACAAGGAATTTCCTCCTGATCAACTTCGTGTCTTGGTGTCCTTGTGGTAAATTGGCGGGTGCAAACGGAAAAGTTGATTTCAGCCCATCGCGGCGCGGCGGAGAATCCGCCGAACCGGTTTGAGAAAATCATTCTCGAACCGGATGCGGACTGGAATCCCGACGACGATGTCCTGCCGAGAACGCAGTTTTTCAAGGATCACAGCCAGACCGTCATCGCGCGCAACGACAGCCCGGACGTCGGTTTTGATGCCAGCTTGAATCCCTATCGCGGCTGCGAGCATGGCTGCATTTATTGCTACGCGCGGCCCACGCATGAATACCTCGGCTTTTCCGCCGGGCTGGATTTCGAGAGCAAAATCATGGTCAAGGAAGACGCGCCGGAGCTGCTGCGCAAGGAACTCTCTGCTCCGAAATGGCAGCCGCAGGTGATTTTCATGAGCGGCGTGACGGATTGCTATCAGCCGGTCGAGCGGAAGCTGAAGCTGACGCGCCGTTGTCTGGAAGTGCTGGCGGAATTTCGCAACCCGGTATTCATCGTCACCAAAAACCAGCTCGTCACTCGCGACATTGATTTGTTGGCTGAACTGGCGCGGCATCACGCGGCGGCGGTCTGGCTTTCCATCACCACGCTGGATTCCGACTTGCGCAAAATCATGGAGCCGCGCACGTCGCCGCCGACCGCGCGGCTCGAGGCGATCCATGAGCTGGCCGCTGCCAACATTCCTGTGGGCGTGAATGTCGCGCCCATCATTCCCGGCCTGACCGATCACGAAACGCCCGCGATTCTTAAGGCGGCGGCGGAAGCCGGCGCGACTTCGGCGGGCTACACGGTGGTGCGGCTGCCGTATGCCGTGGCGCCGTTGTTTGAAAAGTGGCTGGAATCGCATTTCCCGGATCGGAAGGAAAAAGTCCTGAACCGGCTGCGCGCAATGCGCGGCGGAAAATTGTATGATGCGCAATGGGGCAAACGTTTCAGCGGCGAAGGGATTTTCGCGGAGCAAATCGCGCAGATGTTCGACGTGGCGCGGCGCAAGACCGGCATTCCCAACGACGATACCGAACTTTCCACAGCGGCGTTTCGTCGTGTCGGCGGCACGCAGCTTTCGTTATTCTCCTGACGTGCAAACGCTCGTCGAAGATTTTCTGCAATACCTGCGCCACGAGCGCGGGCAGTCGGACAACACGGCGAAAACTTACGCCGCGCTGCTTGGCAAGTTCACCGCGTGGGCCGCGAAACAAAATCTCACGGACTGGCACAACGTCGAACTGAAGCATCTCATGGCGTTTCTCCAGCACGAGCGCGCGCGGCCGCTGGCCGATGAACCGAAGGAATCCACCAAGCGCTTGAGCGGCGAGAGCGTGTATCTGGAAATCGCCGCGCTGCGGGCGTTTTACAAATTCGCCGAGAATGAAAAGCTTCTACCCGCAAACATCGCTGAAAATCTTTCGCTGCCGCGCCGGTGGAAACGATTGCCGAAGGCATTGAGCAACGACGAAATCAAAAAATTGCTCGAACCGGAAAATCCGGAAACGCCGGAGAGCTTGTGCGACCAGGCGATTTTGGAACTCGCCTACGCCTCCGGCCTGCGCTTGAGCGAGTTGAAAAATCTGCGGCTGGAGCAGCTTCACCTTGATGCCGGATTCATCAACGTTATCGGCAAGGGCAACAAGGAACGCGTCGTGCCGGTGGGAAGAACTGCGGTTTCGGCGTTGAATCGTTACATTGAGGTTGGTCGGCCAAAGCTCGTCACGCCCAAATCGCCGGCAAACGTTTTTTTGACGCAGCGCGGCACGCCGTTCGCGGCGGTGACACTGTGGCTGCACATCAAGAATCGCGTCCGCCGCGCTGGAGTTGAGCGGAACATGACGCCGCACATGCTGCGGCACAGCTTTGCGACGCATCTGCTGGAGCACGGCGCGGATTTGCGCGTGATCCAGGAACTGCTCGGCCACGCGAACATCAGCACGACGGAAATTTACACGCACGTCACCGGCAGCCGGCTGCGGGAGATCCACCGGAAATTTCATCCGCGGGCTTGATGGTAAAAAATTTTCGCGCGAAGAACGCGAAGACGGCGAAGGGAAACTAAATATTTCCATCCTTCGTTTTTCTTCGCGTCCTTCGCGCGACGATTTCCCCCTTCACTCAAAATCGTAAACGACGACTTTCTTGACGAACGGCTTCACGCAGTGCGCGACAAATTCCAGATGCTGCGGATGCACCTGATAATCGTCCTGCGCCTGCTTGCTGGTGAAGACGGTGTTGAGCGCGACCTGATAAGTCTGGTCCACGACCGACCGGTGGCTGCCGGCCATTTTGCCGATGTGAAAGTGCGTGATGCCGGGAATGTTTTTCAAAAATTTATTCCCGCCCGTGATAACTTCATCGGCGGCGTTGGGTTTGGCCGGGTCGGTCCAGAAAATGACAACGTGTGAAAACATGGCAGACATTGTTGCCAACGCACGCGGCGCGACAAGCGAAAATTCCATTTTGCGTTTGCGCGATTCGGGGTAAAGTCCGGTCATGAGCGTGCGAATCAAAACGATTTTCGCCCTGTCGTCGCTGGCCGGCTTTCCTGCGGATTGCGGCGCGGACAATCCCAAAACAAATGGAGACACCATGAACCTTCAACTCACCAGCACCGCCTTCGCCGAAGGCCAGCCGATTCCACGGCAACATGCATTCGACGACAAGGACCTTTCGCCCGCGCTGCAATGGTCGGGCGTGCCCTCCGCCGCAAAAAGCCTTGCGCTGATCTGCGACGACCCCGACGCGCCGAAGGGCACGTGGGTCCATTGGGTGATTTACGATTTGCCGCCGAGCACCGCCGGGCTGGCCGAAGGCGTGTCAAAATCGTCGGAATTGGCCAACGGCGCGAAGCAGGGCGTGAACGACTACAAGCGCCTCGGCTACGGCGGGCCGTGTCCGCCGCCCGGCAAGCCGCACCGCTATTTTTTCAAACTCTACGCGCTCGACACGGCGACCGGCCTCCAGCCGGGCGCGACCAAGAAAGATTTGCTCAAGGCGATGGACGGCCATGTGGTTGCGGAAGGCCAGTTGATGGGGACGTATCAACGCTGACGGCAAATTCACGCTTTCGTTGTGGCGCGAATTCGTGTTTAGTGTCCGCATTTTATGAGCAAAACCGCACTCCTGTTTGCCGGTCAAGGTGCGCAAGCCGTCGGCATGGGCAAAGACCTCGCCGAAAAATTTCCGTCCGCAGAAGCGTGGTTCGACCGCGCCAATGCCGCGCTCGGCTACGATCTCGCCGGCATTTGTTTCAACGGGCCGGAAGCCGATTTGACGAAAACCGAAAATGCGCAGCCGGGAATTTTTCTGGTGAGCTGGGTTTGCTTTCAACTGCTCAAGGAACAGGTGCCGAATCTGAAATTTGACGCCACGGCGGGCTTGTCGCTCGGCGAATTCACGGCGCTGACGGCGGCGGGCGCGTTGAGTTTTGAGGACAGGCCTGCGCGTCGTGCGGCAGCGCGGAAAATTCATGCAGGAAGCGTGCGACGCAACCAAAGGCGGCATGGCGGCAATCATCGGTCTGGACGAGCACCGACGCTCGCGGTTTGCACGGAAGCCGGAGTTGTTCTCGCAAATTTGAATTGTCCCGGCCAGATCGTGATTTCCGGCGCGTCGGAAAAAATCACTAAAGCGTGCGAACTCGCAAAGGCCAAAGGTGCAAAACGCGCGCTGCCGCTGCCGGTGGCGGGCGCGTATCATTCGCCGCTGATGGCCAGCGCGCAGCTGAAGCTCGCGGCGGAACTGGCAAAGGTGAATTTAGTTTCGCCCGTCGTGCCGGTGATTTCCAACGTCACGGCGCAGGCGCATGGAACACCGGCGGACATTTCCGCCAAGCTGGTTGAGCAGGTTTGCGCGTCGGTGCTGTGGGAAAACTCGATGCGCGGTTTGCTGGCGCAGGGTTTCACGCGGTTCATCGAGCTTGGGCCGGGCGCGGCCTTGAGCGGGTTTTTGAAACGCATTGATAAGAACGCACAGATGCTGAATGTGGCGGACGGGGCGAGCTTGGAAGCAACGGTTGCATCATTGCATCATTGCATCGTTAAATAGTTGAACCGTGAATCGGAATTCGCTCCAATGTCACCGCCGATTTAACGATTCAACGATTTAACAAATTACTTTTTGCAAAACATGAGCCAGCTTGCCAATCAAATCGCCGTCGTCACCGGCGCGGGCCGCGGAATCGGCCGCGCCATCGCGTTGAAATTCGCCACCGAAGGCGCGGATGTCGTCGTCGTCTCGCGCACGGCGGAAAATTCCGAGAAGGTCGCGGCGGAAATCCGCGCGCTGGGCCGCAAGGCGTGGGCGCACGCCGTGGACGTGGCGGAGGCCGCCGCCGTCAGCGCCGCCGCCGAGAAAATTCTGGCCGAGGCCGGCAAGGTGGACATTCTCGTCAACAACGCCGGCGTCACACGCGACGGTTTGCTGATGCGCATGAGCGACGCGGATTGGGACACGGTTTTGAACACCAATCTTAAGGGCGCATTTCTGTTCACGAAAGCATTTTCACGCGCGTTTGCCAAGCAGCGTTCCGGCCGCATCATCAACATTTCGTCGGTCATCGGCCTCATCGGCAACGCGGGGCAAAGCAATTATGCGGCGAGCAAGGCGGGGCTGTTCGGCTTCACGCAGTCGGTCGCGCGCGAGTTCGCATCGCGCGGCATCACGGCCAATTGCATCGCGCCGGGCTTCATCGAGACGGACATGACGGCGGAATTGAACGCGGAATTGAAGGCGGCCATTTTGAAGCAGATTCCGATGGGCCGGTTCGGCGCGGCGGACGACATTGCGAACGCGGCGTTGTTTCTGGCCGGTGCGGCGGCGAGCTATGTCACGGGGCAGGTTTTAACCGTTGACGGCGGGATGGTGATGTGATGACGTTGACTTGTTGGATCGTCGCACCGTGAACCGGGCAAGATGATTCAGCAGTTCAATGACTTAACGCGCCGTTGAAAAAAATCAGCATTCAGGGCTTGAACGGATTTTTTATTCATGGCATAAGACAGGACAAATTATGGCTGACAAACCAATTGACCAACGGGTAAAGGACATCATCGTCGAACAACTGGGCGTGAAGGCGGAGCAGGTGACGCCGGAGGCCAAGTTCATCGAGGATCTCGGCGCTGACTCGCTCGACACGGTCGAGTTGATTATGGCGCTGGAAGAGGAATTTGGCGTCGAAGTGCCGGACGAGCAGGCCGAAAAGCTACTGACCGTCGGCGACGTCACCAAATACATCGAAGACAACCAAAAATAGTTGCGACTTTCCGGGCTTCGGGGCAGTTTGGCTGGACTAGCTCAAACTGCCCTTTTGATTTATGGCAAGCAACCCATCAGACCGCCGGGTGGTCATCACCGGCCTCGGCGTCGTCACGCCGCTTGGACATCAACTGGACGTTTTCTGGAGCCATCTGCTCGCCGGCCAGTGCGGCATTGACCGGATCACCGCGTTCGACGCGGCGCCGTTCGACACGCAGATCGCCGGGCAGGTGAAGGATTTTGATCTGGCGCCCGCGTTTCCGTCGCCGAAGGAAATCCGCCGCACGGACCGCTATTCGCAGTTCGGCCTTTACGCCGGATGGAGCGCGCTGAAAGATTCCGGCCTCGAACTCGACAAGGAAAATCGTGACGAAATCGGCGTCATCATCGGCTCCGGCATCGGCGGACTGGCGACGACCACCGAGCAGCATAAAGTTTTGCTCGATCGCGGGCCGGGCCGGCTCTCGCCGTTCATGATTCCCATGCTCATCAGCAACATGGCCTCCGGCCTGTTCTCGATGTATAACAATCTGCGCGGCCCGAATTTCGCCACCTGCTCCGCCTGCTCCACCGCGAACCACGCCATCGGCGAGGCGTGGCGGACCATCAAGATGGGCGACGCGCAGGTGATGTTCGCCGGCGGTGCCGAAGCGGCCATTGTCTCGGTCGGCATCGGCGGTTTTTGCGCCATGCGCGCCATGAGCACGCGCAACGACGATCCCAAACATGCCTCGCGGCCGTTCGACAAGGACCGCGACGGCTTTGTCATGGGCGAAGGCGCGGGTGTGATCGTGCTGGAGGAACTGGAACACGCCAAAAAGCGCGGCGCGAAAATTTATTGCGAGGTCGCCGGCTACGGCAACACCGCCGACGCGCATCACATCACCGCGCCGCCGCCCGGTGGCGAAGGCGCCGTGCGCTGCATGAAAATGGCGCTCCGCACCGGCGGCCTGAACACCAGCGACATTTCCTACATCAACGCCCACGGCACCTCCACGCCGCAGGGCGACGTCTGCGAAACGCAGGCCATCAAGACCGTTTTCGGCGAACGTGCAAAAAAAATCGCCGTCAGCTCCACCAAAGGCGCGACCGGCCACATGCTCGGCGCGGCGGGCGCGGTGGAAATGACCGCGTGCGCGCTCGCCATCAAACACGGCGTCGTGCCGCCCACCATCAATTTGCAGACGCCCGATCCGGAATGCGATCTGGATTACGTCCCCAACACCGCGCGCGAAATGCCGGTGAACGCCATCGTCAACAACTCGTTCGGTTTCGGCGGCCACAATGCGACCATCGCGGCAAAAAAGTTCAACGGCTAACACCGCCAATCGAAGATGAACTTCATTTCGCTGGTTGAAAAAAAACGCGAAGGGAAAATTCTCGCGCCGGAGCAGATCCGCGAATTCATCCGCGAATTCACCGCCGGAAAAATTCCCGACTACCAGATGGCCGCGATGCTCATGGCCGTTTTTTTTCGCGGACTGAACACCGCCGAAACCACCGCGCTCACGCTCGCCATGCGCGATTCCGGCGACGTGCTGAAATTCCCCAAGGACCCGCGCCCGCTCGTGGACAAACATTCCACCGGCGGCATCGGCGACAAGGTTTCGCTGCCGCTCGCGCCGCTGCTGGCGTGTCTCGGCTTTCGCGTGCCGATGATTTCCGGCCGCGGCCTCGGCATCACTGGCGGCACGCTCGACAAACTCGATTCCATTCCCGGTTTCCAAACGCTGTTGCCTGTCGCGCAAATTGTCGCGCAGGTCCAGAAAGTCGGCTGCGTCATTTGCGGCCAGACGGACACCATGGTTCCTGCCGACAAAAAAATTTACGCGCTGCGCGACGCCAGCGGCACCGTGCCGAGCATCCCGCTCATCACCGCGTCAATTCTTTCAAAAAAATTGGCGGAGAGCCTGGACGCGCTCGTCCTCGACGTAAAATTCGGCAGCGCCGCATTCATGCAGACGAAAGCCGACGCGCGCAAGCTGGCCAAGGCGATGGTTGCGCTCGGCAACGAATGCGGCACCAACACGCGCGCCATTTTGACGGACATGAACATGCCGCTCGGACGCGCCGCCGGCAACTGGCTGGAGGTAAAAGAATCGGTTGATTGCCTTGAAAACAAAGGTCCGAACGATTTGCTTGAATTAATTTTAAGTTGCGCTGCGCACCTGCTGGTTCAAACCCAAAAGACAAAATCATACACCGCCGCGCGCAAGCTGGCGGAAAATTGTCAGAACTCCGGCAAGCCGCGCCAGAAATGGGACGAAATGCTGGCCGCCCAAGGCGCGGATTTGCAAGCTTTCAACGAAAAGCTGCGGCTTGATTCCACCGCCAAAGTCGTCGCCGAAGTGCGCGCAGAAAAATCCGGATTTATTTCCAAGTGCGGCGCGCGAATTGTCGGCGAGGTCATCCGCGACCTCGGCGGCGGTCGGCTTACGAAGGTGTCGGCCATCAATTACGACGTTGGTGTGGATCAAATCGCCAAGCCCGGCGAGCGCGTGGAAAAATCCGGAACCCTTTGCCGCGTTCACGCCGCCGATTCCGTCCAGGCGAGCACGGCGATGGCCCGGTTGAAAACGGCTTTTGAGATTTCCGCGAAGCGTCCAGCGAAAATTCCGCTCGTCGTTGAAGTCATTCAATAATTTTTGGAGGGCCCGTGTCCATAAATGACTAACTCAACGACTCCAGAATTTTCTCCGCGGCCGAGCGCGGATTTTCGGCGGCGTAAATCGGCCGGCCAATCACCAGCCAGTTGGCACCGGCGGCAATCGCCTCTTTCGGCGTGAGTGTGCGCTTCTGGTCGTCGGCCTTTTCCGTGCCGGTGCGGATGCCGGGCGTGATCAGTTGCATCGCGGGTGGGACCGTCTGGCGGAGCTTCACCACTTCCTGCGGCGAACAAACCAGCCCGCGTAAACCCGCCCTGGTCGCCACGGTTGCGAGCCGGCGGACCTGATATTCCACGTTCACGTCGAGGCCAATTTCACGCAGCGCGGCGGTGTCCAGGCTGGTCAGAACCGTTACGCCCAGGACGAGCGGCGGGATGCGGCCCAGTTTCCACGCGGCTTCCTCGGCGGCCTGCTCGGCGGCCTTGAGCATGTCGAAGCCGCCGCTGGTGTGGACGGTGAGCATCTGCACGTCCAGTTGCACGGCGGCGGTCACCGATTTGGCGACGGTGTTTGGAATGTCGTGGAATTTCAAGTCGAGGAACACGCTCGCGCCGGTCGCGCGGATTTTTTTCACGATGTCCGGTCCGGCGCTGGTGAACAGTTCGCTGCCGATCTTGAACGCGCCGACGGCGGGCGCGATTTCGGTGGCAAGCTTCAGGGCTTGTTCTGCCGACGGCACGTCGAGCGCGGCGATAATTGGATTTCGCATGGAGTGAATATCAAATGCCCGGCGGCAGAACGAAAGTCTAAAAAAAAGAGATAAGCCTTGACGGTCGGCGTCCGGCGTGCGGCAATGTCGGCATGATATTTGCCAGGGGCAAATTTGTTGTGCTCGGCGGTCTTCTGGTTTCGATGGCGGTAAACCCTCTTTCAATCCGGGGCATCACGATTCGCGATGACGTGCCGGACAGCGCTTATACGGATCTCGGCAACAGCCTGGCTTACGCGGCGGTCGGAACCTTTGTGAACAGTTGGGGCTACACCGGCTGCGCCACGCTGATCTCGCCGGACTGGGTGTTGACGGCCGCGCACCTCCTGACGGCCGCCAGCTCCGGGACTTTCACCATTGACGGCACTTCCTATTCCTCCGACGAACTCTTCACGGACCCCGGCTGGACGGGCAATGCACTCTACGGAAATGATTTTGGCCTCGTGCATTTAACCACGCCCGTCACCAGCGTAACGCCGGTGATGCTTTACACCGGCTCGGCGGAATTCGGGCAGGTCGCCACCTGGGTCGGCTATGGTTTCACGGGCACCGGACTGACGGGCTACCAAACGTCGCTCGGCAGCCAGAAGCGCGCGTTTCAAAACACCCTTGACCGGAATTTCGAAAATCCATCCCTGTTGATCGGCAGCGATTTTCAAAATCCACTCACGGACGCGGACGCGCAGCCGCTGGAGGGCTGCGTCGCGCCGGGCGACAGTGGCGGCGGCGTGTTTATTTCGATTGACTCGCAAGACTATCTGGCGGGCGTGATTTCCTTTGTCACTTCAACAAATGGCACCACGGCCAATTCCGTTTATGGCGATCTTAGCGGGGCCGGTCGCGTCTCGTCCGCCATTCCGTGGATCGATAGCGTCGTGCCAGAACCGTCAACCGCTTCGCTGTTTGCCGTCGCGGGATCGGTCGTGCTTCTGGTCCGCAGCCGGCGCGCGTTTTGACTTTCAATTCTTCATCCGTTAGCCTGCGCGGATGAAAATCGCCCGCCACACCGACAAAAATTTCTCCGCCCGGCTCCGCGAAGTCACCGCCGACTCCAGTTTGTTCGACGCCGAGATTGAGCAGCGCACCAAGGCAATTTTGCACGATGTCTTCGTGCGCGGTGACGACGCGGTGCTGGACTTCACGGAAAAATTCGATGGCGTAAAACTCACCGCCGATCAATTGGCCGTGACGCAAGCGGAGCTGCTCGCGGCATCAATCAAAGCCGATGAATCGTTGCGAGCCGCTGTTGAGGAGGCGGAGAAAAACATCGCGAGCTTCGCCCAAAAATCCAAACGCAAAAACTGGCAGTCGAAAAATTCCCACGGCGCAAGCGTCGGCGAAAAATTTGATCCGTTCACGCGCGTCGGCGTTTATATTCCCGGCGGCACGGCGCCGCTCGTCTCGACGGCGCTGATGACCATCACGCTTGCCAAGGTCGCGGGCTGCAAGGAAATCGTCGTGACCACGCCGTGCGGCAAGGACGGCTCGGTCAATCCGGCGATTTTGTTTGCAGCGCGGGCGGCGGGCGCGACGGAGATTTACCGGGTCGGCGGCGCGCAGGCGATTGCGGCGCTGGCTTACGGCACCAAGGCGATCCGCCGCGTCCAGAAAATTTTCGGCCCCGGCAACGCCTACGTCAGCATGGCCAAGCGGCTGCTCGTCGGGCGCGTGGCGATTGACCTGCTCGCCGGGCCGAGCGATTTGCTGGTGCTGGCCGACGACACTGCGAATCCAAAATTCGCCGCGTCCGACATGCTCGCGCAGGCCGAACACGGCTCGGGCCACGAGCGCGTCTGGCTGGTGACGACCTCCGCGAAAATTCTTAAAGCGGTTGAAAAGGAAATTTCCAAACAGTTGCCGAAGCAGGCGCGCCGCGAATTCATCCAGCGCGTGCTTGAACGGAACGTCTGGCTGATTCAAGCGGCTGGCATCGCCGACGCCGTGGCGCTGGCGAACCAGATTGCGCCGGAGCATTGCGAAGTCATCACGCGCGACGCGCGAAAAGTGAGCGGCGGCATCGTGACGGCGGGCGCGATTTTTCTGGGCAACTGGTCGCCGACGGTGCTGGGCGATTACGTCGCCGGGCCGAGCCACGTTTTGCCGACCGACGGCGCGGGCGCGTCGTTTGCCGGCCTGACGGTGGACCAGTTCCAGCGCCGCACCAGCGTGGTGGAATACAGCCGCGCATCGCTGAAGAAGGCGTTGAAGCCGGTGAAAAAATTTGCGGAACTCGAAGGCCTCGGCGCGCATGGGAAAAGCGCAGAGGTAAGAATTGAATAAATGAATTCGCCAAAAAAGTTAATCCGCCCGCTCGTCCGCGATTTGCACGCCTATGTGCCGGGCGAGCAGCCGAAGATCAAAGGGTTGATCAAGCTCAACACGAACGAGAATCCGTATCCACCGTCGCCGCGCGTGCTGGCGGCGGTCCGGGCGGCAGTGGACGGCCGGTTGCGGCTGTATCCGAATCCCACGGCGCAGGCGTTGCGCGAAAAGCTGGCGCGGCTGCACGGCTGCGCGCCGGAAAACATCCTCGTCGGCAACGGCTCGGATGAGCTGCTGGCGCTGGCGGTGCGATGTTTCGTGGAGCCGGGCAAAGGCTTGAACCCCATTTTCGGCAAAATGGCCGACCGATCCAGGAACACGGTGCAATATTTGACGCCAAGCTATTCGCTGTATCCAGTGCTGGCGGACATTCATGGCGCGGCAAAAAATGCCGTGTCGCTCAAACCGGATTTTGGTTTGCCGGGCGTGGCGGAATTGAAACGCGGCAAGGAATGGGATTTCAAGGCCGCATTGACGTTCATAACCACGCCGAACGCGCCGAGCGGGCGGGGCTGCGAAACTGCGGCGCTGGAAAAATTGTGCCGCGCGCAAAACGGCGTGGTGGTTCTCGACGAGGCTTATGTGGATTTCGCCAGTGAAAACGCGTTGGAACTGGCATTGAAATTTCCACACGTTTTGGCCGCCAGAACTTTTTCGAAGGCGTATTCGCTGTGCTTCCAGCGCGTCGGCTATTTCGTCGGCCATCCCGAATTCATTGCGGCGCTGGACAAAATCCGCGACAGCTACAATGTGAACGGCCTCGGCCAGATTGCCGCCGCCGCGACGCTGGACGATTTGAAATACTATCGCGCCAATTTTAAAAAAATAATCTCCACGCGCGAATGGCTTTCGCGCGAACTGACGAAGCTCGGCTTTCGCGTTTTGCCGAGCCAGACAAATTTCATCCTCGCAAAGCCGCCGCTGTTTCCGGCGAAAGATTGGCTTCAGCAATTGCGTGGACAAAAAATTCTCGTCCGCTGGTTCAGTGCGCCGGAAGTCAGCGATTATCTGCGCATCACCATCGGCACGCCCGCGGAGGCGGCGGCGCTGGTGAAAGCGGCGCGAAACATTTCGGGGTAGCCGCCGGCCCGGTTTTCAAACCTTTGCTTTACCGCGTGGCAGGATTTCTGCTAAAAGCCGCTCGTGTATTTGGAATTTTATGGATTGAAGCAGGCGCCGTTCGACATCACGCCGAACCCGCGTTTTCTTTTCCATAGTTCGAAACACCGCGAGGCGTTCAACCACCTGCTCTACGGCATCCGCGAGCGCAAGGGATTTGTCCAGCTCACGGGCGAGGTCGGCGCAGGCAAGACGACGCTGTGCCGCGCACTGCTGGAACATTTGGATGCGCATTTTTCGACGGCGCTCATCCTGAACCCGGTTTTGAACCCGGATGAAATGATGAAGGCCATCGCGACGGAGTTCGGGCTGAACGTGCGCGGCCGGGACCGGCTGGAAACGATTTCAGCCATCGGCGAATTTCTGCTCAAGCAGATTGAATTCGGCAGGGAAACGGTGCTCATCATTGACGAGGCGCAAAATCTCACCGAGGAACTGCTCGAACAGGTCCGCCTGCTTTCCAACATCGAGACGGACGACCGCAAGCTGCTGCAAATCGTTTTGCTCGGCCAGCCGGAATTGCGCGATCGGCTGAACAGCCCGCGTCTGAAACAATTGCGCCAGCGCATCACGGTGCGGTTTCATCTCGCGCCGCTCACGCGCGTCGAGGTCGCGCAATACATCCAGCACCGGCTCCAGGTTTCGGGCGGCCAGGGCAGGCCGGCGTTCACGATGCCGGCGGTCTGGCGCATTTTTAATTACAGCGGCGGCATTCCGCGCCTGGTCAATGCGGTGTGCGACAAGGCGCTGCTGGCGAGCTTTGTCCGGCGCAGCGACCGCGTCACCTACGCGATGGTGGGCCGGGCCGTCCGGGAACTGGAAGGAGACATCCGCGCATGAGCCTCATCAACGATGCGCTCAAACGCGCCAGGGAAGCGCAACGGAAAGATGCTCCGCCCGAGGTGTCGCCGCTGCGCCCGGTCGAAACTCACCAGAAGGAACGTGATTTGAGCCGGGTGCTGCCGGTCGTGATCGTTTTTCTGATTGTAACCGCTTGCGTTTTGATTGGGTTGGCGCTGGCCAGACACGGCGCAAATGGCACGACTCCCAAAATGGCTGTCGCACCGGCAATCGTTTTTACGCAAAAGGTTGTAACCGTTGCCGCGCCCGTGTCGAATCCGCCGGCGCCCGCTTTGCCGGTGTCCGTGTCCGCCACTTCCGCGCCGCCGGTGGCCAGTCCCGCCGTCACCAACACGCCGGTTTCAAAACCGCTCCGAATTCAAGGCATCGCTTATGACGCGGCGCATCCGTCAGCGATCATCGGCGGCAAGGCCGTCTATGTCGGAGATTTGGTGGACGGGATGCGGGTGACGGCGATTACGTCCAATTCCGTCACGCTGGCCGGCAATGGCCAAACCAAAACTCTGGTTGTCGGCCAGCCGTAAAACCGGCAACTTCAGCGCGTGCGATTTCCAAGACAAATATTCGGGCGCTCGCCCGCCGTTGCGCGGATCGCGCCGTTCCTGATTTTTCTTGCGCTGACTTTTTGCCAGGGAAAATTCGGCGCGGCCTCGGCCTACTGGTTTTACTTCGCCAAAACGCTCGCCGGCGCGTGGCTGGTTTGGGAAATGCGTCCGTTTGTTTCCGAAATGCGTTGGGCATTCAGTTGGGAAGCCGTTCTCGTTGGCGTCGGAGTATTGGCAATGTGGATCGGCATTGATGCTTTTTATCCCAAGGCAGATGAACTCTTCGCAAAAGAGGGACTCGCCAGTTTTTCAAAAACTGCCGTGGAAAATTCAAATCCAAATCTGGTGTTCGGCGAACATTCGCCGCTCGCCTGGTTCTTCATGTCTATTCATGTTTTGGGCATGACCCTCGTCGTTCCGCCGCTAGAGGAGGTTTTCTACCGCTCGTTTTTGTATCGCTACATTGCGAAACCAAATTTTTTGGAGGTGCCGCTGAATCAATTTCTGCCGCTGCCGTTTTTTATCACGGCGGTTGTGTTTGGGCTCGAGCACAACCAATGGCTGGCGGGAATTCTCTGCGGCGCGGCGTATCAATGGCTGGTCATCCGCAAAAACCGCCTCGGCGATGCGATGACGGCGCACGCCATCACGAATTTTTTGCTCGGCGCGTGGATTGTCTGGAAACACGCGTGGAATTTCTGGTGATAGGCGGTAGTAGTTTGTAGTCAGTAGTCAGCGGCAAAAATACCGCGAGCCGCCTTCAGCTACTGACTGCTCACCGCTGACTGCAAACTATTTCAACTCGATGTTGATTCTATTGCGTTCGAGCGTGGAGCCTTCCGCGGCGGCGAGATTGGCCAGATCTTCCTCGTAATTGGCGAGCGCGCGGATTTCCTGGCCGCGCGCGGTGGTCAGGTTGCTTTGATATTGCAGCACTTCAAAGGTGGTGGCCTTGCCGACGGCGTAGGTTTTCTGCTCGGCATCGAGCGCGACCTCGGCATAAATGCGCGCCTGCCGCGTCGCGGCCACGCTTTGATAATCGGACTGCGCCTGTTTGACGGCGTTGTCAATCTGGACCATGATGCTTTGCTCCTGCTGTTTCAACTCAAGCAGCAGTTGCTTCAACGTCACCTTGCCGGCCTTGTAAGTGTTGCGCGCGCCGACATTGCTCAACGGCATGGAAAGCTGCGCGCCATAGGTCCAGAACGGCTGGTTGGCCTGGTTGATCTGGTTGAACGTGTCGCCGAAATTTCCGCCCGAACCGTTGTAGCCATACGAGCCGATCAAATCCAGCTCGGGATAAAGCTGGTTGTAATTAAATTTCAACTGGATGCCCTGCTGCTCCACGTTCAGCCGCGACTGCAACAGATCCGGCCGTTCACTCATGCCCTTGTTCCAACTGTCCTGCAAATCGAACAATTGCAGCGGTGCCTCGAGCGTCGCGGTCGGCTGGATGTTGGTGCCGTGCCACTGGACATACGTGTCGGTGAGCAGATTTTTCAAGGTGTTCTCGTCCACGGACAGCGTGTTCTGCGCTGCGATCAAATTCGCCTGGCTCGTGGCAACCTGCGATTCATCCGATTGCACGCTCAATTGCGCCAGCGTGCCGATCTGCACGCGCTGCTGGTCCTGGTCCAGTTGTGTCTGCGCGAGGTTGAGCGCCTCCTGCTGCACCGTCACGTAGTCCTGGGCGTAAATCAATTCATAGTAGGCATTCTCGACGGCGGTGACGCTGGTGATGACCTGCCCGCGCACGCCCTGCTCGGAGTATTGCAGCCGGTTTTTGGCGACGCGGATGTTCAGCCGCGTCGTGTCAATCCAGAAATTTTTCAGCAACGGCTGCGTGAGCGTGAGCGCGCCGACCTGACCGTCGGAAGTTTGGAACGGAACTTTGATTCCGACATTGCTGATTGTTCCAAAACTATCCCCCTTTGTGCTGGAAACATTACCGCCCAGATTATAGGTCATGCCCCACGGCGTGCCGCCGGTGAATCCCGAATTAAAACTGTCGTCGTTGATTTGCTGTCCGGCGACATGCTGGCCATTTTGAAACGTCGCGCCACTGTCGTTGTATTGATGCTGCCCGGATAAATTGAAGGTCGGGTCGTAACCGCCGTAGTTCGCGTTCAAATCATAAAGCGAAATCTGCGGGTTGTAGCGCTGGATCTGCACGTCGAGATTGTGCTGCAGCGCCTCCGCAATGCAGTCCTGCAACGACATCGAGCGCGTCGGGCCCGCCGGCAGATTTGTCTGGGCGCCGGCTGTCGAATTCGTCTGCGCAGCCGCCGTCAGGACGGCCAGAAAAAAAACTGGAACAACACTAAAAACTTTCATGGTGCGGTGATTTTGCGGGTTTTGCCCGCGTTCGTCAAACTTAAGACGCCGCCCGGCGGGCCGAGGTAACCATTTGGTTATTTCCAGCCGCGCGGCAAAATAAAACCCCGCGCCGCAGAAAAAGCTGCCGCCGGCTTACTTCGCCGCCGCCGGCACTTCCGTGATCTTCGCGTTGATTTCGAGAAAGTTCAAAACCTTCTCGTGCACGATCTGGTCGAACAGCTCGTTGATGCCATCGCGCTTCTGCAGGTCCTTGATGAACTTGTCCGGCGGAATCTGATACGCCTGCGACAACGACTGTATGCGCTGCAGCACTTCCTCCTGCGAAACCTGGATGCCTTCCTTCTCGGCGATGCGCTGGATCAGAAACGACAGCTTCACCCGCTCCTTGGCCGTGTGCGCGGCGGCGGAATAAATCTGGTCCTTTTCCTTCTCGATCATCTCACGGCCCACGCCGCGCTTGGTGTTTTCCTGAACAATGTTGTAAACGACATGCTTCGTTTCGCTCGCGACCGCCGATTCCGGCAGGTCAAAATTAGACTGTGCCAGCAGCGCGCCGATGAGCTGGCCGCGAATCGCCTTGGCCTGCGAATATTTCAATTCATTTTCCAGATCCACCCGCACGCCCGCGCGCAGCTTCTCCAGATCTTCCGCGCCGTATTGCTTCGCCAGCGCGTCGTCAATCGGCGGCGACAACTTTCTGCTTCACCTCGACGACCTCGACTTCGAAACACGCCCTTTTTGCCGGCGAGTTCCTTCGTCACGAAATCGGCGGGGAAATCCACGTTGACCGTCCGCTTGTCGCCCGCCGCCGCGCCGGTGAGCTGGTCGGCGAAGCCGGCGATGAACGTGTTCGGCGCGATGTCCACCCAGAAATTTTTCTGCTCCGTCAAACCCTTCGCCGTCGGCGCGGTCTCGGTGATCGGCTTGCCGTCGCAGGTGCCGGTGTAATTCACCACCGCGACGTCGCCGAGTTGCAGCGGGCGCGCGGCGGTCTCAAACTTCGTGTGCTGCTGCGCCAGCAAACCCATCGCGCGCTCCACGTCCGCGTCGGTGACGGACTTGATTTCGCGGTTGACCGGCAGGCCCTTGTATTCCGGCAGTTGAAATTCCGGCGCGGTCTCGATGGTCGCGGCGAACTGCAGCGCTTGGCCGCGGCCGAACTGGATCTCCTCGATGTCCGGCTGGCCGACCACGGAGATTTTCTTCTCCTCGATGGCCTTGCGATACGACTCGCCGATGAGCTTGCGCTTGGCGTCGTCGGTGATGTCCGCCTCGTATTTTTTGAGGACGATGGCGCGTGGCGCCTTGCCGGGCCGGAAGCCGGGCAGCGACGCCTGCTTCTGATAATCCTTCGTGACCGAATCAAAGATTTCGTCCACGGCCTTCGCGTCCAGTTCCACCCGCAGCAGTTTCCTGCACGGGGCCAGATTTTCAACGGTAATATTCACAATAAAACTCGATTAACGAGCCGTGCAAGGTAGCTGAACCGCGCCGATTCCGTCAATGGTTTTAGTCGCAGCCGCCTGCCGCGCGGATAATTTCACGAACAACCGGGTCAAAACGACGAACGGCGTCATCAAATCATCGAACGGAGCCATCCGAATTCACGAACGAACCGGGCGAATTGACGGTAAACGGGGGCAAAACGACGAACAGCGTCCTCAAATCATCGAACGGAGCCTCCAAAACGACGAACGGAAGGGTCAAATTCACGAACAAACCGCCCAAATTGACGATTTTGGGGTCAAATTGACGAACGGCGTGAAGATTTCAACGAACTGACCGGTTTTTGGCGCAATTTCACCAAAATTCCGGGCGATTTACCCTTTCATTGGCCGTCCCGCCTCTGGCCGGCCAACCCGGTGGCCAGCCCAGCCATCCCGCCGGCAAAACACCCAACGCGGCCAACCCGGCCTTGCGCCGCACGCCGCCAGGTGGCACAGAAGCGGGTAATGATAATCATTAACTAACATTATCAATACGGCGTTAATAATTAAGTTATTTTCTTGCCTTCGTTTCCTAAAACCGTTTTCTGTTCCTATCACTCGCGGGACAGCCCGACGGCTTTCCAGGATTCGAGCGGAACAAACAAAAACATAATACTATAATACAACACAACATTATGGCTGATCCAACACCACCGACCCTGCCCGTTCCGACCCCGGTTCATCAGAACTCCGTGTTCAACCAGGCGCAGCTCTCCGCATTGAACGAGGCGGACAAAATCTGCACCGCCGCCCAAAAACCCGCCTACGCCCCCGCGCTCGAAGTGCGCGAAATCACCGCCGCCGAAGTCACGCAACTGGTGGCCGACATCCTCACCTGCCGCCAGACCGCCGCCGCCGCCTCACAGTCCACCACCGGCAAAGTGGTCGCCACCGGTGCCGAACACCTTGCCGAAACCAACCTGATGACCGCCCTCCACGAAGTGCAGGCCGCCGCGCGCCAGAAATACGCCCGCACCAACCCCGCGCAGATGAACGACTATCTCGTCGGCCACCGTCTCAATCCCAACCAGGCCACGTTCAAGCAATCCGTGCAGGCCATCATCAAGAAACTCGGCACCGACACCCTGCCGGGCATCACGCCCGCCAAGGCGGCCAACCTGCAAACCCTGCTGGCCACCTACAGCACGGCGACGGCGAATCCCGACAGCAAGCAGTCCGACGCCACCACCCAGCGCCGGCAGCGCAACGCGCAGATCCAGTCCATCACCGACCGGCGCATCACCATCCAGTTTGGCGCCGACGCCGAATGGCCCTACACCGTGGACACCAACGCCGGCATCCGCAGCGAATTTTCCTGCCCCTAAGCCAGCCGTTTCATGGTTAAGCAAACGGTTGAAGATTTAAAATAACGCAAGCGGTCTCCGGCAACGGAGGCCGCTTTTTTATTGGCGGAACAATGAACAAAGCGTTTGAATACAGCGTCAGAGATACAACCGCCATGAAACCCAAACTCATCATCTATCTGGCACTCGCTATCGCCGGCGGCTGTTGGGTGGTTTTTGCTTTAAGCGGCGGACTTGCCAATTGGGTATATGATTACCAGCAAAAACAGAAGGAACCTACTGTTGTCAAATCAACACCAGAAGGAACCTGGACGATGAAATTGAAGAAACCGTGGATGGATACGAAAATAGTTTTGTTTCGGAGATCGGGAGAAGTGGTTCAACTTGATGCCAAGAAAGCAGTTTATACCCTCTGGTCTCCAAAAGATCCGGCGCACAACGGCAAGGGGTTTGATTATTCAGTGATGGCATTTGGCTGGACTCCGCTAATAGCTGCAATCTTTGAACAGCAAACAAATATCACAACCTATTTGCTGACCAGAAATGTGAACCTAAATCTTCAGGACACTCGCGGCGAAACCGCCTTGATGTTGGCCATCAGCATAGACGATACGAACACGGTAAAATTACTTTTAGACAAGGGTGCAGACGTAACAATAACTGGCAAATCTGGCGACGCTTTTTCGTATTTGAAAGTTGACGATGGAAATGCAGGCGCACATCGCGAGCTATATCTTGCATGGTTAAATGCGTATAAAGATAAAAACAGATCTGGCGAAAAACCATGAAACCCAAACTCATCCTCTGCCTCGTGCTCGTTTTGAGCGGTCATTGCCATGCAGCCATCGTTTATCCAAAAGCGCCTGATGGCGGAACACAAATCGTTGAAAAATATCTGGATCCCAAATCTCTCAACGGACTTAGGATTACAAATGTCGAAAACTTGATTATTGCCAATCCTCTGGCCGAATACAGTGGCGGCATATTAGTTACTGGAAAATTTCTTTCTACGGCACAGCTTTCAATCTGGCGATACTTGCTTCTGCATGGAACAAATGCGGTCGGGGAAGTGGCATTAAATGCCGATAAAAGCCGGCATCTAAAATATTGTTGGATGGGAAAATCCGACATGGATAATAACGCGCTCAAGGCAATTCGGGTAGCGGAACGGATGCCACAGATAAACAAACACGACTACGAGCTTCGTTACCTTGACATGATGCCGTATGCATCAGCGATTTGGCTTCACAGCGAATCAGACGACATCATCATTCCCTTAACGGATTATTGGAGCCACTGGAGTGCCTTTCAGCCATATTCTGAAATCGAAATGATTAAATTGCTGAAACCGGTAGAAGACGAACGAATAAAAATGTGGAAGAAATATCCTGATCGTCCCGACTAAAATGAAACTCAAACTCATCCTCTGCCTCGCGCTCGTTTTGAGTGGCCTTCTTTTAGTTCAGGCATACAGTATTGGTTTTACCTCCGCGATTTCGAGAATACAAAACAGCTTTCCGAGCCATGAAATCCAAACTCCTCCTCTGCCTCGCGCTCACAATATTTGAATTATTGTCCACGCGGGAAAACCCAGCAATGGCTGCAACTGCTTGGAACATCGTCTGGAGCGATGAGTTCAACGGCACTTCCATCAATACAAACAACTGGACGTTCGACATCGGGAACGGGTTTTATTTCGACAACCAATATATTTACGGCTGGGGCAACAATGAGCTGGAATATTACACCGACAGCACGAACAACGCCTACGTCAGCGATGGCCTTCTGCATATTGTGCAGTTGCAGCAATCCACCAACGGATTCAGTTTCACTTCCGCCCGCTTGAAGACCGAAGGCCTTTATACAACCACCTATGGCCGCATCCAATGGCGTGCGGCCTTACCTTCTGGAACCGGCATCTGGCCGGGGCTTTGGCTGCTCGGTGCAGATTTCGATTCGGTCGGCTGGCCCGCCTGCGGAGAGATTGATGTCGTGGAAAACAACGGTGCAACTCCAATCTGGGCGCAGGGGAGCATCCATTCCGGAACAAACGGCGATGTCCCCAAGACCACCATTTATAATTTGCCCAGCGGAGAGGTAACCACCAATTTTCACATTTACGAGTTGGATTGGTCCGCCACCTCAATTTCGTGGCTGGTGGACGGCGTCACTTATGAAACTCGGAAAGTCGGCGCTCCTTTCAATGCACCGTTCTATATTCTGATGAATGTGGCCGTGGGCGGCAATTACGTTGGCCAGCCGTCCACCAGCAGCACCTCCATCAGCAATATCGAGGCGGGCACTGTTTTTCCGCAGGCGATGCTGGTGGATTATGTGCGCGTATATGAGCAAACCGATCCTCTCCAGATTTCCACGACCCAATCCAATGGTGACTTCATTCTGAACTGGCCCACGAACATAGTCTGTCATTTGCAAGCTCTGACAAATTCTTTGGTAGATGGAAATTGGACGGATATGAACTCCACAACGAATCCGTTTGTCATAACGCCGGACCAGACCCAGCCTAGTGTATTTTATAGATTGGAATCGCCGTAATCCGATGAAAGAACTTCATGAATTCCAAACTCCTCCTCTGCCTCGCGTCGTTTGAGCGTCAGTTGACCGAGCGAGAATGACATTCGTCACGAAAAGAAGGATCATCACGACGCAGATGGAAAATTTGCCCACGATGCCCGCCAGCAGTCCCACGGTCGCGCCAAACCCGGCCTTTTCAAATTTCAAATCCTCCGCCGCCTTCAGCGGATTTGAATTCGTGCAATTCGTGTCTGCGCATCCGTGATCGTCTCCAGTGTT